>QLTU01000017.1 GCA_003268905.1 Acidovorax defluvii
TAGTGCGGGTTCCCGTGTGAAAGTAGGTCATCGTCAGGCTCTTACAGCCCAGCAACGCCCCCCTCTGTGATCAGAAGGGGGCGTTTCTGCTTTGGAATTGCCAAAACACACACCAAACTCAATGCCTGCCAAGCCAGCCGGCAAACGTCGTATCCGGTGAGTCTGCTTTGCACCTTATCAGCCAAGACAGCCCAGAGCTCGACTGCGGGGGCTTAAGGTCGCCAGGCTGGCCAAGAATTTGTTCACAAGGTGAACGTTCGGTTTGCGAAAAAGGGTGGGGCAAAATTCAATAGTGATGGTCAGATATGCGAGAAAAGCAACATCTACCGCTGTCTGTTGCATCTTGAGCAGAGCACTTAGGAGTCGAAAGCAATGATTGGCATTAGAGTTTTTTCAATCTCCTTATTGCTTCATGCAAGGTTTCGTCTTTTTTGGCAAAGCAAAAGCGAACGACTCCTTGATTAAAACCATCGCCGTAGAAAGCAGACAAGGGAATGGCGGCAACCCCTACTTCACGCACTAGCCACTTGCAAAAATCCGACTCATTTAGATCGCTAACGTTTGTCGTGTCTACGCATTGAAAATAGCTGCCTGTATTGGGAAGCAATTTCAAACGCGAGCCTTCCAGTCCTTCGCAGAACAGGTCGCGTTTAGCTTGATAGAAAGCCGGTAGCTGCAGATAAGGCGCAGGATCTTTCAAATACTCGGCCAGTCCGTACTGGATGGGTGTGTTCACGGTAAACACATTGAACTGGTGTACCTTTCGAAATTCGGCAGTGAGGGATGCCGGTGCGGCCACGGTTCCAACCTTCCAGCCAGTAACGTGGAAGGTTTTGCCAAAGCTCGATACAACGAAAGCCCGCGCCGCCAAGCCTGGGAAACGTGCGGTGCTCTGGTGTTCAGCACCATCGAAAACCATGTGTTCGTAAACTTCATCGCTGATCAGCAAGATGTTGGTGGGGACCAGCAGTTCCTGCAGTGCGAGCATATCCTCAGCGCTCCAGACCGTAGCGCTAGGGTTGTGCGGACTGTTGATGATGAGGGCGCGGGTTCGTGGCGTGATTGCCCCGCCAATTAGAGAAAAGTCGGGGCGAAACGTTCCTGGGGTAAGGGGGACCCGCACAACAATGCCACCTGCCAGTTCGATGTTGGGGGCGTAGCTGTCATAACAAGGGTCGAGCACAATGACCTCGTCGCCCGCGTGCACGATGGCCAGAATGGCCGTGAGGATCGCTTGGGTAGCCCCTGCCGTGATGGTAATTTCGGCGTTGGCGCAATATTTTCGACCATAGGTTGCTTCTATTTTTGAAGCAACAGCCTCGCGCAATGCTGGAATACCGGGCATGGGCGGGTACTGGTTGTGACCGGCCTTCATGGCTTGTGTCACCGCATCGACCAAGGCTGGATCACATTCAAAATCAGGAAATCCCTGGCCCAGATTCACCGCGTCATGTTCAGCGGCAAGTGCCGACATGACTGAAAAAATGGTAGTGCCGACCTGGGGTAGCTTGCTGGGAAATGTCGGTGTGAGTGGACTCGCGGCGGTGGAGGTCATGGGAAAAAGTACAAAAGATGCGAGGGATCGGTCGGTTACAACAGATGCTCAGAGTTCGTAATCATTGACATGCCCTGCCATGGCGCGGGCTATGAGTTCGCGGCTCAGGCGGTCGCTCAGCAGTTCGGCGAATTTGTAGACAAAGTTACGCAAGTAGGCTCCGCGCTTGAAGGCCACCCGTGCGACGCTCTGCCCGAAAAGATGTCCGACGGGTCGCACAACCAAGTCACCCAAAGGATCTTCGCGCATAGCCATTTCAGCCACGATGCCGATGCCCAAGCCCAGGCGCACATAAGTCTTGATCACGTCGGAGTCGATGGCTTCGAGTGCAATGCGCGGTTGAAGTCGCCTCGTTGCAAAGGCCTGGTCAATCTTGCCGCGCCCTGTAAAGGTTGGGTGGTAGGTAATGAGAGGTTCGTGGGCGATGTCATCCAGTCCAATGCGCTCTTTCTGGGTCAGCGGATGACCCGGAGGCAGCACCAACACATGTTCCCATTCATAGCAGGGCAGGGTCACCAGCTCGGGGTAGTCGGCCAGCGACTCGGTAGCCATGCCAATTTCCGCCACTTCATCAATCACCATGCGTGCGACCTGATCGGGCGTGGTCTGGTGCAGGCTGATGTTGACTTTCGGGTATGCCTCGCGGAGTCGCGCCACGGGGACCGGCAATACATAGCGCGCCTGAGTATGGGTGGTGGCGATCGACAGGGTTCCACTGTCCTGCGCACTGAACTGTTCTCCAATGCGCTTGAGATTGCCAACCTCGCGCATGATGACCTCAATGCTCTTGAGTACGTGCTGGCCGGGTTCTGTGATGCGTTTGAGTCGCTTTCCGTGGCGCGCGAAAATGTCAATTCCGAGTTCTTCTTCCAGCTCGATGATTGCCTTGGATACGCCGGGCTGCGAGGTGTGCAGGGCTTTGGCCGCCTCGGTCAGATTAAGGTTGCGGCGGGCTGCCTCTTGAACAAATCGGAATTGGTGCAAATTCATATCTAATGAAGCCTAAAAATTCGCATCATTATGTTTTATTTGTCTAAGAGTTGAAGTCGGTCGTGGAGACGTCACAGGCTATTTCGGCCATCAGTGTCGTCATGCGGTTGTCCTCTCCAATGGCCGCCTGCACGCTGAATTTCACCGATGGGTGAAGTGAGCGGAGTTGCTCCACCAACAAGGGCAGGTCTTCACGCGCATGTTTTCCGGTACCAAGAAACATTGGCACGACCACCATGTGGGTTGCGCCCCGTTGAGCGAGAGCCTCTGCTGCCTGGGCCAATGTCGGTTCGCACAGCTCAAGATAGGCACATTGCACCAACCTATCTGGATGGTGCAAGGCAATGCGTGAGGCAACTGCTTCTATGGGCGCGCGCCAAAGAGGGTCGCGTGAGCCATGGGAAAAGAGCACGATGGCAGGAAGTGTGTGGGGCATACGCAAAAGGGGTAGTAGTGGGCTTAGCGTCGCAAGACCAGCCAACCAAAGGCTGCGAGCGACAAGAGGGAGTAAATCAATCCAGGAGCCGCAGCAGTGAGCCAGGGTGACCAATTCTGCAAATTACCGGCGTAGCCGAACACATTGTTCAGTAAAAAGAAGCTGATGCCTGCCATCACGCCGCCAAATACATAACCTGCAATTCCGCCTGCACGAAAGTGCAAGTATGCAAACGGCAATGCCAAAACCACCATTACCAAGCAACTCAGGGGGTAAAAAACCTTGCGCCAAAACTCAATTTCATACCGTTGGGCGGACTGGCCGTTGGCATCAAGATGGCGGATGTACTGGAAGAGGTCGACCGTTGCCATACGGTCAGGCTTGAGCAGTGAGGCCGCCACCATGTCGGCACTGATGCGGGTCGGCCATTGCAGTGCGGGAGTTTGCAGCTGTTCGACCCGGACTTCCTCGCTGTCTAGTTGAAGAAAGCTGCTGCGCCTTACTTGGAGTAGCTCCCACATTCCAGGGGAAGCGAATCGCCCCGACACCGCATGGGTCTGTGAGGTCAGTTGCCCTTTTTCATCAAATTCGAAAATGCGCACGCCCAACATGCCGCCTTCGGGGGTTAATGCGCGCACGTTCACTGCAAAGGAATGGTCTTGCTGGCGCTCTTTGAGCCAAGCGCCGGTGGCACCAGAGGTCAACCGTCCCAGGTGGCGCACCTTGATGAGCTGCGCCGCTCGTTCCGACAGTGGGGTAATGTAGTCGCCCACGGCAAAGGTCAGTAGTACAAAGAACCCACCAAGAGTCAGCAAGGTTCGCAATGCCTGCCAAGGGCCCAGGCCGCTGGTACGCATGATGGTGAATTCGGAGCTTTGGGCCAGCCGCGCCATGACGAAAATGGTGCCGATGAGCACTGTGATCGGGAGCAATTCGTAAAGATGATTGGGAATGCTCAGCGACACAAAAAGTAACGCGTGGGAGAGTTGGTAGCCGTCAGGCCCCGTCCGGCCAACCCAACGCAACTCGTCGATCAGATCAAAGAAAAAAAACAGCGCAAGGAACCCCAGCGTCACAAATCCCACAGCAAGGAGTGCTTCTCGGTGAATGAAGCGGCGAAGTACTCTCATGCGGGACTCCGGGTTTTGCGCAGACGCCGGAGCGTCCAGTGATTGTGTCGCGCAGCCAGGATGGCCAGCGCGAGTACTGCCGTGCCACCATGAAGGAGAATCATGAAGGTTGGCAATCCCAGCTTTCCTGCTCCAACCCAGCTCTGCCCAAGCGTCATGAGGTTGTAGTACACAACGAAAGATAACAGTGCAAACATCATGCCGCCGCTGCGACCGGCGCGTGGGTTCACGCTGGCCAGAGCCAAGCCCAGAATGACAAAATTGACGGCCGCCACTGCCAGTCCAAGTCTCCAGCCCAGTTCTGCCTGGTATGCGGGTATGGTCGATTGCAATAACAGCTCATGGGTAGCGCGGGTCTTGACAGCCAGTTGATCTGTACCTGTGCCGGATGCCGAACCGATGCGGGTGCCGTATTCCGAAAACTCACTCAGTTTCAGGCCTGGCTGGTCCGTAGTGGACTCCAGTCGCTGCCCCTGACTAAGCAATGCGAAGCGTTCGCCTGCACGTATTTCCAGGCGAGCACTGCGAGCTGACGTTACCGATTCTTTGGCGCCGCTGCTGGCCGCAATGAAAATGTTGTTTCCCGCCTGGGTGTCCGGGCTGTCCTTGTCGATAAAAAACACCCGGCTACCGTTGGCTGACTCCTGAAATTCGCCAGGCGCAATGCGGTCGATGTCGCTGCGTTGTTCATAGCGCGTCTTGAGCTCCTGAATCTGGGCATTAGCCCATGGCCATACCCCAAGGGACAGGATGGCAATGACTGCCATCACGGGCCATGCAAAGCGCAGCAATGGGCGCAGCAGGCTCATGAGTCCCTGGCCACTTGAGAACCAGATCACCATTTCGCTGTCCCTGTACATGCGTGACAGGACTCCCACCACAGCGACAAAAAGACTCAGGCTGAGGATGATTGGGAGTTGCCCCAGCACCGTGAAGCCCATGACTAACATGACGTCGGAAGGGTTGACACTGCCGCGCGACGCCTGACCGAGGGTTCGGATCAGCATCATGGTCATGACTACCGTGACGAGCACCACGAGCGTGGCGCCAAAGCTCCGCGCCAGCTCTCTGCGAATGGATGAATCGAATAACATTGGCTCGAAGGAAAACACCGATTATGAACTTTGATCTGAAGACGCTGGAGTTGACGGCTGCTGCTACCGAAAAATGCGATCTACTTGTCGTGTTGGTACCCGAGGGCTTCAGGCCGGGGCAGGACGCCTTGTCGGTGCTTGCTGCCCATGCACTCAAATGTGGCGATCTGAAGGCCAAGGCCGGCACACACCTCCAACTCTATCTGGCACCCGCTGTCAGCGCACGTCGCGTTGTACTGTTGGGCGCAGGCAACGGCTCGGCCCGCGCCATTCGCCAGGCCTTACAAGCCATTGCGACAACTTTCAAGCTGCCTCAGGTCAAGCGAGCGGTAGTGTGTTTTGCTGGCGAAGCCCAGCCAGATGGCGTAAGTGCTGCAGTGCAGGCAGTTGCGGATGCCAGTTATGTTTATGCCACCACCAAGCCCAAGGCCGAAGCGCGCACCCTGAATCGGGTGGTGATCGGCGTCGTTCATGCAGAACCGGTTCGCGAGGCGTTTGCGCACGGGGTGGGTCTTGTGGCGGGGGTGGAGTTTGCCCGCGAATGGGGAAACCGTCCGGCCAATCACGCAACGCCGAGTCTTTTGGCAGATGCCGCCAAGTCCCTTGGCAGCCAGCCCCGCATCCAGTGCAAGGTGCACGGCCCTGCCGAAGTTGCCCGACTTGGCATGGGGGCATTCATGGCCGTTGCACGAGGCTCCGAGGAGCCGTTGCGGCTGATCGAACTTCGTTACAGTGGTGCGAGCAAGTCCGATGCCCCGGTGGTGCTCGTGGGCAAAGGCATCACTTTTGACACCGGCGGCATCTCCATCAAGCCTGCCGCCGAGATGGACGAAATGAAATTCGACATGTGCGGCGCGGCGAGTGTGCTGGGTGTATTTCGCGCTCTTGGAGAATTGCAGCCCGCAATCAATGTGGTGGGCCTCATTCCTGCGTGCGAGAACATGCCGGACGGTCGGGCGGTGAAGCCCGGTGATGTGGTTACCAGCATGAGCGGTCAGACGATCGAGGTATTGAACACAGACGCGGAAGGTCGGTTGGTACTTTGTGACGTGTTGACTTATGCCGCGCGCTTCAAGCCGGCAGCGGTGGTGGACATCGCAACCTTGACCGGTGCCTGTGTAATTGCTTTGGGGTCTGTGCGTAGCGGACTCTTTGCAAACAACGATGTCCTGGCTGCTGCCTTGTCTGCGGCTGGGGATGAGGCGCAAGATCTTTGCTGGCGCATGCCGTTGGACGAAGAGTACGCGGAAGGGTTGAAGAGCAATTTCGCCGACATGGGCAATGTGGCGGGACGAGCAGGCGGTTCCATCACGGCGGCCAAGTTTTTGCAGCGATTCGTGGGCGAGTTTCCATGGGCGCACTTGGATATTGCCGGCACTGCGTGGAAAAGTGGTGCCGGCAAGGGTTCCACCGGCCGACCTGTTGGCTTGCTGGTGCATTACCTGCTGGGCCATGCGCAGCAGCGCTCCGCAACGGGCACGGTCAAGGCTGTTAAGCCCGCTCTACCTTCCCGGCGCAAGTTTCAATCGAAGCCTGCTTGAGAGCGTCATGACGGAAATCGCTTTCCACTTCAATGCGCCAGACAAAATGGCCTACGCCTGCCGGTTTGCCCGCAAGGCACTGCGCAGTGGCGTACAGCTCATGATCACAGGTTCCGCACAAACGCTGGCTGAACTCGACGACATGCTCTGGAACATGACGCCCCAGGATTACGTGGCCCATTGCCGCAGCGACGCAGGGGAAGAGCTTTTGCGGTTCTCCCCTGTGGTGCTTGCCGTGGATGTGCAGCAGGGACCACATCACGAGATGTTGCTGAATCTGGGGGGCGCCGTGCCGCCCGGGTTTGGTAGTTTCGAGCGTCTGGTAGAGGTGGTCAGTGCCACCGATGAGGTGGACCGCGGTGAAGCGCGTGCGCGTTGGCGCCACTATGCGTCACAGGGCTATGCAATCACACGCCATGACCTCGTGTTGAAGGTCGACTGATGCCTCACCCTCCCAAGCCACTTCCTCGTTTTGTACCGACTCTCACCGAAGTGGTGCAGGGGCCAGATGTACTCCCCGTTTCAGTGCCAGTGGCGCAAGCTGCCACATCGACCAAGGTGCTTACCCCTGCCATTTCACCGTCCGCGCCATCAATCCAGGCAAGGATTGCAGTTCCCGTCGTGCCGGTGCGATCTCCGACCAACGAGCTGGCGGACGTCGCCAGCGCTCAGCACGTCCCGGCGCCCGCCGCGCGCCGCCCCTTGCCGCCGGGCATGGAGGAGTACATGGTGCACCGGGTGATGCAGCGTGTGGATGTGGTGCTCGACCAAAGGTTGCGCGAGGCGATTGCACTGGTAGTGCAGGAGCAGACCCGGTCCGTACTGCCCCGTTTGCGGGAAGAAATCGAATCGGTGGTGCGGCATGCGGTTTATGAGGCGGTGGCTGACGAGCTGGCTAGCGGCAATCCGTCGTAGTCCATTGGATGACAGGGTATATCCCTGTGGTTTCACTCGCATTTAGGCGTGTTCCCTAATGATCTGGCCCGTAAATTGCGATATGTTCGCCTGCGTTGAGACACAAGAACAATTCTCAGCGTTTATCTTTACTGGAGATTGATATGCAATTGAAGTTGAAACTGACCGTGGTTGCTGCTATCGCAGCTGTTGCTGGTATGGCCTCTGCACAAGAGCAAGTGGTCAAAATCGGCCACGTGGCTCCGGTATCCGGCGCCCAAGCCCACTACGGCAAGGACAACGAAAATGGCGCGCGCATGGCCATTGAAGAGTTGAACGCTCAGGGCGTCACCATCGGTGGCAAGAAGATCAAGTTCGAGTTGCAGGCGGAAGACGATGCAGCAGATCCCAAGCAGGGCACGGCTGCTGCACAAAAACTGTGCGATGCCAAAGTGGCTGGCGTCGTGGGTCACCTGAACTCCGGTACGACCATTCCTGCGTCCAAGGTCTATAACGACTGCGGTATTCCTCACGTTACGGGTGCGGCTACCAACCCCAACCTGACGAAGCCTGGATACAAGACCACCTTCCGTATTATTGCCAACGACAACGCCTTGGGCGCAGGCATGGCGTTCTATGCCGCTGACACCCTGAAGCTCAAGACGGTGGCTATCGTTGACGATCGCACGGCCTATGGCCAGGGTGTGGCCAATGTGTTCAAGAAGGTTGCCGCCGAAAAGGGCATGAAGGTTGTGGACGAGCAGTTCACTACCGACAAGGCCACCGACTTCATGGCCATCCTGACGGCTATCAAGTCCAAGAACCCTGATGCCATCTTCTTCGGTGGCATGGATCCCCAAGGCGGTCCGATGCTGCGCCAGATGGAACAGCTGGGCATGGGCAACGTGAAGTATTTTGGTGGTGACGGCATCTGCACCGCTGAAATTGCCAAGCTGGCTGCCGGCGCCAAGACCCTGTCCAACGTGGTGTGCGCTGAAGGTGGTGCGTCGCTCGACAAGATGCCCGGCGGCAAGGCGTGGAAAGCCAAGTACGACGCCAAGTACCCAGGTCAGTTCCAACTCTACAGCCCCTACACCTACGACGCTACTCACCTGATTGTCGACGCCATGAAACGCGCCAATTCCGTGGACCCCAAGGTCTATACCCCCGAATTGCTGAAATCGCAGTTCAAGGGCGTGACCTCGACGATCTCCTTTGAGCCTAACGGAGAAATGAAGAACCCAGCCATCACGTTGTATGTCTACAAGGATGGCAAAAAGACCCCTCTGAACTAAATTGAGAGAGTCGGCGGGCAGCAGCTCTGGATGCTGCCCAACAAAAAGGCTTCCCTCGGGAAGCCTTTTTGTTCAGGCGCTTTAGCAACGTAGGGGGAACGACCAAGCCTCAACGTCGCACTTGCAGCGCACCGGGATTGGCGATATTGGTGGGCGTCCCCTTGATGAAGTTCACCACGTTATCAAAGGCAGCACCGAAATACAGTTCGTAGCTGTCCTGCTCGACATACCCGATGTGGGGCGTACAGATGCAGTTCTCCAGGCGCAGCAGGGCATGGCCTTGCAGGATGGGTTCACTTTCAAAAACGTCCACGGCAGCCAGGCCGGGGCGGCCGCGATTCAGAGCGGCAATCAGGGCATCGGGCTCAATCAGTTCAGCCCGCGAGGTGTTGACCAGCAGCGCGGTGGGCTTCATGCACGAAAGGTCTTCCAGTGAAATGATGCCGCGGGTCTCGCCATTGAGCCGCAGGTGCAGGGACAGCACATCGCATTGCGAGAAAAACTCTTCCCGATTGGTGGCCGCCTGGTAACCATCGGTCAGGGCTTGGGCGCGGGACGCTTCGCGACCCCAAACGCGCACGTTCATGCCAAACGCGCGGCCATAACCAGCCACCAGTTGACCAATACGGCCATAACCCCAGATTCCCAGCGTTTTTCCGCGCAACACGCTGCCGATGCAGAAGTTGGGAGGCATGGAGGCCGCCTTGAGCCCGGACTGCTGCCACGCGCCGTGCTTGAGGTTGGCAATGTACTGCGGTAACCGTCGCGTGGCCGCCATCACGAGCGCCCAGGTGAGTTCCGCCGGCGCCACAGGCGATCCAACCCCCTCTGCTACCGCAATGCCGCGTTCGGTGCAGGCTGCCACATCGATATGGCTACCTATCTTGCCGGTTTGGGCAATCAGCTTCAGTCGGGGTAGTTTCTCGACCAGCTGGCGCGTGATCTGGGTGCGTTCACGCACAAGCACGATGATGTCGGCATCCTTCAGGCGCACGGCCAACTGTCCTTGACCTTTCACCGTGTTGGTGTAAACCTTCGCAGAATAGGGATCAAGTCGGCTTGCGCAGTGGAGTTTGCGCACCGCATCCTGATAGTCATCCAATATCACAATATTCATCCCGACATTGTGCCTTGGCGTGGACTGGTCGAAGCCTGCTCGGGCCAGAAGGCCGCTATCAGAATGCAACGTTTTGTGGCGCTCGCAGTTTTGGATATTGGGACACCGGCATCAGTGATGCCATGTATCGCGCGCCGCCATGCGCTCCAGCTCGGCGCAGACGTCGGCCATGCGGCCCGCGATGACCATGCGCCCGACCTCTGAGCGGGCTGCTGGGTGCAGCACGCGTACCGGGCGTCGGGTGTTTCGGTGACTGGATGCACCAGGCGCGAAAGTGCCCGACGTCGCACTGTGTACGCGATGTGTGATGTGGCTGCGCGGTACAGACATGCCGACGCTTGCCAGCTGGCGCAACGGAGGTTTCGACCGCCCGGCAATACCGGAGACCGCGCCCGGTAAGGGGCCTTGGCTGCAGACGCTGGCAGTGCTCGCTGTAGGTGCCGCAGCACTGCTCGAAAGCTCGCCACGACTCGGGTGAAGCCAGTGTGCGAGTGCAGAAAACGATTGAGAAAGCGCAGAGAAAGTGGAGAAGGCAAGACGCATGTGAAAACTCCGTCAATCAGAGGTTGAGCACAGGCAGGATTGCAAAATGGTGCGCGCTCTCAGGGCTGGAAAACCATAAGGTTTTTCCAAACGCCCACCACCTGAGGCACGCAGCAGGTGGAGGAAATTACATGAGCATGGTGTTGCGGATCAGACCCACAGCCAGGCCTTCAATCTCGAAAACCTCTCCGGGTTGGACAACTATGACCGGGTAGTCGGGATTTTCGGGAAGCAACTCGATGGTGCTGGCCGTGCGGCGCAGGCGTTTGACGGTGACATCATCGCCCAGCCTTGCCACCACAATCTGGCCGTTTCGGGCCTCCCGAGTGGACTGAACGGCAAGCAGGTCGCCATCGATGATGCCGGCGTCGCGCATGGACATGCCGCGCACCTTGAGAAGGTAGTCGGGCTTGTGCTGGAACAGGCTGTTTTCCACGCTGTAGGTCTGGTCCACATGTTCCTGCGCGAGAATGGGCGAGCCAGCGGCCACGCGACCAATGAGGGGTAGAACCAGCTGCGACAACCCTGGCATGGGCAGACTGAACTGGGTGCCGCGTGCCGCATTGATGGAGCGCACCGTTTCGTTGCGCAAGCGGATACCGCGGGAGGTGCCGCTGACCAACTCGATGACGCCCTTGCGCGCAAGGGCCTGCAAGTGCTCTTCTGCGGCGTTGGCCGACTTGAAGCCCAGCTCGGTGGCGATTTCGGCCCGTGTAGGCGGCGCGCCGGTGCGGGAAATAGCCACCTGGATCAGGTCCAGGATTTGTTGCTGGCGGGCGGTGAGCTTGGGATGGTCGAGCATGGCGTTTCCGGTGCGTGCCACAGTGGTGGCGGATAACTGTTTTTTAATCCAGTAACTGTATTTTTCACCAGTTTTTCAAAGGATGCAAGTGCGCGGACAAAAAATTGTGGTGCTGGGGACGGGGGGGACCATCGCCGGCACGGCGGCTGCCGCAGACGACAACATCGGCTACACCGCTGCACAGGTGGGGGTCGAGCAGTTGTTGCATGCCGTACCCGGCCTGCAAGCGGCGTCAGGTGGCAGTCTGGTCGCCGAGCAGATTGCGCAGCTGGACAGCAAGGACATGGAGTTCAGTGTGTGGGGCGCGCTTGCACAGCGTTGTGCCAGCGCTCTCGCCGACCCCGACGTGCGCGGCGTGGTTATCACCCACGGCACCGACACGCTGGAAGAGACCGCGTGGTTCTTGCAGTCGGTGCTGGATGCCCATAAGCCGGTGGTACTGACCTGCGCGATGCGACCCGCAACGGCATTGGTGCCCGATGGCCCGCAGAACCTGCTGGATGCCGTTGCCGTGGCAACGACTCCAGGCGCCCGGGGCGTTGTGGTGGTGGCAGCCGGCGCGGTGCACTGCGCTCAGCGTGTCCAGAAAGTGCACCCCTACCGCGTGGATGCGTTCAGCTCAGGCGATGCCGGGCCTTTGGGCTGGGTGGAGGAGGGTGCTGTACGTTTAGTGAAAAATTGGCCTTCAGGCCAATCAAAACAAGCGCTATTAGCTATGAAAAACATAGCATCTTGTGTGCAATGGCCCCGGGTCGAGGTGGTTCTAAGTTATGCCGGTGCCACCGGTGCTCTGGTGGATTCACTGGTGCGCGATGGTGTGCAGGGCATCGTGGTGGCCGCCACGGGGAACGGAACGATCCACCGTGCACTGGAAGGCGCACTGCTGCGCGCCCAGGCTGCCGGAGTGCGTGTGGTGCGTTCCACGCGCTGCCCGGAGGGCCAGATTTTGCCCAAGCCCGGCGATACGTTTGCGGTTTCCCGGGGCTTGTCTGCGGTGAAGGCGCGCATCTCGCTGATGCTGGAACTACTGGCGTAACGGCTTTATGGTTGTGCCGCGGTGGCCGCCAACGCCGCGGTGCATGCAAGGTGCAACACTGGCCGCGCGCTTGCCGCACCGGACAAAGGCCGGTGCGTTACCCCAACGTGGAGCGCTTTAGCTGGACAGTGCCTGCAGGGCGCGTGCCGTGATCTCTTCAACGCTGCCCGTGCCGCTGATGGCGCGGTATTTGGGGGCTGCGCCCGGCTGGGCCTTGGCCCAGTTGCTGTAGTAGTCCACCAGGGGGCGGGTCTGGTCGCTGTACACCTGCAGCCGCTTCTTGACAGTTTCTTCCTTGTCGTCTTCGCGCTGGATCAGTTCCTCTCCTGTCACGTCGTCCTTGCCTGCCACCTTGGGCGGATTGAACTTGACGTGGTAGGTGCGGCCGCTGGCAGGGTGCGAGCGGCGGCCGCTCATGCGCTCAATGATGGCGTCAAACGGCACATCGATCTCCAGCACGTAGTCCAGCTTGACGCCGGCTTCCTTCATGGCGTCGGCTTGCGGAATGGTGCGGGGGAAGCCGTCAAACAGGAAGCCGTTGGCGCAATCTGGTTGCGTGATGCGTTCCTTGACGAGTCCAATGATGATGTCATCGCTGACCAGGGCACCCGAATCCATCACGGCCTTGGCCTGCAAGCCCAGCGGTGTGCCAGCCTTGACCGCTGCGCGCAGCATGTCGCCCGTCGAGATTTGCGGGATGCCGTACTTCTGGCAGATGAACGTGGCTTGCGTGCCCTTTCCGGCGCCTGGAGCGCCCAGCAGAATAAGTCTCATGGAAATCCTCGAAGGTTAGAAATCGGCCGGCACTGCTGGCAGAAGGCGCAGGCGCACGCCCAAGACGCAGTACTCTCTTTGCGTTCAAGGATAGCATGTGAGTGCCTTGCCCTGGCTTACGTCAGCGCACCCCTATCAGGTGGCGACGTGCGTGGTTTCAGGCCAGCAGTGCCCGCACCCGGTTCAGATCGGCGGGGGTGTCCACGCCGGGGCCGGGCGCCTCTGCGGTGATGTGCACGGCGATGCGGTGCCCGTGCCAAAGTGCCCGCAACTGCTCCAGAGCCTCCACCGTCTCGGTGGGTGCCTGGGACAGGCCGGGAAACTGCCGCAGAAAACCCGCGCGATAGCTGTAAATGCCGATATGGCGCAGCGGCGCAAATCCGGTCAGGGCAGCAATCCCGGGCGCGGCCTGTGCCGCTGCCCCTTGCCACCAGGCCTTGCCTGCATGGTCGCGGGCGTGCGGAATCGGCGCACGGCTGAAGTAATGGGCCAGGCCCCGGGCGTCCAGCACCACCTTGACGACGTTGGGGTTCTCATAATCGGCCAGGGTGTCGATGGCATGGGCTGCGGTACCCATGCTCGCCTCGGGCCGCGCGGGCAGCAGGGCCGCCACGGCGTCGATGAGCGCCGGGTCCATCAGGGGTTCGTCGCCCTGCACGTTGACCACCACCGCATCACCGTCCAGCCCAAGCTGCGTGCAGGCTTCTGCCAGCCGGTCGCTGCCGCTGGCGTGGTCGGTGCGCGTAAGCAGGGCCTGCACGCCGTGGGCCTGGCAGGCTTGCAGAATGCGCGGGTCGTCGGCGGCCACCACCACGCGGGTCGCAGCGCTTTGGGCGGCACGGCGGGCCACATGCACCACCATGGGTAGGCCGGCGATATCGGCCAGGGGCTTGTCGGGCAGGCGGCTCGATGCCATGCGTGCCGGGATCAGCACCGTGAACCCCGTTGCCGTGGCTGGGCTCACGCCTGCAGCTCCTCGTCCGTCAGGGTGCGCGCCTCGTTTTCCAGCAGCACGGGAATTCCGTCGCGTACGGGATAGGCCAGTCGCGCGCTGCGCGACACCAGTTCCTGGCGCTCGCGGTCATAGGTCAACGGACCTTTGGTGACAGGGCAGACGAGCAGTTCAAGCAGTTTGGGATCCATGACGGCATTTTCCGGAAATCAGGCAGAGGGGGATGATAGCGGCGTGGCCCGCCACGGCGCGAGCCGGCGATCCAGCGCTTTCATGAAGGCGGGATCGATGTTGAGCTCCAGTGGCACCGCCAGCGCATCGGGGTGCAGTAACCAGAGCTTCACGGCATCCTTTTCAGTGCAAATAAGGACTATTTCCTTATCTGAAGGGCGCTCCCAGCTATTGAAATCATAGTGATCAGGCAGTGCCTCGGCACCCGCCAGTTGCAGCCCTTGCGCCCGCAGCATGGCAAAAAATTCCTCGGGCCGGGCGATGGCGGCGATGGCGTGCAAAGGCTGGCGTTGCAGGGATACCAAAGCAACCTTCTGGCCGTCTGCGCGCAGGGCATGGGGCGCCAGCTTGCGCTGCATCGCAAAACCGGGAGCACGCCCGGCGGGGGGCTTGCCAGCATGCAACACCCAGTCCACGGGGCGGGGCCAGGGCTCGCGCAGGGGGCCGGCGGGCAGCAAAAAGCCATTGCCCACGCCGTCACTGTTGAAAACGCAGATCTCCAGGTCGCGCGCCAGGGCCAGGTGCTGCAGGCCATCGTCACACACCAGCACATCGGTGCCGGGGTGTGCGGCCCGCAGGGCGCGCGCTGCCGTAATGCGCCGGGGCGCCACGAAAACGGGCGCGCGGGTGGCCCGGGCGATCAGCGCGGGTTCGTCGCCCACCTCTGGCGCCGGGCTGTCGGGCAGCACCGCGCGGCAGTCGTGGGTGCTGCGGCCATAGCCGCGCGAGATCACGCCAGGCTGCCAGCCCTGCGCCTGCAAATGCCGCACCAGTGCAATCACTACGGGGGTTTTGCCTGCGCCGCCGGCAATCACGTTGCCCACCACGATGACGGGAACGCCTGCATGTTCGCTGCGCAACCAGCGCAGCCGGTACAACCCGCGCCGCAGTGCCACCAGCGCGCCATAAATCAGAGAAATTGGCCACAGGGCCCAGGCCACAGGCCCGCGTGTACGCCAGACACGCGCCATGCCCGTGGGCGGCGGGCTACCGGTAACCGGGGTGACTGTGGTGGGCGGGGAGGGCGGCTGCGGCCCGGCGGCAGCCATGGTGCCTAGCGGCCGTTGCCCGAACGGGCCGATGCCGAGGACTGCGTTGCGAAGGTGATCTGGCTGAGGCCCACGCGCCGCGCGGCCTCCATCACGGTAACGACCGACTGGTGCGGCGCAGTGGCATCTGCACTGATGATGACCACGCTGTCGCGGCCTGCGCCGGCGGCCTGGCCCAGTGCACGGGCCACAGCGTCCACGCCCTTGCCATCCACTGCAGCCTTGTTGACGGCATAGCGTCCGTCGGCCGCCACGGCCACGATCACCTCCTTGGGATGGTCGCGCTGCTGCTCTGCGTCGGCCACGGGCAGCGTCAGTTGCAGTTCGGTGAACTTGCTGTAGGTGGTGGTCAGCATCATGAAGATGAGGATCACCAGCAGCACGTCGATGAACGGGATCAGGTTGATCTCCGGCTCGTCCTTCTGGCGGGGGCGGAAATTCATCGGCAGGGTCTTTCAGGCGAAGGGCTGGGCGGCACCGTTGTGCTTTGGGCTTACTTGCGCAGCCGCAGGATGTGGCGCACGAACTGCTCGGAAGCCAGCTCCAGCGTAAGCAGATAGGCATCGACGCGGCTGCGGAAATATCGCCAGAAAATCAGCGCCGGAATCGCCACGATCAGGCCGAATGCCGTGTTGTACAGCGCCACCGAAATGCCGTGCGCCAGCTGCGCCGGATTGCCGCCACCCATGGCCTGGCTGGCACCGCCAGTGCCCACTTGCGAGCCGAAGATCTCGATCATGCCGATGACGGTGCCCAGCAGTCCCAGCAGCGGGGCCGCCGAGGCGATGGTTGCCAGGGCATTGAGGTATTTTTCGAGCCGGTGTGCCACGGCGCGGCCTGTGCCTTCCATGGTGGCGCGCAGGTCCGCCTCGGTGCACTGGGGATTGTTGTTGAAGGCGCGCAACCCGCTGGCCAGCACCTCACCCAGCGCAGAGTTTTGTGCCAGCTGGTTCACCACGTCGGGCGTGGGCACGGCCTTGGCCGAGACGGTAATGGCTTCGTCCAGCAGTTTGGGGGGGGCGACGCGGGCTGTTTTCAGGGCTACAAAACGCTCGAAAATCAGCGCCAGAGCCAGGACGGAGCAGGCGATCAGCGGCCAGATGGGCCAGCCTGCGGCTTGTATGATGGACAGCAATTCTCTCTCCGCTCGGGTGAAGGCAAGCGCTGATTATGACCCAGCTTGTCGGGCTGCCCTGGACACAAAAGGTTACGAGAAGGTACACGCCGAAAGCCTTTTTTTCACCCACAAAATCTGTGGATAACTTTGTGGGCAACTGGGCTTCATGGCCTCGCAAAGTGGCGCCAAACCGTGGCTTCAACAGATTGATGAAAAATTGATCAGTGAAAAATCTTTATAAATCAACAGGTTGCACCAATGTCCGTGGTTTCTGGCGGGTTCTGGTGCCAGGCGCCAAAGCGGCTGTCGCTCGCTCATCGCTGTGGAATAGTCACACTGTGCATCGCCTGCAAACGCTGGCTCTGCCGCATGTCTGAGCCCTCCAACCCAGTGGCCACGCCACGTATCTGGGAAGTTGGCGCCCTGTGCCGCGCCATTGCTGATGCGCTGGAGTCGCGCTTCAATCCTGTGGCCGTGCGCGGCGAGATCACGGGCTTTTCGCGCGCGTCCAGCGGGCATTGCTACTTTTCAGTCAAAGACGCGAACGGCCAGTTGCGCTGCGCCATGTTCCGCCGCTCTGCCAGCCTGCTTGACTTTTCGCCGCGCGATGGCGAATTGGTGGAGTTGCGCGGGCGCATCGGTGTGTACGAGGCCCGGGGGGACTTGCAATTCATCGTCGAGAGCATGCAGCGCGCGGGGCAGGGTGCCCTGTTCGAGCAGTTTCTGCGTCTGAAGGCGCAACTGGAGCGCGAAGGCCTCTTTGATGCAACACGTAAACGCCCCCTGCCGTTGCAGCCACGCGGCATTGGCCTGGTCACATCGCCGGGCGCAGCGGCGCTGCACGATGTGGTGACGGCCTTGCGCCGCAGAGTGCCGCATATTCCGGTGGTGCTGGTGCCGGCGCTGGTGCAAGGGGCGGCGGCGCCGCAATCGCTGATTGCTGCGCTATCGAAACTGTATCTGCTAGCGCAGGCAGGAAAAGGGCCAGGTGCCGATTTGGCTCAATATCCTGCGATTGACGTGATTTTGCTGGTGCGCGGCGGCGGGTCGATGGAAGACCTGTGGGCCTTCAATGACGAGCAGCTGGCGCGCACCATCGTGCAAAGCCCGGTGCCGCTGATTTGCGGCGTGGGCCACGAAACCGATTTCACCATTGCCGACTTTTGCGCCGACCTGCGCGCGCCCACGCCCACGGCAGCGGCCGAGCTGGTGGCCCAGTCGCGCGAGGTGTGGCTGGGGGCTCTGGGCCTGCTGGCGGGCCGGCTGGCCGACGGGCTGCAGCGCCAGCTCGATGCCCGCCATCAGCGGCTGGACCAGGCTGCGGCCCGCCTGGGCCGCCCCTCGGGCCTGGTGGCCCGCCAGCAGATGCAGCTGGCGCGTATGGCCCAGCGCATGCGCCACGGGTTGCTATTAAAAATGCAGCAGCTTGCGCAATACCAGCAAGCGCTAGAGGCCGATTTGCCTGAAAAACTGCACCGCCGGCTCGCGCTGCACGCCGATCGGCTGGACCGCGCCGCCCTGCGGCTGCAACTGCTCGACCCGCGCCTGGTGCTGCAGCGTGGCTATGCGCTGCTCACCGACACGCAGGGCCAGGCGGTGACCAGCGTGCGCCAGGCGCAGCCCGGTGATGCCCTGCGCGCCACGCTGGCCGATGGCGCGGTGGATGTCACCGTGGTGCAGCCGCGCCTGTTGTAGCGGGTGGGCAGTGCCGCCGCCGCGCGCACCCGCTGTAGGACAAATGCGCCTTTGCGGGGCTGCGGTGGGTGTTGGCATGCCCCATGCAGCACAGGTCTATTGATCTTCCTACAATGCCGGTTCACCTCTGCCCGATCGCATTGCTGCTCGGTAACGGGGCATCCCAGAATTTCAAACCACGAGGAAACACCATGGAACACACCCTTCCCCCGCTGCCCTATGCCATCGACGCCCTGGCCCCGCATTACAGCCAGGAAACGCTCGAATACCACCACGGCAAGCACCACAACGCTTATGTGGTGAACCTCAACAACCTGCAAAAGGGCACCGAGTTTGAAGCCATGACGCTCGAAGAGATCGTCAAGAAGTCGTCCGGCGGCATCTACAACAACGCTGCCCAGATCTGGAACCACACCTTCTTCTGGAGCTGCATGGCACCCCAGGGCGGCGGCGAGCCCACGGGCGCGCTGGCTGCGGCCATCAACGCCAAGTTCGGCTCTTTCGCCGCCTTCAAGGAAGCCTTCGTCAAGTCGGCTGTGGGCAACTTTGGCTCGGGCTGGACGTGGCTGGTGAAGAAGCCCGATGGCAGCGTGGACATCGTTAACACCGGCGCCGCCGGCACGCCGCTGACCACCGCCGACAAGGCGCTGCTCACGGTGGACGTGTGGGAACACGCCTATTACATTGACTACCGCAACCAGCGCCCCAAGTTTGTCGAAACCTTCCTGGGCAACCTGGTGAACTGGAAGTTCGCCGAAGCCAACTTCGCCTGAAGCAGTTAGCGCAGGCGAAAGCCTCGTCACCAAAAAAACGGCCCTCGGGCCGTTTTGTGCTTTTTGGGGCTGCAGCGCTTTTATGGAAAGCGCTTGTAGCTACATAAATAATAGCGAACAGTGACGCATCAACGCTTCGAAAACGGGGCTCCGCCGAGCTTGAAGCCAGCCTTGATGCCCTTCTTGCCAAACCACCCCTGGTTCATCTCCAGCACGTAGCGCACGGGTTTGGTCGAGCAATGCGAGTCGGTGGTTTGTGGCTTCATGTCGGCCAGATTCACGATGGTGCCGTCGTCTGCCACAAACGCAGCGGTCAGTGGCAGCAAGGTGTTTTTCATCCAGAAGCACTGCACGCCGGGCTGGTCAAAAATGAACAACATGCCTTCTTGCGTCGGCATCTCCTGGCGATGCATCAGGCCGATCTGGCGCTCCTGCGGGGTCTGCGCCACTTGGGCGTCGATGCGGTGCATGCCGGCAGTCAGCTCAACGCGCTGCAGGGCCAGCTGGGGTGCGTTCTGGGCGGGGGTGGCAGTGGTCCACAAGGCCAGCAAAGCGGCGGCCAAGCGGGCCATTGCAGGGCTGACGGCGCGGCGAGCGCGGCGTTGATCAGGGGCGCAGGAAACGTGGGAAGCGAGGGTAATTGTTGTCATGGGCAGTCTTTCAGCAGTGGCAAACGATAGCAGGGCGCCGCACAGGCGGGGGCCGCCCCCCAAAACAAAGCCATCCGAACCGCGCAGATTTTTTCACAGGGGCCATTCGGGACGCTTGCATACCGAATGGCTGGAAGAGCGGTTTTGCCCACCGCCACCAGGTTCGCCTGCGGCGCGATCTCCATCCGATGTGCGTGGGCCGGGCACCTGCCATGGGGTTGTTGGATCAAAAAATTGGTCAATTTAACCCCTTGATTCCGCATCGTGAGATTACATTGCGAAATAACCAGTCGGTGCGCAGAACAAGTAAGCACAATGGCGCTGTTCGATCAGCGCTACCGGCCGGTGCCCCAGCTGGTGGTTTTTTCAGCCATTTCTTGAGACATAAGCGATGAGTACCCAGCAACCCACCATCATCTACACCCTGACCGACGAGGCACCTCGCCTGGCCACTGCTTCTTTCCTGCCGATCGTGCGCACTTTCGCGGCGCCTGCGGGCATCAATGTGACCGAAAGCGACATCTCGGTGGCGGCCCGCGTGCTGGGCGAGTTTCCCGAGTGCCTGAGCGACGACCAGAAGGTGCCGAATGCGCTGGCTGCGCTGGGCAAGAAGACCCTGGAGCCCGACGCCAACATCATCAAGTTGCCCAACATCAGTGCGTCGGTGGGCCAGCTGATCGCCTGCATCAAGGAACTGCAGGGCAAGGGCTACGCAATTCCAGACTACCCTGAAGACCCCAAGACCGACGAAGAAAAGTCGATCCGCGCGCGTTATGCCCGCTGCATTGGCAGTGCCGTGAACCCCGTGCTGCGTGAAGGCAACTCCGACCGCCGCGCACCCAAGGCCGTGAAGGAATACGCGCGCAAAAACCCCCACAGCATGGCCGAGTGGAGCCAGGCCTCGCGCTCGCACGTTTCTCACATGCACGCGGGCGACTTCTACCACGGTGAAAAATCGCTCACGCTGGACAAGGCCCGCGATGTGAAGATGGAGCTGCTCACCAAGAGCGGCAAGACCATCGTCTTGAAGCCCAAGGTGTCGCTGCTCGACCGCGAAATCATCGACAGCATGTTCATGAGCAAGAAGGCGCTCGTCGAGTTCTATGAAAAAGAAATCGAAGACGCCCGCAAGACCGGCGTGATGTTCTCGCTGCACGTCAAGGCCACGATGATGAAGGTGTCGCACCCCATCGTGTTCGGCCACTGCGTGAAGATTTTCTACAAGGACGCGTTTGCCAAGCACGGCAAGCTGTTCGACGAGCTGGGCGTGAACGTGAACAACGGCATGGCCAACCTGTATGAAAAAGTGGCCACACTGCCCACCGCCCAACGCGAAGAAGTCCTGAAAGACCTGCACGCCTGCCACGAAGGCCGCCCCGAGCTGGCCATGGTCGATTCGGCCAAGGGCATCACCAATTTCCACTCGCCCAACGACATCATCGTGGACGCCTCCATGCCCGCGATGATCCGTAACGGCGGCAAGATGTGGGACGCCAACGGCCGTCTGAAGGACGTCAAGGCCGTGATGCCCGAGTCGACCTTTGCCCGCATCTACCAGGAGATCATCAACTTCTGCAAATGGCACGGCGCCTTTGATCCCAAGACCATGGGCACGGTGCCCAACGTCGGCCTGATGGCCCAGCAGGCCGAGGAATATGGCTCGCACGACAAGACGTTTGAAATCACCGAAGACGGCGTGGCCAACATCACCGACCTGGCCACCGGCGAAGTGCTGCTTTCGCAAAACGTCGAAGCCGGCGACATCTGGCGCATGTGCCAGGTCAAGGACGCCGCCATTCGTGACTGGGTGAAGCTGGCAGTCAATCGCGCCCGCAACTCCGGCATGCCGGTGGTGTTCTGGCTCGACGCCTACCGCCCGCATGAGGCGCAGCTGATCACCAAGGTCAAGATGTACCTGCACGAGCACGACATTGCGGGCCTCGATATCCAGATCATGAGCCAGGTGCGCGCGATGCGTTACACGCTGGAACGCGTGGTCCGCGGCCTGGACACCATCAGTGCCACCGGCAACATCCTGCGCGACTACCTCACCGACCTGTTCCCCATCATGGAACTGGGCACCAGCGCCAAGATGCTGTCCATCGTTCCCCTGATGGCGGGTGGCGGCATGTATGAAACCGGTGCGGGCGGCTCGGCGCCCAAGCATGTGCAGCAGCTGGTGGAAGAAAACCATCTGCGTTGGGACTCGCTGGGTGAGTTCCTGGCGCTGGCCGTATCGCTGGAAGACCTGGGCCTGAAAACCGGCAACGCCAAGGCCAAGGTGCTGTCCAAGACGCTGGACGCCGCTACCGGCAAGCTCCTGGACAACAACAAGAACCCTTCGCCCAAGACCGGCCAGCTCGACAACCGTGGCAGCCAGTTCTACCTGGCCCTGTATTGGGCGCAAGAACTGGCCGCGCAGACCGACGATGCCGACCTGGCAAAGCGGTTTGCCCCGCTGGCCCAGCAACTGGCCGCCAACGAGCAAAAGATTGTGGACGAGCTCAATGCCGTGCAGGGCAAGCCCGCCGACATCGGCGGCTACTACCTGCCCGATGTCTCCAAGCTCGATGCCGTGATGCGGCCCAGCCCCACCCTGAACGCGGTGCTTGCCGCCGTTTGACGCCGCAACGTGGCTGCCCGTGATGCACGGCAGCCACCCCAGGCCAAACCGATCTGCCGTGCTGCGGGCCAACGCCCGCCGTGCGGCATTTTTCATGGGGCGGAGCCACCCAACGGGCAGAAGGCGTCAGCCCGCACGCCCGGTGGCCTCTTGCACAGCAGAGCCGCTAAAATTCAGGCGTTTTACGGATTTTTCCAAACCCGCTGCAGTTCATTCCAACATCCCACCGGAGACTCCCGCCATGACCAGCTATCAGCACATCAAAGTGCCTGCCGAAGGCCAGAAAATCACCGTCAATGCCGACATGTCCCTCAATGTGCCGGACCAGCCGATCATTCCCTTCATCGAAGGCGATGGCACGGGCGCCGACATCACGCCCGTGATGCTCAAGGTGGTGGACGCTGCCGTGGCCAAGGCCTACGGCGGCAAGAAGAAGATCCACTGGATGGAAGTGTTTGCGGGTGAAAAATCCACCAAGGTGTATGGCCCCGACGTCTGGCTGCCCGAAGAAACGCTGCACGCCGTGCGCGACTACGTGGTCTCCATCAAGGGGCCCCTCACCACCCCCGTGGGCGGTGGCATCCGCTCGCTGAACGTGGCGCTGCGCCAGGAGCTTGACCTGTACGTCTGCCTGCGCCCCATCCAGTACTTTGACGGCGTGCCCTCGCCCGTGAAAGAGCCGCACAAGACCAACATGGTCATCTTCCGCGAGAACTCGGAAGACATCTACGCGGGCATCGAGTTTGAAGCCGAAAGTGAAAAGGCCAAGAAGCTCATCAAGATCCTGCAGGACGAGTTTGGCGTCAAGAAGATCCGCTTTCCCAACACGTCGGGCATCGGCATCAAGCCCGTGTCGCGTGAAGGCACCGAGCGGCTGGTGCGCAAGGCAATCCAGTACGCCATCGACAATGACAAGCCCAGCGTGACCATCGTGCACAAGGGCAACATCATGAAGTTCACCGAAGGCGGCTTCCGTGACTGGGCTTACGGCCTGGCAGCCAAGGAGTTTGGCGCCGAGTTGATCGACGGCGGCCCCTGGATGAAGTTCAAGAACCCCAAGACGGGCAAAGAAATCACCATCAAGGACAGCATTGCCGACGCCTTCCTGCAGCAAATCTTGCTGCGCCCGGCCGAATACTCGGTGATCGCCACGCTCAACCTCAATGGCGACTACGTGTCTGACGCCCTGGCAGCCCAGGTGGGCGGCATCGGCATTGCGCCCGGCGCCAACCTGAGCGACACCATCGCCATGTTTGAAGCCACGCACGGCACGGCCCCCAAATACGCGGGCAAGGACTACGTGAACCCCGGTTCCGAAATCCTCTCGGCCGAAATGATGCTGCGCCACATGGGCTGGACCGAAGCGGCCGACCTCATCATCAGCTCGATGAAAAAGTCGATTGCCAGCAAGAAAGTGACCTACGACTTCGCCCGCCTGATGGACGGCGCCACGCAGGTGAGCTGCTCGGGCTTCGGGCAGGTCATGATCGACCACATGTGAAGTTGATCGAGTGAGCTGGCCTGCCAGCGTTCGCTGGCATCAAAAAAGCCCCCATGCTTTTAAGGCACCGGGGGCTTTTTCATGTGGGCTCGGCCGGGAATACGACCTCAGTTTGCTTTCAAAGCAATAGCGTTCAGCGCTGATTGCACGAGGTCTAGGGGCCTAAAAGGCACTCCATCGCCCCCGGCAGTCAGTGTTCCACGTACCACGCATCCTTCAAGGCGCTCACCGTGGCCTCGGCCACTTCTGGCTGTGCGGCAAGCCAGGCTTTGGTGGCTTGGCGGTCGTCCTCGGTGGCAGAGCCGCGCAGGTATGCCATTACGAAACCCTCGCTCACCCAGCCAGATGCTGCCAGGTTGCGGGGCAGTATCAACTCGTTCAGAAGGCGGTCCATCAGCGCTTCTTCCTGTTCGGGCGTCAGGGTCTGCTTCAACATCAGCTCGTACTCGAACCCGAGTTCCTGAAATTCGCCCACGCGCATCTTCTTGCGAAGGCGTCGGCTGCGTTGCTTGTTGAATGGAAGTGACATGGAGATTGCTCGTAAAAGGTGAATGAGGATGCGTGCCCGCGATTGTCGCCCGGAAGGCGCCGCGGGCCCGGATACGCTCGGGGTTTGTGCCGCTGGGGCGTTAAATCCCCAGCAACTTGGCCACGTAATCCGCATCCTTGTCGCCGCGGCCGGAGAGGTTTACGAGGATGTGGGTGTCCTTGCTCAGCGTGGGCGCCACGCGCATCGCCCAGGCCACGGCGTGTGCGCTTTCCAGCGCGGGGATGATGCCTTCCACGCGCGAGAGCTGCATGAACGCATCCAGGCATTCCTTGTCCGTCACCGACTCATACTGCACGCGCCCGATGTCCTTGAGGTAGCTGTGCTGCGGCCCCACGCCAGGGTAGTCCAGGCCTGAGGCGATGCTGTGCACGGCGGCGGGCACGCCGGGGGCGTCTTCCAGCACATAGCACTTCATGCCGTGGATCTCGCCGGGCTTGCCCATGCTCAGTGTGGCCGCATGGCGGCCGGGCTTGTCGGTGCCTTCGCCCGAGGGTTCCACGCCCACCAGCTTCACGCTGGTGTCGTTCAGGAAGGCCGTGAACATGCCCATGGCGTTGCTGCCGCCGCCCACGCAGGCGGTCACGTAATCGGGCAGCTTGCCGTGCCTGGCCTGGAACTGCTCGCGCGCCTCGCGGCCGACGATGCTTTGAAAATCGCGCACCATCATCGGGAAGGGGTGCGGGCCCACCACCGAGCCGATGGCGTAGATGTAGTCGGTGGGGTTGGTCAGATACTCCTCAAAGGCGCTGTCCACGGCTTCCTTCAGCGTGGCGGCGCCGCGCGTCACCGGCACCAGCTTGCAGCCCAGGATGCGCATCTTGGTCACGTTGGGGTGTTCTTTTTCGATATCCACCTGGCCCATGTGGATCTCGCACGGAATGCCCACCAGCGCGCAGGCCGTGGCCAGGGCCACGCCGTGCTGGCCCGCGCCCGTCTCGGCAATCACCTTCTTCTTGCCCATGAACTTGGCCAGCAGCGCCTCGCCCAGGCAGTGGTTGATCTTGTGTGCGCCGGTGTGGTTCAGGTCCTCGCGCTTGAGGTGGATCTGCGCACCGCCCAGCTGCGCCGACAGCCGCTTGGCGTGAAAAATGGGGCTGGGCCGGCCCACGTAGTCGGCAAACAGCTGCGCCAGCTCGTCCTGAAAATCCTGCCGCTGCGTGATTTCGGCATAGGCGGCGTTGATGTCGTCCATGGCCTGCTTGAGGTGCGGTGGCACCAATTGGCCACCATAGGGGCCGAAATGGCCGGTGGCGTCGGGCATGGGGGCGAAGTCGGTGGAGACTGTCATGGTGGTCCAGGGATCAGGGTGGTT
This sequence comes from Acidovorax defluvii, assembly GCA_003268905.1. GTDB lineage: Bacteria > Pseudomonadota > Gammaproteobacteria > Burkholderiales > Burkholderiaceae_C > Acidovorax > Acidovorax defluvii. Next base: position 25,661 of record QLTU01000017.1, read on the forward strand.
GAAAGAATAGCTTCAGTTTTGATAGCTGCCCGCGCTTTTCTGGCGAGCGCTACAAGCCATTTTCATGCTGAACCATTGCGGCGCCCCTACGGGTTGCCAGCCGCAGCACGGGCCAATATACGCCCATGCCGCGCCCCACGGCTCGATACATGCCCCCGTTGCACTGCCGCACCGCACCGCCACAGAATCGCCCATGCACCTGCAACCCTACCAAAGCGTGAACGGCGTGCCCTTCAGCCCGCGTTACGGCATCGCCTTCGTGCCCGACGAGCCGTGCTGGGTGACGGCGCTGGCACAGCATTGCGTGGCGGAGTAGGAGGCCATCAGGGTCTCCTAAGTGAAAATTCTCAACCGCGCTGTCAAAGTGTGTATTGGGCGCCCCTTGATCGGCCCATGTGCAGCTCCGGGCAATAAGCCGACAAGCCCGTGCCAGCGTATTCTTGAAAGATGCGCTGTGCCCGAGCGCCCAGTTTTCTCGCTTCAACGGAGTTTTATATGAGCTACATCCTTCAAGTCGATTTCCCCTACACCGGCCCCTGGGGGCCAGAAATGACCGCCGCCATGGACGGCCTTGCCCGGTCCATAGCCGATGAGCCCGGCTTGATCTGGAAGATCTGGACAGAGAACCAGGAAGCTAATGAGGCTGGCGGTGTCTATTGCTTCAGGGATGCCCAGAGCGCACAGGCTTATTTGACGATGCACACCGCACGCCTTAAAGGGTTTGGCATTCCCTTGGTCAACGGCAAGATTTTTCTTGTGAATGAAGTGCTGTCGAATATTGATCGCGGCCCGGTTTAGGCATCTGATCAATCATGAACAAAAAAGGCGCCTTGAATCGCCTTTTTTTTGAGATCTAATAGGGCGCTTAATTGGAATCTGACCCCATTTATTAATTTTGAGGCCGATAAATCCATTTTTTTATCTCCCATGAACAGGCAGTTTCAGAAACGAGCCAAAGTGAATTAGTTGTTCAGGCACATGCCCCTAACGTTCGAGCTAAGCGGGCGACGACGGCAGGACGCCAGGCCCGGGCTGGCGAAAATGTACCGCGTACCGCCAGGCCGGGCCTGGTGGCCTGCCGTTGGCGCTCCGCTTGAGCGAGGGGTTAGGCGTCACTGGCACCGGCCTCTGGGCTTGGGGCCGGTTGGCTCTGCTCAGGTTGTGGGGGTGGCGCGCCCACGATCGCCACTGCACTGAACTTGATGGTGATGTTCGATCCAAGTGCCCAGAGTTCGTCTCGAAGACTTGGGCCCGCATACTCCGCCGTGTCTGGAGGGAGTTCGTCAATGTGTTGCGCCAGCATTTCAACTGTCACCTCGAAGCGCTGCCGTGGCGGCGCAAAGACCGCGCCCATCGCTCGGATTACTTCGACGCTTAGATTCCGATGTGGAATTGATGCAGCATACTCGTTTGCGTCAATCAGTGTCTGAGCTACACGAAGCGTTCTGCATTTGTCGGTGATCGCCTGATTCGCGAAGCTCAGTTCGTGATCAAAGTTGTGGGCAAATTCATTTCGGATGGAGCGAATCTGATCGAGATCGAATCGAACGTCTTCGCTGATCCATGCGAGCGCACGGGCAACCTTTATTCGTGCGGAGAACGCTCCGAGCGGTCCGCTATTCGACAGCAACTCGTCTTTGAAGGTGCGCAGACGCCTGCTATAGAGACTTTCAAGCCTGGCATCCAGCAGTGCCGCACCAAGTACCGCGCAAGCTCTGTCCGATTCCTTCCGGAACGGACCGCTGAAAGCGTTGAGGTCGAATGATGGAATGGGCCTGCGGGGCATTGTGTGTGACGCCTAACGGCCAAGGTAAGCGGCTGGCTGAAAGCCAGTCCGCTTGAGCGCAGAGTTAGACCCGAAGGCCAAAAGGGGGCGCCCAGCCTTGAAGACGTGCGCGGCCCATGAAAAAGCGCTGGGCCACGGAAGCGGCGCAGCGCTGCAAGAATGATAGCTAGCAGCGCTTGCTACACAAGCGCCAGAGGCCCAAAAGGCTTGAAAGCCTTTGGAACAGGGCGGAGCGCTGGAACGGGTGGCTGCGCGCATGAAACGGGTGATGGGACTAACGGCCAAGGTAAGCGGCTGGCTGAAAGCCAGTCCGCTTGAGCGCAGAGTTAGACCCGAAGGCCAAAAGGGGGCGCCCAGCCTTGAAGACGTGCGCGGCCCATGAAAAAGCGCTGGGCCACGGAAGCGGCGCAGCGCTGCAAGAATGATAGCTAGCAGCGCTTGCTACACAAGCGCCAGAGGCCCAAAAGGCCTGAAACCGACCAAGCGAACGCAGGCGAAGCCCGGCAAAGCGCCAAAAACCCAAAGGAGAAACCTTGGATAAAGGCGAAGCGCTGGAGTGAATGTAGGCCTGCATAAAGAGGAATATGAGCGGACTAACGAATAAGCTAAGCCGCCCGCAGTATGCGGGTCGGCTTGAGTGGCGGGTTAGCTTGTCTTAGACCTCCATTGAGCACCGATCTCTTCGCAAGCGGCTTCAATATCAATCATTCTCTTTTTTCCCGCTTTGGGCGCAGGAATAACACTTGAAGAAGGCACATCAACTACGATACATAATTTATGATCGATTGTATTTTCTGTGCCTTCTTGTAAAAATGCCTTTAAAGCGGTTGCAACATATTCTCCAGAATTTTTATCCAGAGGATTGGATTTTGGAAAGTGAAGTTTTAATGCGCCAACCACTTCGTCATTGTCATTTTTTATATAGGCATCGGGACGAATTGAAACATCAACACCTGCTATTTCTATAGTTGATTTTTCATTGGCAGGCACTTTTTCAAACTTGTGATTGTCTGGTAGTTGATCGGATATTTCAAGAAAGCTATCTATGGCATCAGCCGATAGATTTTTATCCTGTGCAGTAAATTTACTTTCATATTCTTTTTCTCGCAAATCTTCTGCTATCTGAGTTAGCTGATCTTCGGAAATTTTCCCGGCAATGCAGTCGATAATACTTTCGCGTGCATCGGTGTATCGAGCTACAACAAAATCCTTCGGCGCAATCTGATCTTCGATGATGCGTCTCCGTCTTGCCGGAGTGGCATTCATGTATTCACCAAGCTTATTTAAACTGATTTTTGGAGCTGACATTGAAAGCCTTTCAAAGCTAACGAACGAAAGTAAGCCGCCCGCCGAAGGCGGGTCGGCTTGACTGCACAGTTAGACCCAGAAGCCAAAACAGAAACTGCTGAATTGATGACGAGGGCAAACTGCGAAAAAGCACTGCGCTACCAAGGCGGCCCAATGCTTGAAAAATGATAGCTTGAAGCGCTTGCTGCACAAGGGCTAGAGGCCAAAAAGGCTTGAACTGGCGCAGCACCAAAAGGCGAAGCCCGGCGAGAAACCCCAAACCCAACGAATAACCGCTTGAGAAGATAAACGCCGCTGAATAAAACATGGGGCTGAATAAAGCGGATTTTTCGCAGGCTAACGCCCTGAGTTCAGACGCTGCAATATGCGGTCAACTGCGACGAATGTTTAGAAATATTAGTCATCATTGTCATCTCTGATTTTTAACCTACCATCTTCAAAGATGATTCTTCCACTTTCATCTCTTGCGGCTGCTGGTAAATGGTCTATTTCTTCTTGTAAAACAACTCCACCCTTTTTGGCATTATTAATAACAGGAATAATTTTTGCATCAATAAACTTAATAATGTTTCTCCCAAGATCATCATCTAAATCTGCGGCGTGTTTTTTTAGATTTAAAATATCTTTGGAGTGTGCGCTTGCAATTTTCGAAAGTGTGTGTATTTCCTCTGATAATAATTCTCGAGTCTTATCGAATGCATCAAAGGCGGCAACTAAAGAAACTGCTCCGTCTCTTAACTCGACATCTACGCCCTCTATTTTTCGTAATTGTGTTGATTCAGAATTTGCACCAAGAACATTCATATTGTGATTGAATGTTCGCATTATATGTTTTAATCCGCCTCGCAATGCATTAACATCGTCGGTGAGTCCGTTGATGTTTCGCATGTTTTGGAAGTGCGTGGATAAACTTGAGGCATGTATTTTTATATTTGCCATTCCTCTGTCTATAAGTTCTGCTGAATTTCTTAGCCTAGAAAATTCATTTTGAATAGCCATGAACTTCCGTGCATAATTTAATTCCGTATTAAGGATTTCAATTTTATCTTCGTGTTCGTTTACTTTTGCGGTTAGTGCATTGCCAGCACTTTGTGAAAGAAAATTTGGACTATCTATGACTTGCAGCTCTCTTGAGCGCCTGGAATCATATTTATCTATGATTTTTTCAAGATCGTCGTATGTACTTTTGGCCGATGGGCCGGTTGCGATATCCCATGCTGTTTTTGCAACTCTTGCGACAGTACTGCCAAATGTCTTCACGCCTTCCCAGACTCCTGACCAAAAACCCATATCAACTCCTTAATTGGAAAATCTAACGAACGAAAGTAAGCCGCCCGCCGAAGGCGGGTCGGCTTGACTGCTGTGTTAGCCCCACCAGCTACCAAACACTTTGCGTTTACTGCAGCGGATTGATTGAGGCATGAGTGCTGACCTTATGCGTAATTTCGGAGGCACTTTTATTACCAAAATGACGATCGAGCTTTTCAGCAACCCCCTTTTTGGTCATCACAGTCGAAGCTTTCAGTGCGACCAATGGATCAATGCCAGCATTGATAAGGTCAGTAGCAACCTCATCTTTGGTGTCCAGTGCAGTGTCTACCCACTGCTGAATTCCGTCTTTCATGCCCATAACGTTTAGCTCCAAATAACTGGCAGGATTGCCAAGATGCAATCTTGGGGGAGATGGCACTTTTTTCAAGATGGCTAACGGCCAAGGTAAGCGGCTGGCTGAAAGCCAGTCCGCTTGAGCGCAGAGTTAGACCCGAAGGCCAAAAGGGGGCGCCCAGCCTTGAAGACGGGCGCGGCCCATGAAAAAGCGCTGCGCCACGGAAGCGGCGCAGCGCTGCAAGAATGATAGCTGGTGGCGCTTACCGCACAAGCGCTGGAGGCCAAAAAGGCTTGAAACCTGCGCAGTGCAGACAGGCGAAGCCCGGCGCAGCGCCAAAACCCCAAAGGAGAAACCTTTGAGATTGGCGGAGCGCTGGAATAAATGCTGGCCTGCATAAAGCGGAATATGAAGGGACTAACGTTGGACATAACCGGCGCCGGAGCGCAGCGGAGGGCACCCAAAAGCGCAGCTTTTGGGCGTCCGGTTGATGGACTGGTTAGCCATTAGTCGCAATCTTGGTAGCCGCCAATTGCACCGCAGGCTCGACACCGAAAGACGTATGCCGTGGGCGAGCCATCTTTGTCGAGCGCCTCGAAAAAGGCATCCCACTCGTGGCCATTGGCAAGCCCGGTTGAATCTTGAACTGCTTGGATGGCTTCAGGCCCCAAAGCAGATAGCTCGGCCTTGCCTGCCCGGCCCAAGAAACTCGCTGCGTCACCGCAGTGCGTCCACCAACGTTCCTGCTGCCACCCGCTGAATCCAGGCGTTCGGTTTGCCACTTCATCAACAACTTCGTGAGAAACAGGACTCCACTCTCCTCCACCACCCACACAGTCTTCGTCTGTGAATGAGGCTCCGAGCTGTTTGTGGGCGCTGCCGTCGGCAATACACCAAGGACAGATACAGTCGTCGTAGTCGTCCTCACCATACACCGGCCCTGAATAGATGAAGCCTTGAGAGCGACCGCAACAAACACATTTCGTGTTCGACTCGATAATGCTGCCGGTCGCAAGTGGATCGGGGTGGTATTTAAAGAATGGAAGAACCAAAGCAATCTCTCCAGAATGGCTAACGTTCGAGTTGAGCCGCCCGCGTAGGCAAGCACTGTAAGGCTGGACTGAGACAATGTACAGAGTACCTCAGGCCAGCCTTACAGTGCTTGCCGTAGCGGGTCGGCTCGAACGAGGGGTTAGGCGTCACCGGAGTTAACGAATTACTTTGCAAAGCTAAAATAGATGCCCAGAAGGAAAAGGACCACTGCGAGTCCTAACGATGCGTAGCGAAGGAGGTTGGTGGAAGCGCGCGCCGTCCACGCCAGCGTCGTTAGAAAGAGGGATACAGGGAATGCGACGCTTAGAGCCTGCAAAGTCATGGCTCGTCCTACTTCACAAGACTCGTTGCAGATTGACCCCCAGTACTTCCAAAGAACTGGGATCAGCAGGACACAGGCCGCTAGAACGGCCGCTCGGATCACACTTACCCACTTCATTCGATGCCCCAGATCTCGATCCGTTTGGCTTTGCTGAGGTCGGAGAAACCTGGCCCAGAGCTGATTCCAAAGCCAAAGCGCAGCGCAGTAACCACCGAACCTGCGAATCCAGATGCGGTTAGTCTTGACCCGTTCCAGAGATCAATGTGATCGCCAGAAGGAGTCATCTCTCCTTCACGAACCCAATAGTCCTTAAACGCGACGATTCCGGTCTGCCCTTTGATCTTCTCTTGCCAATCGCTTCCTGTGATCAGTCGGTACCGCAACCCGAGTGAAATCGGCGCCTGTGTGCGAAGCCAGGAAGCCAGTTCTTCAGCTCGAATTGCATACTTCGTTAGTCCCACTTGCACGGTGGCGCCGCGGAAGTTCGTCAACGGCTGACCTGAACCAGCCAAAGCGGCGCTCACCTTTATCGCGCACTGGTTCTCGAAGCCCTTCGGGATGTTCCCTTTGGCGTCAACGTAAGGTGGATCGCTCGGATAATTTGCCCACAAACTACTGAACGTCAATCTTTGGTGAGGCGTGGTCGGCTTCCTAACGCCGAGTGGCCCCGGTGGCTCAGTTGCGTACCGGCAATTAGTGCCTTGATCAATCGGATCAGCAGTTGTCACACAAGTCGGTCCTGGGCGTCGGCCTGGCATCTGAAAACCTCGATGGGTGGAAGAGTGGAACGGTGCGGTCGTGCCGCCTAACGTTCGAGCTAAGCGGGAGCCGACGGTGTGACGACTGGCCCGCGAAGCCGATGATATGAGAAACGGCTTCGCGGGTCAGGCGGCGCGCCGTTGGCTCTCCGCTTGAGCGAAGGGTTAGGCTTCACCAGCAGTACTTTGCGTGCGTACCGTTCTCTAGCCGCACCTTCTTCAATCGTTCAATGTTGGCGTTGTCCGAGAGAAACTCCGCTTCTTTGCGAACATTGTTCTCTAGTGCGCTAACAGCTTCCCTGAGTGCGGCCTCTCGATCAGTAAACGGTGATGCGAGTTGCGGGAGGAAAATTGCTCTGTAAGGATTATCGCGAACCCACTCAAACGCCCGCTTGCGTTGTGACCTTTGGGTTTCAGGATTGCAGAAGGCGTAGCCGTTGATCGCTTGTCCCGCGGTGGCGGCGAAATCGCGAGTTGCCGTCATTGCACCCGAAATTCCGTCTGACACCACCCGATTGATAGTGAACATTCGATCCTTTGCCACGTAGTGCCAAAACACCGAGTCCTCTCGAAAGCCCATGTCGTACAGACGTATCGAAAGAACCATCAGTGTCATTGGCGTGATCAAGTCAGGATTGGCGCGAATCTCTGCCTCGACTTCCTTGATCTTTGTGGGTTCGTTGAGGCTCAGACGAGCGTCAAACGCCCGGGCCACCGCTACTTGGGGTGTGCCCGCGGCGTTTGCAGCGGCTCGGTAGTACGGCTCAACGAACACGCCGATGTGCTTGACCTGCTCCTGTGCAAAGCAGGAGTTGGAAATCAGCAGGGCGAGCGAAGCAATAGTGATGCGCATGGGTATTCTTTGTGAGGCCTAACGAACGAAAGTAAGCCGCCCGCCGAAGGCGGGTCGGCTTGACTGCACAGTTAGACCCAGAAGCCAGCACGGGAAACCCCAGCTTGACGACGGGCGCAAACTGCGAAAAAGCACGGCGCCACGGAGGCGGCGCAATGCTTGCAAAATGATAGCTGGTAGCGCTTGCTGCACAAGGGCTAGAGGCCAAAAACGCTTGAAACTGGCGCAGCACCCCAAGGCGAAGCCCGGCACACGGCAAAAACCCAGCGGATAAATGCTTGAGAAGGTGAATGCCGGTGAATAAAACATGGGCCTGAATAAAGCGGGTTTCTAAGCGGCTAACGTACGAAAGTAAGCCGCCTGCCGAAGGCAGGTCGGCTTGACTGCCCGGTTAGACCCAGAAGCCAAAACGGGAAGCCCCAGATTGACGACGGGCGCAAACCGCGAAAAAGCAGTGCGCCACGGAGGCGACGCACTGCTTGAAAAATGATAGCTGGTGGCGCTTGCTGCACAAGGGCTAGAGGCCAAAAAGGCTTGAACTGGCGCAGCGCCCCAAGGCGAAGCCCGGCGAGAAACCCAAAACCCAACGAATAAACGCTTGAAAAGGTAAATGCCGGTGAATAAAGCATGGGGCTGAATAATGCAGGTTTTTCGCAGGCTAACGAACGAAAGTAAGCCGCCCGCCGAAGGCGGGTCGGCTTGACTGCACAGTTAGACCCAGAAGCCAGCACGGGAAACCCCAGCTTGACGACGGGCGCAAACTACGAAAAAGCACGGCGCCACGGAGGCGGCGCAATGCTTTCAAAATGATAGCTGGTAGCGCTTGCTGCACAAGGGCTAGAGGCCAAAAACGCTTGAAAATGGCGCAGCACCCCAAGGCGAAGCCCGGCACACGGCAAAAACCCAGCGGATAAATGCTTGAGAAGGTGAATGCCGGTGAATAAAACATGGGCCTGAATAAAGCGGGTTTCTAAGCGGCTAACGGCCAAGGTAAGCGGCCCGCAGAATGCGGGTCCGCTTGACCGCAGAGTTAGACCCGAAGGCCAAAAGGGAGCGCCCAGCCTTGAAGAAGGGCGCGGCCCACGAAAAAGCGCTGGGCCACGAAAGCGGCGCAGCGCTGCAAGAACGATAGCTGGCAGCGCTTTCTGCACAAGCGCTAGAGGTCAAAAAGGCTTGAAACTGGCACAGCGAATGCAGGCGAAGCCCGGCAGAGCGCCAAAACCTCAAAGGAGAAACCTTTGAGAAAGGCGAAACCCTGGAATAAATGCTGGCCTGCATAAAGCGGAATATGAAGGGACTAACGCCCTGAGTTCAGCCGCCGCCGTAGGCGGTCGGCTGCGACGAACAGTTAGACCCGAAGGCCAAAAGGGGGCGCCCTGACTTGAAGACGTGCGCGGCCCATGAAAAAGCGCTGGGCCACGGAAGCGGCGCAGCGCTGCAAGAAAGATAGCAGGTGGCGCTGGATAAACGGGCGCCAGAGGCCAAAAAGGCTTGAAACTTGCGCAGTGCAGACAGGCGAAGCCCGGCACAGCGCCAAAACCCCAAAGGAGAAACCTTTGAGATTGGCGAAGCGCTGGAATAAATGCTGGCCTGCATAAAGCGGAATATGAAGGGACTAACGAACGAAAGTAAGCCGCCCGCCGAAGGCGGGTCGGCTTGACTGCACAGTTAGACCCAGAAGCCAGCACGGGAAACCCCAGCTTGACGACGGGCGCAAACTGCGAAAAAGCACGGCGCCACGGAGGCGGCGCAATGCTTGCAAAATAATAGCTGGTAGCGCTTGCTGCACAAGGGCTAGAGGCCAAAAACGCTTGAAACTGGCGCAGCACCCCAAGGCGAAGCCCGGCACACGGCAAAAACCCAGCGGATAAATGCTTGAGAAGGTGAATGCCGGTGAATAAAACATGGGCCTGAATAAAGCGGGTTTCTAAGCGGCTAACGGCCAAGGTAAGCGGCCCGCAGAATGCGGGTCCGCTTGAGCGCAAAGTTAGACCCGAAGGCCAAAAGGGGGCGCCCTGACTTGAAGATGGACGCGGCCCAGGAAAAAGCGTTGCGCCACGAAAGCGGCGCAGCGCTGCAAGAATGATAGCTGGCAGCGCCTGCTACACAAGCGCCAGAGGCCAAAAAGGCTTGAAACTTGCGCAGCGAAAGCAGGCGAAGCCCGGCGCAGCGCCAAAACCCTAAAGGAGAAACCTTTGAGAAAAGCGAAGCGCTGGAATAAATGCTGGCCTGCATAAAGCGGAATATGAAGGGACTAACGAAAGAATTGAGCGGCGGCGCAGCCGTCCGCCTCGAATGACAGGTTAGGCATTACTGCACTAACAGCTGAGTTTGAAGATTTAGCGAATTGCCTTCCATATCGGTGAGCCGAAGCGAAATGAAAGCGGTGCGTTCGGCAGCGCTGCCCCCACCTTGGGGAATGACGATGTTCACGGAACGTTGCTCCTTTCCTCCTGGCACGACGATGACATCTGAGATAGACAACTCGAAGGACTTGAAGCGCTTCGCGGAGCCAACGCTATTGATTTCGAGGGTGTAGCGAATCACTCGTTGCGTTGAGTTTGCGACGCTGACCGGAACGGACACAACATCTCCCTTCTTTGTCGGCGAGCCGACCACGGCGGATAGGGACCCAGCTTTGAAATCTGCAAATAGGCCCGGCTGGTCCACTTCAAACCATGGCACTTTCCAGCCGTTGATTTCTAGTGACTCTCGCTTTTCTGCCCTGGCGATGGCCGCTTTGCTACCAGGGTTCAGTTGTTCGAAGGCGTAGTCCAAACCTAAAGATGCAGCATAAAGGAGGGTAGGTACGAGAACCAATGCGCCAATCAGACCAATTCGCTGTTGGCCAGTAGGCGGAACTAGTTCGGGCTTTGCTACAACGATGCCCTTTGTGTCTTTGGACAAGCAAAGCACGATATCTTCTTGCTTGAAGGTGCCAGACTCGACTAGGAGAAGGATCGAAACTTCGTCTGCTGGTCCGATTCGTGGAGCATAAATTTTGTTTGCATTGAGCTTTACATCTTGATTATTCGAACCCAGCAATTCATAGCGAAGAGAGTGGTTCAGCGTGACCTCGACGGACTCTTCGGTCTTAAAACCACGATTGAATATTGATACTTCGACAAGCTGACCTCGGATGGCCACCTGAGAATGAAGGAAAAGTCGAGGAATAAGTACGACAAGGCGAGGTCGACGCACCCATCCTAAAAGACCGGCAAGAACGAGGCCGCCTATTAGCGTAGAGATCAGTGCCAAAGGGTTAATCGGCATAATATTATTTTTGATGGCTAACGGCCAAGGTAAGCGGCTGGCTGAAAGCCAGTCCGCTTGAGCGCAGAGTTAGACCCGAAGGCCAAAAAGGGGCGCCCAGCCTTGAAGACGGACGCGGCCCAGGAAAAAGCGCTGCGCCACGGAAGCGACGCAACGCTGCAAGAATGATAGCTGGTGGCGCTTACTGCAAAAGCGCTGGAGGCAAAAAAGGCTTGAAACCTGCGCAGTGCAGACAGGCGAAGCCCGGCGCAGCGCCAAAACCCCAAAGGAGAAACCTTTGAGATTGGCGAAGCGCTGGAATAAATGCTGGCCTGCATAAAGCGGAATATGAAGGGACTAACGGACAAAGTAAGCTGCCCGCCTTTGGCGGGTCAGCTTGACTGCCGGGTTAGCGGCAGGGTGGAAGACAACGCAGCCCCGAGGAGAGACTGCACAAGCAAGGTGTGACCATAGCCGGCGGGCTGTAACCAGGCAAGAACTATGTGACCCGGAACCCAACAGGCGCAGCCCCGCAGAGCGACTGAGCACCAGCGGCAAAACCTGCGAGTGGGTGACGGCGATGGACAGCGACATGACCTGTGCGGTGGGCATGTGAATGCGCAAAAGGCTAACGCCCGAAAGTAAGCCGCCCGCAGAATGCGGGTCGGCTTGACTGCACAGTTAGACCCATAGGCCAAAACGGGAAACCCCAGGTTGACGACGGGCGCACACTGCGAAAAAGCGCTGCGCCACGGAAGCGGCGCAACACTTTCAAAATGATAGCTACTAGCGCTTGCTGCGCAAGGGCTAGCGGCCTAAAAGGCTTGAAAAAGCGCACAAGCCCCAGGCGAAGCCCGCCACACGGCCAAAACCCCAGCGGAAAAACGCTTGAGAAAGGCGAAGCGCTGGAATAAATGCGGGCCTGCATAAAGCGGGAGTATGGAGGGACTAACTAGAATTAGACGACTGCAGTTCAACTCACACTCGTCGGATAAAAACAGTGCACGTCGAGTTTTCCCTGGGGTTTTGCGGCTTGCCGCTATTTAGGCAAACCTAAAAATTTGCAGTCGAAAAATGACAACGGGTGTTATAACTACATGCTACAGCACCCGCATTGTGATCGGCTGACAGAAAACCCCCAGCTACGCCTGCTTCTTCTGCAGCATCTTGATCACGCTAGAAAAATCCTCCCCACCGTGCCCCGCAATGCTGTGCGCCGCGTAGATCGCGCGGGCCATGCCGCCCAGTGGGGTGCTGGCTTTCACGGCTGTGGCGTTTTCCTGGGATAGCCCCAAGTCCTTGAGCATCAAGTCAGTGCCAAAGCCACCTGTGTAGCCCTTGGAGGCGGGTGCGTTTTCGTGCACACCGGGGAAGGGGTTGTACTTTTCCAGCGCCCAGTTGCCGCCCGAGCTGCGGCGCATGATTTCGCTCAGCACTTTGGGGTCGAGGCCGTTGGCAACGCCCAGGGCGATGGCCTCGCTGGTGCCCACCATCAAAATGCCCAGCAGCATGTTGTTGCAGATCTTGGCGGTCTGGCCGGCGCCCACGGCGCCGGCGTGGAAGATGTTGGCGCCCATTTTTTCGAGCAGGGGGCGGGCGCGTTCGAGCTGCGCGGTGCTGCCGCCGACCATGAAGGTGAGGGTGCCTGCAATGGCTCCACCGGTGCCACCAGAAACGGGGGCGTCGATGAAGTCCACACCTTGCGCCTGGGCGGCCTGGGCCACTTTTTGGGAGGTGGCGGCGGCGATGGTTGAGCTGTCGATCACCAGCGCCCCCTTGGCGATGTGGGCCAGCAGGCCGCTCTGGCCGTTGCTGCCCAAAAACAGTGCTTCCACATGCTGACTGGCGGGCAGCATGGTGACGATGGCCTCAGCCCCCTGCGCAGCGGCGGTGGCGCTGGCGGCAATGGCCACGCCGTCGGCGGCCAGCTTGTCGCAGGCGGGTTTTGACAGGTCAAACGCCTGGACTTCGTGGCCGGCCTTGTGCAGGTTCAGGGCCATGGGGCCGCCCATGTTTCCGAGGCCGATGAATGCGATTTTCATGGTGTTGTCTCCTTGTGGTGATGTGGGTGATGGGTCGGAAATTGTTATGAATTTGATAGCTGCCAGCGCTTTATGGATAAGGGCTAGAGGCTGAAAAGGCTTGAAATTACGGAGATTCGTCGCCAAAAATGCTGTGGCGCTTGCCGCTGGGGGTTGGCGGCGTGGGCGGCGTTGGCGGTGGCTGCTGACCGGCTGCCGCACGTTTGCGCGGTGGCGTGGCTTTGGCATGGGGGTTGTAGGCCAGGGCTTCTGTAAACCACATATTCCACTGCGCACGCGTGGCGTAGCCGTTGGGCTCGATCCAGAAGTAGCCCTGCATCTTGCCCTCGGGCGACAGCTCGCGCGTGTTCTGCATTTCCTGAAACTCGCCATGTCGTGCGGGCGGCAGGCGCACCAGCAGTTCGTCGCCCTTGACGCCCATGCACAGCTTGCCATCCACAAAAAAGCAGTAGCTGCCAAACAGGGTGCGTTCCTCCACATCGCTGCGCTGCGCCAGCGCGGCGCGCACGGCGTCGATCAGGTGCAGGGTTTCGTCGCTGAGGGGGCGGGCGGGCATGGTTTACATGAAATGGGCCGCTGGCGCTTTATGGATAAGCGCTAGCAGCTATGAAATAGCTAGCGAATGACATCGGGCGCATCGCCTTCGAGCATGCGCCGCGCAATGATCACGCGCATGATTTCGTTGGTGCCTTCGAGGATCTGGTGCACGCGCGCGTCGCGCATCAGGCGCTCCAGTGGGTATTCGCGGATGTAGCCGTAGCCGCCGTGCAGCTGCAGGGCATCGTTGACCACGTTGAAGCCCGCATCGGTGGCAAAGCGCTTGGCCATGGCGCAGTAGGTCGATGCATCCCGTGCCCCGGCGTCGAGCTTGCTGGCGGCCAGGCGCACCATCTGGCGCGCGGCCACGAGCTCGGTGGCCATGTCGGCCAGCTTGAATTGCAGGGCCTGGAAACTGGCGATGGGTTTGCCAAACTGTTTGCGGTCGTGCATGTATTGCTGCGCCTGCTTGAGCGCGCCTTGCGCTGCGCCCACCGAGCAGGTGGCGATGTTGATGCGCCCGCCGTCCAGGCCCTTCATGGCGATCTTGAAACCCTCGCCCTCGCGGCCCAGCAGGTGGTTGGCGGGAATGCGCACGTTATCAAAGCTGATGGTGCGCGTGGGCTGGCTGTTCCAGCCCATTTTTTCTTCTTTCTTGCCGTAGCTGATGCCGGGCGCATCGGCCGGCACGGCGAAGGCGCTGATGCCGGCAGCGCCCGAGGCAGCGTCGCCCGTGCGCGCCATGAGCACCAGCACGTCGGTAGCGCCTGCGCCCGAGATAAAGGCCTTGGAGCCGTTGATGACGTATTCGTGGCCCGCCAGTTCTGCGCGTGTCTTGAGCGAGGCGGCGTCCGAGCCCGCGCCGGGCTCGGTCAGGCAGTAGCTGGCCAGTTTCTGACCGGTGGTGAGCAGCGGCCCCCAGTGGTCGCGCACCGCGGGCGTGGCCCAGGTGCCCAGCATCCAGGTGGCCATGTTGTGGATGGTGATGAAGGCGGTGGTGCTGGGGTCCACGGCCGCCATTTCTTCAAAGACCAGCGTGGCGTCGAGCCGGGGCAGGGCGAGGCCACCGGCGGCTTCGGGCGCATACAGGCCGCAAAAGCCCAGCTCGCCCGCCTTGGCAATCGCCTCTTTGGGGAAGATGCCTTCGGCATCCCACAACGCCGCGTGTGGGGCCAATTCGGCCTGGGCAAAGTCGCGTGCGGTCTGGGCAAAGGCGCGTTGTTCTTCGGTGAGTTCAAAGTCCATGGGGAATCTCGCTGGGTCTGGCGACGAAAGGGATGGGTGAAAAACTCTCAGCCTCTCAGGGCTTTGCAGGCGTGTCGGCGCTCAGCCAGCGCATGATGCCCTGGCGCCGTTGCTGCGTTTCGCGCGTCAGGCACTCGTGGTAGGTGCGCGGGCCATCGGGCTGCTGCTCGGTGGCCCGCGTGGCCTGCTTGCAGCGGGCAACGCGATCGCGCTGCCAGGCGCTGTGCTCCTGGCGCAGTTGCGGGCGCTCGTGGGCCGACAGGGCCCGCATCACGTCGCCATACAGCACGGCAATGGTGGTGTCGGCCGCCTGAAAGTCCTGCACCGCGCAGGCATTGACCTCGGCCATGGTGCCACCCGGGCGGCAGGCGGCACCCGCCTGTGCCCAGGCACCACCCACCTGCAACGCAAGCAGGGCGGCGATGACGATCGGCTGACAGCCCCTCATCATTTCAGCTATCGCTAGCGCTGCGCGCCGCCCGCGTCGCATGCAACGGGCGCGACCCAGGCCAGGGCTCCCGCGCAAGGGCCGCCCCGCCGCGCCGGGAGCGTCCCCCTGCCCGCAGCGCGCAGCGCTGCGAGAGCGGGGGGAAGGCCCGAAGGGCCTCAGAGGGGTGTTTCATTTCAGGCTGATGGTCGTGTTCATGCCCTGGCCTGCGGTGCTGTCGTCAAACCAGCGTGCCGTCACGGTCTTGGTCTGGGTGTAGAACAGGATGACCTGCTTGCCGTAGGGGCCCAGGTCGCCCAGCTTGGAAGCGCGCGAGCCGGAGAACGAGAACAGCGGCACGGGCACGGGCACCGGCACGTTGATGCCGACCTGACCCACGTCGATCTCTTCCTGGAACTTGCGTGCGGCCGCGCCACTTTGCGTGAACACGGCGGTGCCGTTGCCGTTGGGGTTGGCATTGATGAACTCGATGGCTTCGTCCAGATTGGCGGCGCCCACCAGGCTCAGCACGGGGCCAAAGATTTCCTGGTCATAGATGGCCATGCCGGGCTTGACGCCGCTGAAGATGGTCGGGCCGACGAAATTGCCCTTCTCGTAGCCGGGCACGGTAGGCTTGCGGCCGTCGAGTTCCAGCGTGGCGCCATCGGCAATGCCGCGTTCGATCAGGCCTTCAATGCGCGAGAGGGCTGCGCACGAGATGACGGGGCCCACGTCCGTGCCCTTTTCGGTGCCGCCGCTGATCTTGAGCGTCTTGGCCTTGGCCACCAGGTCGGGAATCCACTTCTGTGCTTCGCCCACCAGCACCACCACGGGCAGGGCCATGCAGCGCTGGCCAGCGGCGCCGAACGAGGCACCGGCGATGGCGTTGAGGGTCTGCTCCTTGTTGGCGTCGGGCAGGATGATGGCGTGGTTCTTCGCGCCCATCATGCACTGCGCGCGCTTGCCGTTGAGGGTGGCGCGGTTGTACACATGCGTGCCCACCTTGGTGGAGCCGACGAACGACACGGCCTTGATGTCCGGGTGGTCGCAGATGGCGTTTACGGCCATTTCGCCGCCGTGGATCACGTTCAGCACGCCGGGCGGCACGCCAGCTTCGAGGGCCAGTTCGCACAGGCGCATGGTGACCATCGGGTCTTGCTCGGAGGGCTTGAGCACGAAGGTGTTGCCGGTGGCAATGGCCATCGGGAACATCCACAGCGGGATCATCGCCGGGAAGTTGAACGGGGTGATGCCGGCGCACACGCCCAGTGGCTGCAGCAGGGTGTAGGTGTCCACACCGCCAGCCACGTTGTTGGCCAGCTCGCCGAGCTGCAGGTTGCCGATGCTGGCGGCATGCTCCACCACTTCGAGGCCACGGAACACATCGCCCTCGGCGTCGGGCAGGGTCTTACCCTGTTCGGCCGTCAGCATGGCGGCCAGTTCGCCCATGTTTTCGCGGATGAGCTGCTGGAGCTTGAGGAAGACGCGGGCGCGTGCGCCGATGGGGGTTTTCTTCCAGGTCTTGAAGGCTTCCTTGGCCGAGGCCACGGCCGCGTTGATTTCCTCCGCCGTGGCAAACGGCACGCGGGCCAGCACCTGCTGCGTGGCGGGGTTCACCACGTCGCGCCACTCGGTGGTCTTGGATTCGACGAACTGGCCGCCGATCAGCAGCTTGACGGTGGGGGCCTTGACGGCGGTGGATGCATCCATGGGTTTTGTCTCCTGAATAAAACGGGGCGGCAACACTGCCGTCTGCATGCATGGTAGCTGTGCGAAATTATCTGCACAAGAGACAATAACGCACCTGAGATTTGCAAATTTGCACAGTGCGGGCCGCCTGGGATGCCGCACGGAGACCGCCATGGGCCGGGCCAACTGCATCACCTTTTGCCTGCGGCCGTGCCTTTGCTGTGGCACCGGGTGGTGGCTTGCCCATTTGCTCCTGAAAAAATAGCTGTAGACGCTTTATTTGTAAGCGCCAAAGGCATTTTTGTAGGATTTTTATGGTGCTATTCAGTCCCGGCTGTACCCAGCACGCGTTGCGCCCAAGCGGGCAGGGGAGCTGCCAGTGTCGTGGTGGCACTGGCGGTGCGAACGGCCACCAGGCGTGGGCCGCCTTCGGTCACGTCCATGGCGTCGTAAAGGTAGGCCGCATCGGCCCATTGCACGGCCTGCGTCAGGTGGGCCATGGTGCGCGGGTAGCGCGCCAGGATGCGCTCGGGTGGCACAGGGTGGCCGCCTTCGCGCACGCGCTGCGCCACACGGTCGAGCAGGCGGGCCGGGTAGTCCAGCGCCACGATGTACAGCGCAACGGTAAAGCCGTGGCGCTGCGCTTCTTTGATCAATGCCAGTTTGGACGGGTGGGAGAACACGGTTTCACTTGCAAACGGTGTGCGATCTGCGAGCAGGCGTGCGCGGCGCGCGTCGGCCCAGGCGCGGGCGGCTTCAGAGCGCTCCTGGGCATTGGCGATGTGCTGCAGATATTCGCGCTCGTGCAGGTCGGCGTTCACGAATTCCAGCGGTGGGCCCAGCAAGCCTTCGCGCACCAAAGCGCGGTAGAGGGTGGACTTGCCCGCGCCATTGGGGCCGGCGAGCAGATGGAACCACAGCGGCGGGGGCGCTGCGGTGTGGGGCCGTGCCATGTGCTCAGGCTGCGTGGGTCTGGTTTGCACGCACCACTTCGCGCACGCGCTGGGCCAGCGAGCCGCTGGTTTGCGCAGCCAGCAGCCGGGCGGTCAGCGCGTCCACCGAGGTGGGAGCCGTGGCCTGCGCGCGGGGCGCGGCTTCATATTGTTCGATGGCGGAGCGTGCTTCTTGCACGCTCAGGCCGGTGTGCTCCACGATCTGGCCCAGCGTGGCCCAGTATTCAATCTGGCTGGCCACCGAGCGGCGCATGGGCTG
Source organism: Acidovorax defluvii (assembly GCA_003268905.1). Classification (GTDB taxonomy): domain Bacteria; phylum Pseudomonadota; class Gammaproteobacteria; order Burkholderiales; family Burkholderiaceae_C; genus Acidovorax; species Acidovorax defluvii. The sequence goes on from QLTU01000017.1 coordinate 43,751, forward strand.
CGCAGCCTGGCGGGCCTGCTCGACGAGGGTGTTGGGGAGCTTGACCGATGCAAACGGGGTGGATGCCATAAGGATCTCCTGATTGGCGCATTTTGCGTCAATTGGCGACTGACGGCAAGTTGTCGCCGGGAGGATTCATCCACGCGAACGACTGCTGACGTCATGAACGGCGTTGGTGCAAAAGTACCGGTGCAAGAGACAATGGAATGGTTGTATTTTGCAAATTTGCACATCGGTAGGCCCTTGGGCTGCCGCACGGAGACCGCCATGGATTGGGACAACCTGCGCTATTTTCTGGAACTGGCCCGTGCCGGCACGCTGGTGGGTGCGGCGCGGCGACTGGCGGTGGACCACACCACCGTGGCCCGGCGCCTGCAGGCGCTGGAAAAGCAGGTGGGCGCCGCCTTGTTTGCGCGCGAGGCGGGCGGCCATCGGCTCACCGAGGCTGGGCGCGCGCTGCTGCCACAGGTCGAGGCCATGGAGGCCGCCTTTATGGCCGTGGAAAATGCTGCGCCTGGCGTGCGCCAGGGCCTGCACGGCCTGGTGCGCATTGGCACCACGGAGGGTTTTGGCAACCTGATTCTGGCGCCGCAACTGGCGCGCTTTGCCCTAAGCCACCCCGGGCTGGTGGTAGACCTGCTGGCACTGCCGCGCCTGGTGCACCTGTCGCGGCGCGAGGCCGATATCGTCATCTCGCTGGAGCGCCCGGCGCGCGGTGCGGTGCTGGTGGTCAAGCTGACCGACTACGTGTTGCAGCTCTACGGTGCGCGCAGCTACCTGGAGCGCCATGCGCCCATCCACACCGCCGACGACCTGCGTGGCCACACCTTCATCAGCTATGTGGACGACCTGCTGTTCAGCAAAGAGCTGCAGATTCTGGATGAACTGCACCGCCCCGCACACTTTGCGCTGCGCAGCACCAGCATCCTGGCGCAGTACGAGGCGGCGCGGGCTGGGGCGGGGCTGGCGGTGTTGCCTGCGTTCGTGGCCGCGCAAGACCCATCGTTGATCCCTGTGTTGCCAGGCGTGGCGCGGTTTCAGCGCACGTTCTGGATGTCCATGCCCGGCGACAACAAGCATGTGGCCCGAATGCAGGCCACCTGGGCCTTCTTGCGTGAGGCTGTGGCGGCCAAGCAAGGGCTGCTGTTGCCGCAGATAAACACTATTTAATCAATAGCTGCTCGCGCTTATCCCATAAGGGCTAACGCCATATTTCATTTGATTTTTAATCTGCTTCAACCCAAGAGCTGCTGAGCGCGACCCTAACAACAAAAGGCCCGGCCCGAAGTGGGCCAGGCCAGGCCCGAGCGAAAAGACGGGCGGACGGCTTTGGGCGACGGGGTTGCTGCACGCCTTGGGCAAGCGTGTAGCCCGCCCGGGTGGCGTGTGCCTTCAGGCCGCTTTGGCGTGCGTCAGATTTTGCCCATGAGCAGCAACACCACCAAAATCAGCACCACCAGACCCAGGCCGCCGCTGGGCCCGTAGCCCCATGAGCGGCTGTGGCCCCAGGTGGGCAAGGCACCGACCAGGATGAGGATCAGGACGATAAGAAGAATCAGCGAGAGTGACAGGGTGTTTCCTGGTGAGGGTGAATCACTGCATTCTTCTCGCACTGCGGGCCGGGGCACGCAGGTGCATGGCTTGCCGTTGTGTCAGCCATTGCCGACAGCCTGCATGGCGCGGCCTTGGCGGGCAGGGCTGCGTGTGGCAATCGGGCTGGAACAGGGCTGGTGGCAGGACTGGCAAGAGGGCCAGTAAGAGGGCTGATTACATCAGCAGTGCCACCGCCACCGTGAGCACGCCCAGAGCGAGGTTGATGCCCACCCAGGTGCGGATGCCGATCAGCGCTTTGCCGCCAGTGGGCCAGTCGGTGGCGGCGACGGCGCGTTGCAGGCGTTTGTACAGGGCGAAGCGGATGTGGCCGAAGATGGCCGCCATCACCAGGCCGAGCGTGGCCATCACAGTCCAGCCCAGCGGCATGGCAAAGCTGCCACCCGATTGCACGACCTGGCGTGCGAAGTTGCCGATCATCCACACGCCGCTGGCCAGCATCAGCACCACGGCCACCAGCACGGCGGCAAAGAAGCGCTCAAGCACGTCGTGCATGAGCCGCACGCGCACTGCGGGCTCCAGCGCCTGGGTGGCGGGGCGCAGGAAAAAGTGGGCAAACACCATGCCGCCGACCCAGACGACGATGGACAAAAGGTGAATCAGTTTCAGGCTGGCATAAAGCATGTTGCAGGGCTCGCGAAGGGTAGGGAAAGGCCGAAAATACGGGATTTGCCGTCCGCGCAGCATGGGTGCGCTGCGCCGGGCCCTCAAGCCGTGGGGGCATTGCGACGTTGCTGGGGTACTTTCGTTGCTGCCACTACTGCCACTTTTGCCACCACTGTGTCGCAGCAGGGCATTCAGAGCCTGTCAGTGGGGCGCATCAGGCTGCGGCGGGTCCTGCGGCGCCAAGCCGGGCCGACCGGTGGGGTCGGCGATGCGCACCTGGTTGCCGCCGCTTTTCTTGGACTGGTACATCGCTGTGTCGGCATGGCTGAGCAGCAGGCTTTCGTCGCTGCCGTGGTCCGGGTACATGGAAATGCCGATGCTGGGCCACATGGGGACCTTGTTGCCATCCAGATCAAAAGGTTGGTTGAAGGCGGCCAGGATTTTTTCTGCCACCGCTGTGGCATGTTCGACCGCATGGCCGCTTTCGACCAGCAAGACGAACTCGTCACCGCCCAGGCGCGCCACCGTGTCCGAGGCACGCACGCATTCCAGCAGGCGCTGCGCCACCCGCTGCAGCAGCAAGTCTCCCATTGCGTGGCCGAGTGTGTCGTTCACCTGCTTGAAGCGGTCCAGGTCCACAAACAGCAGCGACAGCAGGGTCTGGTCGCGTTGCGCCCGGGTCAGCGCGGTTTTCAGGCGGTCGAGAAACAGCTGGCGGTTGGGCAGGTGCGTAAGCTGGTCGTACTGCGCCATCTGCTGCAGTCGATTGCGCATCTGGGTGCGCTCTATGGCGGACGCCACCTGGGTCGAGACGAACTGCAGCAGCTCTTTGTCCCGATGCGAGTAACGCGCCTCCTCGGAGTAGCCTTGCAGCACCAGCGCGCCCATCACGCCCGCCTGGGTGTGCAGCGGCACACCCAGCCAGTAAAGCGGCCGGGGGGCAGCTGCCATGTGCGGCGCCGAGGGGGGCAGGGTGTCGGGGGTGAGCAGCAGCGTCTGCCCGTTGCGGATGACGTGCGAGCACAGGGCATCTGCATCCAGTGGGCGGGTTGCGGGGGGCGGATGGCGCTCGTTCACGTGGTACGGAAAGCTGACCGTGTCGGTCAGGTGGTCGTGCAGCGCCACCGAGAAATTGGAGGCAGGCAGCAGCGTGCCGATGGTCTGGTGGATGTGCGCAAACAGCGAAACCAGGTCTTCTGCCGCCTGCGCGGCCTCCGAGATGGAATAGATGGCCGCCTGCAGCGATTCGGTGTGCTTGCGCTCGGTAATGTCGTGTGCCACCGCCAGGCGCACCTGCTGGTCGTCCACCCAGCGTGCCGTCCAGCGGATATGGACGATCTGCCCATCCTTGCGCACATAGCGGTTCTCGAAATGCAGCTGGAGCTGGCCTTCGGTCACGCGTTCTGCCTGGCTCTGGGTGGCGGGGCGATCTTCCGGGTGCACCATGTCCAGCATGCGCCTGCCAATGACCTCTCCGGGGGCATAGCCAAAGATTCGCTCGAATGCCGGACTGACATACACGATGGAACTGTCGGCCTTGACGATGCACACGGCGTCGAGGAGCAGGTCCACGACGTTCGGGGGGGGGCAAGGGTCTTCATCGCAGAGACAAAAAATTCCGGCAGACCGGATGAAAAGCAGGCATGGGGCGCTGTGGGATGCGAGTGACGGCCCCATTGTGCCTGCGCACGAATGGGCGTGGGGTTGCCATGCGGGGTGTGCAGACAATGCCTTGCGCGTTGCTTTGTGCCACTGCAGCAAGGGCGGGCCAGAAATTGCCGCTATTCTCGGGGACGGTTTCCTTGGTTTTTTTTGGCGCTCCATCACCTGGCTGTCAAACTGCAACGCTTCAAATTTTGATGGTATTCACCGGTAACCCGCTCCGCCACCGGCATGGGCTGCTCGGATTTGCCGTTGCCATTGCGGGGCTTTTGACAACATTGTGGCTGGCACAGCAGCAGGCGCGGTCGGTGGCAACGATCTCCGAGGCCCGTTTTCTGCAGGAAGCGCGGGCATTTTCGGACGCCTTGGCCCAGCGCATGGCCACACACACCGAAATCGTCAATGGCCTGCGCAGCCTGTTCATGGTCAACCCCGTGCTCAGCCGCGCCGAGTTTGAGCGTGCCGCCCGCGAACTGGATGTGCGCCAGCGCTACCCCGGGGTGCGCAATCTTGCGTTTACCCGCTATGTGCCGGCCGAACAGCGCGCGGCGTTCGAGGCGCGCGTGCGGGCCGACACGTCGGTCAACCCGCAGGGGCTGCCTGACTTTGCCATTCACCCCGCGGGCGCGCGCCCCGAGTATTTTGTGGTGGAGTACCTGTGGCCCGAGGAAGGCAGCAGGGGCCTGCTGGGCCTGGACATCAGTGTCCAGCCCGCCAACCTAGAGGCCATGCACTACAGCCGCGACACCGGTAAAACCGTGGTGTCCGCGCCGTTCGAATTGCTGCAAGAAAAAGACCATCGCACGGCCTTTGTGCTGCGGGCGCCCGTTTTTGGCTCCGCCCCGGTGGGCGGAACGCCCCCTTTTCTGGGCGCGGTGGCTTCCACCATCCGGGTGCACGACCTGATGGGGAGCCTGCGCGAGCTCGGTTACATGAATGGCATCGCGGTGTCGATCGCCGACCGGGGCGCGGTGCATGCCCTGGCGGCAGGTGCCAAGGGCCGCAACGGCGAGAGCGGCAGCGCCGAGAGCAACCCAAAGGGGCTTCCCCTGCTGGCGCTGACAGGTGTGCCACTGGCCTCGGCAACGCTGCACTAGGTGGATATCCAGGTGCACGACCGCCGCTGGCGCCTGAGTTTCTTTCCCGCCAAGGACTACCTCTCGCCCTCCGAGCGGCGCCTGCCGGCGCTGGTCGCCCTGACGGGGACGCTTTTTTCAGCGCTGCTGGCGGCACTGGTGGTGTTGCTGGGGCGCCAGCGTGCGCTGGCCCTGGCGCAGGCGCAAGTGTCTGACGATGCCCGGCGCCAGAGCGAAGAGCGTTTCAGCGCCGTTTTCAGGCAGGCGGCCGTGGGAATGGCGCAAATCGACACGCAGACCGGGCGTTTTGTGCGCGTCAATCAAAAATATGCCGACATCGTCGGCTACTCGGTGGCGCAGATGTGCAAGACCGATTTTCAGAGCATCAGCCACCCCGAAGACCTGGTGGTGGACCTGGCCCGCCTGGAGCGCCTGAAAGCCGGCGAAATATCCGAGTACCACATGGAAAAGCGCTATTTCCATCAGGATGGCCACACCCTGTGGGTGGACCTCACCGTGTCTTCGATGTGGGCGCCGGGCGAGCCGCCCGGCTTTCACATCGCCGTGGTGCAGGACATCACCGAACGCAAGCAGATGGAAGACAGCCTGCGCGGCAGCGAGCTGCGCCTGCGCGGCATTTTGCAGCGCCTGCCGGTGGGCGTGTGCCTGGTGCAGGCAGACGGGCTCATGAAGTTTCGCAACGACCAGTTTGTGCAGATCTGCGGCTATACCGAAGACGACATTCCCAGGGGCGAAGACTGGTGGCCCACGGTGTACCCCGACGTGCAATACCGCGAGCAAGCCCGCGCCACCTGGATGGCTGCGCGCGCCAAGGCCATCGAAGGGGACGGCACCATTGCCTCGGGTGAATACACCATCCACTGCAAGGACGGCCAGCAGCGCACCGTGGAAATTGCCGGTCATCGTGGACGGCGGCCACCTTTTCACCCTGGTGGATCTCAGCCAGCGCAAGGCGGACGAAGAGGAAATCCGTTACCTGGCCTTCTACGACCCGCTCACCCACCTGCCCAATCGCCGCCTGCTGCGGGACCGGCTGCAGCAGGCGCTGGCCACCAGCGCCAGGCACCAGCGCAGCGGCGCCTTGCTGCTGCTGGACCTCGACAACTTCAAGACCCTCAATGAAACCCGGGGCCACGAGCGGGGCGATGCCCTGCTGCTGCAGGTGGCCAAGCGGCTGCGCGACTGCCTGCATGAGGACGACACGGTGGCCCGCCAGGGCGGCGACGAATTTGTGGTGGTGCTGGAAGACCTGGGCGACAACCCCGAAGAGGCGGCCGCGCGCAGCGAGGAAGCGGGCCAGAAGATCCTGTCGGCCTTGCGCGCGCCCTACGAGGTGGATGGCGAGGCCCACCACAGTTCGCTGAGCATGGGCATCTCCGTCTTCAGCGGCCTGCGCGAAACCGTGGACGAGCTGCTCCAGCGCACCGACCTGGCCATGTACCAGGCCAAGTCGGCGGGGCGCGACACCTTGCGTTTTTACGACCCGCAGATGCAGGCCGCCGTGAGCGCGCGGGCCGCCATGGAGCTGGACATGCGCGCGGGGCTGGCCCAGAGCCAGTTCGAGCTGTATTACCAGCCGCAGATCGAGCATGGCCGCATCACCGGCGCTGAGGCGCTGCTGCGCTGGCGCCACCCAAGCAACGGCTTTATCTCGCCGGCCCAGTTCATTCCGCTGGCCGAAGAGTCGGGCCTGATCCTGCCGCTGGGTGAATGGGTGCTCAAGTCGGCCTGCGAGCGCCTGGCGCTGTGGGCGCAGCAGCCCGGCCTCGCCGCGCTGAGCCTGGCCGTCAATGTGAGCCCGCGCCAGTTTCACCAGACCGGTTTCGTGCCCCAGGTGCTGGCGGCGCTGGCGGGCGCGGGTGCCGATGGCCACCGCCTCAAGCTCGAATTGACCGAAGGGCTGTTGCTGGAGGATGTAGAGGACACCATCGAGAAGATGGGCCAGCTGCGCGCTTACGGGCTGGGGTTTTCGCTGGACGACTTTGGCACGGGGTATTCATCGCTGGCCTACCTCAAGCGCCTGCCGCTTGACCAGCTCAAGATCGACCAGGGCTTTGTGCGCGACGTGCTTACCGACCCCAACGACGCGGCCATTGCCCGCACCGTGGTGGCGCTGGCCACCAGCCTGGGCCTGCGCGTGATCGCCGAGGGGGTGGAAACCGAGGCGCAGCGCGAGTTTCTGGCCCGCAACCATTGCCACGCCTGGCAGGGTTATCTGCTGAGCCCGCCCGTGCCCGTGGCCGAGTTTGAAGCGCTGGTGCAGCGCACCAACACTGCCCACTGATGGCGAGGAGGCCGCTGGGCCTGCGCCCGCCGCAGCCCGGGCGCAGGCGAATCAGCGCCGGGGGCTGCGCGATGCAGCATCTGTTTATCAATTTTGATAGCTGCTAGCGCTTGCTGTATAAGGGCTAGAGGCCATTTTTACCCAATATTCCACAGAGGGGCTGCGCCGGTACCCGGCAGGTGGCCCACGGGCCAGGGAGCGGCCGGTCGGCGCGGTATCATTCCGATCCGGTTCCAGCCTGCGGGTTTTCCCCGTGGATGCGTGCGGCCCCGGTTATTCCCTGGCTACTTCCTCTTATTTGCCTTCACCTCTGACCCGTGCGTCTTACCTCGATCAAGCTTTCCGGCTTCAAGTCGTTCGCTGAACCCACCAATTTCATGCTGCCAGGGCAACTGGTGGGCGTGGTGGGGCCGAATGGTTGCGGCAAATCCAACATCATGGACGCCGTGCGCTGGGTGCTGGGTGAGAGCAAGGCCAGCGAGCTGCGCGGCGAGAGCATGCAGGACGTGATCTTCAGCGGCACCACCACCCGCAAGCAGGCCAGCCGCGCCAGCGTGGAGCTGGTGTTCGACAACTCCGACCACCGCGCGGGCGGCCAGTGGGGCCAGTACGGCGAGGTGGCCGTGCGCCGCGTGCTCACGCGCGACGGCACCAGCAGCTATTACCTCAACAACCAGCCCGTGCGCCGCCGCGACGTGCAGGACGTGTTTCTGGGCACGGGCCTGGGGCCGCGCGCCTACGCCATCATTGGACAGGGCACCATCAGCCGCATCATCGAAAGCCGCCCCGAAGAGCTGCGCCTGTTCCTCGAAGAGGCCGCCGGTGTCTCCAAATACAAAGAGCGCCGCCGCGAGACTGAAAACCGCCTGTCGGACACGCGCGAGAACCTCACCCGCGTAGAAGACATCCTGCGCGAGCTGAACGCCAACCTCGAAAAGCTCGAAAAACAGGCCGAGGTGGCCGCCAGATACAACACGCTGCAGGCCGACGCCACGCTCAAGCAGCACCAGCAGTGGTTTTTGAAGCGCGCCGACGCTGAGGAACAGCAGGCCAAGGTGCGCCTGGATGGCCTGCAGGCCGTGAACGACCTCGAATCGCGCATGGCCGACCTGCGCGCGGTGGAGTCTGATCTCGAAACCATCCGCCAGGCCCATTACGCCGCAGGCGACCAGGTCAACCAGGCCCAGGGCAAGCTCTACGAAGCCACGGCCGAGGTCGGCAAGCTCGAAGCCGAGATCCGCTATGTCATCGAAGGCCGCCAGCGCGTGGAGCAGCGCCTGGTCACGCTGGCCGAGCAGATCACCCAGTGGCAGACCCGCAAGGAAGAGGCCGATATCGAGCTGGAAAACCTGGCCGGTGCCGGGGTGGATGCCGAAGAGCGCGCCGAGATGCTGGCCGCCCAGGTCGAAGAGCAGGCCATGCAAATGCCTGATCTGGAAGAAGCCCTGCGCCAGGCGCAAAGCCGCACGGCCGAGCAGCGCAGCAGCGTGGTGCAGGTGCAGCAGCAGATCGGCGTGCTGGCCGCCGAGCAGCGCAGTTTTGACGAGCAAAGCCGCCAGCTCGATGCCCGCTTTGAGCGCCTGCGCACCGACCGCAACGCGCTGGCCGCACCCGATGAAGCCCGCCTGAACAACCTGCGCGAGCAGCTTGAAGAAGCGCAAGAAATTGCCGAAACCACCGAGGCCCGCCTGCACGAGCTGCAGGAATCGGTGCCCCAGCTCGACGACGACCGCCGCACCCGCCAGCAGGCCGTCAACAGCGAGAGCGCGCGCCAGGCTGACCTGTCGGCGCGCATGGAAGCGCTCAAAGCGCTGCAGGAAAAGGTCAAGACCGACGGCAAGCTGCGCCCTTGGCTGGCCAAACATGGCCTGGACGGCCTGCAAGGCCTGTGGAGCCGCATCCACATCGAACCCGGTTGGGAAAACGCCCTGGAAGCCGCGCTGCGCGAGCGTCTGGGCGCACTCGAAGTAGGGCGCCTGGAGATGGTGCGCGGCTTCCTGGGCTCTGGCGGCAACGACGCACCGCCCGCGCGCCTGGCCTTCTACAGCGCCCCCGCTGCGGGACACCCCGAGCCATCGTCACCCCACGCCCGCCTGTCGGACCTGCTGCGCCTTCAGGATGCCGGCCTGCGCGCCGTGTTGATTGACTGGTTGCAGGGCTGCTATACCGCGCCCACGCTCGATGACGCGCTCGCCCGCCGCAGCACGCTTCAGCCTGGCGAAGTGGTGTTTGTGCCCACAGGCCACGCCGTGAGCAGCCACAGCGTGAGTTTTTACGCACAAGACTCCGAACAATCCGGCCTGCTCGCCCGCGCGCAGGAGATCGAGCACCTCGAAAAAGAGCTGCGCGCCCAGGCCCTGATCGCCGACGAATCGCGCACCGCCCTGGTCCGTGCAGAGTCTGCCTACGCCGACGCCTCGCAGCGCCTGGTGGCAGCACGACGCGAAGCGACCGAAACGCAAAGCCGCGCCCATGAGCTGCAGGTGGAAACCCTGCGCCTGACCCAGCTGGCCGAGCAGACCCGTGCGCGCAGCGCACAAATCGACGGCGACCTGGCCGAGGTGGAGGCCCAGCTGGCCGACCTGCAGGAGCGCCGCGTGGCCGCCGAGGCGCGCTTTGAAGAGCTCGACATGCAGCTGGCCGACAGCCAGGAGCGCGAGGCCCAACTGGGCGACCGCGTGATCGAAGCCGAGCGCAAGCTCACCGCCTGCCGCGAGCAGCAGCGCACGCTGGAGCGCCAGGCGCAAGAGGCCACGTTCTCGCAGCGCAGCCTGGAGGCGCGCCGCGCCGAGCTGTCCCGCTCCATTGAAACCGCCACGCAGCAGGCCACCGCACTGGCTGACGAACAACAGCGTGCTCGCGACGAGCTGGCCCGCCTGTCCGACGCTGCGGCGCAGGGCGGCCTGCAGCAGGCGCTGGAGGCGAAGATGGAGCGCGAGAAAGCCCTGGCCGCCCAACGCAGTGAATACGACGACCTCACCGCCAAGCTGCGCGCCAGCGACGAGCGCCGCATGCAGCTCGAACGCGCGCTCGACCCGCTGCGCGCCCGCATCACCGAGTTCCAGCTCAAGGAACAGGCAGCGCGCCTGGGCCTGGAGCAATACACCACATTGCTGGCCGATGCGCAGGCCGACCTGGAGGCCGTGGCGAAATCCATCGAGGAAGGCAGCGTCCGCATCAGCGGCCTTCAAGGCGAAATCGACCGACTGCACCGCGAGATCGCAGCCCTGGGCGCGGTGAATCTGGCCGCGCTCGATGAGCTGAAACTGGCCAGCGAGCGCAAGGTGTTCCTCGATGCGCAGACGGCCGACCTGACCGAAGCCATGAACACGCTCGAAGACGCGATCCGCAAGATCGACGGCGAGACGCGCCAGCTGCTCTCGGGCACCTTCGATACCGTCAACGCGCACTTTGGCCGCATGTTCCCCGAGCTGTTCGGCGGCGGGCAGGCCAAGCTCATCATCACCGGCGACGAGATTCTGGACTCGGGCGTGCAGGTGATGGCGCAGCCACCGGGCAAGAAGAACCAGACCATCCACCTGCTGTCGGGCGGCGAAAAGGCGCTCACGGCCATTGCGCTGGTGTTTGCCATCTTCCAGCTCAATCCCGCGCCGTTCTGCCTGCTCGATGAGGTGGATGCGCCGCTGGACGACGCCAACACCGAGCGTTATGCCAAGCTGGTCTCCAGCATGAGCAAAGAAACCCAGTTCCTGTTCATCAGCCACAACAAGATCGCCATGGAAATGGCCGAGCAACTGATTGGCGTGACCATGCAGGAGCAGGGCGTCTCGCGCATCGTGGCGGTCGATATGGAGTCTGCCTTGTCGATGGCGGAACTATGAGCACCCCTGAGTCGCTTCGCGCCTTCCCCTCAAGGGGACGACGCCCTCGCTGCGGGGCAGCCCTTGTTCGGCGTCCCTGGCATGGGCCGCGCCAGTTTCAAGCGCGGCTGGGCGTGTGCAACGCAACGGATAGCCAAGAATATTTTTTATGAGCACATTGCAACTGAGTCTGGCCATCATCGGCGGCCTGGTGCTGGCCCTGATCGTGGCCTACAACACCTGGACCTCGCGCCGCAACGCGCCCAAGCGCGCCGTGCCGCAAGAGCCCGAGCGCACTGCCGAGCCCGCGCTGCGCCAGGAACCCGCGTTCGATACCGATGTAGCCGAGCCCGTGGATGGCGGAGCCTTTCACGGCCTGGACCGCGGCCCCGAGCCCGCCAGCCACACGGTGGATGCCGACGATGCCATGGAGCTGCCCGTGCCGCCCTTGCTGCACGAGCGCCGTCTGGGGCTGGACCCGCTGATCGACATCATCGCCACGCTGCAGCCCGAGCAATCGGTGTCGGGCGACGCCGCACTGGCGGCGCTGCCGCCCACGCGCCGCGCGGGCAGCAAGCCCTTTGCCATCGAGGGTTTCAACGAGGTGACGCAGCAGTGGGAGACCCCCGCGCCCGGCCAGCGCTACCAAAGCTTTCAGGCCGGCGTGCAGTTGGCCAACCGCACGGGCGCGCTCAACGAGATCGAGTTTTCGGAGTTTGTGGTCAAGGCCCAGGCGTTTGCCGACTCCATCAATGCGGCGCCCGATTTTCCCGACATGCTGCAGGAAGTGGCCCGCGCCCGCGAACTCGATCAGTTCGCCAGCGACCACGATGCGCAACTGTCTTTCATGCTGCGCGCCCGCCATGCGGCCTGGAGCCCCGGCTACGTGCAGCAAAACGCCGCGCGCGTGGGCTTTGTGGTGGGCGCCATGCCCGGCAGGCTGGTGCTGCCCGCCAGTGCCCCGGGCCTGCCGCCCGTGTTGACGCTGGGCTACGACACGCAGGCCGCGTTGGCCGAAGACCCCGACCAGTCCGCCATCCGCGACATCACCCTGAGCCTGGATGTCGCCCAGGTGCACCGCAGCGAGCAACCCTTTGCCCGCCTGCGCGAAGTGGCCGCCGCCCTGTGCGAGGCCATGGACGGCGTGCTGTGCGACCAAAACGGCACCCCGCTGCCCGCGATGGCGATGGACCCGATTGCTGCCGATCTGGAGTTGCTGTACGACCAGCTCGATGGGCGTGAACTGTCGGCGGGCTCGGTGCTGGCGCGGCGTCTTTTTAGCTGAGGACACCCCCCTGAGTCGCTTCGCGCCTTCCCCCTGCTCTCGCCTCGCTGCGCGATGCGGGCAGGGGGACGCCACCCGTGCGGCTGGGCGGCCCTTGCACGGTGGCCGCTGGCCTGGGCCGCGCCCGTCTCATGGGTTAGGGCTTGCGCGCAGTTCTATGGATCACTGAGATGAACGAAAACTTGAACCTTTTTTCGGCTCCAGAGCCCACAGATAAAGCGCAAGCAGCTATTGAAGTTGAAGCGCTGCGCACGCGCCTGAACCACTGGGCACACCAGTATTACGTGCAGGACGCGCCCACCGTGCCCGACGCCGAGTACGACCGCGCCTACCGCGAGCTGCAGGCTCTGGAGGCCGCGCACCCCGAGCTCATCACTGCCGATTCGCCCACGCAGCGTGTGATTGGCGCGGTGATGGACGGCCTGGCGCCCGTGCGCCATGCGGTGCCCATGCTCAGCATCCACACCGAAACCGACACCGAGGCCAGCGGCGCGCAAGCATTTGACGCCCGCGTGCGCCGCGAGTTGGGTCTGTCGGATGCCGACCCCGCCATCGAATACGTGGCCGAGCCCAAGTTTGATGGCCTGGCCATGAGCCTGCGGTACGAAAACGGCCGCTTGGTGCAGGCCGCCACGCGCGGCGATGGCGAGGTGGGTGAGGACGTGACGCACAACGTCCGAACCATCCGGCAAATCCCTTTGACCTTGCCAGAAGGCGTACCCCCGTTGCTCGAAGTGCGCGGCGAGGTCTACATGCGCCGCGCCGACTTCGACGCGCTCAACGAGCGCCAGCGCGAGCAGGGCGGCAAGACCTTTGTGAACCCGCGCAACGCCGCTGCGGGGGCCGTGCGCCAACTCGACTCGGGCATTACCGCCCAGCGCCCCCTGAGTTTTTTCGCCTACGGCCTGGGCGCCATCACGCCGCCTGCCGAGGGCGGGCCGGTGTTTCGCACCCATTACGAGATGCTGCAGACGCTGAAATCTTGGGGTTTTCCGGTCGCAGCCCAGGTGCAGATTGCGGTGGGTGCTTCTGAATTGGTAGCATTTCACCAGCAGGTGGGCGCCAGCCGCGATGCGCTGCCCTACGACATTGATGGCGTGGTCTACAAGGTCAATTCGCTGCAGCTGCAGCGCGATCTGGGCTTCAAGACCCGCGAGCCGCGCTGGGCCGTGGCGCACAAATACCCTGCGCAAGAGATGGCCACGCGCATCGAGGGCATCGACGTGCAGGTGGGCCGCACCGGCAAGCTCACGCCGGTGGCGCGGCTGGCGCCGGTGTTTGTGGGCGGCGTCACCGTCACCAACGCCACGCTGCACAACCTGTTCGAGATCCGCAAGAAGGGCGTGCGCGTGGGCGACCAGGTGATCGTGCGCCGCGCGGGCGACGTGATTCCGGAGGTGGTGGGCGTGATGCCCCCCGAGGGGGCTGGACTCGCCTTGGGGCGGTCCGGCGGAATTGCCGTGCCCGGCCACCGCACCGTTTACGTGCCCAACTTCAAAATGCCCAAAACCTGCCCCGTATGCGGCAGTGATGTGGTGCGCGAGAAGGGCGAAGCCAACCACCGCTGCACCGGCGGCCTGTTCTGCCCGGCCCAGCGCAAGGAGGCCATCCTGCACTTTGCCGCGCGCCGTGCCATGGACATCGAGGGCCTGGGCGACAAGCTGGTGGACCAGCTCGTGGATGCCAACGTGATCCGCACGCTGCCCGACCTGTACCGGCTGGGCCTCACGTCGCTCATCGCGCTGGATCGCATGGCCGAAAAGTCGGCGCAAAACGTGCTGGCCGCGCTCGAAAAATCCAAGCAGACCACCTTGCCGCGTTTTCTGTTTGGCCTGGGGCTGCGCCATGTGGGCGAGGCCACGGCCAAAGACTTGGCAAGGCACTTTGGCACGCTGGACGCCATCATGGATGCGAGCGTCGAGCAGCTGCTGCAGGTGCCCGATGTGGGCCCGGTGGTGGCGCGAAGCCTGCACACCTTCTTTCAGCAGCCGCACAACCGCGAGGTGGTGGAGCAGCTGCGCGCCTGCGGCGTGACCTGGCCCGAAGGCGCCCCGGCAGAGCGCGCGCCCCAGGTGCTGGCGGGCAAGACCGTGGTGCTGACCGGCACCTTGCCCACCCTGAGCCGCGACGCTGCCAAAGATATGCTTGAAGCCGCCGGTGCCAAGGTGGCCGGCTCGGTCAGCAAAAAAACCAGCTATGTGGTGGCTGGCGAAGACGCGGGCAGCAAGCTGGCCAGAGCGCAGGAACTGGGCGTGCCCGTGCTGGACGAGGCGGGCATGCTGGCGCTGCTGCAGCACACAGGCGGAACCCCCGCCGCAGAAGGGGCCTGATGGCGTTGTCGCGGCGCGCACCCCGGCTGGGGCTGGCACTGGGCAGCGGCTCGGCGCGTGGCTGGGCGCATATTGGCGTGCTGCAGGTGCTCGATGAGGAGGGCGTGCGCCCCGACATCGTTTGCGGCTCTTCGATTGGCGCGCTGGTGGGGGCCGCCTACGCGGCGGGCGAGCTGGCGCGTTTTGCCGACTGGGTGCAGGGCCTGGGCATGCGCGATGTATTCGGCTTCATGGACTTCAACCTCACGGGCGGCATGCTCAAGGGCGAAAAACTGATTGCCTTCTGGCGCCGCAATTTCGCGGACTTTGATATCGAATCGTCGCCCATGCTTTTTGGCGCCGTGGCCACGGACCTGCATTCGGGCGCTGAAGTGTGGTTGCGCCACGGCTCCATCGCCGACGCGGTGCGCGCCTCGATTGCGCTGCCGGGCCTGTTCACGCCCGTGGCGCGGGCAGACGGGAGGCTGCTGGTGGATGGCGGCATCGTCAATCCCGTGCCCACGTCGCTGGCGCGCGCCATGGGGGCGGACATCGTGATTGGTGTAGACCTGAACTCCGACATCCTGCACCGCCACATGCAGCCGCTGGCCGTGGTGCAGACGCCTGCACCAGATTCCGACGCGGTGCCCGAGCCCGAGCCACCCAAGAGCAGCGGCTGGATGCAGCGCCTCACACCCTGGCGCGCCGACGAGCCCGCAGCGGCTGATGTGCAGCGGGTGCCGTCAATGCTGGACGTGGTGATGACCAGCGTTGCCATCATGCAGATGCGCATCACCCGCAGCCGCATGGCCGGCGATCCGCCCGAGGTGGTGGTGGCGCCTGCGCTGGCCAACCTGGGGCTGCTGGATTTTCATCGCGCCAGCGAGGCCATCGAAGAAGGCCGCCGCGCCGCCAAGGCCAGCATGCCGCAACTGCGGCGCTTCATGGGTTAATGCTCCTATATTAATAGCGTGTACCGCTTTATACATAAGCGCTAGCAGCGCTTTTATACTGTTCTCATGTCGCTTTTTGAATCCCTTTCAGTGCGCTGGGTTGCGCTGCGCTCCGCGCTGGCCCGCCTGGTGCGCCGGCCCGAACGGCTGGTGTCGCTGCACAGCCTGGTGTGGCTGCTGGCCGCCTTGCCGCTGGCACTGCTGCTGTATGCGGTGGCGCTGGTTCCCTTCACCCCGGGCATTGGCGATATCCGCAAGGCCAAGACCGAGCAGCCCGCGCAGCTCATGTCGGCCGACGGCAAGCTGCTGGCCGAATACCGCTGGGCCAACCGCGAGTGGGTGGCGCTCGACCAGATTTCACCGAACGTGGTGAACGCGCTCATCGCCACCGAAGACCACCGTTTCTACAGCCACTGGGGGTTGGACTGGCGGCGCACGGCGTCGTCGGTGGTGCTGACGCTGCGGGGCGACCCTCAGGGCGGCTCGACCATCACGCAGCAGCTGGCGCGCAACCTTTTCCCCGAGGAAATCGGCCGCTCGCGCACCGTCACGCGCAAGCTCAAGGAGGCGATCACGGCGCTGAAGATCGAGGCGACCTACTCCAAGGACGAGATCCTTGAAACCTATCTCAACACCGTGCCGTTTCTTTACAACGCGTTTGGCATCGAGATGGCTGCGCGCACGTATTTCGACAAGTCGGCCGACAAGCTCAATTTGCTGGAAAGTGCCACGCTGATCGGCATGCTCAAGGGCACGGCTTATTACAACCCGGTGCTCAATCCCGAGCGCGCACTGGCGCGGCGCAACACCGTGCTGTCGCAAATGCTCAAGCGCGGCAAGCTGGAGCAAAAGCAGTTCGATGCCCTGAAAAAGCGCCCGCTGCGCGTCAACTTCGAGCGACAGACCGAGGTGATGGGCCCGGCTCCGCACTTTGCGATGCAGTTGCGCAAGCAGCTCATCGGCTGGGCGGACGCCAATGGCTACAACCTGTATGCCGACGGGCTGGTGATTCGCTCCACCATTGATTCGCGCCTGCAAAACTATGCCAACCAGGCCGTGGCCCGCCAGGGGCGCCAGTTGCAGGACGTGGCCGACAAGGCGTGGGCCCGCCGCGATGGCTGGGGCCCCGGCAACGAGCTGGTGCTGGCGCTGGTGCGCGAAAGCGCCGAATACCGCGCCGCGCAGGAAAAAGGCACACCGCCCGATGAAGCGCTGCACACCCTGCTGGCCGATGACAGCTTCATGCTCAAGCTGCGCCGAGAAAAAACGCGCGTGCAGGCGGGTTTTCTGGCGCAGGACCCGGTTACCGGCCATGTGCTGGCGTGGGTGGGCAGCCGTGACTTTGGCATTGACCCGTACGACCATGTGGCGGCCGCGCGCCGCCAGCCAGGCTCCACGTTCAAGCCCTTTGTGTACGGGGCCGCTTTTGCCCAGGGGGCATCACCCAACGATGCGCTGATGGACTCGGCCGTTGAAATCCCGCTGGGGGGTGGCCGTGTATGGCGGCCCACCGACGGCCGCGCGCCCAGCGAGGAACCCATGACACTGGCCGATGGCCTTGCTTACTCAAAAAACACCATCACCGCGCAGCTGATGCAGCAGGTGGGCCCCGCCCGCGTGGCCGAGGTGGCGCGCGCCCTGGGCGTGCGGCAGTCCCCGCTCGAAGAAGTGCCCTCGCTGGCGCTGGGCACGAGCCCCGTCACCTTGAAGGAAATGATTGCGGCCTATTGCAGCATCGTGAACCTGGGCCGCTACGTCGAGCCTGTGCTCATCACCCGCATCGAAGACAAGAACGGCAAGGTGCTGGAGACATTTGCGCAGTCCACGCCCGAGCCCGTGTTTGACGCCCGCGCCGCCCAGACCCTGCGCAACACCATGCGCGGCGGGGTAGACCGGGGCACGGCCACGGCGATCCGTTCGCGCTATGGCATCCAGGCCGATGTGGCGGGCAAGACCGGCACCACCCAGGACAACACCGACGGCTGGTTCATCCTGATGAACGCCCGCGTGGTGGCGGGCGCCTGGGCGGGCTTCAACGACGGCCGCATCACGCTGCGCAGCGACTACTGGGGGCAAGGCGCACGCAGCGCACTGCCGATGGTGGGCGAGTTCATGCAACAGGGGTTGCGCGCCAGGGTGATCAATGGCAACGAGAGGTTTGTGGATGAGTTTGCGCCGGTAGAGCTGCCGCCGCCGCCAGATGCACCGCTGGACAGCGTGCGTGACTGGATTCGCGGGCTGTTCGGCGGCGGTGAGTCACGGTCTGCGCCGCCAGCGCCACCAGCGCTCCCACCGGGCACCTTGCCCCCGGTGACCACCGACGATGCGCCATCCGTTCAGTTCACGCCGATGGTTCCGCCGCCCCCACCACTTGTTCCGTTAACGCCAGCCACGCCTGCGCAGGACTGGGTGGGAGGGTGAGCTGTTGAGCGGTGTGCCAACGCTGCGGGTGCATTGAATGTCGATGCAACGCAGACCAAACCGGCCGCCGTTGTGGTCGCTGAAATTGGCTAGCAGCTTTTATTGCATCACGTATCCGCATCCCGCAACACTTGCGACCTTGCCCCCGCACCTCGCTTGTGGTGAAAGGCAGGCTTTCGTGGTTTCGCAGCCCGGGCTAACCAGGCCGTGCGGAGCCCCCGGCACACAGCGGCCTTCTGATGTCCATCTACATGCCAGGACGCGGGCGCGCGTAGCACCAGAGCCCGGAGTCACAAAATTACATGGAACATTCCGGCCACCCGCGCGTTGAAGCCCTGGTTCACCATGGGAATCTGCAGCCACCTCGATGACGAAGAATGCGCCGCGCACGCACAGCGGGGTGATCGCGCAGCGTTTTCGGAGCTGGTGGCCCGTTTTCAGAATCGCATCTATCGCTTTTTAGTGCGGCTCACGCGGTCGCCCGACGATGCGTTGGAGTTGACGCAGGAGACGTTTTTGCACGCCTACCAGGCGCTGGCGCGCTGGACGCCAGATGCCCGGCTGAGCACCTGGCTGTTTCGCATTGCCCGCAACCTGGCGTTTGACTGGCTGCGGCGCGGCAAGCGCGTGGCCTTTGTGCCGTGGGACGAAGACCAAGCCGCCAGCCACCCCGACCCCGCACCGGCGCCCGATGCCGTGCTGGAGACGGCCCAGCGCTTCCAGGGCCTGGAGAAAGCCCTGGCGCGTCTGCCGCCAGAGCACCGCGAGATCCTTCTGCTGCGGGAGATCGAAGAAATGTCCTATGAAGACATTGCCGCCGTGCTTCAACTGAACATCGGCACCGTCAAGTCGCGCATCGCACGGGCGCGCGCCGGGTTGCTGGAAAAAATGCCGCGCTGAATGGAGACCTTGCCATGACTTGCCCCCGCCACGACGATCTGTCCGCCTATGCGGACGACATGGTGCAACCTGCCGAGCGCGTCCGCATGCGCCAGCACCTTGCGGGCTGCCCGGCGTGCCAGCACCGGCTTGATGCCATCACCACCCTGGGCCAGAGCTTGCGAGCCTTGCCGTCGCCCGCGCTCGGCGTGGACCTGGCCGGGCAGTGGAACGAACCACTGCCCGAGCCACCGGCTGGGCCTTTGCACACCCCGCCGCAGGGGTGGCGACCCGCGCGCCCTGATGCGGGCCGCTCGGGCAGGGCGGTCTGGTCGAACTGGCTGGGCTGGATGCCTGCGGGGTTGGCGAGCGGGCTGGCCCTGGCCTCGGGTGTCTGGCTGGGCGGCCTGCTGCTGGGGGGCGGTGCCGCCACGGTGCCAAGTGCCGCCTTGGTGCGGGTGTTCGACCCCGTGCCTCCCGGTGGCCTGTGTGCTGCCGCCGAAATTTGCCGTATCCAGAGAGGAATGCCATGAACCGTCGCAGCGTACCCGCATGGGTTTTGGCCGCATCGCTGGCCCTGAATGCAGGCATCGTGGTGGCCGTGGCCCTGCAGCAGTGGCAGCCACCACCCAAGGCGCAGGCCATGCAGCCAAGTCCCGTGAACCTGCCGGATTACCTGGAGCTGAGCGCCGAACAACGCCAGCGCTGGCAACAGCTTGAGCCCGATTTTCTGCGCGACGTGACCGCGAATTGGGCCGAGATCCGCCGCCACCGCGAGGCGCTGGTGCGGCACATCTTTGCCAATGAGCCGCAGTGTGCCGCCATCGACGCCGAGCAGGCCCGCATTGCCGCCTTGCAGGATGCACAGCAGCAGCGCGTGATTGCGCAACTGCTCGCAGAGCGTGCCTTGCTGGATGACGGGCAGCGTGCGCGGCTGATGGCGCTGCTGCTCAGCCGCTATGCCCAGGAATCGTCCGAAGAAGAGTTGCTGCACCGCGATTGATTGCCGCTCAAACGCGCCCAGCCGGGGCCGCCAGACGGTGGCTGACAAAAGATGCAATACAGATGGAACATTTTTCTGCGCCAGTCGTTTGAAACAACAAGGCTTGGCAATTGCCGGCCCCTTGTGTTCAACCCACTGGAGTCATCCGATGAAATCCCCCCTGTACCTTCTGCTTGCCGCTGCCCTGACCCTGCCTGTTGCCGCGCTGGCCGCCGGCCCGTCTGCCCATGACCATGGCACGGGTGAGCCCCAGAAAGTCGAGCTCAACGCGGGCAAGAAATGGCAAATTGATGCCCCGCTGCGCCAGGGCATGGGCGCCATGCGCAAGGCAGTCAACCACACGCTGCCGCTGGCCCATGCGGGCAAGGCGCAGGCCGCCGACTACGACGCCTTGGGTGCAGAAGTCTCCAGGCAGGTCGCGTACATCGTGGAAAACTGCAAGCTTGATCCGAAGGCCGATGCCCAGTTGCACATCGTGATCGGCGAGATCCTGGGCGGCGTGGATGCCGCACAAGGCAAGGAAGGCGACAAGGCGCGCGCTGCCGGGGTGGTGAATATTGCCCAGGCGCTCAACACCTACGGCCGCCATTTCGATCACTCCGGCTGGCAATCCATCCCGATGCCCCATTGATCGACCATCGAATGAGCGTCTGAGCGCCTGAGCGCCTCGTTGCCCTGGCGGGGTCCGGGGCAAGCGGCTATTCCACGTCGATGCAGTGCAGCCCGAAGCTGCCACGGCGCCGGTCCGCAAAGTAGGCTTCCAGCGTTTCTTTGACGGTGCGAAACGCCAGCTCGTCCCATGGCACCTCGGCTTCAGTGAACAGCCGCGCCTCGATGGTTTCATAGCCGGGGTTGAACTGGTCGCTGAGCAGCCGGGCGCGGTAAAACAGGTGCACCTGGCCTACGCGGCGCACGTTCAGCAGGCTGAACAGCGGGCCCATCTCGATCTGGGCGCCGGCTTCCTCGTCGGTTTCGCGGGCCGCGCCCTGGGCCGTGGTTTCATCGAGCTCCATGAACCCGGCGGGCAGCGTCCACTTGCCCCAGCGCGGCTCGATGTTGCGCTTGCACAGCAGCACCCGGCCATCGGTGAACTCGGGCACGGTGCCCACCACGTTCAGCGGGTTTTCGTAGTGCACGGTGTGGCAGGCGGGGCACACGGCGCGCTGCTTGGTGTCGCCGTCGTCGGGCAGGCGGTAGGCAACGGCCGTGCCGCAGTCGCGGCAGTGTTTGATCGGGCTGCGAAAGGTCATGCCAGAAATATAAGTCAAATAGGCCGCTAGCGCTTATGGTTAAAGCGCAGGCAGCTATTAAAATTGAAGTGAAGTGAGTTGAAGTGAATGCAGGCGCTGCCTGGGCGGCTACACCACGCTCAGGCGCAGCGGGGTGAGACCGTCCACGCCGCCTTCCAGTGTGTCGCCGCGCACCACGGCGCCCACGCCTTCGGGGGTGCCGGTGTAGATCAGGTCGCCGGGGGCCAGCTCCCAGGCGGCCGACAGGTGCTCGATGGTTTCGGCAATGTTCCAGATGAGCTGGGCCACGGTGCTGCGCTGGCGGTCGGCGCCATTGACCTGCAGCCAGATGGCGGCCTTGGCGATGTCACCCGCCTGATCGATGGGAGTGATGGGGCCAATGGGGGCGCTGGCGTCAAAGCCCTTGCCAATGCACCAGGGGCGGCCCTGTTTTTTCATGTCGTTTTGCAGGTCGCGGCGCGTCATGTCCAGGCCGACGGCGTAGCCGTAGATGTGCTGCAGCGCATCGGCGGCCTTGATGTTTTTGCCCCCTTTGCCGATGGCCACCACGAGTTCGATCTCGTGGTGCAGGTTGGCCGTGATGCTGGGGTAGGGCAGCAGGCCGGTTTCTCCGGCATTGACCGCCACGATGGCGTCTGCCGGTTTCATGAAAAAGAACGGCGGCTCGCGGCCGGTGAAGCCCATTTCCTTGGCGTGCTCTTCGTAGTTGCGGCCCACGCAGTAGATGCGGTGCACCGGGAAGCGGTCGCCAGAGCCCACAACGGGCACGCTGGTCACGGGCGCGGGAGAAAAAACATAGCTCATGTCAGTCTTTCTGCTTCAAGATGGGTCCTGGTGGTTTGCAATCCACGCGGTCACGGTGTTGCTGCGCCTTGCCGTGCAAAAGTAGTCTCTGCGGCTCTGTGCTTGATAGCTTGATACTCACGTTTCTTGCAACACCTTATCAATGGTGCGGGGGCGTTGGCGCGGTGGGCTGTGGTGATACCGTCGCGCTGCGCGCCATCGCTCTGCTGCAGTGTGCCACGGGGCCGGTGTGTCTGCTGGGGGGAGGCTACACTCGCGCCCATGGCACAGAGCTTCGATTTCTATCAGGCGCCAGGCCACCTTGTCCGGCGCGCACACCAGCGCGCCGTGGCACTTTTCATGGAAGAAACGGCCGGTTTTGACGTGACGCCGGTGCAGTTCGCCATCCTCAATGAATTGATCGACCGGCCCGGCGAAGACCAGGTCACCCTGGCGGCCCGGGTGGCATTTGATGCCGCCACATCGGGATCGGTGATTGGCCGCCTGGAGGCGCGCGGCTGGGTCCGGCGTGTGCCTGACATGCGTGACCGGCGGCGCAAGCTGTTGTGGGTCACCCCCGCGGGCGAGGCCGCTGCACTGCATATGCGCGGCGCGGCCCAGCGGGTCCAGGAGCGCCTCATGGCGCCGTTGTCTGACGCTGAAGCAGTGCAGCTCAAGGCCTTGCTGGCCAAGCTGGTGTTCAGTCCGGCAGCAGCTGCCGATGCCCATCTGTCCCGCCAGACCTCTATTGCGCCCCCGCTCTCCAGCCCATGAAGCTTTTCAACTACTTTCGCTCGTCGGCGTCGTTTCGCGTGCGCATCGCGCTGCAGCTCAAGGGGCTTGGCTACGACTACATCCCGTTGCACCTGGTGCGCGGCGAGCACCATGACCCGGCCTACACGGGCCGGGTAGGCGATGCGCTGGTCCCCACCTTGCTGACCGACGACGGCGTGGCGCTGTCGCAGTCCATGGCCATCATCGAATACCTCGATGAAACCCATCCGTCGCCGCCCTTGCTGCCCGCCGAGCCGCTGGCCCGGGCCCACGTGCGGGCTTTGGCCCAGATGGTGGCGTGCGAAATGCACCCACCCAACAACCTGCGGGTGCTGAACTATCTGGTGCAAACGCTGAAGGTGGACGAAGCCGGCAAGAACGCCTGGTACAGCCACTGGGCCCGCAGCGGGCTGGAGGCCTTCGAGCGCCAGTTGGTGCTGCTGGCGCAGCAGCGCGCAGCGCAGGGCCTGGCACCGTCCGTGTCTTGCTGGGGCGCTGCCCCCACGCTGGCCGACTGCTGCCTGGTGCCGCATGTGTTCAATTGCCAGCGTTTCAACGTCCCTTTACAAGGCCTGCCGCTGACCATGGCCGCCTTTGCTGCCTGCATGGCGCTGCCCGCATTCCAGCAGGCGCAGCCCTCGGCCTGCCCTGACTACCAGCCATGAACAAGCCATGACCCAGCCCTCCCGCATTCCCCACGACTGGCTGAAGCCGCAATGGCCGGCGCCTGCTGGTGTGCGCGCCCTGTGCACCACGCGGGCGGGCGGTGTCAGCACCGGCCCCTGTGCCAGCCTGAACCTGGGCAGCCATGTGGGCGATGACCCGTCGGCAGTGCAGGCCAATCGGCAGCGGCTGCAGGCGGTGGTGCAGGGCGCCACCCCGGGCGCCCGGGCCGTGTTTCTGAACCAGGTGCACGGCACGGCGGTGGCCACCATCAACCCCGCCACGCCCGACGGCACCGAGGCCGATGCCTGCGTGGCCACGCAGCCGGGCGCGGTCTGCACCATCATGGTGGCCGATTGCCTGCCCATGCTGCTGGCCCATGGCTCGGGCGCGGTGGTGGGCGCGGCCCACGCGGGCTGGCGCGGGCTGGCCGGAACAGGCGGGGTGGGTGTTCTGGAGGCGGTTTTTGAGCGTTTTAAGGCTCTAGTCCTTTCTGATAAAGCGCTAGCAGCTATCAAAAATGAAGCAAATGGAATGCTGGCAGCGCACACGATGGCATGGCTGGGGCCCTGCATTGGCCCTACCGCGTTTGAGGTGGGCGCAGAGGTGCGCGAGGCTTTTTGCAGCCATCACCCGGCCGCCTTGGCGTGCTTTGTGCCACTGGGCCAAGGCAAGTTTCTGGCCGATCTGGCGGGGCTGGCGCGTCTGCGACTGCGCGCGCTGGGCGTTAAGCAGATCTATGGCAACGACAGCACAGCACCCTGGTGCACCGTGGGCAATGCCTCACGGTTCTTTTCGTACCGGCGCGACCAGCTGGCTCTCGGCGGCAGCGGCCGCATGGCCGCCTGCATCTGGCGCGACTGAATCGGCTGTCTCTGCACCTGGCGTTGTCCCCGCAACCGGTGGCTGGGGCGTTTGCCCGTGCGATTGGCTGTGCGTTTGCGCCGCCAGCTTCTCGTCATAAGCGGCCTGCTCGGCCTGATCGCGTGCCCGCAGGGCCCGCTTGCGCGACGGCGTGCCCAGGATATACGCCACGATGCCCATCGGCAGCAGCCCATACAGCACAAACGTGAAGAAAGCGCCCAGCACGCTGCCGGTGCTGCTGGTGGCTTCGGCCACCGCCATCATGAGGGTGACATACAGCCAGGTGATGATTACAAGGTACATGAGCAAAGGAGCAAAAGAGCGAAAGACGCTGGTGAACATTGCCTTGCGGCAGCAGGTGGGCAACAATGGTGCCGAGATCCCGTGCGATCGACCAACCATTGAGGAAGCAGCATGAATTCTGAAGCACTCTGGGCTCAAGGCGCCCAGCAATTCCAGCAGATTTTCGGGGATAGCTGGACAAAGGCATTGCAGTCCTTTCAGTCTGCCGACGTGGCGGGCGGCATGCCAGGGGCCGCGCCCCTGCAGTTTTCGTCGACCAAGCTGCAGGCGCTGCAACAGCAATATCTTCACGATGCCAAGGAATTGTGGGCCCAGGGCCTGCAGGCCGCCCCCGAAATCAAAGACCGCCGTTTCACGGGCGAAGGCTGGGCTGCCAACCCGGTGGCCACTTTCTCTGCCGCCGCCTACCTGCTCAACGCCCGCACCCTGATGGGCCTGGCCGACGCGGTGGAGGCCGACGCAAAGACCCGTGCTCGTATCCGCTTTGGCGTAGAGCAATGGATGGCCGCCATGGCGCCCAGCAATTTTTTGGCCTTCAACGCCGAGGCACAGAAGAAAGCCATTGAGACCAAGGGCGAGAGCATTGCCAAAGGCATGCAGAACTTGTTGCACGACATCACCCAGGGCCATGTGTCGATGACCGATGAAAGCCTGTTCGAGGTGGGCCGCAACGTGGCC
The DNA here is from genome assembly GCA_003268905.1 of Acidovorax defluvii. Lineage (GTDB taxonomy): Bacteria > Pseudomonadota > Gammaproteobacteria > Burkholderiales > Burkholderiaceae_C > Acidovorax > Acidovorax defluvii. Next base: position 68,997 of record QLTU01000017.1, read on the forward strand.
ACCACCGAGGGCGCCGTGGTGTTTGAAAACGAGCTGTTCCAGCTGCTCGAATACAAGCCGCTCACCACCAAGGTGTTCGAGCGGCCGTTTCTGCTGGTGCCGCCGTGCATCAACAAGTTCTACATCCTCGATCTGCAGCCCGAAAACTCGCTGATCCGCTATGCCGTGGAACAGGGCCACCGCACCTTTGTGGTGAGCTGGCGCAATCCCGACGATTCCCTGGCCCACAAAACCTGGGACGACTACGTGGAAGACGGCGTGATGGCCGCCATCGACGTGGTGCAAAACATCACCGGCGCCGAGCAGATCAATGCCCTGGGCTTTTGCGTGGGCGGCACCATCCTGAGCAATGCGCTGGCCGTGCTGGCAGCGCGCGGCGATGAGCCCGTGGCCAGTGCCACCTTTTTGACCACGCTGATCGACTTCACCGACACCGGCATTCTGGATGTGTTCATCGACGAAGGGATGGTGAAGTACCGCGAGATGCAGCTGGGCAAAGGCGGCCTCATGAAAGGGCAGGACCTGGCCTCGACCTTCAGCTTCTTGCGCCCCAATGATCTGGTGTGGAACTACGTGGTGGGCAACTACCTCAAGGGCGAAACGCCGCCACCCTTTGACCTGCTTTACTGGAACAGCGACAGCACCAACCTGCCGGGCCCGTTCTACGCCTGGTACCTGCGCAACTTCTACCTCGAAAACAACCTGGTCAAGCCCGGCAAGCTCACCGTGTGCGGCGAGAAGATGGATCTTTCCAATCTTACGCTGCCGGTTTATGTCTACGGCTCGCGCGAAGACCACATCGTGCCCATCAACGCCGCCTACGCGTCCACCCAGGTGCTACCCGGCAAAAAACGCTTTGTGATGGGCGCCTCGGGCCATATCGCCGGGGTCATCAACCCGCCCGCCAAAGGAAAGCGCAGCCACTGGATTCGCGCCGACGGCAAGCTGCCCGCCACCCTCGACCAATGGCTGGAAGGCGCCACCGAGCACCCTGGCAGCTGGTGGACCGACTGGTCCGGCTGGCTCAAGGGCCATGCCGGCAAGCAGATTGCAGCGCCCAAGGGCTACGGCAAAGGGGCACGGTTCAAGGCCATCGAGCCGGCGCCCGGCCGCTATGTCAAGGAAAAGGCATGATTTCAAAGCGCTAAAAATGGCTGCGAGAATCTGAAAGCACCCGCCGGGGCACGAACGCCCCCCCGCACCGATCCACCTCGAAAGGACTATCCATGGAAGACATCGTCATTGTTTCAGCCGCCCGCACCGCCGTGGGCAAATTTGGTGGCGCACTGGCCAAGACCCCCGCCACCGAACTGGGCTCTATCGTGATCCGCGAGGCCATCGCGCGCGCCGGGCTCTCATCCGACCAGATCGGTGAAGTCATCATGGGCCAGGTGCTGGCGGCAGGCGTGGGTCAAAACCCCGCGCGCCAGGCCTCCATGAAGGCGGGCGTGGCCAAGGAAACGCCCGCCCTCACCATCAACGCAGTGTGTGGCTCGGGACTCAAATCGGTCATGCTGGCCGCCCAGGCCGTGGCCTGGGGCGACAGCGAGATCGTGGTGGCCGGCGGCCAGGAAAACATGAGCCTCTCGCCCCACGTGCTCAACGGCTCGCGTGATGGCCAGCGCATGGGCGACTGGAAGATGGTCGACTCGATGATCGTCGATGGCCTGTGGGATGTGTACAACCAGTACCACATGGGCATCACGGCCGAAAACGTGGCCAAGGCCTATGGCATTACCCGTGATATGCAGGACGCGCTGGCCCTGGGTAGCCAGCAAAAGGCTGCTGCCGCGCAAGACGCAGGCAAATTTGCCGACGAAATCGTGGGTGTGAGCCTGGCCCAGAAAAAGGGCGACCCCATCCTCTTCAATGCCGACGAATACCTGAACCGCAAAACCAATGCCGAAGTGCTGGCCGGTCTGCGCCCGGCTTTCGACAAGGCGGGCACCGTGACGGCAGGCAACGCCTCGGGCATCAACGACGGCGCCGCTGCCGTGGTGGTGATGACCGCCAAGAAAGCAGCAGCCCTGGGCCTCAAGCCGCTGGCGCGCATTGCCGCCTTTGGCACCAGCGGTCTCGACCCGGCCACCATGGGCATGGGCCCGGTGCCTGCTTCGCGCAAGGCCTTGCAACGCGCCGGCTGGAACGCCGCCGACGTGGACCTGTTCGAGTTGAATGAAGCTTTTGCTGCCCAAGCCTGTGCGGTCAACAAAGAACTGGGCATTGACCCTGCCAAGGTCAACGTGAACGGGGGTGCCATTGCCATTGGTCACCCCATTGGCGCGTCCGGTTGCCGCATTCTGGTGACGCTGCTGCATGAAATGCAGCGCCGCGATGCCAAGAAGGGCTTGGCTGCGCTGTGCATTGGCGGTGGCATGGGCGTGTCCCTGGCGCTGGAGCGCTGAGCACTCCTGCGCTTCCAGGCACCAGAAGAAGCCGCGGTGACACGCGGCTTTTTTTTGTCCCTATGGGATGGGTGAATGCGAAGAATGGATTTATACCAATAAGTTACAATAAAAACATATTGGTGCAAATTGCGAATTTATATCCTCGTCATCCTTCTCCCCAGCTTCCGAAAAATCTGTATCCACCCCTGTAGACAGCGCCTTGCTGGGTGACCGCGTGATGCTGGCCGCGATTGCACTGAGTGCCATCGCGGCGGTGGTCCTGGGGCTGCGGTTTGTGGATTCGGTGCTGGCTCTGGTGGCTTCGGGCGCCTTGGTCTTGATTGCGGGTGTGGCCTACGGCACGGCACGGGGCACTCTGGCTTCGCGCTTGGTGCTGGCTTTTGTGCAGGTGGGTCTGGTGGCGCTGCATATCCAGTTGGCGCAGGGCATGCTGGAGTTTCACTTTGGCGTGTTCGTCACGCTGGCCTTGCTGCTGGTGTACCTCGACTGGCGCCCCATTGTGTGGGCCGCACTGCTGTTTGCCGTGCACCATGTGCTGTTTGACCGTCTGCAGGCAGCGGGCCTGGGTGTGTATTGCATGACCAGCCCCGATTTTGGACGGGTGGTGATACATGCGGTGTATGTGGTGATACAGACCGTGCTGGAGGTAATTTTGGCCGTGAACATGGGACGCACCGCCCGCGAGTCGCTGGAGCTGCAGCGCCTGTCTGCTGCCCTGGTGCGGGGCGACCAGATTGCCCTGGATGTCTCTCACATGGTGGTCGAAACACCGGGTGGAAGGGCGCTCAAGCAGGCGCTGGAGCGCATGCATGAAACCGTTGCAACGGTTCAGGAAGCCGCCACCAGCATGGCGCTGGCGTGCCAGGAGATTGCCATGGGCGCACAAGACCTGTCGGTGCGCACCTAAGACACCGCGGGCAACCTGCAGGCAACGTCTGCCAGCATGGAGCAACTTACCGGCACCGTGCGCCAGTCTGCCAACGCTTCGGAGCAGGCCAATGCCCTTGCGGTGTCGGCTGCCGGCGTGGCACGGCACGGGGGCGAAGTGGTGGGGCGGGTGATCCACACTATGCGCGAGATCAATGAGGGCTCGGCCCGCATTGCGGATATCACGGGGGTCATCGACTCCATCGCCTTTCAGACCAACATCCTGGCGCTCAATGCTGCCGTGGAAGCCGCCCGTGCGGGCGAACAGGGGCGCGGGTTTGCGGTGGTGGCCACCGAGGTGCGCAGCCTGGCGCAGCGCTCTGCGCAGGCAGCCCGCGAGATCAAGGTGCTCATTGACAGCTCGGTGCAAAAAGCGTCGGCGGGGGGGCAACTGGCCGACGAAGCGGGCCGCACCATGTCGGAGATCGTGGGCTCGGTGCAGCAGGTCAGTGCCATGATGGGCGAGATCCATGCGGCTGCGCGCGACCAATCGACCGGCATCGCCCAGATCAACCAGTCGGTAAGTCAGCTCGACCAGATGACGCAGCAGAACGCCGCGCTGGTGGAGCAATCTGCCGCCGCCGCAGGCACGGTGACCGAGCAGGCCCAGCGGCTGGCCAAGGTGGTTGCCGTATTTGCCCTGTCGCGGGGTGCGTAAACCCGCCATCACCGCCTCTGGCTGGATATCATGACCCCATGATTTCTACTGTTTTTGCCCAACCGTTTGAGCCCTTGGGCTGTGCTGCCTGCCGCGACAAGACCCAGCTTCCCTTTGATTTCACGATGGCGTTCCAGCCCATCATGGACCTGCATTCCGGGCGCCCATTTGCCTACGAAGCGCTGGTGCGCGGTGTGGACGGACAGTCTGCGGCCACGGTGCTGTCGTGGGTGGATGACGCCCACCGCTATCGGTTTGACCAGGCATGCCGGGTGAAAGCCATCGAATTGGCCTCGCGCCTGGGCCTGGCCGCATTGCCCCAGTGCCGCAGTGCCGCCTCAGCATCAATTTCTTGCCCAACGCGGTGTACCGTGCAGAAACCTGTATTCGCGCCACCATGGAGGCGGCCAAGGAATTCCATTTTCCGCACGACCGCATCATGTTTGAAGTGACCGAGGGCGAGCAGGTGACCAACGGCGCACACCCCAAGGCCATCTTCAATGAATACCGCCGCCAGGGGCTGATCACCGCGATTGACGATTTTGGTGCGGGTTATGCGGGGCTGAACATGCTGGTTCAGTTCCAGCCCCATGTGCTGAAGATAGACATGGAGCTGATCCGCAATATCGACCAGGATCCCGTGCGCCAGGCCATCGTGTCGGGCATTGCGCTGGTGTGCGATCGCCGGGGCATCGACATCGTGGCCGAAGGCATCGAGACGGCACAAGAATCCGAGCACCTGCTGGCGGCGGGCATCCACTACCAGCAGGGCTATCTGTTTGCCAAACCGGGCTGGGAAACCTTGCCGCTGGCCGTTGGTGGCATTTGATGCAGCCAGTGCACGCTCAAGGCCCTTTCAACAACAGATGCATGACCCTGCGGCCTTCCTCTCGGAGGCTGCACGCAGGGCTGAACACACGGGTTTTGGATGTGCCAGATGCGTCGCTGCGGAAAAACAGCGGATTCAGTGTTTTCCCTCACGACATTGCATCAATTGTTGGGTAGAGTGGCGTTGAGCACCTTACAACCAGGAGAAATCACTTGAGCAAAAAAGTAGCGTATGTCACGGGTGGCATGGGCGGTATCGGCACCGCCATTTGCCAGCGTCTGCACAAAGAAGGGTTCACCGTCATCGCCGGTTGCAGCCCCACACGTGATTTCACGAAATGGCTGGACGAGCAAAAGGCGCTGGGCTACTCCTTTCACGCATCAGTGGGCAATGTGGGCGACTGGGATTCCACCGTCGAGGCCTTCACCAAGACCAAGGCCGAGCACGGTTCGATCGATGTGCTGGTCAACAACGCCGGCATCACGCGCGACCGCATGTTCCTCAAAATGACCCGCGAGGACTGGGACCAGGTGATCGAGACCAACCTCAACAGCATGTTCAACGTCACCAAGCAGGTGGTGGCCGACATGGTGGAAAAGGGCTGGGGCCGCATCATCAACATCAGCTCGGTCAACGGCGAAAAAGGCCAGGCAGGGCAAACCAACTACTCGGCCGCCAAGGCCGGCATGCACGGCTTCAGCATGGCCCTGGCGCAAGAGCTGGCCACCAAGGGCGTGACGGTGAACACCGTGAGCCCAGGCTACATCGGCACCGACATGGTCAAAGCCATTCGCCCCGATGTGCTGGAAAAGATCGTGGCCACCGTGCCCGTCAAGCGGCTCGGTGAGCCCAGCGAGATCGCCTCCATCATTGCCTGGCTGGCCTCGGAAGAGGGCGGCTACGCCACGGGAGCTGACTTCTCGGTCAATGGCGGCCTGCACATGGGCTGACGCAGCGGCCGGTGCAGACAACAAAAAACCCCGCAATGCGGGGTTTTTTGTTGAGAGGAACATGAATGAAGGGGCTGCCGCCGCCATTGTGATGGGCGGCTGCCACGCCCTCAAAACCGGGCCGGTGCGCGCTTGCGGTCGCGTTCGTCTTCGGGCCAAGCGGACAAGATTGCGGTGGTATTCATACTGGAAAACTCCTGTGATGTACCAACAACGCGCTCACTTGGGGCTTGGTTGACCGGCAAACGCAAAAAAATGCAACCGGATGAGCCTTAGCCTCAACAAAAATCGTTGCTTCAAGATTAATAGCATTCACCGCTGGTCTTTATTGGTGAAAAGCCAGAAAACTATTGCACTCGATTACAAGGTTTTACGTTTCAAGCGCTGGTGCCCACGCCCAGTTCTTCCAGCCCGGCGGAAATTTCCAGCCAGCGTTCTTCCAGCTGGGCGGTCTCGTCGTGACCGGCTTTCAGGCGTCGGCCAAGGTCTGCGATTTCGGCGGGCGGCAGTGGCTGGGTGAGCCGCTGCTCCAGGTCGGCCCGCTCTGCAACCAGGGCAGACAGGCGTTGGTCGATCTGTTCGAGCTCGCGTTTCAGGGGGCGTGTTTTTTCTGCCAGCTGCTGTCGTGCCTGGGCATCCTGCTTGCGCTGCTCTTTTGCGTCGACTGCGGGTTTGGCATCATTTTGGCCTCTAGCGCTTATCTGGTCTGCGCTAGCAGCTATTGAAACGGGAGCAATAGCCACGGGTTTGGCGGCGGCCACGGCAGGCGCCGGTGCTGCGGCCTTGAGCGCCGCGCTTTCGGCTGCGGCCTCCAGCTTGGCCAGTTCACGTTGGCGCTTGGCTTCATCGAGCAGGTAGCGCTGGTAATCATCGAGGTCGCCGTCAAACGGCCCCACGGCGCCCCGACCCACCATCCAGAACTCGTCGCACACGGCGCGCAACAGGGCGCGGTCGTGGCTGACCAGCATGACGGTGCCTTCAAACTCGTTGAGCGCCATCGACAGCGCCTCGCGCGTGGCCAGGTCCAGGTGATTGGTGGGCTCGTCCAGCAGCAGCAAGTTGGGCCGCTGCCAGACGATCATGGCCAGCACCAGGCGGGCTTTTTCGCCGCCGCTCATACTGCCCACGCTTTGCTTGACCATGTCGCCGGTGAAGTTGAATGTGCCCAGATAGCTGCGCAGGTCTTGTTCGCGGCTCGATTCGCGGCTGTTGGGGCCCAGCTCGCGCGCCAGGCGGATCATGTGCTCCAGCGGGTTCTCGTGCGGGCGCAGCACGTCCAGCTCCTGCTGGGCAAAGTAGCCGATCGACAGGCCCTTGCCTTCGGTCACGGTGCCGGCCAGCGGCGCCATGGTGCGGGCAATGGTCTTGACCAGCGTGGACTTGCCCTGGCCGTTGGCGCCCAGAATGCCGATGCGCTGGCCTGCCAGCACGCTGCGGCTGACGTTTTGCAGGATGGTGGTTTCGGCACCGTCTTCGCTGCGGTAGCCAAACGATGCGTCGCTGATGGCCAGCATCGGGTTGGGCAGGTTTTGTGGCTCCTTGAATTCGAAGGTGAATTCGGCGTCGGCCAGCACGGGCGCGATCTTTTCCATGCGGTCAAGCGCCTTGACGCGGCTTTGCGCCTGCTTGGCCTTGCTGGCCTTGGCCTTGAAGCGGTCAATGAACTTCTTGAGGTGGGCGATTTTTTCCTGTTGTTTGGAAAAGCTGGCCTGCTGCAATTCGAGCTGCTGGGCGCGCAGATCTTCAAACTTGCTGTAGTTGCCGCCATAGCGCGTGATCTGCGCGTTGTCGATGTGCATGGTGACGTTGGTCACGGCATCGAGGAACTCGCGGTCGTGGCTGATGACGATCATCGTGCCTTCGTAGCGCTTGAGCCAGGCTTCCAGCCAGACCAGGGCATCGAGGTCCAGGTGGTTGGTGGGCTCGTCGAGCAGCAGCAGATCGGAGGGGCACATCAGCGCGCGGGCCAGCTGCAGGCGCATGCGCCAGCCACCCGAGAAGCTGTTGACGGGCTTGTCCAGCTCGGACACCTTGAAACCCAGACCCAGGATGAGTGCTTGCGCGCGGGGTTCGGCATCGTGCGCGCCGGCATCGGCCAGGTCGGTGTAGGCGTGGGCAATGGCCATGCCGTCGTCTGCGGCCTCGGCTTTGGCCAGCTCGGCCTGCAGATCGGTCAGGCGCGTGTCGCCTGCCACCACGAAGGCGGTCGCGGGCTCGTCGGTTTCGGGCATGTTCTGCGCCACCTGCGCCATGCGCCACTGCGTGGGGATGTAGAAATCGCCGCCGTCTTCGTGCAGAGAGCCGTTGAGCAGGGCAAACAGGCTGGATTTCCCGGCACCGTTGCGGCCCACCAGGCCGGCTTTTTCACCGGGGTTGATGGTGGCGTTGACGCCATTGAGCAGCACCTTGGCGCCGCGGCGCAAGGTGACATTTTTAAGAGTGATCATCAGGAAGAGAAAAATGCAACCAGGGCCTGGCGTGTTGCCAAAAGCACCTGATCTTCGCCTGCGCTGGTATCTATCCAGTACACGGGCAGCTGCCCGAAGGCGGCTTCAAAGTGGGAACGCTCGTTGCCGATTTCGAGAACGAGCACCGCATTTTCGCTCATGCGGGCGGGAGCGTCCTGAAGCAGCTGGCGAATGAAGTCCATGCCATCGGCACCGCCCGCCAGCGCGAGGGTGGGTTCCGCCCGGTATTCGGCGGGCAATTGCGCCATGCTGGCCGCGTTCACATAGGGCGGATTGCAAAGAATCAGGTCCCATGGGCCGGGTAGCTGGGCCAGGCCATCCGACAACTGCAGCGAGATGCGGTCTTGAAGGCCATGCTGGTCCACATTGATGCGGGCCACGGCCAGTGCGTCGGGCGAGATGTCGGCGCCCGTGACTTCGACGTCAGGCCAGGCCATGGCCGCCAGAACGGCCAGGCTGCCGTTGCCGGTACACAAATCGAGCACGCGGCGCGTGTGCTCGCCCAGAAAATCATCGATGCTGCCATCGGCCAGCAACTCGGCAATGAAGCTGCGCGGCACGATGGCGCGCTCGTCCACGTAAAACGGCACGCCTTGCAGCCATGCCTCGCGGGTGAGGTAGGCAGCGGGTTTGCGGGTGCGAATGCGCTCGTCAAAAAGTGTAGCTACCAGCGCAAGCTCATCGGGCGCTACAGCCTTCTTTGCCACTGAATCGGGGCGATCGCCCAGGTCACTGTCCAGCGGCAACCGCAGTCGCCACAGCACCAGCCAGGCGGCCTCGTCGTGGGCATTGGTGGTGCCATGCCCGAAGGAAACGCCAGCAGCTTTGAGCAGATCGGCGCCGGACTGCACGAGCGCGGCCACGGTGCCGCCTTGCAGGGCGGGCAGGGCGGTGTTGCCGGTCATGCTGCGGCCGCCTGCGTGGCCGCTGGTGTCGTGCTGGCCTGGCGGTTCAGGTTTTCGAGGGTGCGGCGGTAGATGTTTTTGAGGGGCTCGATGTCGGCCACCACCACATGCTCGTCGATCTTGTGGATGCTGGCGTTGGGCGGGCCCAGTTCAATCACCTGCGGGCAGATTTGCGCGATGAAACGGCCGTCGCTGGTGCCACCGGTGGTGGACAGCTCGGTGGTGATGCCGGTTTCGGCCAGGATGGCCTGCTGCACTGCCGTGACGAGGTCGCCCGGCGTGGTCAGAAAGGGCTGGCCGCCCAGCGTCCACTGCAGGTCGTATTCGAGGCTGTGGCGGTCCAGCAGGCTGTATACGCGCTGCTTGAGCCCTTCGGCCGTGGATTCGGTGGAGAAGCGGAAATTGAAGTCCACCACCACCTCGCCCGGGATCACATTGCTGGCGCCGGTGCCGCCGTGCATGTTACTGATCTGCCAGCTGGTGGGCGGAAAGAAGGCGTTGCCCCTGTCCCACTCGGTGGCAGCCATTTCGGCCAGCGCCGGCAGGGCCTGGTGGATGGGGTTGCGCGCCAGTTGCGGGTAGGCGATGTGGCCCTGGATGCCGCGCACGGTGAGCTTGCCGCTGAGCGTGCCGCGACGGCCGTTCTTGATCATGTCGCCCGTTTGTTTGACCGATGTGGGTTCGCCCACGATGCAGTAGTCCAGCGTTTCGCCACGGGCTTTGAGTTGCTCCACCACCACTTTGGTGCCGTCAATCGAAGGGCCTTCCTCGTCGCTGGTCAGCAGGAAGGCGATGGAAATCTGCGGGTCGGGGTGAGCGGCCAAAAATTCTTCCACCGCCACGACGAACGCGGCGATGGAGGTTTTCATGTCACTGGCGCCGCGGCCAAAGAGCTTGCCGTCCTTGTGCGTGGGCGTGAAAGGGTGACTGCCCCACTGCGCCAGCGGGCCGGTGGGTACCACGTCGGTGTGCCCGGCAAATACTATTGTTTTAATAGCTGCTTGCGCTTGCTGTGTATGGGCTGTAGGCCTTTTTGACCACAAGTTGCTGACACGAAAGCTGTCGGGCCCGCTGTCCAGGCGTTCGCAGACAAACCCCAGCGGTGCCAGGCGTGCCGCGAGCAGGTCGAGGCAGCCTGCATCCTCGGGCGTGATGGAGGGAAGGGAGATGAGCTGTTCGGCCAGGTGCAGGGTGCGGGACATCAGAAAAAGCAGGGGAAACCGGGTCAGGCGGATTTGACGTCCAGCACGATTTCGGTGAAAGAAGGTTGGTCGTCGGGAGTGTCCCGCGCCTCTTTTTGGGCCTTGGCTGCGTTGGCAGCCAGGGCGAAGTCGTTTTGCAGGCGCCACATCAGGTTGGTGGGCGAGTCGGCGTGGGCCAGGCCTTCCTTGCGGTCGATCTTGCCCTCGATGATGTGGTGGGCCAGAGCTTCCTCGAAGGTCTGCGAGCCTTCGGCCATGGATTTTTCCATGGCCTCCTTCACGCCCGAGAAGTCGCCCTTTTCCACCAGCTCGGAAACCAGCTTGGTGTTGAGCATGATTTCCACGGCGGGCACGCGCCCGCCTTCGACCGTGCGCACCAGCCGCTGAGACACCACCGCCTTGAGCGCCGAAGCAAGGTCGCCCAGCATGGTGGGGCGCACCTCGACGGGGTAGAAGCTCAGGATACGGTTGAGCGCGTGGTAGCTGTTGTTGCCGTGCAGCGTGGCCAGGCAAAGGTGGCCCGACTGCGCATAGGCAATGGCGGCCGACATGGTTTCACGGTCGCGGATTTCGCCGATAAGGATCACATCGGGGGCCTGGCGCAGCGCGTTCTTGAGTGCGGTCTGCAGCGACTGCGTGTCACTGCCGATCTCGCGCTGGTTCACGATCGATTTCTTGTTCTTGAACTGGTATTCAACCGGGTCTTCGATCGTGAGAATGTGCCCGGTGAGCTGCTCGTTGCGGCTGTCGATCATCGAGGCCAGCGTGGTGCTCTTGCCCGAGCCGGTGGCGCCCACCACCAGGATGAGCCCGCGCTTTTCCATGATCAGTTCGCGCAGGATGGGCGGCAGGCCCAGCGAGTCGAGTTCGGGGATGTGCTGCGAGATGAAGCGGATCACCACCGCATAACTGCCACGCTGGCGCATGGCGCTGACGCGAAATCGGCCCACACCGCTCAAGGGCACGCCCATGTTGAGCTCGCCGGTTTCTTCCAGCTCTTCGATGCGGTCCGGGGGCACCACCTCGGACAGCAGGTTGCGCGGGGCATCGTGCGGGAGGATCTGGTTGTTGATCGGCAGGCATTCGCCGTTGATCTTGATCAACGCCGGCGCGTTGGCCGACAGATAGACGTCGGAGGCCTTTTTCTCTGCCATCAGGCGAAGAATTCTTTCCATCGTGCTCATGGTTTCTCCCTCTCGTTGTTCGTGTCGGTCTTGGCGTGGATTGCGCTGGCGTTGTCGATCAACCGCGCTCAGTCGCGCAGCAGATCGTTCAGGCTGGTCGTCGAGCGGGTCTTGGCATCCACCTTCTTGACGATGATGGCGGCATACATGCTGTATTTGCCGCCTTCCTTGGGCAGGCTGCCGCTGATGACGACTGAGCCCGCAGGCACGCGGCCATAGCTGATCTCGCCCGTGGCGCGGTCATAGATCGGGGTGCTTTGGCCCAGGTACACGCCCATGGAAATCACCGAGTTTTCTTCCACGATCACGCCTTCGACCACTTCGGAGCGCGCACCGATGAAGCAGTTGTCCTCGATGATGGTGGGGTTGGCCTGCAGGGGTTCGAGCACGCCGCCCAGGCCCACGCCGCCCGACAGGTGCACGTTCTTGCCCACCTGCGCGCAGCTGCCCACGGTGGCCCAGGTGTCCACCATGGTGCCTTCATCGACATAGGCGCCAATGTTCACATAGGACGGCATCAGGATGGCGCCCTTGGCGATGAAGCTGCCACGGCGCGCCACGGCCGGGGGGACCACGCGCACGCCAGTGGCGGACATTTCGTCAGCGCTGAGTCCGCCGAACTTGGTGGGCACCTTGTCGTAGAAACCCAGGTCACCCGCCTCGATGAGTTCGTTGTCTTTAAGGCGGAACGACAGCAGCACGGCCTTTTTGATCCATTGATGCACCGTCCACTGGCCCACGGCTTCGCGCGTGGCCACGCGCAGCGTGCCGTTGTTCAGCTCGGAAATCACATGGTCGACGGCGTCAACGATTTCTTTGGGTGCGGCGGCGGGCGAGAGGCTGGCGCGGTTGTCCCAGGCGTTGTCGATGAGGGTTTGGAGTTGTTGGGTCATGGAATCAGGCAGTACGGGATTGGATGAATTGGACGATGCGCAGCGCGGCTTCCACGCATTCTTGAGTGTCGGCCACAAGGGCCATGCGCACACGCTGCGCGCCGGGATTGCTGCCCTGGGCCTCGCGGGCCAGGTAGCTTCCGGGCAGCACGGTGACATTGTATTGAGCCAGCAAGGCGCGGGCGAACTCGGTGTCGGTCATGCCCAGGGCCTCAGGGACCTTGGCCCAGAGATAAAAACCGGCGTCGGGCAAGGAGACATCCATCACCCCGGCGAGCAGGGGCGTGACCTGCGCGAATTTCTTGCGGTAGAGCATGCGGTTTTCTTCCACATGGTGCTCATCGCCCCAGGCTGCAATGCTGGCCGCCTGCACCACCGGGCTCATGGCACTGCCGTGGTAGGTGCGGTACAGCAAAAACGCCTTCATCAACGCGGCATCGCCGGCCACAAAGCCGCTGCGCAGCCCCGGCACGTTGCTGCGCTTGGACAGGCTGGTGAAGGACACCAGGTTCTTGAAATCATTGCGCCCCAAGCGGGCTGCCGCCTGCAGGCCGCCCAGCGGGGGCTCATCGCGGAAGTAGATTTCGCTGTAGCACTCGTCCGAGGCGATCACGAAGCCATGGCGGTCGCTCAGCTCAAACAGCTTTTGCCATTCGGACAGCGGCATCACGGCGCCCGTGGGGTTGCCGGGCGAACAGACAAACAGCAGTTGCGTGCGCTGCCACACCGCGTCGGGCACGGTGTCCCAGTTCACCGCGAAATTGCGCGCAGGGTCGCTGGGCGCGTAATGGGGCGTGGCCCCGGCCAGCACGGCCGCGCCCTCGTAGATCTGATAGAACGGGTTGGGGCACACCACCACGGGCTGGCCCCTGGAGGGGTCGATCACGGTCTGGGCAAAGGCGAACAGTGCTTCGCGCGACCCATTGACGGGCAGGACGTGCGTGGCAGCGTCCACGGCCAGATCGTAGCGCCTGGAAAGCCAGGCTGAGAAAGCCTCGCGCAGGCGCAAATCGCCGGCCGTGGCCGGATAGCTGGCCAGGCCATCGAGGTTGGCGCTGATGGCATCTTTGATGAACTGGGGCGTGGGGTGGCGGGGCTCTCCCATGCCCAGGCTGACCGGGCTGAAAGCTGCCGGAGGCGTGACCCCCGCGAAAAGCTGTCGCAGCCGCTCGAAAGGGTAGGGCTGCAGGTGGGAAAGCAGGGGATTCATGGGGCTGCATTATGGGCGATGCCATGCTGGCATCGGCTGGCCGGCGGCACTGCAAAGACGCGCGCCCGGTGTAAACCCTTGCATGCCGTGTTTGTCAATCCGGTGTAAGAGGCGGCTTCTAGCATGTTTGTAACCATTTGAAACGTGATCGGGGACAAAATGGCTGGATTCTCTTTGCTGCGACCGGGCCGGCGCCTGATGCGCTGGTTTCGCCTGCCGGGCAAGCTGGTGGCGCCGGGTTCCGTGCTGTTGGCCACGGTGGTTGCCGCCAGTCTCTCGGCGCCGTGGTGGGTATTGCTTGCGGGCGCAGCGCTCGGGTTGTATCTGATGCTGGCGCTGTATGCCAGCCTGTCGGCCGATCTGGCGGGTTTGGCGCATGCCATGCAGCGCACCACCGGAGGGGATCTGTGCGCCCGTGCGGGCGTTTATGGCCAGGACGAAGTGGGAGGGATGGCCAAGTCGCTCGACCAGATGGTGCTGACGCTGTCGTCCATGGTGGCCGACATACGCAGCAATGCCGCGCTGGTGGCCCACGCCGGGCAGACCCTGGCCCACGGTAACCGCGCGCTGGCAGACCGCACTGAGCAGCAGGCGGCCAACCTGGAAGAAACCGATGCCAGCGTGGAGCAGCTGTCCGCGGCTGTGCAGAGCAATGCGCAAACGGCGCTGGGGGCTGACCAACGTGCCGCCCAGGTGCGGGAGGCAGCCGATGCCGGTGCCCAGGCCATGGCCAGTGCCGTGCAATCGGTGCAGGCCATCCAGCAAGGTGCGCGCCGCATGACCGAAATCATCGGCGTGATTGACAGCATTGCCTTTCAAACCAACATCCTGGCGCTGAACGCGGCAGTGGAAGCGGCCCGCGCGGGCGAACAGGGGCGTGGATTTGCCGTGGTGGCCGGAGAGGTGCGCACCCTGGCCAAGCGTTCTGCCGACGCAGCCTAGGAAATCCGGCAGCTGATCAGCGCGTCGGTGAACCAGGTGGAGGCCAGCGCTGGCCTGATCCGCACGGCCGGAGATGGGATCGCCGAGATGGCGGGCGGCATACGCAGCGTGGCCGCCAGCATGTCGGAGATTTCGGGCTCCAGTGCCGAGCAGAGCACCGGGCTGCGTGAAGTCAGCGCCGCAGTGCAACAACTCGACCAGATCACGCAGCACAACGCCCAGATGGTGGGCCATGCCGTGCAGCAGGCCGAAGCCCTGCAAAGCCGGGCCTCCACCCTGTCACGCGCAGTGTCGGCCTTCCGATTGCAGCAGGGCACGGCCGAAGAGGCTGTGGCGCTGGTGAGCAAGGCGGCAGCGCTGCACAAAACAAGCGCGCGCGACGCTTTTCTGAGAACCATCACCGACAAGAACCAGGCGTTTCATGACCGCGACATGTATGTGTTTGCGCTCAATCCGCAAGGAACCTATCTGGCGTTTGGTGGCAACCAGGCCAAGGTGGGGACGCGCGTACAGGACATTCCGGGCATTGCCGGGGATCGGCTGGTCAGCGACATTGTTGCGCAGGGCGACCGTGCGCCCGGTTGGGTGGAATACGACATCACCAACCCGGCTACCGGCGCGGTGCAGACCAAGATGTCGTTCGTGGCGCGTCTGGGTGATTTGTACGTGGGGTGTGGCGTTTACAAGAGCCTTGCAGCCCGCTGAAACGATGCGCACCTACCCACGCCGCAGGAGGGCGCGCGGTCCGCGTCGCAATCCTCAGTGCGACGGCGGGTTGCGCCGTTGCCGGGCGCGGGCCGTGGCTGCAGCAATCGCTGCCTGTCGGGCGGCGTGTGCTGTTGAGGCCTGTGAGTTGCCTACCGCATGCACAGGGCTTTGCGCAGGCAGCGTGTCGGCATCGGGCTCGGGTGCTGGCGACTCGGCGCTGTGCTGCGCCAGCCGTTGCTGGCGCATGGCGTAGCGCTGGCGTGCGTTGTCGGCCTGGGTGGGGGTCCAGGCGGCCCAGCCCGTGGCGGTGCCACTGGCGTTTTCCAGCTGGATACAGTCCACCGGGCACACCGGGATGCACAGTTCGCAACCCGTGCAATGGGCTGCAATCACGGTGTGCATGAGCTTGTTGGCACCCACAATGGCGTCGGTGGGGCAGGCCTTGATGCAGAGGGTGCAGCCAATGCACCAGTCCTCATCGATCACGGCCACGGTGCGGGGGGCCGGCAGCCCATGCACAGGATTCAACGGCACCACGGCGTGGCCCGTGATGGCAGCCAACCGGGCCACCCCTTCCAACCCGCCCGGAGGGCACTGGTTGATGGGGGCCAGCCCCTCGGCCACCGCTTGCGCATAGCTGGCGCAGTCGGGGTAGCCGCAGCGGGTGCACTGCGTCTGGGGCAGGGCCGCGTTGATGCGCTCTGCCAGCTCCGCCACCGTTTGCGGCAAGCCAGGCATCAGGCCTTGCGTGCTGCCGGTCGCTTGGTGCTTTTAGCTGCGGGTGCAGAAGCGCGCGCCCGCGCGGTGTCGGAGGTCTTGGCGACAGCCGCCTTGGTGGCCGTTGGGACGGTGCTTGCGGTTTCGGTGCCTGGCGTGTTCACCCAGCGTGTTGCCACACCGGCGGGCGATGCGTTCGCGCGGATGGCGGCCTGAACTGCCGTGGGCTTTGCCACGGCAGCAGGAGTGGAAGGCGCCACCTTGGGCGTAGCAGCAGCGGCCTTGACGGTACGTTTGACGGGGCTTGCGCTTACCGTCTGTGCGGAGGCTGGTGCCGCAGCGCTGGCTGACACCGGGGCGGCAACCACGGGCGCGGGCGTGCTCGGTGCGGGGGCTGCGCTGGCAGCTACAACCGGCTCGCTGGCCACGTTGGCAACAGCCGTGGAGGCCGCAGACTTGGCGGCCAAAGGCGCATCGTGCTTCTGGATGAATGCGTGCACCCTGGGATACACGACATCGCGCCAGCGGCGGCCACTGAAAATGCCATAGTGGCCTGCGCCCTTGGCTTCCAGGTGGTGTCGTTCTTGGCGCACGATGCCGGTGCACAGGTCGTGTGCGGCCTCGGTCTGGCCTGAGCCGGAGATGTCGTCAAGTTCACCTTCCACCGTGAACAGCGCGGTGGTGGTGATGTCCTGCGGGCGCACGCGCTCAATCTTGCCGGTGGGGGAGCGCACATCCCAGGTGCCATGCACAAGGTTGTAGTCCTGGAACACGGTCTTGATGGTTTCCAGGTAGTAATCTGCGTCCATGTCCAGAACGGCGTTGTATTCGTCGTAGAACTTGCGGTGGGCCTCGGCGCTGGCGTCGTGGCCCTTGATCAGGTCCTTGAAATAGTCGTAGTGGCTGGTGGCATGACGGTCGGGGTTCATGGCCACAAAGCCGGTGTATTGCAGGAAACCGGGGTACACGCGGCGTCCGGCACCCGGAAAGTTGTCGGGCACGCGGAAGATCACATTGTTTTCAAACCACTCGTAGCTGCGATTGGTGGCCAGGTTGTTCACCGTGGTCGGAGATTTGCGCGCATCGATGGGGCCGCCCATCATGGTCATGGTGATCGGCGTGGTTTCGCCGCGGCTGGCCATCAGCGACACGGCCGCCAGCACCGGCACGGTGGGCTGGCAAACGCTGATCACATGGCAGTTGCCATAAATGCCCTGCAGGTGGCGAATGAATTCCTGAACATAGTTGACATAGTCGTCAAGGTGGAACTCCCCCTCGGACAGCGGCACCAGGCGCGCGCTGCGCCAGTCGGTGATATAGACCTTGTGGTCCTTGAGCATGGTGCGCACCGTGTCGCGCAGCAAGGTGGCGTAATGGCCGGACAGCGGGGCTACGATCAGCACCACGGGCTGGGTTTTGAGCTTGGTCAGCGTGGCCGGGTCGTCCGAAAAACGCTTGAAACGGCGCAGTTCGCAAAAAGGCTTGTTGATTTCGACGCGCTCATGGATCGCCACGCCGACGCCGTCCACCTCCACCGTCGGGATGTCGAAAGCTGGTTTTTCGTAACCCTTGCCCAGGCGATACAGCAGGTCGTAGCCGGCAGAAACACGTTGCGCGAGCGGGATTTGGCTGAGGAGCGAAGACGAGTGGCTGTACAGCTTCGAGGCGGCCTGGGCAAATCCGGCAAAAGGCTCCATCAGGGAGCGTTGGGTTTCGTATATCTGGTAGACCATGGGGTGAAACTCCGTTATGTTGCAGTGCAATATAACAGCAACTGGTTACGGATGTCTGGAGTGGAACCACCAATGTGAGGTCGCCTTGGTGACAGTTTGGTGACCCGTTATTAGCTTCACGCCGGCGTTTGGTTTGCTACTAATAGCATAGCTGGATGCGCTTTGCTGTAAAGGGCTTGGTGCCGATTTGATGCCTTGTTTATAAGGCAGGCGCCAGCGGGCACCTGCTTGCGCAGTGCCCCCAGCGGGGTGGTTTACCTCGCTTGCCCAGGTTCAAGTGCTGCCGTGTTCCTGCAACCAGGCCTCAAAGGCCTCCCTTGCCACGTTGCGCAACGCTGGGCGAAAGGCCGCATTGTTGCTGAGATACAGGCAATGGCGCATCACGGTGTAGGGGTTGAAGCTGCCTTGGGGGTTCTGCTCCTCAAAATGCAGTTTGTAGCGCTTGACCACGCCAATGGTTTCGCGCAGCAGCGCATTGAAGCGGGCGCGTGTCATGCCGGGCGACCAGCCCTGGATGTCGTCCACAAAGCTGTCCACCTTGTAGGGCTCAAACTCAAAATCCTTGAAGAAATGGGTGGCAATCTTCAAGAAGGTGAAGGCGTTGAGCGCACTGCCTGCATCGGGGGCCTTTTCTGGTAACTGCGCACCGGTTTCAGGCGGGGCCTCTGCGGTTTCGTCGGGGGCTTCCAGCAATTCGGCCGCGGTGGCGTCCCGGATCTGGCGGAACTCGCGGTCGGCCAGTTCAAACAACGCCGACAGCACATTGATGCGTCGCTTGAGCTGGCCTGGAATCGATTTTTTGTACTTGATCTTGTGGTCCAGCACGCTCCATGAATCCTGGATGATGGTGCGCACCTGCAGCTCAAACGCATGGCCTGCACATGCAGCATGCTCGGGCAACGCCCGCTGGGCCGCATTGAGCCTCAGGTCCAGGTGCAGGCCCTTGTAGCCAAACGAAGCCTCGGTGCCCTCAACGGCGGCCACCTTGTCGGTGACTTCCATCACATCAAAATGCGTTCGCACCAGGTGGGCCACCTTTTCGAGCTCGTCTTCATACAGGCAGACCACGCGCACCCCGATCAGGTCGGTGATGTAGGGGGCAATTTCATAGGGCAGATTGGCCTCTTCCAGCGACGGCCTGTACTTGCGGGTGAATTTCTGGATGCACTCGGTCTTGTCCTTGACCCGGCCCTCCACCTTGGCTACATCCACCTGCCCGGACGCGGAGAGCAGGGCCGTGATCAGCGTCGCAAAAGACGCGCAGGCCTCCTGCAGGCGCTGCAGGTTTTGCTCGTGGAAGGCATGGAAACGGGCTTCCTCCCGTTCAAAATCAAGCGATGGCATAGGGGTTGTCTTGAAAATGCACCTGTTGGCTGGATCGTAAGGCCTGCGATGCCCCGTACTGCCTGCGTGGGTCTGCGAATACGCACAAATACTGGGGGGAGGGCCTGGGAACTTGCCCATAATGGCAAAAGACTGTACCGGCGTTTTTGCGCTGCCCGTTGCTCCAGACAAATTTTCCCACCAGGCAACCATCCAGACTTCCAACCCCATGAGCCAAACCCGCCAGCACCAAAAGCGGCCTCGCACGGAAGAACACCGTTGGGGTCTGCTTGCGTTGACGGGGCCGGTGCTGACGGTGTTCTTGCTGGGATTGACATTTTTATACTGGCAGGGCGCACAGCGGGAAGCTGACGCCAAAAGGCACCAGGCCTTTGCCGTCTCGGTGGAGCGCATTGTTTCCAGCCTCAAAGACCGCATGGCCACCTACGAACTGGTGCTGCTCGGCGTGAAGGGCTACTACGACGGCTCCGACAGCATTGATCGCGACGAGTTTGAGGCCTATGTGCAGGCGCTGCGCCTGCCGGAAACCCTGCCCGGGCTGCAGGGCGTGGCCTATGTGCTGAATTTGCCGGCAGACGAGTTGGACGCCCATGTGGAGCAGATGCGCAACAAAGGCCTCCTGTCTTACAACGTGCACCCGCAGGTCGCGCAATCGCACCACACCCCTATCACCCACATCGAGCCCCAGTCCAGCGACAACCTCAAGGCGCTGGGGTTCGATGTTTCCACCATTGCCACCGCCCGCGAGGCGCTGGACCGCGCGCGCGACACCGGCAAACTGGCCCTGACCTCCAGGCTCAGGCTGCAGCAGGACGTGGGGCGTGATGCCGTGACCGGGCTGGTCATGTACCTGCCGCTTTATCGCAAGGATGCCGACCTCGGCTCGGTGGAGGGCCGCCAGCGTGGCATTGTGGGCTGGGTTTCGGCACCCTTTCGCATGAACGATCTGCTGCAGGGAATGGCCCGGCAACTTTATTCCGACATCGACTTGGTCGTTTATGACGGCGACCCGCAATCCGCCGAGAGCCTGCTGTATGGCGACGCAAACCTTGCTGCAGCCGCGCAAGGCGCAGCACCGGGCTTGCGCGCCACGCAGCAAATAGCGCTGGGCGGGCGCACCTGGACGCTGGTGATGCAGCCGCTGCCGGCTTTCGAGCAGCGCTTCAAGGACCGCGATGACGTCCTGCTGGCCGCGATGGGCGTGGCCCTGGGCCTGATGGCGGGTGTGCTGACCTGGGTGATGGCCACGGGCCGTGAGCGCGCCATGGGGCTGGCCCGCCGCATGACGCGGGCGCTGCGCAGCACCCGGGACGACCTGGAAAGCACCCTCAACGCCATTCCCGACCTGTTGTTCGAGGTCGACCTGGAGGGGCGCATTCACCATTACCGCTCCGCGCGCTCCACGCTGCTGGCCGCGCCTCCCGAGATGTTTCTGGGCCGGCTGATGGACGAATTGGTGCCGCCCGAGGCCTCTGCGGGCTGGCATGCCGCGCTGCAAACCGCCCACGACACAGGCTATTCCATGGGCCACCAATACCGGCTGCAACTGGCGCAACAGACGCATTGGTTCGAGTTGTCCATCGCCCGCAAGGAAAGCACAACGCCCGGGCAGGTTCCCCGTTTCATTGCCTTGTCGCGGGACATCACCGAGCGCAAGCAGGCGGAGGCCCGCACGCACCAGCTGGCCTACTTTGACGGGCTGACCAGCCTGCCCAACCGCCGCATGCTGCTGGACCGCCTGGACCATGCCCTGGCCTCGGCGCGCAAGTCGGGGCAGGTGGGGGCGCTGCTTTTCATTGATCTGGACAATTTCAAGCAGATCAACGACGCCCGCGGCCATCCGCTGGGCGATGTGTTGCTCAAACAGGTGGCGCAGCGCCTCGAGCAGCTGCAGCGCCCCGGCGACACCGTCGCGCGCATCGGGGGGGACGAGTTTGTGATGCTGATCAACGACATTGCCACCGACATGGAATCGGGCGGGCGCAGCGCGCTGCTGGCGGCCGAGGCCGTGCGGGCGACCCTGGAGGCGCCCTACACCATCGACACCCATCTTTACAGCAGCACGGGCAGCATCGGCATCACCCTTTTCCCCAAGCGCAGCGAAGAGGTCGAAGACCTGCTGCGCGAGGCCGACACCGCCATGTACCGCGCCAAAGACCTGGGACGCAACCGCATCCGTTTTTACGAAGCCGACATGCAGGCCGACGTGCAAGAACGCCTGGCGCTGGAACAAGACCTCAAAAAAGCCAGCGCAGAGGGCCAGCTGACTGCGTTCGTGCAGTCGCAGGTGGATGCCTCCGGCACCGTGATCGGTGGCGAGCTGCTCATGCGCTGGAACCACCCGGTGCGCGGCAACGTGCCCCCCAGCCGCTTCATTCCGGTGGCTGAATCCTCAGGTCTGATCCTGCGCATGGGCGACCGGATGATCCTGCAGGCCTGCGAGACATTGGCCCGATTGCACGCGGCAGGGCAGGAGCTTTTGATATCCGTGAACGTGAGCGAGCGCCAGTTTCGCCAGGACGATTTTGTCGAACGCGTGCTCGGCATGCTTGCCCAGACCGGCGCCCCGGCAGCGCTGCTCATCCTGGAGGTCACCGAAAGCCTGCTGATCGAACACCTCGACGACACCATTGCCCGCATGAGCGACCTTGTGCGTCACGGTGTGCGTTTCTCGATTGACGACTTTGGCACGGGTTATTCCAGCCTGGCCTACCTCAAGCGACTGCCCTTGTACGAGTTGAAGATCGACAAGAGCTTTGTGCAGGACACGCCCGACGACCCCAACGACACCGCCATCGTGCAGTCCATCATTTCGGTGGCCAGGCACCTCAAGCTGCGCGTGGTGGCCGAGGGCGTCGAAACCCGAGCCCAGGCCGATTTTCTGGTGGCCAGCCAGTGCGACTGCCTGCAGGGCTATCTGTTTTCCAGGCCCGAGCCGCTGCAAGGGTGGCTCACGCGCCAGCTGGGCGGGGGCTGAAAGGGCTGAAGGCGCGGCAAGGTTGCGCCATGCGCGGGGGGCCTCAACGTTGCGCCTGGGCGGCCCTGCGACGCTGAAAACTGTCGTTCAGGCGCGTGCAGGGCAAGTCACCCAACGGCAAAGCGCAGCGATCGGCTGGATGGCGAAGCTCAAGCGCAGACTTGCTTCAGGCCTCGACCGGGCTGGCGTGCGCCAGGGCCATCACTTCGTGCGGCGGCAGGCCTTTGAGGCGATGGTCGCTCCACACCTGGCGCCAGCGGCGTGAGCCTGCCAGTCCATGGCGCAAGCCCAGCATGTGCCGCGCGATGCTGGCCCAGGGCGTGCAGTGTGCTGCGGCCTCGCGCGCCATGTAGTCCACCATGGCGGCTTCCACATCCTCGCGGGTGAGCGTGCTTTCACGGGCGCCGTAATACAGGGCGTCCCAGCGCGCCAGCCACCAGGGGTTGTGATAGGCCTCGCGGCCCACCATCACGCCATCCACCTGGGACAGCTGCTGTTGCACGGCGGCATCGGTGTTCAGGCCGCCGTTGATGGCAAAGGTCAGGTGCGGAAAATCGGCCTTGAGCTGGCGCACCACGTCGTAGCGCAGCGGGGGCACTTCGCGGTTTTCCTTGGGCGACAGGCCCTTGAGCCAGGCATTGCGCGCATGCACGATGAACACCGTGCAACCCGCCGCGGCCACGGTGCCCACAAAGTCGCGCACAAAGGCGTAGCTCTCGTCCTTGTCGGTGCCAATGCGGTGCTTGACCGTCACGGGCACCTGCACCACGTCCACCATGGCTTTGACGCAGTCGGCCACCAGCTGGGGCTCGTTCATGAGGCAGGCGCCAAAGGCACCGCGCTGCACCCGCTCGCTGGGGCAACCGCAGTTGAGGTTGATTTCGTCATAGCCCCACTGCTCACCCAGGCGTGCGCAGTGCGCCAGGTCGGCCGGCTCGCTGCCCCCCAGCTGCAGGGCCACGGGGTGCTCTTCGGCGTTGAAGCGCAGGTGGCGCGGCACATCGCCATGCACCAGCGCACCCGTGGTCACCATCTCGGTGTACAGCAGGGTGTGTCGGCTCAGCAGCCGGTGCAGGTAGCGGCAATGGCGGTCGGTCCAGTCCATCATCGGGGCGACAGACATGCGCCAGGGGCTCAGGGTGGGTTCCACAGACAATTGAGAAGGCAGGAAAAGAAGGGTGGGGGCTGCCGCTGCTGCTCAGAAGGCAAGGCGCCTTTGCACAGCGGCCGACGATAAGCGCCGATTATCCCACCAGCGCCGCACGGACACTGGCAAGTGGTTATATGCAAAAAGTGCCTCTGGCGCTTGTCTGTAAAGCGCTGACAGCTATCAAAAACAAAGCATTCTGGTTTTTCCGGGATAACGCCGTGCAGCACCGTGGATCGCCAGCGAATGCCATTCGATGGGCCGCCACGCCCCGGCGCGCTTCCGATTTCCGCTTTCTAGTACATCGTTCCGTTAAAACATTTACGTAAATGTGATCATGTGCGATCATGCCAACCCAGCGATTCCTTTTGGAGGCTGGCATGGCAAGACGGACG
>QLTU01000018.1 GCA_003268905.1 Acidovorax defluvii
GGGGGGCAGACTCCACCCCGATGTGGTTCAGGATGTGGCGGATTTCGGCGCTGTGGGTGATGAAGGCAATGATGCGCATCTGCCCACCGCACATGGGGCACAGCAGCGGAAATGCCTCGTAGATGCGAAGACTCACGGGTCAAAATCCCCTGCATCCTGCATCTGATGCGGCTTGGCTACCGCTATCTTTCCCTGAAGGGCGCCACTTGGGACGAAGAAACCAACATCTTTCCAGAGCTTTTCAACGATGCGATTGCCCGGATCAATCCAGACCTGGGTGCAGATGACATCACCCGTCTGCTGACCGACGTCAAACTTCTCCTGGATAACGAAGATCTCGGCAAAGCCTTTTATGACCGGCTTTTCGCCGCGCAACCTCAAGTGCATGCGGTCTTTTGCCCAGGCGTGGCCGGATGATGAATTTGTGCAAGCGGTGCTTGCACAATTGCCCTGGTATCACCAGCTGGCGCTGCTGGACAAGCTCTCCACCCCCGAAACCCGCCGCTGGTATGCGGCCCAAGCCATCCAGCACAACTGGTCGCGCAATGTGTTGGTGATGCAAATCGAAACCCGCTTGCTGGAGCGCAGTGGCTCCGCAGTCACCAACTTCGAAGCGAGTTTGCCCAAGCCTCAGTCCGATTTGGCGCGCGAATCGCTGAAAGACCCTTACCGTTTCGACTTTCTGGGCTTGACCGACGAGGCACAAGAGCGCGAGGTCGAACACGCCTTGGTGAAGCACGTGACGGAATTCCTGCTGGAGCTGGGCGCGGGCTTTGCGTTCGTGGGGCGGCAGGTGATGCTGAATGTAGGCGGCGATGAGTTTTTTATCGACCTGCTGTTCTACCACCTCAAACTGCGCTGCTATGTGGTGATCGAGCTCAAGGGCGGCAAGTTCAAGCCCGAGCATCTGGGGCAATTGGGCTTTTACCTGACGGCGGTGGACATACAGGTCAAGCCGAACAGGACAACCCGACCATCGGCTTGCTGCTGTGCAAGACCAAAAACAAGGTGGTGGCCGAATACGCGCTGCGGGACACCGCCCAGCCCATTGGCGTGGCGGAATACCAGCTCATTGAATCCCTACCCGCCGCACTGCAAACCAGCTTGCCCAGCATCGAGCAAATCGAGAGCGAGCTGGGGGGCGGGGAATGAGCCCGCGCCTTATCCACCGGCTCTTTTTCTGCGCTGGGCTTGGGTGGCGAGAGAATTCCTAAATACATAGCTACTAGCGCTTGCTGGATAAGCGCTAGAGGCCAATTTGGCTTAAATTTTTAGCATCACGCCTTGCGCGGTTTGACCTTGGTGGCCGCGAGCTTGGCATGGCCCCGCGCCGTCTCCACATCGCCCGCACGCGCCAGCGCCACGCCCATGCGGCGCCGGGCAA
Organism: Acidovorax defluvii; assembly: GCA_003268905.1. Taxonomy (GTDB): domain Bacteria; phylum Pseudomonadota; class Gammaproteobacteria; order Burkholderiales; family Burkholderiaceae_C; genus Acidovorax; species Acidovorax defluvii. The sequence goes on from QLTU01000018.1 coordinate 1,385, forward strand.
AGCTCTCGGGCTTGCCAAACAGGCGCAGGTCGGTGCCGGGCACGCGCAGGGCTTCTTCCACCCCGTCGAACACGATGCCTGCGGCCTCCACGCCGCCGTAGATGACGGCGCTGGCGCCGGGGTTGCGCAGGCTGGTGTCCACCGGCAGGCCGAGGATGGCGCGGGCGTGCAGCTCAAATTCGCTCTGGTGCTGCGTGCACAGCGTGACCAGGCCGGTGTCGTGCGGGCGTGGGCTCACTTCGCTGAACCAGACCTGGTCGCCCTTCACAAACAGCTCCACCCCGAACACGCCCTGGCCGCCCAGGTTGTCGGTCACCGCCTGGGCGATGGCCTTGGCGCGCTCCAGGGCGAGCGGCGACATGGGCTGGGGTTGCCAGCTCTCCACATAGTCGCCGTGCACCTGCAGGTGGCCGATGGGTTCGCAGAACTGCGTTTGCACGTTGCCGTCGTTGCCCACGGCGCGCACGGTCAGCAGGGTGATTTCGTAGTCGAAATCGACAAAGCCCTCGACGATCACGCGCCCGTGGCTCACGCGGCCACCGGCCATGGCGTAGTCCCAGGCCTTTTGCACGTCGGCCGGGCCGTCGATCTTGCTCTGGCCCTTGCCCGAGCTGCTCATCACGGGCTTGACGATGCAGGGGTAGCCGATGCCAACGCCGTTCTCGCCTTTGATAGCCGCCTGCAGCTCGGCCAGCGAGTCGCAAAATTTATACGGGCTGGTGGGCAGGCCCAGCGTTTCGGCCGCAAGGCGGCGAATGCCTTCGCGGTCCATCGTCAGGCGCGCGGCGCGGGCCGTGGGGATCACGCGCACCGTGCCAGCGGCCTCCAGCTCTTCGAGCATGGGGGTGGCGATGGCTTCGATCTCGGGGACCACGAGGTGCGGGCGCTCAGCCTCGATCAGGGCCTTGAGCTGCGCCGGGTCGCTCATGGCGATGGTGCGCGCGTGGTGCGCCACCTGCTGGCCGGGGGCGTTGTCGTAACGATCGACCGCAAGGGTTTCCACGCCCAGGCGCTGCAGCGCAATCAGCACTTCCTTGCCCAGCTCGCCCGACCCCAGCAGCATGACTTTGGTGGCATGGGGCGACAAGGGGGTTCCAAGGGTGGTCATGGTGGGTGCTTCAGAAAAAGTGGAAGAAAAATCGAGGCAACGGACGGGGGGTGCGCGCACCGGCCCCGCGTTGGTGGTGACTTTAAGCGATGGTCGCACTCTACTGCCGGGGCTGTCGTCCGGACGGCCAACATCGCACAATAGGCGCATGTCAACACCCCTCCCATCCGCCTCGGCCACTGCCAGCCCGCTTCCTGCATCCGTGTGGCGTGCGCCCAGCCTGTCAACCCGCTGGTGGCCGGTGTTTTTGCGCAACCTGCTGGTGTGGCGCAAGCTGGCCATTCGCAGCCTGGTGGGCAACATTGCCGAGCCGCTGATGTGGCTGGTGGCCTTTGGCTACGGCATGGGCGCACTGGTGGGGCAGATCCATGTGAATGGTCAGGCGGTGCCCTACATCCTGTTTCTGGCCAGCGGCTCGATCTGCATGAGCGCCATGAACGCGGCGAGTTTTGAGGCGCTGTATTCAGCGTTTTCGCGCATGCATGTGCAAAAAACCTGGGACGGCATCATGAACGCGCCCATCAGCCTGGACGATGTGGTGCTGGCCGAAATGCTGTGGGCCGCTTTCAAGGCGCTGTTCACCGTGACCGCCATTTTGGGCGTGATGCTGGCACTGGACATCAGCCACAGCCCCAAGCTGCTGGTGGCCTGGCCGGTGCTGCTCTTCGTGGGCATCATGTTTTCCAGCATTGCGCTCATCTTCAACGCGCTGGCCAAGGGCTACGATTTTTTCACCTATTACTTCACGCTGGTGCTCACGCCCATGATGTTTTTGTCAGGCGTGTTCTTCCCGCGCGAGCAGTTGCCGCCCGTGGTGCGCGCCATTTCCGACTGGCTGCCGCTGACCAATGCGGTCGAGCTGGTGCGGCCGCTTTTCATGGACCAGTGGCCCGACAACGTGAAGCGCCACGGGCTGGTGCTGGTGGTCACCACCGTGGCGGCTTTTTGGGTGGCGCTGGCGCTGACGCGCAAGCGCTTCAAGGCTTGAATTGCTATTAATATAATAGCTTCTATCGCAAGCTGCATAAGCTCTTGGCGCCAATAATCTCTAAAAATCTGATCCCTGCACCGCATTGGCCAGCCCGCCATGCGCGGTGAAACGGGTGTCATATACCGATACGATGATGCCTGTTGTTTCACTTTTCAGAGAGCATTCCACATGAGCATCACCACAGTTGGCATCATCGGCGCGGGCACCATGGGCAATGGCATTGCGCAGGCATGCGCGGTCAAGGGCATCAAGGTCGTCATGGTCGACATCTCTGAGGCCGCCGTGCAAAAAGGCCTGGCCACCGTCTCGGGCAGCCTCGACCGCCTGAAAAAAAAAGAAAAGATCACCCAGGCCGACAAGGACGCAGCCCTGGCGTGCATCCAGACCTCCACCAGCTACGACGACCTGAAGGCCGCCCAGCTCGTCATCGAGGCCGCCACCGAGAACTACGAACTCAAGCTCAAGATCCTCAAGCAGGTCGACGGCATCGTCGGCCCCGACGTGATCATCGCGTCGAACACCTCGTCGATCTCCATCACCAAGCTGGCCGCCGCCACCAGCCGCGCCGACAAGTTCATCGGCATGCACTTCTTCAACCCCGTGCCCATGATGGCGCTGGTCGAGATCATCCGTGGCCTGCAAACCAGCGACGCCACGCACGACGCCGTCAAGGCCATGGCCGTGGCGCTGGGCAAGAGCCCCATCACCGTGAAGAACGCCCCGGGCTTCGTGGTCAACCGCATCCTGGTGCCCATGATCAACGAGGCCTTCTTTGTGCTGGCCGAAGGCCTGGCCACACCCGAAGACATCGACGCCGGCATGAAGCTGGGCTGCAACCAGCCGATTGGCCCGCTGGCCCTGGCCGACATGGTGGGCCTGGACGTGTGCCTGGCCGTGATGGACGTGTACTTGCAGGAGTTTGGCGACAGCAAATACCGCGCCTGCCCCCTGCTGCGCGAAATGGTGGCCGCCGGTCGCCTGGGCCGCAAGACGGGCCGTGGCGTTTACAGCTACTGAGCCAACAAGCCCTGCGGTCACGCAAGGCACAGCACAAGGCGCCCGAGGGCGCCTTTTCTTTTTGGGCCGCCCGATGTTCTGAAGTCCGTTCTTCAATAGGGGCTTTTCTTGGTTAAATTGCACACAATTTAATTGACAGCAATAATTCAACCCATGCCACGCAAGCTCTCGCCCCTCTCACCCAGCCCCGCCACCCTGCAACTGGACAACCAGGTGTGCTTTGCGCTGTATTCCGCCTCGCTGGCCATGACCAAGCTGTACAAGCCGCTGCTGGACGCCATTGGCCTGACCTATCCGCAATACCTGGTGATGCTGGTGCTGTGGGAGGGCGACGGCGTCACGGTAAGCGCACTGGGCGAGCGCCTGTATCTGGATTCGGGCACGCTCACCCCGCTGCTCAAACGGCTCGAAGCCTCGGGCCTGATTGCCCGCCTGCGCGATGCCGAAGACGAGCGGCGCGTGCGCATCAGCCTGACCCCCGCAGGGCGGTTGCTGCGCGATGCCGCCGAAAGCATTCCGCCCTGTGTGCTGCAACGCAGCCAGTGCTCGCTGCCCGAGCTGGCAGCACTTACCGGCCAGCTCAAGACACTGCGCGCACGCCTGAGCGCGCCTTGATCCCATCCACCCCTTTCTGTTCCCACCCCGTCCCGCGCTGCGGGCATTACCCTCAAAGGAAAATTCCATGGCCTCGCTCGAAAAAGTTCTGTACACCGCCAACGCCCACACCACCGGAGGCCGCGACGGCACCTCGCGCACCGATGACGGCCGCCTGGACATCAAGCTGTCGTCTCCCGGCACGGCTGGCACCGGCACCAACCCCGAGCAGCTGTTTGCCGCTGGCTATTCGGCCTGCTTCATCGGCGCCATGAAGGCCGTGGCTGGTATGCAAAAAATCACCCTGCCACAGGACCTGGCCGTTGACGCCAGCGTGGCCCTGGGCAAGGTGGGTGCAGGTTATGGCATCGCCGTGCGCCTGGCCATCAGCCTGCCCGGCATGGACCGCAGCGCCGCCCAAGCCCTTGTTGATGCGGCCCACCAGGTGTGCCCCTACTCCAACGCCACGCGCGGCAACATCGACGTGGCGCTGACACTGGTCTGAACCACCGGGGCCGCACCAGCGCGCCGCGTGCGCCGCTGCGGCCCCGTCGCTTGCCAATGGCATCCGGCCTTGCCGCCAGATTTGCCACTCTGCGCGACAAAATCGCGCACATCTCTCAGGCGCATGGGTACGTGCAAGCCAGGTCTCAGCCAGACGGGGCATGATGGCGTCTCAAGGAGACATCCATGAAGCTGGCCCTGCTGTCAGATATTCATTCCAACCGCCAGGCCCTTGACGCGTGCATGAGCCACGCCCGAGCGCAAGGCGCTGAGCGCTTTGCCTGGCTGGGCGATCTGGTGGGCTATGGCGCCGACCCCGGCTACGTGGTACGGCAGGCCATGGCGCTGGTGGCAGCCGGCCACTGCGTGATTGGTGGCAACCATGACGCCCTGGCCGTGCACCCTCCAAAACCCGGTGACCGGGCGGCCAGTACCGTGGCGGCATACGGGGCCCAGTGGACGCACGAACAGCTCACGCCGCAAGAGCGCGCCTTTCTTGCTGCCCGCCCCCTGGTCGCCGAGATCGGCGGCGTGCTGCTGGCACATGCCAGCGCAGACACCCCCGAGCGCTGGCCTTATTTGGACAACGAAACCGCAGCAGCGCAATGCCTGGACGCCGCAACCCGGCGCCCCGGCATCTGCCATGTGTTTTGCGGCCATGTGCACCAGCAAACGCTGTACCAGCGCGGCACCTGGCGCGGGCTCGTGTGCTTTACACCCCAGCCGGGCATGGCCCTTCCGGTGCCGCCACCGCAGCAGTGGGTAGCGACCATCGGCTCGGTAGGCCAGCCGCGCGACGGCGACCCGCGTGCCATGTATGCCCTGCTCGACACCGATGTCTGGTTGCTGCGCTTTGAGCGCGTGCCCTACGACCACGGCGCTGCTGCCGCCGCCATTCGCGCCACAGGCGCCATGCCCGATTACTTTGCCCAACGCCTGCCGCTTGGCCGGTGAAGCGTGCCAGCCCCTGCCAGGGCATCGCGCATTCGCCAAGCCCCAAGGCGTGTGGGGGCGCGGCACGGCCCACAGCCCCCGCATGCAATACGCCGTGACGACACCCGACCGGGGGTATCCGCTGGCCATGCGCCTCCCGCGCTGAACGGCGGGCTACGATGGCCCGATGAACATTTCCCCAGAAGCGCCTGGCCTGCACCCTTTTTCCACCCTCACACCCGACATGGTGCTGGATGCACTGGCCAGCGTGCGGCCATCAGAGGCTGCGGCCCTCTCGAACTAGCTTCGGGTCAGCAGCGCGGGCGATGGTGCGTAAGAAGACTGGTGCGCCGCCCCGGCCAGCTTGAAGCGCCCCACCAGCCGTTCGAGCACGGCGGCCTGCTCGCTCATGGCACCGGCAGCCGCTGCACTTTCTTCCACCAGCGCCGCGTTCTGCTGGGTCATTTGCTCCAGCTCGTCCACGGTGGAATTCACCTGCTGCATGTGACTGCTTTGTTCGGCGGAGCTGGCAGAAATCTCCTCGATGATGCCGCTGACGCGCTGCACCGACTGCACGATCTCCTGCATGGTCTGCCCGGCGCGGTCCACCAGCGCCGTGCCGGCTTCCACGTTCTCCACCGAGGCGGAGATCAGCGCCTTGACCTCGCGTGCGGCCTCGGCCGAGCGCCCGGCCAGCGAGCGCACCTCGCTGGCCACCACCGCAAAGCCGCGCCCCTGCTCTCCGGCACGGGCGGCTTCCACGGCCGCGTTCAGCGCCAGGATGTTGGTCTGAAAGGCAATGCCGTCGATCACGGCAATGATGTCCACAATCTTCTTGGAAGAGTGGTCGATGCGGTGCATGGTCTGCACCACCTCGCTCACCGACTGACCGCCGCTTTGCGCCACGGTGTAGGCCGAGGCCGCCAGCGCGTTGGCCTCACGCGCCGAAGTAGCCGACTGGCCCACCACGCCGCTGAGGTGGTCCAGTGTGGACGATGCGCGCTGCAGGTTGGCGGCAGTGGCCTCGGTGCGGTTGGACAGATCATGGTTTCCATGGGCGATTTCGACACTGGCGGCGCCAATGCTGCCCGCCGAGCGCTGCACCTGCCCCACCAGTTCGGCCAGCGAATTCGACATCTGCGCCAGCGCGCGCAGCACTTCGCCCATCTCGTCCTGGCGATCGGTGACGATGCGCACCGTCAGGTCGCCCTCGCCAATCGAGCGCGTCACCTGCACGATGTCGGCCAGGGGCTCGGTCACGCTGCGCTGCACCAGCCGCGTGCCGATGCACACCGCTGCAATGATGATGGCCATGATGCCCGCCACGCCCCACACGGTTTTCAGGCGCTCGTTGACGGCCTTGTCGCGCAGTTCGGTGGCGCCGCGTTCGGTCAGGCGCACCATGCCCTGCTGCGCGGTCTGCAAGGCTTTGAGCTTGCCCTGGGTGTCGCCCTGGATGTGCGCCTGCAACGCGGCTGCGTCGCCCGCAGCCTTGAGCTTTTGCGCAGCATCCAGCGATGCCTTCAGTGCCTGCGCCTGGCTGGTGGCGGCTTCCAGCGCTGCGCGCTCCATGGTGTCGGTGAGCAGCGCGCTCAGTGACGATTGCACCTGGGTGAGTTCTTGCAGGGCCTGCTCCTGCCCGCCCTGCAACAGGGCCGCCGAAGCCTCATCGGACGCCAGTGCCGCCCCCAGGGTGCGCAACGCCTGTGCCTCGACCAGCCCGCGCCAGCGCGACGCCAGCTCCAGCTTGCTTTGCTGGTCGGACTGCTCCTTGACCGTGATGGCCTGCGACTTCACCGTGCGCACGGCAGAGCCGGTGGACATGAGCACCAGACCGATGCTCAGTGCAATGGCAGGCAGCCATATCTTGGTTTTGATGCTCAACGCCATTCGTGCTTTCTACTGTTTCGTGCACGGAATCACATCCGCATGTAACAAAGTACGACATGGCCCAAACGGTGGGGAGCATCTGGCCTATTCAGCCTGGAAACCTCCGCTGGATGTGCCCGACAGTGCCGTGATCGGCGTGCCAGGCAAGGTGTGACGACGCAGCGCTCTCCTGTGCGTCAGTCCACCGTTCGCAAGCGGTCAACTGGGGTTTCCAGGTTCTATCTCCAGCATGATCTCGTTGCGCCGAAACATGGGCAGGGTCCACGGCGGGTTGTAGCGGGCCAGCTGGGGGCTGCCACGGGTCTTGATCTGCTGCGCGGCCAGCCAGGCCACCAGTTCATCGGTGCGCTGCTGGACGATGGCTTCGGTGTTGAACCCCGAGTAGCTCAACACCGCCCAGGTCTTGGCCGGTACTTCACGCAAGGTCACCGCAGGGTTGTTGGGCCTGGGCAAGGTCGCCAGGGTGTATTGGGCGGGCATCACAAAATGCACGCGCCAGCTTTGGGCGCCCTGCAGCGCGGGGAGCGCCTGGCCGGCCTGTGCGCTGGCAGGGGGCAGCGGCTGCAAAGCCACAGGCGCCGTCATCGCGATGGTCTGCGTTGACGGCGGCGGCGGGCTAACGGGCTCCAGCGCCACGGAGGCCGTCATCGCAATCTTTTCTGCGCCCTTGGCCGGGGCAGCCCCCGCCGCCACGTTGTTGCCAAAGATGTAGTCGGCGATGGCGCGAAAGCCCTTGTTCGAGGCCGCATCCATATCGCCCGCGACCGTGGTCTCGGCAACGATGAACGGCGCATAGCGGCGCAGCTCGATGTGCCCGTGCGTGGACAGTTTTTCGTAAGCAGGTTCTTCAGTGGCCATGGCGGTTTGCCCCCACAGGCCCAGCGCCAGCGCCAAGGCGACGGCTGTCCTGCGGGGAGGGTTCTCAAGGGTTGAATGGAGAAACAGGTGCATGCGCATTGAGCTTTCGTCGCGTGGCAGCGACCAGACACGGAAGGTCCAGCAGACTGCCAGGGCCGTTGGGGTATTTAGGAATTCCATCACAGAACGAATGGCATGGTGCGCCCGAGGGCAACGCGCAGCCAGCCAGCGACAATGCCCAGATGCACCACACCCCCGACGCCACGCCACTCCACCCCTTTGCCACACTCACACCCGACGTGGTGCTGGATGCACTGGCCAGCGTGGGCCTGTATGGCGACGGGCGACTGATGGCGCTGTCATCCTACGAAAACCGCGTCTACCAGGTCACGCTGGAAGACGGCGTGCGCGTGGTCGCCAAGTTCTACCGGCCAGGCCGCTGGAGCGAGGCCCAGATTCTCGAAGAGCACGCCTTTGCCGCCGAGCTCATGGCCGCCGAGGTTCCGGCCGTTGGCCCGCTGGTGCTGGCAGGCCGCACGCTGCACCCATTTGGTGGCTTCCAGTTCTCGGTCAGCCCCTGGCGCGGCGGCCGGCAGCCCGAGCTGGACGACTTCGAGGTGCTCGAATGGATAGGCCGCTTTCTGGCGCGCATCCACACCGTCGGCGCGGCGCGCCCGTTCACGCACCGCCCCGCGCTCGATTGGCAAAGCTTTGGCGCAGAGCCACGCGACTGGCTGCTGCAGCACGAACTGATCCCGCTCGACGTGCAATCGGCTTGGCGCGATGCCTGCAAGACCGCTCTTGATTTGATAGCTTCCAGCGCTTTACAGGAAAGCGCTGGAGGCCAATTTCTCTTGAAAGATGCCACCCTGCTGCGCCTGCATGGCGACTGCCACCCCGGCAACATCCTGTGGACGCCACTGGACGAATGGGGGCGCGGCGGCCCGCACTTTGTGGACCTGGACGACGCCCGCATGGGCCCGGCCGTGCAGGACCTGTGGATGCTGCTGTCGGGCGACCGGCGCCAGCGCACCCACCAGCTCGGCGCCCTGATCGACGGTTACGAACAATTCCGCACGTTCGACCGGCGCGAGCTGGCCCTCATCGAGCCGCTGCGCACCCTTCGCCTGATCCACTACAGCGCCTGGCTGGCCCGCCGCTGGCAAGACCCGATCTTCCCCATCAACTTCCCCTGGTTTGGCAGCAGCGACTACTGGCGTGGCCAGGTGGATATGCTGCAAGAGCAGATCGAAGCGATGCAGGAAGCGCCGCTGGTGGCCTGATGCGGACGCGTTCATGCGCCCAGGCGATGCAGCCAAAGAATGTGACGCAGTAAAGGCCTTGGTGCCAGGCCGTCACGTCGCCCATTGCCGCCAATGCAGTCGCACTGCCGTTCCATCCTGTGCCCCACCCACCCGCAGGTGCACACCTTGAGGGACGCACCATGAAAAACCCCCGGTGAGGCTTGGCTTCACCGGGGGTTTTTACTATGATTTCAATAGCTGCTAGCGCTTATCCATAAAGGACTAGAGCCGTTTTTTAATCAAATCAAACCAACAGGGCGTTCACCCGTTTCACATAAGCGGCCGGGTCTTCGGGCATTCCACCTTCGGCCAGCAGCGCCTGGTCAAACACGATGTGGGCCAGGTCGTCGAAATGCGCTGAGCCTTCCAGCTTCTTGATCAACGCGTGTTCGGCGTTAACTTCCAGCACGGGTTTCACCTCGGGCGCACTCTGTCCCGCCTGCTTCAGCATACGCGCCAGTTGCGTGGACATACCGTCGTCCTGCACCACCAGGCAAGCGGGAGAGTCCACCAGCCGGGTGGTGATACGCACGTCGCTGGCCTTGTCGGCCAAGGCTGCTTTGAGTTTCTCCAGCAGCGGTTTGAAGGTTTCGGCGGCTTCTTCGGCGGCCTTCTTTTCGGCTTCGTCCTGCAGCTTGCCCAGGTCCACCGCGCCCTTGGCCACGGACTGCAGCGGGGTGCCGTCAAATTCGTTCAGGTAGTTCAGCGACCACTCGTCCACACGGTCGGTCATCAGCAGAACCTCAATGCCCTTTTTCTTGAAGACTTCGAGTTGCGGGCTGTTTTTGGCTGCAGCCAGGGTGTCGGCGGTGATGTAGTAGATCGCGTCCTGGCCGTCCTTCATACGGGCCTTGTAGTCGGCGAAACTGACGGTGGCCGTGTCGGACTGGGTGGACGCGTAGCGCAGAAGTTTGGCCAGGCGGTCGCGGTTGGCGTGGTCTTCGCCCAGGCCTTCCTTGATCACCGCACCAAACTCGGCGTAGAACTGCGCGTATTTACCGTGCTGACTGGTGTCCACCTCGGCCGCGTCGGCCTTGTCTACCACATCGGTCACACCGTCTGCCACCACGGCTTCGGGCTTGTCGTTCTTGGCCAGTTGCTCCAGCATGCCCAGCACCCGTTTGGTCGAGCCGTCGCGGATGGCGCGCACGTCGCGGCTTTCCTGCAGCAGCTCACGGCTCACGTTGAGCGGCAGATCGCTGGAGTCGATCACACCTTTGACGAAACGCAGGTAGGTCGGCAGCAGCGCCTCGGCGTCGTCCATGATGAACACACGTTTGACGTAGAGCTTGACACCCGCACTCTTCTCGCGGTTCCACAGATCGAACGGGGCTTTGGCCGGGATGTAGAGCAGCTGGGTGTATTCGGTGCTGCCCTCAACGCGGTTGTGGCTCCAGGTGAGTGGGGCCTCGTGGTCGTGGCTGATGGCCTTGTAGAACTCGGCGTACTGTTCGTCGCTGATGTCTTTCTTGGGGCGCGTCCAAAGTGCGCTGGCCTGGTTGACAGCCTCCCATTCGCCGGTCTTGACCATGTCACCGGGCTGGTCGTTTTCGCCGTCTTTCCACTCTTCCTTTTCCATCAGGATGGGCAGCGAAATGTGGTCGGCGTATTTGCTGATGATGGACTTGAGCTTCCACAGGTTCAGGTAGTCCTCGGCATCCTCGCGCAGGTGCAGCGTAATGCTGGTGCCACGCTGGGCGCGGGTGATCGCTTCCACCTCAAAGTCGCCTGCGCCACCGCTGGTCCAGCGTACACCTTGCTCGGCAGGCAGGCCCGCACGGCGCGACTCGACGCTGATCTTGTCGGCCACGATAAAACCCGAGTAAAAACCCACCCCAAACTGGCCGATGAGCTGTGCGTCGGCCTTCTGGTCGCCGGAGAGCTTACTCACAAAATCCTTGGTGCCACTCTTGGCGATGGTGCCGAGGTTGTCGATGGCTTCCTGCTCGCTCAGGCCAATGCCGTTGTCGGCAATGGTCAACGTGCGGGCGGCTTTGTCGAAGGACACACGCACTTCCAGGTTGGGCGCGTCCTCCAGCAAGGCGCTGTTGTTCAGCGCCTCGAAGCGCAGCTTGTCGCAGGCGTCCGAGGCGTTGGAGATCAGCTCGCGCAGAAAAATCTCTTTGTTGGAATACAGCGCATGGGTGACCAGGTGCAGCAGCTGCGCCACTTCGGCCTGGAAGGAAAGGGTTTGTTTGCTCATGGTGAACCGGTATGTTGGGGGATGAAAAACAGCAAAAGGAAACGCCCCTGAGTTAGGGGCGCTTGGCAAAGCTTCAAGGGGGATTATCGGGGCTGGTGACATGGCCACCCGTCTTACCACACGACACCACTCAATAGCTGAGGGTGACCGTGATGGTGTCGGTGTAGGTTCCAGGTGCCCCCACCGCCTGCACGGGAACCCGGCCATACACGGTTAACACGGTGGGATTGGTTTGTGTGCTACCAGATCCGTTGACGGTATTGGTGCCGCCTGCAGTGTCATTGCCCCAGCGCTGGGTCCGGCTAGGGTCGCGGTACAACTCGTAGGCAAGATAGTCGGGCGCTGGGCCCGCCATGCGGCGTTGCCCGGCCACCACTGCATGGAGGCCATCGTTCAGGCCCAGCCTCCAACTGAGGTTGCCTGGGCATTGCAGGCTGATGGTGGTGGTGGAATCGATGGTGCTACCCAGCGTGCTGGTGCTGCCGAAATCCAAATCGGCAGGTGCACTCATGGAGATTTGACAGGCGTTGCTCACCTGCGAAGTGGCCATGGCACCGCTCTGGGTAAACGACCCATTGTTAGGGCCGGCCTGGCAGTTGGGAGGATAGCCCCCCGTACGCCAGGAAAACTGCACCGTGGCCGCCAAGCCCGAATTCTCGTACCCACTCTCAGATACTGGTGTACCCGGGGCCGGCGCATAAGCGCGCGCATAAATCGGCTGGGTCCGGGGCAGACTGCTGTTGGCTGGCACCTCGAACTGCCAGTTGAAGTCGCGCCCTGCCGTCGGCAGCTTCTGGGTCCGCGCCGGGTCGGAAAACAGGTCGTAAAAAGTGTAGTACTGGTTGCCACTACGCCAACCCAGCATACGCCGCCCCGCAGCCGTGGCCGTGGGTGTGCCCTGGGCAGATATCACCAGACACATCCGCACATAGATGGTGCTGCTGCCACCCCAACAGCCATAGGCGAAGCTGCTGGTGATGTCGGTGGGGCCGCTGTTTTGCAGGGTGCCGAAGTTAAAAGGCCCAAAACCATTGTTCGAGCAGCCTTGTGCCGCCGCTGGTGCCGACACACAAGCGGCAAGCGCCATCACCCATGCGCCCAGAATATGCTTGAAATTCATACTTTCTTCTCTCCCAGATCGACCGTCTCGAAGCCCAGATTGGTCATACTTGCCGTGCAGTTCACAGCGGGATGGGCATCATGTACCTGCAAGGCATCCAGCCAGAAGATGTCCACCAAAGACAACAGCAACGTTTTGGATGAATTCATCGTAAAACCTCCGGGGTGCAGCGCAGGGGCCCGATCTCCGGGATGCCCTCACCATTTTTGGCATGTTCAAAACGTGCGTGGCACACCCCGGCCGGGGTCTCCACACGCAGAACATTGTGCAGGTCCAGCGTATCGAGGTACACCACCCCGTCAAACCCGACCAGCGCGGGCTCACCGGCTTGCCCGTTCACCCGCACCAGGCTGCCCAGCGGCACCGGCTGGCCGGCGGCATCGACCATCACGACAGACGCCGCACGGATCGGGGTGATGCCAAACTTCACCAGTGACCCGGCGCGGTCGCTGGGGGTGACCACCGTGTTGACACGGTCAATGCGCACATCGGCGGGCAGCTGCATCGGGTCAATCGCCACCTGGTTATTTTGGTAGGCATTGATGGGCACCACCAGCAGCATGCCATTGCGGTCGGTAGTGCCGATCAGGCGGTTTTCCAGCCGCACCGGCACACCGGCCACACCGTCGGCGGACACCACGGCAAACGCGTCGTCGATGCGCCGCGACGCAAACGGCTGCCCACCCATCACCACCAGCCCGCCGGTGGCATTGGCATAGGCAAAACGGCTGTCGCCAAACACATTCACCCCCGTGGCCACACGGCCATAACGGCCCAGGAAGTTGACTTCGGCCTGCCCACCTTTTTCACCGTCACCGAAGCGGGTGCCTGCGCGCCAGCCCACACCGCCCTCGCTCGGCATGGAGCTTTGCACGTCGGCAGTGAACGTGGTGCGCTGGTTATCGCGCTGCATGCCGGTGCCCACATGGGTGCGCCCGTCAAGCGCCCAGCTGAAACCCACAAACAGGTTGCGCTCGCTGCGTTTGTCCAGGTTCTGGTTGAAGCTGACGTTAAACGAGGCGGCACGGCCCAGGGACTTGAACCAGTAGGCGCTGGCCAGACGTGTGGCTTCTTCACCCGCAGGCCGCAAATACAGATAGCTCAGGCCAAAGTTGCCTGCGTTCTGCGTGCCATAACCCACAAAGGCACGGCCGGTGCCGATGGCCGGCGCACTGCCGTAACGCGACGCCACGTCACGGTAGTCGCCATGGGTGCGGGTACTGTCCGCACCCAAGTTAAAACTTCCCCTTTGCCAGCTGTAGCCCAGGTTGAGCTGCGAACCGCTGCCGTCGCGGTGGTTGCTGTGGGCCAACGCACCAGACACCAGCCCCAGGGGGCCGAGCTGCCAGGCACCACCGACACCGGCTTTGGCCAGCCCTTTGGTGGTTTCACCCTGGGTTTCGAAAGTGAAATTGTTCGTCACGCCGTAACGCCACACCGCAGTGGCGGCGGGATCGTTGCCGTAGTCGAAGGAGCGCAGGCCGTAACTCTGCCGCACCACACCCAGGTCCACCGACCAGTCACTCAAGCCCGGAGCCAGCAGTTGGCGGGTGTCGAACAGCGAAAAATTGAGCGTGGTGGCGCGGCCAAATGCGTCGGTCACCACCACCTGCGCGTTGCCCGTGCTGTTGATGTTGGGCAGGGTGTTGATCTGGAACGGCCCAGCGGGCACCTGCCCGCTGTACTGGCGCATGCCGTTCACAAACAACTCCACATCCGACGGCATGGTGGCCGAGCCCATAAAGGCGGGCACCGGCGCGGTCACACGGTAGGGCTGCAGTGCAAAGTTGCGCGCCAGCTGGATGCCTCCGATGCGGGTGGCACGCGACCAGGGCAGTGCGCCCGTGAGGGTGTCGCCCACGCGCAGGGTCACCATGTCGTCCTGGAAGGACCGGCTCCAGGTGGTGTCCAGCCGGGCCGACTGCCCTTGCCAGCCCGCACCGCCGCTGCGCGCTGTCTGCGTGAGTGCGGTGCTGCTCAGCACCGAAGTGCCGCTGAAGGCGCGCACTTCGGTAAAGGCATTCAGGCTTGACGTATTGCCGCTGCCTTGCGTGCCATACAGGTCGTAGTTGAGCAGCACACCAGGGGAGGCGCTGGCCTGGGGAGATTTGGCGTTGGGCATACCCACCTGCGTGGTGGGCAGCGACAGCATGGACAAAGGGGCGTTGAGGGCCACTGTCTGGCGTGACGGATTGAACTGCACCGACACCCCGGGCAAGCTGCCCAGGCGCACGGGGTCGGAGCTGCCTGCCGGCAGCACAAAACCCAGCTGGCGCAGTGCAGACGCACTGGCCCACAACTCACCGTCGCGCAGGCCAAACTGCACCAGGCCGCGCGGCATGCCGTTCAGGGTCAGATCCAGGTACACATCGGAGCCGCGCGGCCCGGCAAGGCGGGTGTCACCGGCGTCGGCGATCAACACAGGGGCCATAGCGGCGGCCAGCGTCACAGTGCCAGCAGCATGTGCCGCAGACACCAGCAAACCAGGCAGCAGCAGTCCCTCAGCGAGGCGAATCGACCGTCGGGATAATTTGCTGCGCTGTCGTGCCATTGGTCATGGTTTCCCAGGTGCCACCAGCGCCAAAAGCCGCAGCAGGCACCTTCAAGGCCCAGCGCATCTGGGCACCAGGCAACACATACCCCAACAGCCCCGGGTGCACCGCAGTACGGACCCCGGCGCTGTCGGTGAAAGAAATATCGGCAAGCTGCGCGTGGCTGGCACCACTGTTGGCCACCTCCAGCACGGCCTTGTCGCCGTCACGGCGCAAACCCCAGGTCAGCTGCGGCGCACTGGGCGGTGCACCGGCGGGCTGCACAAAAATGGGTACCGAGTAGCGCAGCACAAACTGCAGGCCTTTTTTGCCCTGCGTGTCCACCGGCAGCTCATCAATGATGACGCGGTAGGCCTCTTGCACGGCACCCGGCCCGCTGGGCGGTGCGCCCGCGCGGATGGCACGGATCAGCTGGCGGCCTTCGGCGGGAAGCTGCAGCATCGGCGGGCTGACCAGCAGGCCTCGCGAGGGAGTGAGTTTGTCTTCACCCCCCTCCTGCGTCCAGCGGAACACCCGCACCTGCGCGTTCACCACGTTGTCACCCGTATTGCTGAGCCACAGACCGTCGGCGGCTTGCGTCGGCGACAGGGTCAGCGTGACGGGGGAGACCTGCAGGCCGCTTGCGAATGCAGCCCCGCCCATCAGCAACAGAGTCGAAAGCAGGATGCTTCGCACAGGGAGTGCCTTCACACGGAGATCAGTAGGCGACGTTGATGGTTACCGTGTCAACGTAGTCAGCGGGTGCAGAGTTGGCACTTGGAACGGTTGCGAACACAGGGGTTGACACCGCTGCGCCTGTACCCATACCGGCAACGGTGTTGGTGCCCACAACGCTGCCCCAAACAGTAGCCGTCAAGCCAGTTGCCTGACGGAGCTGGTAGTTGACCGTGTCAACGGGCGTAATAACCAAAGAGGTCATGACACCAGCGCCTGCCGTGTTTGCGTTGGACGGCACCAAAGCGATGGTGTAAGGGGTGCGTTTGGAGCAGGTCACACTGATATTGTTCGTAGCCTGCAAGTCGATGGCACTTGCGTCATGGGTGCCAAAGTTGATATCCGATGCAGAACCAGCAGTCACGCTGCAGGATTTCTGAACCGTGATCTTGACCTGGAATGTGGCGGTCGCGGGGTTAGGGGCAGCAAAGGCCGCAACACCACTGGTAGCCAAAACAATCACAGCCAACTTGGAAAAAATATGCTTCATATCAAAAATCTTTCGTGCGGCACTGCCGCGTGTTGAACGGGTCATCTGAAACCGTGGGCCCCGGGCCATTTGCCACCGCTTCAAACGTGTTGAATGATAAATAACTTCAGGCCTTACGCTGCACTGCAACATGTAAATTGACCCACAAACAACGGGGAGGTGTGTACTTTTTCACACTTCCCAAGGCTGTTTTTATGGGGCAAAAACATACACACAGCTGTCGCCATATGTATCCAATCGTTATTTGCGCTGCACAACCCTGCCCACTGAACTGGCGCTGACAACGGTTGGACGGCGTGAAGCCGGGCTAAAACTGCTCGTGCGGCCCCAGGTACCGCCAGGCACCAATCGGCAGGTTGCCCAGCACCACCCGTCCGATGCGGATGCGCTTGAGCCCCACCACCTTCAGACCCACCAGTTCGCACATGCGGCGGATCTGGCGTTTTTTGCCTTCCGTGAGCACAAAGCGCAACTGTTCGGGGTTTTGCCAATCGACCTTGGCGGGCTTGAGCGGCTCGCCGTCAAGGCTCAGACCGTGGCGCAGGCGCTCCAGCAATTGGGGTGGAAACACGGCCTGCACATTGGTGCTGACAGGGTCGCGCCCGTCAATTTCCTGCAGCGGCGCGGAGCGCTCAGACGGATGGCGTGGCAGCGCCTGGCCCGGGGCCTGGTAGACCACTCGCACCAGGTATTCCTTGTCCACGGTGGAGTCCTCGCCAATCAGCTGGCGCGCGACGCGTCCGTCCTGCGTGAGCACCAGCAGGCCAACCGAGTCAATATCGAGCCGCCCGGCCGGTGCCAGACCGCGCAACTGGGGCGGCGAGAAACGGTTGCGGCTGGGGTCATCGCGCCAGTGGGTGCGCGGGTTGATCAGCGCCACGGCAGGCGTGTGGCCGTCCTCGGCCTGGCCGCTCACATAGCCCATGGGCTTGTGCAGCAAGATGGTGACGCGCTGGTCCTGAAAACCCTGCGCGACCTTGTCCACTTCGATGCGGTCGGTGGGCAGCACCTGCACGCCCATCTCGGCCACCTCGCCATTGACCTTGACCCAGCCCTGGGCAATCCAGTCGTCGGCCTCGCGCCGCGAGCACAGGCCCAGCTCTGCCATGCGCTTGTTCAAGCGCGATGTGGCCATGCCGGTTGCTCCGCCCGCACCGCCTGCAGCGCCTTTGCCAGCAGGCGGCGAGCGCACGGGCGCCTGGCGGACCGGCGCAACAAACCCGGCGGACGCCGTGCGGTAGTTGGGTGGCGCAGGGCCTCTTGCGGGCCGCGCCGGTGCGGGGCCCCGCGCGGGCGCGGCGGGAGCCCGGGGGCTGGCCTTGGCCGCCACCGCGGAAAGCCGCAACACCGGGCGGGCGGCGGGCGCAGCTGCGGCTGGATCACTCGGCTGGGAGACAGAAGCAGCGGCAGGGCCAGCTGGCGGACGGGAACGGGAAGAAGACATGGCGGGTATTTTCGCCTGTGGAGCCAGACGGTCCAATGAAAATCAGCCAGCGTTGCCAGAAACCGATCAGAGCGGTGAAGCTTCCCCCTGGCGGGCTTGCCAGGCCAGAAAGTCGTCGACCGGCAGGGGCAGCGCGATGTGGTAACCCTGCGCCTCATCGCACGCCAGGGTGCGCAGGCGCACCAAAATGGCAGCGGTTTCCACGCCTTCGGCCACCACGGTGAGGCCCAGGTTGTGTGCCAGGTCGATGGTGGAGCGCACGATCATGGCGTCGTCCTCGCCTGCCTCCATGCCCATGACAAAGGATTTGTCGATCTTGAGCTCGTCCACCGGCAGGCGTTTGAGGTAGGCCAGCGACGAATAGCCGGTTCCAAAATCATCAATCGACAGCTTGAACCCCTGCTCCGACAGGCGGTTGAGCATGGCCTCGGCGCGCTGGGGGTCGTCCATGATGGCGCTTTCGGTGATCTCCAGGCAAAACGCACTGGCCTGCACGCCGTGGCGGGCCAGAATGCCCGCCAGCCGGGTGCTGAGCTCGGGGTCCAGCAAATCCCGTGTGGACAGGTTGACCGACACGCGCAGCGGCAGGTGCCGCGCCTGGGGCGAAGCCAGCAAGCGGGCGACCTCTTCAAAGACCCACAGCGTGAGCTGGCGCACGAACCCCGTCTGCTCGGCAAACGGAATGAAGTTGACGGGAGGAACCAGCCCGCGCTGCGGATGCTGCCAGCGCACCAGGGCCTCGGCCGCCAGCCCCGGCTGGCCGTGCAGCGCAACCTTGGGCTGCAGGTACAGGCGCAGTTCGTTGTGCTCCACGGCCCGGCGCAGCTCGGACAGCAACGACAGGGTTTGCGCGCTCGCCAGATCAAAGCCGGGGTCGTATCGCAGCGCCCCGCTGAGCTGGCGCTTGGCCGCATACATGGCAATCTCGGAACGGCTGAGCAGGGTGTCGGCATCGTCGGCGTCGTCCGGCCAGCACGCAATGCCGATACCGGCGCTCAGATCCACACTTTGGTCTTCAAAGACCAGCGGCTCTTCGAACGAGCGGTGGATGCGGCGCGCCACCTCGTGGGCTGCAGCGGCATCGGCCCCTTGCAGCAACACGGCAAACTCGTTGCCGCCCATGCGGGCCACCATGTCCTGCGGTGCGCCCACCTGCTCGCGCAGCCGGCCCGCCACCGCCTGCAGCAGCCGGTCGCCAAAGGCATAGCCGAGCACATCGTTCACATGCTTGAACCGATCGAGGTCCAGGGTCAGCACAGCCAGCGCTTGTGGCACGCCCACATTGGCGGAGGTGGCGGCCACCACGGCTGCACGAAAACGCTCGCGGTTGGGCAGCCCCGTGAGGCGATCCCAAAAGGCCAGCCTCCGAATCTCGCTTTGCTGCGCGCCGATATCGACCCGCATCTTGTCAAACGAGCGCGCCAGATTGCCGATTTCATCGGCGCGGTCGGTGTGCTCCATCGGCACGTCATATTCGCCGCGGGACAATCGCCGTGTGGCGGCCAGCAGCGAGCGCAAAGGGGTCGTCACACGCTGTGCCATCACGCCATTGCCCAAGGCAAACAGCAGCACACCGGCCACCGTGATGATGGCCAGCAACACCTGCAACTGGCGATAGGGCGCAACGACCTCGTCCACCGAGCGCAGCAACAGCGCCTGCACATCGCCCCCGACCGTGTCCAGAGGACTGGCGCGTGCCAGCAAGACCCCTTGATCGGTGTCGAGCTCGCCTGTGGGGATGCCCTGGCGGCGCAGCATCGCCAGCGGGGCGGCGGGCAAGGTGCTCACCGGCACGGACAGCACGCCATCCTCGCCTTTCACCAGCAGCGCCACATGCACCGACAGCAACTGCCGCATTTCGTCCGCCAGGGGCTGGCTGACGGGAAACCCCATCAACACCCAACCGATGACCACCGGCGCCCGCATGGGCACCATGACAAACTGGTAGGGCACGCCACCGATCACGGCCATGCGGCTGCCCTGCGGCTGGCTGGCCAGCAGCGGCGCCACCTGCCGCACAGCGGCCTGGAAATCGCGTGCGCCGCCGGATGCGCTTAGCGAACGCAGGTTCAATCGGGTGTCCAGCAGCGCCGTCACCTCGGCGCCGATCCGGCTGCCATGGTTCTCCAGCACCGACTGGATGGTTTCCTCGTCATCCGAGTTCACTGCCGAGCGGAACCCGTAGTCGGCCGCCAGCAAGGCCGAGCCCTGGCGCAGCTTCTCTGCGTTCTGGTCAAGCAGCCGCCGCCAGACGGTTTCGTCGGTGTCGAGTTCGCGCGCGATCTGGCTGCGGGCGTTGCGGTCGATGGTGGTGCGCCCCTACGGCCTGTTCGGCACGCACGATCAGCAGCAGCAGCGACATGCCCACCAGCGGCACGATGAGGCTGCGCCGCAGCACAGACAGCTTCAAGGCTGCAACCCCTGCATGCGCACAGTCACCTCAGCAGTGCCGGTGGCAGGCACGATCAGCGCCTGCTCCAGTGCGGGCGCGCCCACGGGTAAGCGGGTGTGCCAGGTGCGCAGGCGGTAACTGCCAGCCGGTACGTCGTCGATCTGTGCCTTGCCCGTGGCCGCAAGGGACTGGGCGTAATAGGGGGTGTCCACCACCAGAATCCAGCCGACCATCTGGTCATGGATGTTGCAGCCCAGCACCACCACGCCGGGTCGATCGAACAGCACGGGGTTGGCCGGTGTGCCGGTGTAGAGCTTGAGCTCGAACTTCTTGGCCGGTGAGAACGAATACACATGGTGGCGCACCGTGTCGTGGTTGGGGAAGCGCACCTCGGAGCCCACCGGTACCACCAGCACTTCGGGCACAAACTGCTTTTTTTGCTGCGCCATCTCCAGCGCCGCCAGGGGGCGCACCTGGCGGCGCGCTTGTGCCGACTCCAGAAACACCACGGCATCGCCCACGGGTTTGCCGGCCGCGTCCAGCACCTCGATCTGCACGGTGGCGGCATGCGCCGTCCCGGCCTGGCCCCATGTCAGGCACAGCACACATGCCATGCCGCAGGCCGTGCCGAGCGCAGGCGGCATCCAGGCGCGCACCAAGCCAATGCTTCGCTCCAGCCACACCGCAAGCATGGTCATGGTTCGATCGCCACGCCAATCAGCGCGCTGCCGTCACCCACCTGGCCGAGATCGGTGGCACGGCCCGTGGCCAGGTCTACGCGGTGCAGGCGGGTGCGTGGCTCGGAAGCCGTGCGCACCGCGATCAGGGCCGTGTTGGCAACGTCAGAAATGTCAAAGGCCACATCGGTCAACGCCCCCAGGCCCAGCGCGCCGACGGTGCGCAGCTGGCCGGTGTTGGGCGAGACGACGGGCACCGCGCCCTCGAGCGAGCCCTGCATGACCAGGGCGCCCCGTGCGCGATCAATGGCGTAGTTGGTGGTGATCGTTTCATCGCGGGTGTTGTAGGTGTAGGCGGCCCCCGCAATGTCGGGCGCGCTGCCAAAGTTGACATCGCCCACCACGTAGCGCAACGCCCAATCGGGCTGCCCCCCGTCGCGGGTGGCATCGCCGTCCACCATGGCACCGGTGTCCGGGTGCAGGCGCAGGTTGTGGCCGGAGGGCGTTACCACGCGAATGCGGTCCACCGTGGGGTTGAAATCGAAACCGATCACCGCGCCGTCCAAAGGCAGTGCCACAGTCACCGCACCCACCGGGCTCAGCACGCCGTTGGCACGATCCACCCGGTAAAGCTGCCCGGACCTGGACAGTGCATAGAGCACGCCACGCGCCACCCGAAAATCGATGCCGATCAGCGCATCGCCCGGGGCCAAGCCGGTGAGCGGCTTGCGCTCTATCACCCGGCTCGGCTGCGCTGCCTCCAAACGGAGCAGCTCGTGAGAGCCGGAGATGGCATAAACCATTTCCGGGCCCGTGCCAGCCTGCGGCTGGGCCAAGCCTGCG
Organism: Acidovorax defluvii; assembly: GCA_003268905.1. Lineage (GTDB taxonomy): Bacteria > Pseudomonadota > Gammaproteobacteria > Burkholderiales > Burkholderiaceae_C > Acidovorax > Acidovorax defluvii. Next base: position 23,019 of record QLTU01000018.1, read on the forward strand.
CATCCCGCCAACATCCACAGGGCGGCAAACCCCACCAGCAAGCGCTGCTTGCGACAAAACAGAGGCATCAAAAACTCCCACACATGTAACTGGTTTATACCCTACGCCACCTACCACCGTGGCGGCGCAGCGCAACATGCAATTTCAAAACAAATATCATTTTTTATAGCACGTAGCGCTTAACACATAAGGGTTACAGCCATATTTAGCCTATAAATAAATGCGACAGACCCCGCCATGCGTGTGCGTCCGGCCCCCAACAGAGCCGCCCTATTTGTAACAGTGCCATGACGCAAAAAGCGTCCGCACAGCAGGCCAGGGCCCTGTCAAACGTCTTTGCACTGAAAGATGCTGGACCGCAACGCAGAAAGCTCCAGCACCCGCAGCCCGCCGTACTCAATGCGGATGGCCCCTTGCTGTTCGAGCGCAGCCAGGGCCTCATTGACGCGCTGGCGCGACAGCCCCACCAGGTAAGCCAGCTCCTGCTGCGTGATGCGCAGCACCTCGCCCACATTGGGGTAAAGCACGGGGTTGAACAACGAGGCCAGGCTGCGTGCCACCCGCACATCGGGGTTGTTCAGCCGGTCGATCTCGCGCGCCGCAATGAACTGCCCCAGGCGTTCATTGAGCTGGTTCATCACAAAGCGGTTGAAGCCGATGGAGTGGTCGAGCAGCCAGTGAAAGGTGTCGATCGGCAGTCCCGCCACCACACTTTTGCGCAGGGCCTGGATGTTGTAGCGGTAGGGCTCGCGCTTGAGCGCGGTGCCCTCGCCAAACCAGCCGCCGGGAGGCACGCCAGTGAAAGTCATGGTCTGGCCCTGGGCGTTGTCGCTGCTCATCTTGAGCAGGCCCTCCACCACGCCAAACCAATAAGTCACCGGCCGCCCGAGACGGCAGACATAGTCCCCCGCTTTCGCGTCGCCCACCAGCAAGGAGGCCACGGCGCGTTCACGCTCGGCGGGCTGCAACGGCATCAGCCAGGGAATGCCGCCCAGCTCGGCCTCTGTGGGCGGGCGACGGCGCTGGTGCAAGGACAGATCGTGGGTCATGCGCGATTCTTCGGGGCGATGGAGACTCGGGTTTTAGGGGAATACCACGAGCCGAATTGTCGTCATAAAGACAAAAAAATGCCAATCCTCGCCGGATGATGGCCCCCGTTGGGAGCATCGCTCCCTGATTTCCAAGGACCAGCCGGTGAAACATCCCATCCGTTCGAGCGCTTCGCAGGCCACAGGCCGCCCCGTTACCCATCTGGCCCGCCGCAAGCTGCTGGCGATGGCCGCGACGCTGCCCTGGCTGGGGGCAGGCAGCGTGCGGGCACAGGAGGGTTCGATCAAGATCGCCCAGTCCACCGCGCTCAGCGGCCCGCTGGCCGACCTGGGCTCGGCCATGCACCAGGGCGCCAAGGCCGCCTTTGCCGCCATCAACGCCAAGGGCGGAGTGCAAGGCCGCACCATCGAACTCGCCACACTCGACGATGCCTACGAAGTGCCCAAGGCACTGGCCAACGTCGACCGATTTCTGGCCGACAGCAGCTACTTTGCCCTGTTCAACTGCATGGGCACCCCCATGATCGACGCGATGCTACCCAAGGTGATCGAGAGCGGCATCCCTTTCTTTGCGCCGTTCACAGGGGCCCAGCTGAGCCGCACCAAGACCGCCCGCAATGTTTTCAACATCCGGGCAAGCTATGCCGACGAGGCCGAAAAACTGGTGCAGCACCTGTCCACGATCGGCATCCAGCGCATTGGCATCGTTTACCAGAACAACTCGTTCGGCAAGGAGGTATTCGACTCGGCCCGGCAATCCATGAGCCGACTCAAACTGCCGGAAGCCGCCGCTGTGACGGTTGAAAACAACGCCTCGGACGCAGGCGCTGCGGCGGCCAAGCTCGCAGAGGCCAACCCCGAAGCCGTCGTGATTGGCCTGGCGGGCAAGCCCACACTGGAGTTTGTGAAAGCGTTTCGAGCCCTCCGGCGCGGTGTAACGCTGTATGCACTGTCTGTCATGGGAACCCCTGCCACCGTGAAAGCGCTGGGAGCGGATGCGACGGGCATGGCAATTTCTCAGGTGGTGCCTCTGCCGTCGAACGTGGTCACACCGGTGGTGCGTGACTTCCAGGCGGCATGGAAAGCATCAGGCGCCACGGCAGAGCCTTCGCACCTGGCGCTGGAGGGATACATCAACGCCCGTGTGTTTGCCGAGGCGCTGCAGCGCGCCGGGCGCAATCCAACGCGCGCCGCTTTTATCGACGCCACCTGGAACTTGAAAAAGTGGGATCTGGGAGGCTTCGAGATCAACGCCACCACACCCGACCGCAATGCATCGCGCTTTGTGGAACTGACGCTGGTGGGACGAGATGGGCGCTTCATCCGATAGCCCGTGGCAACGAGGGTTCAACCCCATGAGGACTTTCCCGTAAATTGTCGTCCGAAAGACATGACAACGTCAAAGTCAGTCCTAGCATGGAGTCCAAAGCGCTGCCACAAGGCCGCGCACCCGGCAGTCACCGGGCTGACACCTCATTAATATTAGGAACCGGAATGAAGACCACGTTCCCGCAACTGCTGCTCAAGCATGCTGCCGAGCGCCCCACGGCCCCGGCACTGCGCGAAAAAGAATACGGCATCTGGCAAACATGGACCTGGAAGGATGCCGCCCAGACCGTGCGCCATCTGGGCTGCGGTCTGCTCGCCCTGGGCTTCCAGCGCGGCCAGAACCTGGCCCTGGTGGGCGACAACCGCCCCCACCTCTATATGAGCATGGTGGCCGTGCAGAGCATTGGCGGCGTACCCATTCCCCTTTACCAGGATGCCGTGGCCTCTGAAATGGCCTTTGTGATGGAGGACGCCGAAGTCCAGTTCCTGTTCGCCGAGAACCAGGAACAGGTCGACAAACTGCTGGAAGTGCGCGAAACCGTGCCCGGCATGGCACACATCATTTACGACGATCCGCGCGGCCTGCGCAACTACGACCAGCCCGGCCTGATCAGCACCGAAAAACTCAAGGAACTGGGTGCCGAGTGGGACCGCACCCACGCAGGTGTCTGGGATGCCCAGGTTGCACAGAACAGGCCCGACGACGTGTCTGTCATCCTCTACACCTCGGGCACCACCGGCAAGCCCAAGGGCGTGTGCCAGACGCACGCGAGCTTCATCGGCTCGGCCCAGGGCGGCGTCGAGGTGGACGGACTCAATCCCAAAGACAACGTGATCTCCTACCTGCCGCCGGCCTGGGTGGGTGACCACCTGTTCTCGCTGGCCCAGTGGCTGGTGGCGGGCTTCACCATCAATTGCCCCGAGTCGGCCGCCACCATATCGATCGACCTGCGCGAAATTGGCCCCACCTATTACTTCGCGCCGCCGCGCGTGTTTGAAGGCATGCTCACCTCCGTCTCCATCCGCATGGAAGACGCAGCCCCCTTCAAGCGCTGGATGTACTCCAAAGCCATGGACCTGGCCCGGCGCGTGGGCTCTGACATCCTTGACGGCAAGCCTGTGGGCCTCATGGACCGGCTGATGTACACGCTGGGCGACGTCACCATCTACGGGCCGCTGCGCAACGTGATGGGCCTGTCGCGCATTCGCGTGGCCTACACGGCCGGCGCCGCCATCGGCCCCGATTTGTTCCGCTTCTTCCGCTCCATCGGCATCAACCTCAAGCAGCTCTACGGCCAGACCGAGACCTGCGCCTATGTGTGCATCCAGAAAAACGGCCAGGTCAAGCTCAACACCGTGGGCCAGGCCGCGCCCGGCATTGAACTGAAGATTGCTGACAACGGCGAGGTGCTGGTCAAGGGCGTGTCGGTGCTCAAGGAGTACTACAAGCGCCCCGACGCCACGGCCGAGGTCATCGACGCCAATGGCTACTTCCACACGGGCGATGCCGGCGTGCTCGACCAGGACGGCCACCTGCGCATCATCGACCGCGCCAAAGACGTGGGCAAGCTCACCGGCGGCGCCATGTTCGCGCCCAACTACATCGAGAACAAGCTCAAGTTCTTCCCGCAGGTCAAGGAAGCCGTGTGCTTCGGCCATGGCAAAGACCAGGTCTGCGCCTTCATCAACATCGACTACGAGGCCGTGGGCAACTGGGCCGAGCGCCAGGGCCTGCCCTATGGCGGCTATGTGGACCTGGCCTCCAAGCCCCAGGTGCTGCAGCTCATTGCCGAGTGCATCGGCCAGGTCAATGAAGGCCTGGCGGGCGAGCCCGGCATGTCCGACACGCAGGTGGCGCGCTTCCTGGTGCTGCACAAGGAACTCGACCCCGACGACGACGAACTGACCCGCACCCGCAAAGTGCGCCGCGGCTTCATCGCTCAGAAGTACGGCGTGCTGGTGGATGCGCTCTACGGCGGGCGCACCGAACAATTCATCGAAACCCAGGTCAAGTTCGAGGATGGCCGCACCGGCAGCGTCAGCGCCACGCTGCAAATCCTCGACGCCAAGATCCATGCGCCTGCCAAGGTCGGTGCCTGAGACACCGGAAAGCACCCCATGACCCAGAAAAAGATTGGCGACGTCATCCTGGACGTCAAAAACATCAGCCTGCGCTTTGGCGGCGTGAAGGCCCTGACCGACATCTCGTTCAACGTGCGCGAGCATGAGATCCGCTCCATCATCGGACCCAACGGCGCCGGCAAGAGCTCCATGCTCAACTGCATCAACGGCGTCTACACGCCCTCGGAGGGCTCCATTACCTTCCGTGGCAAGACGTTCGACCACATGAACAGCCGCCAGGTGGCCGAGATGGGTGTGGCTCGCACCTTTCAGAACCTGGCGCTGTTCAAGGGCATGAGCGTGATCGACAACATCATGTCGGGGCGCAACCTCAAGATCAAGAGCAACCTGTTCATGCAGGCGCTGCGCTGGGGCCCGGCAGAGCGCGAGGAAATCGCACACCGCGAGAAGGTTGAGCACATCATCGACTTCCTCGAAATTCAGGCCTTCCGCAAGACCCCCGTGGGCCAATTGCCCTACGGCCTGCAAAAGCGCGTGGACCTGGGCAGGGCCCTGGCCATGGAGCCGCAGGTGCTGCTGCTTGATGAGCCCATGGCCGGCATGAACGTGGAAGAAAAGCAGGACATGTGCCGCTTCATCCTGGACGTGAACGACGAGTTCGGCACCACCATCGTCCTGATCGAGCACGACATGGGCGTGGTGATGGACATCTCCGACCGCGTGGTGGTTCTGGACTACGGCAAGAAGATTGGCGACGGCGCGCCGCAGGAAGTCCGCGACAACGAAGACGTGATCCGCGCCTATCTGGGCACCAGCCACTGAAAGCCTATGACCCCCACGCTTGTCACTTCGTGTACTGCGCTGCCCCCCGAGGGGGCCTCGGTCGCCTTGGGGCGGCCCGGCGCCGACCGACTTTGAACGGAACAAACAAATGGCATTCTTTCTTGAAACACTGATTGGCGGCCTCATGGCCGGCATGCTCTATTCGCTGGTGGCCCTCGGCTTCGTGCTGATCTACAAGGCCTCGGGCGTTTTCAACTTCGCGCAAGGAGCGATGGTGCTGTTCGCAGCGCTGGCCATGGCCCGGTTTGCCGAGTGGATTCCCCAATGGACCGGCATCGACAACATGATCGTTGCCAACCTGCTGGCCTTCGTGATCGCGGGCATCTGCATGTTTGCAGTGGCCTGGCTCATTGAGCGCCTGGTGCTGCGCCACCTGGTCAACCAGGAAGGCGCCACGCTGCTCATGGCGACGCTGGGCATCACCTACTTTCTTGAAGGCCTGGGCCAGACGTTTTTTGGCAGCGACATCTACAAGATCGACGTCGGCATGCCCAAGGAGCCCGTGTTCCTGCTCGAATCGATGTTCGAGGGCGGTGTGCTGGTGAACAAGGAAGACGTGATCGCCGCCGGCATTGCGGCCGCGCTGGTGGTGATATTGAGCATCTTCTTCCAGAAGACCAAGACCGGCCGCGCCCTGCGCGCCGTGGCCGACGACCACCAGGCGGCGCAATCCATCGGCATTCCGCTCAACCGCATCTGGGTCATCGTCTGGTGTGTGGCGGGTGTCGTGGCCCTGGTGGCCGGGATGATCTGGGGCTCCAAGCTGGGTGTGCAGTTCTCGCTGACCACCGTGGCGCTGCGCGCCCTGCCGGTGGTGATTTTGGGCGGCCTGACCTCGGTGCCCGGCGCCATCATCGGCGGCCTGATCATCGGTGTGGGCGAGAAGCTCTCCGAGGTGTACCTGGGCCCGTTCGTGGGCGGTGGCATCGAAATCTGGTTTGCCTATGTGCTGGCCCTGGTGTTCCTGCTGTTCCGCCCGCAAGGTCTGTTCGGCGAGAAGATCATCGATCGCGTATGACATACGCGATCAACCCGCAGGGTTCTTCGCCGCAGGCGAAGAATGATCTTCCGGCGAGGGCACGCAGTGCCCGCAGCCAAAAGATCATCGCCCTTGGTTGAAAGTTTAGGAGTAAATAATGTTCTACCGCGAAAACGGCCAGTTCAAGACCAGCTACCGGGCGGACCAGCAGGTCTTCCCGATCGCACAGGACCGCATCGCCATTGCCCTGCTGCTGGCGGTGGCCTTCCTGGTGGTGCCCATGCTGGCCACCGATTATTTTTACCGCGCCATCCTGATTCCGCTGGTCATCATGTCGATGGCGGCCCTGGGCGTGAACATCCTTGTGGGCTACTGTGGCCAGATCTCGCTGGGTTCGGGCGCCTTCATGGCCGTGGGCGCTTACGGGGCCTTCAACTTCTTCGTGCGTTTCCCCGGCATGCCCTTGATTCCAGCGCTGATCCTGGGCGGACTGTGCGCCACGTTCTTCGGCATCCTGTTCGGCCTGCCCAGCCTGCGCGTCAAGGGCCTATACCTCGCGGTGGCCACGCTGGCCGCGCAGTTCTTCAGCGACTGGATGTTCCTGCGCATCAAGTGGTTCACCAACAATTCCGATTCGGGCTCGGTGTCGGTGAACAACCTGCAGGTCTTTGGCATACCCATCGACAGCGCCATGAGCAAGTACATCTTCTGCCTGGCGCTGCTGGTGGTGGTGGCCATGCTGGCAAAGAACCTGGTGCGCGGCGCCATCGGCCGTGAATGGATGGCCATTCGCGACATGGACGTGGCTGCTGCGGTGATCGGCATCCGCCCCATGTATGCCAAGCTCAGCGCGTTCGCGGTCAGCTCCTTCATTGTCGGCATGGCCGGTGCACTGTGGGCCTTCGTGCACCTGAGCTCGTGGGAGCCGGCAGCGTTTTCTGTCGAAATCTCGTTCCGCCTGCTGTTCATGGTGATCATCGGCGGCATGGGTTCCATCATGGGCGCGTTCTTTGGCGCTGCCTTCATCGTGGTACTGCCCATTTTCCTGAACCAGTTTCTCCCGGCACTGGCCTCAACGTTTGGATTTGACATTTCCACGGCGGCGGTGTCGCACGCCGAATTGATGATTTTTGGCGCCCTGATCGTCTGGTTCCTGATTGTCGAACCCCATGGACTGGCAAAGCTGTGGTCCATCGGCAAGCAGAAGATGCGCCTGTGGCCGTTCCCACACTGATACCCGCCACTGCAGGAAACCACTTACACGCAATTCCGGATACCGGCAGCCCTGATGGGCGCGTCCACTACCCATTTCGCATTTCCCCCGCGCTTCAATACTTTCATTCAAAGGAGACATCCATGAAGCTTTCGAAACTTGTGATTGCCGCAGCCGCCGTGGCCGCCTGTGCATCGTCGCTGAGCACCAGCGCTTTCGCACAGGCCAAGGAGCAGTTCTTCCCGCTCCTGTCCTACCGCACCGGCCCCTACGCGCCCAACGGCACGCCCTGGGCCAACGGCAAGCAGGACTACATCAAGATGATCAACGCCCGCGATGGCGGCATCAACGGAGTGAAGATCGCCTTTGAAGAGTGCGAAACCGGCTATGCGACCGACCGTGGTGTGGAATGCTACGAGCGCCTCAAGAGCCGCCCGGGCGTCGCCATGTTCGATCCGCAATCGACCGGTATCACCTTCGCCCTGACCGAAAAAGCCCCTGCCGACAAGATCCCGCTGATGACGCTGGGCTATGGCCTGTCGGTTTCGCAGGACGGCATGGCATTCAAGTGGAACTTCCCGCTGATGGGCAGCTATTGGACGGGCGCCGACATTTTGCTGCAGCACATTGGCAAGGGCCTGGGCGGCATGGACAAGCTCAAGGGCAAGAAAGTCACCCTCGTGTACCACGACAGTCCGTTCGGCAAAGAGCCCATCCCGCTGATGCAGGAACGCGCCAAGATGCACGGCTTCGAGCTGCAGATGCTGCCTGTGACTGCCCCTGGCGTCGAACAGAAGGCCACCTGGCTGCAGGTGCGCCAGAGCCGCCCCGACTACGTGCTGCTCTGGGGCTGGGGTGTGATGAACTCCACCGCCCTGAAGGAAGCCCAGGCGACGGGTTACCCACGCGAGAAGATGTATGGCGTGTGGTGGGCCGGTGCTGAACCCGATGTGCGCGACGTGGGCGAAGGTGCCAAGGGTTACCACGCACTGGCGCTCAATGGCTCGGGACAGCAGCCCAAGGTGATCCAGGACATCCTCAAGAACGTGCACGACAAGGGTCAGGGCACGGGTCCCAAGGACGAAGTGGGCTCGGTGCTGTACACCCGTGGCGTGATCATCCAGATGCTGAGCATCGAAGCCGTGCGCCGCGCGCAGGAACGCTTCGGCAAAGGCAAGGTCATGACCGGCGAACAAGTGCGCTGGGGCATGGAAAACCTGGCCCTCGACCAGAAGAAGCTGGACGCCCTGGGCTTCAACAACGTCATGCGCCCCATCTCCACCAGCTGCGCCGACCACATGGGTTCGACCTGGGCCCGGGTGCAAACCTGGGACGGAAAGAAGTGGGACGTTGGTGCCGACTGGTACCAGGCGGACGAGCAGATCCTCAAGCCCATGGTCAAGGCTGGCTCTGAGAAGTATCTGGCCGACAAGAAGATGACGCGCCGCGATGCGGCGGACTGCCAGTCTTGATTCGGTTCATCCCCCTGAGGCGCTTTCGCGCCTTCCCCCTTCTCTCGAATCGCTGCGCGATTCGGGAAGGGGGACGCCACCGGCGCGGCGGGGCGGCCCTTGCGCGGTGGCCCTGGCCTGAGCCGCGCCAGATCAACGGCTGACTACGAAGCGGTTGCCCTCGGGCAGCCGCCAATTGAAAGGGCTGGCATTGCCGCCAACCCTTTCGATTGGCAAAGCGAAGGCAACACAATGGACTCCAAAAACATCGTTCTGAACGTCAACGGCATCGAGGTCATATACAACCACGTGATCCTCGTGCTCAAGGGTGTCTCGCTGCAGGTGCCCGAGGGCAGCATCGTCGCCATCCTGGGCGGCAATGGCGCCGGCAAGACCACCACGTTGCGCGCCGTCTCCAACCTGCTCAAGGGTGAACGGGGCGAGGTCACCAAGGGCAATATCGATCTGCGCGGCGAGCGCATCGAGAACCTCTCCCCCGCCGATCTGGTCAAGCGCGGCGTGGTGCAGGTGATGGAAGGGCGTCATTGCTTTGCCCACCTCACCATCGAGGAAAACCTGCTCACCGGCTCCTACACGCGGTCGAGCAAGGCCGAGATCGCTGCCAACCTGGAAAAGGTCTACAACTATTTTCCGCGCCTCAAGACGCGCCGCACCTCGCAGGCGGCCTACACCTCAGGGGGCGAGCAGCAGATGTGTGCCATTGGCCGCGCCCTGATGACCAACCCCAGCATGGTGCTGCTCGACGAGCCGTCCATGGGCCTGGCGCCCCAGATCGTGGAAGAGGTGTTCAACATCGTCAAGGACCTGAACACCAAGGAGAAAGTGACCTTTCTTCTGGCCGAGCAGAACACCAACATGGCACTGAAGTACTCCGACTACGGCTACATCATGGAATCGGGCCGCATTGTGATGGACGGTCCATCCTCCGACCTCGCCAGCAACGAAGACGTGAAGGAGTTCTACCTGGGCGTGGGCGGTGGTGAGCGCAAGAGCTTCAAGGACGTCAAGAGCTACAAGCGCCGCAAGCGCTGGTTGGCTTAAGGAGCCCTCTGTGGCACTGCGCGCCTTCCCCCTCAGGGGGACGCACCCGGTGGCCTGGCAAAGCCAGTTCCACGGGTGCGCTGGCGATCGCCGCGCCGGGATTCAAGGCAGCGCCCTTTGTTGATCTCAGTTCAAAACGTTTTCGCTCTTAATTTGATAGCTGCTTGCGCTTTATAGATAAGCGCTAGAGGCATTTTTGACTCAAACCTACCCAAAGGAACCCAGGCATGAGCACGTTCTATGACGCCTTGGAAACGCGCAGCCCAGCAGAGCGTGAAGCGGCGCTGATGGCGGCGCTGCCGCAGCAAATCGCCCATGCCCAGAAGGCATCGCCCGCATTTGCCAGCATTCTGGCGGGGGTGGATGCCGGGTCCGTCACCAGCCGCGAGGCGCTGGCTGCGCTGCCGGTCACACGCAAGCACGAGCTGCTGGAGCGCCAGCAGGCTGGCCGCGCCACCAACGTGTTTGGCGGCTTCAGCGCGCTGGGCTTTGGGCCGGGCATGACGCGCGTGTTTGCCAGCCCTGGAACCATCTACGAGCCCGAGGGCACGCGGCCCGATTACTGGCGCATGGCGCGGGCCATCCACGCTGCAGGCTTTCGGCCCGGCGAGTTGATACACAACAGCTTCAGCTACCACTTCGTGCCCGCAGGCTCCATGATGGAAACCGGCGCGCATGCGCTGGGCTGCACGGTCTTCCCCGGCGGCACGGGCCAGACCGAGCAGCAGGTGCTGGCCATGGCCGAACTGCAGCCTGCGGGCTACATCGGCACGCCCAGCTTCCTCAAAATCATTATCGAGAAAGCTGCTGAGCTGGGCGTGCCCCTGCCGAGCGTGAAAAAGGCCCTGGTCTCTGGCGAGGCGTTTCCACCCAGCCTGCGCGACTGGTTCGCCGACCGCGGCATCGCCGGCTACCAGTGCTACGCCACGGCCGATCTGGGGCTGATTGCCTATGAGACCACGGCACGCGAAGGCCTGGTGCTGGACGAAGGGGTGATCGTCGAGATCGTGCGCCCCGGTACGGGAGATCCGGTGCCGGAGGGCGAGGTGGGGGAAGTCGTGGTGACCACCCTGAACCCCGACTACCCGCTGATCCGTTTTGGCACCGGCGACCTGTCTGCCGTAATGCCCGGCATGTGCCCCACCGGCCGCACCAACACGCGCATCAAGGGCTGGATGGGGCGTGCCGACCAGACCACCAAGGTGCGGGGCATGTTCGTGCACCCGGGCCAGGTTGCCGACATTGCCCGGCGGTTTCCACAGGTGCTGCGGGCCAGGCTGGTGGTCAGCGGCGAAATGGCCAACGACGAGATGGTGCTGCAGGTCGAGACGCACGAAACCGCCGAGGGCCTGGCGCAACAGCTGGCCGAGGTCACCCGCGAAGTGACCAAGCTGCGCAGCGAAGTGCAAATGGTGGCCCCAGGCTCCCTGCCCAACGACGGCCGCGTCATTGAAGACGCACGCAGCTATCGCTGAAATGCCACACCGGGGCTGGCGCGGTTTGCTCCAGTGCAAAAACCCGGTGGTGGATCGCGCGCAGGGAGTGCAAAGTTTGCCTAGCGTTTACCCTGATTTTGCTATTTTATTGATAGCATAATGCGCTTACCACATAAGCGCTAGGTGGTGATATTAATAAAATTCATCCCTGACAAGCGCTAAGTGATTTCCTCAATACACCCCTTGGGAGGGCTCGCTATCATGGCGCGTCCAAGTACAGGAGCCTTTCATGAAAAAAATGCCGAAACTCGCACTGATTGCCATCGCTGCGGCCGCCTCGCTGGGTGCCCACGCCCAGGATTACCCCGCCAAGGACAAGACCGTCACTCTGGTGGTGCCCTTCACTGCAGGCGGCCCTACGGACCGCGTAGCGCGTGACCTGGCCGAAGCCTTGCGCAAGCCGCTGGGCGTTACCGTGGTCGTGGACAACACGGCAGGTGCAGGCAGCTCGATCGGTGCAGCCCGCGTGGCCCGCGCCACCCCCGATGGCTACACCCTGCTGCTCAACCACATCGGCATGTCCACCATGCCTGCGCTGTATCGCAAGCTGTCGTTCAGCGTGCCCAACGATTTCGAATACCTGGGCATGGTCAACGATGTACCCATGACCCTGATCGCACGGCCCAACATCCCTGCGAACAACATGAAGGAGCTCACCGGCTGGATCGCCCAGAACAAGGGCAAGATCAATCTGGGCAATGCAGGCCTGGGCGCTGCGTCCCACCTGTGCGGCCTGATGTTCCAGAACGCAATGCAGGTCGAAATGACCACGGTGCCCTACAAGGGCACGGCGCCCGCCATCACCGACCTGATTGGCGGCCAGATCGACCTGCTGTGCGATCAGACCACCAACACCACTTCGCAGATTGAAGGCAAGAAGGTCAAGGCCTTTGCCGTGACCACCTCCAAGCGACTCACCACCCCCGCACTCAAGGACCTGCCCACGCTGGCCGAATCGGGGCTGAAGAACTTTGAAGTGACCATCTGGCACGGCCTGTATGCACCCAAGGGCACGCCAGCGGCCATCGTGACCAAGATCAACGATGCCCTCAAGCTTGCCTTGAAAGACCCCGAATTCATCAAGAAGCAGGAGGGTCTGGGCGCCGTGGTGGTAACGGACAAGCGCATCGAGCCCGCAGAGCACAAGAAGTTTGTTCAGGCTGAAATCGACAAGTGGGGCGCCGTCATCAAGGGCGCTGGCACCTACGCCGACTGAGCCCCAGCGGTTTTCCACCGCGCCGCTGTCAGCCGCCTGCCCTCTGGGGCCAGGCGGCTTTTTTCATGGGGAATGCCCGCAACACCACCGCCTGGGGCTGCGTGAGCACAGCAGTGTGCTTGGGGTTATCCACCTGCACCGCCCGGCACAGGGCGCGTAGAACCAAGGGGTCTTCACAGAAAGGAACACCATGACCCCACGCATCAACACCTTCCGTCGCCGCAGCCTTGCCACCGTGGCGGCTGTCACGTTCGGCTGCACATTCGCGGTGCTGCCATCCGCGCATGCCCAGGGCGTTTGGCCCACCAAGCCGGTGCGCATCGTCGTGCCCTTTGCGCCCGGTGGCACTACCGACATCCTGGCGCGTGCGCTGGTGCCGGACCTTAGCCGTGCGTTTGGCCAGCAGTTCATCGTGGACAACCGGGCGGGCGCCGGAGGCAACGTGGGCGCAGAGATCGTGGCCCGGGCGCCCGGCGATGGCTACACCCTGCTGATGGGGACCGTGGGAACGCACGGAATCAACCGGGCCCTTTACGCCAAGCTGCCCTACGACCCCATCAAGGACTTTGCCCCGGTGACGCTGGTGGCTGCGGTGCCCAATGTAATGGTGATGAATGCCGACAAGGCCATGGCGTTGGGCGTGAAAAACGTGCAGGACTTCATCCGCGTGGCCAAAGCCAGCCCGGGAAAGATGAACATGGCGTCCAGCGGCAACGGCACGTCCATCCATCTGGCGGGAGAACTGTTCAAGAGCATGACAGGTACCTACATGCTGCACCTGCCGTACCGAGGTTCAGGGCCGGCGCTGATGGACATGGTGGCGGGCAATGCCGATGTAATGTTTGACAACCTGCCATCGTCCATGGCGCAGATCAAGGCAGGCAAGCTGACCGCGCTGGCGGTGACCAGTGGCGAGCGCTCTGCCGCGCTGCCCGACGTGCCCACGGTGGAGCAGGCTGGGGGCCCCGCGCTCAAGGGCTATGAGGCGAGTTCATGGTTTGGCCTGCTGGCGCCTGCAGGAACGCCACCCGACATCGTCAACCGCATTCAGCAGGAAGTGGCCAAGGCCCTGGCATCACCGGCCATGAAAGAGCGGCTGCTGGCGCAGGGGGCCATCCCCGGAGGCAACACCCCCGCCGAGTTCACCCGGCATATCGACAATGAGCACCGCAAATGGGCGGGCGTGGTGAAAGCCTCGGGCGCAAAGGTCGATTGAGGACTGCGCAAAACCAGGGGTCGCTTCAGGCGCCCCACACCACGTCGTGCTCTTGCGCCACAGAACGGCGCAGCATTTCAAGAAACGGCGCCGCGCGCTGGTGCAGGCGCACGGTGTCCGGGCGCTCGACGGCCTCATCGTCCGTCGGCTCCTGCGCATCGGTTAGCGCCTCGTCGGCCGCAACAGCGGCTTGCAGCGCAGCCATGGCCGCCGGAATCTGTGCGGCCGTGATGATGCCGGTGGGACCGGGCGTCTTGCCGATAATCTGAAGGATCTGGCGCCCGTGGGGTTCGAGCATGATCAGATCGGGAGCGGAGCGGGACTTGAATTTGTAGAGCATGACGTGGGTGCCTCGGTGTAGATGTGGTCGCGCGTGAACGGATAAACCGATTGTGCCCCCGTCAACGTGCCAGAGCCCATGTTGCCATCGGGGTGCACTGCCAGCATCTGGTGCAGTGCCATCCAGCCGCGCTCAAACCCCAGGGCACTGCCCGCCAGATACAGCCGGTAGGCGCGCAATGCCTTGTCTGCCCGCTCCGGCCCCGTCTGCGCCAGCAGCACCTGGCGTGCAGGTTCCAGCGCGGCTTCCAGCGCGTCCGACCAGGCCCACAGCGTGCGGGCGTAATGGGGGCGCAGATTTTCGGTGTCCACCATCTCCAGCCCGGCCTGCGCCATGTCGTGCAACACGGCACTGGCGTGCAGTAACTCGCCGCCCGGAAAGATGTATTGCTCGATGAAATCGCCCATGCCGGCGCCCAGTTGCGCGTTGTCCACACCACCGGCGGTGATGCCGTGGTTGAGCAGCAGCCCGCCGGGGTGCAAGAGGTTTCGCACGGTGGCGAAGTAGGCGCTCATCTTCGCCCGCCCCACATGCTCGAACATGCCCACGGATGCCACCTTGTCGAAAGGCTTTTCGGCCTGGAGTTCACGGTAGTCGCACAGGTGCGCGCGCACCCGCCCCGCGAGCCCGCGTGCCGCTATGAGTTGCTGCACATGCGCATGCTGGTTGCGCGATACCGTGATGCCCGTCGCATCCACACCATAGTGCTCCGCAGCCCACAGCAGCAGGGCACCCCAGCCGGCGCCTATGTCCAGAAAACGCTCACCCGGCTGAAGACGCAGCTTGCGGCAGACCAGATCCAGCTTGGCCTCCTGCGCGCGCGCCAGCGTCATGGTGGGGTCGCGAAAATAGGCACACGAATACACCCTGAGCGGGTCCAGCCAAAGCGCATAAAAATCATCCGACAGGTCGTAGTGAAACTGCACCTGGCGCGCATCCTGCGGCACGGAGTGCACCGCCATCGATCGCGCACGCGCCAGCACCTGGCGCCACCAGTGATGGCGCGAGTCCTGCACCGGGTTGCGCGCCAGCAGCCCGGCGGCAGCGGCCATCAGTGCGCGCATGCTGCCTTCCAGCGCCACCTTGCCCTCGACAATCGCCGCACCGACCTTGCCAATTTCCCCCGAGGCCAGGGCCACCAGCGCCATGCGGTACCGAAACCGCAAAGTTACGGCCGCGTCACGCGCACCCAGCTGCTGCCCCGCAGGCAGCTGAACCGCCATGCGGACCGGCAGCGTCTGAAGACGCCCTTCCAGTATGTGCAGCAAGTGCTTCATGGTTGCGCATTCTTGAAGTTGCCATCCGGCGCGTCAACACGCCATCAGCGCATCAAGGGAAAGCGCCACTCAGCGGCTCAGCCCCGCCTGTGGCCAGCAGCAGGCCTCTCGCCGCCCTCCCGTTGGAGGGGCACGGGTCTGAAACCCGTTTTTGGCGCAGCAAAGGTTCGATCTACTTACCTTTGGTTTCTGCGTTCCTGCGTACCCAAGCATTCGCGCCTGCATCCTCAACGCCCCGGTGAATCCCGGCAACCCTGCAGTGCATCGAAAGTACCGACCGATCGCCACCAGCACGTCAACTTTGCCGGGCAGCGCGCACCGCGCCCACCCGGCAAACGTCAGGCAGGGGGCCGCTGCACCTCACAGGCCGGGTGTGGGGCCACACGCCACCATTTCACCCACCAGACCCGCATCGCCGAGCCATACAGAATGAATGCCAGCGCAGCTCCCACCAGCGGTAGCGCAGCGAACACCCAGCCCGTCAATCGCTCGCCCCCCATGCCCACACCAACCAACAGAGCCACGGCCGGATTCACAAACGAATAGCTGCCAGCCAAAGCAGCCGAGGTGTTTTGCAACAGCCATAGGTAGGCATTGAGCGCAACCAGGGTTCCAAAGACCAGCAGATACACCCAGGCCACCCACGAGGCGGCACTCACCTGCGCCAGTGCACCCAGGGGCTCCACCCACAAGGCCACGCCCAAACCCATGGCACCTCCCGTGAGCCATTGCGCTGCTGAAGCCATGGCGGGCGCCGGCAACAACAATTTGCGCGAGGCGTAGGAGCCGACGCTCCAGCACAGCGGCGCACCAAAGGCCAGCAGCGCACCGAGCCAGGTGGCCGAGAAATCTCCCTCCAGCGCCAGCAGCAGGGCACCGGCCACGCCCAGCGCCAGCCCGATCCAGCTCGTGGATGGCACCCGCTCGCCGCCCCAGCGCGACCACAGCGCCAGCCACATGGGCATGGTGGTGACCACGGTGGCCATCAGGCCCGAACCGATGCCCAGCTTTTGCGCAAAGCCGATCAGGTTCATGGCCAGAAACACCATCAGCCCGCCAACCAGGGCCGAGTTGCGCCACTGATGCGCCGTTGGCAGCGCATGTCCCTGCATGAGCGCGATCAGCAGCATCACGCCACCGGCGCACAGGAAGCGGATCGCGTTCATCAGCAGGGGCGGCATGGTCTGCAGTGCGATGCCAATGGCGAAATACGTGGTGCCCCACACCACATAGACCAGCAGCAAGGCCACCGCAACGGCCCAGGTGCGCTGCACACGGGCTTGCGCATTGAAAATTGCCGGCATATTCTTCCCCTTACCGAATAATTTATGGAAATCACAAGGTTTTCGGAATTTTTACCAGAAGTTAGCCGTCATGCAAGCAAATATTCAGACAGATGACATGGACGCCAGAATAATTTCGGCGCTTGGCGCGGATGGCCGGCGTTCCTATGCCGACGTGGGGACTGAAGTGGGGTTGTCCACCGCTGCCGTGCATGAGCGCGTGAAGAAGCTGCTCGACAAAGGGGTAATCCGTCGCTTCTCGATCAGCGTGGCCCCGGAGCGGGTGGGGCTGAACTTCACGGCTTTCGTGGCCATCCGCAACGACGGCGGCATCCACTGCCGTGACGTGGCACCGCGTCTGCGTGCCATGCCGCAGGTGCAAGAGCTGCACAGTGTGGCGGGCGAATACGACTTTTTGGCCAAAGTGCGCACCACCCATGCGCGCGCGCTGGAGGATGTGCTGTACGAGATCAAGGCCATTGCGGGCGTGGCACGCACCACCAGCACCGTGGTGCTCAACACCGAGTTTGAAGACCGCCCGCTGGACCTGGGCTGGGTGAATGGAGACAAAGGCGGCTGAGCAATGCGACCACTGCCCGCGCCCCGTTTGCACCCCGCACCACAATCCCGCCATGCACCACAGCACGCCCTCCGCCGCCCACCGCTACGCGGTGTCTTACGCACCCAACCCTGGCAGCCTGGGCTGGCTGGCCGGAAGCCACTGGATGGGCCGCTGCGCCGCACTGCTGCAGCCCCTGCAGCAACCAGAGATTGAGGGCGTGAGCCCGCAAGACCTGCTGCAGCTGACCGCTGCGCCACGCATCCATGGCTGGCATGCCGCACTCATGGCTCCGTTTGCGCTGGCTGTCGGCACCGACTGGGTCACGCTGCACCACGAAGTTCAAACGGTGGCACACAGCCTGGAACCGGTGGTTTTGCCACCCCTGCATGTGGAGCGCATCGACGACTTTCTGGCGCTCGTACCGCTCGCCTCCCCCGCTGCCAATGCGCTCATCCACAAGGCTGCCGCACGGTGCATGACCCAGCTGCAACCGCTGGCAGCGCCGCCGTCCGACGCCGGTTTGGCCCATCAGCAGTCCGCAGACCTGACGCACCGGCAGGCCCAATTGCTGCAGCACCCAAGCCACCCGCTCAAGCTGGATGAGTACCGGTTTTACCTGCCCATCACCGGCCCCCTGCAACAGGTGGACGCCCAGACACAGGCCCTGGTGTTCGACGCCGCACAGGAGTTCTTCTCCGACCTGCCCCCGCTGCGTTTCAACAGCCTGGCGCTGTTCGCCCAGCCGGCACCGGGCACGGATTTCGTGCTGCTGGACCACCTGGAGATGGCGCGCTAACAGTCGCCCCTGCAAGCCGCCTGATCATGGCTACCATCTTGCCGTCGCTGCACAGGCCCGCGCCCCGCGCGGCGGATCCATTCACGCCCCGACCTGCCAGCGCCTGAAGCTGCACTCCCCCACCACCGACCCAGCCATGCCCCGCATCACCATCTATCACAACCCCCAATGCGGTACGTCCCGCAACACCCTGGCCATGATCCGCAACAGCGGCGCCGAGCCCGAGGTCATCGAATATCTGAAGACCCCACCCGACCGCGCCACGCTGCTAGCACTGATTGCGACCACCGGCCAGCCAGTGATCAACGCAGTGCGGACCAAGGAAGCGCTGTTCACAGAACTGCACCTGGGCGCCCCTGGCGTGACCGACACGCAGCTCATTGACGCCATGCTGGCCCACCCCGTCCTCATCAACCGTCCCATCGTCGTCACGCCGCTGGGCACGCGGCTGTGTCGCCCGTCCGAGCAGGTGCTGGACATCCTGCCCGCACCGCAGAAGGGAGCCTTCACCAAGGAGGACGGTGAAGTGGTCATCGATGCCAAAGGCCGACGCGCCTGACGCACCGCCCGCAGCACACCCTCGCACCCCCCGTCTGCACACCGTGCCGCACAACCTGTCATGAGGCCATCGTCCCAACGCTGGACCGTGGCACGCCTGGGCTGCGCGCAAACGCTGGCCTGGGCCTCGACCTACTACCTGCCCGCCATGCTGGCGGTACCCATGGCGCGCGACCTGGGCGTGGCAACGTCCATGGTGTTTGCCGCGTTCTCGCTGGCGCTCATCGTGTCGGCCTTGCTGGGGCCGCTGGCGGGCCGGGCGATTGACCGGCACGGCGGCCGCCCGGTGCTGGTCGGCACCAATCTGTGGTTTGCCGCCAGCCTGGCGGGCATGGGCATGGCTCAGGGCCCCGTGGGGTTGTTCGCGGCCTGGGCGCTGATGGGCGTGGCCATGGGCTCGGGCCTGTACGAAGCGGCCTTTGCCACGCTGGTGCGTCTGTACGGCCAGGGCGCACGCGGGGCCATCACCGGCATCACCCTGATTGCGGGTTTTGCGAGCACCGTGGGCTGGCCGCTGTCGGCCTGGATGGAATTGCAATGGGGCTGGCGTGGCGCATGTTTTGGCTGGGCGGCCTTGCACCTGCTGGTGGGCTTGCCACTCAATGGCGGATTGCCCGGCATCGAGAACGCGGCAACCGGGCAGAATGCACCGGCACCGGCACCGGCACCGGCACCGGCACCGGCACCGGCCTCGGAGAAAGCCACGCAGGCATTGCCGACGCCTGCGGCCTCCGACGCGCCCCACGCGCTGCGCACTGCGGTGTTGCTGTCGTTTGTCTTTGCCGTGACCTGGTTCACCAGCACGGCCATGGCTGCCCACCTGCCGCGCGTGCTGCAGGCCAGCGGCACATCACTGCAGGCGGCGGTGGCCATCGCAGCGCTGGTGGGCCCCGCCCAGGTGGTGGCACGCCTGCTGGAGTTTGGCCTGTTGAGTCGCCTGCACCCGCTGCTGTCGGCCCAGCTGGCCGCCGCTGCTCACCCGGTGGGCGCGGCCATCCTGATGGTGGTGGGCGCCCCGGCAGCGGCGGTGTTCACCGTGCTGCACGGCGCGGGCAATGGCATCCTGACCATCGCCAAGGGCACGCTGCCGTTGGCGTTTTTCGGCCCGGCGGGCTACGGCGAACGCCAGGGCCTGATGATGGCACCCGCCCGCGTGGCGCAGGCCTTTGCGCCGCTGCTGTTTGGACTGCTGATCGATGGCGTGGGCGCTGCGGCCTTGTGGGTTACCTCCCTGCTGGGTGTGGCGGCGCTGGCGGCGTTGTGGATGCTGCGGCCGGTAGTGCGGCAATAGTCGCTGGCACCCCGGGCCTGTCGCACCCTGATCCGCCCGTCTGCCAAGGTCAGCCCAGGAACGCCATTACTGCCGAAACAAGCGCAGCCGCCCAGCCCACACGGCGCGCAGTTTGTGCGGTCTTTCTCTCTGTCGGAAACAGCTCGCACCGGCGCCACATCCACACATTGCCCAAACCCGCCACCAGCAAGCCAGCCACCACAATCCCAACGGACGCAAACGCCGCGCCCAGCACCAGGCCACCGATCGGCGTCATCCAGGTGAACACGCCAATGGCGTTGGCCGTGCTGGCCAGCACATGCGACAGCCCGCCGCAGTCACTGCATTGCGCAGGGCCCTCTCGCGTGGACCAGCGAAGCGCTGCGTTGCTGACGCCGGGCTGCTGGCAATGGGGGCAAACGTGCTTCATGCGGGCAGGGCCGGTCGGCGGCGCAGCCTGGCATGTCGGCCGTACAGCACGGTCTTCACGGCACCACAAACTTTGCCCGCGCCTTCAAGGCCAGGGTGCGCGCATGGCAACCTTCCAGATGGTCGTTCACCAGCCCCATGGCCTGCATGAAGGCATACACCGTGGTGGGCCCCACAAAACTCCAGCCGCGCTTTTTCAGGTCTTTGGCCAGGGCTATGGACGCGGGCGACGTGGACAGGGTGCGCGCCACCTCGCGCGTGATGCGACCGGGCCGGTCGGCGGCCGCAGGCTCATGGCGCCACACGTAGTGCGCCAGCGAACCAAACTCGCGGCGCAGCTCCAGCACGCGCCGCGCATTGTTGATGGTGGACTCGATCTTGCCCCGGTGACGCACGATGGCTGCGTCCTGCACCAGGCGCTCCACGTCGCTCGCACCCAAGGCCGCGACCTGCTCCGCATCGAAGTGGGAAAACGCCGCACGAAAGCCCTCGCGCTTGTTCAGGATGGTGAGCCAGCTCAGGCCCGACTGAAAGCCCTCCAGACACAGCTTCTCGAACAGGCGTCGGTCGTCTGCCACGGGGAAACCCCATTCATGGTCGTGGTAGTGGCGATAGCCAGGGGTGGCCTGGCACCAGCTGCAGCGCGGGCAACCGGCGTCATCCACACACAGGCCCGTGGGCACATCGGCGGTCGGCTCGGGAACAACGTGGGTCATGGTGCATTCTAGGGATGACCTGCACGCGCACAACCCCGTATCCGTTTCGCAGAAACTGGTGGGCAAGCCCTGCCCGGGCCTTGTGTCTACACTGCAGACTCCCCCTTTTTGGCCCTGCCGACATGCCCCCTTCGTTTCTGCCACGCCTTGCCCTGCTCTGCCTCATGGTGCTGGCACTGCCGGGATGCGCCAGCCACGGCAGCACGCTCGGGTACTACTGGCAATCCGTGCGTGGGCACCTGCAGATCATGCAGGCGGCCGAGCCCATCGACCAGTGGATCACCCGCACCGACACCACCCCCGCACTGCGCGAGCGCCTGCACCTGGCCCAGCGCGCCCGCGCCTTTGCCGTGGCCGAGCTGGGCCTGCCCGACAACGCCAGCTACCGCCGCTATGCAGACCTCAAGCGCCCCGCCGCCGTGTGGAACGTAGTGGCCGCGCCGCCCTACGCGCTCACGCTGCACACCTGGTGCTTTCCGGTCACGGGCTGCATTGGCTACCGCGGTTACTTCGCCGAAGCCGATGCCCGGGCCGAGGCCGCACAACTGGCACAGCAAGGCCTGGAAGTCGAGGTGTATGGCGTGCCCGCCTACTCCACCCTGGGTTACATGAACTGGGCGGGCGGCGACCCGCTGCTCAGCACGTTCATCGCCTGGCCCGAGGGCGAGTTTGTGCGCCTGCTGTTCCACGAGCTGGCGCACCAGGTGGTCTATGCACCGGGCGACACACTGTTCAACGAATCGTTTGCCACGGCGGTAGAGCGGTTGGGCAGCGCGCAGTGGCTGGCGACCCAATCCACACCACAGGCCCGCCAGGCTTTTGCCGAAAGCAGCGCGCGGCGCAATGCCTTCCGCGCCCTGACGCGCGCCACCCGGGAGAAGCTGGCTGCGATTTATAAGCAAAAACAGGCTCCAGCCCATGACAGTAAAGCGCTAGCAGCTATGAAAACAGAAGCAATGCAATCCTTTCGAAGCGACTACGCCGCGCTGCGGGCCGGCTGGCTGGAGGCCCCCAGCGATCGCCCCACCGCCATGAATGCCGCGCAGCTGGCGGGTTATGACCGCTGGGTGGCCCATGCCAACAACGCCAGCTTTGCCGCACAGGCCGCCTACGACGAACTGGTGCCCGCGTTCGAAGCCCTTTTCGCGCGTGAGGGCCGCCAGTGGCCCCGGTTTTATGATGCTGTCAGACAACTGGCAAAACAGCCCGAAACGCAACGCCACCAGAGCCTGCGCGCACCATCACCCCCCAAGGAGTCCCCCGGTGCCTGACATCCACATCCACCGCGAACACCACCTGGGCTTCCAAGAAGCCCGCAAGGTCGGCGTGTCCTGGGCCGAAAAGGCCGAAAAAAAATTCGACATGGACTGCAGCTATGAAGAAGGCGATACGCAGGACACCCTGTATTTCAGCCGTGCCGGCGTGAAAGGCACCCTGCTGGTGGATGCCCACCAGTTTGAAATGAGGGCCGCGCTGGGCTTCCTGTTTGGAGCCTTCAAGGAGCGCATCGAAGCAGAAATCGGCGAGCAGCTCGATGCACTGCTCAACGCCCCCCGCCCCGCTGCGCACATGGCACCGGCAACCCAAAAGAAACCGGCCAAGGCCGTCAAAGACAGCACCACGGCCCGCCGCGCGCCCGCCAAGGCTGCGGCCCGCAAAGCCTGAAATGACAGCACCGCACACACCGCCGTCCGCCACCACACCGGCCGGGACAACGCCCGCCTACGAAACGCTGTCCGCCCTGCTGCACACCCGCTACAGCTGCCGCGCTTTCCTGCCGCAGGCGCTGGACCGCGCCACCATCGACCGCATCCTTGCCGCCGCGCAGCGCACGGCCTCATGGTGCAATGCGCAGCCCTGGCAGCTCACCATTGCCAGCGGTGCCACGCTGGCGCGCCTGCGCAGCGCCCTGCAGGCCCATGTGGCCGCCGAGTCCCCGGCGCCCGACCTGCCCTGGCCGCGTGAATACCGGGGCGTCTACCAGGAGCGGCGCCGCGAATGCGGCTGGGGCCTTTACGAAGCCCTGGGCATTCCCAAGGGCGACCGCGAGGCCTCGGCACGGCAGGCCGCCCAAAACTTCACCATGTTCGGTGCGCCGCATGTGGCCGTCGTCACCAGCGACGAGGCCCTGGGCGTGTATGGCGCGGTGGACTGCGGCGCCTACGTTGGCAACTTTTTGCTGGCCGCCCACAGCCTGGGCGTGGCGACCATTGCGCAAGCCGCGCTGGCCGCCTACCCCAGTGTTCTGCGCGAGGCTCTGGGCATTGCGCAAGACCGCAGCATCGTGTGCGGCATCTCGTTCGGCCTGGCCGACACGGCGCATGCGGCCAACGGGTTTCGCACGCAGCGGGCCGCCCCGGGCGACAGCGTGACCTGGCGCGACTGACGCACTTTGGGAAGCACTGCGCGCCGCATCGGCCCATGAAAAAAGCGGCATGAAGCCGCTTTTTTCATGGACGTGACCTGCGCTTCAGCTGAGCGATTCAATCAGGTCGATGTACTGCTGCTTGGCAGCATCCAGACCGGTGCCCTTGAGCTTTTCCCATGCGTCCCACTTGGCGCGACCCACCACATCGGAGAAGCTGGGCTTCTTTTCGGTGTTGTCGCCCGCCGTGGCCTGCTTGTACAGCGCATAGATCTTCAGCAGCGTGACGTTATCGGGACGCTCGCTGAGGTTTTTGGAATTGGCCACAGCGGCTTCGAAAGTGGCGTTCAGGTCGGCCATGTCGTTGGTCCTTGATGGAAAAGTTGGGTAGAGAACGGTGTCGGCAAAAATTTGCTGCGCTGTATCTTATTGATCCGGCAGGCTTTATTCGTAAACCTTGCTCGGGCTGAGGTGTCGAAGCCCCTCGACGGGCTCAAGTTGAACGGCATCGGGACTCTGCAATAAACCGTGCCGGATCAATAGAACGTATTCACGCTCTCAGGGCCGCTTCAGTCCCTGCACCGCCTGGAACATCGACTGCCGCGCCTGGCTGATGATCTGACCCTTCCAGGCGTCGGTGTCGGTGTAGAACGCGGACAGCATCTGTGCCTTGATCTGCGCGGCCTGTGCGGCGGGGGCCTGTGGGTGGAGATAAAGCCAGTGCTCGGCACGCAGGGCCTGCAGCACGTCCTGCAATGGCTGCGTGCCGTATTCCATGGCAATGCCGGTGAACTCGGCCTGGGGGCATTCGTCCAGGATGGCGGTCCACATCAGCCCGGTAAGAAAGGCCGAGGTGGACGAACCGTCGTAGATGGAAGTGACGGGCGTGGCGCCGTCGCCCGCCCACCAGTGGCGCGCGCGCTGCACGGCGGCGGCATCGTCAGGCCCGCAGTAGATGCGCTCGCCCAGGCCACTGGGTCCCAGGCCTGTATGCAGATCAATCCAGCCCACGCGCGATGCCCGGCGGCCATGCTGGCGCAGCACGGCGCGCAGCGTCTGGTTGCTCCAGGTCGGTGCCGTGCCGCCGAAGTACAGACCCTGGGCAAACTCGTGCTGCCCGCGCGTGATGGCCGCCTGCCAGGCGGCTGCGCCATGCGTGGCGATGTAGGCCTGCACCGCCTGCACGTTGTCCGCCTGCGGCGGCCACGCATGGGGCAGCAGCAGCGGTGCCACTTCGCGGTAAGCGGCGTTGACGGGAAGTGGCTGGCTGAAGTCGTGGAAATTGCGGTTCAGGTCCACGTTCTCGTGCGTGGTGCGGCGCAGGTGCGAAAACCCATAGGGGTTGAGCGCATGGATGTACAGCACGGCCACGCCTTGGGCGTGCGCCAGGTCGCGCCACTCCTGGTCGTGCAGCGCAAACACCTGCACGCCACTGCCGCAAAACCCCTCCACGCCATGGCAGCCGCTGCTCACGATGAGCAGCTTGTCCGCGTCAGGTGGGCCATCCCGCACCACGTCCATGGCCAGGTCTTCGCCATCGCGCCCCAGCAAAGGATGGCGGTGCGATTCGATCGGCAGGCTGGCCGTGGCGGCGGCCTCCAGGAACTGCGTGCGTGCACGCGCGTAGGTGGGAGCAAACGCCTGGACGATACCGATCATGGTGTTTCCTGAACAGATGGCAAAAGGAGCGTGCGCGGTGGTGCCGCCTGAGAACTCGCGCCCGATTCGTGAAGATGCCCAGCGTCCCGGCTGCCTTGCACCGGCCAGTCGCCGGTCAATCGCGGGCCTGCGCCAGCCATTCTTCGGCCAGCCGCACCCAATAGGTGGCGCCCAGCGGAATCAGGTCGTCATTGAAGTCGTAGCTCGGGTTGTGCAGCGTGCAGGGGCCGCCGCCGTGGCCCAGGTCGCGGTGCCCGCCGTCGCCGTTGGCAATAAAGCAGTAGGCGCCGGGCCGGGCCTGCAGCATGAAGGCGAAGTCTTCGGCGCCCATGGTGGGTTCTTGCACCAGCACGTTGGCCTCGCCCACGATGCTGGCCATCACCTTGCGCGCAAAGTCGGCCTCGGCAGCCGAATTCACGGTGGGCGGGTAGTTGCGCACAAACTCGAAATCGCAAGTGGCTTCATGCGCGGCGCAGGTGTGTTCGGCCACCTGTTTCATGCGCGCCTCGATCATGTCCAGCACCTCCAGCGTGAAGGTGCGCACGGTGCCCTGCAACTCGCAACTGTCGGGTACCACGTTGGTAGCCTCGCCCGTGTGGATCATGGTGACCGAGATCACGCCCGCATCCACCGGCTTCTTGTTGCGGCTGATGATGGTCTGAAAGGCCTGCACCATTTGGCAGGCAATGGGCACCGGGTCGATGCCGGTGTGCGGCATGGCGGCGTGGCCACCCTTGCCGTGGATGGTGATCTTGAACTCGTTGCTGGAAGCCATCACCGGTCCCGGGCTCACGGCAAACTGGCCCATCTTCATACCCGGCCAGTTGTGCATGCCGAACACCGCCTGCATGGGAAATTGCTCCAACAGGCCGTCCTCGATCATCACGCGCGCGCCGCCGCCGCCCTCTTCCGCTGGCTGAAAGATCAGGTACACGGTGCCATCGAAATTGCGGTGTTTCGCAAAGTGCTGCGCCGCCGCCAGCAGCATGGCCGTGTGCCCATCGTGGCCGCAGGCGTGCATCTTGCCGTGGTGCTGGCTCGCATGGGCAAAGGTGTTGAACTCCTGCATGGGCAGCGCGTCCATGTCGGCGCGCAGGCCGATGGCACGGCCGCTGGCGCCGCCGTCCCGCCCCTTGACGATGCCGACCACGCCGGTCTTGCCCAGCCCCCGGTGGATGGGAATGCCCCATTCGGTGAGCTTTTGTGCCACCACATCGGCGGTGCGCACTTCTTCAAAACACAGCTCGGGGTGGGCGTGAATGTCCCGGCGCACTGCGGCAATACCGGCGGCCTGGGTGACGATGGAATCAATAACGTTCATGATGTGCATCCTTACGAATTCACAGTCTAGCCCGGCTTGCAGATGGCCGCCCACCCGAACGTTGACGCCCCCACGCCATGATTTCACCCCACGCCCTGGAACTTGCGCAAACCCTGGTGCGCATGAACACCGTCAGCCACCGCTCCAACCTGGAGCTGATTCATTTCATCCGCGACCATCTGGCCCGGCTGGGCGTGCAAAGCCGCCTGACCTGGAACGCCGATAAAACCAAGGCCAACCTGTTTGCCACGCTGGGCGAAGGCAAGCCCGGCGGGGTCATCCTGTCGGGCCACACCGACACCGTGCCCTGGGACGGACAGGACTGGAGCATGGACCCGCTGGGCGCCGTGGTGCAGGACGGCAGGCTTTTTGGCCGTGGCAGCGCTGACATGAAGGCCTTCATTGGCATCGCCCTCTCGCAGGCCGAACAGTTTTTGAACAGCGACGCCCCCTTTGCCGTGCACTTTGCCTTCACCTACGAAGAAGAGATCGGCTGCTTTGGCGTGAAGGAGCTGATTGCCGACCTGCGCGACGCAGGCATCCAGCCCCTGGCCTGCATCGTGGGGGAACCCACCAGCATGGTGCCCGCCATCGCACACAAGGGCGTGTACCGCTACAGATGCTGCGTGCGCGGCAAGGAGGCGCACTCGTCGCTGACACCGCAATCGGTCAACGCCATCGAAATGGCGGCCCGCGTGGTGGGCCGGGTGCGCGACATGGCCGAGGGGTTCGAGCGCAACGAGCCGCGCTTTGCGGGCTTTGACGTGCCGTTCTCCACGGCCAGCGTGGGCCAGTTTCACGGCGGCATCGCCGACAACGTGGTGCCGCGCGATGCCGAGTTTCGCTACGAGTTTCGCAACCTGCCCACCGCTAACGCCGCCCAGATGCAGGCCGAGGTGGTGGCCTACGCCCAGGCGCTGGAGCCGGCCATGAAGACGGTGGCGCCCGCGGCAGGTTTCAGCTTCGAGACCATCTGCGAAATCCCCAGTTTTCTGGGCAGCAAGGACGATGCCGTAACGCGCCTGGCGCAAGAGCTCACCGGCGAGAAAGGCACCACGCTGGTGGCCTTTGGCACCGAGGCCGGCCTTTTCAAGAACGTCGGCATTCCCACCGTGGTGTGCGGCCCCGGCAGCATTCAGCAGGCGCACCAGCCCGATGAATTTGTGAGCCTGGAACAGTTGGCGCGCTGCGAGGCGTTCATGCAGGGACTGGCGCGCACGCGCGCCTTGGGCTGAAAGAACACCCGCCGCGCTGGCGGAGTCAGGTTCTGACGCGGCCGTCGCCGGTGAGCATCGACATTTCCACAAAACTCGATGCCGTGTGGTCCGAGCTGCGGAAAGACACCGGGAACCCGGAAATCACCTGCGACCCCAGGGATTCCATGCCTGCGATGAAGCTGTCGTGGCTGAGCTTGCCACCGGCCAGCGCCGGACGCAGGCCTTCGGTGAAAACGCGGGCTGCCAGGTACCCTTCCAGGCTGGAATAGTTGGCCTGCACCTTGTCGCCGCCCTTCTTGATGGCCTCCAGAAACTCGCGTGTGATCTGGCGTGAGGGCTGGTAGGGTGAGGGCACCACCTGCGACACCACCACACCTGCACCGTCCTTGCCCAGCTCGTCGGCCAGCGCCTGCGTGCCCACAAACGACACGTTATAGAACGTGCCACGAAAGCCCGCCTTGCGCGCAGCGCGCACAAACGCAGCACTGGCCCCATAGGACGAAATCTGCACCACGGCGTCGGGCATGGCGGGCACCAGCTTGTCCACGGCGGCCTTCACGTCGGTGGTATTGCGCTCCACCGTGGCTGTGGCTACGGGCGCAAGCTTGAGATCGGCGAGCGCCTTGGTCACGCCATCCAGCCCCGCCTTGCCATAGGCATCGTTCTGGTAGAACACAGCGATCTTCTTGAGCCCCAGGTTGGTGAGCTGGCGCACGATGTGCGCGGTTTCGTCGTAGTACGAAGCGCGCACATGAAAAATCAGGCGGTTGAAGGGCTGGCGCAGCGCCTCAGCCCCGGTGAAGGGGCCAAAAAACGGCACTTTGGCCTGGGTGAAAATCGGCAGCGCCGCGAGGCTGGTAGGGGTGCCGATGTAGCCAAACAGCGCAAACACGTCGTCGGCTATCAGCTTTCTGGTGTTTTCGGCGCAGCGGTCGGGCTCGTAGCCGTCGTCCATGGTGCGGATTTCCACCGTGCGCCGGCCCACGCCGCCCTGGGCATTGAGGCGGTCAAAAAAGAGCTTGGCGCCCAGGTTGAACTGGATGCCCAACTGGGCCGAAGGGCCGGTGAAGGGCGCCGACTGCCCCAGCACGATACGGCCTTCGCCTTGCGCCTGTGCCAGATTGAAGCCTCCCAGCGCTGCCGCGCCCAAGCCTACTGAAAATTGTCTGCGCCCTATTGCCTTTTGGTTCATGGTGAAATCTCTGCTCTTGTGAACCGAGTGCGCCCCCCGGTGCTGCCGGTAGGCAGCCTTCCTGGACAGGGCACAAGGTATGCACTTTATTACCTATCCTGCAGTTTACCGACCGACCCACCGAATGCCCTCGCCATCTGCCGCCAATTCCCTGCCGTCTGCCCCCTTGCAGGTGCGTGGAGCCTGCCCGCACGACTGCCCCGACACCTGCGCCCTGCTCACCACGGTGGAAAACAGCGTGGCCACCCGCGTGCAGGGCAACCCCGACCACCCGCACACCGATGGCGTGCTGTGCACCAAGGTCTCCCGCTACACCGAGCGCAGCTACCACCCCGAGCGCATCCTCACGCCCCTCAAGCGCACGGGCCCCAAGGGCAGCGGCCAGTTCGCACCGGTGGGCTGGGACGAGGCCCTGAGCGACATCGCCCAACGCCTGCAGACCATCGCCGCCCGCGCCCCTGAAGCCATCCTGCCCTACAGCTATGCAGGCACCATGGGCATGGTGCAGGGCGAGAGCATGGACCGGCGGTTTTTCCACCGCCTGGGCGCCTCGCAACTGGACCGCACCATCTGCGCGTCGGCCGGTGCCGAAGCCCTGGTGCAAACGCTGGGCGGCAAGGTGGGCATGAAGGTGGAGTTTTTTGCGCAGGCAAAGCTCATCCTGATCTGGGGCAGCAATTCGATTGGCAGCAACCTGCATTTCTGGCGCTATGCGCAGCAGGCCAAACGCAACGGCGCACGGCTGGTATGCATCGACCCGCGCAAGACCGAAACCGCCGACAAGTGCCACGAGCACATTGCCCTCTACCCCGGCACCGATGCCGCGCTGGCCCTGGCACTGATGCACGAGCTGATCAAGAACGACTGGCTGGACCACGACTACATCGCCCGCCACACGCTGGGCTGGGAGCAGTTGCGAGAACGCGCCCTGCAGTGGCCGCCCGAACGCGCAGCCGAGGTGTGCGGCATTCCGGTGGAGCAGATCCGCCAGCTGGCCCGCGACTATGGCACCACCCAGCCCGCCGCCATTCGCCTGAACTACGGCATGCAGCGCGTGCGCGGCGGCGGCAATGCCGTGCGCGCCGTGGCCTGCCTGCCAGCGCTCACCGGCGCCTGGCGCCACCGCGCGGGCGGCATGTTGCTGTCCAGCTCAGGCCAGTTTCCGGCGCAGCGCGCAGCGTTGCAGCGGCCCGACCTGATGCCTGCGCGCACGCCACGCACGCTCAACATGGTGCAAATTGGTGACGACCTGCTGCGCGAGGCCTCGCCCGCTTTCGGGCCCCGCGTCGAGGCCCTGGTGGTTTACAACAGCAACCCGGTGGCCGTGGCGCCCGATTCCGGCAAGGTGGTGCAGGGCTTTGTGCGCGAAGACCTGTTCACCGTGGTGCTGGAGCATTTTCAGACGGACACGGCCGACTACGCCGATTTCATCCTGCCCGCCACCACGCAGCTCGAACACTGGGACGTGCACCTGGCCTATGGCCACACCGATGTGTTGCTCAACCGCCCCGCCATCGCACCCCAGGGCCAGGCGCGCAGCAATGCGCAGATCTTCCGTGACCTGGCTGCGCGCATGGGTTTCACCGAGCCCTGCTTTGCCGACAGCGACGAAGCGCTGTGCCGACAGGCCTTTGGCGATGCGGTGGACTTTGCCCTGCTCGAAACCCAGGGCTTTGCCACGCTGGCGCTGCCCGACGCGCCGTTTGCCGAAGGCGGTTTTGCCACGCCCAGCGGAAAGTGCGAATTTTTCAGCGCCCGCCTGGCCGCGCAGGGCTTGGACGGCCTGCCCGACCACCTGCCCAACCACGAGCTGCAGGGCAGCCCGGCACACTACCCGCTGGCCATGATTTCCCCGCCAGCGCGCAATTTTTTGAACTCCACCTTTGTGAACGTGCAAAGCCTGCGCGACATCGAAGGCCGCCCCGTGCTGGAGATCCACCCCGACGACGCACTGGCGCGCGGCATTGGTGACGGCGCCGTGGTGCGCGTGTTCAACGACCGCGGCAGCTACCGCTGCCACGCTGCGGTGTCGCTGCGCGCGCGGCCCGGCGTAGTCAACGGCCTGGGCATCTGGTGGCGCAAGCTGGGGCTCGACGGCACCAACGTAAACCAGCTCACCAGCCAGGCGCTGACCGACATGGGCCGGGCGCCCACGTTTTATGACTGCCTGGTGCAAGTGCAGGCCTGTGCCCCGCACGAGGCAGCGGGCACCCCACACGCGGCTTGATCAATAAGGTGCTTTGCACACCAGGATCATTCGAATACCGCTTCAAAAATAATAGCTGCTCGCGCTTATCAGATAAGCGCTAGCAGCCTTTTTTACTTAAAAATCAGCGCCCAGCGCCCAGCGCCAGACACCCTGCTGGCGCTCCTGCCTGCAGGCACCCGGCGCTTCGCGCGTCAGCCCAGCTTTTTCAGCAGCGCATGCGCCGCGGGCTCCGATGACGCGGGGTTTTGCCCCGTGATCAGCAGCCCGTCGGTGATCGCATAAGGCTGCCAGTCGCCCAGCTTGGCGTAGTGACCGCCGTTGGCCTTGAGCATGTCTTCCACCAGAAACGGCACCACCTCCGTCAACCCCACGGCGGCTTCCTCGGTATTGGTGAAGCCGGTCACGTTTTTGCCCTTGACCACCGGCTGGCCGTCCTTGCCCTTGGGGTGGCGCAGCACGGCGGGTGCGTGGCACACGGCGGCCACGGGCTTGCCGGCGTTCAGCGTGGCCTCGATCAGCGCGATGGAGTGCGCGTCTTCAGCCAGGTCCCACAGCGGGCCATGGCCGCCGGGGTAGAACACTGCGTCGTAGTCGGCTGCATTCACGTCGGCCAGGCGCTGGGTGCTGGCCAGCTGCTTTTGTGCAGCCGCATCGGCCTTGAAGCGGCGCGTGGCGTCGGTCTGCGCGCCGGGGTCGTCGCTTTTGGGGTCCAGCGGCGGCTGGCCGCCCTGGGGCGATGCCAGCGTCACGTCCGCGCCCGCGTCCTTGAACACGTAGTACGGTGCGGCAAACTCTTCCAGCCAGAAGCCGGTTTTGGCACCGGTGTTGCCCAGCTGGTCGTGGGAGGTGAGAACCATCAATATCTTTGGCATGCAATGTCCTTTGGAGTGATCTTGTGGCCGGGCCGCATGGGCGCAACGATGCGCCAATGCCCCGGCCGCCAGCGTGCTTACAGTGCCGCTTCGAGGATGCGGCGGCTCACGGCGGGCGTCACCTCGCGTTGCTCGCCCAGTTGCACCATGCCGTGCGCTTCGAGCTGCGCCACCACGGTGTCGATGGCCTCGGCGCCCAGGCCGTAGCCCGACAGGCGTGTGGCGATGCCCATGCTTTCAAAGAAGGCGCGCGTGCGCTCGATGGCAGCGGTGATGCGTTCATCGTCAGTGCCGGTGGTGATGCCCCACACGCGCTCGCCGTATTGCAGCAGCTTTTCACGCTTGGGCACGCGGCGTTCGTTGAGCAATGCGGGCAGCACGATGGCCAGGGTGCGCGCGTGGTCGATGTTGTGCAGCGCCGTCAGCTCGTGACCGATCATGTGCGTGGCCCAGTCTTGCGGCACGCCCGCACCAATCAGGCCGTTGAGCGCCATGGTGGCGGCCCACATCAGGTTGGCGCGGTCGTCGTACACGGGTTCGGTTGCCGTCAGCAGGCGCGGACCGATCTCGATCAGTGTCTGCAAAATGCCTTCGGCAAAGCGGTCTTGCACAGGTGCGTTGACCGGGTAGGTCAGGTACTGCTCTACGGTGTGCACAAACGCATCCACCACGCCGTTGGCCAGCTGCTGGGGTGGCAGCGTGTAGGTTTTGGTGGGGTCGAGCACCGAGAACAGCGGGTAGGTGTGCACGCTGCTGAAGGCCAGCTTGGCGCCCTTGCCGCGGTGCGTGATGACGCTGCCATTGTTCATTTCGGAGCCCGTGGCGGGCAGCGTGAGGACGGCGCCAAACGGCACGACCTGCGCGATGTTGCGCCCGCGCTTTTCGAGGATGGCCCAGGCGTCGCCTTCAAAGTGCACGGCAGCGGCGATGAATTTCACCGCGTCGATCACCGAGCCACCGCCCACGGCGAGCAGAAAATCAAAGCCGCCGCTGCGCACCTGATCCACGGCTTTCATCGAGGTTTCGAAGCTCGGGTTGGGTTCGATGCCGCTGAAGGTGGCGTGCTGGCGCTCGCCCAGTGCGGCGCGCACTTCGGCCAGCGTGCCGGTCTTTTCGGCGCTGGCGCCACCGACCAGGATCAGCACCTTGGCGGCGGCGGGCACCAGCTTGGCCAGTTCGGCCACACGGCCCTTGCCGAAAGCGATGTGGGTGGGGTTGTGAAAGTCAAAATTCAGCATGGCAGTCCTTCGGGGGTTGAGTGGGAGACGGTGATCGCAGGGTTGCCGCAAAAGGAGCCGGCGCGCGAGGAAGCGTCAGTGGGGTGAAAACAAGGTGTGCCAGAACGCATGGGCCGTCTTTCAGGCGGGTGCCATGTCCAGCAGCTGCTCGGTGCTTTTCAGGGCATGTTCGAACGCCGTGCCATCGCGGCGCAGTTTGGCCAGCAGGCTGGCGCCCAGCCACAGCTCGTACAAGGTCAGGGCCAGGGCCGCCGTGTCGGCACGGGCCGGCACCGCGCCCTCGTTCTGGCATTGCTGCAGGCACAGGGCGATGCGCTGAACGATGTCGTCGGTGCCCCGGCGCAGCGCCAGACGCATGGGCTCGGACATGTCGGCCACCTCGGCGCTGAGCTTGACGATGAGGCACCGGGCGCCTGCGGCTTCGGTGTCGCAGCCCTCTTCGGCTGCGTCGGCCGGGGCGATGCCGCACTGCGACACGTTCCAGTAAGACCAGTAGCGCATCAGCCGCGCCCGCGCCGGCGTGCCGGCATCGTCGGGCTGCAGCAGCGCATCAAGCTGCGCCAGGTAGCGCTCCAGGTACTGCGCCAGCAGCGCCTCGCCGAAGCGCTCCTTGCTGCCGAAGTAGTGGTAGAACGAGCCTTTGGGCACGCCGGCCGCCGCCAGGATTTCGGCCAGGCCCACACCCACAAAGCCTTTGGCGGCAATCAGCCGCTCGCCGCAGCGCAGGATGTGGTGTTTGACGGGGGGTTGCTGTTCGGTGGTCACGGGTGCATTGTGCCGCCATTAGACCGGTCGTCTAGTTACCCCCGAGACACACCCTTGCCATTCATGTGGCCTTTTCACCGGTGCGCTCTGGCGTCGCGTGCGCCTCAGGTAGCCATGTGGTTCCCGGGTACCCGCCAAGCGGCAGCCAGCGCAGGTGACAGGGTGCTGCACTGCACCGGTGCACTGCAGCATTGCTATTATTTTAATAGCTTATAACGCTTTATCCATAACCACTACAGGCACTTTTCAAAATCCCGGTCGCCACCGACCCCACGGCCTGCCCCGCCACCCACAGGGGCTGACGCGCTTGCGCGGGCGGCTGATGGGCAGCTGCGCGGGCCGTGGCCAGCCATTCGGCGGCAGACGCTTTGGCGGCCAGCGTCACAGCGTGAGGATGGTCGAGCCGGTGGTCTTGCGCGCTTCCAGGTCGCGGTGCGCCTGCTGCACCTCGGCGAGCGGATAGCGCTGGTCGATGTGGATCTTCACCCGCCCGCTGGCCACCACGGCAAACAGGTCGTCGGCCATGGCCTGGGTGCTCTCGCGCGTGGCGATGTGGCTAAACAGCGTCTGGCGTGTGACGTAAAGCGAGCCCTTGGCACCCAGCGAACCGGGCGCAAACGGCGCCACGGGGCCCGAGGCATTGCCGAAGCTGGCCATCAGGCCAAACGGGCGCAGGCATTCCAGCGACTTGTCCCAGGTGTCCTTGCCCACCGAGTCGTACACCACCTTCACGCCCTGGCCTGCGGTGATTTCTTTCACGCGCGCCGCAAAGTCTTCGGTGGCGTAGTTGATGGCGTGGGCCGCGCCATTGGCCAGCGCCAGCTGGCACTTGGCATCGGTGCCAGCGGTGGCGATGAGCTGCAGCCCCAGCACCTTGGCCCACTGGCAGGCGATCAGGCCCACACCTCCGGCGGCGGCATGGAACAGCACATGGTCGCCGGGCTGCAGCCCCTCCACCGGCAGCGTCTTTTTCAGCAGGTATTGCGCCGTGAGGCCCTTGAGCATCATGGCCGCGCCGGTCTCGAAGCTGATGGCGTCGGGCAGCTTGCACACGCATTTGGCGGGCATCACGCGCGCCTCGCAATAGGCACCGGGCGGCTGGCTGGCATAGGCGGCGCGGTCGCCCACCTTCAGGTGCGTGACGCCTTCGCCCACGGCTTCGACCACACCGGCGGCCTCCATGCCGATGGTGGCGGGCAGGTTAAGCGGGTACAGACCCGTGCGGTGGTACACATCGATGAAGTTCAGGCCGATGGCGTGGTGCCGGATGCGGATTTCACCCGGCCCGGGCTCACCCACGGCCACGTCAACCAGGTGAAGTTCTTCGGCGCCACCGGGCTGGCGGATCTGGACTGCAAGGCTCATGAAAACGGTCTCCTGTAATGGATGCGACAAGGGGGCTGTCATCCTGCCATCAATCTGCAAGCCTCGCTGGGGCCCCACCGTTACAGTGACGGCATGACTCAACGACTGACGCCCGGCACGGTGGCGCTGCTGGTGACGGCGCCGCTGCTGTGGGCCGGCAATGCCGTGGTGGGCCGCCTGGTTCATGACCTGGTGCCGCCCATCACCCTCAATTTTTTGCGCTGGGCGCTGGCCCTGGCACTGCTGTTGCCGCTCACGCACCGCGTGCTGCGCCCGGACAGCCCGCTGTGGCCGCACTGGCGGCGCTATGCGCTGCTGGGGCTGCTGGGGGTGGGCCTGTACAACGCACTGCAATACTTGGCGCTGCAGACCTCCACACCCATCAACGTGACGCTGGTGGGCTCCAGCATGCCGGTGTGGATGCTGGCGGTGGGCGCGCTGTTTTTTGGCGTAGCCGTCACGCGTCGGCAGCTGGCGGGCGCGGCCCTGTCAATGATCGGCGTGCTCACCGTGCTCAGCCGGGGCGAGTGGAGCCAGCTGCTGGCGCTGCGCCTGGTGGCGGGCGATCTGTTCATGCTGCTGGCCACGATTTCGTGGTCGTTCTACAGCTGGCTGCTGGTGCGCACCAGCGAGCCCGCCAGCGTGCGCGGCGACTGGGCCGCCTTTCTGACAGGGCAGATGGTGTTTGGCCTGGCCTGGTCGGGCGTCTTTGCCAGCGCCGAGTGGGCCACGGGGCACACGCACATTGCATGGGGCTGGCCGCTGGTGGCGGCGCTGCTGTTCATCGCCATCGGTCCGGCGCTGGTGGCCTACCGCTGCTGGGGCATCGGGGTGCAGCGGGCCGGGCCGGCGGTGGCCGGGTTCTTCTCCAACCTGACGCCGCTGTTTGCGGCCCTGCTGTCGGCCGCGTTTCTGGGCGAAGCACCGAGCGGCTACCACGCCGTGGCGTTTGCACTGATCGTGGGCGGAATTGTGGTGTCGTCGCGGCGCTGAAGGTTTTTTAATCAAAACAGCCGCCCGCGCTTTGTGGACAAGCGCAAGCAGCTATCAAAAACTAAGCGCCATCACACAGCGCCATGCAACGCCGTCAGAACGTGCCGGGGTAGGCGCCGCCGTCGGCCAGCACATTCTGGCCCGTCATGTAACCCGCATGCACGCTGCACAGGAACGCGCAGATGGCGCCAAACTCTTCGGGGTTGCCAAAGCGGCCGGCCGGGATCTGCGCCTGCTGGGCGCGGCGCACGTCGTCCAGGCTTTTGCCGGACTTGGTGGCCGCAGCGCCCAGCGTGGTGGCAAGGCGGTCGGTGTCGAACTTGCCCGGCAGCAGGTTGTTCAGGGTGACGCCCTGCGATGCCAGCTTGCTGCGCGCGGCGCCTGCCACAAACCCGGTGAGCCCGCTGCGTGCGCCGTTGGACAGCCCCAGGATGTCAATCGGCGCCTTCACCGCGCTGGAGGTGATGTTGACCACACGGCCAAAGCCCCGCGCAGCCATGCCGTCCACCGTGGCCTTGATGAGCTCGATGGGGGTGAGCATGTTGGCGTCCACCGCCCTGATCCAGGCGTCGCGGTCCCAGTCGCGGAAATCGCCCGTGGGTGGGCCACCCGCGTTGGTCACCACAATGTCAAAGTCGCGCCCCGGCCCGCCGGGCACGGCAAAAACAGCGGCCCGCCCCTCGGGGGTGGTGATATCGGCGGCCACCGCCAGCACCACGGGTTTGGTGCCATTTTGGCTTCTGGCGCTTGCTGCGTCTGCGCCAGCAGCTATTAATTGAGAAGCAGCCACCTGCAATGCATCGGCGTTGCGCGCGTTGATGACCACGTTCACGCCCTCGCGCACCAGCGCCTGCGCGCAACCAAACCCCAGCCCCTTGCTGGCGCCACACACCAGCGCCCACTTGCCCGCGATTCCCAGATCCATAAAAACTCCCGATTGCTGGCCGCAACACGCAGCCGTTTCAAATTATCAGTGGGGCCTGCACGGGCGACAGAACTGGCCCGGCGGTGCCCCCACGGCGCGGTTGGTTGCCCCGGCGGGTGGGGCGCCCGTGGAGCGTCAGCGCACCGGCTGGCGCGACATGCGCGTGAACACGAAGATGCCCGCAATCACCAGCGCAGTGCCCGCCGCCACCCACAGCGTGAAGGGCTCACCCAGAATCCACACCCCCATGAGGATGGTGGACAGCGGACCCACCATGCCGGTCTGGGCCGCCATGCCCGCGCCAATGCGCTCGATGGCCATCATCACCATGAGCACCGGCGCCGCGGTGCACAGCGTGGCATTGAGCACCGACAGCCAGATCACCTCGGGCGCCACCACCGCCGCGCTCAGGGGCCGCAGCAGCACAAACTGCAGCAGGCAGCACAGGCAGGCCACCGTGGTGGCCAGGCCCACCAGCCGCAACGAGCCGATGCGCTTGACCATCTCGCCGCTGTAAACAAGGTAGATGGCATAGCTGACGGCGCTCAGAAACACCAGCAGCGCGCCCCAGGCCGCATCAGCGCCCTGCAGCCGGGCCTCCAGGCCAAACACCAGCACCACGCCGCAGTAACTGATGGCCATGCCCAGCGCCTGGCCCCAGCGGATGCTGCGGCCATACAGCACCCAGCCCAGCATCATCACCAGCGTGGGGTTGAGGTACAGGATGAGCCGCTCCAGGCTGGCGCTGATGTAGGCCAGCCCGGCAAAATCCAGAAAGCTGGCCAAGTAGTAGCCCGTGACACCCAGGCCTGCCACGCCCAGCCAGTCGCGGCGCGACAAAGGCGGCTTGCCCCGGCTGGCCCACCACGCCATCACGGCAAAAATGGGCAGCGCAAACAGCATGCGGTACATGATGAGCGTGACCGCATCCACGCCATGGCGGTAGGCCAGCTTGACGATGATGGCCTTGCCGCTGAAGGCGATGGCGCCGAACAGCGCCAGCAATAAACCAGTTGCTACATTTTTTCTAGCTGCTTGCGCTTGCTGTGATTGGGCTGTAGGCACTTTTTATTCAAACTCACGCCAACGCATTCAAAACCCGGCCGCCAGGCCGTCGCGGCGCGCATCGCTGGCAGCCAGGTAGCCATGCACCTTGGGGTCGCCCATGCGCCAGATGAACTGGCCCGCGCCAAAGTCCTGGTAAGAGTCCTGCAGCACGTCGATGCGGTGGCCCAGCGCCTGCAAGCCCTGCACGGTGGCGGGCTGCATCGACGCCTCGACGTTGATCGACAGCCCCGCATTGAAGCGCCAGCGCGGCGCGTCGCAGGCCATCTGCGGGTTCTGGCCGTGGTCGAGCATGCGCACCAGTGTCTGCAGGTGGCCCTGGGGCTGCATGTTGGCGCCCATCACGCCATAGCTCATGACGGGCTGCCCGTCCTTCGTGACAAAGGCTGGAATGATGGTGTGAAACGGCCGCTTGCCCGGCGCCACCAGATTGGCCCGGTTGGCACCTGCCGGGTCGGTGCTGAACCCGAAGCCCCGGTTTTGCAGGCTGATGCCGAACGTGGGCTCCACGCAGCCCGAGCCAAAGCCGGTGAAGTTGCTCTGGATGAAGCTCACCATCATGCCGTTCTCGTCGGCCGCTGTGAGGTAGATGGTGCCGCCCTTAACCGGGTTGCCCGCCCCAAAATCCTGCGCCTGGTTCATGCGGATGAGTCTGGCACGGGAAGCGAGGTAGCCGTCATCGAGCATTTGCGCGGGGGTCACCTCCATCCAAGAAGGCTCGGCCACATAGCGGTACACATCGGCAAACGCCAGCTTCATGGCCTCGATCTGCAGGTGCTGGGCCTCGGGCCCGTCCACCGGCAGGCTGGCCAGGTCAAACTGCTCCAGGATGCCCAGCGCAATCAGGGCGGCAATGCCCTGGCCGCTGGGCGGAATCTCGTGCAACGTGTAGCCCCGGTAGTTGCGGGCAATGGGCGTCACCCATTCGGGCCGGTGCGCGCCCAGGTCCGCCAGGCTGAGGCTGCCGCCGTGGGCCTGCGCAAAGGCAGCCATGGCCTGGGCGATTTCGCCGGTGTAAAAGGCCTCGCCGCGCGTGGCACCAATGGCGCGCAAGGCGCGCGCGGCGGCCGGAAACTGGAACAGCTCGCCCACCTGCGGCGCGCGCCCCCAGGGCATGAAGCTCTGCGCAAAGCCGGGCTGCGACTGCAGCTCGGGCACGGCGGCCGCCCATTTCTGCTGCACCACCACGGGCACCAGGTAGCCACGCTCGGCGATCTCGATGGCGGGTGCCATGAGGTCGGCAAACGGCAGCTTGCCAAAGCGCTCTGACAGCGCCACCCAAGCGCTCACGGCGCCGGGCACGGTGACAGAGTCGATGCCGCGTTTGGGCGGCGTGGCCGCACCGGTGCCGTAGCGGCGATGAAAATACTCCGGCGTCCACGCCTGCGGTGCGCGGCCCGACGCATTCAAGCCATGCAGCGCCTTCCCGTCCCACAAGATGCAGAACGCATCGCTGCCCAGGCCGTTACTGACTGGCTCACACAGCGTCATGGCGGCGGCGGCGGCCACGGCGGCATCCACCGCATTGCCGCCCTGCTGCAACATGCGCAGACCCGCCTGCGCGCCCAGCGGGTGCGAGGTGGAACAGAGGTTGCGCGCAAACACCGGCAGGCGGGTGCTGGCATAAGAGGGGGTGTAGCTGAATGGCATGCGGCCATTATCGGCCGCATGCCTGCGGCCCGCCGAGGGCGCAGGCTCAGTGCGCGCGGAACATCCTGCGGTGCAGGCGGCGCAGCGACCACCACACGCCGAACGCCACCACCGGAATCGCCACCGCCGCCGTGGTCTCGGGCGACAGCGGCCAGCCCGGCTTTTGCGCGCCCTTGGCCAGGTAGCTGACCAGCCCGACGATGTAGTAGGTGATGGCCGCCACCGAGAGGCCCTCCACCGTGGACTGCAGCTTGAGCTGCAGGTCCTGGCGCTGGTTCATGGTGGTCAGCAGCGCCTGGCTGCTTTGCTGCTGCTCGATTTCGACGCGGGTGCGCAGCAGGTTGCTCATGCGCGAGACGCGCTGCGACAGCGCGTCCTGGCGCCGCGTGGCCCACTCGCAGGTGCTGCGCGCGGGCGTGAGCCGGCGGTCCATGAATTCGCGAATGGTCTGCATGCCCGCCAGGCGCGATTCGGCGATGTCCTGGATGCGGCGGTCCACCAGTTCAAAGTAGGCACTGCTGGCCGAAAACCGGGAATGCGTGGCGGCATACTGGCTTTCCACCTGCCCGGCCAGCCGTGTCAGGCGGTCGAGCAGCGCGGGCTCGGCATCGCGGTTGGCGGTGCGGATGGCATCGGCCAGCTCGCGCTCGGCAAAGGCCAGCACATTGGCGGCATCGCGGGCTGCGGGCAGGCCCAGCAGGGCGGCCATGCGGTAGGTTTCGATCTCCAGCAGGCGCTGCACCAGGCGCCCCAGGCGGCGCGGCGTCATGCCGCCCGCCAGCAGCACCATGCGCGAAAAACCGTCGGCATGGATGGCGAAGTCGGTGTACAGCTCGCCATGCCCGTCGGCCACGGTGGAAGCCACGAGCGTGTCCTCGTGCAGCACATGCTTGACCAGCGAGCCCGAGCCAAACTGGTGCGTGGGCAGCACCCACAGGTTCAGGCTGCACAGGCACTGGCCCGGCAGGGCGGCCAGCCACTCGCGCGGCACCGCATCGATGGCACTGGTGGGATCGCGCTCGCCAAAGGCCTCGACGGGCGTGGGCACCATGAAGGTC
Organism: Acidovorax defluvii; assembly: GCA_003268905.1. GTDB lineage: Bacteria > Pseudomonadota > Gammaproteobacteria > Burkholderiales > Burkholderiaceae_C > Acidovorax > Acidovorax defluvii. The sequence goes on from QLTU01000018.1 coordinate 64,080, forward strand.
CACGACACGAACTCGGTGTGCAACTCCCAGCGGATGCGAAACACACCCAGGTCCATGCGCAGGTGCGTGGTCTGCGCATCGGGCAGCGCCAGGTGGTGGTCGCGCAGCAGCGCCGCCACATGGGCGCGGCTGGCCTCGCGGCCGGCGGCATCGGCCAGCATGACGATGTGGGCAATGGCCAGTGGCGCCGTCAGGGCCTCGGGCGGGCGGGCGTGAATCTCGTTGTGCAGCATGACCCGGTGCGGGTGCTGCGTGGGGCGGTTGGGTGGTGGCATGCGGTCCTCGGTGCGCCATTGTGTACCGGGCGTTGCACCGTTTTGCCGAACCATCTTGCCAAAAAACAACGGCACCCGAGGGTGCCGTTGTGCTTGCAGCCGGGTCCCGCACTGCGGGACCGGGGCATTGGGTCAGTCTTCGACGAAGGCCTCTTCGCGCTTGTTCTTCACGGCAGGCAGCAGCACGATGATGAGCAGCAGGGCAGCGGCAGCCAGCAGACCGGCCGACAGCGGACGCGTGACAAACACGCTCCAGTCGCCACGCGAGAGCAGCAAGGCGCGGCGCAGGTTTTCTTCCATCATCGGGCCCAGGATGAAACCGAGCAGCAGGGGCGCGGGTTCGGTGCCCAGCTTGTGAAAGATGTAACCCACCAGGCCAAAGAGACCCACCATCCAGACATCCCAGGTGTTGTTGTTGGTGGAATACACGCCCACCGCACAGAACAGCACGATGGATGGGAACAGCCAACGGTAAGGCACCGTGAGCAGTTTGATCCAGATGCCGATCAGCGGCAGGTTCAAAACGATCAGCATGGCGTTGCCGATCCACATCGAGGCGATCAGGCCCCAGAACAGCTCGGGGTTGCTGGTCATCACCTGGGGGCCAGGCTGGATGTTGTGGATCGTCATGGCACCCACCATCAGCGCCATCACGGCGTTGGGCGGAATGCCCAGCGTGAGCAGCGGGATGAACGAGGTTTGCGAACCCGCGTTGTTGGCGGCCTCGGGAGCCGCCACGCCACGGATGTTGCCTTGGCCAAAGGGCACTTCGCCGGGGTGCAGCTTGGTTTTCTTTTCAATGGTGTAGGCAGCAAAAGCCGACAGCAGGGCACCGCCGCCGGGCAGGATACCCAGGGCAGAACCCAGCGCCGTACCGCGGATCACGGCGGGCAGCATGCGCTTGAAGTCTTCCTTGGTGGGGAACAGGCCTTCCACCTTGGCAGTGAACACTTCGCGGTCTTCTTCAGGACGCGAGAGGTTGGCAATGATTTCGCCGTAGCCGAACACGCCCATGGCAATGGTCACGAAGCCGATGCCGTCGGTCAGCTCGGGGATGTCAAAGCTGAAGCGGGCCACGCCCGAGTTCACGTCGGTACCCACCAGGCCCATCAGCAGGCCCAGCACGATCATGCCCACCGCCTTGAGCAGCGAGCCCGAGGCCAGCACCACCGCGCCGATCAGGCCCAGGGTCATCAGCGAGAAGTATTCGGCGGGGCCGAACTTGAAGGCCACTTCGGTCAACGGAGGCGCGAAGGCCGCCAGAATCAGCGTGCCCACGCAACCGGCAAAGAACGAGCCCAGGCCGGCAGCCGCCAGCGCGGGTCCCGCGCGGCCCTTGCGCGCCATCTGGTAGCCGTCGATCACGGTCACCACCGACGACGATTCGCCCGGCAGGTTCACCAAAATGGCGGTGGTCGAGCCACCGTATTGCGCGCCGTAGTAAATACCGGCCAGCATGATCAGCGCAGCCACGGGAGGCAGCGCATAGGTGGCGGGCAGCAGCATGGCGATGGTGGCCACGGGGCCGATGCCAGGCAGCACGCCAATCAGCGTGCCCAACAGGCAGCCGACAAAACAGTAAATGAGGTTCTGAAACGTGAAGGCGACGCCGAAGCCGAGCGCCAGGTTGTCAAACAAATCCATGGTGTGGAAGCTCCTGCCTTAACCGGAAATGAAACTGGGCCACACCGGGAACTGAAGCTTCAGCGCCCAGACGAATGCCACATAGCTGCCCACGGCAAGCACCGTGGCCAGAATGAACACGGCCTTTGCATTGAATTCATTGCCCGCCAGGCTGGCAACGAAGGTCAGCGCATAGATGCCAACAATCAGGCCCATGGCAGGAATACCAAAGCTGGGCAAGCCGGCCAAAAGGATGCCAAAGGTGAAGTTGGCGGCCAGAATGAAGAACAGCGGCTTCCAGGCCCACTTGCCGATCTTGTCTCCGTCCACGGTTTCCACCACGGTGGCCTTGAAGGCGATCAGGCTGCCAATCAGTGCCAGCAGGATGCCCAGCATCAGCGGGAAATAGCCCGGGCCCATGCGGGCGCCGGTGCCGACGTTGTAGGTTGTGGCGCCCCAGGCGAAGGCCACGCCGACGCACATGAACATGAGGCCGGCAAAAAAGTCTTTTTGGCTCTTGATTTTCACGAATGTCTCCTAGGCGGAATCTCGACATCGCGATTGTGCTGGGAATACAGGCCCCCAGCGATGTGGATTCCACCTACACCCGGGCACCGCCGCCGCGCCTAGCCTTGTCGTGCTTTGCCGTGCCAAAAAGGGGCGCAGCGGCCACCCCCCGGGTCATTCGAGCGGCGGGGTCCCCGCCACCACCTCATCGAGCGTGGTCAGCCCTTCGGCCACGCGCAGGGCGCCAGCCAGGCGCAGGGGACGCATGCCGTCGGCCACGGCCTGGCGGCGCAGCACCTCGATCGAGGGCGCCTGGGTGATCTTGTCCTTGAGCGCCTCGCTCACCGTGAGCAGCTCGTACAGCCCCATGCGCCCCAGAAAGCCCCCCATGCGGCAATCCACGCAGCCCACGGCCTTGAACGGCTGGTAAGTGCCCGAGAGCTTCCAGGGCTTGACCACCTCGGCCAGCGCCTCGGGCGCGGCCGAGGTGTCGGGCTGCTTGCACTGCTTGCACAGCGTGCGCACCAGGCGCTGGGCCAGCACACCGAGCAGCGTGGCATTGATCAGGTAAGACGGCACACCCAGCTCCATCAAGCGGGTGATGGCACTGGGCGCATCGTTGGTGTGCAGGGTGGAGAACACCAGATGCCCCGTGAGCGCCGCCTGGATGGCCATCTCGGCGGTTTCCAGGTCGCGAATTTCGCCCACCATGATGATGTCCGGGTCCTGGCGCATCAGCGCACGCAGGCCTTCGGCAAAGTTGAAGTCGAGCTGCGGCTGCACCTGCGTCTGGTTGAAGCTGGGCTCGATCATTTCGATCGGGTCTTCCACCGTGCTCACGTTGACCTCTTCGGTGGCCACGCGCTTCAAGGTGGCATACAGCGTGGTGGTCTTGCCCGAGCCGGTGGGCCCGGTCACCAGGATGATGCCGTGCGGGCGCTTGACCAGCGCCTCCCAGCGCTGCGCGTCGTGCGGCGCAAAGCCCAGGGCATCCAGATTCTTGACGGTGTTGTCGGGGTCAAAAATCCGCATCACCATCTTTTCGCCAAACGCCGTGGGCAGCGTGGACAGGCGCATTTCCACCTCGTCGCCGCGCTGGTTGCGGGTCTTGATGCGGCCGTCCTGCGGGCGGCGCTTTTCCACCACGTCGATGCGGCCCAGCAGCTTGATGCGCGACACCATGGCGTTGTGCACGCCCATGGGCATCTGGTAGACGGGGTGCAGCACGCCGTCGATGCGAAAGCGGATCACGCCCTGCTCGCGGCGCGGCTCCAGGTGGATGTCGCTGGCGCGCTGGTCAAAGGCGTATTGCCACAGCCAGTCCACCACCTTCACCACACCCTGGTCGTTGGCATCGAGCTGCTTGTTGCTTTTGCCCAGCTCGACCAGCTGCTCAAAACTGCTGCCACCCGAGTTGCCGCCCGCCTTCTGCGCCGCGCGCACCGACTTGGCCAGCGCAAAGAACTCGGCCGTGTAGCGGTGAATATCCTGCGGGCTGGCCACCACGCGACGCACCGCGCGGCGCGACTGGCGCTCCACCTCGGCCACCCAGTCGTCAATGAAGGGCTCGGCCGTGGCCACCACCACCTCCTTGGCCGTCACCTGCACCGGCAGTACCTTGTGGCGCTCGGCATACTGGGCGCTCATGCTGTCGGCCACGCGGCCCACGTCCACCTTGAGCGGGTCGATGCGCAGGTATTGCAGGCCCGCGCGCTTGGCCAGGTATTCGGTGAGTGCTTCGATATCGAGCGGCTTGCCGTCGCTGGCGCGCGCCATGGACACGCTGGCCAGCCGCACCAGCGGATGCTGCGAGCTTTCGGCCTGCGAGCAGCGCGCAATGGTGCGCTGGGCTTCTTCCAGCGATATCACGCCATCGGAGCGCAACCAGTCCACCATGCGGCGCCAGTCCAGCGGACCGACATGGATCGCAGGCGCAGCAGGCGCGGGGGTTTCGGGGAGGGTTTTCATCAGGGGCCTTGGAAGACGGTGCAATGGCTCGGCGCGCGGCTGCGGACGATCAGTCCACAACGGGTTTGAACACGCGCAGCCACTTGGCAGAGGGCAGATCCCAGCGCGCCTGGATGGCCTCGGCCCGCGCCGCCAGCTCGGTGCGTTTGGGCCGGCTGGGCGTGCGCTGCGCCAGCACCACGGTGTTGCCCTCGCGGGTGGGCTTGAAGGCCCACAGCGCGTCTTCGCCAAAGGCGCTGGCCATGCTCTTGAGGCTGCGCTCAAAGCTCGACGCGCGGCCAAACAGGTTGACGGTCATGCAGCCGTCCTCGGTCAGCAGGGCGCGGCAGTCGGCATAAAAGTCGGGGCTGTCGAGCACCGGCGCGGCGGCTTCGTGGTCGTACAGATCCACGGCCAGGGCATCCACGGTGCCCAGCCACATCGGGTTCTTGATTTCCTCGGCTGCATCGGCCAGCACCACGCGCAGCTTGGGGCCATCGGGCGGCAGCTTGAACCACTGGCGGCACACCGCCAGCACCTGGGGGTTGAGCTCGATGGCCGTGGTGCACAGGCGCAGTTTCTTGTGGCAGAACTTGGTGATGGCCCCGGCCCCCAGCCCCAGTTGCATGGCATGGCGCTTGGTGACACTGGCGGGCTCGACAAACAGCAGCCAGGCCATCATGCGCTGCACATACTGCAGCTCGATCTCGAACGGCTCGGCCACGCGCATGGAGCCCTGGATCCAGGGCGTGCCCAAATGCAGGTGGCGCACCTCGCCATCGTCAGAAACGCTCACTTCCGGAAGCTCTATCTCGGTCTTTTTATTGCGGGCCATTCACACCAATCCATGCCGGGCCAGCAATTCGGCCCAGGCGGTCAATTTACGATCAAAACTCCACGAGGCATTGGCTGGGCTAGTGGAGGGAAGCCGGTGCACCGGCACTCCCAGCAACGCCGTGCTGCGCGCATGCTTGAAGCTCTCCCCGCCATTGTGGGCGATGGCCGCCAGCCGGGGGCAGCGCGCACGCAGGCTGGCAAAGTCGTTGACCTGCGCGTTGCGGATGCGGGTGTCCAGGCTGCCCACCCGCTCGCAGCTGGCGTACACGTCCCACAGGCCCAGGCCCCGCGCCAACAACCAGTCGCAGCGCAGGCCATAGTCTTGCCCGTCCGGCAGCGGGTGCTGCGGCCAGAGCGCCTGCACAATGCGCCAGAAATGGTTTTGCGGGTGCGCATAGTATTGCCCCGCCCGCAAGGAGGCCGCTCCCGGAAAGCTGCCCAGCACCAGCACCACCGTGCGCTCGGACACCACGGGCGCCAAGCCCGTGAGGCGCTCGCCGCCGGGCGCCAGCAGCGGGCCAGCCCCCTCAGAGATTGGCGCGGCCAGATTGGGCGGCGCCGGTGGCGCGGGACGGGTGGTGGGGCGGGTGGTGGGGCACTCAGCCCCCGTTCTGTCCTTCATGCTTCGATTCTGGACTGAAACCCGGGGTACAGCCTTGTCACTATTAAATAAATAGCTGTTTGCGCTTATCCAGCAAGCGCTAGAGGTCAAAAACACTTCAAATTTTCTACACCAACCCGGCCAGGCGCGGCAGCGCCACACAGGCGTTGGCGCTGGTGCTGCACGCCAGCGCAGCCAGCGGCAGTCCGCGCAGGCCCGCTACCACCTCGGCGATGCGGGGCAGCTCGGCCGGCGCGTTGCGCCCCTGCGGCTGCCCGGCAGCGCGCTGCTCGGCCGGGGTGTAAAGCCAGTGCGGGGGGATGTCGGGCGCGTCGGTTTCCAGCACCAGGGCCGATTCGGGCAACTCGGCCGCCAGCCGGCGCAATTGCAGCGCCCGGTCATAAGTCACCGCGCCGCCAAACCCCAGCTTGAACCCCAGCGCAATGAACGCCTGCGCCTGCTGCAGGCTGCCATTGAAGGCATGGGCGATGCCGCCCGGCACGGCAATGTCGCGCAGCCCCTTGAGCAGCTTGTCGGCCGAACGGCGTACATGCAGGATCACCGGCAGATCGAACCGGCGCGCCAGCTGCAGTTGCGCGCGGTAAAACTGCTCCTGCCGCGCTGGATCCAGTCCATTGGCAAAAAAATCCAGCCCGATTTCGCCGATGGCCACCAGGCGCGGGTCACGATGGTGCTGCTCCAGCGCCTGGGCCAGCAGCGACAGATCGGCATCGGCCGCCCGCGCGGTATAGAGCGGGTGAATGCCCAAGGCGTAGCTGTCGCCGTGGCGGTGCGCCAGCTGGCGCACGGCATCCCAGTTGGCACGCTCTACCGCCGGAATCACGCAATGCGCCACGCCTGCTGCAGCCGCCTGCTCGCGCACGGTGTCGCGGTCGGCGGCAAACTCGGCGGCGTCCAGGTGGCAGTGCGTATCGATCCAGGAAGACATGCCGACATGATGCCCGACCAGCGCGCACCTGGCAGCGGCCTGGCAGCGGCCTGGCAGCGGCCCGGCGACACGGTGGTGTGCATCAACGGGCGATCCGTGCTACTGTCAAACCCGTGCGCCACGCCCCGGCGCGACGTGCCGTTTTCTCACCCCCGCGTGCCTGCCAAGGCGCAGCGCCCACAGCCCCCCAAGGCGTGCGCACGGGCTGGGAAATGGCCATGGAACCAGAAGGTGACAGCATGCCCCGGCCCGCCCTCTACAGCAGTTCCCGCCCCACCCGGCGCCCGGCAGAACCGGTGGCCGCAGTGGCCAGCGCGCCGCAGCCGTCACCACCGCTGGCACCGCCCGCCGAGGCATCCGCAACCACTGTCGCCCCGCGCAACCACCTGCGCGCCCTGTGGGCCACCGTGGTGCTGCTCACCGCGCTGCTGCTGGCCAGCCTGTGGCTGCACCCGGGCACCACGCCCCGCCGCATCACGCAGGACGACATCGACGCCGCCGTGCTGCGCACCCTGGAGAACACCACATTGCCCTCGCCTGCTGCAGCGGCGGTGGAGGCCGTGGCGCCGTCGGTGGTGCGCGTGGTGGGCTATATGCGCAGCAAGAACGGCAGGACAGAGACCGAGCGCGGCATCGGAACCGGCGTGGTGATTGTGGATTCGGGAGTCATCCTCACCAACCTGCATGTGGTGCAGGGCGCCAGCCGCATCACCGTCACTTTTCACGATGGGCTGGAAACCACCGCCGGCATCACCGGTGTCCAGCCCGAAAACGACCTGGCCGTGCTGCAGGCCCACAAGGTGCCCGACGACCTGGCCGCCGCGCCGCTGCGCTCCACCCAAGACCTGCGGGCGGGCGACCAGGTGGTGGCCATCGGTTTTCCGTTTGGCATCGGGCCATCGGCGTCGGCGGGCGTGGTGTCGGGCCTGGACCGTGAATTCGATCCGCCCGAGGGCACCCGTCCGCTCGCCAAACTGATCCAGTTCGACGCGGCCGCCAACCCCGGCAACTCGGGCGGCCCGCTGGTCACCATGGAAGGCGAGGTGGTGGGCATCGTCACCGCCATCCTCAACCCCACCGAGGCCCGCACCTTTATCGGCATCGGCTTTGCCGTGCCCATTGAAAACGCCGCCGCAGCGGTGGGTATGCCACCGTTTTAGCAGGAGGCACCCCCTGAGTCGCTTCGCGCCTTCCCCCTCCAGGGGGACGACACCCTCGCACGGAGCGGAGGCGACATCTGCACATCGCGGCGGCCCTTGCTCGGTGTCTCTCGCCTTGGCCGCGCCCATCGCGTGGGCTCGGGACGGTTCGCGCATCGTTGATCACTGACAAGGAAGGGAACCCATGGAAGCCGCAACGAACAACGCATCCACCGCCACGCTGATGGAGCAGGTGCTCTACGAGGTCAAGCGCGTCGTGGTCGGGCAAGACCGTTTTCTGGAACGTGTCATGGTGGCCATGCTCGCCCAGGGCCATCTGCTGGTCGAGGGGGTGCCCGGCCTGGCCAAGACGCTCACCATCAAGACGCTGGCGCGCACCATCCAGGGCAGTTTCAAGCGCATCCAGTTCACGCCCGACCTGGTGCCCGCCGACCTGGTGGGCACGCGCATGTACAACCAGAAGACGGGCGAGTTCAGCACCACGCTGGGCCCAGTATTCACGCACCTGCTGCTGGCCGACGAAATCAATCGCGCCCCCGCCAAAGTGCAAAGCGCCCTGCTGGAGGTGATGCAGGAGCGCCAGGTGACGATTGCCGGCGAAACCCACAAGGTGCCCGCGCCTTTTTTGGTGATGGCCACGCAAAACCCCATCGAGACCGAAGGCACCTACGCCCTGCCCGAAGCGCAGGTGGACCGCTTCATGATGAAGGTGCTGCTGGGTTACCCCACCGAAGAGGAAGAGTTCGTGATTGCCCAGCGCGCGCTGGCTGCGCCCGTGCAGGTGCTGCCCGTGGCCACCACGGCGCAGCTGTCGGCCCTGCAGGCCGAGTGCCGCAGCGTGTATGTGGACCCGTCGCTGCTGCAATATGCGGTGAAGCTCGTGGCGGCCACGCGGGCGCCCGCGCAGCACGGCGTTCAGGACATTGCGCAGTTCATTGCCTGCGGCGCCAGCCCGCGCGCCACCATCTGCCTGGCCGAAGGCGCGCAGGCCCTGGCCATGCTGCGCGGGCGCGCTTACGTGCTGCCCGAAGACATGACCGATCTGGCGGCCGATGTGCTGCGCCACCGGCTGTCGCTGTCGTATGAGGCGCTGTCGGACGGGCTGGATGCCGATGCGCTGATTGCCCGCATCATGGCCAGGATACCGGCGCCTGCACGGCCATTGCACCACCTGCAAAACGGCTCGGGCCCTCACCATGAGCAAAAAGCCGCCTGAACCCGCCACCGGGCAACCCCTGCCCAGCGTGCCCGGCCAGGCCGACCGCCTGCTGCGGCACCTGGAGTGGCATGTCATCCGGCGGCTCGACGGCCTGCTGCAGGGCGACTACGGCACGCTGGTGCGCGGCAGCGGGCTCGACCTGGCCGATCTGCGCGAGTACCAGCCCCACGACGATGTGCGCCACATCGACTGGAATGTGACGGCGCGCCTGAACGCGCCCCATGTGCGCGTGTTCACCGAAGACCGCGAAATGTCGGCCTGGTTTCTGCTGGACCTGAGCCCCTCCATCCACTTTGGCCCGCAGGGCCACGCCAAGCGCGACATCCTCACCCGCTTTGTGGCCGTGCTGGCGCGCCTGCTCACGCGCCACGGCAACCGCGTGGGCGCCATGCTGTATGGCGCGGGGGGTGCGGGTGGCGCAAAGAATGCAGAGGGCCGCAGCGCACGCGCGGTAGATGCCGTGCTGCCCCCGCGCAACAGCCGCGCGCAGGTGCTGCAACTGGTGCACCGGCTGCTGCAACCGGCCGCCGAACGGGCGGCGGGCGGCACGCAACTGGGCTTGCTGCTGCAGGCCGGGCTGGGCGGCATTCGCAGGCGCTCCACAGTGTTCGTGGTGTCGGACTTCATCAGCGCGCCCGGCTGGGAAAAACCGCTGGCCCAGCTGGCGCAGCGCCACGACGTGGTGGCCGTGCGCCTGTTCGATCCGCTCGAACTGGAGCTGCCCGACCTGGGCCTGGTACTGTTGCGCGATGCCGAGACCGGCGAGCAACTGCAGGTCGACACGCACGACAAGGCCTTTCGCCAGCGCTTTGCCCGCCTGTCCGCCGAGCGCGAGGCCGCCCTGCGCACCAGCCTGGCCGCCGCGGGCGCCGACACGCTGGAGCTGCGCACCGATGACGACCTGATCGACGCCCTGCTGCGCTTCATGGACCTGCGCCAGCGCCGCGCCGGGCCGCGGCTGCGCGCTGTCCAGTCCAGCCCCCGCCCCACCACCGTGCTGGCCGGGCAGACCGCGCAGGCCACTGCCTGAAACCCACTCACCCAAGGACACCCGACCATGGTCTTTCTCTGGCCCACCCTGCTCTGGCTGCTGCTGGCGGTGCCGCTGCTGGTGGCGCTGTACGCCTGGCTGCTGCACCGGCGCAAGCAGCAGGCGCTGAACTACCCCAGCCTCGGCCTGGTGCGCGCGGCGCTCGGCCCCGGCCAGCGCCTGCGCCGCCACATCCCGCCCACCCTGTTTTTGCTGGCGCTGGTGGCCCTGCTGCTGGCGGCGGCGCGCCCCATGGCGGTGATCACGCTGCCCTCAGAGCAGCAGACCATCGTGCTGGCCATGGATGTGTCGGGCAGCATGCGCGCCACTGACGTGGAGCCCGACCGCCTCACCGCCGCGCAGAACGCCGCCAAGGCCTTCATTGCCGAGCTGCCGCGCCATGTGCGCGTGGGCATCGTGGCGTTTGCGGGCAGCGCCCAACTGGCGCAACTGCCCACCCAGAGCCATGAAGACCTGGTCAAGGCGATCGACAGCTTTCAGCTGCAGCGCGGCACGGCCACGGGTAACGGCATCATGCTGGCGCTGGCCACGCTGTTCCCCAACGCAGGCATCGACATTGCCGCTCTGGGCGAGCGCCAGGCCATGCGGCCGCGCTCGCTCGACGAGGTCACCCGGCAGGACCCGGCCAAGGCCTTCACGCCCGTGGCCCCCGGGTCTTACAACTCGGCGGCCATCATCATGCTGACCGACGGCCAGCGCACCACCGGCGTCGATCCACTCGAAGCCGCCCAGTGGGCCGCCGACCGGGGCGTGCGTGTTTACACCGTGGGCGTGGGCACGGTGCAGGGTGAAACCATCGGTTTTGAGGGCTGGTCGATGCGCGTGCGGCTCGATGAAGAAACCCTCAAGGCGGTGGCCTTGCGCACCCAGGCCGAATACTTCCACGCTGCCACGGCGGCCGACCTGAAGAAGGTCTATGAAACCCTGAGTTCGCGCCTGACGGTGGAAAAGCGCGAAACCGAAGTCTCTGCCCTGCTGGCGCTGGTGGGCGCCGCGCTGGCGGTGCTGGCCGCCGGGCTGTCGGTGGGGTGGTTCGGGCGGGTGATGTAGTTAAAAAACTATCAAAATAATAGCTGCTTGCGCTTATTCCATAAGCGCTAGAGGCCAAAAACACCCAAAATACGCGTTATTCGACCAGGCCCCCGGCGCCATCCACCAAGGTGGCCAGCGGCAGGTCGTGCAGCTCTTGCAGCAAGCGCACCAGTTGCTGTGCGGCGGCATCCACCACCGCGCGGCCCTTGTCGGCTGTGGCGGCGGCGGCATTGCCCACGGCACCGGCCACGTGGTAGTCCTGCATCTGCCAGCCCAGCTTGGCGCTTTTGCCGTTGCCCAGGATGGCGTAGCGCTCGGCCCGGTCCTGCGAGGTGGAGCGGAAATCGCGCGCGTGCTCCATGTGCACCGCGCTTGGCGCCAGGTGCAGCATCATTGAGGTCTCGATCTCGCCCGCATGGATGCCAAAGCGGTGCTCTTCGGCGCTGAACTGGCCAGCCACGGCGTCGGGCAGAGGCAGGCTAAACCAGCTGGCGCTGTAGACCAGCAGATGGCTGCGCGTGCGCAACTCGCGCGCCACGATGTCCATCACGCTGACCTGGCCGCCATGGCCGTTGAACAGCAAGAGCTTTTTCACCCCGGCGCGCGCCACGCATTCGCCAATCTCGGTCCACAGCGCGATCACCGTGGCCGGCGACAGCGTGAGCGTGCCCGGAAAGCGGATGTGCTCGGGGCTCAGGCCCACCACCTGCGGCGGCAAAAACAGCACGGGCAGCGCAGCGGGCAGCAGCGGCAGCGCGGCGTCCATCACGCCCTGCAGCAGCGTGGCATCCACCGACAGCGGCAGGTGCGGCCCATGCTGCTCGATGGCCGCCACGGGCAGCACGGCCACCGTCTGCCGGGCCTGGCCGCTGGCGCGCAGCCCGGTGAAGTCGCGGGTGGAAAGGTCGGCCCAGAAGCGCGACGGCAGGGGTGGGTGGGTGGCAGCGGTCATGCCCGCCATGGTAGTGGCTGCCGCCTCGGCCTGGGCATGAAAGGAATGCAGGTCACTTGAGCACCGTGGTGAGCAGCCAATACAGCAGATGGCCCACGCCCATCGCAAGCAACAGCACCAGTGCCAGCCCGCTGGCGCGCGTGCTGAAGCCACGGCGGCGCTGCCATGCCCGCACTGCCAGCGCCGCCACCAGCCCCACGCCCGCCAGCACGGCCCACACCACCCAGACAAGACCCCGGTAAATGCAGCCAAAGTTCTCGCAATACAACGTGAAGCCGTGAAAGGACAGCGCTGCCAGCAACGCACACAGGCCCAGCAGCAGCCAGCCGCTGCCACGCAGCAGGCGGGTGAGCGAGCGCGACCAGATAGTTGCTGCAGGAACGACCACAGAAGAAGAAGAAGAAGAAGAAGAGGGCTGCATGGAAGTGGATGTGCCCGACAGGGGCATGACCACCCCGACTATCCACCAGTTGGAGGCACCCCGGTGCACGGGATGCAATGGCTTACCCCGACGGTCAGACAACGGGGACAATAGCGGCTCGCGCGCGGTCGTTTTGCATCAGGCCCTTGGGACCGCGGCGCTCACTTTTTGCACGTCGCCATGCCTTTGTCCCTGCCCTCTTTTTCTATTGCCTCCTCGCGCCAGCAACGCTGGCTTCGCCTCGCAGTGGGCGCACTGGCGGCCTTGATCGTGATTTGGCTGGTCAGCTGGCTGGCTATTGCGCATTTGGCGAAAGGCCCGCTGGAGCGCATCGCCAGTGAACAGCTGGGGCGCCCGGTGACTGTGGGGGCGATCGAGTTCACGCCCTGGACGCTGGAATTGACCCTGCGCGACATCGCCATTGGCGGCGCCCAGGGCGGCCCCCCGCAGCTTCAGATTGCACGCATCTATGCCGATGCCGAGCTGCAGTCGCTGGTGCGCCTGGCGCCGGTGGTGGATGCCCTCGCGATCGACGCCCCCCATCTGCGGCTCACGCACCTCTCGGACGGCCACTACGACGTGGACGACATCCTCGCCCGGCTCGCCGCCCCCAGCGACAAACCGGCCAGCGGCCCCGCACGGCTGGCGCTTTACAACCTGGCGCTAACGGACGGCACCATCGAATTCAACGACCACAGGGTCGACGCACTCCACACCGTGCGCCAGCTGGCCCTCAAAGTGCCTTTCATCAGCACCCTGCCCTCGCAACGCGAGATCAAGGTGGAGCCGCACCTGTCGTTTGTCGTCGGCGACAGCCGGTTTGACTCGTCGGTGCAGGGCACGCCTTTTGCACAGACCGGCAAGGGCGACGCCACGGTGAAGTGGGAAGGGCTTGATCTGGCGCCTTACCTGCCCTACCTGCCCGCCAGCCTGCCGGTGCGGGTGCAGGGTGCCTTGCTCGACCTGGACCTGAAGGTGGCGTTTGAGCAGGCACCCCGCCTGGCCGTGACACTGAGCGGCACGGCGCAGACGCGCAACGTCAAGATTGCTGACCGCAACAACCAGCCCCTGCTGTCGTACGAGCGCCTCACGGTGGACATGGCCGATGTGCGGCCGCTCGACCAGGTGGTGCGCCTGGCCCGCGTGGAGCTGGCGTCGCCCATCGTGACGGCCGCGCGCAATGCCCAGGGCGCGGTCAACCTCGCGCAACTGGCTACCCCGGCCGCCGCCGCCAAACCGGCAGCGCCGGCACGCACATCACCGGCGGCATTGGCCCCCCAGGCCCCCGCCAGCAGCGCAAACCCACCCGCAGCCACAGCCCCCGCCCCCGGCTGGACCGTGGCGGTGGCGCAGGCCGCCGTGCGCAAGGGCCAGGTGCGCTGGAGCGACCAGAGCACCCGCCCCGCCGCCGCGCTGGAGGCCACCGACCTCACGCTGGATGTGGCCGATGTGGCCTATCCCTTCAAGGCCCCGCTCACCTTCACGGGCGCGCTGGGCGTGCAGGGCAGCACCCTGGCTTTCAAGGGTCAGGCCACCGACCGTGCCGCCGAGGTGCGCCTGACTGCCCAGGCCCTCGCCCTGCAACTGGCCGCGCCCTACCTGGCCCAGACGCTGGAGCCCGTGCTGACCGGCCTGGTCAGCGGCGAGCTGGCCCTGCAGTGGCAAGCCCCTGCTGGCGACGCCGCCAAGGCAGGCGCTACGGGCATCACGCTCGGCGCGGGTCCCCTGGCGCTGGAGCAACTGGCCCTGCAACAGGGCAAGACCGCGCTGGCCAGCGTGGGCAAGCTGGCGCTGGACGGCCTGAAGCTGAACCTGGACACGCGCACCGTGGACATCGAGCGCCTGGGCATCACCCAGCCCAAGGCCACGGTGGAACGCGCCGCCGATGGCCGCTGGCTGGCCGAGCGCTGGCTCAAGTCCGCGCCCGCCGCCACGCCCGCCGGCGCCACCACAGCGGAAGCCTCCGCACCGCCACCCGCTGCGCCCGCTGCACCCGCATGGCGCGTGCGCCTGGGCGAGCTGGCTGTAGACGAGGGCAGCATGGCCTTTGCCGACCGCGCCCAGCCCCGCCCCGTGGCGCTGAACCTGTCGGCGCTGAGCCTGCAGGCCCGCAACCTGGCGCTGGACGGCGGCAAGCCCGAGGCCTTCCAGCTCTCGGCCCGGGTGGCCGCACGCCGCGGCAATGCCGGCTTTGTCGAATCCCGGGGCAACGCCGGCATAGTCGAATCCCGGGGCAATGCCGGCAAGCTCGACTACCGGGGTACGCTGACACCCCAGCCCTTTGCCACGCAGGGGCGCCTGGAGGCCAGCCGCCTGCCCCTGCACGCCCTGGACGGCTACCTGGCCGACCGGTTCGCCATCGAGTTGCTGCACGCCGAGGCGGGTTTTCGGGGCCAGGTGGCCATGGCCCAAAGCGCGCGCGGCACCACGCTGCGCGTGAGCGGCGATGCCGCCATCGACGAGCTGCGCGCCAACAGCACGGCTGCCGCCACGCCCAAGACCGCAGACCAGGTGGGCGAAGAACTGCTGGCCTGGAAGAGCCTGGGCCTGCGCGGCCTGAGCGTGGCCCTGGCGCCCGACACCGCCCCCGGGTGGAGGTCAAAGAGACCAGCCTGGCCGACTTCTTTGCGCGCATCACCATCAACGAAAACGGCCGCATCAACCTGAGCGACATTGCCAAAAGCCCCGCCCAGGTCAACAGCACGCCCCCGGCCGCCGACACCGCACCAGCCGCCCCCGTGGCGCAGGCGCCAAGCTCGCCCCCCGACACGCCCGCGAGCACCGCCAACGCCACGGCATCGGCCAGCACCGCGCTGCCCCCCTCCCCAGCCACCCCGCCCGACCCCCTGGCCCCGGTGGTGGTGTTCGGCCCGGTGAGCCTGGTCAACGGCAAGGTGCTGTTCTCGGACTTTTTCATCAAGCCCAACTACTCGGCCGACCTGACCGAGCTGACCGGCAAGCTCAGCGCGTTCTCGTCCCAACCTGCGGGCAGCGAGCCCGTGCTGGCCGACCTGGAGCTGCGCGGGCGCGCCGAGGGCTCGGCATCGCTGGAGATCACCGGCAAGCTCAATCCGCTGGCCAAGCCGCTGGCGCTCGATATCCAGGGCAAGGTGCGCGACCTCGAACTGCCACCCCTTACGCCTTATTCCGTCAAATACGCGGGGCACGGCATCGAGCGCGGCAAGCTCAGCATGGATGTCTCTTACAAGGTGCTGCCCAACGGCCAGCTCACGGCGAGCAACAAGCTGGTGCTCAACCAGCTCACGTTCGGCGACCCGGTGGAGGGCGCCCCCAACAGCCTGCCGGTGAAACTGGCCGTGGCCCTGCTGTCCGACAGCCGTGGCGTGATCGACCTCGATCTGCCCATCAGCGGCTCGCTGAACGACCCGCAATTTCGCATCGGCCCCGTCATCTTCAAAATCATCGTCAACCTGATCGGCAAGGCCATCACCGCCCCGTTCAGCCTGCTGGCCCGCGCTTTTGGCGGTGGTGACGAACTGAGCAGCGTGGCCTTTGCCCCAGGCAGTGCCGCCCTCACGCCCGAGGCCCGGCAGGGCCTGGACAAGGTGGCCAAAGCGCTCACCGAACGGCCCGCGCTCAAGATCACCGTCACCGGCACGGCCAGCCTCGAGCGCGAACGCGACGCCATCCAGCGCGAGCGCCTGCAAGCGCTGGTGCACGCCGCAAAACGCCGCGCGGCCCCCGCCGACACCACCCCCGTGCAGGCCGCCGAATACCCGGCGCTGCTCAAAGAGGTGTACCGCCGCGCCGACATGCCCAAGCCGCGCAACCTGGTGGGCATGGCCAAAGACCTGCCAGTGCCCGAGATGGAAGCCCTGCTGCTGGCCCACCTGCCCGCCGCCACCGAAGACGAGGCCACCGAGCTGGCCACACAGCGCGGCCAGGCAGTCAAGGCTTATCTGGCCGAGCAAAAGCTGCCCGAGGAGCGCCTGTTCATCGCCGCACCCAAGGCCGCCAAGCCCGACGAAAAATGGACGCCCCAGGCCCAGTTGAACCTGGCAACACAATAAGGCAGGCCGCGGGCTCCAGGCAGGGCGCTCCGGCGCGCCCGGCCGGGGGCGCCGGAACCAACCGCTGCGCCGAGCGCTCACACCCTCTAACCATGCCCCAACGCCTGCACTTCCGCCTCTTTTTAGCTCTGCTTTTTATAGCTGTTAGCGCTTTATCCACGGGCGCCAACGCCCAATTTGGCCAAAAATCCAGCGCCGCAGCCGGCAGCGTGGTCACCACACCCTATGTGCGCGCCGAGCTGCTGGCCCATGCGCCCCAGGGCGTGGCGCCCGGCCAGCCGCTGTGGCTGGGCCTGCAAATCACCCACCAGCCCGAGTGGCACACCTACTGGAAGAACCCCGGCGACTCTGGCCTGCCCACCGAACTGGTCTGGACGCTGCCCGCCGGCCTGGACGCTGGCGAAATCGCCTGGCCCCTGCCCCGAAAAATCCCCATCGGCACGCTGGCCAACTATGGCTACGAAGGCACGGTGCTGCTGCCCGTTCCCGTCACCGTGGCCAGCACCTTTGCCCCCGGCCCGCTGGCCAAGGACGCGACGATCAAACTGCGCGCCTCCTGGCTGGTGTGCCGCAAGCAGTGCATTCCCGAAGAGGGCGAGTTCACGCTGCAGCTGCCGATTCAGAGCACCACGGCACTGAGCGGCGCGGCCTTCGACGCTGCCGCCAAGGCCCAGCCCAAGCCGGTGCTGGCGGGCACCAACGGCATCGTGCCCGACAGCCAGGCGCAGGTTGCCTCCGACGGCAACACCCTGAACGTCAGCGTGCAGGGGCTTCCCGCGGCGCTGCGGGGCAAAGCGCTGGACCTGTTCCCCGAGACCGCCGAGATCATCGATAACGCCGCGCCGTGGCCCCAGGCCTGGAACGGCAGCGTGTGGACGGCCACTGTGCCGCTGTCACCCCAGCGCAGCGCCAGCCCCAGCCTGATGCCGGTGGTGCTGGCCGAGAAGACCTCCGGGCAAGAAACCGCAGGCCACGCCACCGACCCCGACACGCGCACCGGCTACCGCGCCGAGCTGAAGGTGCTGGGCACCTGGCCGCAGGGCGCCGCCGTGGCCACCGTATCGCCCGCTCTGGAGGCTGCGCTCAAGGCCAATGCGGCGCAGGCGGGCGGCACCGCCGCCACCAATGCGGCAACGGCAACGCCAGGCGGCGGGGCCTCGTCCCTCACCCTCACGGCTGCGCTGCTGGGTGCCTTGCTGGGGGGCCTCATCCTCAACCTCATGCCCTGCGTGTTCCCGGTGCTGGCCATCAAGGTGGTGGGATTCACCCAGCATGCGCAAAACCGCCGCGCCCACCGCATCAGTGGCATCGCCTACACGGCGGGCGTGGTGCTGTCGTTCATCGCGCTGGGCGCACTCATGCTGGGCCTGCGGGCGGCGGGCGAGGCCATTGGCTGGGGCTTTCAGCTGCAGTCGCCCGCCGTGGTGGCGGGGCTGGCGGCACTGTTCACGCTGATCGCGCTGAATCTGGCGGGGGTGTTCGAATTGGGGCACTTTCTGCCGTCGTCAGTGGCCAGCCTTCAGGCGCGCCACCCGGTGGCAGACAGCTTTTTGACCGGCGTGCTGGCCGTGGCCGTGGCCTCGCCCTGCACGGCGCCGTTCATGGGCGCCTCACTGGGCCTCACGGCCACACTGCCCGCACCGCAGGCGCTGGCCGTGTTTGCGGCGCTGGGCCTGGGGCTGGCGCTGCCGTACCTGGCCGCGAGCTTTGTGCCCGCCGTGGCCCGCGCACTGCCGCGCCCCGGCGCCTGGATGGACACTTTCCGCAAGCTCATGGCCTTTCCCATGCTGGCCACCGTGGTGTGGCTGGTGTGGGTGCTGGGCCAGCAAAGCGGCATTGATGGCGCGGGCGCGCTGCTGATCCTGCTGGTGGGGCTGGCCATGGTGGTGTGGGCGCTGTCGCTGGCGGGCCGTGCCCGCTGCTGGATGGGCTCTGTGTCCATCGCGGCGATGGCGCTGCTGGTCTGGGCCTTTGCACCGCAGGTGACCACCGTTGCGTCCACCGCCGCGCCCGCCACGGCAGCATCCAGCGCCGAAGCCGCTGCAGGCACCGGCTGGCAGCCCTGGGCACCCGGCGCGGCCGAGCAGATCGTGGCCACCGGCCGCCCGGTGTTTGTGGACTTCACGGCCGCCTGGTGCGTGACCTGCCAATACAACAAAAAGACCACGCTGGCCAACGTCGACGTGCTGGCCGACTTGCAAGCCAGGAACGTGGCCCTGCTGCGCGCCGACTGGACGCGCCGCGACCCCGCCATCACGGCGGCTCTCACCGCGCTGGGCCGCAGCGGCGTTCCCGTGTATGTGTTCTACCGCCCCGGCAAGCCGCCGGTGGTGCTGACGGAAGTGCTCAGCGTGGACGAGGTGCGGGCGGTGCTGGCCGACCTGTAGCGGCGCAAGGGGCGGGCAGCGCACATGCGCGGTCATGCTTGCGTACACTGCCACGCATGAGCCGCACCCCCGACACCATCAGCACCTTGCGCGACGTTCTGGGCCGCTGCCGCACCATTGCGGTGGTGGGCCTGTCGCCGCAATGGCACCGCCCCAGCTTCTTTGCCGCCAAGTACATGCAGGCGCATGGCTACCGCATCGTGCCGGTGAACCCGGTGGTGGCGCAGGGCGGCGGCAGCATCCTGGGCGAGATCTGCTTCGCCAGCCTGTCCGACGCGGGGCAGGCCATCGCCCGCCAAGGCGGGCGCATCGACATGGTGGACTGCTTTCGCAAAAGCGAAGACATCCCACCGCTGGCCGAGGATGCCATTGCCATTGGCGCCAGCTGCCTGTGGCTGCAGCTCGGCGTGGTCAATGAAGACGCTGCCCGGCGCGCCGAAGACGCGGGCCTGCAGGTCATACAGAACCGCTGCGTAAAAATTGAACACGCGCGCCTGTTTGGCGGCCTGGGCTGGATGGGCGTGAACACCGGCGTGATCACCGCCAAGCGGCTGCGGCAGCTGCCCTACTGACTGGTTACTCCTGTTTTAATAGCTGCTTACGCTTTATACATAAGCGCTTGCGGCCAATTTGATGCATAAACCGCCATGAGCAACTCTCCCCACCAAGCCGACCATGCCTATGGTTTTGGCACCCGCGCCATCCACGCCGGCGCCCAGCCCGACCCGGTGACCGGCGCGCGCGCCACGCCCATCCACCAGACCACGAGCTTTGTGTTTGACAGCGCCGAGCACGCCAGCAGCCTGTTCAACCTGCAGACTTTCGGCAATGTCTACAGCCGCATCAGCAACCCGACGGTGGCGGTGTTCGAGGAACGCATCGCCAGCCTGGAAAACGGCCGCGCCGCGCTGGCCTGCGCCAGCGGCATGGCCGCACAAATGGCGGCGCTGCTGGCCATTCTCAAAACCGGCGACCACATCGTGGCCGCGAGCACGCTGTATGGCGGCACGGTGGGGCAACTGGGCGTGGGCTTTGCTCGGCTGGGCATCGAGACCACGTTTGTCGACCCGGCCGACCCCGAGAACTTTGCCCGCGCCATGCGCCCCAACACGCGCGCGGTGTATGGCGAAACCATCGGCAACCCGCTGGTCAACGTGCTTGACATCGCCGCAATTGCCGAGGTGGCGCATGCCCACGGCGTGCCGCTGGTCATCGACAACACCGTAGCCAGCCCCTACCTGTGCAACCCGCTCGATTTTGGCGCCGACATCGTGGTGCACAGCGCCACAAAATACATCGGCGGCCACGGCACCACCATGGGCGGCGTGGTGGTGGAAGGCGGCAAGTTTCCGTGGGGCAACGGCAAGTTCCCCGAAATGGTGGAGCCAAGCCGTGCCTACCACGGCGTAAAGTTCTACGAGACCTTTGGCGATTTTGGCTACACCATGAAGGCGCGCATGGAGGTCAACCGCACCTTTGGCGGCGTGCTCTCGCCCATGAACGCCTGGCAGTTGCTGCAGGGCGCCGAAACGCTGCACCTGCGCATGCGCGAGCACTGCCGCAACGCGCTGAAGGTGGCGCAGTTTCTGCAGGGCCACCCGCAGGTGCAGTGGGTCAACTACCCGGGCCTGCCCGGCTCGCCGTACCACGCGCTGGCCCACAAGCAGTTCCGCGCGGTGGATGGCGCGCCCGGCGCCTCGGGCATCCTGACCTTTGGCGTGAAAGGTGGCGCGGCGGCGGGCGAGAAGTTCATCGACGCCTGCGAGTTTTTGAGCCACCTGGCCAACATCGGTGACGCCAAGACACTGGTGATCCACCCCGCATCGACCACGCACCGCCAGCTCAACGAAGAAGAACTGGCCCGCGCCGGCGTGAGCGCCGACATGGTGCGCCTGAGCGTGGGCATTGAAGACGTGGACGACATCCTGTGGGACATCGACCAGGCACTGGGGCGGGCCACGGCCTAGTACATCGTTTCCGCAAAAGCTTTACGTTTCAGCCATTTGGAAGTCGAAGCTCTTCCATTGGAAGCGAACGGGTTGGGCATTCATCTCGTCGA
>QLTU01000019.1 GCA_003268905.1 Acidovorax defluvii
CATCGATCAATCGTTCCATCGTCTCCACGATCTCCTTCGTGGGGACGATCCTCGATTACTGCCCTCGATTCAAGATGGGTTCTCCGGACGCATACGAAGTGCCTGCGTGAACAACTCGCGATCCAGAATGGTCTGCTTGGAACTCATCGTCGGTACAAATCTTGACCGCCTGACAGGGGCGGCTCACCGAGAGTCTATGGCAGCGCAAACCCTGCGCTGGCGTGCTGACCATCAACACCGGTCATGCGCAAGATGGGTTCGCCGCGCGCATACGAATTTCTTCTGGTTGGTCATCGTCGACATTTTTGCTGCAAGGGCCCTGCTTGCCCGTAGTCGACCGAGTGGGCCAGTGGGAGGTCGTGACGGGGTTTGAAGCTTGACCGGTGGTCTTGGTTGACGGTGAACCCGCGCGCGTAAGTCTTTGATTTTGCTAGACCGCCATCTGCGCCTACCCGCAGGCCAAACGGAAAACAGAGACGGCTCTGCCGGAGAAAGTGGCCGATTTCCAGCGTTTCGGCTGATGGCCACCCGCAGCACGGATAGCCGGGATCCCGCGTGGCGCGGGGATTTCAGGCAAGAAAAAGGGCCCGGAGATTTTCCGAGCCCTTGTGTTTGGTGGGCTGGCGTCTACTGAATGAACGACGCAAGTGATTGATTTGCAATGAAATAGACAATGATGTTTTGCGGATTGTTCCCCGATTTGTTCCCCGGTGTCGGTCGTGATACCCCGATTTCAGGGGCCAATCTGTGCCCTCAAAACCTGCTCATCCTGCGTTGCATATTTTCTCCTCTCTGTTGCATTTTCCCGATTCTGTGCCCCCTCAGCCCCGCGCCATGTTTTTGATCCTCGTGCGCGCGTGCGTACTGTTCGGAAAACTCGCCCGCCCGCGATTAGCCCCGCGCCATGTTGTTGATCCTGCGCATTTCGGCCAGCTCGGCATTCAGTGCCTGGGTCAGCTCTCGCAGTTGCGCCCGGTGCCCGCCCTGCCAGGCATTGCGTGATGACGCCGCCTTACCCTCGGGTGTTCGTGGGCCGGTGCTTTCCTTCCACGGTTGCCATTGCCGGATCAGCTCGGCCTGCCGTTGCCGTCGCTCCAATGTCCAGGGTGTTGCCATGCTGGTGCTCCAATAGTTCGTTTGGTGGACTTTGATTTTTCCCCGCGCTCGTGGGAGTGCCGTTGTTGACCTGCTGGGGGCCATGGGCAATGTTGGCTTGCTTGATGTAGGGCATGGGGTTCTTCATCAGTGCCAGGGTCTCCGCCGTTGCCCGCGCCTGGGACTGCGCCTTGAGGGCCAGCCGCATCAGTACCTCGATGCCCTTGAATGAGTCCTGCCGCCCTGAGCGTTGTGCCAGGTTGTTGAACAGTGCGTCCAAGGTCAAAAACTGGTGCGTCAGTACGCGCTCAAACCGGCCCATGTCTCCGGCCACGGTCTCGTCCCCGGCCTTGCGCATGGCGGCCAGTAGCTCCGTCACTCCCAGCTCTTTGCCACCGCCTGAGTAGGCTTGCAGCGTGATGGCAGTCAGTGCGCCGTCGGTTGCCAGTGCGGCCAGCTTTTCGGACTGGCTATCTCCGTGCTGGAGCTCAACCCGCAAGGCATTGGGATCAGGCGGGGTTTTGTCCTTGCCCTTGTCCTTGGTGTTTTTGGTGGTTGCCATGGTTTATTCCTTCAAGTCTGAATTCATGTTGCTGTACCCCGCCCAAAGCTCAAAGCCCGTAGCGCAGCGCTGCCCGTAGCCCCGGCCTGCACACTGGCAGACGCTGCATTGCTGGTGGTGCGCCAGGTAGGCGCGATCCAGTTCCCGCCAGGATGGGCCGGATGGCGTGCGGGGTGGTTCGGGCGCTGGCGCTGGTGTCGGTGGTGCCGCGTCAACCATCACCCCTATGGGCAAGCGTGCATCGTCATACCCGTGGCAGCGCTGCAATATCAGCACGAGGTCGTGGGCCAGGTCTGTATTCAAGCCAGCCGCCCGCGCATTGCCGCAGCGGTAGGGGCCAGCACCGTGCAGGTGTCGGCACTCCAGGCACAGCCGCCGGTCGTCGCTGTCTCGATCCCGGTTCACCAGACTGTCGGCCAGACGCTCGGCATCCTGGGGCACTGCACCACGCTGGCAGAACAGGGCTTGTCGCGCCATGAGGGTGTTGATTTCCTGTCCGTTCATGGCGCTGCTGTGCGGCCATGCCCAGCGGTCGGGGTCGGTGGTGGGTGCGTTCGCAGCCGGGGTTTCGGGGTTCGCCACAGCC
The DNA here is from genome assembly GCA_003268905.1 of Acidovorax defluvii. GTDB lineage: Bacteria > Pseudomonadota > Gammaproteobacteria > Burkholderiales > Burkholderiaceae_C > Acidovorax > Acidovorax defluvii. The sequence continues at coordinate 2,244 of QLTU01000019.1, forward strand.
CCGTCGAATTTTTGAATATGCCCCTGGGGGTGGGCTACGAAACCTACAAAACCCCCTGCATGGGTGTCTTGGGTGGGTTTCGTAGGTTTTGTAGCCCCTGCTCCTGGGGTGTTTTGATTTTTCAGCCGTGCAAGCCAAGTGCTCATGCGCGCCCCCCTGCCAGCAGCGCCGGATGGATCAGGTAGCGCTCGCTGGGCCTGCCGCCTGCCGATCCCGTGGCGGTGGTCTCCCGTGCCAGCCAGCCGTAATCCGCCAGCAACTCCGCCGCCTTGCGCACGCTGTCCACTGAATTCAATCCGGCCCAGCTTTTGACGGCCACCAGCCGGGGCGTGAATGACTCCCACAGCAACCCGTCGCCGTCGCACAGCTTGCTGCCTTTGATCTTCGCCAGCAGCGCATGCGCGCCGGTGGTCTCCGGGATCAATGCCGCTGCATACAACCGCTCGGCATGGGGGCGCAGGTAGTCCGCCCACGCCAGCGCCCGGATCAGCTCCCGCTCATGGATCACGCCGCCGCTGTCAGGTGTGTCCACCAGCGCAAAGATCAGCGCCAGCGCCGGGATCAACTTGCGCCACTTCGCCAGGTGCGACACCAGCGCCGGATGCAGTTCATCCCCCCGGATGCCGGTCTCGAACGGGATCAGCCATTCATAAAAAATGGCCTGCGCCTCGGCACTGAATCGCCATTCCTGCGGATCATCGTCGGTGGCTGGCAGCAACCCATTCAGGCGCTCGAATACGGCCCATGCCGCCTGTTTGGCGGGTGTGTCAGGCCACCGATCCACCAGCCTGAATTCCTGCTGAATGTCGGGCCATACCGCCAGGCCAAAGCGCTGCAACAGGCCATCGTCGCCCGCGCCGCCGTTCACAGCCTCGCGCACATAGCTTTGCACCTTGCCCGGCTGAATGCCGCCCAGCATCGCCATGCAGACACGGGGCACATAGCTATGCCCGCGCCCGATTCGATCAACGGGGTGACCTTGGTTGCCGTCGTAGCCGGTCAGGTAGAAACCGCGTGCGCCTTCCTGTCCTTGGCGATCCATGCTGCATAGCAGGCCGTGCAGTTCATCTCGGTAGATCAGCAGACCCCATGGATTTGTCACCAAAAGATCAGCCAGGGCTTCCACCGTGCTGTCGCTTACCACATAGCGCCGCATGGTCGGCTCGGTGGGCTGGTCGGTGGGGGCCAGCAGCGCACGGGCTTTGGCGGGGTCTTTCGCTGCCAGGTTTGCGGCTTGTTTTTCGTTCGCCTTGCCTGCCAGCTCGGCCACCTTGGTGTCGAGCTCCCATGCTTCATGCGCCGCCTGCCATTGCTCGCGCTCGGTCGATTCCAGCCGGTGCAGGGGCTTCAGGACTTCACCCAGCGCCGGGGACTTCATCACGCCTGGGCGGCCCACGATCAGCCCCCACAGATTGGGCACCACGCGCCAATCGTCATGCTGCTTGGGTGCCACCACGGCACGCGCACCGATCAGGCCAGACAGCGCAGTGATGACACCTACAGCCGGAAAATCCGGCGGGCACTGCATGCGCTCGGCAATGTCCATCACCCAGCCGCGCACCGCCTCGGGCAACAGCTCGGCATCAAATGCGGGAACGGGTGGCAGGGCGTCGGGCAGGGGCACGGGATCAGGCCATGTGCCGCCATCGTCTGCCCCCTCCAATGGCGGGAATGCAGGGGCTTGCGCCACGGGCGCAGCCGCTTCAATACATGCCTTCACAGCGTCCAATCCGGCCTGCTGGTGTAGGTCGTTGAAGTCTGTTTCCTTGTCGTTACGCTCGCCGGAAAAGTGAGGTTTTGTGAGGTAGCCACCTACGGCCTTTGCCGCCTCGGTGGCCTTGGTGATACCCGGATTGCCGTCGGTGAAAGCATCATCGTCAGCCGCCAGGATCAGGCGCAGCTTGGGGTATTTGCTGTGCAGCGCCTGGGCCACTTCCAGCAGGTTGCCAGCGTTCATCGCGCACGCTACGGCATGGCCGGTGGCCTCATGGATGGATGCGCCCGTGGCGAAACCCTCGCACACGATCAGCAGGCCCTTGGGCTTGCCAATGCCAAAGTAGCAGCCCTTGATGCGCCCGCCGGGTTGGAACCGCTTGTCCCCCTCAGGGCCGATGGCTTGCAGGCTGTGCAAGGTGGTTGACGCATCGCGCAGCGGGATCAAAAGCGCCTCCCCCTCGGCCTTGATGCCGTGGGGCTGAATGCCTTTGCGCACCAGGTACGGATGATCCGCCGGGGCCGGTAGCGCAGCGTCCCAGCGCTGCGCCGCCGCCGTTGCTGCATCGTGCTGGCGCTGGGCCTTGTCGGCTTCGCGCTGCTGGGCAATGGCCTGCATGCGCTGCTGGTGGGCGCTGCGCTCGGCCTGGGTCATTGTCTGGGTGTCCTTGCCGCACCAGGTCTGCGATAGCCCACTGCGCCAGCAACCAAAAGCGCCCGCCGGAACGTCGCCATCGTCGTGCAGGACGTACCAGCCCGATTGATCCATGCGCTTGCCGTTGGTGCTGAATCGGTACAGCGTGCCGTCGCCGTGGATCACCTCGGGCACGGGCAGGCCAGCACCTGCAATGGCTTGTTGGAATTGTTCGGATGCGATCACAGCCGCCCCCCAATCTGCGCCAGGAACAGCGCCGCGTCGTGCAGGCTGGGCAGGTAGCGCACCAGCCCCCAGCGCTCGGCCCAATAGGTGGTTGCGCCGTCCTTGGACGTCACGCTGTGCAGGTGGTGGCCTTGCTGCGCATAGGCGCTGCGCAGAGCGTGAAAATCCTTGTCCGTGGCGGTAGACTGCGCAGTGTTCGGGGCGCTCGATTCTGCTTTGGTGGGGTCGGGCGTTTTCTTTTGGGTCATTGCACGCCCTCCCACTGCTTTGTCAGCGCCAGCAGCTTTTGCTGTGAACGGCGCTCCCGGCCTTTGGCATTGCGCAGGTGCTGGTACTCGCCAGCCGTTGCGGCCATCATGGCTTTCCAGTTGGCATCGCCCCGCGCAAGGTCGGTGTGCTGGTGGCCGGTGGAATTGCGCCAGGCGATGTACCCGCCGCGCAGCAGCTCTTTGCAGTGCTGGGTGTGGGCCACGGCCTGGGCATAGTGAATGGCGGCTTGCGCCAGGGCGAGAAGGGTTTGGGGCTTGGTCATGGTCGCCCCTTCAAACCGTCGCCAGTTGATCTACCCGCTTGGCATGCAGGCGCTTCACCAGCTCGCGGATTTCATCATCGGACTGGCCTGCGATGCGGGCACGGGTGATGGCCTTCACCTCATAGTCAGGCCATGCCTTGGCGCGCTGCCCGATGGCCACGGGCCGGGTGAATAGCCCCGCCCGGATGGCGTTGTAAATGCTGGTGTTACTGCGGTCGCCTGTTTCAGCTTTGCAGGCGTCGATTCTCCAAAGTGCCATATCCGTACATCTTTCCTCGGCAGTGGTTGCCGGTGTTGTGATGTAGGGAAGTTTGGTTTTTGGGGCTTGCTATTTGAAGCCTGTCAGCCGGTAGGGTGCAAGGTGTGCCGGTGGGGCCTACACCTTGCCGGTAGGGCCTACGGTGTGCCGGTAGAGCGTAGTTTTTTCCACTCGCCTACCCAGTCGCGGACGGTGCGCCATGTCACGGGGACAAGCTTTTTCTCTCTTATGGCGTCGGCAGCCGCGTCTAGTACCTTTGGCGGGTTCGCGTCCAACCAATTGAAAACTTCTTGCTTCATCGCCCGGTTTTCCGCATGGGCAGAATGCGCCCGCGCAGCCTGTTGTGCCTTGTAATGATGCTCCGCGACTAGTGCTACAAAATGAGGCATTGACTTGTGGTCAAGGCTCGTTTCAATAGCCCTGTCCAAGTTTTCTTTCCATTCGTTAGCCGCGTGCCATGCGCTTACTGGATCGTCATCGATATCGACAAATTCAGACCCCTCTATGAAAGCGTTAAAGACAACCGTGGCACGTTTTTTCTCTGTGTCTCGCAGCCGCTGCGCAAGGCGCTGCATCGCCTCGAACAACTCCATATCGCTTTCGGTTTCGAGGGTACCCCTACCGCCAGACGTTTTCATTGCATTCCCTGTTTTGCCCCCCCGGAAAGAAACAAGCGCCGCCGGGTCAGGGTGTCCCGGTTGTCCCCCGTCGGGTAAGGCGTGGCGTCAAACTGTTGTCTATGCCCGCTTGAGTTGCACCACATCCGCACCAGCGGCCAGCTTGTCCAGGTAGTCCGCCCAGCGCTGCATCATGGTCTGGCGCTGCTTTAGGTAGGTGGTGCGGTTGTAGGCCCGCCCGTTGGCATCGCGCACGGAATGGGCCAATTGCGCCTCAATCACCAGCGGATCACATTCCAGCCGCTCGGCCAGCATCGTGCGCGCCGTCGCCCGGAACCCGTGCCAAGTCTGAATGTCAGGCGTGTAGCCCATGGATATCAGCGCCGTGCGCACTGAGTTTTCCGATATGGGCTTGCTGCGCTGGCGTTCGCCGGGGAACACCAGCCCGGTTGATTCGGTGTAGGACTTCAAGACTTCCAGAATCTGCACGGCCTGGGTGGGCAGGGGCACAAGGTGGGGCTGTCCGTTCTCTTTGCCGTCCTTGGTGCGCTTCATGCGTGCAGCGGGGATCGTCCACAGCGCTGCCTCCAGGTCGATTTCTGCCCAGCTCGAGCCGCGCAGTTCGCCGGGGCGTTGGAACAGCAGCGGGGCCAGCCGCAGCGCCGCCCGCACTACAGGGCCACCCTTGTAGCCCTTGATGGCGCGCAGCAACTCGCCCAGCCGCTCGGGGTCGGTGATAGCAGCGAAGTGCGTTCCCCGGTAGGGGGCCAGTGCGCCTTTCAGGTCGCCGGTAATGTCCCGGTTCACTCTGCCCGTGGCTACCCCGTAGCGCCACACTTGCCGCGCCAGCATCAGGCCACGGTCGGCAGTCTCTACAGCGCCGCGTTCCTCAATCTTGCGCAGCGTTGCCAGCAGCTCCACGGGTTCGATATCCGCCAGCCGCCGATCACCCAGCCAGGGGAACAGGTCGCGCTCAAACTGGCGCTTTGCCCGCACTGCATGGGCTTCGCTCCATTGGGGTTCCTGCTTTTCGTACCACTCCAGGGCCACCACTTTGAAGCTGTCGCCTGCTGGGTTCATTGCCTTGAGCTTTTCCACCTTGCGGGCTTGAATGGGGTCTTGCCCCTCGGCTTTTTGCAACTTGGCAGCATCCCGCGCCCGCCGCGCCGCAGTCAGGCCCACAGTCGGATAGCTGCCCAGCGCCAGCCGGGTTTCCTTTCCGTCGCGGTAGATTTTCTGAAACCAGCGCTTGGAACCTGCCGGACTGATTTCCAGATACAGCCCCGCGCTGTCGGTCAGGCGCTCCCTTTTCTTGTCGGGTGGGCAGGTGGCATTTCGGCACTGGGCGTCGGTCAGCATGGGTGTTTCCTGGGGTGTTCCCCGCTCTTGGCAGGGCAGTTGTTCCCCGCCTACCGGGGTAAATCGGGTTTTGTTCCCCGATATGTTCCCCGCTCACCGTTTGGCTGTCAATGGTTACCCTTGTCTGTTCCTGCTGTGTAAGTGCCTGATTTACCAATGAAAAAGGCCGCCAGGTGGTGTTCCTTGGCGGCCTTTGTTTTGGTGGATGGTGGAGCTGGCGGGAATTGAACCCGCGTCCGCAAGCCTTCATCGGGCAGATCTACATGTTTAGCGGTCTGATTTAAGTCTCGCCACCTTTGTCGCGCAGTCGCACGCTACACCGGCCGCCAGCACCCTATTTTCTCACCCCAACCCAAGGTACCCGGATCAGAGCCAGCCCATGTAATTATCCTTGCAGCCGGGAGGCGCTGATTGCTCAGAACCCCCTTGCCCAGCCCATCGGCCAACTGTTGCAAGGCTCACTGGCAATTAAGCAGCGAGTGCGAAACGTTCGTCGTTTGCAGTTAGTTTTTTAAATCGAGATTTACGAGCGTGACTCAAGCTCGACATGCACCACACCGATTCCGAACCCACGTCGAAACCAGGACAGCCCCTACAAAGCGTATTTTAGGCCTTCTCAAGCAATTGCAAGAGGTCAAGCGGTGAATTAATTACCGCGTGGGCGCCCCATTGCAGGGGATCAGCCCTATCCCCCAGATATCCATACGTCGCCGCTACGGTTCCCATTCCGGCAGCAAGCCCCGCGACGATATCTCGGTGATCGTCGCCCACATAAATACAGCGGTCAGGATTCAATCCCAGACGCGATGCAGCTTCCAGGAGCGGAGCAGGATGCGGCTTGGCGTGAGGTGTTGAATCTCCACTCACAACCGCCCCAGCAGTAGCAAACAGCGGCATGGCAAACGTGAGCGGCTCCGTAAAACGGGCCGATTTGTTGGTGACCACGCCCCACATCAGTTGCCGCTGAAGCAACTGCACAATCAGATGACCGACGCCATCAAAAACAGTGGTCAGATGGGTCATTCGAGTTTCGTAATTGACGAAAAACTCTTCACGCAATGCTTCGTAGTCTGGGTGCTCGGGCGTCATGCCAAAAGCCTCGCCCAGCATGCCCCTCGCCCCAGCACCAGCCATTGGGCGATAACGATCTGCTGGCAACGAGGGCATACCCCGGTCGGTGCGCATTTTGTCTGCGGCAGCACCGAGGTCAGGTGCGCTGTCGATCAAGGTGCCATCCAAGTCAAACAATACGGCACGAACGTCAGAAAACATACAGCGCTTCAAACACCACGGCGTGTGGCAAACATGTAGTTGACACTAGTGTCATTACCCAGCCAATAGCGACGCGTGAGCGGATTGTGCTCCAGGCCGCAGGTGTGCGTGACGTCCAAACCAGCTGCGCGGCAACTGGCAGCAAGTTCACTTGGACGAATCAGTTTGGCGTATTCATGTGTACCGCGTGGCAGCATGTTCAAAATGTATTCAGCCCCCACGATGGCCAGCGCAAATGCCTTCGGGTTGCGGTTGATGGTGGAAAAAAAGACCCATCCCCCCGGTTTAACCAGCTGCGCGCAAGCCTTAACGACGGACGCGGGGTCTGGCACATGCTCAAGCATCTCCATGCATGTCACAACATCGAAACTGGCCGGCTGTTCTGCTGCCAAGGCTTCAACACTCACTTCCCGGAACTGAAGGTTGGAAGTTTGCGCCTCCAAAGCATGCAGCCGGGCTACGCGCAGTGCTTTTGTGGAGAGATCAATGCCGGTGACATTGGCCCCCTTGCGTGCCATGGAATCTGACAGAATGCCTCCGCCACAACCCACATCGAGCACCACCTTGGAAGACAGGCCTGCCAAGCCATCAATCCAGCCGAGTCGAAGCGGATTGATCTGGTGCAGCGGACGAAATTCGCTGTCAGTGTCCCACCATCGATGGGCTAGTTCAGAAAATTTAGCCAATTCGGAGGGATCAGCATTCACAGTTTCACTCATGATCACCATTTTCCATCAAGCCACGGAGAACGAACGGACAGACGTAAAAAAAGGCCCCGATCTCGGAGCCTTTTTCTGAGCAATCCGAAGATTACTTGGTAGCGCGGGTACCAACCACTTCGATTTCGACGCGGCGGTTCTTGGCGCGACCTTCCTTGGTCTTGTTGTCAGCCACAGGCTGCTTTTCACCCTTGCCTTCGGTGTACACGCGGTTCTTTTCGATGCCCTTGGAGACCAGATAGGCCTTCACGGCTTCGGAACGACGCACGGACAGCTTCTGGTTGTAGGCGTCAGAACCGACGGAGTCGGTGTGACCCACGGCAATGATGACTTCCAAGTTGATGTCCTTGACCTTGGAGGCCAGGTCATCCAGCTTGGCCTTGCCTTCGGGCTTCAGCACGGACTTGTCGAAGTCAAAGAATGCGTCAGCAGCGTAGGTCACCTTGGTGGCCACGGCGGGTGCTGGAGCAGGCTTGGCAGCAGGTGCAGCAGCTGCGGGTGCAGCAGCTGGTGCAGCTGCGGGCGCAGGAGCTGCCGCAACCAGAGCGCCATCGCATCCTGGAGCAGCCGTTGCGGGCGTCCAGAAGGCATCGCGCCAGCAGTACTCATTGGTGCCGTTTTTCCAGACCAGCTCGCCGGAGCCATTCTTCCAGTTGTCAACGGTTTGTGCGCCAGCGGCGGTTGCGAGCGCTGCGGAGGCAAACAACATCGCCACTTTGTTCAGTTTCTTCATGGTTCTCCTCTTGGGGAAAAAGCCGCAGCCGCGCTGCGAATCAGGACGTCATCGGTGACCATCACCAAAAACGTTCAATCGATTGTGCCATACGTAACAGGGCAAGTGCGGGGGCTGTGCATTAGGTTCCGTAGGACAAAAGCCCAATTGCCACGATATGTTGCTAAGGCGCTACACGCTCTTGCCCCTAAAATGGCTTTCCTTTGCCGTCACCGCCGCCTCCCAATGACCCAGTTTGCCAAAGAAACCCTGCCGATCAGCCTCGAAGAGGAAATGCGGCGCAGTTATCTCGACTACGCAATGAGCGTTATCGTGGGGCGAGCTTTGCCCGATGCACGGGATGGCCTCAAACCCGTACACCGGCGCGTGCTCTTTGCCATGCACGAGCTCAACAACGACTGGAATCGACCCTACAAAAAGTCGGCCCGTATCGTGGGCGACGTGATTGGTAAATACCACCCGCACGGCGACTCTGCGGTGTATGACACCATCGTTCGCATGGCCCAGGATTTCTCGCTGCGCCACATGCTGGTAGATGGCCAAGGCAACTTCGGATCGGTGGATGGTGACAGCGCTGCAGCCATGCGATATACCGAAATTCGCCTGGCGAAAATCGCGCACGAAATGCTGGGCGATATCGACAAGGAAACCGTCGATTTCGGCCCCAACTACGACGGCAGCGAGAAAGAGCCGCTGGTACTGCCCAGCAAACTGCCCAATCTGCTGGTCAATGGCTCGGCAGGTATTGCCGTCGGCATGGCCACCAATATTCCGCCGCACAACATCAACGAGGTGGTGGATGGTTGCCTTCACATGCTGCGCAACCCCGAAACCACCATCGACGAGTTGATGGAGATCATTCCCGCGCCAGACTTCCCCACTGCGGGCATCATTTACGGCATCAATGGCGTAAAGGACGGTTATCGCACCGGTCGCGGCAAGGTGGTGATGCGTGCACGCTGCCACTTTGAGGACATCGACCGCGGCCAGCGCCAGTCCATCATCGTTGACGAACTGCCCTACCAGGTCAACAAAAAGACGCTACAAGAGCGCATGGCCGAGCTGGTGCATGAGAAAAAGATCGAAGGCATCAGCCACATCCAGGACGAGTCGGACAAATCAGGCATGCGCCTGGTGATCGAACTCAAGCGCGGCGAAGTGCCCGAGGTGGTACTCAACAACCTGTACAAGCAGACGCAGCTGCAGGACACCTTCGGCATGAACATGGTGGCGCTGATCGACGGCCAGCCGCGTCTGTGCAATCTCAAGGATTTGATCAGTGTCTTTCTGCAGCACCGCCGCGAAGTGGTCACGCGCCGCACCGTGTTCGAACTGCGCAAGGCGCGCGATCGTGGCCATGTGCTTGAAGGCTTGGCCATTGCCCTGGGGAACATTGACGACTTCATCCGCATCATCCGCGAATCACCCACGCCGCCCGTTGCCAAGGCGGAGTTGATGACACGCTCCTGGGACAGCAAGCTGGTGCGCGAAATGCTCACGCGCACCCGTGCCGATGGCGGCATGATCAACGCTGACGACTATCGTCCGGAGGGGCTGGAAAAAGAATTTGGCATGGGGCAGGACGGCCTGTACCGCCTGTCTGACACGCAGGCCCAGGAAATTTTGCAAATGCGCCTGCAGCGCCTGACCGGCCTGGAGCAGGACAAGATCGTGGCCGAGTACAAGGAAGTCATGGCGGTCATCGAAGACCTGCTCGACATCCTGGCCAAGCCCGAGCGTGTATCGGTCATCATTTGCGACGAACTCACCGCCATCAAGCAGGAATTCGGCCAGCACAAGCTGGGCGCCCGCCGCAGCGTGGTGGAATACAGCGCGCAGGACCTCTCCACCGAAGACCTGATCACCCCCACCGACATGGTGGTCACGCTCAGCCACACCGGCTACATCAAGAGCCAGCCCTTGAGCGAATACCGCGCGCAAAAGCGCGGCGGGCGCGGCAAGCAGGCCACAGCCACGAAGGAAGACGACTGGATCGACCAGCTCTTCATTGCGAACACGCACGACTACATCCTGTGCTTCTCCAACCGGGGCCGCCTGTATTGGCTCAAGGTGTGGGAAGTGCCCGCCGGCTCGCGCGGATCGCGTGGCCGCCCCATCGTCAACATGTTCCCGCTGCAAGACGGTGAAAAAATCAACGTGGTGCTGCCGCTCACTGGCGACATGCGCACCTTCCCGGCCGACCGCTACGTGTTCATGGCCACCAGCATGGGCACCGTGAAGAAGACCGCGCTGGACGAATTCAGCAACCCGCGCAAGGGCGGCATCATTGCCGTCAACCTGGATGACGGCGACTACCTGATCGGCGCTGCGCTCACCGATGGCCAGCACGACGTGATGCTGTTTTCCGACGGTGGCAAGGCCGTACGTTTCGACGAAAACGATGTTCGCCCCCTGGGCCGCCAGGCACGCGGCGTGCGCGGCATGATGCTCGAAGACGGCCAGAGCGTAATCGCCATGCTGGTGGCTGAAGACGAAACGCAAAGTGTGCTTACGGCCACCGAAAACGGCTACGGCAAGCGCACCAGCATCACCGAATACACCCGCCACGGCCGTGGCACCAAGGGCATGATCGCCATCCAGCAGAGCGAGCGCAACGGCAAGGTCGTGGCCGCCACGCTGGTGCATGCCGACGACGAAATCATGCTGATCACCGACAAGGGTGTGCTGGTGCGCACCCGGGTGAGCGAGATCCGCGAACTCGGCCGTGCCACGCAGGGCGTAACGCTGATTGCGCTGGACGAGGGCTCGAAGCTCAGCGGCCTGCAGCGCATTGTCGAAAACGACGCGAACATGGCCGATGCCGAAACTGATGGAGACGCTGGCGCGGACGGTGGCGCCACCGCTGCGCCCGAAGCTCCAGATTCGCCAGACGCTTGATTTCAGCAGCGCACGATTCGTCGCGCATTGAATGCTACAAAAACAATAGCTGTTAGCGCTTAACTGGTAAGCACTAGCAGCCATTCTGACCTATATTTAATGACACGCCCGTACAACTTCTCGGCAGGCCCTGCCGCCATTCCCAACGAAGTCCTCGAACAAGCTGCAGCCGAAATGCTGGACTGGAACGGCAGCGGCATGGGCGTGATGGAGATGAGCCATCGCGGCAAGGAATTTTTGTCCATCTACGAACAGGCCGAAGCCGACCTGCGCGAACTGCTGGCGGTGCCTGCCAATTTCAAGATTTTGTTCATGCAAGGCGGCGGCCTGGCTGAAAACGCCATCGTGCCAATGAATCTGTCGCGCGCTGGGGCCGTCGATTTTGTGGTGACCGGCAGCTGGAGCCAGAAGTCGCAAAAGGAAGCGCGCAAATACGCGTCCGAAGCGAACGTGATCGCATCGGGGGAAGATGGTGGTTTCACGACCCTGCCCGATCCGGCCGCATGGAAGATCAGCCGCGGGGCGAGCTATTTGCACATCTGCAGCAATGAGACCATCAATGGCATCGAATTCCACCAGTTGCCCAACCTGAAGGCTCTGGGCAGCGACGCCCCGCTGGTGATCGATTTTTCGTCCCATGTGGCCTCACGCCCCGTGGACTGGTCGCGCGTGGGCCTGGCCTTCGGCGGGGCCCAGAAGAACCTGGGACCCGCAGGCCTTACGCTGGTGGTCGTGCGCGAAGACCTGCTGGGCCACGCACTGCCCTCGTGCCCCAGCGCGTTCGACTACAAAACCGTGGCCGACAACCAGTCGATGTACAACACGCCGCCCACCTGGGGCATCTACGTGGCGGGGTTGACCTTCCAGTGGCTCAAGCGCCAGCGCGAAGGTAGCCACAGCGGTGTGGCGGCAATGGAGCAGCGCAACATCGCCAAGGCCCGCCTGCTGTACGACGCCATTGACCAGTCGCAGTTTTATGTCAACAAGGTTGCGGCCAACTGCCGCTCGCGCATGAATGTTCCCTTTTTCCTGCGCGACGAGAGCCGCAACGATGCATTCCTGGCAGGCGCCAAGGAGCGCGGACTGCTGCAACTCAAGGGGCACAAGTCGGTGGGTGGCATGCGCGCCAGCATCTACAACGCCATGCCCCTGGCCGGTGTGCAGGCGCTGGTGGACTACCTGCGAGAATTTGAACAAAAACACGCCTGAACGCCCACTCAGCCGCACGCTCCGCAAACGCCGCAGTCATCCATGAACAATCCGCAAGCCTCTCCCGAACTCGCCAGCCTGCGCGTGCAGATCGACAACATCGACCAGCAACTGCTCACGCTGCTGAACCAGCGCGCACTGGTGGCAGAGAGGGTGGGCGAAATCAAGAAACGTGAAGGCACACCCTTCTTCCGCCCCGATCGCGTGGCGCAGGTAATCGAGAAGATCCAGACCGCCAACCCCGGGCCGCTCAAGGGCGCCCACGTGGCCGCCATCTGGCGCGAAATCATGTCCGCCTGCCTGGCGCTTGAATCGCCGCAACGCGTGGCCGTGCTGGGCCCGGAAGGCACGTTCTGCGAACAGGCGGCCATCGAGTTCTTTGGCGGCGCCGCAGACCTGATGTATTGCGCCAACTTCGATGAAGTTTTTCATGCCACTGCCGCCGGCAGCGCCCAATATGGCGTGGTGGGTGTCGAAAACTCCACCGAAGGCGTGGTCACGCGCTCGCTCGACATGTTCCTGCACACGCCCACCCATGTGGTCGGCGAGGTGAGCTTGCTGGTGCGCCACAACCTGCTGCGCACGAGCAATTCGCTCGACGGGATCGACGTGGTGCTGGCCCATCCGCAAGCGCTGGCACAGTGCCAGGCCTGGCTGTCCAAGCACCTGCCGCATGCCGAGCGACGCCCGGTTTCCAGCAATGCCGAGGGCGCGCGCCTGGCCACCACCAACCCCGCGTGGGCCGCCTTGTCCAGCGAGCGCGCGGCCCAGCAGTTTGGCCTGCACATCGTCGCCCACGCCATACAGGACGACGCCTACAACCGCACGCGCTTCGCCATCATCTGCCTGCCCGACACGCTGCAGACTCCGCCGCCTTCCGGCAAGGACTGCACCAGCCTGATCGTGTCGGTTCCCAACCGGCCCGGCGCCGTGCATGACTTGCTCGTGCCGCTCAAGACCCATGGTGTCTCCATGACACGCTTTGAGTCGCGCCCCGCGCGCACCGGCCAGTGGGAGTATTACTTCTACATCGACCTCGACGGGCATCCCGCACACCCCCATGTGGCGCGGGCTCTGGAAGAGCTGCGCAGTCTGTGCGCGTTCTACAAGGTTCTGGGAACCTACCCCGTTTCAGCATGAGAGGCCGCCATGTTTGAACAACTCGGACTGATCGGCTGCGGCCTCATGGGAGGCTCTTTCGCTCTGGCAATGAAAAAGGCAGGCCTCGTCAAACGGGTGGTGGGCTACAGCAAATCGCCCTCCACCACCGACCGCGCCCGCCAGCTGGGCGTGATTGACGTCGAGGCGCCATCGGCCTTGCTGGCAGTGGCAGGGGCCGACATTGTGCTGCTGGCCGTGCCAGTCGCCGCCACGGAGGCCACGCTCAAGGCCATCAAGCACCTTGTCACTCCGCAAATGCTGATCATGGACGTGGGTTCCACCAAGGCCGACGTGGTGCAGGCGGCCCGGCGCTCGCTGCGCGACCAGCTGGGATCGTTTGTGCCGGCCCACCCTATTACAGGGCGCGAGGTTTCCGGTGTGGAACACGCCGACGCCGAGCTTTACAGTGGCCGTCAGGTCATTCTCACCCCTATCGAGCGAACCCTCACAGCGCAGTTGCAGAAAGCCGAAGAAGTCTGGACCGCGCTGGGTTGCCGGGTGACCAGCATGTCCCCCGAGTCCCACGATGCGGCCTTTGCGGCCATCAGTCACCTGCCGCATCTGTTGGCGTTTGCCATGATGAACAGCATCACCGGGCAATCAAACGGCGATGATTTTTTGTCGCTGGCAGGTCCGGGGTTTCGCGACTTCACCCGCATCGCTGCGGGCGACCCCAAGATGTGGCGCGACATTTTGCTGTCCAACCGTGAAGAGTTGCTGGCCCAGTCGCGCCTGTTCCAGCAGGCCCTGCACACCTTTGAGCAGGCCATGGAAAAAGGCGATGCACAGCGACTGGAAGACATGCTCACCCTGGCCAGCGAAACCCGCGCCCACTGGCGCATGGGCGCAAAACGCAAGTAACCCCCTGAGTCGCCTTCGGCGCCCTCCCCCAAGGGGACGCACCCGGTGGCCTGGCGAAGCCAGTTCCACGGGTGCACTGGGGTGGGTCTGCGCCAGTAATGGCGGGCGCTTGGACCAATGGACGAAAGACACTGATGTACAGCACCGCATTCCTCGATCTACCCCCTTTGCAAGCCGCTGCGGGTGAAGTCCACCTGCCGGGCTCCAAGAGCATCTCCAACCGCGTGCTGCTGCTGGCGGCTCTGAGCCGTGGCACCACCACCGTGCACGACCTGCTGGCCTCCGACGACACGCGTGTGATGCTCGATGCGCTGCGTCAGATCGGTTGCACGGTCGAAGAAGCAGGCAGCACCGTGCGCATCACGGGCCTGGGTGACCGATCGCCCCAATCGCCCGCTCAGCTTTTCATGGGCAATGCCGGCACGGCCATGCGCCCTCTCACGGCAGCGCTGGCGCTGCTGGGCGGCGAGTTCGAGCTGTCTGGCGTGCCGCGCATGCACGAGCGCCCGATTGGCGATCTGGTCGATGCGCTGCGCCAACTGGGCTGCCATATTGACTACCTGGGCAATGACGGCTATCCGCCCCTGCGCATCGCCCATGCGGACGGCGTGCCTGCGTTGGCGCTTGCCGCGCCCATCCGCGTGCGCGGCGACGTATCGAGCCAGTTCCTTACCGCCCTGCTCATGGCGCTGCCGCTGGCGGCTGGCACGCACAGCATCGCGATCGACGTGGTGGGGGAGCTGATATCCAAGCCCTACATCGCCATCACCCTGCAGTTGCTGGCGCGCTTTGGCATCGTGGTCGAACACCAGAACTGGCAGCGGTTCACCATTGCTGCAGGCAGCCGCTACCAGTCTCCCGGCGACATCCATGTCGAAGCGGACGCATCATCCGCTAGCTATTTCATAGCGCTTGGCGCAATTGCATCAAGCACTGAAGGCCAAAATGGCATTAAAATTCAGGGGGTTGGCCTGGATTCGATCCAGGGCGACATACGCTTTGTTGATGCAGCCCGGGCCATGGGAGCCGTGGTCACGGGCGGCCCCAACTGGCTGCAGATCGAACGCGGCGCATGGCCCCTCAAGGCCATCGATCTGGACTGCAACCACATCCCGGATGCCGCAATGACACTCGCCGTCATGGCGCTTTATGCTGAAGGCACCACCACACTGCGCAACATCGCCAGCTGGCGTGTGAAAGAAACCGACCGCATCTCCGCCATGGCCACCGAGCTGCGCAAGCTCGGTGCCACGGTGGAAGAAGGTGCGGACTTCATCCGGGTTACGCCGCCGACAACGGGCACGGGCACCGCCGGGCCGCCCCGATGTGCTATCGCTTCTTCGGGGGGAAGCGAACCATCCTCAGCAGGGAGCGCGGGGGCGCCATCCGGCTGGAAAGCCGCCAGCATCCACACCTACGACGACCACCGCGTGGCCATGTGCTTCTCACTGGCAGCCTTCAACCCGGCCGACCTGCCGGTGCGCATCGAAGATCCCAAATGCGTGGCCAAAACGTTTCCGGACTACTTCGAGGCCCTGTTCTCGGTGGCCCATGCCCTGCCCCGCCATGTTCCCGTGATCACCATCGATGGCCCCACGGCCTCCGGCAAGGGCACGGTGGCAGAGGCCGTGGCCAAGCGCCTAGGCTACGAATTCCTGGACTCCGGTGCGATGTACCGCATCACCGCGCTGGCTGCGCTGCGGGCGGGACTGGGCATTGATGCCGCCCACGAAGCGCCCATTGCCACGCTGGCACGCAGCCTCCCCGTGCTGTTTGAGGCAGGCCGCGTGCTGCTGGGGGCCGACGACGTGACCGACGCCATACGCACCGAAGAAGCCGGAATGAACGCCTCGCGCGTGTCCGCCTTGGCTGCCGTGCGCGCCGCACTGGTCGACCTGCAGCACGGCTTTCAGCGCCTGCCGGGGCTGGTGGCCGATGGCCGGGACATGGGCACCGTGATCTTCCCGGACGCTCCTTTGAAGGTGTTTTTGACGGCCAGTGCTTCCTGCCGCGCAGAACGCCGCCTTAAACAATTGATTTCAAAGGGTTTTTCGGCTAGTATTGACGACCTTCGCGCAGATCTGGAGGCGCGTGATGCCCGGGATAGCTCCCGTAGCGTCGCACCCCTCAAGCCTGCGCAAGATGCTCTGGTCCTGGACAACTCCACCTTGACGATTGATGAAGCCGTCAACCAGGTGTTGTCATGGTGGCAAGAGCGCCAGCCTTTCGCAGTGACTGCGCAACGCTGAAACGTGTGGGGCCTTCCTAAAAAAGGGGCCCCGCAGGCAAGACCGCAAGGCCTTGCAACAGGCCCATGCAACCCCTCTCGCGCGCCAGCGCACAGGTTGCCTGGATCGATAACCTAACCCGCGGTTTTACCGCAAAAAACCACCGCAAGCAGCTATAAAAACAGTAGCAATGGTGCTACTGGAATCCTGTTTGTGGCAAGGAAACACATGTCCGAATCTTTTGCCGCCCTTTTTGAAGAATCCTTGCAGCGCACGGAAATGCGCCCAGGCGAAGTCATCACCGCTGAAGTTGTGCGCGTCGAGCACAACTTCGTGGTTGTGAACGCTGGCCTCAAGTCCGAAGCCTACGTGCCGCTGGAAGAGTTCAAGAACGACAAGGGCGAAGTCGAAGTCCAAGTGGGTGACTTCGTGTCGGTGGCCATTGGCTCCATCGAAAACGGCTACGGCGACACCATCCTGTCGCGCGACACCGCAAAGCGTCTGGCTTCGTGGATGAGCCTGGAAAAGGCCCTCGAATCCGGCGAATTCGTCACTGGCACGACCAGCGGCAAGGTCAAGGGCGGCCTCACGGTCCTGGTCAACGGCATCCGCGCATTCCTGCCCGGTTCGCTGATCGATACCCGTCCGATCAAGGATCTGACGCCGTACGAAAACAAGACCATGGAATTCAAGGTCATCAAGCTCGACCGCAAGCGCAACAACGTGGTGCTGAGCCGCCGCGCTGTGGTGGAAGCCTCCATGGGCGAAGAGCGCGCCAAGCTGATGGAAACCCTCAAGGAAGGCTCCATCGTTCAGGGCGTGGTCAAGAACATCACCGAATACGGTGCGTTCGTGGACCTGGGCGGCATCGACGGCCTGCTGCACATCACCGACATGGCATGGCGCCGCGTGCGTCACCCATCCGAAGTGGTGACGGCTGGCCAGGAAATCACCGCCAAGATCCTGAAGTTCGACACCGAAAAGAACCGTGTCTCGCTGGGTCTGAAGCAGATGGGCGACGACCCATGGATGGGCGTGAACCGCCGCTACCCACAATCGACCCGTCTGTTCGGCAAGATCACGAACATTGCCGACTACGGCGCGTTCGTCGAACTCGAACCCGGCATCGAAGGCCTGGTGCACGTGTCTGAAATGGACTGGACCAACAAGAACATCGCTCCCGCCAAGCTGGTTTCGCTGGGCGACGAAGTCGAAGTCATGGTCCTCGAAATCGACGAAGACAAGCGCCGCATCAGCCTGGGCATGAAGCAGTGCAAGGCCAACCCATGGCAAGAATTCGCCCAGGACACGAAGCGCGGCGACCGCGTCAAGGGTCCTATCAAGTCGATCACCGACTTCGGCGTGTTCGTGGGTCTGGCTGCCGGCATCGACGGCCTGGTGCACCTGTCCGACCTGTCGTGGAACGAAACCGGCGAAGCCGCCGTGCGCAACTACAAGAAGGGCCAGGAAGTCGAAGCCATCGTGCTGGCCGTGGACGTGGACCGCGAGCGCATCTCCCTGGGCATCAAGCAGTTGGATGGCGACCCGTTCACCACGTTTGTGACCGTGAACGACAAGGGCCAGACGGTGACCGGCAAGGTCAAGACCGTGGACGCCCGTGGCGCTGAAATCGACCTCGGCGAAGACATCGTGGGCTACCTGCGCGCTTCGGAAATCTCCCGCGACCGCGTGGAAGATGCCCGCAACGTGCTCAAGGAAGGCGACGAAGTCACCGCTGTGGTGGTCAATGTGGATCGCAAGACCCGCAACATCCAGCTGTCGATCAAGCAAAAGGACATGGCCGACGAACAAGGCGCCATGGCCAACCTGAGCCAGCAGTCGAGCCGCGAAAGCGCCGGCACGACCAGCCTGGGCGCCCTGCTGCGCGCCAAGCTGGACAACTCGGAAAAGTAAAGCACTGACCCGGGAGCATCTGCTCGAATCGAGCGGCAAGTGTGCGCTGCGGATCGCGGTGGCCTGCGAGGCGCAAAGCGCAGCAATAGCCTGGCTATTGCGAGCATTTGCGACAACGCAGACCGCCCGAGTCCGCAGATGCACACGACGCGATGATTCGTGCAGAGGCTCCCTAGACGGTCAGACAGCGGGCGCCTTGTGCGCCCGCTTCTCTTTCAGCCATTGATTCTCCTGCCATGCCCCAAGACTCCATGACCCGCTCTGACCTCGTTGAGGAACTGGCCGCCCGCTTTGGTCAGCTCACGCACCGCGATGCCGAATTCGCCGTCAAGACCATTCTGGACGCTGTGGGCGATGCCCTGGTGCATGGGCACCGCATCGAGATCCGGGGCTTTGGCAGTTTCTCGGTCAACCATCGCCCGCCACGCATGGGCCGCAACCCGCGCAGCGGCGAAGCCGTGGCCATACCGGAAAAGCGCGTGCCGCATTTCAAACCGGGCAAGGCACTTCGCGAGGCGGTAGACCAGCGCACCGCCGAGCTGGAAACAAGTCTTTGAAGACCGGTTGCTATTATTTTAATAGCTATTAGCGCTTTATACATAAGGGCTGGCGGCATAAATCATGCAAATCCGTGAATGAACCGCGCACAGCGCTGCTACGGCTGGGCCGTACTGCCAAGCTCTTAGAATCTCCCCACCACCGGGGAGCTCCATGAAATACCTCCTGTGGCTGCTCAAGGCAGCCATTTTTTTTACGCTGTTTGCCTTCGCACTGAACAACCAGCAAGACGCCACCGTGCATTTTTTCTTTGGCACGCAGTGGCGTGCACCTCTGGTACTGGTGGTGCTGACCGCGTTTTCCGCCGGCCTGGTGGTGGGCGTACTGGGCATGGTGCCCCGCTGGTGGAAGCACCGCCGGGCAGCGCGCCGCGCCGATAGTTCAACCAAGCTGTCGCCCGCGCCCACCGCGCCCGCTCCAGCGGCTGCCTCATCGTCTGCCGAATTGCTGCCACCCCATGGAATTTGATATCAGCTGGATTTTGCTGGGCCTGCCCCTGGCCTTTGTGCTGGGCTGGCTCGCCTCCCGCTTTGACCTGCGCCAGCTGCGTGCGGAAAACCGCCGTGCTCCCAAGGCCTATTTCAAGGGGCTGAACTTTCTGCTCAACGAGCAGCAGGACCAGGCCATCGATGCCTTTATTGAAGCGGTACAGAACGATCCCGACACATCCGAACTGCACTTTGCGCTGGGCAACCTGTTTCGTCGGCGGGGCGAATACGACCGTGCGGTGCGGGTGCATGAGCACCTTTTGTCCCGCGGCGACCTGTCCCGTGCGGACCAGGAGCGTGCCCAATATGCCCTGGCGCTCGATTTTCTGAAAGCGGGGCTGCTGGACCGGGCCGAAGCAGCCCTGAGCCAGCTGGAAGGCACACCGTTTGAGGGCCAGGCCCGCCTTGCCTTGCTGGCCATTTACGAGCGCTCGCGCGACTGGCCCCATGCCGCAGGCATTGCCCGCAAGATGCACAATGCAAATCAAGGTGATTTCAGCACCCGGCAGGCGCACTACCTGTGCGAGCAGGCGCAAGCCTGCATCGCCAACAACGACCGCCCCGGCGCGCTGGCCTTGCTGAACCATGCGGTGGCCACCGCGCCCGAGGCGGCGCGCGCCCGCATCGACCTTGCCCGGCTGCAGCACATGATGGGCGACAGTGGTGCCGCCCTGGGCACACTCCAGGCGCTCAGCCGGCAGGCCCCTGCCGCAGTGCCCCTGGCCACTCCCCTGATGCTGGAAACCGCCATCGCCGCAGGCCAGGCGCCGGAGATGCAGGCATTGCTGCAAGCGCATTACGCCCAGGCGCCATCGCTGGATGTGCTGGAGGGCATCGTGGCCTTACAGGCACTGAACCCCACCGATGCGGCCACGGCACGGCAATGGTATGTCCGGCATCTGGACAAAGAGCAATCCCTGGTGGCAGCAGCCAAGTGGCTGGCAGAAGAAAAACTCGAGCACGAAGAGTTCCATCCGCAGATCCAGCGGGCGCTGGACCACGCCGTCAAGCCGCTCACGCGCTACCGCTGCGCCGCCTGCGGCTTCGAGGCACGCCAGCATTTCTGGCAATGCCCGGGCTGCCAGACTTGGGACAGCTACCCCGCCCGCCGGGTGGAAGAGCTCTGAGAGCGCAGAGGGTTCACTATCTGACCCGCAGGTGCCGGCAGGCCGCACGTAAAGCCGCAGTTGCCTCGCTATGATGCCTGGGCGATTTCATCGCGTCGCATCAACTACCAGGAGTTCATCCGTGCTGAAAAAAATACTGACCACCCTTGTCATGCTGTATGCCGCTGCCTCGTTTGCAGCGGTCGATGTGAACAAGGCCACGGCCGCAGAACTGGACGGCATCAAAGGCATCGGGCCCGGCCTCTCCGGAAAAATCATCGAAGAGCGCAAACACGGTGCGTTCAAGGACTGGGACGATTTCATCCAACGGGTGCGCGGCGTGGGCGAAACCAGTGCTGGCAAGTTTTCTGCCGAGGGCATGAGGGTGAATGGCCGCACTTTCAAGGCGCCCGCCCCCGCCCCCACCCCCACCCCCACCCCTGCACCTGCCGCAGCGGCTGCGAGCGCTCCCAAAAAATAAGCACCCCACGCAAACGCCAAGCCCGCTGCGGCGGGTTTTCTTTTTGGGACCGGCACCCCGGACAAACGCCCGGGCAGGCATGGTCTTTTCAACGACCGGCGCAGACCGCCCCGTAAAATTGCCGGCGCATGCCCCTGATCACCCTCATTCTTCTTCCTTTCATCGGCAGCTTCCTTGCGGCGGTACTGCCCGCGAATGCCCGTAACACCGAGTCCACGGTCGCAGGGCTGATTGCGCTTTTCTGCACTGTTCAGACCGCGCTTTACTTTCCCCAGATTGCCGACGGCGGTGTTCTGCGCCAGGAAATTGAATGGCTGCCCGCTCTGGGCCTGAACCTGGTCATCCGCATGGATGGCTTTGCGTGGATGTTCTGCATGCTGGTGCTGGGCATCGGCACGCTGGTGGTGCTGTATGCGCGCTACTACATGTCGCCCGCCGATCCGGTGCCGCGCTTCTTCTCGTTTTTTCTGGCCTTCATGGGGGCAATGGCGGGCGTAGTGCTGGCGGGCAACATCATTCAGCTGGCGTTCTTCTGGGAGCTGACCAGCCTGTTTTCGTTCTTGCTGATCGGCTACTGGCACCACCGGCGCGATGCGCGGCGGGGCGCGCGCATGGCGCTCACCGTCACCGGCACGGGCGGCCTGTGCCTGCTGGGGGGCATGCTGGTCATCGGCCACATTGTGGGCAGCTACGACCTCGATCATGTGCTTGCGGCTGGCCAGCAGGTGCGCGATCACCCGCTGTACCTCACGGCCCTTGTATTGCTGCTGCTGGGCGCTTTCACCAAGAGCGCGCAGTTTCCGTTTCATTTCTGGCTGCCACACGCCATGGCCGCGCCCACGCCTGTGTCGGCGTATCTGCATTCGGCCACCATGGTCAAGGCCGGTGTTTTTTTGCTGGCCCGCATGTGGCCCGTGATGGGTGGCACCGAGCCCTGGTTCTGGCTGGTGGGCGGTGTCGGCCTGGCCACGCTGCTGGTGGGTGGCTATGCGGCAATGTTCCAGAACGACCTGAAAGGTCTGCTCGCCTATTCGACCATTTCGCACCTGGGCCTCATCACGCTGCTGCTGGGCCTGAACAGCCCGC
Organism: Acidovorax defluvii; assembly: GCA_003268905.1. Lineage (GTDB taxonomy): Bacteria > Pseudomonadota > Gammaproteobacteria > Burkholderiales > Burkholderiaceae_C > Acidovorax > Acidovorax defluvii. The sequence continues at coordinate 24,318 of QLTU01000019.1, forward strand.
TGGCCGCTGTGGCCGCGGTGTTTCACATCATGAACCATGCCACCTTCAAGGCGTCGCTGTTCATGGCCGCCGGCATTGTGGACCACGAAAGCGGCACGCGTGACATCCGCCGTCTGTCGGGCCTGCGGTCCATGATGCCGGTCACCGCCACACTGGCCATGGTGGCCAGTGCCGCGATGGCGGGCGTGCCGCTGCTCAATGGTTTCCTGTCCAAGGAGATGTTCTTCACCGAGACAGTGTTCCTGGATGCCACACCGCTGGTGGCCTTCATGCTGCCGATTGCCGCCACCCTGGCGGGCATGTTCAGCGTGGCGTATTCGCTGCGCTTCACGGTCGATGTGTTCTTTGGCCCGCCAGCCACCGACCTGCCGCGCACACCGCACGAACCGCCGCACTGGATGCGCGTACCGGTGGAGTTGCTGGTGCTGGTGTGCCTGGTGGTGGGCATGCTGCCTGCCTGGTCGGTGGGCCGATTCTTGGATGCCGCCGCAAGGCCTGTGGTGGGCGGAGAGCTTCCAGCCTTCAGCTTGGCCGTGTGGCATGGCTTCAACACCCCCTTCGTGATGAGCCTGCTGGCCCTGGGCGGCGGGATCGCAATGTATACGGCGTTGCGGGCGCTGCGCGCTGCCGGCCGGGTGGATGCGCCACCCCTCATGCGCCACATCCGGGGGCGGCGCCTGTTTGATGGTTCGCTGGCTTTCATTACGCAGATGGGGCGCCATGGGCGGCGCATGCTGTCTACCCAGCGCCTGCAATGGCAGATGCTGTGGCTGGTTGGCGCAGCGCTGGTTGCTGGCGCCCTGCCCCTGTGGAGCCAGGGCATGCAACTGGGCCAACGAAGCATGTTGCCGCTATCGCCCGCGTTCGTGATGCTCTGGGGCGTGGGCATGGTATGCGCCGTGGCAGCCGCCTGGCAGGCCAAATACCACCGCCTGGCAGCGCTCACACTGGCGGGCGGAGCAGGGCTTTGCACCAGCATCACGTTTTTGTGGTTTTCGGCACCCGACCTGGCGCTGACTCAGCTGGTGGTCGAGATCGTGACCACGGTGCTCATTTTGCTGGGCCTGCGTTGGCTGCCCAAACGCGATGAAACCCTGCGCGTTGCCACCTCCGCCGAGCAGGCCACCACCCGGTGGCGCCGCCAGCGCGACATGGCGCTGGCGCTGGCGGCAGGGGGCGGCATGGCTTGGCTGGCCTTTGCCATGATGAGCCGCCCTTTTCCCGACAGCACATCCACGTTCTTCCTGGAAAACGCACTCAGCCAGGGCGGTGGCACCAACGTGGTTAACGTGATGTTGGTGGATTTCCGTGGTTTTGACACCTTTGGCGAAATCGTGGTGCTGGGCGTGGTGGCCCTCACGGTGTATGCACTGCTGCGGCGCTTTCGCCCCGCGCGCGAAACCATGGACCTGCCCGAACAGCAGCGCTTCATGCCCGCCGATCTGCAGACCGACCTGCTCAACCCACGCCACGCCACCGACACCGCCGTGGGCTATCTGATGGTGCCCGCGGTGCTGGTGCGGCTTTTGCTGCCCTTTGCAGCCGTGGTGTCGTTTTACCTGTTCATGCGCGGGCACAACCAGCCCGGTGGGGGGTTTGTGGCGGGCCTGGTGCTTTCGGTGGCGCTGCTGCTGCAATACATCATTTCGGGCACGCACTGGGTAGAGGCCCACATGCCGTTACTCCCGCGGCGCTGGATCGGCACCGGGCTGCTGTTCGCCCTGTCCACAGGGCTCGGGGCGATCGTGGTGGGCTACCCGTTTCTCACGAGCCACACCTTTCACCTGAGCCTGCCGCTGCTGGGCGACATCCACATCGCCAGTGCCATGTTTTTTGACATCGGCGTGTTCACGCTGGTGGTGGGGTCCACCTTGCTGATCCTGACGGCCATTGCCCACCAATCGGTGCGCGGCCACCGCTACCACGCCCGGCTGGCCGAAGAAGCGGCGCAAGAGGACGCCCCCCCCCCACCCCCACAGGAGACCAACCGCTGATGGAAATCGTTCTGGTCATTGCCATTGGCGTGCTCACGGGCTCGGGCGTCTGGCTGCTGCTGCGTCCGCGCACCTTCCAGGTCATCATGGGACTGTCGCTGTTGTCCTATGCCGTCAATCTGTTCATCTTCAGCATGGGCCGCCTGGGTCTGGCGATCGACAAGGAGCCTGTGCTACGGCCTGGCCTGCCCAACGACCTGGCGCACTATGCCGACCCCATGCCCCAGGCGCTCGTGCTCACCGCCATCGTGATCGGGTTTGCCATGACGGCCCTGTTCCTCGTGGTGCTGCTGGCCTCACGCGGCATGTCGGGCACCGACCATGTGGACGGCCACAGCGCGCGTGATGTGCAGGAAATGCCATGAGCACCATCCTGCCCCACCTTTCGCACTGCCCGCCCGCGCCGCGCCATGCCCTGGCGGCAGCCCTGTGCACCGGGGCGCTCCGATGAGCCAGGGCCTGATCACACTGGTGGAGCAAGGCGCCTCGGCGCTGATGCCGCACCTGATGCTCGCCCCCATTGCCCTGCCACTGCTCACCGGTGCGCTCATGCTGCTGATGCGCGAGGAACAGCGGCTCCTGAAGCTCGTCGTCAATGTGCTTTCGACAGCGCTCGGGCTGCTGGTGGCGCTGGCCCTGCTGCTGTGGTCCAACCAGCCCAGCGCCACCAGCAGCATGGGTGTGTACCTGGCGGCCAACTGGCAGGCGCCGTTCGGCATTGTGCTGGCCCTGGACCGCCTGTCGGCCATGATGCTGGTGCTGACCAGCGTGGTTGCGCTGGCCTCCATCGTGTTTGCGGGGGCCCGCTGGCACCGTGCAGGTGTGCACTACCACCCGCTGTTCCAGTTCCAGCTCATGGGCCTGGCAGGTGCTTTTCTCACGGCCGACCTGTTCAACCTGTTCGTGTTCTTCGAGATCATGCTGGCTGCATCGTATGGCCTGCTGCTGCACGGATCGGGCAGGCAGCGCGTGCAGGCGGGTTTGCACTACATCGCCATCAATCTGGCGGCGTCCTCGCTGTTTCTGGTGGGTGTCTCGATGCTGTATGGCATCACCGGCACGCTGAACATGGCCGATCTTGCGCAGGTCATTCCACTGGTGGCCCCCGCCGACCGTGGCCTGCTGCACGCCGCCGCCGCCATCCTGGCGACGGCCTTTCTCATCAAGGCGGCGGTGTGGCCGCTCAACTTCTGGCTCGTGCCAGCCTACAGTGCCGCCACGGCGCCCGTGGGCGCGCTGTTTGCGCTGATGACCAAGGTGGGTGTCTACACGATTTTGCGGCTGTGGACCCTGCTGTTCAGCAGCGAAGCCGGCGCCTCCGCACTGTTTGGCAGCCTGTGGCTGATTGGTGGCGGCATGGTCACCATGGCGTTTGGCGCCGTGGGGATGCTGGGCTCGCAGCGCCTCACGCATCTGGCCGGGTTTGCCGCCATCCTGTCGTCAGGCACCCTGCTGGCCGCGGCGGGATTTGGCCAGAACCTGCTCACGGCCGGGCTGCTGTATTACCTGCCCAGTTCCACGCTGGCCGTCAGCGCCCTTTTCCTGACGGCTGACCTGATCGACCGCTGGCGCAATGACGGTGCCAGCTACGCCCCGTTCGAGAAAAGCGACAACGCGCCCTTTCTCAACGCCGAGCTCGTTCCCACCGAGGGACTGAACCTCGACGAAGACGAAGAGGTGCTGATTGGCCGTGTCATCCCCGCCGCTGCCGCCCTGCTGGGCTTGGCCTTTATCGTCTGCACGCTGGTCATTACCGGTCTGCCACCGCTGTCGGGGTTTGTGGGCAAGTTCGCCATGCTCAGCGCCCTGCTCAACCCGCTGGGCCTGACCGCTTCGGCCGGCACCCAGCCGGGCGCGCCGGGCTGGACGCTGTTTGTGCTGATGATCGCCACCGGCCTGCTGGCGCTGATTGCCCTCTCGCGGGCTGGCATTCGCCATTTCTGGTCCACGCATGTGGGTGTGGCACCGCAACTGCGCGTGCTGGAGGGGTTGCCCATTGCCGCCCTGCTGGCCCTTTGCATCACGCTGACCTTGCTGGCCGGCCCCGTGATGCGGTTCACGCAGGCCACGGCCGATGCGCTGCATTCGCCAGGAACCTACATCCGCGCCGTGATGCAGGCACAACCCATCCCCGGCCCCACCACCCCACGCAGTGCCGGTTCGCCCAAGGAGGCTCCATGAAACGCCTGCTGCCCGCACCCTTGCTGTCGGTCGCGCTGTTCGTGCTGTGGCTGTTGCTGAACCAGTCGCTCAGCCCCGGCAATTTGCTGCTGGCACTGGTGGTGGCGTGGCTGGTGCCCCTGCTCACGCGCGGGCTGCGGCCCCTGCCGGTGCGCATTCGCCGCCCCGGCACGGTGCTGCGGCTGGGTCTGACGGTGGTGGCCGACACCGTGGCGTCCAACCTGGCCGTGGCGCGCCTGCTGCTGGCTCCCGGGCGGCCACGCCATGCTGCGGCCTTTGTGCACATCCCCCTGGAACTGCGCGACCCCAATGCGCTGGCCGTGCTGGCCATGATCGTCTGCATCACACCCGGCACCGCCTGGGCCGAGCTGTCGCTGGACCGCTCCATGCTCATGCTGCACGCGCTGGAGGTGGACGATCCGCAAACCCTGATCGACCACGTCAAGCAGCGTTACGAGCGCCCGCTGATGGAGATTTTTGAATGACCTACCCCATCCTTTCCTGGGCCCTGCCCATTGCCCTGAGCATGCTGGTGCTGGCGATGGTGCTTGCGCTGGTGCGGCTGCTCAAGGGCCCCTCGGCGCAAGACCGTGTGCTGGCGCTGGACTGCATGTACCTCAATGGCATGCTGCTGGCGCTGGTGCTGGGCATTCACTACGGCAGCAACGCGTATTTCGAGGGGGCGCTGCTGATTGCGTTGTTCAGTTTTGTCGGTACGACGGCCATGGCCAAATTTTTGCTGCGCGGCGAGGTGATCGAATGACCGGGGCTGCCCTGCCGCTGTGGGCAGAAATCACCATCGCGGCGATGGTGCTGACAGGTGCAACCAATGCGCTGCTGGGCTCGTGGGGGTTGCTGCGCCTTAAAACTTATTTCGAGCGCGTGCACGCGCCGTCCATCATTGCCACCATGGGCTGCTGGTGCATCATGCTCGGCACCATCGTTTACTTCTCGCTGCAGGGGCAAGGCCTGGCGCTGCACGCCCTGCTGATCGCACTGTTCGTAGCCATCACGGTGCCCGTGACCAATATTTTCCTCATGCGCGCGGCCTTGTTCCGCGCACGGCGGGCGGGCAACGATGTGCCCCCGAGCCTGAGCCGCACCACCGACTCGATCGAGCGCGATTCGTGACAGGCGGCCGCGGCCAGGCGGCACCACAATGCTCCTGAATTTATAGCTGCTAGCGCTTTACCATCAAGGGCTATCGGCATATTTCATCAAAATTTGCTTGCGGCAGCGCCAAAACCTCCGCCACCAGGTGTGTGGATCTCGAACACATCGCCCAGCTGCATTTCGGCCTGGCCGATGTGGTCGAGCAACTCCACGCGGCCATTGGCACGCACCACCTTGTTGACGCCCGGCACTCCGGCCTTGCCGCCGTCCATGCCAAACGCGCCATGGTGGCGGCCATTGGAGAGGATGCTGGCCGTCATTGGCGCAAGAAAGCGGATGCGGCGCACCCCGCCGTTGCCCCCCGCCCAGCGGCCGCCACCGCCCGAGTTGGCACGAATGGCAAAGCTGTCCAGCCGCACCGGAAAGCGGAACTCCAGGATCTCCGGGTCGGTCAGCCGGGAATTGGTCATGTGGGTCTGCACCACGCTGGTGCCGCCAAAGCCGCCCACCAGGGCCCCCGCATCGTCGAACACGCCGCCCGCACCACTGCCGCCCGAAATGGTTTCGTAATACTGGTGGCTGGCGTTGCCGAACGTGAAGTTGTTCATGGTGCACTGGCTGGCCGCCATCACGCCCAGCGCTCCCAGCAAGGCATTGGTGATGCAGGTGGAGGTTTCCACATTGCCCGCCACCACCGCGGCCGGTGGAAGCGGGTTGAGCATGGAGCCGGGCGGGATGATCACATTCAGCGGCTTCAGGCACCCGGCGTTCAGCGGGATGTCATCCTGAACCAGCGAGCGAAACACATACAGCACCGCCGCCACACACACCGCCGTGGGCGCATTGAAGTTGTTGCTCTGCTGCGCGCTGGTGCCGGTGAAGTCGATGGTGGCGCTGCGGCTGGCCGCATCCACCTTCACGGCCACGCTGATCTGCGCGCCGTTGTCCAGGGGCAGCGTGAATGCGCCGTCCTTGAGGCGCGTGATGGCGCGGCGCACCGATTCCTCCGCGTTGTCCTGCACATGGCCCATGTAGGCCTGCACCACGGGCAGGCTGAACTGCTGCACCATCTTGCCAAGCTCTTGCACGCCCTTTTCGTTGGCGGCAATCTGCGCTTTCAGGTCGGCCAGGTTCTGCTGCGGGTTGCGTGAGGGGTATTCACCGCTTTGGAGCAGGGCCAGCATTTCGGCCTCGCGCAGCACCCCGCGCTCGACCAGCTTGAAGTTGCGGATCTGCACGCCCTCTTCCTCGATGCGCGTGGAAAACGGCGGCATCGAGCCCGGCGTGATGCCGCCCACGTCGGCGTGGTGGCCCCGGCTGCCCACGTAAAAGCTGGGCTGCGCGCCGTCGGCAAGGTACACCGGCGTGATGACGGTGATGTCGGGCAAATGCGTGCCGCCGTGGTACGGGTCATTGAGCACATACACATCACCCGGTTGTATCTTGCCGGTGTTCTCACGGATCACCGTCTTGATGCTCTCGCCCATGGAGCCCAGGTGCACCGGCATGTGCGGCGCGTTGGCAATCAGATGGCCCGCCGCATCGAACAGCGCGCAGCTGAAGTCCAGCCGCTCCTTGATGTTCACCGAATACGCCGTGTTTTGCAGCTGCAGCCCCATCTGCTCGGCGATGTTCATGAAGAGGTTGTTGAAGAGCTCCAGCAGCACGGGGTCGGCCGTAGTGCCCACCGCGCAATGCACGGCGCGCGCCGCACAGCGGTTGAGCAGCAGGTGGTCAAGGTCGGTCAGCTGCGCCTGCCAGCCGGGTTCGACCACCGTGGTGGCATTCTTCTCGGCAATGATGGCCGGGCCGGGGATCACGTCGCCAGGGCGCAGATCTTCGCGCACCACCAGTGCGGCATCGTGCCAGGCGGGGGCACCGCTGGTGCCCACGGTGTACATGCGCACGGTGCTGCGGCGCGGCACCTCGCGCGGCGGGTGCACTGCGTGGCGCGGCTCCATGGGGGCATCGCCGGGCAACACGGCCTCGACCGACACGGCCTCCACCACCAGGCTCTTGCCCTGCATGAGAAACGAAAACCGCTGGCGGTAGGCGTTCTCGAATGCGACGGTGATCTCGGCCTGGGTGCCAAACGGCACGACCAGGGCCGAATTGCTGCCCTCGTAGCGCACATGCACGCGGCGGTGCACCACGGCGGTGCCAGTGCCCGCCTGCTGGCGCTGCAGCTCGGCGCGCGCCGTGCTGGCCAGCGTATCCAGCGTGGCTTCGATGCCCGCCAGTGCCTCGGGCGCCAGCGTGCATTCCACGGTCTGCTCGCGGATCACGTTCTGATCGGCCAGGCCCATGCCATAGGCGCTCAGCACGCCCGCCAGCGGGTGCACAAAAACCTGCGCCATGCCCAGTGCGTCGGCCACCAGGCAGGCGTGCTGGCCGCCCGCGCCGCCAAAGCACTGCAGGGTGTAGCGCGTCACGTCGTAGCCGCGGGCCACGCTGATCTTCTTGATGGCATTGGCCATCTGCTGCACGGCGATCTGGATGAAACCGTGGGCCACTTCCTCAGGCGCTCGCCCGGTCTGCACGGCGAGCGCACCAAACTGTGCGCGCACCACGTCGGCATCCAGCGGCTCGTTGGCCGCCTGGCCAAACACCTGCGGAAAATGCGCCGGCTGGATCTTGCCCACCATCACGTTCGCATCGGTCACGGCCAGCGGGCCGCCCCGGCGGTAGCTGGCGGGGCCGGGATGGGCGCCCGCACTCTCGGGGCCCACACGAAAGCGGGCGCCGTCAAAGCCCAGCACCGAGCCGCCACCGGCCGCCACCGTGTGGATGCCCATCATGGGCGCGCGCATGCGCACGCCAGCCACCTGTGTCTCAAACTCGCGCTCGAATGCGCCCGCATAGTGGCTCACATCGGTGCTGGTGCCGCCCATGTCGAAGCCGATCACGCGATCGTGCCCCGCCAGCTGCGCAGTCCGGGCCATGCCCACAATGCCGCCCGCCGGGCCCGAGAGGATGGCGTCCTTGCCCTGAAAGTGGTGCGCGTCCGTCAGCCCGCCCGAGGACTGCATGAAGAACAGCGGCACGCCAGGCATCTCGCCCGCGACCTGCGCCACATAGCGGCGCAGGATGGGGGACAGATAAGCATCCACCACCGTGGTGTCGCCCCGGCTGACAAACTTCATCAGGGGGCTGGTGGCGTGCGATGTGCTGATCTGCGTGAACCCCGCCTGCTCGGCCAGGCGGGCGGCCGCCTGCTCGTGGGCGGTGTAGCGCCAGCCATGCATGAACACGATGGCCACGCTGCGCAGGCCCGCATCGTAGGCCGCCCACAGGCGCTCCTTGAGATGCGCCTCATCGAGTGGCTCGATCACCTCGCCCTGCGCGCCCACGCGCTCCTGCGCCTCGATCACGCGGCTGTAGAGCAGCTCGGGCAGCACGATGTGCCGGTCAAACAGGCGGGGGCGGTTCTGGTAGGCAATGCGCAGTGCGTCCTTGAAGCCCTTGGTGGTGATGAGCAGCGTGGGCTCGCCCTTGCGCTCCAGCAAGGCATTCGTGGCCACGGTGGTGCCCATCTTCACGCACTCCACCTGCGCGGGCGCCACGGCTTCGCCGGGCTTCAGACCCAGCAGGTGGCGAATGCCGGCCACCGCGGCATCGCGGTACTGCCCAGGGTTTTCAGACAGCAATTTGTGCGTGACCAGCCCGCCATCGGGCCGGCGCCCCACGATGTCAGTGAAGGTGCCGCCCCGGTCAACCCAGAACTGCCAGCGGGGTGAGAAAGAAGGTTCAATCGTCATGAGTTGCTACCGTACTAATAGCTATGAGCGCTTGCCATATATGCGCAAAAGCCACTTTTTATATCAATTAGAGCGCGCAGCGCAGCCAGAGAAAAAAGATCGGTCCATCAGAGCACAGGATGCATTGGCGTGAGGCCCTCCATCGCAAGAAAACCGCGCTGAATGGCACACGATGGACACGAAAGGAACGATACCAAACCCGCGCCTGCGTCTGCCATGGGTCCGTGTCACCAAGGCAAGAACCCTGGGCGCGCGCCCCGGATGTGGACAATGGCGCCATGCTGAATGTTCTGTCCATCTGTATCGGCGCCAGCCTCGGCGCCCTGGCCCGCTGGCGCCTGGGCGTGTGGCTCAGCGGGCCCGGCGCGCTGCTGCCCTGGGGCACCCTGGCGGCCAATCTGCTCGGCGGCTACCTCATCGGCGTGTGCGTGGCGGCTTTCCAGGCCCTGCCGCAGATCGACCCCGCCTGGCGCCTGGCGCTGGTCACGGGGTTTCTGGGGGCGCTGACCACGTTTTCCAGCTTTTCGGCCGAGGTGGTGACCATGCTGCAGCAGCAACGCTACCTGCTGGCAGCCGGCACCACCGGGCTGCATCTGGGGGGCTCGCTGCTCATGACACTCTTGGGCCTGCAGACGGTGGCACTGGCGCTGGCCAGCCGCCCCTGACCGTTGGGCCAGCCCACAGCGCGGCGCGCACCCGGCCTCCCGGTCATTTTGACCTGCAGCGCAATAAGTTACTATCTTTTTAATAGCTTATGACGCACGTCTGTAAAGCGCAACAGCACTGTTGGCCCTAAAATCCTGCAAGGCCCGCCGCTCCAATGGCTGGCCCCTGTCACAACCCTACTCTCTCAGTCCGGCCCCCGCCGCGACGTCTGGAATCCCCATGGAAGCCAACACCCAACTCAACGAACGCCGCCTGGCCGATGCCTGGGCCGAGCTGCACGCGCACGCCAACAACGACAACCCCCTGCACGCCGATGCCTACCGCCTCGCGTTTGCCGACCCCGAGTTCTTGTTCCGCCGTGAAACGCGCGGCATCCGGTTCCAGCTGGAAATGCTCAAGCCCGACCTGGGCCAGGCCGAGCAAGGCATCGAGAACACCGTGGTGGTGTATGGCAGCGCACGCTTTTTGGCGCCCGACGAGGCGGCCGCCCTGCTCAGCGAAGCCGAGGCCAGCGGCGACGAAGAACAGCTGCAGCGCGCGCGCCGTGCCGTGCGCAACGCGCGCTACTACGACCTTGCCCGCCAGTTTGCCGGCTTGGTGGCCGACCACAGCGAACGCCAGCGCCCGGCCGACCGCATCTACATCTGCACGGGCGGCGGCCCCGGCATCATGGAGGCCGCCAACCGGGGCGCCCACGAGGCGGGCGCGCTGAACGTGGGTCTGAACATCGGCCTGCCGCATGAGCAAAGCGGCAACCGCTTCATATCGCCTTCGCTGAGCTTCAAGTTCCACTACTTTGCCCTGCGCAAGATGCACTTCATGATGCGCGCCAAGGCGCTGGTGGTGTTCCCCGGCGGCTTTGGCACCCTTGATGAACTGTTCGAGGTGCTCACGCTGGTGCAAACCCGCAAGGCCAAGCCGGTACCCATCGTGCTGTTTGGCACCGACTACTGGAAGCGCCTCATCAACTTTGACGTGATGGTGGAAGAAGGCACCATTTCGGCCAAGGACCTGGAGCTGTTCCACTACACCGATGACCCGCAGGAAGCCTGGGGCCTGATCAAGGCTTTTTACAAGCTCTGAGACCCCTTCGCCACCCGGCGGGCCGGGAGCCGGCTCAGGTCAGATCGTCCTCGGGATCCAGTCCGGTGAGCGCCGCGGTGTGGCCACGCGCCAGCGGCACGGCCGTATCGGGCGCAGGAAGGTCCTGCACGTCGCGCAGCTTGCGCTGAATGGCGCGGGTGCGCACGCCCACCTCGTCAAACTTCTTGGCGGCGGCGTCGATGGATTTTTTGGTGGCCTCGACCACATCGCCAAACTTGGCGAACTCGGTCTTGACCATGCCCAGCAGGCTCCACACCTCGGACGAGCGCTTTTCAATCGCCAGCGTCTTGAAGCCCATCTGCAGGCTGTTGAGCATGGCGGCCAGGTTGGCCGGGCCGGTGATCATCACGCGGCAGTCGTTCTGCACGGCCTCCACCAGGCCGGGGCGGCGCATCACCTCGGCAAACAGGCCCTCGGTGGGCAAATACAACACGGCAAAGTCAGTGGTGTGCGGGGGCGATACATATTTGGCAAAGATCTTCTTTGCCTCCAGCTTGATGGAGGTCTCGAACGCGTTGCCCGCCGACAGGATGGCGGCCTTGTCGGCGGCGTCCTGCGCGTCCATGAGCCGCTGGTATTGCTCCACGGGGTACTTGGAGTCGATGGGCAGCCACACCGGATGCTCGTCGTTTTTGCCCGGCAGGCGGATGGCAAATTCGACCAGCTCGTCACTGCCTGGCACGGTCTTGACGTTGCGCGCGAACTGGTCGGGCGTGAGCACGTTGTCGATGATGGCCCCAAGCTGCATTTCGCCCCAGGTGCCGCGCGACTTCACGTTGGTCATCACGCGCTTGAGGTCACCCACGCTGCCCGCCAGCGTCTGCATCTCGCCCAGGCCCTTGTGCACTTGTTCGAGCCGGTCGCTCACCAGCTTGAACGATTCGCCCAGGCGCTGCTCCAGCGTGGCGTGCAGCTTTTCGTCCACGGTGCGGCGCATTTCTTCGAGTTTGGTGGCGTTGTCGGCCTGGATGGCGCCCAGGCGTTCGTTGAGCGCCGTGCGCAGCTGCTCGGCGTTGTGCTGGCTGCCCTGCACCAGGCCGGTGAGCTGCTGCGACACCGCGTCTTGCAGCACCGAGAACTGGTTCTTGATCTGGTAGCTGTTGCCTTCGAGCTGGTCCTTGAGCGCGGTCGACATGGTGCCCAGCTGGCTCTGGATGTCGGCCTTGAGCGAGTCGAGCGTGATGCGCGTGGCGGCCGTCAGCGCCTCGAAACGCTCTTGAATGCGCTTTTCAAACAGCGCTGCGCTCTCGCCCATGGCCTCGCGCGACTTGACGCTCTCAAAGGCCAAGGCGGCCGTGGTGGTGGTGAGCTCGGTGCGAAAACCCACCAGTGTGGCCGACAGCTCGGTGCGCGCGGTGGCGGCATCGGCCTGGCCCTGCGCCAGGTGGGCCAGCAGCGCCTTGCTGCTTTCTTCCAGGCGCCCGGCCACGGCCTGCTGCAGACCATCAAAGCGCTGGGCCAGCGAGGCATCCAGCGCGGTCTGGCGCTGGGTCAGGGCGGCGTCGAACACCGACAGGCGCTGCTCCAGCCGCCCCTCGAACACGCCAAAGGCCGCCAGCAATTCGGAGCGGCTGTTGCGCGATTCGGTCACGGCCTGGGCCAGGCGCTCGTCCACGGCGTGGCGCAGGGTTTCGAGCGTGGTTTGCGTGGTTTGTGTGAAACCGCTGAGCTGGTGGGCCAGCGCATCCATGGCGCCATCGTTCTTGGCCACGGCCAGTTGCGTGGCCTGTGCAGTGCCTTCCAGCACCTGCAGCCGCGCCAGCCACTCGGGCGGCAAGTCCACACGGGGGCGGCGCACCAGCAACAGCACCAAAAGCAGCAGCACCAGGGCCAGCGCGGCCAACAAAACAAGCGTGTCAGCAGTCAAGGTATTCACTATTATATTTATAGCATCTTGCGCTTATCCCATAAGCGCTAGAGGCCAATTTGATTCAAATTTCAGGCAGATCGCATCGCAGCCGGCTGGTTCACCGGCGTGAGCGGGCCGCGCCCGTCAAAAAAGGCGATCAGGTTGTCGGCCGCCAGGTTGGCCATGGCCAGGCGCGTGGGCACGGTGGCGCTGGCGATGTGCGGCGTGAGCACCACATTGGGCACCGTCAGCAGATCGGGGTGCACGCTGGGCTCACCCTCGAACACATCCAGGCCCGCCGCCGCAATGCGCCGTTCACGCAGCGCCACGGCCAGGGCCGCATCGTCCACGATGCCGCCGCGCGCAATGTTGATGAGCGTGGCCGTGGGTTTCATCAGTGCCAGCTCGGCCGCGCCAATGGTGTGGTGCGATGCCGGGGTGTACGGCAGCACCAGCACCACATGGTCGGCCGTGCGCAGCAGCTCGTCTTTTTCGACATAGCGGGCCTTGCATTCGCCCTCCAGCTGCGGCGACAGGCGCGAGCGGTTGTGATAGACCACGTTCATGCCAAAGCCGTGCGCCCCGCGCTTGGCAATGCCCTGCCCGATGCGGCCCATGCCGATGATGCCCAGCGTGCTGCCGTGGATGTCGCTGCCCGCAAACATGTCGTAGCGCCAGGTGGTCCACTTGCCGGCGCGCAGGAAATGTTCGCTCTCGGTCAGGCGGCGGGCCGTGGCCATGAGCAACGCAAAGCCGAAGTCGGCCGTGGTTTCGGTCAGCACGTCGGGGGTGTTGGTGCCCTGCACGCCGGCGGCGGTCATGGCATCTACATCAAAGTTGTTGTAGCCCACAGCCATGTTGGCCACGATTTTCAGGCGCGGCGCGGCAGCGATGAGGGCGGCGTCGATGCGCTGGCTGCCGGTGGTGAAGGCGCCGTCCTTGTCGGCCAGCCGCGCGGCCAGCTCGTGGGGAGACCAGATCACATCATCGGGGTTGGATTCGACCTCGAAATGCTGCGCCAGGCGCTCCACCACCTCAGGAAAAATCGCGCGGGCAACCAGGATGCGGGGCTTGCTCATTTTTCTTCTCCAATGTGTTGTGCGTCAATCACAGCTGATGAAACTGGCGCGATCCAGGCCGGGGCCGCCGAGCAAGGGCCGCCCTGCAGCGAGGGCGGCGTCCCCCTTCCCGCAGCGCGTAGCGATGCGAGAGAAGGGGGAAGCGGCAAAGTCGCTCAGGGGGATGTACTTCACTTGAACCAGATGAAGGTCATGACAATGAACAAGGGCACGAGGATGCCACCGGACCACAGCATGTAGCCAAAGAAGCTGGGCATCTTCACGCCGCGGTCTTCGGCAATGGCTTTGACCATCAGGTTGGGTGCGTTGCCGATGTAGGTGTTGGCGCCCATGAACACGGCGCCCGCCGAAATAGCGGCCAACGTGGGGGCCAGCGTGGTCATGAGCACGGCCGGATCGCCCCCGGCGGTATTGAAGAACACCAGGTAAGTGGGGGCGTTGTCCAGAAACGAAGACAGCGCACCGGTGGCCCAGAAATACATCGCCGGATCGGGCGATCCGTCAGGCCGCGTGACGGCGGCCACGATGGCGCCAAACGGCCCGTTGAGGCCCGCCTTGAGCATGGCGATCACGGGAATGATGGTCAGGAAGATGCCCGCAAACAGCTTGGCCACCTCCTGCATGGGCCCCCAGCCGAACTGGTTGTCGGCATGGACTTTTTTCGGCGTGAGCCAGAGCGAGGCCAGCGTGACGATGACCAGGCCCACATCGCGCACGATGCCGGGCAATCCCACCTCGGTACCCGCGATGTTGAACACCACCGACGACTTCCAGAATCCGCTGAGCAGCACCAGCGCCACCACCCCACCCAGCAAGGCAAAGTTGACCTTGCCATCAAAACCAATATCGCGGGTGTCGGGCGTCGGGTCTTGCGGTGTCACCTCTTTGTGGCGGCGGTAGTACCAGCTGTCAAGCGCATAAAACAGCACCAGCAAAACGCCTACCAGAAACAGCGTCTCCTGGTAGATGTGCCCTACCGTCCAGAAGAAATCCACGCCTTTCAAAAAGCCCAGAAACAGCGGCGGATCACCCAGCGGCGTGAGCGAGCCACCCGCATTCGACACGATGAAGATGAAGAACACCACCACATGGGCCACATGCTTGCGGTTGTCGTTGGCGCGGATCAGGGGGCGAATCAGCAGCATCGATGCCCCCGTAGTCCCCATGAAACTGGCCAGCACGGCGCCAATGGCCAGGATGGCCGTGTTGAGCCCCGGGCTGCCATGCAGGTTGCCGCGGATGTAGATGCCACCCGACACCGCAAACAGCGCGGTGAGCAAAATGACGAAGGGAATGTATTCGGCCAGCAGCGCATGCACGAAGCTGGCGCCGGCCACCCCGGGGCCAAACACCACGGCAAACGGCACCAGAAACGCCAGCCCCCAGGCCGCCGCCACCTTGCCAAAATGGTGGTGCCAGAAAATGGGGGCAAACAGGGGCACCAGCGCAATCGACAGCAACAGGCCGGCAAACGGCACGCCCCACAGCATCGAAATGCTGCCGCCATCAAGGTCGGCGGCAAAGGCCAGGCCAGGCAACGCGAACAGGGCGATCGAGGTCAACCAGCGTGAAATCTTCATGGATTTGTCTCCTTCTTTCGTTCTTGTTGAGCGTGGGCTTTGGCCACGCACGGAGTGGGCAGCGTGTTTTACGTCATCAGGGCACCGAGGGAATCTCGAATACCTGGCGCAGGTAGGCCAGGTATTTTTCGTCATCGCACATGCCCTTGCCGGGCGCGTCAGACACCTTGGCCACCGGCTGGTCGTTGCAGCGCGTCATCTTGATGACCACCTGCAGCGGCTCGTAACCGAGGTCGTTGGTGAGGTTGGTGCCAATGCCAAACGCCAGCTGGCAGCGCCCCCGGAACTGCTGGTACAGCTCGATGGTGCGCGGCACCGTGAGGGCGTCACTGAAGATCAGTGTTTTGGTCAGCGGGTCCACGCGGTTCTTGCGGTAGTGGTCGAGCAGGCGCTCGCCCCAGGCAAACGGGTCGCCGCTGTCATGCCGGGCGCCGTCAAAGAGCTTGCAGAAATACAGGTCGAAGTCGCGCAGAAAGGCGCTCATGCCATACACGTCGGACAGCGCAATGCCCAGGTCGCCCCGGTATTCCTTGGCCCACATTTCAAAGCCGAACACCTGGCTGTCGCGCAGGCGCGGGCCGAGCGCCTGGCAGGCCTGCAGGTATTCGTGCGCCATGGTTCCCAGCGGCGTCACGCCCAGCTTCATGGCATAGAGCACATTGCTGGTGCCCGCAAACTGGCCCGGACCAGGCGGTGCCCCCGGGCGGCGGTCGCCCGTGCCCAGGCGGGCCACCAGCACGCGCAGCAGCTCCTCGTGCCATGCGCGGCTGAAGCGCCGGCGCGTGCCGTAGTCGGCAATCTTGAGGTCGGCCAGGCCCTCGGCTTGCAGCTGCGCAATCTTGGTGTCAAGGCGCCGGCGGCCACCGGGGAAATCAGGCACCTTTTGCGTATTGCGAAAGTACACCTCGTTCACGATGGCCAGCACCGGAATCTCGAACAGGATGGTGTGCAGCCAGGGCCCGCGGATGGTGATGTCGATCTCACCCGAGGGCTGCGGCGTGACGGTGATGTATTTCTCGTTCAGCCGGAACAGGCCGAGAAAATCCACAAAATCGCTCTTGATGAAACGCAGCGAGCGCAAGTAAGCGAGCTCGTCATCCTGAAACTGCAGACTGCACAGCGACCGGATCTCTGCCCGAATCTCGGCCACAAAAGGCGCCAGCTGCACGCCGGGGTTGCGGCACTTGAATTTGTATTCAACCTGCGCCCCCGGAAACTGGTGCAGCACCACCTGCATCATGGTGAACTTGTACAGATCGGTGTCGAGCAGGCTGGTAATGATCATGGTGGAACGGGGCCACGGCGGGGCGGCCCGGGGGTGCAGAAACCATCGCTGGTGAGACCAGGGAGCCCAAAGTGTAGGCCATCAGGCGCGTACAGCCACCCTTCAGAGACACTGAACGCCCCCGGTTGCCAGTTATGTGTCAAAGATGCCTCTAGCGCTCACACATAAAGCGCAAGCAGCTATGCTTTATATAGCAATTTTTTCAAACGGCAACCCCCAGCGCCTGCAGCACGGCACGCAGCCGCTCGGGCACCGGCACAGGACGGCGCGTGGCGCGGTCCACATAAACATGGATGAAATGCCCGGCGGCGGCGCACAACGGCTCGCCCTGGGCAAACAACCCCACCTCATAACGCACGCTGGAGCCCCCCAGCCGCGCCACACGGATGCCCGCCTCCACCGTCTGCGGAAACGCCAGTGGGGCAAAATAATTGCATTGGGTTTCGATCACCAGGCCAATGGTTTCACCGGCGTGGATATCCAGCACGCCCTGCTCTATCAAGTGGGCGTTGACGGCCGTGTCGAACCAGCTGTAATACACGACATTGTTCACATGGCCGTAGACATCGTTGTCCATCCAGCGGGTGCTGATGGGGCGGAAGGCCCGATAGGCGCTGCGCGGTTGCGGCGCAGGGCGCGCTGGCTGGGCAGGCTGAGCAGCCAGGGAAGTGGTGGCAGTGGTCATGGCCGCACATTCTGCCAGCGCGCGTGGTATTGCAGGGCCACCCTCCAGGTGGCCAGCTGCGCCTGCAGGGTGTCGGCCATGTCACGGCCATAGCCCCCGGCCATCGTGAAGGCCAGTGGCACGCGGCGCTGCCACGCCCAGTCGAACACCCGGCGGTCACGGGCCTCCAGCCCGTAGTGGCTCAGGGCAAGGCGGCCAAGCCGGTCACCCACATGGGGATCAGCACCCGCCAGATACAGCACCAGCCCGGGTGCAAAGTGCTGGTCCAGCAAATCCAGCGCCTGCTCCAGCGCCTGCAGGTATTCATCGTCCGCACAGCCATCGGGCAATTCCACATCCAGGTCGCCCGCCTCCTTGCGAAACGGAAAGTTGCGCGCCCCGTGCAGCGACAGCGTGAACACGCTGGCATCGCCGCGAAAGATATGCGCCGTGCCGTTGCCCTGGTGCACGTCCAGGTCGATGACCGCTACGCGCAGCGGCTGCGCCGTGCCAGCGCCGCACGCACGCTGCCATTCGGACTGCATGAGGCGTGCGGCCACCGCAACGTCGTTGAACACGCAAAATCCGCTGCCTTTGTCGGCATAGGCGTGGTGCGTGCCGCCGGCCAGATTGCCCGCCAACCCTTCTCGCAGGGCCACGCGGCACGCCGCAATGGTGGCGCCCACCGAGCGCCGGGCACGCTCGGCCATCTCCTCGGACCACGGAAAACCGATCTCTCGCTGTGCCGCTGCAGGCAGGGTGCCGGCAGCGATCGCCTGGATGTAGCCTGGCGTGTGGGCCAGGGCCAGCTCGGCATCTGATGCGGGGGGAGCCACCTGGAGCAGCGCCTGAGGCAATTGCTGCTCCAGCCGGTCACGCAGCAGGCGGTATTTCGCCATGGGAAAGCGGTGCCCATCAGGCAGGGGCAACACAAAATGGTCTGTGTAATAGGCATGCATGACACGATTGTGGCAATCCCGCCCGCGCTGGGGAGTAACCCCTAATATGCTGCATTGCAACAAAAAATGCTTGCAATTGAACGGTGAGCCCCTAAAATTCAACCCATGCTGCACTGCAACATGACTTTACCGAGTCAGGGTCAGCGCAGATGTCTGTAAGCCACCCTGACCCATCCGGGTTCCATTTTTTAGGAGATATGACATGTCGCTGACCGCAGAACAAATCCTGGCATCCCACAAAGCCAACATCGAAACCCTGTTCGGCCTGACCACCAAGGCGTTCGAAGGCGTGGAAAAGCTGGTTGAACTGAACGTGACCGCTTCGCGCGCTGCCCTGTCGGAAGCCGCCCAGCACACCCAGGCTGTCTTGGGCGTGAAAGACGCACAAGAACTGCTGGCACTGCAAGCTGGCCTGTTCCAGCCTCTGGCTGAAAAGACCGCCGCCTACAGCCGTCACCTGTATGACATCGCTTCTGGCACCGGCGCCGAGTTCGGCAAGGCCCTCGAATCGCAAACCACCGATGCCCAAAAGGCATTTACCACCCTGGTGGACAGCGCTGCAAAGAACGCCCCCGCCGGCTCTGAAACTGCCGTCGCTGTGATGAAGAGCGCCGTGGCCGCTGCCAACAACGCTTTCGAGTCGGTGCAAAAGGCCGTCAAGCAAGCTTCTGACGTTGCCGAAGCCAACTTCAATGCCGTCGCCAGCACCGCTGCCGACGCTGCCAAGTCGGCCACTCCCCGCAAGCGTTAAGCAAAACATCGCTGCGCTGCAGAGTGCGAACTCTGGCCAGCCATCAGGGATTTCCCTGATAATACGGACATCGCCCTGGCAACGGGGCATCCAGTTGTCTCCTTGGATCCTCTCGAAACCCCCGTTTCAGGGATCCTTTTAAAGCCCGATCCCAGCATCGGGCTTTTTTTTGCCTGCGTGGATCGCTGTACACATCTGGGTCAACAAAGCCTATCCATGTTCGCCAGAGCCTTGTTAGCGAACACGCGGATCACTCGCAAAGGTTAGTCATGCGGGCATGAAGTCGTCGAGGTGGCACATCGTGAACAGGCTTTGGATGAAGGCCTCAGCTCCACGCATGTTTGTCTGCTGGTTGGGTCGCCTCAATTGTTTGGCAAGACGTCCACTGGAAGGTGGCAGTAGGGAGAATTTCAGTAGGGCTGCAAAACCAACTGAGCCCACTGATATCCGAGCAACTCCCAAACTGAAGTTCATATATGCCTACAAAAGCGGGTGAAGTACAAACTATCTCGACACGCGAGGTTGCTCTTACCCGGGTGAACCATGCAGGCGATTCACGATTGCTTCCAGCGCGACATGAAAAAAGACCGAAAGAACTGCTGATCTAGCCAAAGCCAGACCAGTATCGGAGCCAGTGTTGGCAACACCAGCACACCCACCTGATAGCCATAAACGATTGCCTCCAACTGCCAGGGGTCCACACGAAGTGCTCGCGTGTTCAATTGGGCAGCCAGAATCATCTGCATCAACAGATACATCACAACGCTGAATACCTGTGCAGGCAACAGCAGCAGATAGCCGGCAAAGGCGCGCTGCCAGCGGCTACCCGACTTGCCCACTGTCTGGGCCGCGAGCAACAACGCCAGGAAGATCGGCAATCCATAGGCATATCGACCTGGATCAGCGTCCAGCGTGATCTCGGCCTTGCGACCTCCAGCCTGAGGCACCACCACCTCGACGGTGGTATCGACCTCAATGCTGCCGGGGCGAGTGTGGACGGCTCGTACCCACATGGGTGCTGCCTGCTCAAGCGTCACATGCGCCAGCACAGCCACGGGGTAAGACGTCCACGGGCTGACCTTGGTCCAAAGAAAGGTCAGCCCTACGATCAAGGCAAACGCTGACAGCACAAAGGTCACTAACGGCGAGGGGCGACGCATGGGGCGTTCCGTTGCAGGTTGGCGAAGTCAAACAAGAGGTTTCTGCGGGGGCGACAGATCCAGCGAGGAACTCACCTCCCCACGAACACGTTCCACCTTGGATTCTGCAACCCATCGCGGTAGCACTGGTGGTTTTTCTGATGGCGGGGGCGGCTCACCGATCTTCTGTGCTTTGGCTCCTGCCCGCACCCACAATAGCCAGACTATCAGTACGTCTAGCATGATGAGTCCCTGCCACAGAAACTCATGAGCGAAATTAAACACGGCAGTGTTCCACTGCCCCAGATAAAAAAGGCTGATCACGCGCACCACGTTCAGAGCTTGCACCGCGGCAAACCCAACCACCAGTCCTGCCAGCTTGTGCTTCCACGTAGAGGGGAACGCCATCATGGCTGCAAAAAGAACAATGCACGCCTCGATGCCGTTGCAGCCGGGCTCAATGGATACCCCAAACCCTGTCGCCTGATTCCACAGCACTTTTCCTGATGCCGCTGCAGAGCTGTCAAACCACGTCACCAATTTTGCACACATGTACGCAAGCAACGTTGTCCAAGGCAACACGAGATGCTGCTGGATCCACCCCAGCATGTTGATGCCAAAGAGCGTCAGCTGAATACCCAGGAAGAGAAGGAAAAAACGCAGCATAAGGTTTTGAGTTCATAGCCACGCACGTGCATCGGCACACAACATCCCATGTCGTGCGTAGCTGTTTCGCGTGGTCGCTTTATTGAAGAAGCCGTGTAGATCAGGTTGGTGCGGGTGAAAAGGCCCACCCAAATCTGGATGCAGCACATTGCCGATTGTTTCTCATGTGCCAGGCAATTGTTACCCAGTTGCACTTTTGATCAGGTCGGAAAAATCAGCAGGGGCCAGTCTATTTTGATCCCGATCGGTAGCCGCTTCCACGTTGATGCGGATTCCAGAGACTTCATGGGTGTCCACAATCTGTATTTCATTTCGCACATTCACGATGCTTTCGGGGTTCAACGATCCTGGGTGGCGCATGAATGCACGCAAGACGCTGTTCGCGCAGGAAATGGCATTCGCACCTTGGCAGACCTACGCCACAGTCAGACCAGCGCGATTCCGGTCAGAAGACGACTCCCGACGACTGCTTTCGCCCCTGAAGTGCCCCTAAAACGAAACAAGGACCCGAAGGTCCTTGTTTTTACTAGCTTTTTTTGGGGTGGCTGATGGGGCTCGAACCCACGACAACAGGAATCACAATCCTGGACTCTACCAACTGAGCTACAGCCACCGTAGCTTTGTATTATAGCCCGAGAAAACGGGCTTCACTCCAAAATAGTCAAATTTCCAATCAACCCGGCGTGACCTATGGGCGTGGCACCTTGATCTGAACCTTGAAACGGTCTTTCAATAGTTCGTAGTAGGCCAACCCTTCTGCATTGCTCCACCACTGCAGGTATTGCTGACGCTCTTGTTGAGCGACTTGCTCGTTGGGTGTCTGGCGCGGAACCAGTCGATTGACCTTGGCCACGGCGTATCCCTGGGCTCCCAGATCCACACCCACCCAGGCTGGCAGGGTGGCTGTGTTGGCGCCCATTACCGCATCCACCAAAGGCCTTGGCTGATTTTGGGGTTGGTCACGCGAGACAACGATGGCGGGCTGCAAACCTGCGGCATTGTCGGGCGCAGATTTCCATGCCGCCAGCTTGGCTTCGCCTTCCTTGCGGGCCAGCTCAGCCGATTTTTCGGCGATGTACAGACTGCGCACGCGCGGGCGCACCTCATCCAGAGGGAGGGTGCGAGCAGCGGTGTAGGTGCTGACGCGGGCGGCTGCCATCTGGCTGGGGCCGATTTCCACGGCTTCGGTGTTGCGTTTGTTCTCGATGGAATCCGACGAAAAAAGCGCCTCCAGCAACTTGCCGTTTGCCAAGGGGCCCGTGGTTCCTGGTGCCGGCGTGCGGGTGACACCCGAGGCCGTCATGACCTTGAGTTGAAGCTTTTCGGCCACGGGATTGAGACTGTCGGATTGCTCATAGACGCCATTCGCAAACGATTCGGCCACCTCGGCAAATTTGCGCTGGGCTTGCTGTTGCTTGAGCTCTGCTTCCATCGAGGGGCGCAGCTCTTCGAAGCTCGGTTGGCGGGGGATCTTGATGTCTGTCAGCAAAATGATGTGGTACCCGAAATCGGTTTCCACCACTTCACTGATATCCCCTTTTTTCATCGCAAACGCTGCGTCTTCAAAGGGCTTGACCATGGCGCCCAGCCCAAAGAAATTCAGGTCGCCGCCCGTCGCAGCAGACCCGGTGTCTTCGGAGGATTTTTTGGCAACTTCCGCAAAAGTGGCGGGGGCCTTGCGTACCTGCTCGAGCAACTGGGTTGCACGGGCCTTGGCTTTTTCTCGGTCTGCCGCAGGGGCATCCTTGAGCGCATTGATCAGAATATGGCTGGCGCGACGCTCTTCCTTGCCTGCAAGACGGGCTACGTTTTCCTTGTAATAGGTGCGCAGGTCGTCTTCGTTCAGCGTGATGCCCGCCCGCACACTGTCGATGTCCAGCACCACGTATTCCACCGCCGCCTGCTCAGCCTGCTGGAAATCAGCGGTATGGGTCTGGTAGTAGCTCTCCAGATCGGCATCGGTTGGGGTCACCTTGCCAGAAAAATCCGCCGGGTTGAAGCGCGCAATCTGCACTTCGCGGCGCTGGTACAAGGCATCCAGCGACAGCTTGACCTGCGCGTCGGTGCTGAAGGTGGACCCCATCACCCCACCCACGACCTGGTTCACCGAAATATCCCGACGCACATTGGCTTCGAAGCCTTCAGGCGTCAGCCCCTGGGCACCGACCAGCGCACGGTACGCCTCTGCATCCAGGGAACCGTCGGGGCGGCGGAGCTCGGCAATGGCAGGAATCTCTTGCAGACTGCGCGCCAGGCGGCTGTCGCTGGTGACGAGGTGCATTTTTTGGGCGGCGGCCTGAAAAACCCGGTCTCGCACCAAGCGCTCCAACGTGGCATAGCGCGCCTCAGGCGAGTCAAGCAGCTTTGCATCCACGCCAGGCGACTGGGCGCGGATTCTGTCTGTCTCCATCTTGTGGGCGTTGTCCCAATCGGTCTGCTTGATGTCTTGACCATCAACACGAGCAACAACAACGCCGGTTTCGGAGAAGTAATTGCTGTCGATGCCCACAAGCACAAACGATGGAATGATCAACAAGAACAGCAAGAGCATCACGATCTTGGAGTGCTTGCGGATGGATTCAAACATGGTCGATCTTTCAGTGACAAAAAAACAAAAGGCGAACTTTCGTTCGCCTTTGTTCGGTGGTGGTGGGTCCTGACGGTCTCGAACCGCCGACCTACTCCGTGTAAAGGAGCCGCTCTACCAACTGAGCTAAGGACCCCGACCTAACTGGACATCAATTCAAGGCGTCTTTCAATGCCTTGCCTGGACGAAACTTTGGAACTTTAGCAGCTTTGATTTTAATCGCAGCGCCGGTGCGGGGATTGCGACCCGTGCGAGCTGCACGCTTGCCAACTGCGAAGGTGCCGAAACCGACGAGCGAGACAGTGCCGCCCTTCTTCAGGGTCTTCTTGACGGCCTCAATCGTGGATTCCAAGGCACGCGCTGCAGCGGCCTTGGAGATGTCGGCGTTGGTAGCGATGTGCTCAATCAGTTCGGTTTTGTTCACAAGAAGCCTCTCGGAAAAGAGTTGGTGGAATGTCTCGCGGATATCTGGTCTTCACACGTCCGAAAGCACAACCCTTGGGGCTGGCGGGCATCAGACGGGGGAATGACTGGCATATGCAGCAGGCGCTGCTGCATCAGATTAAAGCCATCGAGTTTCCGGGTGTCAATACAACACGCTGGTTTGTAGCAGCGTAGCAAACAATTCTAGTCGCATTTCACGGTGCGACGGGGCTTGCAGGGCGCTTTTGTATCAAAGCCGCTGCATGGGCAACATTCCCGATTGACACCATGCCAGTGTTGACGGTTACAGCGCTGACGCGATGGCGCGCCCCAGATCCCGGGTGCAGGCTTTTCCACCGAGATCAGGGGTACGGGGGCCGCCACTTTTCGGATCGAGCACGGCCTCGATGGCCCCCACCACAGCGTCGTGCGCGGCGCGGTAGCCAAGAAAGTCGAGCATCATCGCGCCGCACCAAATTTGCCCGATGGGGTTGGCAATGCCCTGCCCCGCGATGTCGGGGGCCGAGCCGTGCACGGGCTCGAACAGCGAAGGCATGGTGCGTGAAGGGTTCAGGTTGGCGCTGGGCGCAATACCAATGGTGCCGGTACAGGCCGGGCCCAGGTCCGAGAGGATGTCGCCAAACAGGTTGCTGGCCACCACCACATCAAAGAAGTCGGGACGCTGCACAAAGTGTGCGGTGAGGATGTCGATATGGAACTTGTCCACTTTCACATCGGGATACGCCTTGGCCATCTCGGCCACACGCTCGTCCCAGTAGGGCATGGTGATGGCGATGCCGTTGGACTTGGTGGCGCTGGTCAGGTGCTTTTTGGGGCGCGACTGCGCCAACTCAAAGGCGAACTTCAGCACGCGGTCCACGCCGTAACGTGACATCACTGTCTCTTGCATCACGATCTCGCGCGGGGTGCCTTCGTACATGCGACCCCCAATGCTGGAATACTCGCCCTCCGTGTTTTCGCGCACGATCAGCATGTCGATTTCACCCGGCAGGCGGGGCGAGCCATCGCGCCGCACCACAGGGGCAATCACGCCGGGCATCAGGCGCGCGGGGCGCAGGTTGATGTACTGGTCGAACTCGCGGCGAAAAAGCAGCAGCGAGCCCCACAGGGAAACATGGTCGGCAATTTTTTCGGGCCAGCCCACCGCACCAAAGTAAATTGCCTCATGGCCGCCGATCTGGTCCTTCCAGTTGTCGGGCAGCATCTTGCCGTGCTTTTCGTAGTAGTCCCAGCTCGAAAAATCGAAATGGTCGAAGTGCAGATCGATGCCGAACTTGCGGGCTGCCGCATCCATCACGCGCAGGCCCTCGGGCATGACCTCTTTGCCAATGCCGTCACCAGCCACGACAGCAATGCGATGTTTCGCCATTCAAACGCTCCTGAAAATATAGCTACTAGCGCTTATCTATCAAGCGCCAGAGGCACAAAAGACTTAAATATTATTTGACGCGTGCCCGAATCTCGGGGAGCGCCTTTTGCAGGTAATACACCATCGACCACACTGTGAGCACGGCCGATGCCCAGATGAGCCAGGTGCCCCACACC
The DNA here is from genome assembly GCA_003268905.1 of Acidovorax defluvii. GTDB lineage: Bacteria > Pseudomonadota > Gammaproteobacteria > Burkholderiales > Burkholderiaceae_C > Acidovorax > Acidovorax defluvii. The sequence continues at coordinate 49,682 of QLTU01000019.1, forward strand.
CCCGTGTCGATCACGCCAAACAGGTGCCCGTCGTAAAGCAGGAACGGGATGGCCGTCATCTGCACTGCGGTCTTGAGCTTGCCGATCATGTGCACCGCCACGCTCTTGCTGGCGCCGATCTGCGCCATCCATTCGCGCAGGGCCGATATGGCGATTTCGCGGCCGATGATGATGAGCGCCACGAACACATCGGCGCGCTGCAGATGCACCAGCACCAAAAGCGATGCGCACACCAGAAACTTGTCGGCCACGGGATCGAGAAAGGCGCCAAACGAAGAGGTCTGGTTGAGCTTGCGGGCCAGAAAACCGTCGAGCCAGTCGGTGGCTGCAAACACCACGAACATCACGGTGGCGATGAGATTGCGTGTGGCCGGGTCGAGCGGCGCGTAAAACACCCCCACGATCAAAGGTATCGCGACGATGCGCGTCCAGGTCATGATGGTGGGAATGGTGAAAAACATGGTGTGATTGTGTCACGCTGGCATGGAGACATCAGCGCAGTGCGCGATAGATCTCTTCAGCGAGTTCCCGCGAAATGCCGTCCACCGTCACCAGGTCTTCCACGCTGGCCATCGCCACGCCCCGCACGCCCCCAAAGCGCTGCAGCAGGCGGGCGCGCTTCTTGGGGCCCACACCAGCAATTTCTTCGAGCTGGCCGCCACCCACACGCACCTTGGCGCGCGCGGCACGCATACCGGTGATGGCAAAACGATGGGCCTCGTCGCGAATCTGCGCCACCAGCATCAGCGCGGCCGAGTCCTTGCCCAGGTAAATTTTTCCGCGGCCATCGGCAAACACCAGCTCTTCCAGGCCCACCTTACGGCGCTCGCCTTTTTCCACGCCCACGATGCGGGTGAGGTCGAGCCCCAGTGCGGTAAACACCTCGCGCGCCACGCCAACCTGGCCCTTGCCACCGTCGATCAGCACCAGATCGGGCAGGCGCGCCACGCCTTTGGGCCTGGCGGCCTCTTGCCCGCCTGGCGCGGGATGGGCCGCAAAGTCGATGCCACCGGCTTCGCGCGCGGCTTCGGCCACCTTGCTGTAGCGGCGCGTGAGCACCTGGCGCATGGCGGCGTAGTCATCGCCGCCGGTGATGCCTTCGATCTTGTAACGGCGGTATTCACTGCTCTGCATCTTGTGGTGGTGAAACACCACGCACGATGCCTGCGTGGATTCGCCCGCCGTGTGCGAGATGTCGAAGCACTCGATGGTGAGTTGGTCCAGGTCTTCGGGCGGCAAGTCCAGCGCCTCGGCCAGGGCACGGGTGCGCGCCTGCTGCGAGCCCTCTTCGGCCAGCAGACGGGCCAGCTGCAGGTCGGCGTTTTTTTGCGCCATGTCGAGCCATGCGCGGCGCTGTTCGCGTGGCTGGTGGATGGCGCTCACGCGCAGGCCGCTTTGCTCGGTCAGCGCTGCCAACAGGGCCTTGTCCACCGGCACGCTGGTGACCAGCAGCGGCGGCACAGGCACGCCGATGTAGTGCTGGCCGATAAAGGCCTCCAGCACCAGCGCTTCCACGGGCCGCAGTGGCTGGGCGTCTGGCGGGGTCTCCTCGTCGCTCTCTTGCGCAAAAACCCCGGCGGCATCTTCCACATGCACCGGAAAATAAGGCCGGTCGCCCAGGTGCCGCCCGCCGCGCACCATGGCCAGGTTCACGCAGGCACGGCCGCCCTGCACGCGCACGGCCAAAATATCCACGTCCTTGTCGTCAGCGGTTTCGATGGCTTGCTGGTGCAGCACGCGTGACAGCGCCTGCATCTGGTTGCGCAGCTCCGCAGCCTGCTCAAACTCCAGCTTGTCCGAATGCGCCATCATGCGCGCCTCCAGCGCCTGCAGCAGCTCCTGGGTTTCGCCGCGCAGCAGTGCCTCGGCGTGCATCACGTCGGCCGCATAGGCCTCGGGCGAGATGAGCTGAACGCAGGGCCCCGTGCAGCGCTTGATCTGGTACAGCAGGCAGGGCCGCGTGCGGTTGGCAAACACCGTGTCTTCGCAAGTGCGCAGCCTGAACACTTTTTGCAGAAGCTGAATGCTCTCCTTCACCGCCCAGGCGCTGGGGTACGGGCCAAAGTAGCGGTGCTTTTTGTCCACCGCGCCGCGGTAATAGGCCATGCGCGGAAACACCTGGCCCGGCGCATCGCCCGTGGCGCTGGCGGTGCCCGTAATCTTGAGGTAGGGGTAGCTCTTGTCGTCCCGAAACAGGATGTTGAACTTGGGGTTCAGCGTCTTGATGAGGTTGTTTTCAAGCAGCAGCGCCTCGGCCTCCGAGCGCACCACCGTGGTCTCCATGCGCACGATCTTGCCGACCATGTGGCCGATGCGCGTGCCGCCATGGTTCTTTTGAAAATAGCTGGAGACCCGGCGCTTGAGGTTGAGCGCTTTTCCTACGTACAGCAGCGCATCCTGCGCGTCAAAATAGCGGTAAACACCGGGCAGCGCGGGCAGCGCGGCGACCTGCGCCAGCAGTTCTTCGGAATGCAGATCAGACATGGTGCCTATTGTGGCCGCGCACCAGGGACCACCCGGGAATCAAAAACCAGAATGCTATTATTTTAATAGCTACCAGCGATTACCCATTAAGCGCCAGCAGCCATTTTTACCATTACTCGGCTTCGATTTTCGAGCTTTTCACCACGCCAGCCCAGTTGGCCAGATCGGCCTTCACGCGCTCGCCCAGCTGCTGCGGGCCCAGGTAGTCGGCCGTGGCGCCCTGCTCCTGCGCCTTCTGCTTGAATGCCGCACTTTGCACCACGGTGCGCAGGTCGGCGGCCAGCTTGTCGATGACGGGCTTTGGCACGGCAGCAGGCGCGAACAGCGCAAACCACGATGTGGCATTCACGCCGGGGTAGCCCGCCTCGGCCGTGGTGGGTGCATCGGGCAGGCTGGGCAGGCGCTCCTTGCCGGTGACGGCCAGCACACGCAGCTTGCCCGACTGGATATGGGGCATGTAGGGCGGCGCGGTGCCAAAGGTCAGGTCTACCTGGCCACCCAGCAGGTCTTGCAGGGCCGGGCCTGTGCCCTTGTAGGGCACGTGCACCATCTTGATGCCGCCCTGCTGCTCCAGCATGGCGCCCGTCACGTGCTGCAACGAGCCGTTGCCCGACGATGCGTAGTTCAGCTTGCCCGGGTTGGCCTTGGCGTAGGCAATCAACTCGGGCAGCGTCTTCACCGGCAGGTCGGCACGCACCACAATGATCTGTGGCGCCGAGATCACGTTGGCAATCGGCTGAAAGTCGCTCTGCGCCCACTGCGCCACCTTGGTCAGGTGGGGCGAGATCACGTGGTAGCCCGAGTACTGCATGAGCAGGGTGTAGCCATCGGCCTCGGCCCGCTTGACGATGCTGGCCGCAATGTTGCCGTTGCCACCGCCTTTGTTGTCTACCACCACCGACTGGCCCAGCACGGGCGCCAGTGCCTGCGCCACCATGCGCGCCGACAGGTCGGTGGTGCCCCCTGCGGCCTTGGGCACCACCATGGTCACGGTCTTGGTGGGATAGGCGCCCTGCGCCCAGGCGGCACTGCCCAGGCCCATGGCCAGCGCGGCGATGGCCAGGGTGGTGAATTGCTTGCGATTGGTTTTCATGCGATGTCTCCGTTTTCACTGTTGTTGAATACTGTCGGTTGGGCGATGGCTATGAAGCCCGCGCCCACTCGCTTAATCTACCGTGGCACCGGTATCCTTGACCACGCGGCTCCACTTGGGCAGGTCAGCCTGCACAAGCGCCCCCAGCTGGGCGGCTGTGCCCTTGAAAGGCTCGCAACCCACGGCGGCCAGTTTCTCGACCACGTCCTTGTGCTCCAGCGCGCGGGCCACCTCGGCCTGCAGCTGCGCCACGATGGGCGCGGGCGTGCCTACCGGTGCAAACAGCGCATACCAGGGGGCCTGGCCAAAGCCCTTGATGGTTTCGCCAATCGTTGGCGCATCGGGCAAGGCGGCCACGCGCTTTTCGTTGACCACGCCCACCACCTTGAGCTTGCCCGCCTTGATGAACGCAATGGCCGACGGCAGGCTCTGCACCGACAGCGGCACCTGCCCGCCCACCACATCGGTGGCGGCAGCGGCCGAGCCCTTTTAGGGAATGTGCTGTAACTGGATGCCCGCGGCCTTTTGCAGCATCTCGCCAATCAGGTGGTTCAGCGTGCCGTTGCCCGCCGAGGCAATCGAATACTTGCCGGGGCTGGCCTTGGCCAGCGTGACCAGCTCGGCCACCGTGTTGCCTGGGAACGAGGGGTGCGCCACCAGCACATAACCGGCCGTGGCAATGGGCGCGACGGGCGCAAAGTCTTTCACCGGGTCAAAGCCCGGGTTCTTGTAGAGCGCGGGGCCAATCACATGCGCACTGTCGGATGTGAGCAGCAACGTGTAGCCATCATTGCGCGCGCGGGCCGTGGTGCCCGTGGCCAGAGTGCCACCTGCACCAGGGCGGTTCTCCACCACCACGCTCTGGCCCAGCTGCTCGCCGAGTTTTTGCGCCACCACGCGGGCAATCGCATCGTTGGCACCGCCTGCGGCCTGCGGCACCACCACCGTGATGGGTTTGGACGGAAACTTGTCTTGCGCGCTCGCCGTGAAAGCGGCCGAGCACAGCACGGCAGCAGCAAAAATGCGGCGGGACATCATGGGGTGGGTCATGGTTTTTGTCTCCTGGTGTTATGGATAAAACAAGGCAAGAACGGCGAACCGTTCGCACATCGACGCTCAGCGCGCCAGCGCACGTTCGCGAATGGCTTCAAAGTCCGCAGGCACCGGGTGCAGCGTCAGGCGCTGGCCCGCCTTGACGATCTGGCTGGGAATATCGCGGCCAATCAGGGCCGGCAGGCGCTGCGCTGCGGCAACCAGCCGGGTCAGGTCCACCCCCGTGTCGTAGCCCATGAGCTGCAGCGCGTGCACGATTTCCTCGCTGCACACATTGCCCGACGCGCCAGGCGCATAGGGGCAGCCGCCCAGCCCGCCCAGCGAGGCATCAAACCGGTCGGCTCCCGCATCAATGGCCGCCAGCACATTGGCCAGCCCCATGCCGCGCGTGTTGTGAAAGTGCAGCGTGAAATCCATGCCCGGCCAGCGCGCGCGCGCCGCAGTGGTGAGCTGGTGCACCTGGGTCGGATACGCCATGCCCGTCGTGTCGCACAGCGTGATGCCGCGCACGCCCAGGTCGGCAAAACGCTGCACCCAATCGAACACGGCGGACGCGTGCACATTGCCCTCCATGGGGCACCCAAACACGCATGACAGCGACACATTCACCGCCACCTGCGCGGCCTGCGCCGTGGCAACCACCTGCGCCAGGCTGGCAAAAGACTGCTCGCGCGTCATGCGCAGGTTGGAAATGTTGTGCGTTTCGCTGGCCGACATGACGAGGTTCAACTCGTCGGTGCGCGCCTCGATCGCGCGCTCGGCCCCCCGCACATTGGGCACCAGTGCGCTGTAGACCGTTCCGGGCCGGCGCGTGATCTCGCGCATCACAATCTCGGCATCCTTGAGCGCCGGGATGGCCGTGGGCGATGTGAACGAAGTCACCTCGATCTTGGACAGGCCCGCTGACGACAACGCATTGCACAGCGCGATCTTGTCTTCAGTGGGCACAAAGGCCTTTTCCATCTGCAGGCCGTCGCGCAGGCCCACTTCCTGCATGTGGATGCGGCGCCCCGCACCTTGCCACACCGTGCTGGATGCACTCATTGAATCACCCCTTTGCTGCGCAGCAGCGCAATCTGTTCATCCGACAAACCCGCTTCGGCCAACACGGCGTCGGTGTCGTCACCCAGGTGCGGCGCACTGCTGCGGATGGTGCCGGGCGTGGCCGATAGCTTGGGCACGATGCCGGGCACCTCCACGGTATAGCCGTCGCGCGTGGTCTGCGATAGCAGCATGTCACGGGCGCGGTAGTGCGGGTCTTCGGCAATGTCTTTGGCGGTGTAGACCTTGCCTGCGGGCACGCGGGCATTGCCCAGGGCATCGAGCACCTGCTGCACCGTGCGCTGCGCGCTCCAGGCGCCAATGGCAGTGTCGATCTCTTCCACGCGGGCCACGCGGCCCGCGTTGTCGGCCAAGTCGGGCGCAGCGCCCAGGTCGGGCCGGCCAATCGCGTCCATGAGCCGCTTGAAGATGCTGTCGCCATTGCCCGCCACCAGCACCCATCCGTCCTGGCAAGGGTAGGCGTTGCTCGGGGCAATGCCCGGCAGCGCACTGCCAGCCGCCTCGCGCACCACACCGAAGGCGCTGTATTCGGGGATCAGGCTTTCCATCACGTTGAACACGGCCTCATGCAGCGCCACGTCAATCACCTGGCCTTTGCCGCCGTTGACCTTGCGGTGGTACAGCGCCGTGAGCACGCCGATGGTGCCGTGCAGCGCCGCCAGCGTGTCGCCAATCGACACGCCCACGCGCACCGGCACGCGGCCGGGCTCGCCGGTCAGGTGGCGCAGGCCGCCCATGGCCTCGCCGATGGCGCCAAAGCCCGGCAGGTCGCGGTAGGGGCCGGTCTGGCCGTAGCCCGAGATGCGCAGCATTACCAGGCCGGGGTTGAGCTGGTGCAGCTCTTGCGGCGACATGCCCCAGCCTTCCAGCGTGCCCGGGCGAAAGTTCTCGACCAGCACATCGGCCTCAGCAATCAGCTGGCGGGCGATGGCCTGCCCTTCCTTTTGGCGCAGGTCCAGCGCCACCGAGCGCTTGTTGCGCGACTGCACCTGCCACCACACCGAGGTGCCTTCCTTGATCAGGCGCCAGTTGCGCAGGGGGTCTCCGGTCTCGGGTGCCTCGATCTTGATGACATCGGCGCCAAACTCGCCCAGCGTCTTGCCGCAAAACGGGCCGGCGATGAGCTGGCCCATCTCCACCACGCGCACACCGGCAAGGGCGGCGGGTGAAATGCCATGGGGTGGGGCCGAAAAAGATTGCGACGATTCCATGCAGTGGGGTCTCCGTGGGCGCGCTGCCCGTGTGGGTTTGGCCCGCATCATGCGCACACCCGCCCCGCCCGTAAAACGCTGATGTGCGAAGCTGCCATCGCAATCCAGCATGGCTGGCGGGCCGGGTGGTTACCATCAGCACCCCATGAAACTCGACCCCGTCTCCCTGCGCCTGTTTGTTGCCGTGATGGAAGAAAACACCATCGCCGCCGCCGCCGCGCGCGAACACCTGGCCGCGTCGGCCGTCAGCCGCCGCCTGGCCGACCTGGAGGGCGCGCTGCAGGTAGAGCTGTTCACCCGCAGCAACCGGGGCACAGAGCCAACGGCTGCGGCGTTTGCCCTGCTGCACATGGCGCGCGGCGTGCTCAATGACCTCGATGGCATTGCCAGCCAGATGCGCGAATACGGCACTGGCGTGCGCGGCCATGTGCGCGTGGTGGCCAACATATCGGCCATCACACAGTTTCTGCCCGGCGAGCTGCAAAGCTTTCTGGCGCTGCACCCGCAGGTGGACGTGCGCCTGCAGGAGCAGATCAGCACATCCATAGCCCAGTCGGTGGCCGAAAACGCCGCCGATGTGGGCATCCTGAACGATGGCAACTACGGCGACCGCATCACGCTGCTGCCTTACCGCACCGACGAACTGGTGCTGGTGGTGCCCACGGGCCACGCGCTGGCGCGGCGCAAGGCGGTTGCCATGACCGAGGCACTGGCTTTTGACTTTGTCGGGGTGCACCCGGGCAGCGCCATCAACAACCAGCTCACGCGCGCAGCCGCCGAGGCGGGCTTGCCGCTCAGGTTGCGCATCCAGGTCACCAGCTACGACGCGCTGTGCCTGATGGTGGCCGCCGGCCTGGGCATTGGCGTCATGCCGCGCGGCAGTGCCGCGCTGTACAAGGGCACGCTGGCAATCCGGGCTGTCACGCTGAACGAGCCCTGGGCCCAGCGCAGACTGGTGCTGGGCGTGCGCACCGAAGAATCCCTGTCCAGCGTTGCGCGCCTGCTGGTGGACCACCTGCGCAACCCTCAACGCCCCACCACCCTGCCATGAACCAGCCCGTAGCCCCCCTGCAGTGGGACATTTTTTGCCGCGTGATCGACAACTTTGGCGACATCGGCGTCTGCTGGCGCCTAGCCACACAACTGGCCGGGCAAGGCCAGCAGGTGCGCCTGTGGGTGGACGACGCCTCGGCCCTGCAGTGGATGGCGCCCCAAGGCTGCCCGGGGGTAGAGGTGCGTGCCTGGGGCTCGCCCGTGCCTGCCGCACACGAGGCGCCACCCGACGTAATGCTGGAGGCCTTCGGCTGCGAAATTGCTCCTGAATTCATAGCTTATAGCGCTTATATGGCAAGCACTACAGGCCAAAAACCCGTCTGGATCAATCTTGAATACCTGTCCGCAGAAGGCTATGTGGAGCGCAACCACCGCCTGCCCTCGCCCATCCTCTCTGGCCCGGCCTTCGGATGGACACGCTGGTTTTTTTACCCCGGTTTCACGGCGGGCACGGGCGGCCTGCTGCGCGAGCCTGACCTGATGGAGCGCCGCAACGCGTTGGATGTGATCGCCTGGCGTGCCGCGCACGCGCCGTTGGCCGCGCATGCTGCCAGTGCTATCAGTGACCCTTGCGACGCCAGTGACGTCAATACACTCGATCCGCAACGCTGGATCTCGCTTTTTTGCTATGAGCCCCCGGCCCTGCCCGACTTGCTGGCGCAATGCACCAAAACCCCCACGCACCTTCTCGTCACGCCCGGCCGTGCCACGAAGGCCGTGTACAAGGCCGTGGGCCATTTATTTAACGAAAACGGCTGCCAGCCTTTGATGGACAAGCGCGATCTGCTATCCATTTCGTATCTTCCCCACTGCACCCAACCTGCGTTTGACGACATGCTGTGGGCCTGCGACCTGAACCTGGTGCGCGGCGAGGACTCCCTGGTGCGGGCGCTTTGGGCCGGGCAGGCGCTGGTGTGGCAGATTTACCCGCAGCACGACAACGCCCACCACGACAAACTCATGGCTTTTCTCGACTGGCTGAAGGCCCCGCCCTCGCTGCGGCGGTTTCACGCTGCTTGGAACGGGCTGGACAACACACCGCTGGTGATGCCCGACGCTGTCACCCTGGCCGAATGGACGGACTGCGTGCAGGCGGCCCGCGCACAACTGCTGATGCAGGACAACCTGGTGGCGCAACTTTGGCGCTTTGTGCGCGAAAAACGGTAAAATTCAAGGCTTTGCGCAAACAAGGCGCGGCACACCGGTGCCCCGCCTTTGCGCATTTTCGCCGCGGAACAAGCATCGGCACGGCGCGCCTTCTTCCCTGAAGGCCACCAGCGAGCGCGTTGAGCGGCCCCAACCCAAGCAACCTGCTATGAAAATCGCTCAAGAAATCCGCGCCGGCAACGTCATCATGCACGGCAAGGACCCCATGGTCGTCCTCAAGACCGAATACGCACGCGGCGGTCGCGGCGCTGCCACCGTGCGCATGAAGCTCAAAAGCCTGATCGGCAACTTCGGCACTGAAAACGTGTTCAAGGCCGACGACAAGATCGACAACGTGATCCTGGACAAGAAGGAGTGCACCTACTCCTACTTTGCCGACCCGATGTACGTCTGCATGGACACCGAGTTCAACCAGTACGAAGTCGAAGCCGAAAACATGGGCGACGCACTGAACTACCTGGAAGACGGCATGACGCTGGAAGTGGTGTTCTACGACGGCAAGGCCATCTCGGTCGAGCTGCCCACCAGCGTCGAACGCGAAATCACCTGGACCGAACCCGCCGTCAAGGGCGACACGTCCGGCAAGGTGCTCAAGCCCGCCAAGATTGCCACCGGCTTCGAAGTGCCCGTGCCGCTGTTCGTATCGCAAGGCGACAAGATTGAAATCGACACCCGCACCGGCGAATACCGCAAGCGCGTGTAAGCATGTCTCATGCAGCAAAAAGGCTTCCCTCGGGAAGCCTTTTTTCTTGGTGTGCCTGCTGGCGTGGCGCTGGTTGGTGCCATGGCAGTACTTCACCAGTGCTATTGAAAAATGAGCTGGTAGCGCTTTCCAATCAATGGTTTCAATGTAAAAACAGCATGAAATCCAATGGAGAAAACCGCTAGCTGCTCACTTTTTAGATGGGCTGCGCCACCAGGTCGTGGCCCTGCACACCCACAATGCGCGCGCGGGTGAACTCGCCCACCTTCATCTGCATGCTGATTTTTTCGGGCGGCAGCAACTGCACGGTGCCGTCAATCTCGGGCGCATCAGCGTAGCTGCGGCCCACGCCGCCCTTGCGCCCCATGGCGGGGGCGTGGTCCACCAGTACCTGCATGGTTGCGCCCACGCGGCGCTGCAGCTTGGCGACCGATACCTCTTCGGCCACCGCCATGAAGCGCGCCCGGCGCGCCTCGCGCTCCTCCAGGGGCAGCATGCCTGGCAGGTTGTTGGCCTCGGCGCCATTCACGTCGCTGTAGGCAAAGCAGCCCGCGCGGTCGATCCGCGCCTCGCGCATGAAGTCGAGCAGGTGCTGAAACTCTTCCTCGGTCTCGCCGGGGAAGCCCGCAATAAAGGTGCTGCGGATCACCAGCTCGGGGCAGGCCTCGCGCCAGCGCTGGATGCGATCGAGGTTCTTCTCGCCGCTGGCCGGGCGCTTCATGCGCTTGAGCACGTCGGGGTGGCTGTGCTGGAAAGGCACGTCCAGGTAGGGCAGCACCAGGCCTTGGGCCATCAGCGGAATGATCTCGTCCACGCTCGGGTACGGGTACACGTAGTGCAGGCGAACCCAGGCACCGTAGGGCGCAGCCATTTCACCCAGGGACTGCACCAGCTCCAGCAGGCGCGTTTTGACGGGCTTGCCGTCCCAGAAACCGGTGCGGTATTTCACGTCCACGCCGTAGGCCGAGGTGTCCTGGCTGATGATGAGCAGCTCTTTGACACCGCCTTCGAACAGCGCCCGGGCCTCTTTCAGCACATCGCCAATGGGGCGCGACACGAGGTCGCCGCGCATGGACGGGATGATGCAGAAGGTGCAGCGGTGGTTGCAGCCTTCGCTGATCTTGAGGTAGGCGTAGTGGCGCGGCGTGAGCTTGATGCCCGCCTCGCCAAAGGCGCCGGGTACCAGGTCGAGAAAGGGGTCGTGCGGTTTGGGCAGGTTGCGGTGCACGGCGTCCATCACCTCCTGCGTGGCATGCGGGCCGGTGACGGCCAGCACACTGGGGTGCATTTGCTGCACCATGTTGCCACCGCCCTCGCCCGCGCGCGCGCCCAGGCAGCCGGTGACGATCACCTTGCCGTTCTCGGCCAGGGCGTCGCCAATGGTGTCCAGGCTCTCTTTGACGGCATCGTCGATGAAGCCGCAGGTGTTGACGATGACCAGGTCCGCGCCTTCAAAGGTCTTGGCGGTCTGGTAACCCTCGGCGCTGAGTTGCGTGAGGATGAGTTCGGAGTCAGTCAGGTTCTTGGGGCAGCCGAGGCTGACAAACCCGACCTTGGGGGCTTTTGTGGGGGAGAGTGCTTCGCTCATATTCCCGTATTGTCCCAGTTCCGGCGACCCGGCAGTCCGGACAGTGGGATTGAGGCGCAAATCAGCGCTTGAGACCAAAGGCGCCCAGCATCTGCTCGGTCTGCTTTTGCATCTGCTCCTGCATCTGGTTGAGCATCGATTGCGATTGCTCCACGTAGTTGCCCATCATGCCCTTGAGCATGGGCGACTGCAGGCTCATGAACTGCGCCCACATTTCGGGTGTGACGTTTTGCGACTGTTCGGCCAGCTTGGCCTGCACATCAGTGAAAGCCTGCACGTTCTTTTCCAGGTAGGCCCCCATGAAGCCCTGCATCGCATGGCCATAGAAACGGATGATGTTGGCCAGCACCGCCTCGGTAAACATGGGTGCGCCACCAGCCTCTTCTTCGAGGATGATCTGAAGCAGGATGCTGCGCGTGAGGTCTTCGCCCGTCTTGGCATCGCGCACCACCACATTCTGGTGGGCCATGACGAGCTGACGCACTTCGGCCAGGGTGATGTAGGTAGAGGTATCGGTGTCGTAGAGGCGGCGGTTCGGGTATTTCTTGATCACGCGCTGCGCTGTCTTGGAGGCGGGGGCGCTTTTCTTGTCGGGCACTACGGACTCCTCGGGCGCAAGGCCCATTTATTGCAGTGCAGCAGATTCTAGAGAGTGATAGCCCCCTCTCCGGCAAAGGAATACCCTGATGAGTCCGAGCGGGCTATTCCCACCGACCTTGCACCATGGCGGCAGCAATCGCGCGAGTGGGAGTGTGCTTTGATGCGCTGCCACCGCATGCGTCACTAAATCCGGGCTGGCTCACCACGCAATTCAGCGAGGCAGGCTGCGGTCTTTTGTGGCGTCGGTACCTGTGGGCGCAACGTCTGCATCGACCGTGCCTTCCGGATTCGTCAGCTCGCCGGCGGCACCGCCACTGATCGCGCCAGCCACTGCGCCAAGCGTGCCACCGACCAAGACACCAACCGGACCTGCAACCACGGCACCAACGGCCGCACCCGCAGCCGAACCCGCCACAACACCGCCACCGATCAAGGCAGACTTCGATTCCCGCTCGGTCTCTTCGGGAGTGAGCCCAACCTAGGCTGCGGGAGTCGGATCCTGGGACGGCACACCATGCCCGGGAACAGCCTGCTCGGCAAGGTCTGGGTCAACCGGTTGTGCGCTCGTCGGCTGAGAAGTCAATGAGTTCATGTGTGCTCCTGGGGAAGTGGACGGGGACGCGAGTGAAAACGCTCGCTTACCACCGTTGTAAATTCCACACCGCGCTCTTTGCGTGGTCCAAGAGGCTGTGGCACCGTCAGACAGCATCCCGCGGCACCGCCACCGGTGGCGCACGCCATTAGGTGCCCACAACGAGGTTTGCCAGTAGCCTTTCCACCGGCGCCCGCGAAAGAACCATTGGGGCAACGTTCGCTCGTGCAAACGACAGCACATGGCATGTACGTACCGCCCCCGTGGCAGATCACCCATCGAGCGCATTGCCGCCCCGATAAAACCCGATTGATCTGCGGCACCAATAAAAAAGCCTTCCAAATCGTTGATTTGGAAGGCTTTGACCAATGGTTAGTTGGTAGGCGCGATTGGACTCGAACCAACGACCCCCACCATGTCAAGGTGGTGCTCTAACCAGCTGAGCTACGCGCCTGTCGTTGTTTAGATTTCAATTATAGCCATAAAAATCAGGCTGTTTGGCTGACGCTTCAACAAATCATGGTGAAGAGCCCCCGTCAACTTTCGCGGATACGGCGCACGCAGCTCACCGCCGCCGTGCAGAGCGCACTCCGGCAACGCCGCCCACAATGCCCAGCACCTTGTTAAGGCGGCCTGAATCGGCAACCTCCACGGTGAAAGTCATCCAGGCGGTGCCCTTGACCGACTGGGTCTGCACACCAATGACATTGGTCTTCTCGCGGGCAAAAACTTCCGAGATATCGCGCAACAAGCCCTGGCGATCGGCCGCCTCCACCGCGACGTCCACCGGGTACACCGCAGCACCCGCCGACGGCTTGAGAGCGCCCCATTCGACTTCGATCACCCGTTCGGCATTGCGCGTTGCCATCTCGCGGAAATTGCTGCAGTCTGCGCGGTGCACGCTCACGCCCTTGCCCCGGGTGACAAAGCCACGGATATCGTCGGGTGGCGCAGGCTTGCAACACTTGGCCAGTTGCGTCATGAGCGAGTCGATGCCCACCACCAGCACGCCGCCTTTGGGCGCAGAGTCGTTGGTGCGGGTCTTCTTCAGCAGCAGGTAATCGTCGTGCTGCAGCACGGGCTCTGGCGGCCGAAAAAGGGTTTCAATGCTGCGCAGTGAAAACTCGTCCTTGCCCACCACCTCGAACAGTGCATCGGCCGACTTGAACCCCAGCTGCACCGCCAGATCGTCTAGTTTCATGGCCGTCTTGCCTTCGCGCTGCAGCAGTTTTTCAACCGCCTCGCGCCCGCGCGCCACCGTTTCATTGGTGGCCTGGGCATTGAACCAGGCACGCACCTTGGCCTTGGCCCGGTTGCTGGTGAGGTAGCCCAGTTCGGCATTGAGCCAGTCGCGCGAGGGGCGGCCTTCCTTGACGGTGGAGATTTCCACGGTCTGGCCGTTTTGCAGCGGGGTATTAAGGGGCACCATGGCGCCATCCACCCGGGCACCCCGGCAGCGATGGCCCAAGCTGGTGTGCACCGCGTAGGCAAAATCGACCGGTGTGGCGCCCTGGGGCAACTCCACCACGGCCGCATCGGGGGTCAGCACGTAGATACGATCGTCAAAGAGACCCCGGTTTTGCGCTGTGCCGACCAGGTCGCGCTCCCACGCCAGCAACTGGCGCAACACCGCAATCTTGGCGTCGTATTCGCCAGTGGCCGACACGCCCGCGTAGCCCTTGCTGCCCGCCTCTTTGTAGGCCCAGTGCGCGGCCACGCCGTGCTCGGCGTGGTCGTGCATGGCCTGGGTGCGGATCTGGATTTCGATGGGCTTGCCAGCGGCGTCCCGCACGATGGTGTGCAGCGACTGATAACCATTGGGCTTGGGGCGTGCGATGTAGTCATCGAACTCTTCCACGACGGGTGTGAACTGCTCGTGTACCCAGCTCAGGGCCGCATAGCAGTCCTTGACCGATGGCACCACCACGCGCAAGGCCCGGATGTCGAGCACCTGGTCAAAATTGAGCGACTTGCCGCGCATTTTTTTGACGATGCTATAGATATGCTTGGGCCGCCCCTGCACGCTGGCGCTGATGCTGCGCGCGCGCAGGTCGGACTCCAGCCGGGCGCGCAGCTGCTCCATGTAGACCTCGCGCTCGCCGCGCTTTTCGTCGAGCAGGTGCGCAACCTCTTTGTAGGTCTCGGGCTCCAGGAAGCGAAACGACAGATCCTCCAGCTCCCATTTCACCTGCCAGATGCCCAGCCGGTTGGCCAATGGTGCAAACACCTGCAGCGATTCGCGCGCCAGGCTGGGCGACACCGGGGTTTTGCTGGCGGCATGAAAGCGCAGCGTTTGCAGGCGCGAGGCCAGGCGCAGCATGACCACGCGCAGGTCGCGCGAGAACGCCAGCAGCATCTTGCGCACGTTTTCGGTCTGCACCGCCGGGTCGTCCACCTGCTGCGCACCACGCGCCTGCCGCTGCACACGCATCAGATTGGTGATTTCCACCGCCAGGGCCGCAAAGTTGTCGCCAAAGGCCTTGGCGATCACCTCACGGGGTTTGTTCAGGTGTCCGCAGGCATACACCAGGTAGCCAGCCGCCTGCATGGCGTCCGATCCGCCAATGGCTTTGAGGATGGCGGCCACGGCGTCGGCATGGGCCAGCGTGTTTTCACCGGAATCGAGCATCTCGCCCGCCATAAGGGGCTCGGCAAAGGCGCGAGCGCGCGCCAGGGCATTGACCTGCTCTGGCAGTGTGTGGGCCGTTGCGGCGAGGAGTTGCGGCAGGGTGTCAGCCGCAGGTGCCTGCGCAGCGGCGGCCGGCGGGTACGTTTTCATGCGGCCACCGTTGCTTCGGGGGCCAGCAAAAACTCTGAAACAACCTGCACCTGGTCTTGCGCCATCAAGGTAGGGGCATGCCCCACACCTTCAAACTCGACCAGCTTTGCCATCGGCCCACGGTGCACCATGGCCTGGGCGGTCTCTGGCGAAAGCAGGTCAGACTGCGCGCCCCGCAGCAGCAGTGTGCGCGCGTGGATGCGGTCGTACAGCTGCCACAGCTGCATTGCACTTGCGGCAGAAACCTCGGGCGTCATGGCCTTGAAGGCCTGCGCGATGGCCGGGTCGTAGTGCATGGCCAGGCCGCCATCCGGCAAGGTACGCACCATGTGCCGCGACAGCTCCAGCCACTGCTGGGCGGTGTGCGGACCAAAGCTGGACGACATGATCCACATGGCATCGGCGGCCTGCTGCAGCGAATCAAACCGAACCGGCGCTCCCAGATACTGGCCGATACGTTGCAAGGCGAGCCATTCGATGGCGGGGCCGACGTCGTTGAGCACCAGCCGGCGCACCGGCACGCCCAGCGGCCACAGGCTTCCCACGGCCTTGGCAGAACCGCCGGCCGATTCAGCGGGCTCATCGGCCACGCCCAGCCCGGGCTGGCCACACAGGGCCATGCCGATCAGCCCGCCCATGCTGGTGCCCACCCAGTCCAGCTTCTGCACAGGGGCCTGCTGCTGCAACTGACCGAGCAAAGCCAGCATGTCGGCCGCGTATTGGGGTACCTGGTAGCCAGCGGGGTCGGCCAGCCAGTCGCTTTGACCCCGACCAACCACGTCCGGGCAGATGACCCGGGCATGGCAACTGAGCGCACGCGCCAGGGTATCGAAATCCCGCCCCTGCCGCGTGAGACCATGCACACACAGCACCACGTGCGGATGGTCCGGGTTGCCCGTGCCGTTCCACTCCCTGTACGCCATGCGATGCTGCGCGGGAGGGCTGGCCAGCGCGCCGGAAAAGGGGCCCGCCGCAGAGGCAGCGCCCGGGCACAGTACGTAGTTCAGCGTAGGTTCAATCATGGGTGCAGGATCCGGCAACAGCGTTCGATAATTGCTGCGTTGCATCGTAATTCATTCGGAGAGACTCCCATGCTCAAAGGCAAAACCGCACTCGTTACCGGCTCCACCAGTGGCATTGGTCTGGGCATCGCCAAGGCCCTCGCCCGCCAGGGCGCCAACATCGTGCTCAATGGTTTTGGCGATGTGGACGGCCCACGCGCCGAGGTGCTGGCCGCCGGTCAGTCGGCAGGTGTCCAGGTGGCCTACCACGGCGCCGACATGAGCCGCGCAGCCGATATCGAGGACATGATGAAGTCCGCTGCGTCGCAGTTCGGGCGTGTGGACATCCTCGTGAACAACGCTGGCATCCAGCACGTGGCGAGCATCGAAGATTTTCCGGTGGAGCGCTGGGACGCGATCATCGCCATCAACCTTACAAGCGCCTTCCACACCTCGCGGCTGGCCCTGCCCGCCATGCAGGCGGCCAACTGGGGGCGCATCATCAACGTGGCCTCGGTGCACGGGCTGGTGGGCTCGGCGCAAAAATCGGCCTACGTGGCGGCCAAGCACGGCATCGTGGGCCTGACCAAGGTGACGGCGCTCGAAAATGCGGCCTCTGGCGTCACTTGCAACGCCATTTGCCCCGGCTGGGTGCTGACGCCGCTGGTGCAAAAACAGGTGGATGCCAAGGCGGCAGAGCGCGGCATCACCAACGAAGAAGCCAAGCGCCTGCTGCTGGGCGAAAAAGAGCCTTCCATGCAATTCACCACGCCCGAAGAGCTGGGTGAGCTGGCGGTGTTCTTTTGCTCTCCGGCCGCCAACAACGTGCGTGGCGTGGCGTGGAACATGGACGGCGGCTGGACAGCCCAGTAAGCGGGCCACCAGATCAACGGGGCAGCGGCGGGCAGAAGTCGGCGGCGCAGCATTAACAGGCAGCCACAGCCTGCCGCCATGCCCGCCACAGACGCTATCATTTCAATAGCTTTTAGCGCTTACCCCATAAGGGCTAGAGGCCATTTTAACGTTAAATACACCCCTGGCCCATCTTTCGGCCAGCGTCAGCGCATCTGCACCGAGCCCGAGACGTTGACAACCACCTGCGCCTTGCCCGCTTCCACCGGCACCGGCGCGTCCGAATACGCTGCCGATTTGGCCTCCATGGCCATTGCGCGCGGGCGGGGGCCGGGAGACATCTCGTTGCTGTTCACAGACACCTCGCGCAGGCTGTAGTTGGCAAAGCCAAACCCGCGGCTCAAATCGGCGGCGCGCGCCTTGAACTGCTCGATGGCCAGGGTCTGGGCCTCGCCCTCCACCTTGGCGCGGGCCTCGCGTGACAAGGCAAATCCCACCTGGCTGATGGCCATGGTCTGGATTTTTCCTGCCGTGGCTGTGATGCGGGCAAAGTCTCGGCCCTCCAACACCAGCTCGGCCCGGCCCTGCCAGCCATTGATCTTGCCGTCCTTGCCGTAGCGCGGGTACAGCCCGAAGGGGCCCGTACGCACGTCCATTTGCCCGGACTGCGCATTGCGCTTGGCCTCCGCCAGTGCAGCATCCAGCGCCTGCTTGAGCTGTGCCTGCGTGGAAGCCGCGTCTGCGCCCTCTTTGCTCGTGGACAGCGCCAGCACCAGCAAATCCTGCTGCACCTCAACCGTTCCAGAGGCTGAGAGTTGCACCACATTGCGTGGTTCGGCGGTTTGGGAATTTTGAGAAAAAGCAGCCCCAGCGTACACCATAAAAGCGCTGGCAGCTATCAAACAAATAGCATTTTTCATGTCAAAAAGTCCTTGCGATCAACGCACTGCACCACACCGGTGCTGCACAGGCTTCGACAGTAACCGCTGCAGATGCCGGCCTTCATGAACCGTGCGTGAGCGGCCTGCACACCGGGGCAAAACTTGTAACAGTTGGTCAAACACCGGGCAGAAACCCGAACTTCCGGGCTGAAGCTGGTCAGAATTGGCTCTGTTACAAATTGGACTTGCAATCACCATGGCTACAACAACCAACCGTACCGACAAGATTCTGGTGGTGGATGACGATGCACGCATCCGCGATCTGCTGAACCGCTACCTGACCCAGGAAGGCTTTGAAGTCATGGTCGCCGAAGACGGCAAGGCGCTCAACCGCCTGCTGCTGCGCGAAACGGTGGACCTCATCGTGCTTGACCTGATGATGCCCGGCGAAGACGGCCTGTCCATTTGCCGCCGCCTGCGTGCCGCCAGCGACCGCACGCCCATCATCATGCTCACCGCCAAGGGCGAAGACGTGGACCGCATCGTGGGCCTGGAAGTGGGCGCCGATGACTATCTGGGCAAGCCCTTCAACCCTCGCGAGTTGCTGGCGCGCGTGCATGCCGTGCTGCGCCGCCGCCCTGCGCAAGAGGCGCCCGGCGCCCCCTCGGGTGACAACGAGGTGGTCACCTTCGGCCCCTTCACGTTTGACCTGGGCACGCGCGCGCTGCAGCGCAATGGCGAAGAGCTGCCGCTGACCACGGGCGAATTCGCCATGCTCAAGGCCCTGGTGCGACACCCGCGCCAACCCCTGTCGCGCGAAAAGCTCGCCCTGCTGGCGCGCGGCCGCGAGTTCGAGCCCTTCGACCGAAGCCTGGATGTGCAGGTGTCGCGCCTGCGCAAACTGGTAGAAGTGGACGCCGCCGCACCACGCTACATCCAGACGGTGTGGGGCGTTGGCTATGTTTTCGTACCGGACGGAACGAACTGACCATTTCATGCGCAAATCCGAAGGCCGGCCGGCACCCCGACAGCCGGTGACCGCACCGTCCGACGCCACCAGCCCCGCGCCACTGGAGTCCCTGCGCCGGGCGCGCGAGCAGCGTGCGCGCGTGGGGCTGAACCTGTTCTGGCGCACCTTTTTCCTGCTGGCGCTGCTGCTGGTGGGCAGCATCCTTGCCTGGCTGCAAACGCTGCGCGCCCTGGAGTTTGAGCCGCGCACGTTGCACACGGCCCAGCAGATTGCGTCGCTGGTCAACCTCAGCCGTGCAGCGCTGGTGCACGCGGATGCCATCGCGCGCGTGTCGCTCATCAAAACCATGGCCGACCAGGAAGGGGTGCGCATCCTGCCGCGCGAGCCGGGCGACAAATTCACGTTGCTCGACAGCACTGCACTGGGTAACCGCCTGACCCACGAGCTCACCCAGCGCCTGGGCCCTGACACCATCGTGGCCCAGAACGTGAACGGAGAAAATGGCCTGTGGGTCGGTTTCAACATCAATGGCGACCCCAACTGGTTGCTGATGGACCGCTCGCGCTTCAGCCCCGCCGGCGGCCGCACCTGGCTGATCTGGCTCATCACGGCAGGCGCCCTTTCGCTGGCCGGCGCTGCTGCCATTGCCCGGCTGATCAACCGGCCTCTCAAGCAGCTTTCGTATGCCGCCAACCGCGTGCGCGATGGTGATTTCGCCGCCAGCCGCCTCGACGAAGAAGCGGTGACCAGTGAAATCCGCGAAGTGAACATCGGCTTCAACCGCATGGCACAAAAGCTTGCCAAGCTGGAGCAGGACCGCGCCGTCATGCTGGCCGGCATTTCGCACGACCTGCGCACGCCGCTGGCGCGCCTGCGGCTCGAAACCGAAATGAGCGTGGTGGATGAAATCGCACGCGAGCACATGGTGGCGGACATCGTGCAACTCGACGCGACCATCGACAAGTTTCTGGATTACGCACGCCCCGACCACGTCACGCTCACCCCCGTCAACCTGCACGGCGTAGTGTCGTCCTGCGTTTACGCGGTGCAGGACCACCGCGAGCTGCAGATCACCATGGAGATCCCGGAAGACCTCAACGTGTTGGCGGACGAGGTGGAACTGGCGCGCGTGATTTCCAACCTGCTGGAGAACGCACGCCGCTATGGCAAGACGGTGGACACCGCCGTCACCCACGTGGACATTGCCGCCAAGGGCCGCGAAAACTGGGTATTGATCAAGGTGCGCGACCATGGCACCGGCGTACCACCCGAGCAGTTGTCCAACCTGACCAAGCCCTTCTTTCGCGGCGACTCGGCGCGCACCGCAGCCGCTGGCGCCGGGCTGGGCCTGTCGATCGTGGACAAGACGGTGCAACGCATGGGTGGCATTTTTGCGCTGGCCAATTCCACCAGCGGCGGGCTGGTGGCGCATATCCAGCTGCAGCGGGCCCCCAACCTACCCGAGGGGGAAGACCCCAAGCAACGCCTGCAGCGCCCTGCCATCAAGCGGCAACTCCCGCGCCGCCGGGCTGAGGACCACGCGGACTGACTGCTCTGCAGCGCCAGCCAGCGGCACGGGGCCTTCATCGCCTGTGCCGACAAGCCATGATTGCAAGGACAGGGCAATGCAATGGCGCACATTGCCTGGCCCGCAGCCCATGCCGACAGGGTCAGGCCTTGAACAGCAACACCACGGCGCGCGCCTCCATGGCCAGCCCCTGACCTACCGGGCCCAGGCGCTCGGCGGTCTTGGCCTTGACGTTCACCTGCGCTTGCCCCACCCCCGCGGCGGCCGCAATGCACACGCGCATGGCGGGAATATGGGCGGCAAGGCGCGGCGCCTGCGCAACCACGGTGCTGTCGATGTTGCCGATGTCGTAGCCCGCCGCGCGCACCCGGCGCGCCGCCTCCGCCAGCAGCACACCCGAGTCCGCTCCGCGAAATGCCACGTCGGTGTCCGGAAAATGGCTGCCGATGTCGCCCAGTGCAGCAGCCCCCAGCAAGGCGTCGGTGATCGCATGCAACAGCACATCCGCGTCCGAATGGCCCAGCAGCCCCATGGAATGGGCAATCTCCACCCCGCCAATCACGAGTGGGCGCCCGGGCACCAGCGCATGCACGTCCCAGCCTTCGCCTATCCTGAAATTCATTGCGTCACTTTCGCCCGCGAAGGGTTTTAAAAAATAGTCTTTTTGCCAAAGGCTGCCGCCTGCCCGCGTGCGCCCCCAAAGCGATCCAGCGTGGCGCCATGCGCGCGCTGCGCCAACACGGCGGCCGCCAGGGCAAAGTCGTCCGGATAGGTCACCTTGAAATTTTGCGCACCACCCGGCACCAGCCGCGGGTGCAGGCCCATCGCCTCCATGGCACTGGCCTCGTCGGTGGCACCCGAACCCACATGCTCGATGGCTGCTTGGAGGGGGCCCATGCGGAACATCTGAGGGGTCTGGGCCAGCCATTTATCGCTGCGGTCGACGGTGGACGCCACGCGCACGCCGCCAGGTCCGTCAATGGATGTTTTGAGCGTGTCGGCCAGCTTGTGCGCCAGCAAACCGCCCACTCCATCGTGCTGGCAAGTGTCTATCAGCGCATCGATCTGCGCGGACGTCACCAGACAGCGCGCCGCGTCATGTACCAGCACCCAGTCGTCGGGCTGGGCCCCGCGCTCCTCCAGCGCCCGCAAGCCACCCAGCACGGTATCTGCGCGTGTGGGGCCACCGCATTCCACCGTGAAAAAGGCAGGGTGGGCGTAGGCGTCCAGAAAATGATCGCCCGGCGCCACCGCCACCAGCGTGCCCAGCAAGCGGCTCACCCCGGCAAACGCTGCCAGGGTGTGCATCACCATGGGGTGCCCTGCCACCAAATGGTATTGCTTGGGCAGGGCCGGGTCGGCAGATGCCGCGGCTGGCGTGGCAGCAGGAGGCACGGCACGCAAGCCCATGCCCGCACACGGCACCAGCGCCCAAAAACGCCCCTGGGCGGACAAGGGAGCGAGCGGTGGGTGCAGGAGCGAAGCAGTCATGTGTCGCTCATTCTAAAATCTCCCGCTGCCCACCCATCCAGCCCGTGCGCGTTTTGCGCCCCAGGGGATGCGGCGGGCCCAGACGACACCGTCCGCATGGAACTGCCCAAACTCTCCCCCGGAAAACGTTTCACCCTGCCCCGCCCCCTGGGCAGCGCAGATTCGCTGCTGCTGGCCCGCCTGGCCGAGCGCGACAAGGCCGGTGGCCGCACCACCGCCATCGTCACGGCCGACGCCACCGATGCGCAGCGCCTCATCGACGAGATGGCTTTTTTTGCACCCGCCCTGCGCTGCGCGCTGTTTCCCGACTGGGAAACCCTGCCCTACGACACCTTCTCGCCGCACCAGGATTTGATCAGCGAGCGGCTGGCCACGCTGTGGCGCATCAGCCAGAAGGACAAGGACACCGGCGCCGACGTGGTGCTGGTGCCCGCCACCACGGCGTTGTACCGGCTGGCGCCACCGTCCTTTCTGGCGGGCTACACCTTCCACTTCAAGGTCAAGCAAAAGCTCGACGAGGCGAAGTTCAAGGCCCAGCTCACGCTGGCGGGCTATAGCCATGTATCGCAGGTGGTGAGCCCGGGCGAGTACGCCGTGCGCGGCGGGCTGATTGATTTGTTCCCCATGGGCTCGCTGGTGCCCTTCCGCGTGGACCTGTTCGACGACGAAATCGACTCCATCCGCACCTTCGACCCCGACAGCCAGCGCAGCCTGTACCCCGTTCCCGAGGTGCGCCTCTTGCCAGGCCGCGAGTTCCCCATGGACGACGAGGCGCGCGCCAAGTTCCGAAGCCGCTGGCGCGAAATGCTGGAGGGCGACCCGACCAAGAGCCGCATCTACAAGGACATGGGCGCGGGCGTGGCCACGGCCGGTATCGAGTACTACCTGCCACTGTTCTTTGACGACACGGCCACGGTGTTCGACTACCTGGGAGGCGAAGCCACGGTGGTACTGCATGGCGACCTTGAACCGGCCTTCCAGCGCTTCTGGCAGGACACGAAAGACCGCTTTCGCCTGATCCAGGGCGACCCTGAGCGCCCCGCGCTGCCACCCGAGTCGCTGTTCCTGTCCGTGGACCAGTTCTACACGCGCGCCAATCTGCACGCGCAACTGTCGCTGCGCCCAGGTGTGCAGGATGTGGATGACAACCCGCACTTTCAGAACCTGGGTGACCTGTCGGTGGTGCGCGGGGCCGAGGACCCGCTGGCCCGCCTGCACGCGCACATCCGCAACACGCAACACCGCGTGCTGCTGTTGGCCGAAAGCGATGGCCGGCGAGAGAGTTTGCTCGACTTCTTGCGCGCCAGCGGGGTAAACCCTCCGGCGTTCGATTCGCTGGCCGAGTTCCAGGGCGACACCACCGAAAAGGTGGGTATCGCCACGGCAGCCCTGAACGCGGGCTTCAGCTGGATCGAGGACGGCATCGACTTCGTGACCGAGACCGAGCTGTTCGCCGCAGGCCCCACCACGCGCCGGCGCAAGAAGCAGGAACAGGTGAGCGACGTCGAGGCGCTGATCAAAGATCTGGCCGAGTTGAACGTGGGCGACCCCGTGGTGCACAGCGCCCACGGCATCGGTCGCTACCGCGGCCTCGTCAACATGGACGTGGGCAACAAGAACCCCGACGGCACGCCCGCCATGCAGGAGTTTTTGCACCTGGAATACGCCGACAAGGCCGTGCTGTATGTGCCCGTGAGCCAGCTGCAGCTGATCAGCCGCTACACCGGCGTGAGCGCCGACGAAGCCCCGCTGCACAAGCTGGGCAGCGGCCAGTGGGAAAAAGCCAAACGCAAGGCCGCCGAGCAGGTGCGCGACAGCGCGGCCGAGTTGCTCAACATCTATGCCCGCCGCGCTGCGCGCGAGGGCCACGCCTTCCGCTACAGCGCGCAGGATTACGAGACTTTTGCCAACGACTTCGGCTTTGAAGAAACGGCCGACCAGAATGCCGCCATCCACGCAGTGATCCAGGACATGATCAGCCCCCGCCCCATGGACCGCCTGGTCTGCGGCGACGTGGGCTTTGGCAAGACCGAGGTCGCCCTGCGTGCCGCCTTTGTGGCCGTCACGGGCGGCAAGCAGGTGGCGTTTCTGGCGCCCACCACGCTGCTGGCCGAGCAGCACTACCAGACGCTGGTGGACCGCTTCAGCAAATGGCCGGTGAAGGTGGCCGAGGTCTCGCGCTTTCGCTCGGGCAAAGAGATCACCGCCGCCATCAAGGGCATCGGCGACGGCACGGTGGACATCGTGGTCGGCACGCACAAGCTGCTTTCCGAATCCACCAAGTTCCACAACCTGGGCCTGCTCATCATCGACGAGGAACACCGCTTCGGCGTGCGCCACAAAGAGCAGATGAAGGCCCTGCGCGCGGAGGTGGACGTGCTGACGCTGACGGCCACGCCCATCCCGCGCACGCTGGGCATGGCGCTCGAAGGACTGCGCGACCTGTCGGTCATCGCCACCGCGCCGCAGCGGCGCCTGGCGATCAAGACCTTTGTGCGCAGCGAAGGCACGGGCGTGATCCGCGAAGCCGTGCTGCGCGAATTGAAGCGCGGCGGCCAGTGCTACTTTCTGCACAACGAGGTCGAGACGATTGAGAACCGCCGCCAGAAGCTCGAAGAGATATTGCCCGAGGCGCGCATCGCCGTGGCCCACGGGCAAATGCCCGAGCGCGAGCTCGAACGCGTGATGCGGGACTTCGTGGCCCAGCGCTACAACATCCTGCTGTGCTCGACCATTATCGAGACCGGCATCGACGTGCCCACGGCCAACACCATCATCATGAGCCGCGCCGACAAGTTTGGCCTGGCGCAGCTGCACCAGCTGCGCGGCCGTGTGGGACGCAGCCACCACCAAGCGTATGCGTACCTGATGGTGCCCGACGTCGAAGGCCTGACCAAGCAGGCACAGCAGCGGCTTGATGCGATCCAGGCCATGGAGGAACTGGGCAGCGGCTTTTATCTGGCCATGCACGATTTGGAGATCCGTGGCGCGGGCGAAGTGCTGGGCGAGAACCAGAGCGGCAACATGCTGGAGGTGGGCTTTCAGCTCTACAACGAGATGCTCTCCGAGGCCGTGCGCTGCCTCAAGGCGGGCAAGGAGCCCGACCTGCTCTCGCCCCTGTCCGTCACCACCGACATCAACCTGCACGCCCCTGCCCTGCTGCCCGACGACTACTGCGGCGACGTGCACCTGCGCCTGTCGTTCTACAAGAAGCTGGCCACGGCCAAGACGCCCGACCAGATCGACGGCCTGCTCGAAGAAATCGTGGACCGCTTTGGCAAGTTGCCGCCGCAGGCACAAACGCTCATCGATGTGCACCGCCTGCGCGTGCTGAGCCAGCCCTATGGCGTGGTGAAGGTGGATGCTGCGCCCGGCGTCATCACCATCACCTTCAAGCCCCAGCCGCCCGTCGACCCCATGCGCATCATTGAGCTGATCCAGAAGAACAAGCACATCAAGCTGGCCGGCAACGAAAAGCTGCGCATTGAGCGCGAGCTGAAAGACCCCAAAGACCGCGCGCAGATGGTGCGCGACATCTTGCGCAGCCTGGGCCAGCCGCTGGCAAAGCCTGTCGCCGCCTGAGCCATGGTGCTGGAAGCTGCGCTCACGGCCATCGCCCTGCTGGTGGCGCTTGGGTTGCGCCCCTGGCGCCTGCTTGGCAGTCGCAAGGCGGCCAACGGGCCCGACCAGGAGCTCTCACCCCTGCTCACACCCTTGCTGGCTACGCTGGTGGTGTTGCCATGGATGTGGGCGCTGCCCACGCTGCATGCCATGCCGCTGCAACTGCAGTGGTCGGGTGCGTGCATGGTGGTGCTGATGCTGGGCTGGCCCCTGGCCATTCCCGTGCTGGTGGTGGTGGGAGTGATCGCCTGCCTGATCTCTCCGGCCATGGGCTGGCCCGAAGCGCTGGGAGCCATCGCCTGGCAAGGCGTAATCCCCGCGACCCTGGCGCTGATGGTGGGGGCGCTGGTGCGGCATTTCATCGGCACGAAGCTCTTCGTCTATGTGCTGGGCCGCGCCTTTCTGGGCACGGTGCTGTGCCTCTTTGCCTCAGGCGCCCTGTCGCAATGGAATGGTCATCTGTTGCCTGGCGTGGGCGACGAGCTCTCACTCGTGGCGCGCTGGCTGATGGCCTGGGGTGATGCGTTTGTCACGGGCATGCTCACGGCCGTGTTTGTGGCCTTCAAACCGCAATGGCTGGCCACCTGGTCCGATCCGCTCTATCTTGGGCATTCGAGGTAGGCGGCGGGCAATCGTTGCACCAGCAATTGACGTAAATCAACGCGCTGGACAGCCTGCGGCGCAATAGTAGTAAACCCATTCAAACAGGAGGGTTTCATGAAATTGCTGACCGATCTTTTTTCCACCGACTACGGCCTGATGAGCATCATCGGCATTTTTTTCATGCTGGGCATGATGGTTTTCTTCATTCGCCTGTTTCTGGGCAAGATGGATGAAAGCGCAAGCAACAGCACATCGGGACAAGCCCCTCGGCCACCAGGCTCCCGCTGACGAACGGTGGACCCGCAGGCGTGGAGCCCAGGCAGGCGGGCTAACATTGCGGCTTTCGTATCCGCAACGCTCCGCAGTTTTCCATGACCCACGCCACCGAATTCGCCCCCGGCCTCGTCGTCCAGGGCATTGAGCCTCCGCTGTCCCTGTCGAGCTACCAACTCATTGCCTTTGACATGGACTCCACCCTCATCAACATTGAGTGTGTAGACGAAATTGCCGATGCCGCCGGCCGCAAGGCCGAAGTGGCAGCCATCACCGAGGCCGCCATGCAGGGCCTCATCACCGACTACAAGGAAAGCCTGCGCCAGCGCGTGGCCCTGCTCAAAGGGGTCACCGTGGGTCACATGGAACAGGTGTTCGCTGAACGCCTGCGCTTCAACCCCGGTGCCAAGGAACTCATCACCGCCGCCAAGGCCGCTGGCCTGACCACCTTGCTGGTTTCGGGTGGTTTCACATTTTTTGCTGACCGTGTGAAGGCCAGCCTGGGTATTGATTTTGCGCGCTCGAACCGGCTGGAAGTTGAAGACGGCCTGCTGACCGGCCGCATGGTGGACCAGCCCTGGGGTGACATCTGCGACGGCGCGGAAAAGCGCCGTACCTTGCTGGAGATGGCTTCGCTGATGGGCATCGATCCGTCGCAGGCGATTGCCGTGGGCGATGGCGCCAACGACCTGCCCATGATGGGTGCAGCCGGCCTGTCAGTGGCCTACCACGCCAAGCCCGCCGTGCGGGCGCAGGCCAACATTGCGATCAACCAAGGCGGGCTGGACCGCCTTCTGGAAGTGCTGCGGCCCTGAAGCGCTTGCCCGACGCTTCTTTTGAGGCGTTACGCCACCTTGTCCGGTAGCCCCGGCACAAGGGGCTTAGCGGCCAGGCGGCGCGATGTGGGCATCGCCACCACGCTCTGGGGATCGGCGAGCAGATCGGCCAGCGTCACCTTGTCCAGTACGGCAAAGAAGGCCCGCATGGCCTGACCAAGCACCCCCTTGAGATAGCAATGGCTGCTCAGTCGGCATTGGTTGTGCTCGGGGTCAAAGCACTCGACCAGGTTGAAATCGGTTTCGGTGGCACGCACCACGGCACCGATGTTGATGTCGTTTGCAGGCTTCATCAGGCGCATGCCGCCCCCCCGTCCGCGCGTGGTTTCGAGCAGACCCTGGGCTGACAGCTCCTGCACGATCTTGGTCAGGTGGCTGCGCGAAATGTCATAGCTTTCTGCCACCTCGCTGATGGTGACGGGCTGCAAACGCCCTTCAGTGGCCGCGCAATACATCAGCACGCGCAGCGTGTAGTCGGTCCATTGGGTCAGACGCATTGGATTGCCGCAGGTCAATTAAAAGGAATAGTTGGCATGAATTTTATGTCATAAAATATTCATATTAAATGTATCTTTATAGGAACACCCCATGAACGCCCGCCTGGAAACCGCCGCCGCCCTGAGTGCCGATCAGCAAATCGGCCAGATTGCAGTACAACTGCCCGGCGCTACCGCCGTCTTCCGCCGTCTGAAACTGGATTTTTGCTGCGGCGGCCAGGTCCCTCTGGCAACCGCCGCTGCTGAGAAAGGCCTGGACGTGAATGCCGTGCTGTCCGAGCTGGCTGCCCTGCAGCGCCCCAGCGCTCTTCCTGGTGTGAGCGAGCCCGGCGCACTGGTGGACCACATCCTCGCGCGCTACCATGACGTGCATCGCGTGCAGTTGCCCGAATTGATTCGCATGGCACACCGCGTAGAAGCCGTGCACCGCGCCAACCCTGATGTGCCTGCCGGTCTGGGTAACCTGCTGGAAGAAATTCAGCAAGAATTGCTGTCGCACATGCAAAAGGAAGAAGCCATTCTGTTCCCCATGCTCAAGTCGGGCGGCAACCCGTTCGTGAACCAGCCCATCGGCATGATGCGGGCCGAACACGTAGAGCATGGCGCAGCGCTTGAGCAGCTGAACGCCCTGACCCATGACGCCACGCCACCTGCCGGCGCCTGCAACACTTGGCGTGCCCTGTACGCGGGCATTGCCCAGTTTGGCGACGACCTGATCAACCACATCCACCTCGAAAACAACGTGCTGTTCCCACAGTTCGAAGCCGCCCAGCAGGCCGCACCTGTGGCACGCGGTGGCTGCGGTGGCGCATCGGGCTGCGGATGCAGCTGAGCCCCTCTGCGCCCAGCCCGTCGCCCAATAGTGGCAATGGCGGCGAGTGGCGCACGCCCAGCGTGGAAAGCCTGACCGAGCTCGTGCACGGCTTTTATGCTGCGGTTCGGGCCGACGCCCTGCTGGGCCCCGTGTTCGAGAATGCCCTGCGTGACCGGTGGGAGCCCCATCTGGCGCGCATGGTCGATTTCTGGAGCACGGTGGCACTGGGCAGCAAGCGTTTTCGTGGCAACGTATTTGGCAAGCACATGGCGCTGCAGGGTGTGACGCCAGCGCACTTTGCCGTGTGGGTGCGCCTGTGGGGCGAGCAGACCGAACGGCTTTTCGCGCCCGAGGTGGCGCGCGACCTGCAGATCACCGCCCACGGCATCGCCCGCAACCTGTTTCTCGGATACTTCGGCACGCAGCCTGTGTTTGGCAATGGTGCCGACGTCGAAGGCGCCTCGTCAGCGGCCGGTCACTAGACTCCTGATTTGATAGCGCAATGCGCTTTATCTACATGGGCTAGAAGCGCATTTCATTCAAATTTAACGCTGGATTGTCGGCCCAGGCTGCACGGCCCTCCCCCCGCGCACTGCAGCGCCCTGACCGCGCATCCAGCGGCCTCGGCCATAGGGTTACCGCTCGGCCCCGACAGGTTCTGGCGCCGGAACATGGGGCCGCACCAGCCGCACCAACAGCCGGGTCCCCTTGCCCACGTCGCCGCGGCTCTCTGCGGTTTCCAGGTTTACCGCCCAGCCTTGGCGAAAGGCCATGTCGCCGCCACCGGAGCGGCTGTTCATGACATTGCCGTAGTTGTACTGGTTGCCCGACCCCGTGCTGACATTGGCAGTGCCCGACCAATGCCAGTCGTGCGGCGCGGCGGGAAACAGCGCCGGGTCAAGCCCCGCCGGGCTGATCGTCTTGTCCACCAGTCGCTTCAGCTCCGGCACGCGCGGCAGCCGCCAGCGCATGCCGTCGGCCTTCCAGCGGGCATTGGCCAAGGCCACGGCTTGCGCATGGTCCAGCCGCTGCGGGGTGCCGGTGCAGGTCTTGCCGTTCCACTGCATGCCCTCCACACAGCGCGGCCACACCAGCCGCGCGCGCAGATCAATGATAGAGGCACCATCCTCTGACGGCACCAGCATGGGCGAGGCGGGCGAGCCGGCCGGGTCTGCCGCCTGGGCGCCTGCAGCAAGCCACATGCCGCCCAGCAACAACCAGGAGGGGCGAACAAATAAAGGCTGTTTCATGGTGCGAGGCTCCCTGGCAAAAAATAGCGGCGGCCCGCCTGATGCCCCCCTGCAGGAACAAGCCCCCGGGAGGCGGTGCGCCTGAAGTATCCCCGACAAACGCGTCCTTCACCCCCGGCCAACGGGGCTGACCCGCATTGCGGGCACAGCACCCGTCTGCCGCCGTGGCCTGCGTCAGCCCGCAACCCCTTGCCACACCCACCACGCCAGCGCCAGCATCATGCAGCCGGTCAAAGTGTCCAGCACCCGCCAGGCGCGGGGATTGGCAAACAGCCCCTGCATCCGCCGCCCGGCCAGCGCCAGCGCGGCAAACCACACCAGGCTGGCCGAAGCCGCCCCCATCACAAACACCCACTTGAGACCACCGTCCTGGCGTGCACCAATCGAGCCCACCAGCACCACGGTGTCCAGATAAACATGGGGATTGAGCAGCGTGATCACCGCCAGGGTGCCAATCACGCTGAGCAAACCACGCGGGGCCGCAACGGGCGTGGTGCCAACGCTGGCATCGGGCGCTGTGAAGGCGCGCCACCAGGCAAAAAGGCCATAGGCCAGCAGAAAAACCGCGCCGCCCACACTCAGGTAATAGGCCAGCGTGGGCGAGTGCCCCAGCAACTGCGCCATGCCGGCCACGCCAACGCCAATCAGCAGCGCATCGCTGGCCACACACCACGCGACGCAGGCGCGCACATGCTGGCCACTCACCGCCTGGCGCAGCACATACAGGTTCTGGGCCCCGATCGATACGATGAGCGACAGGCACACGGTAAACCCGGCAAGCCACGAAGAAGAAACATTGGCAGTCCACATGCCACCGATTCTGGACAGCGGCCGTGATTAAGTAAAATTAATTCACCTGAACCAAAGTTAGCAATTCTTCATGCTCGACTACACCGGACTCCAGGCCCTTGCGGCGGTGGTGCGCGAAGGCAGCTTCGAGCGGGCGGCCCGCAGACTGCACATCACTCCCTCGGCAGTGTCGCAGCGCATCAAGCAGCTCGAAGAACGCACGGGCCAGGTGCTGGTGCTGCGTGGCACGCCCTGCACCGGCACGGATGCCGGGCGGCGGCTGTGCCTGCATGTGGAGCAGGTGGCGCTGCTCGAAAACGAACTGCGCCGCACCAACCCGGGCCTGATGCCCGACGGCCATGCCACGCCCCCCACGCTCAAGCTGGCAGTGAACGCCGATTCGCTGTCCACCTGGTTCATGGATGCCATGGCGGCCTTCACCGCCGGGGGCAACGAACTGCTGGACATCCGCATCGACGACCAGGACCATACAGCCCAGCGCATCAAGGAAGGCGAAGTGCTGGCCGCCGTCACGGCCAGTGCAGGCAGCATTGCGGGGTGCAATACCTGGCCGCTGGGGTCGGTGCGCTACGTGGCCGCGTCCAGCCCCGCGTTTGTGGCGCGGCATTTTGCGGACGGGGTCAGCGCCGAAGCCATTGGCCGCGCCCCCATGATGACCTTCGACCGCAAGGACCGCCTGCAGGAGCAATGGATGCAGCAGCAGGGGCTGGCCTCGCGCCACAACCCGCCCAAGCATTTTTTGCCGTCCAACAACGGCTTTGTGCGCGGCTGCGAGGTGGGCATGGGCTGGGGCATGCACCCCACGTCGCTGATCCAGCACCAGCTCGACGCCGGCACCTTGGTGGAGTTGCTGCCCGGCACCGGCATGGACATGCCGCTGTATTGGGTGCACGCCCGCTCGGCCCAGGCAGGCCTGGAGCGGCTGACCCAGTGTGTGATGGTGGCCGCACGCCAGTGGCTGGTGCCGACCAAGCCCACTTGAGCGCATTGAGCCATCAAAAATAATAGCTGCTTGCGCTTACCAGTATTGGGCTGCAGTCCATTTTTACGGCTCTCTTCCGTTTCGGGTGGAGCGCTACAGTTCAAAAAAATCTGTTGACACCCCCTGAACAGGAGCCGTTCCGATGCAAGAAGCATTGTTTTG
>QLTU01000020.1 GCA_003268905.1 Acidovorax defluvii
AAGCGCCTGTGGGGATTCACCAAGGTGCGCTACCGCGGGCTTCAGAAGAACGCCACGCGGGCGTTCACGGCCTTGGCGCTGGCCAACATTTACCTGTGCCGCGGTCATCTGTTGGGACAGGTGCGCCCGTAAGGGCGGAAATCGGGCCTCAGCGCCCCGCGAACTGCCCAAATGGGCCGCGCGAGAGGCATAAAAGTCCAAAAAACTGCGTCATCCAGGTTTGCGCGGAAATTTTCGACGGCTTGTTCAGCGTAGCCTTAACCTTGCCGCCTAGCCCCGCTAGAGCACTCCCCATGCCAGACCTTGCCCCTCAACTGCTCCGCATCGACACCCCCGAAGGGCCGTGTGCGCAGCTGCGTGGGCGTTGGGGGGCGGCAGAAATGGGCGAGCGCACGCAGTGGCGCGCCCTCCAGCGCCAGCTGGCCGCTGCTGCGCCCAGTGCTGATTTGGGCTGGGACTTGCGCGGCCTACAGTGGCTGGACCACGTTGGCGCGCAGCTGCTGTGGAACCACTGGGGGCGCGCATGGCCGCAGCGCCTTGACGTTGCTGACAGCCAGCGCGCTCTGCTGGAGCGCGCCGCGCAGTTCAGCCACGCGCCGCTGCCGCCCGAGCCGTGGCGCCTGAACTATTGATCCGGCAGGCTTTATTCGTAAACCTTGCTCGGGCTGAGGTGTCGAAGCCCCTCGACGGGCTCAAGTTGAACGGCATCGGGACTCTGCAATAAACCGTGCCGGATCAATAAATGGGGTCAGACTCCAATTAATCTATCTGCACTGCACAACCAGATCGGCGTCACGGGGCCCAAGTTTGGTAAAGATGGCGCATTCAGGTCCATCACAGCTGTTGCATGTAACGGACCTTGCATGCTACAGTGCTACATGTAACGATTTTCCAGGAGAATTTCATGGCTTCATCCGTTGCAGCACGGGTTCAAAAGCGGCGTTTGGCGATGCGCATGGCGGGGCTTCGCCCTGTCCAAATCTGGGTGCCTGACACGCGCCAACCAGGTTTTGCACAAGAATGCCGCCGCCAATCGCAAATAGCCTCTCAAGTCGACGTGGCCGACGCGGACATGGAACGCTTCATGGATGCGGCCTTGGCAGATGTGGGCGGCTGGACGGACTGATGCGGGGCGACTTTGTGACCATCGCCATTCAGGGCGACTTTGGCAAACCGCGGCCCGCCCTGGTGATTCAGGCCGATCCCTTCAACGAGCATGCAACCGTGACGGTGTTACCAGTGACGAGCACCCTGGCTGTCGCGCCACTGCTGCGTGTCTCCGTCGAGCCAGGTCCTGGGAGCGGCTTGCAAAAGCCTTCTCAGGTGATGGTAGACAAGGCAGTGACCGTGAAGCGCGACAAGGTGGGGCCAGCCTTTGGACGCATCGAAGCCGAGACGCTGGTGGAGGTTGAGCGTTGCCTGGCGGTGTTTCTAGGAATCGTCAAATAACAATCATGGGGGATGGAACCCTATTTGGTGCTCCGTTTCAGGGCGTAATGGTGTTGTGTCAACAGCCACTCAGCCCGCAACCCCGCCACAAAACTCCCCGACTTCCCCCCGTGCTTTTCCACCACGCGCACGTCGTGGATGGACATGCCGCGGTCCACGGCCTTGCACATGTCGTAGATGGTGAGCAGGGCCACCTGCACGGCGGTGAGGGCTTCCATCTCTACGCCGGTGGGGCCGACGGTTTCCACGGTTGCGACACAAAATATGCCTGTAGCGCCCGGTTGGCGTGCGCTGGCAGCTTCAAATTCAATAGCAATTCTGGTCAGCGCCAGCGGGTGGCACAGCGGGATGAGGTCGCTGGTTTTCTTGGCGGCCATGATGCCGGCGATGCCGGCGATGCGGGTGATGCCCAGCACATCGCCTTTTTTGGCGGTGCCGGCTTCGATGAGGGCCAGGGTGGCGGGCAGCATTTCGATGCGGCCGCTGGCGATGGCGATGCGGTGCGCGGAAATCACTCGGCCATGGGGTTGGGGCTGCCATGGGGTCATGCGTCCAATGGATTGCAGTGAAATGCCAGCAGTGGGCCATTGAACTACACTTGCTCTATGCAGTTCGAATGGGATGAAGTGAAAAGCGAGGCGTGCTTTCGCCAGCGCGGCTTTGATTTCGCTTACGCAGCGCGGGCCTTTTTCGATCCAGATCGCTTGGTACACGCTGACACCCGGCGTCTTTATGGCGAAGACAGGTATCAATTGCTGGGCACGATAGAGCAGCGTCTTTTCGTGGTGGTCTATACGCCACGCAAAGATGCCATGCGCATCATCTCAGCACGCAAAGCCAACCAAAGAGAGGTAGCACACTATGGAAACAAAGACAGTTCGCATCACCCTTGACCCAGGCATACCAGCATCGCAATTGCCAGGCCGGCTGGATATAGGGCGGGTGGATGCCACGACCGATGCAGATATTGCGGCGCAGCATGCGGCAGATGAGGCCGCCGCCATGCAAGATGCCGCCCAATTCGCTCGGCGTGTGCGCAGGCGCCTGGGATTGAGCCAGGCCGAGTTGGCTGCGCGCATCCAGGTCTCGCTCGACACCATTCGTAACTGGGAACAAGGCAAGCGCAGCCCGACGGGCGCGGCCAAAGCTTTGCTCAAGGTGCTGGACAAGGCGCCGGAAGCGGCTTTGGCGGCGTTGCACTGATGCTCTGAGGTGGCCAGTGCCCCATTGATTGCCCTGCCTTCGAGTGCAGTTTGCTGCACATACAACCGCTTAGCCCGCCGCCCCCGCCACAAAACTCCCCGACTTCCCCCCGTGCTTTTCCACCACGCGCACATCGTGGATGGACATGCCGCGGTCCACGGCCTTGCACATGTCGTAAATGGTGAGCAGGGCCACCTGCACGGCGGTGAGGGCTTCCATCTCGACGCCGGTGGGGCCGACGGTTTCCACGGTTGCGGCACAAAATATGCCTGTAGTGCCCGGCTGTCGTGCGCTAGCAGCTTCAAATTCAATAGCAACGCGGGTCAACGCCAGCGGGTGGCACAGCGGGATGAGGTCGCTGGTTTTCTTGGCGGCCATGATGCCGGCGATGCGGGCGATGCCCAGCACGTCGCCTTTTTTGGCGTTGCCGGCTTCGATGAGGGCCAGGGTGGCGGGCAGCATTTCGATGCGGCCGCTGGCGATGGCGATGCGGTGCGTGGCGGCCTTGGCGGCCACGTCGACCATGTGGGCCTGGCCCTGGGCGTCAAAGTGGGTGAGTGCGGACATGGCGGGGTAACCAGGTGAATCGGTGGGGAACATTCGGGCAAAGGGGCATCATACGTGCATGTGGAATAGCCAATGCACCCCTTCCAGGCCGTGGGCCGATGTCTCTGCAGCAGCACAGAAAATCAAGCCAAATATGCCCTTGGTGCATGCTGGACGTGCGCTGGTAGCTTCTTTATTGATAGCAATGGGCGCGGGTGCCGCGCTGCCCGCCGTAGCCCAGCCCAGCTTGCCCACCCTGGGCGATGGCAGTGCCCTCACCACGGGCGAAGAGCGCCGGCTAGGCGACCGCATCATCCGCGAGCTGTACCGCGACCCCGATTACATCGATGACCCCGTGCTGGTGGAATATGTGCAGGGGCTGTGGCAGGCGCTGCTGGCGGCTGCGCGGGCGCGCGGCGAGCTCTCGCCCGAGCTGGACGAGCGCTTTGCCTGGGAGGTGCTGCTGGGGCGTGACCGCACGGTGAATGCCTTTGCGCTGCCCGGTGGCTACCTGGGTGTGCACCTGGGCCTGATTGGCGTGGTGGCCACGCGTGACGAGCTGGCCTCGGTGCTGGCGCACGAGTTGAGCCATGTCACCCAGCGCCATATTTCGCGCCTGATCGCGCAGCAAAGCCGCCAGACGCCGCTGCTGGTGGGCGCCATGGTGCTGGCCGCACTGGCCGCCAGCAAGAACCCGGGGGCCGCGCAGGCCATGGTGGTGGGCGGCCAGGCGGTGGCCATGCAGAACCAGCTCAATTTTTCGCGCGACATGGAGCGCGAGGCGGATCGCATTGGCTATGGGTTGATGGAGCCGTCGGGGTTTGCGCCGCAGGGTTTTGTCGGCATGTTCGACAAGCTGCAGCAGGCCAACCGCCTCAATGACAACGGCTCGTGGCCCTATTTGCGCAGCCACCCGCTGACCACTCAGCGCATGGCCGACATGCAGTCGCGACTGCCGCCCGGGGGCGCGGTGCAGCCTGTGGCACCCGGCCTGGAGCACGCCATGGTGGCCGCACGGGCCCGCGTGTTATCGAACCCGGGGGTGGATGCATTGCGGCTGTGGATTGCCGAGCCCCAGAGCACCGGCTTTGCCAGCCAGCCCGCCGCCCGCCGTGCTGCGGCCTGGTACACCGCCGCGCTGGCCAGCAGCCAGCTGCGGGATTTTGCGGCGGCACGCACGGCCCAGGCGAAGCTGGACGAGGTGGTGCGGGGCGATGCCGCCGCCCACCGCCAGTCGCAGCGGCTGGCGGCCGAGATCGAGTTGGCCGCCGGGCTGCCCGAAGCGGCGCTGCAGCGGCTGCCCCAAGAGACAGGCAGGCCCGAGCTGGTGCTGCGCACGCAGGCCCTGCTGCGCGTGGGCCGACCGGCCGAGGTGACGGGGGCCCTGCAGACCTGGGTGGTCACGCATCCGCACGATGCTGCCGCATGGCAGCTGCTGGCAAGTGCGTGGCAGGCGCAG
Organism: Acidovorax defluvii; assembly: GCA_003268905.1. Taxonomy (GTDB): domain Bacteria; phylum Pseudomonadota; class Gammaproteobacteria; order Burkholderiales; family Burkholderiaceae_C; genus Acidovorax; species Acidovorax defluvii. The sequence goes on from QLTU01000020.1 coordinate 4,658, forward strand.
GGGCAGCCACTGCGGGCAGTGCGCGCCGAGGCTGAATCGCACGCCGCTCGTTACGACTATGCGGCAGCGGTAGACCGCTTCAAGGCCGGGCAGGACCTGGCACGCAAAAGCAGCAGTGCTGCCGACTACATCGAGGCGTCCATCATCGACACGCGATTGCGCGCGATGGAGCTACTTCTTAAAGAGCAGGCCGCCGAGCGCTGATTCGATCAGCAAACCCAGCACCGAATAAATCAGCGAGCCCAGCAGCGCAGCGCCAAAGCCCGTGACATGAAAGCCGTCCAGCACCCCCGCTGCGGCCCAGAACATGAAGGCGTTGATCACAAAGAGAAACAGGCCCACGGTGACGATGGTCACCGGCAGCGTCAGCACCACCAGCACGGGGCGCAACACGGCGTTGAACAGGCCAATGACAAACGCCGCAATCAGCGCCGAGGTGAAGCTTTGCACTTGCACGCCGCTGTAGAGGTAAGCCACCAGCAGCAGCGCCGCAGCGCTGAGCAGCCATTTGAGTAGGAGTTTCATGCGCGCAGAATAGCACCGCGCGGGCGGTGGCGGCTTTCATCTAACGCGGAGCCACAGGCTGTTCGGGAGGAGTCCTTGAGCGGGCTTTGGACAGGCCCGTCGAAGCCAAGGCGACTGGATCGGGGAATGCACAGCGCCCGCACAGTGCCCAGTCGGGTCCGCAGGCCAGGTAAGGTGCACAGATACGACTGTCGGCATGGCGCCGTGGTCGCAGCGCCATGAGCGGTCGGATCGGCGGCAGCGTCCGGCCTTCCGGGCCGCCAACTGTCCGCCATGAGGGCAGATCTGCCGCACGTGGGCTGCGTCGTTCGCCAACACAACGATGTCCACTCCACCTTCGATATTGGAGGGGCCAATGACAAAGGGAGCGCAAGGCCCCCTTTGTGTCACTCAGTGCGCCGGATGGCGCGCAGGTTAAGTGTCAGATCTCCATCAGCCCTGAGCGGGTGCAGCGGCTGCGCGGCGCGCCAGAATGGCGCGGCCCGCCAGCAACACCAGCAGGGCACCTGCCACGCTGGCTGCGTAGCGGATGGTGTCGGTTTGCGCGATCTTGAACATCCACTGCCACTTGTCGGGGTTGGCAAAAACGGGGTCGGTTACCAGCATGCCGCCCGCAATCCAGCCCAGCAGCATGCCGCCCAGCGTGATGATCATGGGGAAACGCTCCATGAGCTTGATGACCAGCTGGCTGCCCCAGACGATGATCGGGATCGAGATCAGCAGGCCCAGCACCACCAGCAGGAACTGGTGCTCACCAGCGTTCTGCGCGGCACCGGCAATGGCGATCACGTTGTCCACGCTCATCACCAGGTCGGCCACGATGATGGTCTTGATGGCCGCCAGCAGCTTGTCGCTGGTCTGGATGTCGCCATGGCCGTCTTCATCGGGGGCCAGCAGCTTCACGCCAATCCACACCAGCAGCAGCGCGCCCACGAACTTGAGGAACGGCAGGGCCAGCAGCGTCATGGCAAACGCGATCAGGATCACGCGCAGCACGATGGCGCCAGCGGTGCCCCAGATGATGCCCTTGGCACGCTGGGCGGGCGGCAGCTTGCGGCAGGCCAGGGCAATGACTACGGCGTTGTCGCCACCCAGCAGGATGTCGATGATGATGATCTGGCCGAGTGCGAGCCAGAATTCGGGCGATGCCAAAAAGTCCATAAATTCCTCAATAACAATAGGCAAAAGGACGACCTGGCAGCCACTGTAGCGCCGAGACCATCCAGGGGATGGGGGGGCCTGCGGTGGGCGGATCAGGGGTGTTGCGCAAACAGCGGGGTTGCGACGGGACGCCTTGATCAGCCCACGATGGGCCCATCAAAGGTCTTGCTCGGCCTCACACCCTGGTGGGTGCCAAACCCGGACCGCCGGAAGCGATGCTTCGTGATGACGACGGTTCCGATGCCATGCCCACGATCGCCATTGACTGCCACGGCCGGAACGCATGTCGGGAGCTACTCCCCTTCGAAGCGGCGATTGGAACACAGGCAGCGCCGCGCGTGCAAGCCAGAGGCCATGGCAGCGCCCGCTTTTTTTCAAGGAAAATTGGCCTAAAGTGCTTGATGGATAAGCGCAAGCAGCTATCAAAACAGGAGTTCACAAAGCCCGACCGGGCACCCTGCGCCGTTACTGAACTGTTGCTGCACCGTCCCTGCACCGCGCAGGGCCACCGGCGCGGCTCCTCACCCACTGCGCCCGGCGCCACTATCATCCACGCCCTGTTGCCCTTATTGCAACTGCACGCCATGGCCGCCATCCACATCACCGACATCGAAGCCGCCATCAACCATTGGCGCGAACGCGCACCCGCCACCGCCGGGGCGGCGCTGGCGCCCGAGATCAGCGCGCTCGGTGAGGTGTATGCGCGCATGGTGTACCGCCACGAAGATGAGGCCGACGAGGAGAGCCTGCCGCCGACGGCCCTGGCCGCGTGGCTGGCCTGGTACGACACCACGCCCGACACGCCGTGCATCGCCATCTGCTCGACCAGCCAGGGCGACGACTGGTGCAAGGGCTGCGGGCGCAGCTTTGACGAGGTGCAGTTCTGGCCGGCCATGGGCCCAGCCGAAAAGCGGGCCGTGTGGCGCCGCATCACGCTCGAACACCAGGCCTGGCGCTTCAACCGCTATGCCGAGCGCGCAGCCGAAGGGCCCGGCGGTGCAGCGCCGCCCTGACCCGCTCTGACCCGTCTTTTGCCACCCTCTGTACGCCCCGCCCACAAAGCGCTATGGTGGGGCCATGCTGCGTCTTACCCAGGCCCCCAACATCGCCATTGCCACCCTGTGGGCCGACCTGCTGTGCGAGGCGGGCATGACGGCGTCGGTGCAGCGGCAATACTTGGGGGCCGCCGCCGGACACCTGCCGCCCGACCAGTGTTTGCCCGAAATCTGGCTGCAATACAACGAACACGCCACCCGCGCCCGCGCCTTGCTGCAGGATCTGCAAGACCTGCCCCAGCGCCGCTGGCATTGCCGCTGCGGCGAAATGGTGGAAGGCGGCTTCGAGCAATGCTGGCAGTGCGGCGCCCTCATGCCGCGCGAATAAGGGACACCCCCCTGAGCTGCTGCGCCGCTTCCCCCCCCGCTCTCGCAGCGCTGCGCACTGCGGGCAGGGGGACGACGCCCTCGCTGCGGGGCGGCCCTTGCTCGGCGTCCCTGGCCTTGGGCGCGCCAGTTTCACAGGCTGCGGGGCCACGGATAAATCCAATGCTACTTCCAGCGCACCGGCTCCACATGCACGCTGCCCTGCGTGCTGCTGAGGGTGATGGCGCCTTCCTGCACGGTGGCCTGCAGCTGCATGCTGCGCTCGGCCAGTTGCGCCAGTGCCTGCGAGGCCTCGGTGGGGATGCGCCAGACCTGCAGCTTCTCCAGCCGCGAGAGCTTGGTTTCAATGCCCTTCCACCAGATCTCGGCCGCGTGGTTGAAGCAGTACACGATCACCGAATCGGCCTTGCTGCACGCCTTGGTGAGCGGTTTGTCCTCGGGCTGGCCCACCTCGATCCACACGCGCTTGCGCCCGGTGAAATCGGTCAGCGAGGCGTCCGGATCGTCCGGGTCCGACAGCCCCGCGCCAAAGGCCAGGGTGCCGTCGCCATTGCACAGGTCATTGAGCTGGTGCGCCTGGATGGCCAAGGCGGCCAGCCGCACCATCATGCGCTCGTCGGTCTCGCTGGGGTGGCGGGCCAGCGTGAGGGCGTGGTCGGCGTAGTAGCCGTGGTCGATGTCGGCGATTTGCAGGTTCGCCTTGAAGATGGTGGATTTGATGGCCATGCAGCCTCACTATGAAATGGATAGCTGCTAGCGCTTATCCTGTAAGCGCTAGAGGCCGAAAAAGTTGAGAAACATACGATATGTCCGTGTGAGCTCGTAGACGCTTGAAACCGTCGCGGCCCGGGCCAGTGCACGCGTGGATCCGGCTTGGCCGGTCCACCGGGTGCGTCCCCCTGTGGGGGAAGGCGCGCAGCGCCTCAGGGGGGGTCACACCCTTCGCGCCAGCTCGGCGGCTTTGCCGGTGTAGCTGCCCGGCGTCATGGCCAGCAGGCGGTCTTTTTCGGCCTGGGGGATTTCCAGCGAGCGGATCAGGCCGTGCAGCGCCTCGGCCGTCACCACCTGGCCGCGCGTGACTTCCTTGAGCTTTTCGTAGGCGCCCTGCATGCCATAGCGGCGCATCACGGTCTGGATGGGCTCGGCCAGCACTTCCCAGCTCGCGTCCAGGTCCACCGCCAAAGCTTCCTCGTTCAGTTCCAGCTTGTTCAGGCCAGTCAGCAGCGAGGCATAGGCCAGCGCGGCATAACCCAGGGCCACGCCCATGTTGCGCAGCACGGTGCTGTCGGTCAGGTCGCGCTGCCAGCGGCTGATGGGCAGTTTTTCCGAGAGGTGGCGCAGCAGGGCGTTGGCCAGGCCCAGGTTGCCTTCGGCGTTTTCAAAGTCGATCGGGTTGACCTTGTGCGGCATGGTGCTGGAGCCAATCTCGCCGGCCTTCAGGCGCTGCTTGAAGTAGCCCAGGCTGACATAGCCCCAGATGTCGCGCGAGAGGTCGATCAGGATGGTGTTGGCGCGCGCCACGGCATCAAACAGCTCGGCCATGTAGTCGTGCGGCTCGATCTGGATGCTGTAGGGCTGGAACGTGAGGCCCAGGCCCAGGGGCTCGGGCGTTTCGATGACCTTCTTGCTGAAGGCTTCCCAGTCAAAGTCGGGCCAGGCCGAGAGATGGGCGTTGTAGTTGCCCACGGCGCCGTTCATCTTGCCCAGGATCTTGACGGCGGCAATGCGCTCGCTGGCGGCCTGCAGGCGCATGAGCACGTTGGCCATTTCCTTGCCCACGGTGGTGGGGCTGGCGGTCTGGCCGTGCGTGCGGCTGAGCATGGGCACGTCGGCAAAGGCGTGGGACATTTCGCGCAGTTTGAGGATGATGCGGTCCAGCCCCGGCAGCACCACCTGGTCGCGGCCCGAGCGCAGTTGCAGGGCGTGGCTGGTGTTGTTGATGTCTTCGCTGGTGCAGGCAAAGTGCACGAATTCCGATGCTTTTTCGAGCTCGGGGCGCGCTTCAAACTTGGCCTTGATCCAGTATTCGACGGCTTTCACGTCGTGGTTGGTGGTTTTTTCGATCTCCTTGATGGCAGCCGAATCGGCCTCGGAGAAGTTCTTGATCAAGCCCAGCAAATAGGCGCGGGCGCCAGTGGTCAGCGGCTTGAATTCGGCAAAGCCGGCATCCGACAGCGCGATGAACCAGGCCACCTCCACCTGCACACGGCGCTGCATGTAGCCGTGCTCGCTCATGATGGGCCGCAGTGCGGCAAGTTTGGTGGCGTAACGGCCGTCAAGCGGCGACAGGGCGGTGATGGTGGACAGGCTCATGGCGCAAGATTGTAGGCCGCGCACCACCGTGGGTTTCCGGGGGCGGCTGCCGATAAAATCCAACGCATATGGACCAGCCCACCCCGCGCAATGGAAGAAACATGAAACTGATCGGTTCCAACGCCAGCCCCTACGTACGCAAGGTACGCATCGTGATGGCAGAAAAGAAGCTCGACTACCAGTTCGTGCAGGAAAACGTCTGGGCTGATGACACCGGCATTTCCAGATCCAACCCGCTGGGCAAGGTGCCCTGCCTGGTGATGGAGGGCGGTGAGGCGGTGTTTGATTCCCGTGTGATCGTGGAATATCTGGACACGCTGTCGCCCGTGGGCAAGCTGATTCCTGCGCAGGGACGCGAACGCGCCGAGGTCAAGACCTGGGAAGCGCTGGCCGACGGATTGGTGGACGCAGCGATTCTTGCGCGCCTGGAGGCCACCTGGGCGGGCCGCCAGGATAGCGAACGCAGCCAGGCGTGGATCGATCGCCAGCTGGGCAAGGTGCAGGCCAGCCTCAAGTCCATGAGCCAGGGCCTGGGCGACAAGCCGTTTTGCAGCGGCATCCACCTGAGCCTGTCGGACATCGCCGTGGGCTGCGCGCTGGGCTGGCTGGAGTTCCGGTTCCCCCAGATCGACTGGCGCAGCGAGCATCCCAACCTGGGCAAGCTGCTCGACAAGCTGATGCAGCGCGCAAGCTTTGCGGACACCAAGCCGGTCTGAGCGCCAACGGGCTTGATGCCGCCCAAAAAGATGCCGGCGCAAGCCGGCATTCTTGTTTTTGAGACTGGCGCAAAGCGCTATTGCGCCGCGCGCCGCCGCAGCCAGCGCATCAGCGCGCCCACCACGGGCAGTTTTTCGTACAGCTCTTCGGCGGCATCCCAATAGTCGCGGTGCAGCACGATCAGGCCCTGAGGGTCCAGCACCAGGTGCGAGGCGCCGCGCACCGTCTGGGTTTCGCCGCGGTGATAGTTCTTGAATTCAAACAAGAAATCCCAGGTCAAAAAACATTGCTGCCCCTGCACCACGCGGCCGGTGACCACAAAGCGGGGCTGGTCGAGCGCCACATACATGTGCTCAAAAATCTGCTGAATGGGCTGGACGCCGCAAACCTCGTTGAACGGGTCTTTAAAGCGTGCATCGGGCGCATAGATGCGGTCAATGGCGGCCAGGTTGGCAGGCGTGATGTGCTCAAAGAAGGCCACCACGCGGGTAACGGCGTCTTCCATTCTGGGGGCGTCGGGGTGTGGCATCAAAGTCCCGTAAAGCGGCGCACGGCCGGAAAATACCACCGGTACGGTAACACCCGCAGCAGTTTCATCACCCGCGTAAAGCGCTTGGGGAAGTGGATGTCGAAATGCCCCCGCTCCCAGCCCTGCACGATGGCGGCGGCGGCGGCCTCGGGCGAGATGAGCGCGGGCATGGTGAAGTCGTTGCCTGCCGTGAGCGGCGTGGCCACAAAGCCGGGGTTGATCACGCTCACGCCCATGCCCAGGTCGTGCAGATCCAGGTACAGCGCCTCGGCCAGGTTGATGAGCGCGGCCTTGGTGGGCCCGTAGGCCAGGCTTTTGGGCAGGCCCCGAAAGCCCGCCACGCTGCTGATCACGCTGACATGCCCGGGGCGCCCGGCCTGTGCCGCCGTCAGCATGGGCGGCAACACGGCGGCCAGCACATGCAGCACGCCGTTGTAGTTGATCTGCTCGTGGCGCAGCATCACGGCCAGATCGAAATCGGTGGCGCGCATGTCGCGGTAGTAGCCTGCGCAGTAGCACACCAGGTCGGGCGCGCCGCCGGCCAGCACCTGGGCCGCGGCGGCCTGCACCTGTTCGGGCTCTGCCGTGTCCATCGGCATGGCCATGCTGCCGGGGTGCTGGGCGACAAAGGCATTGAGCGCATCACCGTTGCGCGCTGACACGATGACCTGCGCACCGCGCGCATGCAGCGCGGCGGCCGTGGCCCGGCCAATGCCGCTGCTGGCCCCGATCAGCCAGGCACGGCGGCCACGCCAGTCGCGCAGGGGGGGGTTGAGGCTCATGCTGCGCGTTTGGTGAAGGACAGTGTGATCTCGCCCAGCCGGAATCCGAGCTTGCTCATGGTGGCGCGGTTGAGCATCACGCGGTCGTCAATGAGGTACATCCAGTCGTCCAGATCGACGTTGTAGACCTTGCCATCCACGGGCAACGCCAGCGTGTAGGTCCAGCGAAAGGCGTTGCCGCGCGTTTGCCCGTTGGCCGTACCCACCACGTCGTCGGCGGTGCCGGTGTAGCGGCCGTCAGCGTGCTTTGTCAGGCGCCAGATGCGCCGCTGCGTGGTGCCGTCCGAGTAGGTGAAGGCCTCGTCCAGTACGCCCTGGTTGCCCTTCCACTCGCAGTCCATGACCACGGTGAAGCGTTTGACGATGCGGCCGCCACGGTCCTGGAAGATGCCATGCGCGTCGATGGTGCCGTTGAAATACTGCGCAAGGTCCAGCACCGGTTTTTCGCTGGCATAGCTGTCAATGCTCTGGCTGGCGCAGCCAGACAGGACCACGGGCGCAGCCACAGCGGCCGAAAGAAGGAGGCGTCGTTGCATCATGGTGGGGTGCCTTGGGGTCGGTTCGTACAAAGGGTTGGCGTGGCCTGCAGGGGCCGAAGGATGAGCGCATACAGTGCTGCCGCCGCCATCAGCTTGAGCAGGCAGGGCAGCACCGCATAGGCCAGGCCCAGGGTCTGCAGGCCGTCTTCGCTGCGGGTGCCGGGCGTGTAGCCCAGCCAGCCCAGCAGCGGTAGCGCCAGGCCTGCGGCCAGCGCCAGGTTGAGCTTGGTCGCAAAGTTCCACCAGCCAAAATAGGCGCCTTCGTGTTGCCCGCTGTCGCCCTCGGCCGCAATCACGCCGGCCAACAGGGCGCTGGGCAGGGCCAGGTCGGTGCCAAGCGCCACGCCGGACAGCGCACAGACCACCAGGAACGGCAGGGTGTCGCCCGCCCCCAGAAAGGCGGTCCACACAAACACCGCAATCGCGAGCAACATGCCGGCCAGCCAGGTGCGCGCCAGACCAAAGCGGCCCACGGCGTGCAACCACAGCGGGATGGACAGTGCGGCGCAGACGAAATACGCCGCCAGGAACATGGGCTCTTGTGCGGGCGGGGCCTGCAGCCGGTCCTGGATGAAAAACAGCACCAGCGTGGCCGGGATGGCGCTGGCAATGCCATTGAGCATGAACACCGCCAGCAGGCGGCGGAAGGCGGGACGCCCCCACGGCCGCCACAGGCTGGCGCGTTGCGGCGGGCGATAGACCCCGGCCACGGCGCCCCCATGGGCCGCAGGGCGCGGCGCCTGCGTCCAGGCCCACCAGCCCAGCAGCAAGGTGATGGCAAACACCGCCAGCATGACCGGCAGGCCCAGCAGCGCGGGCAACACCGAGGCCAGCACCACCCCCACCAGCGCAGCGCCCTCGCGCCAGGCCACGATGCGGCCGCGCTGCAGCTCGTCGCCACCCAGGCGCGCCCCCCACGACTGGTGCGCAATGCTCAGCTGGCTGTAGGCGGTGTAGGTGATGAGCAGCGCGATGAGCGCCCAAGCCACGAGCGCATCGGGGCCGCGCACCGCCGGAAAGAACAGGCTGATCAACCCGAGCGCCAGCACCCCGGCCGACACCGCGCCCACACCCAGCACCGCCCGCACCGAGCGACCAAACAGGTGGTCGGACAGGCGGCCCAGCAGCGGGTCGGAGATGGCATCGAACAGTCGCGCCGCCAGCAGCACCGCGCCCAGCGTGGCCAGCGGCATGCCGAACTCGCGTGCGTAGTGGTTGGGCAGCAGCACATACAGCGGCAGCGCCACAAACGCCAGCGGCAGGCCCAGCAGCCCATAGGCCAGGCCTGCGCCGGCGCGGATGGGCTGCGTGCCGGTCATGGCTGCCCTGCGGTGCGCGTCATGGCGATGAGCTGCTGGCGCAGCCCGGGCTCTGAGGTTTGGGGCGAGAGCCAGATGCCAAAGAACAGGCGGGAAAACTCGGCATCGGGCACCTCGCCCACCACCCGCCCTCCCATCTTGAACACGGCGCCCGCGCCCGGTTGGTACAAGCCCAAAAGGCGGTCGCCCGGCTTCACATCCGGCAGCGCCGCCTGCAGCGCCTGCTGCCAGCCCGTGGCTTGCTGCGGCGTGAAGCTGCCCACGCGGCGCATCTCCTCGATGGAGCGCTTGGCGATGGCCTCGGCGGTGAAGTTGCGCTGGTAGGTAAGCTCCAGCGCCAGCGGCTGGGCGGTGTAGTTGTCGGCATCAAAGCCGGGTTGCACCCACAGGCGCGCACGGTAGATCTCGAAGCCCAAAAACCGCAGAACCCCCTCGCCTGCCATGCGGGTGCCCGCCAGCGGTGTGGTGGCGGCCAGGGGGGACGCACTGGCCGGGGCCACCTGTGCCAAAGCAAGATTTGAATGAAAAGTGGCTGTAGCGCTTATCAATAAAGCGGTAATAGCTATTATTTTCATAGTGAAATCACGCCTTGACCAAGGTGTACTGCACGAGGTCGATGTTGCGCATGGCAAACGCGGCTTCGCAGTAGGCCAGGTAGAACTCCCAGATGTGCATGAAGCGCTGGTCAAACCCGAGCTGCAGGATCTGCGTGCGCTGCGCCAGAAAGCGCTCGCGCCAGCGTTTGAGGGTTTCGGCGTAGTCCTGGCCAAACGCAAACTCGTCCACCACGCGCAGGCCCGCCGCCTCGGCCTCGCGCCGGAACTCGCGCGGGCAGGGCAGGCAGCCGCCCGGAAAGATGTACTGCTGAATGAAGTCGGTGGAGCTGATGTAGCGCGCAAACAGGCTGTCGTCGATGACGATGCTCTGGATGCAGGCCTTGCCACCGGGCTTGAGCAGGCGGTTGACCGACTGAAAATAGGTGGGCCAGTATTCGCGGCCCACGGCCTCGACCATTTCGATGGAGCAGACCGCGTCGTAGGGGCCGTCGTCGATGTCGCGGTAGTCCTGCAGCCGCAAATCGGCCTTGTTCTCCACCCCATGCGCCGCCATGCGCTTTTGCGCAAACGCGAGCTGCTCGGTCGAAAGCGTCACGCCCGTGAGGGATGCCCCAAACTCGGTGGTGGCCATCTCGGCCAGGGCGCCCCAGCCGCAGCCGATCTCCAGCACCCGGTGACCGGCCTTTACGTCCGCCATGCGCAGTGCGCGGCGCACCTTGGCGTGCTGGGCCACGCGCATGTCGCCGCCCGCATCGCCCTCGAACCAGGCGGACGAATAGTTCATCGTGTCGTCCAGCCACAGCGCGTAAAACGCGTTGCCCAGGTCGTAGTGGGCATGGATGTTTTTCTGGCTGTTGGCGCGCGTGTTGCGGTTGAGCAGGTGCTTGATGCGGTACAGCAGCCGCCCGGCCCAGGTGCCGTAGATCACGCCTTCGACCTGCTGGCGGTTGGCGATGAAAAGCTTGAGCAGGTCGGTGAGGTGCGGTGTGGTCCAGTCGCCCGCGATGTAGCTTTCGGCAAACCCGATATCGCCCGACCGGAGCGCGGCGCTGCACACGTTCCAGTTCTTGAACGTGATCGCGGCCGATGGGCCGTTGCCGTGCCCGAAGTGCTGCAGCGTGCCATCGGGCAGCTGCACGGTGAGGTGGCCATGCTGCAGCCGCTGCAAAAGCCTGAGGGCCGTGCGCGCCGCAGCGGGTGTGCCCGCAGGCAGGGCCTGGGCAGAGCGGGGAGCGGTGGTGGTGTTCATGGCGGTCTCGCGGGACTGGGGCGACATGGAGATCAACGGGTCACGGTGGAGGCGGGTGCCTCGGGTTTGCGATGGAACCGCACGCGCTTGAGCCAAAGGCGCAGCGCATGCCAGTGAATACGGGCCACAACGGCCAGCGTCATGGCGGGGTAGCCCCACAGCGCATGGCGCAGGGTCTGGGCGGTGATGGCGTGCAGGCTGCCGCTCACGCTGGTCTGGATCAGCGGGCCGGTGTCGTCGTCGTGGTCAATGCGCGCCACGGTGCGGCCGGCATCTGCCGCGCTGGCGAGCGTGCGCATGAAGCGAAACCGGTAGCCCCCGCTCACCTCACAAAACGGCGACACATGGAACACCTTGCGCGCCTGCAGTTCCACGCCGTATTGCGGCGCATCGAGCAGGTAGCAGTGGCGCTCGCCAAAGGTGTTGTTGACCTCCACCACGATGGCGCGCAGGCTGCCATCCGCGCGGTGGCAGTACCAGAAGCTCACCGGCTTGAAGGTGTAGCCCAGCACACGCGGGTAGCAGTGCAGCCAGACCTCGCCGGTGGCTTCGGTGATGCCTTCGGTGCGCAGCAGTTCGTCGAGCCAGGCCAGCGCCCCGCCCTGTGCGGCGCTGCGGCCGTCGCCATGGTCCACGTCATGAAAGCTGATGGCGCCACGCCGGTTCACCGCCAGCCTGCCGTGCGCGCTGGGTGCTCCGGCCAGGCTGCGCATCGGCAGCATGAGGAAGAACGTGCGATAGGCAAACGCGTGTTTCTTGGGCCGCAGCCGCGTGTGGCGCACCTGGCCAAAGCCGATCAGGGGCAAGGTGGGCGTGGCGGGCGCTGTCATGCGGCCTCCGCCAGCGTGGCGGGCATGGCTGCCAGCAGTTGCTGCGCCACGGCCAGGCCCGATTTGAGGCCGTCTTCATGGAAGCCGTAGCCGGTCCAGGCACCGCAGTACCAGGTGTGCTGCTGCCCCTGGATGTTGCCCACCTGCTGCTGCGCGCGGATGGCCGCCATGTCGAACACCGGGTGCGCATATTCGTAGCTGCCGATCACCTGCTCGGGTGCAATGTCGCGCAGCGGGTTGAGCGACACCACCACGGGCTGGGCAAACGGCACGGGTTGCAGTTGGTTGATGAGGTAGTGCAGGCACACGCGGGCCGATTCGCGGCTCTTTTGTTGGGCGCGCTCGTAGTTCCACGCAGCCCAGGCGGCGCGGCGTGCGGGCAGCACCGAGGTGTCGGTGTGCAGCACGGCGCGGTTGGCTTGGTAGCGGATGGCGCCCAGCACGGCACGCTCCTGCTGCGTGGGCTGGGCCAGCAGCGCCAGCGACTGGTCCGAATGCGTGGCCAGCACCACCTGGTCAAAGTGTTCGGTGTGGCCTGCGGTCACCACGCGCACCCCGGCGGCATCGCGCTCGATGCGGTGCACGGGGGTGTTCAGGCGCTTGTCGGCAATGCCCGCCACGATCTTGTCCACATAGTGGCGCGCGCCGCCGGAGACCGTCCACCACTGCGGGCGATTGCTGACCTGGATGAGACCGTGGTTGTGGCAGAACCGGATCATGGTGGCCACGGGGAACTTCAGCATCTGGTCGGTGGGGCAGCTCCAGATGCAGCCCAGCATGGGCAAGAAGTACCAGTCGCGGAAGGCATCGCCAAAGCGGTGCTGCTTGAGGAAATCGCCCAGCGGCTGCATCAGCGCCGCATCGGCCTGGGCCTGTGCAATGCGCGTGCACAGCTTGTTGAAGCGCAGCAGGTCGCGCAGCATGCCCAGAAAGCGCGGGTTGACCAGGTTGGTGCGCTGGGCAAACACGGTGCTGAGGTTGGTGCCGCTCCACTCCAGCGTGCGGCCGCCGCCCGAGCCACCCAAGGCGCCCGGCACCTGCACCGAAAACGACATGTCGGATTGGGCGGTCTCCACGCCCAGATCGGCCAGCAAACGGATCAGGTGCGGGTAGGTGCGCTCGTTGAACACCAGAAATCCGGTGTCCACGCCGTGCGTGACGGGGGCGCCCGACGCATCGGGCAGCGTGACGTCCACGGTGTGGGTGTGGCCACCGAAATAGTCGCCCGCTTCATACAGGGTGATGTCGGCCTGGCCGCGCAGCTGGTGCGCGACAGAGAGGCCGGAGATGCCAGAGCCAATGATGGCGATTTTCATGGCCGGCCCCCTCTGGCCGGCGCCTGGAATAAAAGGGTTGCGAAGCGTCCCGAAACGAATAAGAGAGGGAGGGAGGAGAAGCGCTTCAGGAGGTCAGTCGGAACCCGGAGGGCCGAAAGGCTTCGCAACGTCAAAACGGTAAGGCGCTCAATGCGTCCTTGCAATAGACAGAATGGGGTTGTACCTCCAAAGTTCCAGCCCCGGGGGGGAAAAATATCAGAAAAACGTAACGAGGTCATGGAAATCACTTGGGTTGGGGTGCTGCCAGCTGCTGTTCGATGGCGCGCACCAGGCCCTTGCTGTCGGGCGCCGTCAGGCTCGAATAGCTGTCCACCAGCTGGCCGTTGCGCCCCAAAAGGTATTTGTGGAAATTCCAGCGTGGCGCCGTGCCCGACAACTGCGCGAGCTGGCGGTACAAAGGCGAGGCCTCTGGGCCCTTGACGCTGGTTTTGGCAAACATCGGAAATTTCACGCCAAAGGTGTTCTCGCAGAAGTCGGCAATCTGCTGATTGCTGCCGCTTTCCTGGGAGAAATCGTTGGATGGGAACCCGAGCACCACCAGCCCCTTGTCCTTGTAGCGGGCATACAGATCTTCCAGCCCCTTGTACTGGCCTGTGAAGCCGCAGTAGCTGGCGGTGTTGACGATCAGCACCACCTTGCCGCTGTACTGGCACAGCGACTGCGGCTTTTCGTCCTGCAGCCGGTCAAAGGTGTGCTGCAGTGTTGCCGGGCAGGCCTGCGCCTCGCCAGCGTAAGCCGCACCACCGGTCAGCATCAACCCGGCCACGCCCGCAATGCGAAGGGCCATGGAAAGGCGAGAGAGGGATTTCATAGCGGGTTTCATGGTCGATTTCCTGATGGTTTGACTATTTCATCACAAATTGCCCCGTTTGGTATTTATTTATACCAAATAGTATGCGTGGCCGGGGTGCCATTGCCGTGGATTTTTTGCCCACGCTGTTTTTGTGGGGCCTGCGCTGCCGCGCAGTGGAGTCACATCGAGACGGGGATTCACGACGCCAAAGCGGCTAGGAATGCGCCAGAGGGGCGGCGTGGGCGAACCGCGGCCGTGCGCGCGCACGTGGTGTGACGTTTTCCGGTAAGGGGCTGAGAACGGGGCGCACAGGAAAGGGCCCCTGCACGGTGGGCTACACCAGTGCCAGCAAGCGGTCCAGGGGGAGTTGCACCCGGATATCCCGGTAGGCCACCACGCCGGTGATCTTCCAGGCAGCTTGCGAGGTATCGCGTGGAATCATCTCGCCCGTGGGCATTCCGTCGCGGTTCATCACCACCGCCACGCGGGGCGTTGTGGCCGTTGCGCCCCGGCGGAGCACCACCGCCACTTCCTGGGTGGCCAGCCGGACAAAGGCCCCGGGCGGATAGACGCCCAGCGTCTTCACCAGCGCGGCGCCGGCCTCGTCCACGCGGTGCTCTTCGTCGTAGTAGCTGGCCTGCATGGCGGCCGTAACTGGCATGGGCGAACGTGCCACGCGGGGCGCCAGTCGCGCACCAAAGATGTCGGCGCGCTGCACCAGCCGCGCCATTTGCTGGGCCTCGGACTTCTTCGCCAGTGGGCCGGGCGAGCGGTGGTGGTGGCATAGCACTGCCTCCAGCCACACGGGGTCGGCCACCCCCAGGCGCCGAAGCAACTGCTCTGACCGACTGGCATGGTCTTCCACGGCCACGATCTGCTGGGACGTGAGCGGCTGGGATTGCTGGGCCAGCTGGTCCTGCAACTCGGTCATCGCGATGTTCATGGTGAGCGCCGCGCTGCCCACTTGCAGTACCCGCGCATCGGGCCAGCGCAGCATTTCACGGGCCACCACCATGCAGACGCAACCCACCAACATGGCGTGGGTGGCGCTGTACATGCGGGTTTCCTGTGCCGAAAGATAGATCAGGGCCAGCAGCGTGGCATCGGGCGTTTGCTCGCAGTTGCGGGCCAGCTCGCTGTGCAAGGATTGAAAACGGCCTTCGAAATCGACAGCCAGCGGTGAGCGCAGCAACTGGGTGGCGCGCAACTGCAATTCCGACCAGTCCGGCACATACTTGCCACCGCGCTCCCGGCCTGCCTGCGCACCTGCCTGCATCGTCATCGCGGCAATCTGCCCCAGGGAGGTGTCGGACATCAGCATTTTTTGCAGCTGTGCCAGATACGCGCGGTGGCTTTCGCCCGACTCATCTGTGTCCACGCACAGCTTCAAGCCGCGCGACACCAGCGAATCCAGCTCGGCGCGGGTGCGAATGACATAGCCCTTTTGTGCCAGCAACGTTCCATCCGCACCGCGCAGCACAAATGGCAACGGGTGACCCAACTGGATGCTGTCGATGTTCAGTGCAACAAGGTTCATGGTGCTCGTTACATTATCTAACAATCATGCCCGCAGGCAAGTGGGAACAACCCCCGGTCACCGGAGCGCTGTTCAACGGGTCGATATGCGGGCCGGAGCCCTCACCCCGGTCTGCCCTCGCCTTGGCATCGCCTGCAGAAAGGCACCCGGCGAATACCCTGCACGGCCTGCGCAGCGCGCGAATCCAGGGGTGCACCACCCCCGCAAATTGCCACGCCACGCTGACCGTCACGCGTGAGCTTCTCACGGCCCAAAGAGTGAGAAGCTCACGCCTTTGCGGAAACTGCGGAGTTCTCGCCAAAAACCGCGTGCCAGAGGTCCAGCACAGCATGTTGTTCTGCCTGCAATGCCGGTGGCGTTACCTCGGTGGGCACTTCATCGAGCCGTGCACGGTGCTGCACGCGGCGCAGCTCGCGGTAGGCGTCAGCCGCCGCGTGGCCCACACCGGCAGGCAACAAGCCCACCTGCTCGGCACGTTGCAGCAGCGCGATGTTGCCCACGTTGCCCACCAGTTCCGGATGGCTTGCGGAATGCGACAGCACCAGGTACTGCACGGCAAATTCGGCATCCACCATGCCGCCCGGGCTGTGCTTCACATCAAACTGCCCGTCGCGCGTGCGGTGGGCAGAGCGCACGCGTTCGCGCATGGTCACGATTTCTGTGCGCAGTGCAACAGGGTCACGCGGCGAAGTAATCACCGCCTCGCGCACCGCGTCAAACCGGGCTTGCAGCGCCGCACTGCCAAGCACAAAGCGCGCCCTGGTCATCGCCTGGTGTTCCCAGGTCCACGCAGTATTGCTGCCGCGTTGCTGCTGGTATGCAGCATAGGCATCAAAACTGGTGACCAGCAGGCCGGAGTTGCCGTTGGGGCGCAAGGCGGTGTCGATTTCGTACAGATCGCCTTCGCCGGTCTTTACGGTCAGCCAGTTGATCAGCTTGCGCACAAACGCCGCATAGATCTCGGGGGCGCGTTCATCGTCATCGTCAAACACGAAAACGATGTCGAGGTCGCTGCCATAACCCAGCTCCTTGCCCCCCAGCTTGCCGTAGCCAATGATGGCAAATTGCGGTGTTTCGCGGTGCCGGTTCTTGAGGCGGCTCCAGCACCACTGTGCAGAGATGCGCAGCACGCTGTCGGCCAGGGCGCTGAGGTCGTCGGCCACCTGTTCGACCGTGATCCGGTGCTCCACGTCGCGTGCCAGCGTGCGAAAGGTTTCCGCGTGCTGAGCGCGGCGCAGCAGGTTCAGCAGGGTTTCGTCGTCGTCCTCGCCGGTGGACCGCAGCGCGGCCAGTCGCAGGGTGAGCTCGCGTTCGAAATCGGCCACCACAAAGCGCTCGGCCAGCAGCGCGTCGCCTACCAGTTCATCGATGACGCCGGGGTGTTGCAACAGGTAGCGTGCGGGCCACCGAGCGGCGCCCAGAAGGTGCAGCAGCTGCTCGTGCACCGAGGGGCGTTCCAGCAACAAGGCCAGATAACTTTCGCGGCGCAGCAGGGGTTCGAGCCAGTTCACGAGGCGCACGGCTGCTTCTTCGGTGACGCGGCCTTCGCCCAGCCACTGCGCCGTGCGCTGGATCAGCCGGAACAGCCGAGCGCGTGCTTCGTCGCGCAGCGCCGTCACGCGGGGGTGCGTGCGCCACTCGGCCACGCGCTCGCGAAAGCCGGGAGGCAGCTGTTCTAGCAAGCCTTCCAGCTCGGGCGGAGGTGCCGCAACTGCGCGCGGCCCGCCGCATCCACCGCCGTTGCATTCCTTTTTGCCATTGCCGCCCAGCAGGGTGTCGAACTCTTGCGCCACCAGTTCACGATGGGCATCGAGCGCATGCAGAAAACCGCAGCAGTCGGTGTGGCCCATGGTGCGGGCAATCCAGGCCAGGTCGTCATCGCACGTGGGCAGCACATGGGTCTGCTGGTCGTCGAGGTACTGGATACGGTGCTCCACGCGGCGCAAAAACACATACGCCCGCGCCAGTGCATCGGCCGTCTCCTGGGGCATGAGCCCCGCCTGGGCGAGGCGTTGCAGCGCATCCAGCGTGGGCCGGCGACGCAATTCGGGGAACTGCCCGCCGCGCACCACCTGCAGCAGTTGCACGGTGAACTCGATTTCGCGGATGCCGCCGCGCGACAGCTTCACATCGTTAGCGCGCTCCGGATGTCCGGCGCTGCGCTTGGCGGCGTGCTCGCGGATCTGCCGGTGCAAGGTGCGCAGCGCGTCAAACACGCTGTAGTCCAGATAACGGCGGAATACGAACGGCAGCACCACGCTGCGCAGCGCCAGCACTTCTGCGCTGCCGAGAGCGCTTTGCGGCGCCACCACCCGGCTCTTGAGCCAGGCAAAACGCTCCCATTCGCGGCCCTGTACCTGCAGGTATTCCTCCAGCGCCGCCAGCGACACCGCTGCGGGGCCGGAATTGCCATGGGGCCGCAGGGCCAGGTCCACCCGGAAGACAAAACCATGTTCGGTGGTGTCGCCGACCAGGCTGTAGATGATCTTCACCGCATGGGCAAAGTACTCATGGTTGGAAATGCGGCCGCGCCCCTCGGGGTTGCCGGCCGTTTCTCCGTCCTGTGCATACACATAGATCAGGTCGATGTCGCTGGACACATTGAGCTCGCGCGCACCGAGCTTGCCCATGCCGATCACCCACAGGGGCACGGGCTGTCCGTTGGGCGAGAGCGGTGCGCCGTGGCGGCTGTCCAGCTCGCGGCGGGCGTGAAGGTACGACTGGTCCAGCGCGAACTCTGCCAGTTCGGTGACCGCGCGGGTAATGTCTGACAACGGGGCCTGGGCATCGCAATCGAGCCGGATGAGCCGCTCCATGACCAGTTGGCGCAGGACGCGCAAGGCGGTGGCGGTGTCGCATCCTCGTGCCTGTAGTGCGGCAAACGCCTGCGCCATGGCCGCTTTGTCTGGCGCACCGGGCGGCAGCAAGACCAGGTCTTGCGCGTACCGGCGTTGCAGGCGCTGAAAAAACCGCGAATACCCGGCCTCACCGATCGGGGGGGCGCAAGTGCCGGAGGGCTCAGCGGGAGATGGGGTCATGGCAGAGGGAGCGGCAAGTTGCCATATACATAAGGACACCGGTTTTGACTGAACCCACCCTTTGGTCGCGGGTCATAATTCCTGCCACATTCAACCCCGTCAATGATCGAACCATTAAATCGCCCCACACGCCTGCTGCGCTTCGTCGCCGGGTTGGCGCGATGGTCGCTGGGATGCCTGCTGGCCTTGTGGCTGCTGCTGGCCGTCGCGTGGGGGGCACTGCATGGCTGGATTGTGCCGCGTATTGGTGAATTTCGCCCGCAACTGGAGGCGCAGGCCGCACGGGCGCTGGGGTTGCCTGTGCGCATCGGGGCCATCTCGGCGCGGTCCGAGGGGCTGATCCCCACCATTGAGCTTCTGGATGTCGCGCTGCTGGATGCCCAGGGGCGGGTTGCGCTGCTGCTGCCGCGCGTGGTGGTGGCACCTTCCCCGCGCTCGCTGCTGAACTGGGGTTTTGAGCAGCTTTACATCGAACACCCCGATCTGGATATCCGCAGACAGGCCGACGGCCGCATTGCGGTGGCGGGCCTCACCTTTTCTGAGACCGCGGGCGAGAACAATGCAGCAGCAGACTGGCTTTTCTCCCAGGGCGAAGTCGTCGTCAAGGGTGGCAGGCTGCGCTGGACCGACGAATTGCGCGGTGCCCCCGAACTGGCGCTGGAAAATGTTGATGTGCTGTTGCGTAATGGCAGCTGGCAACACAACATGCACTTTGCGGCCACACCGCCGCCGGCTTGGGGCGACCGGTTCACGCTGACCGGGCGGTTTCGTGCGCCACTGCTGCGTGCACGCGACGGCAACTGGCAGCACTGGAGCGGCCAGCTGTTTGCCGATTTCTCGCGTGTGGATGTCTCCCGGCTGCGCCACCATGCAGACCTGGGTGTGGAGGTGGCGCAAGGCCGGGGCGCCGTGCGCGCATGGGCCGACGTGCAGCGTGGCCAGATCGTGGGCGGCACGGCCGACCTGGCACTGACGGAAGTCAACGCCACGCTGGGCCCGCAACTCAAGGCCCTGGTGCTGCCGTCCATTCAGGGGCGGATGGGTGGCCGGCGGCTGGCAGGCGGCTTCGAGTTCTACACCCAGGGGTTGCAGTTTCAAACCGACGATGGCCTGGTGTGGCCCGGCGGGAACCTGCGCCTGCAGCACACGGGTGCTGCAGGCAAGGCGCCCGCCCAGGGCGACCTGCGAGCGGATCGCCTGGACCTTGCCGCGCTGGCCCAGATCGGCAGCCGTCTGCCACTGGGGGCGGCGGCCCACAGCGCACTACAAACCTACACCCCCCAGGGCCTGGTCAATGAGGTGCATGCCACCTGGCGCGGCCCGCTGGAGACGCTGCAGCAATACCAAGTGCGCGGCAAGGTGACGGGGCTGGCCCTGGCTGCCGGGGCGCGGGAGGCGGGCAACACGCTTCCCGGCCTGAGCGGTGCGAGTGTGGACGTCGAAATGACCCAGGCCGGTGGCAAAGCCAGCCTGGCCATCGCGTCGGGGGGGCTGGTCTTGCCGGGGGTTTTTGAAGAACCTGTCCTGCCGCTGGACCAGCTGAGCGCAGAGGTGCGCTGGCAGGTGGATGGGCCACGCCTGGCGGTACAGGCCAGCAATGTCCGGTTTTCCAACGCGGATGCGCAGGGCGAATTGCGCGCCAGCTGGCGCACCAGCGACGCCGGCCAGGGCCCCCGTTTTTCGCGCTTTCCCGGTGTGATGGACCTTGCGGGAACGCTGGTGCGTGCCGACGGAACCCGCGTGCACCGTTATCTCCCACTGTCCCTTCCGGCCGAATCGCGCCACTATGTGCGCGACGCCATCCTGAGTGGCAGTGCCAGCGACGTGCAGTTTCGTGTGAAAGGTGATCTGCGCGACCTGCCCTTCAATGACCCCAGCCAGGGAGATTTCCGCATTGCAGCCCGCGTCAGGGACGTGACGTACGCCTATGTTCCGCCCCGGTTGCAGCCCACCGGCGCGCTGCCCTGGCCGGCGTTGACGCAACTGGCGGGTGAGCTGATTTTCGAGCGCTCGTCCATGCAGGTGCGCGGCGCTACCGGCGGCTTTGCCGGCACGCCGGGCGTGCGGCTGGCCAAGGTGGAGGCGCAGATTCCCGACCTGTCCCACACCGTGGTAGCGGTCAATGCCGATGCGCGCGGGCCGCTGACCGAGCTGCTGACCATCATGCGCACCTCCCCGCTTGCGCGCATGACGGGTCAGGCCCTGGACCAAGCCAGCGGCACGGGCAATGCCGATTTGCAACTGCGATTGAGCCTGCCGATCAACGATATCGAAAAATCGAAAGTGCAGGGCAGCGTGGTGCTTGCGGGCAACGATGTGCATATCACCCCGGAAACGCCCCCGCTGTCACGCGCCCGCGGCACTGTGCAATTTACCGACACCGGTTTTTCTGTGAACGGCGTGCAGGCGCGCGCGCTGGGGGGCGACTTGCGCCTGGAGGGCGGAATGCGCGCCCTGCCCTCCGGTGCCGGTCCCGTCGAGTCCGTCATACAACTGCGGGCGCAAGGCACGGCCACCGCCGAGGGGCTTCAGCAGGCACGGCAACTGGGCATGCTTTCGCAGTTGGCCCGCAGCGCCACGGGCAGCACGCCCTACACGCTGGCGCTGGCGTTTCGCAGGGGTGTCCCCGAGATCCTGGTTGCCACCAACTTGCAGGGACTGGGGCTGGCGCTGCCCGCGCCGCTGGCCAAGACCGCCGACGCACTGCTGCCGGTGCGCTTTGAAACCCGGGTCGCCCAGGAGTCCCTGGCCGCGGTGCCCGCAGGTGCGGCCCCCCCGCCCTTGCGCGACCAGATGACACTGGACCTCGGATCGCTGGGATCGGCCAGCTTTCAGCGCGAGCACCAGGGCAACCAGACGCGCGTGTTGCGCGGCGCCATCGGCATCGGTCTTGGCGTGGGGGAGGTCGCGCCCATGCCGGTGGACGGCGTGGCGGCGAACATTCGTGCAGAGCAGATGGATGTGGATGCCTGGGAAAAGGTGTTGACACAGGCCGCCATCGCCGAAGCAGCCCCTGCCGCCTCCGCCGTCGCTGTCGGGCCAGACCGCACGACGGCGGGCGTGGCGCAAGACTATCTGCCCACCGCCGTTGCCGTGCGTGCCCAGGCGCTCACCGTGCAGGGGCGCACATTGCACAACTTGGTGGTGGGGGGCTCGCGCGACGGTTCCACCTGGCGTGCCAACCTGGACGCCAGCGAACTCAATGGCTATGTCGAATACCGGCAGGCAGGTACCCGCGACAACCCGTCGGGCCGTCTGTTTGCCCGTCTGGCGCGCATGAAACTGCCCCAGAGTGCCGCCACGCAGTTTGAGACCCTGCTGGACGAGCAGCCCGGTACCCTTCCCGCACTGGACATCGTGGTGGACGATTTCGAACTGCGTGATCGCAAACTAGGGCGAGTGGAAATCGAAGCGCAAAACCGGGGCGGCGAGACGGTCCAGCGCGAGTGGCGGCTGAGCAAGTTCAACATCGTGGCCCCCGAAGCCACCTTCACCGGCACGGGCAATTGGGCGCTGCTGGCTGGCAGCGAAAAATCGCTGCGCCGCCGCACGGTGATGAATTTCCAGCTGGACATCCGCGACTCGGGCGACCTGCTTGCCCGTTTTGGCATGGAAAATGTGGTGCGCCGCGGCAAAGGGCGCATGCAAGGACAGGTGGCGTGGATGGGCGCGCCCATGAGCCCGGACTACCGCTCCATGAGCGGGCAGATCAATCTGAACGTGGAATCGGGCCAGTTCCTCAAGGCAGATCCGGGGCTGGCCAAGCTGCTCGGTGTGCTGAGCCTGCAATCCCTGCCGCGGCGCCTGACCCTGGATTTCCGCGATGTGTTCAGCGCGGGGTTCGCGTTCGACTTTGTGCGCGGCGACGTGCGCATTGAGCAGGGTGTTGCCATCACCAACAATCTGCAGATGAAGGGCGTCAATGCAGCCGTGCTGATGGAAGGCAGTGCCGATATCGACCAGGAAACCCAGGACCTGCATGTGGTGGTGGTTCCGGAAATCAACGCCCTGACCGCCTCGCTGGTGGCCACGGCTATCAACCCGGTCGTTGGATTGGGCAGCTTTCTGGCCCAGGTGTTTCTGCGCGGCCCCCTGATCGAGGCCGCCACCCAGGAGTTTCACGTGGATGGCACCTGGACGGATCCGCACATCGAGCGCATTCCCCGCCGCAGCCGGGAATCGGGCAGCGCCCCTGCGCCCTCGGGGGCTGCGCAAGTGCCCGGCACACCGCCTTTGTCCGCAGGAGAGCCCTCATGAAGGTTGCAGCCTTGCAGATGGTCTCTGGCACGCAACGCAGCGACAACCTGGCCATGGCCCGCCGCCTGCTGGAGCAGGCCGCAGAGGCAGGCGCCGAGCTGGCCGTGCTGCCTGAGTACTTTTGTGCCATGGGGCTGCGAGACACCGACAAGCTGGCATTGCGCGAAACCCCCGGCGAGGGTGTTGTACAGGCGTTTCTCGCCCGCGCTGCACAGGAGCTTCAGTTGTGGGTGGTGGGCGGCACGCTGCCCATGCAAACCGCAGATCCGGCGCGCGTGCGCAACACCACACTGGTGTATGCACCGTCGGGCGAATGCGCTGCCCGTTACGACAAGATTCACCTCTTCCGGTTTGACAACGGGCGCGAACATTTTGACGAGGGCCGGGTGATCGAGGCGGGGGCTGAGCCGGTGCAGTTTGACCTGCCATCGCGCAGCGGCCACACCTGGCGCATCGGGTTGAGTGTTTGCTACGACCTGCGGTTTCCCGAGCTCTATCGCCAGCATGCCCGAGCAGGTGCCGACCTGCTGCCGGTGCCGAGCGCCTTCACCCACACCACCGGGCAGGCCCACTGGGAACTGCTGTTGCGTGCACGCGCGGTGGAAAACCTGGCCTATGTGCTGGCGCCCGCGCAGGGCGGAGTGCATGAAAACGGGCGCCAGACATGGGGGCACAGCATGCTGGTCGATCCCTGGGGCGATATCGTCAATGCACTGGCGCAAGGCCCCGGCGTGGTGCTGGGCGAACTCGATGCCGGGCGCGTGCGCCAGGTTCGCGCACAACTGCCCGCACTGGAGCATCGCGTCCTGTGATGATGCCACCGCGTCATCGCACTCCCTGGCAGCGCTGGCGCAGCGCATGGCGCCGGTGGTCGCTGTGGACCTTGCTGGTGGTCCTGGTGGTGTCCATGCTGGTCACCTTGGTATGGCTGGCCGGGCGCTACGAAGCCAGCCAGGTGCAGTCCCGGCTGGAGCGGGATGCCGCCGACGCGGGCTCCGACATCCGCTCCGCGCTCTCGCGCAACGTGCAGAGTCTGCAGGCACTTCAGGCGGGCGACCCTGGTCTGCTGGCCTGGGAAGTCAATGCGGCCGAACTGCTGCGCCAGCGCCGTGAACTGGTACGCATCGAGTGGCGGGATGTCAACTTGCGTCTGCGCGCCTATGCCCAGACGCCCTACCGTCCCGTGTCGTGGAACAACGCCAGCCGGGAGGGATCGCATTCCGATGCGGCCCTGGCCTGTACCAACGCGCGCCGGCTGAGCGCACCCGCCTATTCGGGCAGCTATTTTCAGCCCCATGGCGACGGTCTGGGCTCGGAGATGATGGAGCTGTGCCTGCCCCTCACCAATGCCGGGCGCCCCGCGGGTTTTCTGGTAGCCACCTATGCCCTGCAGGAGATGCTGGTGGACCTGGTAGGGCACAACCTGACCCGCAGCCAGGAGGCCTCGTTCACCGAGGCAGATGGCACCCGGCTGGCGGTGCTGGGCGCCGCCCGGCGCGGCACGCGCATGTTCACGGCACAGCAGCTGCTCGACCTGCCGGGCACCACGCTGGTGTTGCGCATGGACCGCTGGCACGGCGCCCCCAACCTTTTCCCCAACGTGCTGACTGCGCTGGTCACCGCCATGTCGATTGCCTTGGTGACCGTGATGGTGGTGCTGGTGCGGGACAACCGCCGCAGGCTGCGCGCAGAGCGTGACCTGGCGGACGCCCTGGCCTTTCGCAAGGCCATGGAAGACTCTCTGGTGACCGGTTTGCGCGCCCGCGACCTGCAGGGGCGCATCACCTACGTCAACCCCGCGTTCTGCGCCATGGTGGGGTTCAGCCCGCAAGAACTGCTCGGGCAAAGCACGTCCGCACCCTACTGGCCGCCGGAACTCTCCGAAGAATACCGGCAGCGCCAGGCCAAGCGCTTTGCCGGTGGCATGCCCCCGCGCGAGGGCTTCGAATCGGTCTTCATGCGCAAGGACGGCACGCGGTTTCCGGTGCTGATCATCGAGGCCCCGCTGATCAATGCCTACGGGCTGCACACCGGTTGGATGAGTGCCTTCCTGGACATCAGCGAACAGCGCCGCATCGAGGAACTCTCGCGCGCCTCGCAAGAGCGCCTGCAGGCCACGGCGCGACTTGCCACCGTGGGCGAAATGGCCTCGCTGCTGAGCCACGAACTCAACCAGCCCCTGGCAGCCATATCCAGCTATGCCACCGGGTCGCTGAACCTGCTCGATTCCAACGCCCCCGGCACCGCCCATGCGGGCGACCTGCAGGATGTGCGCATGGCGATGCAGCACATTGCCCGGCAGGCCGAGCGCGCAGGGCGCGTGATCAAGAGCGTGCATGATTTTGTGCGCCGCCGCGACCAGACGCGCGAGGCCGTGCCGCCCCAGGAGCTGCTCGATGCCATCCTCCCGCTCATCAGCCTGCAGGCACGCAAGCTGGGCGTGCGCGTGCAGACCACGGTGGAAGCCCAGCTGCCTTATGCGCTGTGCGACCGCACCATGGTCGAGCAGGTGCTGCTGAACCTGGCCCGCAATGCCATGCAGGCGATGGACGACGCCGCCATCGAGCCGCGCATCCTGGACATCCGGGTGCGGCGGGGCGCGTCCAACGCCTACAGCAGCTGGCTGGAGTTTTCTGTGACGGACTGCGGCGTGGGCATTGCGCCCGAGGTGGCGCAGCAGCTGTTCACGCCGTTTTTCACCACGCGCGCCGAGGGCATGGGGCTGGGTCTGAGCATGTGTCGCACGGTGGTCGAGCAGCATGGCGGCGTGCTTGCCTACGAGCCCCACGCCCCGCGTGGTACGGTATTCACTTTCACCTTGCCCGTTGTGAGCCAATCTTCCGCACCCTGATGGAACCCGTATCAGATTCCCTTGTGTATATCGTGGACGATGACGCGGGCGTGCGCGAAGCGCTCGCCTGGTTGCTGCGCTCGCGCCGTCTGCTCAGCGAGTCGTTTGACAGCGCCGAAACTTTTGACGCGATGCTGAAGGCACAAGCCGCACCGTGCCGACCCTGCTGTCTGTTGCTGGATGTGCGCATGCCAGGCATGAGCGGCTTGGCCCTGTTCGACCTGTTGCTCGCGCGGGGCGAACTGGCCGGCATGCCCGTGATCTTCCTGACCGGCCATGCCGACGTTCCCACGGCGGTCGATGCGGTCAAGCGCGGGGCATTTGACTTTTACGAAAAACCTTTTTCCGACAACGCACTCGTCGATCGCATCGAGCAGGCGCTGGCGCAGTCTCGTGCCCACCTGGAGCAATTGCGCCAGCGCAGCAGCCTGCAAGTGCGCCTGCACGACCTGACCGAGCGCGAGCGCGATGTGATGGACCTGGTGGTGGCCGGCTTGCCCAACAAGCTCATTGCAGACCAGCTGGAGATCAGCGTGCGCACCGTCGAAGTGCACCGCGCGCGGGTGTTCGACAAGATGCAGGTGAAGTCAGCGGTTGAGCTGGCCAACCTTCTGCGCACCGGCCCCTGAAACTACTGGGGCCGCTGCGCAGGTGCCTGCCCGTTAGCCGCGGGGGCGCTCACCCACATAAATTTCGACCCGGCGGTTGCGGCTGCGGCCATCTGCAGTTTCATTGGTGGCAATGGGCTGGCGCTCGCCCATGCCTTCGATCGAGATGCGGCGCCCGTCGATGCCCCGGCCCGTGAGGTAATTGCGCGTGCTGGCCGCACGGTCCAGCGACAGCGGGTTGTTCACGGCATCGCTGCCGGTGTTGTCGGTGTGGCCGATGATGCGCACGTCGGTGTTCGGGTTGTTGCGCAAGCCTTCGGCAAACCGGTCAAGCACTGGCGCAAAGTTGCCCTGGATGTCCGAGCGGCCCACGGCAAAGGAAATGTCGCTCGGGATGTCCAGCTTGAGCTGGTTGTCTTGCGTTTGCGTCACGGCAATGCCCGTGCCCTGGGTAGCCTGCTCCATCTCGCGCTTTTGGCGCTCCATGTTTTGCGACCAGATGTAGGTGCCCAGTGCGCCCACACCCGCACCCACCACGGCACCCGTACCTGCGCGACCGCCGGTGGCCGAGCTGAGCACGGCACCTGCCAGTGCACCCACGCCCGCGCCGGTGGCGGTGCGGCGCTGGGTATCGCTCATTTCGGCGCACCCGGTGGCCAGGATGACAACGGCGGCAACGCTGGTAATGAGGTATTTGCGCATGGCTAGGCTCCTTGTAAATGATGGGACGGAATGAAAATCCGATGTTGAGTCGGGAGTGTTCACTCTACGCCTTCACAAGGGTATAGGCCAGTCCGCAGGCGCCTTGTAGGACGAAACCTTGCAAACGTCGGGCCCGCGCTCAGTGCGTGGGCGGTTCGGTATTTTTGTCCGGCGGCGGCGCCTTCAGCTCGCCGCCCTTGCGCCCGGAAAACATCGTCCACCAAACGATCAACCCCAGCACCACCAGCGCCAGCAGCGCTTCAAGCAAAATCAGCCCCATGAAATTGACACTCCTGCGCCTTGTGATGACGGCGCTGATTGTAGGAACGCTGGCCGCCTGCTCCACCCCACCCACGCCAAGCCCCGCGCAGCCAGGGGCCATCGCGCCGACGCCGACCACCGCCGGCGCGGCCATGACGGGCGACACCGGGCCGCTGCCGTCCTCCATGTCGCAGCCCAAGAGCCGCTGGATTGCGGTGCGCTGGGCCGAGCTGCCGGGCTTTGCCGACGACGCGTTGCACGAGGCCTGGAATGCCTGGATCAAGGGCTGCGAGCGCCCGGCGCCTGCCTTTGCCCCCCTGTGCAGCGAAGTGCGCCAGCTCAGCATTGCCAGCGGTGACGAGCAGCGCGCCTGGATGGTGCGGCGCCTGCAGCCCTACCGCGTTGAAGCTGCCGACGGCAACGCCGAGGGCCTGCTGACCAGCTACTACGAGCCCATGATCGACGCCGCCCGGCAGCCCGGCAACGGCTACACCGTGCCGGTTTACGGCCTGCCCGCCGGGCACGGCAGCCGCAAGCCCTGGTACACGCGCCAGCAGATCGACACCCTGCCCGAGGCGCAGGCGGCGCTGCAGGGGCGGGCGATTGCCTGGCTGCGCGACCCGGTCGAATCCCTGGTGTTGCACATCCAGGGCTCGGGACGCCTGCAGATCACCGAGGCCGACGGCCGCGTTACCACCGCGCGGGTAGCCTATGCGGGCACCAACGACCAGCCCTATCAGAGCGTGGGCCGTTGGCTGCTGGACCAAGGCGCAACGCGCGATGCCACCTGGCCCGGCATCCGCGCCTGGCTGGCGCAAAACCCGCAGCGCACCAACGAGTTGCTGTGGAGCAACCCGCGCTACGTGTTCTTTCGCGAAGAGCCCTTGAGCCCGCTGGATGCTCAGTTTGGCCCGCGTGGCGCGCAGGGCGTACCGCTCACGCCTGGCCGGTCGATCGCCGTGGACCGCCAGAGCATTCCGTATGGCACGCCGGTGTGGCTGGCCTCCACGGGTCCGCAGGTGTCGATGCAGCGCCTGGTGATGGCACAGGACACCGGCAGCGCCATCGTGGGCGCGGTGCGGGCCGACTATTTCGCCGGCTGGGGTGCCGAAGCGGGCGAGCTGGCCGGGCGGCTCAAGCAGGGCCTGCGGTTGTGGGCCCTGTGGCCGCGTTGAGCGGGCTACACCGGGGCCTTGCCACTGCCTGGCATTACACGCTGTTTTTATATCAAAACAGCCTCTAGTGCTTGCTGCATAAGCGCTGATAGCTATTATTTAAGGAGCGACCCCATGGCGCGGAAACGGACGCCTCCGAAGGATCAGCGCTCCACGAGGTAGCGCACCACCGCGGGCGGCGATTCGCCTCGGTGGAAGGCCAGCTTGCGCTCGCGCAGTGCCACATCGGACGCGGTCACCCGGTCAAAGCGGCGCAGGTGCTCGGTCCATGACTCGTCCACGATCTGCTCCACATAGCGCGCCGGATCGGCCAGGTCGTGCAGCAAATCGCACGATAGCGCCCCCTGGCGCAAGCGGCTGCGGCGGCTTTCCTGCATCAGGGTGCGAAATTCTGCGGCGCGCGCCGGGTCGATGGTGTATTCGATGGTGACCACCACGCGCCCGGCCTGCGGCGGCGTGGTTGCCACCGGTGCCTTGAAGGCCTGCGAGGGGCTCAGGTCTTCTTCCATGTGGCGATCGGTCACCAGGCGCTGCACCAGGGCCATGGCCATCACGCCCGTCAGCGCGGCCAGCGCCAGGCTCAGGTGCACCGACGTCACCGTGGCCACCTGCCCCCACACGGCAGCGCCCAGCGCGGTGGCACCCATGATGGACATCTGAAAGATGGACATGCCGCGCGCGCGCACCCAGTTGGGCAACGCCAGCTGGGCCGACACGCTGAGTGAATTGGCCGTGGTGATCCAGGCCATGCCCGCCAGCACCATGGCCGGCACGGCCACATAGACATTGGGCGCAATGGCCATCACCGCCATGGCGGCCGCCTGCAGCAGCGTTCCGCGCAGCACCAGCACATCGCGCGCCATGGCCTGGCGCAGGCGCGGCAAGAACATGGCGGCAACGATGGCACCCGCCCCCATGCTGGCCAGCAGCAGCGTGAACATGCCCGCGCCGCCGCCGTCAAGCCCCCTGGCCACCAGCGGCAGCAGGGCCATCAGCGCCGTGGCGTGCAGAAAAAACACGGCAATGCGCCACAGCACGGCCCGCAGGCGTGGCGACTGGCGCACAAACTGCAGGCCCACCCGCATCGCGCTGGGCAGCTTTTCGCGCCCCAGCGGGCTGGGCACATGGGTGCGCTTCCAGCGCATGATGACGAGACCCGAGATGACCGACAGCACCGCGTTGAGCACAAACACCCAGGCGCTGCCCGCGCTGGCGATGATGGCGCCAGCTACCAGCGGGCCGATGATGCGCGAGGCGTTCATGGCCACGCCGTTGAGCGCCAGGGCCGCAGGCAACTGCGGGCGGCTGACCAGCTCGGGCACGATGGCGGCAAACACCGGCCAGCGCATGGCCAGGCCGATGCCGTTGGCAAAGGTGAGCGCCAGCAGCAGCGGCGCCGTCATGCCGCCGGCCAGGATGGCCACGCACAGCACCAGCGCCACGGCCGCCACCCAGAACTGCGTGGCAATGAAATACCTGCGGCGGTCCAGGATGTCGGCCAGCGCGCCACTGGGCAGGCCCAGCAAAAACACCGGCAGCGTGGAGGCCGACTGCACCAGCGCCACCAGAATGGGCGAGGTGGTGAGCGTGGTCATGAGCCAGGCGGCCGCCACGTCGTTCATCCACATGCAGGTGTTGGCGGCCACCCAGGTCAGCCAGAGCATGCGGAACACGGGGACAGACAGCGGGGCCAGGGGCGAGAGGGAGACGGCTGCGGTGGCTGCGGGCGCGCCTTCTTCCAGCTTTGCGGTCACGGATGTCTCTTTGCCGTGGGCGAGGGCGGCGCGGTCTGCGGCCGCATCGGACTGCGGCGGGGTGCCAGGGTTCTGCGTGGACGGGTCCTGCAAGGGCGGGGGTGCAACGCTGCGCGTGCTTTCGTGGGACGGCAATGGGGGCATGTTCGCCGATTGTGCGATGGCTTGCCGCGCGGCGCAGCGGCCCCCGGGCGCGACCCGTACCCGGTCATGGGCATGGCTTGCACAGCGAAAAATATAGGTCAAAACAGGCTCTAACGCTTATCCATAAAGCGCAGAGAGCTATGAATTAAATAGCAATTACAGCCGCACCCGCGCCAGGTGCGTGAGTGGCAGGGCGCCACTGGCCTTCACCTCGCCCAGCGAAAAGCTGGTGTGCATGTCTTTCACATTCGGCAGGTTCAGCAGCACGTCGCGCGCAAACAGCGAAAAGCTGTCCAGGTCGCGTGCCACCACCTGCAGCTCGAAGGTGCCAGTGCCGCTGATGTAGTGGCATGTCACCACCTCCGGAATCTGGCGGATGGCCTCTTCCATGGCACGGGTCAGGTTGCCGGTGCTGCGGTCGGCGTCCAGCCGCACAAAGGCCAGTACCCCCAGGCCAATCTTGTGCCGGTCGATCTCTGCGCGGTAGCCCTTGATGAAGCCGTGCTCCTCCAGCGCACGCACACGGCGCCAACACGGTGCAGCCGACAGGCCGACGCGCTGGGCCAGTTCGGCGTTCGTCAGGCGCGCGTCGGTTTGCAACTCGCTCAGGATGGCGATGTCGAATTTGTCCAAATCATTCATGATTTACCGATTCTAAGAAAGATCCTTTCTAAATCGAGGGTAAACGCGGCATGAAAACGCAAGCACATAGCGCGGCACAGTGCATAAACTGCCCGCAGCCACCCAAGACGTTGCCCGCCACCGCCCACCCGGCGGCGGCGGTGCGCGCCCCACCACTGGAATCAGCCATGAACGCCCCATTGCCCGAACACATCCGCAAGGCCCTCGAAACCGTGAGCCTGGAAGACAAATACACCCTGGGCGAAGGCCGCGCCTTCATGAGCGGCGTGCAGGCCCTGGTGCGCCTGCCCATGCTGCAGCGCCAGCGCGATGCGGCGGCGGGGCTGAACACGGCGGGCTTCATCAGCGGCTACCGGGGCAGCCCGCTGGGCACCTACGACCAGGCGCTGTGGGCGGCCAAGAAGCACTTGGCCCAAAACCACATCGTCTTCCAGCCCGGCGTGAACGAGGAACTGGGCGCCACGGCCGTGTGGGGCACGCAGCAGCTCGACCTGTACCCCGACAAGAAGAAGTACGACGGCGTGTTTGGCATCTGGTATGGCAAGGGGCCGGGCGTGGACCGCTGCTCGGACGTGTTCAAGCACGCCAACATGGCGGGCACTGCCAAGCATGGCGGCGTGATCGCCATTGCGGGTGACGACCACATCAGCAAGAGCAGCACCGCGCCGCACCAGAGTGACCACATTTTCAAGGCCTGCGGCACGCCGGTGTTCTTTCCGAGCAGCGTGCAGGACATCCTCGACATGGGCCTGCACGCCTTCGCCATGAGCCGTTTTTCAGGCGTGTGGTCGGGCATGAAGACCATCCAGGAGGTGGTGGAGTCGTCCTGCAGTGTGAGCCTCGACCCCGACCGCGTGAAGATCGTGATGCCCGAGGACTTTGTCATGCCGCCGGGCGGCCTGCACATCCGCTGGCCCGACGCGTCGCTGGAGCAGGAGGCGCGCCTCATGGATTACAAGTGGTACGCGGCCCTGGCCTACGTGCGCGCCAACAAGCTCAACTACAACGTGATCGAGGGCCAGAACGACCGCTTCGGCATCATCGCCAGCGGCAAGGCCTATAACGACACGCGCCAGGCGCTGGTGGACCTGGGGCTCGATGACGACACCTGCCGCCAGCTGGGAATTCGGGTGCACAAGGTCAACGTGGTGTGGCCGCTCGAAGCCACCATCACGCGCAGTTTTGCCCAGGGGCTGCAGGAGATCCTGGTGGTGGAAGAGAAACGCCAGGTCATCGAATACCAGTTGAAAGAAGAGCTGTACAACTGGCGTGCCGATGTGCGCCCGCATGTGCTGGGCAAGTTCGACGAACCTGAAGGCGACATCTCGGGTGGCGAGTGGTCCATGCCCAACCCCAGCCAGAACTGGCTGCTGCGCGCCAAGGCCGACCTCACGCCCGCCCTCATCGCCAAGGCGATTGCCAAGCGGCTGAAGAAGCTCGGTGTCTCGGCAGACATCGTGGCCCGCATGGACGCGCGCCTTGCCATCATTGAAGCGAGCGAACGCGCCATGACCGAGCTCAAGGCCGACACCGGCGAGCGCGCTCCGTGGTTTTGTAGCGGCTGCCCACACAACACCAGCACGCGCGTGCCCGAGGGCTCCCGCGCCGTGGCGGGCATCGGCTGCCACTACATGACGGTGTGGATGGATCGCAGCACCTCCACCTTCACGCAGATGGGCGGTGAGGGCGTGTCCTGGGTGGGTCAGGCGCCGTTCACGGAGGATGCGCATGTGTTCGCCAACCTGGGCGACGGCACCTACTTCCACAGCGGCCTGCTGGCCATCCGCCAGAGCATCGCGGCCGGGGTGAACATCACCTACAAGATCCTCTACAACGACGCCGTGGCCATGACCGGCGGCCAGCAGATCGGCGAGCGCCCTGAGGGGCACTCGGTGCTCCAGATCATGCACAGCGTCCAATCCGAAGGCGCTGTGAAGATTGTCATCGTGACCGATGAACCACAAAAATACGACGGCGTGCCGCTGGCCGATGGCGTGACGGTGCACCACCGCGACGAACTTGACCGCATCCAGCGCGAGTTGCGCGAAGTCAAGGGCTGTACCGTGCTGATCTACGACCAGACCTGCGCCACCGAAAAGCGCCGCCGCAGGAAGCGCGGCCTGCTCGCCACGCCCGACAAGACGGTCATCATCAACGAACTGGTGTGCGAAGGCTGTGGCGACTGTTCGGTCAAGTCCAACTGCCTGAGCGTCGAGCCGGTCGAGACGGAATTTGGCCGCAAACGCCGCATCAACCAGAGTACCTGCAACAAGGACTACTCCTGCGTCAACGGCTTCTGCCCGAGCTTCGTCACCATCGAGGGCGGCAAACTCAAGAAGCCCAAGAAGGAGAAAAAGGGCGATCTTTCTAGTCTGCCCCCCATCCCCGAGCCGGTGCTGCCCGTGGCCGAGCAGGCCTGGGGCATCGTGGTCGGCGGTGTGGGCGGCACGGGTGTCATCACCATCGGTTCGTTGCTGGGCATGGCCGCGCACCTGGACGGCAAGGGCGTGGTCACGCAGGACGCGGGCGGCCTGGCGCAAAAGGGTGGCGCCACCTGGAGCCATATCCAGATCGCCAACCGGCAGGAAGCCATCTACACCACCAAGGTCGATACCGCCAAGGCCGACCTGGTGATCGGCTGCGACTCCATCGTGGCCGCGAACAAGGTCACGCTGGCCGTGATGCAGCCGGGCCGCACCTTCGTGGCCCTCAACACCCACGGCACGCCGACGGCCTCGTTTGTCACCAACCCCAACTGGCAGTTCCCGGGCGGCAACTGCGAGAGCGCCGTCACGGCGGCGGTGGGCGCGGAGCTGGTGGGCAGTTTTGACGCCGAACAGGTGGCCGTGCAGCTGCTGGGCGATAGCATCTACACCAACCCCTTGCTGCTGGGCTTTGCCTGGCAAAAGGGCCGCGTGCCGCTGTCACACGCCGCGCTGATGCGCGCCATGGAGCTCAACGGCGTGCAGATCGACAACAACAAGGCAGCCTTTGAGTGGGGCCGGCGCTGCGCGCACGACTTGGCGGCGGTGCAGTCACTGTTTGCCGCCGCCCAGGTCATTGAGTTCGTCAAGAAGCCCGGGTTGACCGAGATGGTGGCCAAGCGGGTGGAGTTCCTCACGGGCTACCAGGATGCCGCCTATGCGGCGCAGTACCGCGCCTTCGTCGACAAAGTGCAGGCCGCCGAGGCCCGGCTGGGCAGCAGCACGCGCCTGGCCGAGGCCGTGGCGCGCTATCTGTTCAAACTCATGGCCTACAAAGACGAATACGAAGTGGCCCGCCTTCACACCGACAAGGCCTTCACCGACAAGATCGCCGCGATGTTCGAGGGCGACTACCGAATCGTGCACCACATGGCGCCACCCCTCATGGCCAAGCGCAACGAGAAGGGCGAGCTGGTCAAGCAGTCGTTCGGCCCCTGGCTGCGGCGCGCCCTGGGCGTGCTCGGCGGGCTCAAGGGCCTGCGCGGCGGCGCGCTGGACCTCTTTGGCAAGACGGCCGAGCGCCAGATGGAGCGTGCGCTGATCCAGGAGTACCGCGCCTGTATCGAGGAACTGCTCGGCGGCCTGACACCCGAGCGGCTGGCGCTGGCGGTGGAGATTGCGCGCATCCCCGAAAACATCCGGGGCTATGGCCACGTGAAAGAGCGCCACCTCAAGGCCGCGCGCGCCCAATGGGACGGCCTGATGGTCCAGTGGCGTGGCAGTCCGACAGCCGAGCCCCGGCGCCAGGCGGCCTGAGCCGTGGCGCAGGTGCCACGGTTCGCCTGCAGTGCCAGCATTCGCGTGGGTGTGTTTGCTATATAAATAATAGCTATTCGCGCTTGCTCATAAAGCGCTAGAGGCATATTTGACCTGTTTTTTCCGGTGACCGGACGCCGATTGGTCCTGCGCGGCAAACACCCGGCACCGGCCTGGGTCTTGGTACTTTGGCGCGGCGCAGGGGGCCGCATACAATGATCCGTTTCGCCACGGCACGGCGGGTATTGCGTGCCGGTGGTGGGTTGTGTGTGTTTTGACCATCCTTTGTGGAGTTCTGTCCGTGTTTATTTCTTCTGCTATTGCCCAGACCGCACCCGCCGCTGCCACTGGCGGCGGCGACATGATGTCCTCGCTCACGGGCATGTTGCCCCTGGTGCTGATGTTCGTGGTGCTGTATTTCGTCATGATCCGCCCTCAGATGAAGCGCCAGAAAGAACACCGCGCCATGATTGACGCCATCGCCAAGGGCGATGAGGTGGCTACGGCCGGCGGCATCATCGGCCGGGTCACGCGCCTGTCCGAAGGTTTTCTGCACGTTGAAATTGCCAGCGGTGTGGAAGTGCAGGTCCAGCGCAGCGCCGTGGCGCAGGTGCTGCCCAAGGGCACGGTCAAGTAAGTTTGCAAGTCCAATGCATGGCGGTGGCAGGCCTTGCGTCTGCCACCCGTTGAAGCTGTCTGTGAGATAAGAGCGCGATCATGAACCGTTATCCGGTCTGGAAGTATGCGATCCTGGTGATCGTGCTACTGGTGGGGGTTTTGTACACCCTGCCCAATTTTTTTGGTGAAGCGCCTGCCGTGCAGGTTTCGTCGGTCAAGACCACCGTCAAGGTCGATGCGGCCGTGCAGCAGCAGGTGGAAGAAGTGCTCAAGGCCGCCGGCCTGACGCCCGACCTCGTCACGCTGGATGGTGGCTCGGTGCGCGCGCGCCTGGACACCCCCGACAACCAGCTCAAGGCCCGGGACGCCCTCCAGAAAGCCCTGGTGCCCGACCCCGCGAATCCCTCCTACATCGTGGCCCTGAATCTGGTGTCGCGCTCGCCTGCCTGGCTTACGGCCCTGCATGCGCGCCCCATGTACCTGGGGCTGGACCTGCGTGGCGGCGTGCACTTCATGCTGCAGGTGGACATGCAGGCCGCGCTGACCAAGAAGGCCGAGTCCTATGCGGGCGACATTCGCACCGCCCTGCGTGACAAGAACATTCGCCATGGCGGCATCAGCCGCGATGGCCAGAGCATCGATATCAAGGTGCGCGACGAAGCCACGCAGACGGCGGCGCGCAACCTGATCGCCGACCAGTTCGCCGACCTGCAGACCGTCAGCACGCCCGATGGCAACGAGTTCCGGCTGCGCGCCACCATCAAGCCCGAGGCCACGCGCCGCGTGCAGGAGCAGGCGCTCAAGCAGAACATCGTGACGCTGCACAACCGCATCAACGAGTTGGGCGTGGCCGAGCCCGTCATCCAGCAGCAAGGCCTGGATCGCATCGTGGTGCAGCTGCCCGGCGTGCAGGACACCGCCAAGGCCAAGGACATTTTGGGCCGCACTGCCACGCTGGAAGTGCGACTGGTGGACGAAGGCACCGAAGCACGCGCAGCAGAATCCGGCCGGGGCCCGGTGCCGTTTGGCTCCGAGCGCTACCTGGAGCGCAGCGGCCAGCCCGTCATCGTGAAAAAGCAGGTCATCCTGACCGGCGAAAACCTCACCGATGCCCAGCCCGGCTTTGACGGTCAGACCCAGGAACCGACCGTCAACCTCACGCTCGATGCCAAGGGCTCGCGCATCTTCCGCGACATCACCCGCGAGAACATCGGCAAACGCATGGCCATCGTGCTGTTTGAAAAGGGCAAGGGCGAGGTGGTCACGGCCCCCGTGATCCGCAGCGAAATCGGCGGTGGCCGCGTGCAGATCTCCGGCCGCATGACCACGGCCGAGGCCAACGATACCGCACTGCTGCTGCGCGCCGGATCGCTGGCCGCACCGATGGAAATCATCGAAGAATTCACCATCGGCCCGAGCCTGGGCGCTGACAACATCGAGCGCGGCGTGAACAGCGTGGTGTGGGGCTTGGTCGCCATTGCGATTTTCATGTGCGCCTACTACATGCTCTTTGGCGTGTTTTCCAGCATTGCACTGGGCATGAATGTGCTGCTGCTGCTGGCCGTTTTGTCGATGCTGCAGGCCACCCTGACGCTGCCCGGCATTGCGGCCATGGCGCTGGCGATTGGTGTGGCCATTGACTCCAATGTGCTCATCAACGAACGCATCCGCGAAGAGCTGCGCGCGGGCGTCAGCCCGCAGGCAGCCATCCACACAGGCTACGAGCGCGCCTGGGCGACCATTTTTGACTCCAACGTGACCACGCTGATCGCCGGCCTGGCGCTGCTGGCGTTTGGCTCGGGCCCGGTGCGCGGGTTTGCCGTGGTGCATTGCATCGGCATTCTGACCAGCATGTTCTCTGCCGTGTTCTTCTCGCGCGGCCTGGTGAATCTGTGGTACGGGCGCCAGAAGAAACTCAAGAGTGTGTCGATCGGTACGGTCTGGAAGCCAGAGGCCGGCACCGACGTGGCCAAGACGAACTAAAGGACAGCGGCCATGAGATTGTTTGCTCCGGTATCCCCTGTGCGTTGCGCATACGCGCCTCTTCTGAAAACTCCAAATAAGGAATAGAGATCATGGAGTTTTTCCGCATCAGAAAAGACATTCCCTTCATGAAGCACGCGTTGGTCTTCAACGCGATTTCCTTCATTACCTTCGCGCTTGCCGTGTTTTTTCTGCTGACCCGCGGACTGCACCTGTCGGTGGAGTTCACGGGCGGCACGGTCATGGAAGTGGCTTATAGCCAACCCGCCGAGCTTGCCAAGGTGCGCGAGACGGTGTCGGGCCTGGGGTATGCAGACGTGCAGGTGCAAAATTTTGGCACCGCCCGCGACGTGATGATTCGCCTGCCCGTGCAAAAGGGCGTGACCTCTGCCCAGCAAAGCGAACAGGTTCTGGGTGCGCTCAAGGCGGTCGACCCCGCGGTGACGCTGCGTCGCACCGAGTTCGTTGGCCCGCAAGTCGGCGAGGAGCTGGTGCAGGGCGGCCTCATGGCCCTGGCCATGGTGGTGGTGGGTATCGTGATCTACCTTGCCATGCGGTTTGAGTGGAAGTTCGGGGTGGCGGCCATCATCGCCAACCTGCACGACGTGGTGATCATCCTGGGGTTCTTTGCGTTCTTCCAGTGGGAGTTTTCGCTGTCGGTGCTGGCCGCTGTGCTGGCTGTGTTGGGCTACTCGGTGAACGAGTCGGTGGTGATTTTTGACCGGATCCGCGAGGCCTTCCGCAAATACCGCAAGATGAACACCGCCGAGGTGATCGACCACGCCATCACCAGCACCATGAGCCGAACCATCATCACTCACGCCTCCACCGAGGCCATGGTGCTCTCGATGTTGCTGTTTGGCGGCCCCAGCCTGCATTACTTTGCACTGGCGCTCACTATCGGCATCCTGTTCGGCATTTACTCGTCGGTGTTCGTGGCAGCCGCCATTGCCATGTGGCTCGGTGTGAAACGCGAAGACCTGATCAAGACAGTCAAAAAAGAGGATGAGGATCCGAACGATCCCAACGCAGGGGCCACGGTCTGACCCACTACCATTAAGGTATGCCTACACCGCCTCCTTCCGTTCCGCAGCGTCGCCTGGCTCGCCAGGCGCGTCAGAAATTTGTGGAAGGGATCTGCGCAGGGCTGCCTGAGGTGGACAAGACCGTCCTGGACTTTCTGTCCCAGCTGATGTACCAGACCGGCACGCAACGCGAAATGCATTCGCGGCGCGATGCCTGGCAGTTGTACCAGCAGCACCACACCGACTGGATTGCACGCATGGACCGAAGCCTGCGTGAAGCGCTGGCGCCGCACATCAGCACCACACGCGGCACCCAGATGTGCGGCGGTCATTTCGAGTTGCTTAGCGACGATGTGGTGGAAAACAAGATCGCCGCCTCCCGCATGGCGCTCACGATCACCGAACAGGTCAGCCATCAGCTCGACACGGTGCGGCTGCGAACGCAGTCGCTCGAAGGCCAGGAGCTCGACAGCAATGACATTCTTCGCCCTGAGGCCGTCTGTCTGATCGCCGTTGAGCAGTGGGTCGAATCCGGCCTGCCGCGCACCGACCTGCTGACCGTGGTGGGCCCCCTGCAGCGCGAGTTGGCCAACCTGCTGCAAAAGCAGTACCAGGCGGTGAACTTGTTTTATGTGGAGCAGGGCATCACGCCGCAAAACGACCTGCGGTCACGCGTGCGCCGGACCGAGGGCGGTGCGGTGGCCAGCCGGGACTCTGGCGCAAGCGGACTTGCATCGCAGGCGTTGACGCAAACCCGGGAGGCCATGGCCGCCGGGCGCGCCGCACCACCGCGACAGGGCCAGCCCCAGGGGATGGCTCCAGTCTTTGCCACAGGCATGACGCCACTGTCGCGCGCACGCCAGCGTGCGCAGGGTGTCATGGGGCAGCTGCGCCGGCTGTTGACCCAGCCCGCCACCGGCTTTGATCTGGTCAACGCGCCACCCGCATCGGCGGCGCTGGCGCATGCCCTCACGGCCCACCGCGTCCAGGCCGACACCTACTACAGCGGTGTCGCCACGCTCATCGAAGACTACAGCCCCGCCGCCGTGGTGCAGCTGGCTGGCGCGGTACGGGAGCGTTCCACCGAATTGAAGAAAAAGGCCTCCACGGCTGGCGAGAAGGCCATCATCGAGGTGGTGGCGCTGATGTTCCAGAGCATTCTGGCCGAAGACCGTATTCCCCCGGCCGTGCGCGTCTGGTTTGCGCGGTTGCAGGTGCCGGTGCTGCGCGTGGCCCTGGCAGAGCCCGAGTTCTTCAGCAACATCGCCCACCCGGCCCGCCAGCTCATTGACCGCATGGGGGCGTGCGTCATGGGATTTGATGCGACGTCGATCAATGGCAGCGCCCTGGAGGCGGAGATTCGCCGCGTGGTGCAGGTGATCGAGCAATACCCTGAGACCGGGCGGCGGGTTTTTCAGCTGGTGTACGACGAGTTCGAAAAATTCCTGTCGAAGTTCCTGACCGAAAAGCAGGCCACCTCGCGCCTGGTCAGCGTGGCGCAGCAGGTGGAGCAGCGGGAAACGCTGGCCATCCAGTACACGATCGAGCTGCGCACCATGCTGCGCGACATGCCGGTGCGCGACGAAATCCGGGAGTTCCTCTTCAAGACCTGGGCCGAGGTGCTGGCCCTCTCGGCTGTGCGCGATGGCCCTCAGCATGCCGATACCATCACCTTCAAGCGCACGGCCGCCGATCTGGTGTGGGCAGTCAGCGCCAAACCCCATCGCAGCGACCGGGCACTGGTGATCCAGAGCCTGCCCGGCCTGCTGCAACGCCTGCGCCAGGGGCTGGCGCTGATGGGAATCGCCGCTGCCGCGCAGGATGCGCAGATCAAGGTGCTGACCGACACCCTGGCCGATGCCTTCCTGTCCAAGACGGCATCCATTCCGCAGGCGCATATCGACGCCATGGCCAAACGGCTGGCCAACCTCGAGGACTTCATCGGGGATGCCACGCTGGGAGACATGCCGCTCAATGCCGACAACATCGAGATGATGCTGGGCATTGATGCCTCGTCCATCCATGTGATCGCGGACAACGGGGCTCCTGTGGACGAAGCCATGGTGGCCTGGGCTCAAGAGCTGCAACGGGGCGCGTGGTTCACCCTGGACCACAACGGATCTTCGGCTCAGGTGCAATACGCCTGGCAGAGCCAGCGCAAGCAATTGCACCTTTTTGCCGCCACGGACGGCAGCAGCTACCTCATTCAGCTGCGCCGCCTGGCTGCGTATCTGCAATCCGGGCTGCTGGTGCCGCAGGACGAAGAGGGTCTGACCTTGCGCGCCACGCGCGATGCCCTGGCCAAGCTGGACGCCAACCCCGAGCGGCTGCTGGACTGACTCACACGCCCGGCGGTGCCGACCGCCTGAGGGGCATTCCTGCGCGGTTGTTGTCAGCGCGATAAACAAAGCCAAGCAGCGCAGTGAGGGCTTGTTTATGGCTCTGGCTCAGGCGCTGCCCATGCGCTGAAACAGGCCCCCCGGAAGGCGAGCCACCACGCCTGCCAGCTCCAGTTCGAGCAGCTCCACCTGCATGGCGGCGGTGTCCATGCCGGTGCGTGCCATCAAGGCATCCAGCCCCACAGGGTCAAATCCCATCGCCTGGAGCAGTGCGCTTTCGGGTGGATCGGCGGGGGCGCTTTCAGTGGGGCTCAGGCCGCAGGAGGCGGGTTGCGATGCAGCGCCTGGAACGGGAAGGTGCAGTTCTTCCAGCACATCCTGTGCAGATTCCACCAGCTTGGCGCCTTGCCGTATCAGGGCATGGCATCCGCGCGACTGGGGTGCATGGATGGAGCCAGGAATGGCAAATACTTCACGCCCCTGCTCCACCGCCAGCCGGGCCGTGATCAACGAGCCGGACGCCAATGCGGCCTCCACTACCAGTGTGCCCTGCGACAGTCCCGCAATGATGCGGTTGCGTTTGGGGAAATTGGCCGCCAGGGGCGGTGTGCCGAGGGGGTATTCGCTGATCAGGATGCCGTGGGCGGCAATGCGCCGCGCAAGTCCCAGGTTCTGACGGGGGTACACCCTGTCAAGTCCCGTGCCCACCACGGCAATCGTGGCGGGAGCGTTGACATGGGCCAACGCGCTGTCCAGGGCTCCTTCGTGTGCGGCGGCGTCCACGCCCAGTGCCAGCCCGGACACGATGGTCAGACCGGCTGCATGCAATGCACGCGCAAACTGGCGCGCGTTGTCCGCACCCTGGGCGGTGGGGTTGCGGCTGCCCACGATGGCCAGGCAACGCCCGGCGGGAAAAGGATTTGCCGCCCACATTGCTGAAGGGCCGATGCCATACAGCGCCAAGGGAGGGTCTTCCGTGTCGAGCAGTGCCTGCGGGTAACGCCCATCGCCCAGCGTCAGAAAAACCCGAGCGGGCCCGTCCGGCGCAGTGTCCTGCAGCCACGCCCAGGTGGTCTCCAGTTGCTGTGCCAGACCGTCTGGAACCAATCGCAGGGCACGCGCCTGTGAGGGCGTCACGCACTGCGTCAGCGCACCCTCCGGTTGCTCGAAGATGGCCTCAGGAAGACCAAAGGCCGCCAGAAGGCGGCGGGCGGTGCCGTTGCCTACGCCCGGGGTCAGGGTCAGTCGCAACCAGCCGGCGAGTTCATCGCGGTCCATGGATGGGGTGGGGTCGAGGCGCGCTTGCAGACGAAACGACTGCGCGGCCTCCGGTTCCGTCCTTAGTCGGGATTGACCAGCCGGTCACCCACTCGCACGCCGGTGCTGATTTCCAGAATCAATGCGTAGGAAACACGGTCAAACGTGCGGAACACCATGACGTGGCCATTGCGCTCGCTGGGCAGCTTGATCACGGTCTTTGCCTCGTCCGTGCTGTCCTTGATGCGGTCGCCCATCGTCATGATGTGGAGAACCTGGCCGGCCTCCATGCCGTCCTGCGTGCCCCGGTTGATCGCAATGACCTGGTTCTGCGCCGCATAGGTCACCGAACTGCCGCCATAAATCGAGACCACCCGTGCATCGACTTCCATCTGGGGTGCGCGCGGCGTGTAGCTGACAAAGGCGCGCGCCGGCGCTGGCAGCAGCCGGTCGCCCGCACGAACCTCTTGTTTGGTGGCGGTCAGCTCGACCGTGGCGGGTACGTACTCGACCACTTTGCCACCTTTGCCATCGGCCGTTTCTTCCAGCGACTCGCCCCGCACCAGTTCGGCTTTTCCGACGTATTGCGCTTCGTAGCCCAGGATTTCACCCGTCACCGGATCTTTGAGTGCAATGGCGTCCCGGAAAATCCGGTAGTGGCGGGGGGCACCTGGCTCTGCGCGCAGCGGATTGGCGGCGTCGCCACGGGCATAGGCCCGGTCGCCGTCCGCCATCAGAACGCGGTGATCCACCGTGGCCACGATGCGTGGCGCGCGTTCCAGCACCTCGGCATCCACCACCAGCGGCTCCACCAGGAAGGGCTCGATGAGGTGGGGCTTGAGTGTGGGCAGGGCGGTGTCGGAAAGGCTGTCGCTGCGCGTACGCGGAGACACCCGCACCGTGTCAGGCTCGCCACGGGCGCTGGTGCGAAGACGTGCATAGCCGCCATCCTTTTCCAGGTACAGCGTCTGTCCCGGAAAAATCAGATGCGGGTTGGGCAGGGCCTTGAGATTCATGCCCCACAACTCGGGCCAGCGCCAAGGGCGCTTGAGGTACATGCCGGAAATGCCCCAAAGGGTGTCACCACGTTTCACTACATAAGTGTCGGGAGCACCCGGAGCCAGCTCGGAAAGAGGAACCCCACGTTCGGCCACCTGCTGCGCCGTTGCCCGCTGGCCACTGGAAATCGG
Source organism: Acidovorax defluvii (assembly GCA_003268905.1). Lineage (GTDB taxonomy): Bacteria > Pseudomonadota > Gammaproteobacteria > Burkholderiales > Burkholderiaceae_C > Acidovorax > Acidovorax defluvii. The sequence goes on from QLTU01000020.1 coordinate 47,812, forward strand.
GAAGTTCTGCGCTTGGGCCGGAGCGACAAGCAAGGCGCCGGCAAATACTGTCAACGCGCCCAAGGCGTTTTGCCGCACGCGGGTGAATGCCGTCATGTTGTTCCTTTTTTGATGCATTGTGAAACGCCCCCTCACTGGCGCCGCGGTCGATTGCGTCATGCAAGCCGCCGGGCAAATACGTTACAAACGATCTGAGATTCTCTGCTCAAGCCCTTGATTGGGCAACGAATATTGCGGTCAGGCGCTGCAGCGGGCGCCAAAAGTGGCGAAAATAGCGACAGCTTTCACCTTCATTCATGGCAATTCTTCCCATTCTCTGTTACCCGGATCCTCGTCTTCACAAGGTTGCACAGCCGGTTCAGGCCGTCGATGCACGCGTCCAGACGCTGGTTGAGGACATGCTCGCCACGATGTACGACGCCCACGGCATCGGCCTGGCGGCCACGCAAATCGACGTGCACGAGCGCATCGTGGTCATCGATGTCTCCGAAGAGCGCAACGAACCGCTGGTGCTGATCAATCCCGAAATCGTCTGGGCCAGCCCGGAAAAGCATGTGGGCGACGAGGGCTGCCTGTCGGTGCCGGGCATCTACGACGGCGTCGAACGCGCTGCTGCAGTGCATGTGCGCGCCCTGGACGCCCAGGGGCAATCGCGCACCCTCGAAGCCGAGGGACTGCTGGCGGTCTGCGTCCAGCACGAGATGGACCACCTCATGGGCAAGGTGTTTGTGGAATACCTCTCCCCCCTCAAGCGCAACCGCATCAAGACCAAGCTGCTCAAGCAGCAGCGGGACGCGCGCGAGTGAGCACCTGGAGGCGACGCCTTGGTATCGGCGCTGTTGCGCTGGTCGCCGGGGTGTTGCTGTCGGCCTGCGCATCGCCCGACCTGGAAAAGCCGGGAGCCCGGCGAGCAGATGTGCTGGCGCGGCTGGGCGCACCGCACAGCACGACTGCCCTGGAGGGCAACCGGGAGCGCCTGCTGTATTCCACCCTGCCCGCAGGCCGCCGGGTATTTCATCTCGACTTTGATGGCGCCGGGCGTCTTGAACGCGTCGAGCAGGTGCTGACCTTGGCCCGCTTTTCGGGCATTGCACTGAACACATGGACCCAGGCAGATGTCGAGCGCACCTTCGGCCCGCCGATGCTGGTCGAACGGGTTGCCCGTTTTGACGGCGACATCTGGACCTACCGGTTCATGGACGACTACGAACCGCGCATGGCGCACATCCACATCGACCGCGCCGGCACCGTGCGCCAACTGGTTTTCTCCGATGACCAGCCGCCGGGTGACGACAGGGATTTCTGACAGCCGCCACCGGGCCCCTCTTCATGAAAATCGTTTTTGCCGGAACCCCTGAATTCGCCCGTGTCGCATTGCAGCGCCTGCTGAGCGCCGGGTTCACCGTGCCCCTCGTTCTCACGCAGCCCGACCGGCCCGCAGGCCGGGGCATGAAGCTGCAGGCCTCGCCCGTCAAGCAATGCGCGCTCGAGCATGGCATTGCCGTGGCCCAGCCCCGCAGCCTGCGCCTGGACGGAAAATTCCCCGAAGACGCTGCTGCCGCCTGTTCGGCGCTGCTGGCCGCCCAGGCCGATGCCATGGTGGTGGCGGCCTACGGCCTGATCCTGCCGCAGTGGGTGCTGGACCTCCCGGCCAGGGGTTGCCTCAACATTCACGCCAGCCTGCTCCCGCGCTGGCGCGGCGCCGCGCCCATCCACCGTGCCATTCAGGCGGGCGACATCGAGACGGGCGTCACCATCATGCAGATGGATGCGGGGCTGGACACGGGCGCCATGCTGCTGACCGAAAAGCTGCCCATTGGTTCCCGCGACACCACCGCCTCGCTGCACGATCGGCTGGCCGACATCGGTGGCCGCCTGATCGTGGAGGCCCTTGAGCTGGCCGCCTGCGGTGGTCTGCAGCCTGTCCCGCAACCGGAGCAGGGCGTTACCTATGCCCACAAGATCGAGAAATCCGAGAGCGCAGTGGACTGGTCGCTGCCAGCGCACGTGATTGGCCGGCAGATCCGGGCTTTCGATCCGTTTCCCGGGGCGAGCACCACGCTGGGCACCGAGACCGTCAAGCTGTGGGGCTACGAAATTAATAGCTATCAGCGCTTGTCAGATAAGCGCTGCGGGCAGATTTTATCTATAGACAGCACCGGCGTGCTCGTGGCCTGCGGTGAAGATGCCCTGCGCCTGACCACCTTGCAGCGGGCCGGAGGCAAGCGGTTGCCGGCCTCTGAGTTTCTGCGTGGCTTTCCGCTGCAGCCCGGGATGGTGCTGGGGGAGGCGCAGGCACCCGGCACCCCCGGCGCGCCGACAGCGCCATGAGCCTGCAGGCGGTCGGCCAGACCGTGCGCCACCCGGCGTTTCGCCTGGCCATCACCGACATGGCGGGCACCTCGCTGGGCATCGCCGCCTGGGGCATGGTGACCGGTGTGGCCATGGTCAAAAGCGGCATGTCGGTATCGCTGGCCATTTTCATGTCGCTGCTGGTGTATGCAGGCAGCGCCCAGCTGGCCGTGATTCCGCTGCTGGCCACCGGGGCGCCGCTGTGGGTGGTGTGGCTCACGGCGTCGTGTGTGAACCTGCGCTTCGTGATTTTCAGCAGCCTGTGGCGCAGCTACTTTGTGCACCTGCCGTTGCGCCAGCGGCTGGCCATTGGCTACTTCAGCGGCGACGTGATCTTTGTCGCCTTCATGAAGCGCTTTCCCGAGCCACGCCCCGCGCCCGAGCAGGTGCCCTACTTCTGGGGCGCCGCCACCACCAATTGGCTGGCCTGGCAGGTGCCTTCGATTGCCGGCATCCTGCTGGCCAACGCCGTGCCGCTGTCGTGGGGGCTCGGGTTTGCGGGTGTGCTGGCGCTGTTGGGGGTGTTGCTGTCGCTGCTGTTCGACCGCGCCACCTGGCTTGCTACGGGAGTGGCCGCTACGGCCGCCATTGCTGCTTTTGCCCTGCCGCTCAAGCTCAACATTCTGGTGGCCATTGCCGCCGCGATCGCGGTGGGCCTGCTGATCGAGGCTGTGGACCGGCGCCGCCACCGCCCCGAGGTGCTGCTGGTGCCGGCCGACAGCATGATCCCGGCCGACGAGTTCGAACAGGTCGAGGCCGGCGATGCGGTGGCGCTGCGCGAAGAGTTGCATCCATGAGCTGGGACTGGCTCGAACCCGTCATCGTGGTGGTCGGTCTGGCCCTCATCACCGTGGTGACGCGCACTTTCTTCATGATCCCCGAGCGCGAGATGCCCTTGCCCGACTGGCTCAAGCGCGGGCTCAAATACGCGCCCCTCGCCGCGCTCACGGCCGTCATTGCGCCCGAAATCTTCATGTCACAGGGCGAGTTCATCACCACGCTGAAGGACGCGCGCCTGCCCGCCGTGCTGTGCGCCGTTGCCTACTACTTCTGGCGCCGCGGCATTCTGGGCACCATTGTGGTGGGGATGCTGGTGTACCTGCCCCTGCACATCGGCTGGGGCTGGTGAACATCGTGCTCCCCCTGAGCCGCTGCGCGGCTTCCCCCTGAGGGGGACGCCGCCAGTGGCCTGGCAAAGCCAGTTCCACGGCGCCCGCTGGCCTCGGGCACGCCAGTTCGAAAGGCTCGCTCACTAAAATGGTGGCCCTCATTCCATTCCCTCCCAACCGCTGACGCCTTCCTCCATGAACATCCTTCGTTTTTCCGATCTGTGCGCCCAGGGCAAGGCCCGCAACCAGCGCGTCTTCATCCGTGCCGACCTGAACGTGCCGCTGGACGCCGCCGGTCACATTACCGAAGACACCCGCATCCGCGCCTCGATTCCGTGCATCCGCATGGCCCTGGACGCGGGCGCCGCCGTGATGGTGACCAGCCACCTGGGTCGTCCGACCGAAGGTGCGTTCAAGCCGGAAGACTCGCTGGCCCCCGTGGCCCAGCGCCTGACCGAGCTGCTGGGGCGCGATGTGCCGCTGGTCGCCAACTGGGTGGACGGCGTGACCGTAGCCCCGGGGCAGGTGGTGCTGCTGGAAAACTGCCGCGTCAATGTCGGCGAGAAAAAGAACAAGGAAGAGCTGGCCCGCAAGCTGGCCGCCCTTTGCGATATTTTTGTGAACGACGCCTTTGGCACTGCCCACCGCGCCGAGGGCACCACCTATGGCATCGCGCAATATGCCCCCATCGCGTGCGCTGGCCCGTTGCTGTCGGCCGAAATCGACGCCCTGACCAAGGCCCTGGCCCACCCCCAGCGTCCACTCGCCGCCATCGTGGCCGGCTCCAAGGTGTCCACCAAGCTCACCATCCTGCAAAGCCTGGCTGACAAGGTGGACCAGTTGATTGTGGGCGGCGGCATTGCCAACACCTTCATGCTGGCAGCAGGCCTGCCCATCGGCAAAAGCCTGGCCGAACCCGATCTGCTGGACGCGGCCAGGTCCGTGATGGCCGCCATGAAGGCGCGCGGCGCCGAGGTGCCGATTCCTACCGACGTGGTCACCGCCAAGACCTTTGCCGCCGACGCGCCCGCCACCATCAAGGCCGCCACCGATGTGGCCGAGGACGACCTCATTCTGGACATCGGCCCCGACACCGCCGCACGGCTGGCGGCGCAGCTCAAATCGGCTGGCACCATCGTGTGGAACGGGCCCGTGGGCGTTTTCGAGTTTCCCGCCTTTGAAAACGGCACGCGCGTGATTGCCGAGGCCATTGCCCAGTCGCCCGCATTCAGCATTGCCGGCGGCGGAGACACCCTGGCGGCCATTGCCAAATATGGCATCGAGCAGCAGGTGGGCTACATCTCTACCGGCGGCGGCGCGTTTCTGGAGGTGCTTGAAGGCAAGACGCTGCCCGCGTTCGAGATTCTTGAAAAACGGGCTGCCGCGCAATCCTGAGTGCACGGGTTTTCGACGCCGCGGTGGCTGGCACGCCCGCCCGCGTGCCCGTTGGGGGCCAGCGCGCCGACAGCGCAAGCGCGGCATTGACTCACTCTGCTGCCCGATACTTGGGCACATACGGTAGGCGGCGCTGCCTGCACCGGCATTCCGGCGCAGGCGTAGTGCACCCCATGGTTGAAGGAATGGCGCGTGAAATCTGCAAGTGATACCTGGTTCGACGAGGCCTACTACCAGCGTTACTACTTCGACAAGAAAACCAGCGTGATTGACCCCGAGCACGCCGAGCGGCTGGGCGCGTTTGTGTGCAGCTACCTGCAGTACCTGCGCGTGCCGGTGAAGCGGGTGCTGGATGTGGGCTGCGGCATCGGCCTGTGGCGTGCGGCGGTGGCGCGGCACTTTCCCGATGCCAGCTACCACGGCGTGGAGTTCAGCGACTACCTGTGCGGGCGTTTCGGCTGGGAGCGCGGTTCGGTGGTGGACTACCAGGCCCATGACCCGGCCGAGCCGTTCGATCTGGTGATCTGCCAGGGCGTGCTGCCCTACCTGAACCCGTCCGACCTGAAACTGGCCCTGCGCAACCTGGGCCGCTTGAGCCGGGGCGCGCTGTATGTCGAAGCCGTCACGCGCGAGGACTATGAGCGCGACATCCTCGACGAAGACCTGACCGACCCGCGCCTGTTTCGCCACCGGGCCGAGCTGTATCGGCGCGGCCTGCAGGAGGGCTTTACCGAGCTGGGCGGCGGCGTGTGGCTGAGCCGCCAGTCCGAGGTGCCGCTGTTCGAGCTCGAATGCGCGGGTGGCCGATGACCGTGGCTATGGCGCCTGTGATTCCCCATGCCGTCTCGCGCCAGCGCACCGAGCGCCTGGCGCGCAGTTCCAAGCCCTTTCTGGCGCGCGGTGGCCCGCGCGGCGAGCGTTGCGCAGGCTGCCGCCTGCTGCCCAGCCACTGCCTGTGCGCCTTGCGCCCGGCCGTGCCCACGCGCGCGGGCGTGTGCCTGCTGATGGGCGACGTCGAGGCGCTCAAGCCCAGCAACACCGGCTGGCTGATCGCCGACGTGGTGGCCGACACCTTTGCCTTTGGCTGGGCGCGCACCGCCGTGCACCCGGATTTGCTGGCCCTGCTGGCCGACCCGCAGTGGCAGCCGGTGGTGGTGTTTCCGGGGGACGGCGTGGCGCCCGAGCGGGTGCTGACCGGCCTTGCCTGCAACGCCGGCTCCGCGGCCCCGCACAGCGCCAGTGGCAAGCGCCCGCTGTTTGTGCTGCTCGACGGCACCTGGCCCGAGGCGCGCCGCATGTTTCGCAAAAGCCCTTATCTGGACCGCCTGCCCGTGCTCACCCTGCAGCCGGGGCAACGCTCGCGCTACCGCCTGCGCCATGCGCTGCACGATGACCACCTGTGCACCTCCGAGGTGGCCGCCCTGTGCCTGGAACTGACGGGCGAGACCCGCGCGGCGCAAACCCTGGAGGCTTACCTTGACGTGTTCACGCACCACTATCTGCAGGCCAAAAACCAGCTGCCCGTGGATGAAAACGATGCGCTGCACCAACGCCTGCGCGATCTGGGCGCGCAGGCCTGAGATCGTGAACACGTTCTGAGCCACGTCCCACCCGGCACCAGCACCCGGTGCCGCGCCAGGGGATTGCGCCCCGGGCGCAAAATGCCCCCATGAAAGCACCCCCCCGCCTGCAGTCCCTCATTGAGGAAGGCCTGATCGACACCGTGGTCCGCCAGCTCATGAGTGGCAAGGAAGCCATGGTTTTTGTGGTGCGCTGTGGCGACGAAACGCGCTGCGCCAAGATCTACAAAGAGGCCAACAACCGCAGCTTCCGCCAGGCCGTTGATTACACCGAAAACCGCAAGGTCAAAAACTCGCGCTCGGCCCGCGCCATGGCCAAGGGCAGCAAGTTTGGCCGCCAAGAACAAGAAGCCGCCTGGCAAAGCGCCGAGGTCGATGCGCTATACCGCCTGGCCGCCGCCGGCGTGCGCGTGCCGCAGCCCTATAACTTTCACGACGGCGTGCTGCTGATGGAGCTGGTGACCGATGCCCACGGTGACGCCGCCCCGCGCCTGAACGATGTGAGCTTTACGCCCGAAGACGCCCGCACACACCATGCCACCCTGGTGGCCGAGGTGGTGCGCATGCTGTGTGCGGGTGTGGTGCACGGCGATCTGTCGGAGTTCAACATCCTGCTGGCGCACCTGCCGGGCGCTGACGGCGAAGAGGGCCACGATGGCCCCGTCATCATCGACCTGCCCCAGGCGGTGGACGCCGCAGGCAACAACCACGCCCAGCGCATGTTGCTGCGCGACGTGGCCAATCTGCGCGATTTTTTCGGCCAGTTCGCGCCCGAGCTGCGCACCACGCAATACGGCCCCGAAATCTGGAGCCTGTACCAAAGCGGCCTTCTGAGCAACGAAACCCCTTTGACCGGCCGCTACGCGCCAGACCATGTCGACGTGGACATGCAGGCCGTGCTGCGCGAGATTGACGATGCCCGCGACGAAGACGCGGCGCGCAGGCTTCGCATGGCCACGGCGGCCTGAGCGCCAGGGGCGTGCCCGCAGCGCACTTTGTTCTGGCCACGGAGCCATTGCCTTACAGTAGCCGCCCCGCAGCATGCAAACCAACACACCAGCCCACGATGGCTGCACCCTCTATGACCAAAGACCTGGCCCGACAGAACGAACTCAAACCCATGGCGCTGTGCGAGCCCTGCCAGGGCATCCAGCGCAACTGGCGCAAGGCGCCCGGCCACGCCGAGCTGGTGCAGCGCGGCAACCGCAAGGAAGACCGTGAACAGGGCCCCGTCACCATCACCCGCTATGTGTGCGACCGCTGCGGCACGGCGTGGGAGTATGAGAACGACAAGGACAACCAGAAAGCAGGCTGGTCCGTGGTGGGCCGGTAGTTGCACGGCAACGCGTTGCTATCAAGATTGATAGCTATCAGCGCTTGATGGATAAGCGCTAGAGGCCATTTTTGCCTTAACCGTTGGCCGCACAAGCCGATGGACCGTGTCCATCGCCTCGGCAAAGCGCTACGCCTGCGGCTTTGCGAGCAAGCCGGGTGCATGGTGGGTGAATGGATCAGCCCATCAAATCGCCCATGAATCAACAGCTTGCACCGTTGCGTGAATGGATACACCGCCACGGCCCGCAGATGCGGCACCTTTTCACCTGGCCCGTGTCCCACCTCCGTTCAAGGAGATATTCCCCATGCTGCATCGCAGACGATTTCTGACCACCACCTCCAGTGGCTTGGCCCTGGGCGCAGTGGCGCTGCTGCTGGGGCGTGGCGCGCTGGCGCAGCCCAGCTACACCGTGCCGTTGGCGCAGTTGCAGGAGATGGTGGCGCCCAAGTTTCCGCGCAGCGTGCCCGTGCAGGGCTTGTTTGACCTGACCCTGCAGGTGCCGCTGCTGCGCCTGCTGCCCGAGGTGAATCGCCTGGGCGCAACCATGGCGGTGGATGCCGCAGGCCCGGCCCTGCGGCGCAGCCATGCAGGCCTGTTCGACGTGGAATTTGCGCTGCGCTACGAGGCCAGCGACCGCACCCTGCGCGCCCACCAGATCCGGCTGGGGCGGCTGGATTTTCCGACCCTCAAGCCCGCTGTTGCGCAGCTCCTCAATGTCTACGCCCCCGTGCTGGCCGAGCAATCGCTGCGCGAAGTCACCCTGCACCAGCTGCGCCCGCAGGACACGGCCATGTTCGACGGCCTGGGCCTGCAGCCGGGGCCGATCACGGTGACGGCGAAGGGGCTGACGGTGGCTTTTGTGGGCAAGCCGCCTTGAGGTGGATTTTTAATCAAAAACAATAGCTGTATGCGCTTGCTGCATAAGCGCTTGAGGCTGTTTTGGCTTAAATTTTGCCGCCAGGGCTGTGCGTGAGATGGCGGGCGTTGTCACAGGGCCATGCGCCACTGTCCTGCGCCTTGCACTGCACTGTTCCACGCAGCGACCTTTTGTGCGGCGTCGCAGGCCTTATCTTTGACAGACGCGCTGCCCGATCGCGGATGGCGTAAATCCAAGGAGCCCCCCCATGCCGTCCACCCCCGTGTCTTTGTCTGCCGCCCAGCCCATCGTGCAAGCCCAGGCGCTGGGCCCGCTGTGGCCCACGATGGACCCGTTTTTGTTCTGCGCCCACCACGACGATGCCTACCCCGCAGGCAACACGGCGTTCGGACCGGCCGTGCCCATCGATGATCGCCAGATCGGCAGCGACTTCAGCCGCAAAGACGGCTGGAGCATGTACCACGGCGACACCGTGCCGGGCTTTCCGGGCCACCCGCACCGCGGCTTTGAAACCGTGACGCTGGTGCGCAAGGGGCTCATCGACCATTCGGATTCGCTGGGCGCGGCCGCGCGCTTTGGTGGCGGTGATGTGCAGTGGGTCACCGCCGGCAAGGGCATCGTGCACTCCGAGATGTTCCCGCTGCTCAACGCCACCGAGCCCAATCCGCTCGAACTCTTTCAGATCTGGTTGAACCTGCCTGCCAAGAGCAAGATGGTGGAGCCCCACTTCACCATGCTCTGGAACGAGCGCATTCCGCGCCTGGTGCGGCATGACGCGGCAGGCCGCACCACCACGGTGACCGTGGTGGCCGGTGCCTTGCCGGGCGCCGCTGCACCGCTGGCGCCGCCCCCCGAATCGTGGGCTTCGCAGCCTGAGGGCGATGTGGCCATCTGGACCTTGCACATGGAGCCTGGCGCACAGTGGACGCTGCCTGCCGCACAAGGCCAGGGCACACGCCGCATGCTGTATTTCTTTGGGGGTGACAGCCTGCGTGTGGGCCCGCAGGACGTGGGACAGCACGCCGCGTTGGAGCTGGTGGCAGGGCAGGACTGGCCATTGACCAACACCGGCGCAGCGCCCGTGGAATGCCTGCTGCTGCAAGGCCAGCCCATTGGCGAGCCCGTGGCGCAGTACGGCCCTTTCGTGATGAACACGCAGGCCGAAATCATGCAGGCCATGAACGACTACCGCCGCACCCAGTTTGGCGGCTGGCCCTGGGCCGAGCAGGACCCGGTGCATGGCACCGAGGCGCGGCGGTTTGCGCGCTACCCGGGGCAGACGGACGAAGAACGCCCTGCTCAGTCCGTGGCTGCCGGGTAGGTCCACCTGCTTTCGGCCCCACAGTCAGCGTGTTTTGGGGCCCGGGCGGCGCCTCGTGGACAATCCACGCTTTCCATGCACGCGCGGGTGCCGGGGTTGATCCTGCTGCACCGCCGCGCCGCTTCCCCGACCGAAACCGCAAACACCACCATGGCCACCATCACCAAAGACACCGCTGTCACCATCACCTACAAAGTCACCACGCCCCAGGGCAAGCCGCTGGACGGCGGCAGCCTGTCGTACCTGCATGGTGGCTATGAAAACATCTTTCCAAAGGTGGAGGCCGCCCTTGAAGGGCAGGCGGTGGGCTTCAGCACCGCGCTGGACCTGGCCGTGGAAGACGCCTTTGGCGCCCGCGACGAAAGCCTGGTGCGCACGATCCCCAAAGCCGAGTTCCCGCCCGGCGTGAAGGTCGGTGGCCAGCTGCAGGGTGTGGGCGCAGACGGCCAGCCGGCCGTGTTCAACGTGGTCAAGATCAAGGGCCCCGAAGTGCACCTGGACGGCAACCACCCGCTGGCAGGCCAGGCGCTGAAATTCAGCTGCAAGGTGACCGAAGTGCGCGCCGCCAGCGCCGAAGAAATTGCGCACCGCCATGTGCATGGGGCCCACGGACACCAGCACTGACGTGCTGCGGGCCCCCCTGGGCCCGTCGGTGCACCCGCTGCAGGCCGCTGTAGAAGCGCCGGAGGCCCAAGCGTGCCCACGCCCCGTGCTGCCCCGCCGCCTGCACCTGCACTTGCACTTGCACTTGCACCTGCACCTGCACCTGCACCTGCACCTGCACTTGCCCATTGGCGCGCCGGTCGTCACCCACCCGCCCGTCGCCCGCTTTTCCCCACGCCAGACCACCACCGTCTCGCCACCAGGAGCTTTTCATGCACCGCACCATATTGGAAGAGAACGCCATCCACCCCGCCATTCGGGCGCAAGTGGCAGCGCTCCACCGCGAGTTGATCGACGAGGTGCAGACCACCGTCCGCGCCCATGCGGTGGTGGTGATCGGCATGTCGGGCAACCCGTTTGTGGGCAAGGCGCGCAAGGCGCTGGATGCCGCCGGGGTGCCGCATGAATACCGGGAGTTTGGCAGCTACCTCTCGCAATGGCGCCGTCGCAACGCCCTCAAGATGTGGACCGGCTGGCCCACGTTTCCCATGGTGTTCGTGCGCGGCGTGCTGGTGGGCGGGTGTGACGATGTGCGGGCGCTCATCGCCTCGGGCGAGCTGGCCAAGTTGCTGGCCACTTGAGTCCGCTGGAGCCCCTTTTTTGGCCGCTGGCGTGACCTGGCTACCAGGTAGCGGCGAACGGGGGCGTTTTGCCTGGTGGGCTGGTGCAGCCTAGCCTCTGCCTGGCTGATCTGTCCGAAGGTCGGGAGCGCAGCATTTCGCCCGATGAACCGTCCGCATTGACGCGTAACCCCGTCGACACGCGAAGGCACGAGGTGAAGTGGTGCCTGGGGTTTTTGTGGGGGCTGCGCACCGAATAGCCTGCGGGCTGCTCCAATCGCTCCCATGCAACTTCACGACGACATGACCCTGCGGGTGACCGCACTGCCTGCCGATGCCCAGTGGGCGCCCTCGCCCCTGGCGGGTGTCGAGCGCCGCATGCTCGACCGATCGGGTGGCGAGGTGGCGCGGGCCACCAGCATCGTGCGCTATGCACCCGGTGCGCGCTTTGACCGCCATGTTCACGGCGGCGGCGAGGAAATTCTGGTGCTGGAAGGTGTGTTCTCCGACGAGTCGGGTGACCACCCGGCGGGCACCTACCTGCGCAACCCGCCGGGCAGCGCCCATGCCCCGTTTTCGCGCGAGGGCTGTGTGTTGTTCGTGAAGCTGTGGCAGTTCACCGCGGGTGACACGGCAGCGCTGCGCCCTGGACACCCGCGCGGGAGAGTGGCGGCAGGGCCTGGTGCCCGGCCTGACCGTACTGCCGCTGCATTCGCATGATGGCATTGACACCGCGCTGGTGCGCTGGGCGCCCCACACCCGGTTTCAACCCCACACCCATCCGGGCGGCGAAGAGATTCTGGTGCTGCAAGGGGTTTTTTCTGACGAATGGGGCCACTACCCGCAGGGCAGCTGGCTGCGCAGCCCGCGCTGGAGCCAGCACGCGCCGTTCACCGAGGCCGAGGGCGCGCTGATTCTGGTGAAGGCGGGGCACTTGGGCGCGACGTTTCTGGCACCCTGAGGTGCGGTAGTGCATTGCCGCCGTGGTGGTGGCAACCTCTTCGCCAGTCCCCCCCCTCTCGTTGTTGTTGTAGAAGTCTCCGTGGCCGTCGCAACTGTGGTGGCTGGTTTGCTGCGCAGGCTTGGCGGCCGGTGCCCCTGCAATCCGCCGCTGGGGCACGGTGGTCATGGCAGCCACCATCTGGGCGCTGCGCTGGTGCGCGGTTTGGGTCAATGCGCTGATCCGGGCCGCCTCGGGCAGATTGCGCCAGTAGCGCGTGGGCATCTCTTCTTTTCACCATGTTCGGCTTGGGCCGCGCGGGGGTGAAGAGGTGGCAGTAGTCGGTGAGCCACACAGCGCGGGCCATGTGGTGCGCCTGCAGGCGGGCGGCGTGCAGCGGGTCGTGGTGCAATCAGCGGCAGTGCGCGCGCCGCGTCGGGCTTGGGCGCTTGAGGTTCAGGGCGGCCTCGGTGCTTGGCTGCGGCTTGCACGCAATGGCAGGGATGCAGCGCAATTCACTCCCACGAGGTGTGACATCGGCGGGCGCAGTCTGCGCCGCATCGGCGCGCCTTTCAGACCGGTCCGTTGGCCCGCTATGGCGCCGCCGCCTTGTCTCTGCGCAACGCACTGCGCAGCAGCCTCGTCGCCCGGTCCCGTAGCCCCGCAGGCTGGTCCCGCCGCGCCAGCGGGTTCGCCTTGGCTTGTGCACACGCCGCCAGAAAGTCGTTGAGGATGGCAGTGTCGTCCAGCGTGTCTGAACCGGCCCGGTGGAACTCGGGGTGCCACTGCGTGGCCGCGATGTAGCCGCGCCCCGGCGCGGGTTTGAGGCGTATGGCCTCGGGCACGCCGTCGGGCTCGCTCAGCGCCTCCACCACAAAGTCGGGCGCCACGCGCTTGATGCCCTGGTGGTGGATGCTGTTCACGCGCGCGCGCGGTGTGTTGGGGTAAAGCTTTGCCAGATGCGAGTCGGCCACGATGTGGATATCGTGGAAGTGCTGGTCGTACGTGGTGGCATTGCGGTGCTGCAGTGCACCGGGGTGCTGGGTCTGCAGGTCCTGGTAGAGCGCGCCGCCAAACGCCACGTTGATGAGTTGCAGGCCCCGGCAGACACCGAAAATGGGTTTGCCCACTTCGGCAAACGCTTTCACCACGGCCAGGTCGTAGAGGTCGCGCACACGGTCGCCCAACCACTCCTCGCGCAGGGCCTCCTCACCGTAGTTGCCGGGCCACACGTCAGCGCCACCGTGCATGACCACACCGTCCAGCCACTGGGCATAGTGCGCCAGCGTCACATCGCCGCGCGCGGTCTCGCCCGTGGGGCAGGGCACCATGACCACCATGGCCCCGGCGGACATGATCCAGTGCGCAATGGACTGCTCGACATACTGCAGGGTCTTGCCCGTGAACAGCGGGCGCGCGGGGTCGGCGTGCTGGAAGCAGGCTGAAAGACCAATCTTGAGGCGGCGGGAGGCGGGCATGAAGAAGCTCCGAAGGGGACGCAGGGCGGTTTGCACCAAGTCCCGGTGGGGGAATCGTGCAATTGTCTTTGTAGCACTACAGGCCCGCAACGTCTGTAGGAAGGCGCCGTGCTTGCCCCGCGCAGTGCCAGTTCGGGCGCGCGGCGGGGCGTTTGTCATGAGATCGCCAGGAGGCATCGGCCGTTTCTCTGGCTTCGCCATGGCACCTTGATCCCTGTGGGCTGGTGCGCCATTGACTGGCGTCAAGCTTCACAATCCGGATGCGTGCATGATGCCAACATACCGATGGCCGTGACTGCGCTGCCATGTCGTTTCAACTTCACAAGGAGTGCCCTATGCAAGTACAAGTACACACCGATGACCATATCCATGGCGGCGAGTCCCTGGCGCAATGGATTCAAGACGAGTCGGGCACCCGGCTTGCGCGTTTTCGCGAAAACATCACGCGCCTGGAGGTGTTTCTGACCGATGTGGATGCAGGCAAGTCCGGGGCGGAAGACAAGCGCTGCCGCATCGAGGCCCGCGTGGCCGGCCGCCAGCCGGTGGCCGTGACGGCCGAGGCCGACAAGATGGCCACTGCGTTCATCAGTGCGGTGGACAAGCTCACACGCGCACTGGATGCAGACCTGGGCCGGGTGAAAGATCGCCACGGGCGCGACACCATCCGTGACGCACAGGAATAAACCACAGGCCCCTGCACGCTGAGCCCGGTCTGCCGGGGTCAGGCACAAAAAAACGCGCCCTGGGGCGCGTTTTTTTGTGGGGATCGCCGTGCTTACTTGGCCGTCACCACGCGCACCATTTCCAGGCACTTGTTCGAATAGCCCCACTCGTTGTCGTACCAGCTCACGACTTTCAGGAAGGTGCCATCCAGGGCAATGCCGGCGTCGGCGTCAAAGATCGACGTGCGGGTGTCGCCACGGAAGTCGGTGGCCACCACCTTGTCTTCGGTATAGCCCAGCACGCCCTTCAAGGCGCCTTCGGACTGGGCCTTCATCTCGGCCTTGATTTCTTCGTAGGTGGCAGCCTTTTCCAGCTCCACCGTCAGGTCGACCACCGACACGTCCGACGTGGGCACGCGGAACGACATGCCGGTCAGCTTCTTGTTGAGGGCCGGAATCACCACGCCCACGGCCTTGGCTGCGCCAGTGCTCGAAGGGATGATGTTCTCCAGAATGCCGCGGCCACCGCGCCAGTCCTTGTTGCTGGGGCTGTCCACGGTCTTTTGCGTGGCGGTGGCTGCGTGCACGGTGGTCATCAGGCCGCGCTTGATGCCCCACTTGTCATTGAGCACCTTGGCCACGGGGGCCAGACAGTTGGTGGTGCACGAGGCGTTGGACACGATGGCCTGGCCTGCGTAGGTGTCGTGGTTCACGCCAAACACGAACATGGGGGTGTCGTCTTTGGAGGGGGCCGACAGGATGACCTTCTTGGCGCCGGCATCAATGTGCTTCTGGGCCGAAACCTTGTCCAGGAACAGGCCGGTGGATTCGATCACCACGTCGGCGCCGACTTCGTTCCACTTCAGGTTGGCCGGGTCGCGCTCTTGGGTCAGGCGGATCTTCTTGCCGTTGACGATCAGGGTGTTGCCCTCGACCGACACGGTGCCCTGGAAGCGGCCGTGCACCGAGTCGTACTGCAGCATGTACGCAAGGTACTCAGGTTCCAGCAGGTCGTTGATGCCAACGACTTCGATGTCGCTGAAGTTCTGAACAGCCGAGCGCAACACGTTGCGGCCGATGCGGCCGAAGCCGTTGATACCAATCTTGATCGTCATAGCCTGAGTTTCTCCAAAGTTGATAGCGGAACCAATATGTCTTACTTGCGCTTGAGCGCCGCGAGCACCGTGTCGGCCACGTTCTCTTCGGTGAAGCCGAAGTGTTTGAACAGCACGGGTGCGGGCGCCGACTCGCCGTAGGTGTCGATGCCCACCACGGCGGCGCAGCCGTATTTCCACCAGCCGTCGGTCACGCCCATTTCCACGGCAACGCGCGGGAGGCCCGTGGGCAGCACGGCTTTTTTGTACTTGGTGTCTTCGCGGTCGAACGTGGTGGTGCTGGGCATGGACACCACGCGCACGGCCACCTTCTTGTCGGCCAGCAGGCGCTGGGCCTTCAGGGCCAGCTGCACTTCAGAGCCGGTGGCAATGATCACGGCCACGGGCTTTTTCTTGAGGCCCACGTCCGCAGGGTCGGACAGCACATAGGCGCCGCGCGAGATGTCGCCCAGGTCGCGCTTGGGTGCATAGGGCAGGTTCTGGCGCGACAGGGCCAGCACGGTGGGCTTGTCGCGGTTGGACAGGGCCACGCTCCAGGCCACGGCGGTTTCGGCGGTGTCGGCGGGGCGCCAGACATCGAGGTTGGGGATCAGGCGCAGGCTGGCAACGTGTTCGATGGACTGGTGCGTGGGGCCGTCTTCACCGAGGCCGATGGAGTCGTGCGTGAACACATGGATCACGCGCTGCTTCATCAGCGCGGCCATGCGGATGGCGTTGCGGCTGTAGTCGCTGAAGGTCAGGAAGGTGCCGCCGTAGGGGATGAAACCGCCATGCAGCGCAATGCCGTTCATGATGGCGGCCATGCCGAACTCGCGCACGCCGTAGTTGATGTGGCGGCCACCCACGCCGGCCTCGTTCTTGACCACGGCGCCCTGCGCGTCAAAGCGCAGGTTGGGGGTGCTCTTGGTGTTGGTGAGGTTGGAGCCGGTCAGGTCGGCGCTGCCACCCAGCAGCTCGGGCAATGCGGCGGTGAAGGCTTCCAGCGCCAGCTGGCTGGCCTTGCGGCTGGCCACGGTCTCGCCCTTGGTGTGGGCGGCGACCACGGTGTCCACGGCCACCTGGGCAAAGTTGGCTGGCAGGTTGCCTTCCATGCGGCGCTTGAACTCGGCGGCCAGCTCGGGGAAGGCCTTGCTGTAGGCGTCAAAGCGCTCGTTCCAGACAGCCTCAAAACCTTCGCCATTGGCCTTGGCATCCCAGTCGGCGTACACGTCTTCAGGAATCACGAAAGGCTCGCTCGTCCAGCCCAAGGCTTCGCGGGTGAGTGCAATTTCTTCCGCGCCCAGCGGCTCGCCGTGGGCCTTGGCCGTGTTGGCGCGGTTGGGGCTGCCCTGGCCGATGTGCGTCTTGCAAACGATGAGGGTGGGGCGCTCGGACTGTTGTTTGGCTTCTTCGATGGCGGCGTCCACCTTGTCGGCGTCGTGGCCGTCGATGGGGCCGATCACGTTCCAGCCGCTGGCCACGAAGCGCAGGGGGGTGTTGTCGGCAAACCAGGGAGCGACCTGGCCATCGATGCTGATGCCGTTGTCGTCGTACAGCGCGATCAGCTTGTTGAGCTTCCAGGCGCCGGCCAGCGACACGGCTTCGTGGCTGATGCCTTCCATCAGGCAGCCATCGCCCAGGAAGGTGTAGGTGTGGTGGTCCACCACGGTGTGGCCTTCACGGTTGAACTCGGCCGCCAGCAGTTTTTCTGCCAGCGCAAAGCCCACGGCGTTGGTGATGCCCTGGCCCAGTGGGCCGGTGGTGGTTTCGACGCCGGGCGTGTGGCCGACTTCAGGGTGGCCCGCCGTGCGGGAGCCGAGCTGGCGGAAGTTCTTGAGCTCCTGCATGGGCAGGTCGTAGCCCGTGAGGTGCAGCAGCGCATACAGCAGCATCGAACCGTGGCCATTGCTCAGCACAAAACGGTCGCGGTCAAACCACTGGGGGTTGGCCGGGTTGTGCTTGAGGTGGCGGCCCCACAGCGCCACGGCCATGTCGGCCATGCCCATGGGGGCGCCGGGGTGACCGGAATTGGCTTGTTGAACTGCGTCCATGGCCAACGCGCGGATTGCGTTGGCCATCTGGTGGGATTGCTGGGTGTTGGCCATGGGATGGGCGGCTCCGGGTGGGAGGTTCAGGGGAAACCCGGCATTTTACCGGTGCGGCCGACAAGGGGGGCTTGCGGGCACCCGCGCACGCCGTCGCGTCGCGGCCAATGCACTACAGTGCTGGCCATGCAAGGACTGCATCTCACTGCCGATCTGCGTGGCTGCCGCTGCGCTCCCCAGCGCATGCTGGATGCCGCCGCACTGTCCCTGGCCTGTACGGATGCCGTGCGCGCTGCGGGTTTGCAGGCGGTGGACCAGCTGTTTCATACCTTCCCGTCCACAGCCCAAGGCCCGGGCGGTGTCACTGCCACGGTGCTGCTGGCCGAGTCGCACCTGTGCGTGCACACCTGGCCCGAGCAAAACGCCGTCACGCTGGATGTGTACGTGTGCAATTTCGGTGCCGATCATTCGGTAAAGGCGCAGGCCCTGATGGATGCGCTGCTGGCCCTCTTTGACCCCGCCGGGGTGCAGCGCCATGCCCTGCAGCGCGGCGCCGTGGAGTCAGCCACTGGGGCCGTGCGATGACGCAATCCAACCCTTCCGTGCAAGTGCCCGCGCTGGTGCTGGCGGCAGGCCGCGGCGAGCGCATGCGGCCCCTCACCGACTCCACCCCGAAACCTCTACTGCAGGTGCAGGGCCGGCCACTGCTGCAGTGGCATTTGCAGGCCCTGGCCAATGCTGGAGTCTCGCGCGTGGTGATCAACACCGCCTGGCTGGGAGAGCAGATACCTGCCTATTTTTCAGATAAAAATGGCGTTAAACCCATATGGGATAAGCGCAAGCAGCTATCAATTTCATACTCGCAAGAGGGTGTGGATTTTGGTGGTGCGCTGGAAACGGCGGGAGGCATTGCCCGTGCCCTGCCGCAGTTGGGGCCCGTTTTTTGGCTGGCTGCGGGCGATGTGTTCGCGCCCGATTTTGTGTTCGACAGTGCTGCCGTGCAGGCCTTTGAAGCCAGCCACCACCTGGCCCACCTGTGGCTGGTGCCCAACCCAGCGCACAACCCGCGCGGTGACTTCGGCCTGTCGTCCCAAGGCCTGGCGCTGAACCTGCCCGCAGACGACCCCGCGCCGCGCTACACCTACAGCACCATCGCGTTGCTGCGGGCCGAACTGTTCGCGCCGCCGTGGTGCGACATTCCGCCAGGCAACCCACTGGGCGTCAAAGCCCCTCTGGCGCCGCTGCTGCGATGTGCGATGGACAATGGCCGGGTCACTGCTGCGATCTACACGGGCCGCTGGACCGATGTGGGCACTCCACAACGGTTGACCGAACTGAACACCATTGCCCCGCATCTGCCATGAACATCTCCGTGCCCCCTTCCGTCTACGCTCAGCGTCGCGCACACCTTGCCGCACAGCTGGGCGAAGGCGGCATCGCCATCATCCCCACGGCGCCAGAACGCCAGCGCAACCGGGACAGTGATTTTCTTTTTCGCCACGACAGCTATTTTTATTACCTGACCGGGTTCACCGAGCCGGGCGCCTGCCTGGTGATCACGGCTGACGGGCGCAGCACGCTGTTTTGTCAGCCCAAAGACCTGGAGCGCGAGATCTGGGATGGCTACCGCCTGGGGCCGGTGGCTGCGCCTGCCGCGCTGGCCGTGGATGCCGCACATTCGATCTCCGAGCTGGATGCCAAGCTGCCCCGCCTGCTCGAAAACAGCGGCGCGGTCTGGTACCCGTTCGCCACCCACAACGGCCTGGCTGCCCGGGTGGAAGGATGGCTGAATGCCGTGCGCGCCCGTGCGCGCTATGGCGCGCTGTGCCCCGCAGTGCAAAACGACCTGTGCACGCTGCTCGATGAAATGCGCCTGATCAAGGATGCGCACGAGCAGGCCATCATGCGCCGCGCCAGTGCCATCAGTGCGGGCGCGCACATCCGCGCCATGCAGCGCTCGGCCCGCATGTTGCGTGCCGGCGAAGAGGTGCGTGAATACCACCTGGATGCCGAGCTGCTGCACGAGTTTCGCCAGCAGGGTTCGCAATACCCCGCCTACGGCTCCATCGTGGCGGCGGGCGCCAATGCCTGCGTGCTGCATTACCGCGCCGACACCGCGCCCGTGCGCGATGGCGAGCTGGTGCTGATCGATGCCGGGTGTGAGCTCGGCGGCTATGCCAGCGACATCACGCGCACCTTTCCGGCCAATGGCCGTTTCACCGGGCCGCAGCGCGCGCTGTATGACCTGGTGCTCGCCAGCCAGGACGCTGCCGTGGCCGCCACGCGGGCTGGGGCCCGCTTTACCGACCCGCACGATGCCACCGTGGCCGTGCTGGCGCAGGGCATGCTGGACTTGGGGCTGCTCGACAAAAGCAAGGCCGGTACGGCGCAGGACGTGATCGAGCAGCGCGCATATTTTCAGTTTTACATGCACCGCACCGGGCACTGGCTGGGCATGGATGTGCACGACTGCGGCAGCTACGTGGAGCCCGGTGAGGTGGGCCAGGTGAGCCAGCGCACAGACCCGCTATCGGGCGAGCTCATCACCAACCGCCCCAGCCGTGTGCTGCGCCCGGGCATGGTGCTCACCATCGAGCCGGGCATCTACGTGCGGCCCGCTCCTGGCGTGCCCGAGGCATTCCACAACATCGGTATCCGCATCGAGGACGACGCCATCGTCACAGAATCGGGCTGTGAATTGATCACGCGCGGTGTGCCGGTAGAGGCCGACGAAATTGAAGCCCTGATGCGCGCCTGAGGGGGCGACAAGCTGCACATGAAGGCCATCCACCTGTGCGCGAGGGCGGTGCCCAGCGCAACAGCGGGAAACGGTTGCGCACGGCGCGATGGTTTTCTGGGTGTAACTGCTTCCGTGTAAAAATAGAAACTTAATTACACGTTCAGTGAAAGAGGCACACCCATGTCCACCCGCCGCGCCACCAAAATTGTTGCCACCCTGGGCCCCGCATCGAGCGACCCGGCGCTGCTGGAGGCCATGATCCGCGCTGGCGTCAATGTGGTGCGCCTCAACTTCAGCCACGGCAAGGCGCAAGACCATATCGACCGTGCCACGGCAGTCCGTGCTGCCGCCCAGCGGGCCGGGCGCGAGGTGGCGATCATGGCGGACCTGCAGGGCCCGAAGATCCGGGTCGGCAAGTTTGCCGAAGGCAAGGTGCAGCTGGTGCAGGGCGCCCCGTTTGTGCTGGATGCCTCGCGCACCGAGCCGGGCGACCTGGCCGGTGTGGGGCTGGATTACAAGGAATTGCCGCGGGATGTGAAGCCTGGTGATGTGCTGCTGCTCAACGACGGCCTCATCGTTCTCACGGTGGATGCGGTGCGCGGCGAGGCGGTGCACACCACGGTGAAAATTGGTGGCGAGCTGTCCAACAACAAGGGCATCAACAAGCAGGGCGGCGGCCTTACAGCGCCCGCCCTCACCGCCAAGGACATGGACGACATCCGCACGGCCATGGGTTTTCAGGCCGACTATGTGGCCGTGAGCTTCCCCAAGAATGCGACCGACATGGAGATGGCGCGCCAGCTGTGCAACGTGGCAGCAGCGGAATACCGCCACAAGCCGGGGCTGATTGCAAAAATCGAACGTGCGGAGGCCATTCCGCACCTGGAGGCCATCCTGCGCGTCAGCGACGGCATCATGGTGGCGCGCGGCGATCTGGCTGTGGAAGTGGGCAACGCGGCCGTGCCGGCCTTGCAGAAAAAGATGATCCGCATGGCGCGGGATCTCGACAAAGTGGTCATCACTGCCACGCAGATGATGGAAAGCATGATCACCAACCCTGTGCCCACCCGTGCCGAGGTGAGCGACGTGGCCAATGCCGTGCTCGACGGCACCGATGCGGTGATGCTCAGCGCCGAGACGGCTGCAGGCAAATACCCCCTGGAAACCGTGGAAGAGATGGCCAAGATCTGCGCCGCTGCCGAGGCGGCCGAGGACCACCGGCTGGATGCCGACTTTACGGGCCGCACCTTTGGCCGCATCGACCAGTCCATTGCCATGGGGGCGCTGTTCACGGCCCACCACCTGGAGGCCAAGGCCATCGTGGCCATGACCGACAGCGGCGCCACAGCCCTGTGGATGAGTCGCCACCGCAGCCATATCCCAATCTACGCGCTGACACCCAAGGTGGCCACGCAGCGCAAGATGGCCATGTACCGCAATGTGCGGCCCTTGCTCATGGACACCAGCGCCGACCGTGACACGGCACTGGCGCAGGCCGAAGGCCACCTCAAGAGCCGCGGCATTGTGCAAAGCGGTGATGTGTATGCCATCACCTGCGGCGAGCCCATGGGCGCGCCCGGCGGTACCAACATGCTGAAAATCTGCCGCGCTGGTTGATGTCGTTTATCGCGTAGAAGACGACGCGGTTACGTGGCTGCAGGGGGCCGTGGGGCTGGTGGAAACGGGGTGTTGGTCAACGCAAAACGCTGGCGTAGTGCACCCGCAGCCAGGTCGCACAGCCATCCGGTGGTCCAGCACAGCCAGCCTGTCCATAGGGTGTGGCTCATGAAGTGGGCCCCGCGCACCTGCTGGGCCCCTCCCAGAATCAGGCCAGCGGCCAGCGAGGCCGCCAGCCACAGGCGCGCGGCACGCGGCTGGCGGCGGCGCAGGGCAAAGTAGCCGCCCACAAACGCAAACCCCGCCGAGGCATGGCCCGCCGGAAAGCAGCGCCCGCCTCCGCCATCAACGACGCCCAGGGCCCAGTGCGAGGCATAGCGGGCTACACCACCGAATTCGGCCAGATCCCAGGGGCAGCTGGTGGCGTTCAGGCTTTTCAGGCTGCTCACCACGCCCAGTGCCACCAGGACGCTTATGGCCAGCTGCAGTCGCTCCCCCAGGTCGATGCGCCGTAGCAGGCCTATCGGCCACCACACCCCCAGTGCCACCAGCAGCATCAAAAGCCAGCCCACCCGGCGGGCGCCCTCGTGCAGAACCTGTGAGAACAGCCAATGCTCCCGCATCGGGAAGCCGCTGCCCGTGCCAAAGGCATGGGCCAGCGCCCGGTCTTGCCCCAGGGCGTCCCAGGCCAGCAGGCACACCAGGACGCCAAGGGTCCAGGCCAGGGTGGTGCGCAGGCAATGGCGAGAAAAGGAAGAAGGAGCATGCGAATGGGGCATGTTCGGCACCATAGGTGTCGGTGCTTAACGGCGTCTTAATTTTTTCCGTAGCGTCGGTCGCGGCGACAATGGGGCGATGCGAATCCTTGTGGTCGAAGACGATGCAGGTATTGCCGACGGGCTGCGCACCAATCTGCAGCAACGCGGCTATGCCGTGGATGTGTGCGATGGCGTTGCCGCGGCCTGGGGTGCACTGCGCGCCGAGTCTTTCGACGCCGTGCTGCTGGACCTGGGGCTGGCGGACGGCGAGGGCAGCGAACTGCTGCACCGTCTGCGCACGAGCCCGCCCCGTGGCGATGCGACGGGTGCACCGGCGCTGCCCGACCCCGCCACGCCGGTGCTGATCGTGACGGCCCGCGATCAGGTCAGCCAGCGCATTGCCGGCCTCGACCAGGGCGCCGACGACTATCTGGTCAAACCCTTTGATGTCGATGAACTCGACGCACGCTTGCGTGCGCTGCTGCGCCGTGCCGCGGGACGGGCGTCTCCGACGATCCGCTACGGTGACATCGAGGTAGACCCGGCTGCGCGCACGGTGGTGCAGGGTGGCAAGCCGGTAGAGATGTCGCCCCGGGAGTTTTCGGTGCTGCTGGTGCTGTTGCAGGCCCGGGGCCGCGTGTTGTCACGCCAGCAGCTCGAAGAGCGGTTGTACAGCTGGCAATCGGCCATTGAAAGCAACGCGGTCGAAGTGCATATCCACCATCTGCGGCGCAAGCTGGGCAGCGGGTGCATCCAGACCATGCGGGGCGTGGGCTACTTCATGCCGCAGGAGGCCGGGTGATGCCGGCACCGGGGTCCGCTGACTTGCCTGCCAAGGGAGCGGGTCGCCATTCCCTGACCCGGCATCTGCTGCTGTGGTCTCTGGGCGCTCTGGTGTTGGTGTGGGGCAGCTTTGTGTTCATGGGATACCGCGCCGGTGTGCACGAAGCGGATGAGCTGACCGATGGCCATTTGGCCAGCGTGGCGGCGCTGCTGGTCAAGCTGCGTGCTTCCCAAGCGGTGGAGGCGTCCTCCACCACGCAGCCGACGGTCGCGCCCTGGCTCAAATCGCACGACTACCAGCAATCCATCAGCGTGGTGCAGTGGGATGCGGCGGGTCGTGTGTTGGTACACAGCGGCAGTGCGCCCCTGCCCGCCTTTGATGCCGCCGAAGGTTTTGCCGATTTGCACCTTGGGCCCGAGGCGATGGCGTGGCGCAGTTTTTCGCAGTGGGATGCGCCCAAAACCCGCAAGGTCATGGTGCTGCTGGAGTCGCGCGAGCGTGATGAGCTGGCCCGCGACATTGCCGGGCAGATGATCGAGCCCGGGCTGTGGCTGCTGCCCGTCGTGGCGCTGGCCCTCGGGCTGGCCTTGCGGCGGGGCTTGCGGCCCTTGTACGCCCTGTCTGCGGACGTGGCCGCGCTGGACCCCGCCAGCACGCAGCGTCTGGCGTCGCGCCATGCCTGGAGCGAATTCGAATCGGTGGTGGCCTCCATCAACACCTTGCTGGACCGGCAGCAGGACGCACTGGTGCGCGAGCGGCGGCTGGCCAATGAAGTGGCCCACGAGTTGCGCACACCGCTGTCTTCCATTGCGTTGCAGGCCAGTGCCCTGGGAGGGGGGCTGGACCCGCAGGCGCAGGCGCAGGCTGTGACCCAGATCGGGCAGGACGCCCTGCGCGCGGGCCATGTGCTGAACCAGTTGCTGGCGTTGGCACGGGCCAGCCGTGCGCAGTTGCACGAAGCCAAGGCGCCGGTGGACCTGGCTGCCACGGCACGCGCAGTATGCGCCGACTACGCGCAGGCAGCATGGAAGCGGGGAGGCGAGATTGCCCTGGTGGCGCCCGACACGCTGGAACTGACGGGGCACGCTGTGCTGTTGGACCTGGCGGTGCGCAATCTGGTCGAAAACGCCCTCAAGCACACCCCTCCTGGAACCCGGATTTCCGTGCAGATCGGGCAGTCCGACACCGGGGCGGCCTGGCTGCAGGTGTGTGACGACGGCCGCCGCGTCCAGGCGGCCGGGGGCAACGCGAAGGTGGCCCGCCCGGTGGACAGCCTGCACCTGGGGCACGAAATCGTGCTGCGCGTGGCGCAAATGCACGGCGGCGACTTTGGCGCAGCTGCCGCGCCCGCGCCATTCACCACCTGCTTCCGTCTGGATTTTCCGCCGCCTGTCGCTGCGCAGGCCGGGTAAAATCCGAGTTACCACGCGGTTACCACCGCAGCGGCTGCCTGTCAGCACCCCATCAACCCTGAACGGACTTCACGACCATGCCCCTCGTCTCGATGCGCGAACTGCTCGACCATGCTGCCACCCATGGCTATGGCATTCCTGCCTTCAACGTCAACAATCTGGAGCAGGTGCAGGCCGTGATGGCCGCTGCCGACGAGGTGGGCGCTCCGGTGATCCTCCAGGCCAGCGCCGGTGCGCGCAAGTACGCGGGCGAGGCCTTCATCAAGCACCTGATCCAGGCCGCGGCCGAAATGTATCCCCACATCCCCCTGGTGATGCACCAGGACCACGGCACATCGCCCAAGGTGTGCCAGGGCGCCATCGACCTGGGCTTTGGCTCGGTGATGATGGACGGTTCGCTGATGGAAGACGGCAAAACCCCCTCATCGTTCGACTACAACGTCGAAGTGACCCGCAAGGTGGTGGAGATGGCGCACAAGGTGGGCGTCACCGTGGAGGGTGAACTGGGCTGCCTGGGCAACCTGGAAACCGGTGAAGCCGGTGAGGAAGACGGCATTGGCGCCGAGGGCAAGCTCGACCACAGCCAGATGCTGACCGACCCCGAGGAAGCCGCCACCTTCGTCAAGGCCACGCAGCTTGATGCGCTGGCCATTGCGATTGGCACCAGCCATGGCGCTTACAAGTTCAGCCGCAAGCCCACGGGCGATATCCTGGCCATCAGCCGTGTCAAGGAAATCCACCAGCGCATTCCCAACACCCACCTGGTGATGCATGGCTCCTCGTCGGTGCCGGCCGATTTGCTGGCCATCATCAACCAGTACGGCGGCAAGATGAAGGAAACCTACGGCGTGCCCGTTGAAGAGATCCAGGAAGCCATCAAGCACGGTGTGCGCAAGATCAACATCGACACCGACATACGTCTGGCCATGACCGGTGCAGTGCGCAAGTTCCTGTTCGAAAACCCCGAGAAATTCGATGCCCGCGAATGGCTCAAGCCCGCGCGGGAAGCCGCCAAGGCCATTTGCAAACAACGCTATATCGAGTTTGGCTGCGAAGGCCAGGGTGGCAAGATCAAGGGCCACAGCCTGCAGGTGGTAGCGGGTCAATACGCCTCGGGTGCGTTGGCACAACGGGTGAATTGATCTCCGATGCAGGGCCGCAGCGTGCGGCCCCGGAAAAGAGCCGGTGAACTGTGTGTCATCGGCTTTTTTTGTGCCTTTCGCAGGAAAATTGCAAGGGAGTTTCCTGCAACATCGTACAAATGCAACAGGCGTAAATGCATCTTCATGTAAGCTCGCGGTCAGCTTGCCGGGAAGGGCGTCGTGCGAAATTTCTGGTATCAAATCGCCTTCAATAACACCCTACCGGTCACACCGGGCTGGTCGATGTGCCGCACAGGTCTTCGACAGGCCCGGGATAGATGCCGTGGGATGATTGAACGCGAATCTGTATGAATCTTTCTCTATGACTCTGATGACTTCGAAGTTCAGGCGCCTGTTGCCCTTTGCCGTGGCGGTGTTGACGGTGGCGTGCGCGCCGTTGACCGTCCCACCGATGGCGGAATTTCCTGTAGGGCGTGCACGCCTGGTTCTGCCGCCGGGGGCGTGGCAAGACCTTGGTACCTCTGATGAGGCCCTGGTCGGTCCGGGGGGGCGCATGTTGCTACAGACTCGCGCCGCGGGGCTGCGTGGTGCACAAGGTGAATGGTTGGCCGTGCTGCGAGTGCAGGCCAACCGCACCGGTGAACTGAGTGGATCTCCTCAGGGAGCTGGTTACTGCCCGTCCCAGCAGGATGTCACGGTGGAGGATGCCGCTGCGGGTAGCCCCTTGCGCGCGGATTGCCTGCGCCTCAAGCGCTGGGGGAGCAGCGCCCATTGGCTGGAAAAGAACCGGCCAGACCTCGTCCAATGGCTAGGGAGCCGCAAGATCGCATTGAGTCAGCCGTACACGTATTTGAGCTACCGCTATGTCACCGAAGCCGGTGTCTGGGTGACGGTGGATGCTCTGGTAGATCAGCGGCTGCTGCGTCCCGCAACGCGCAACAACGAAGAGTTCTTGGTAGCCGGCTCGCCCGCGCTGCAATGGGGTCATGACCTATCCCATTCCGTGCGCGTGAGCGCCGGCATGATGGACGGCCACCTGGCCATTCCTCCGTTCCCCTTCCCCGCACCCACTTCCAGGCCCTAGCCAGCCAGCCCCCTTCCTGGCGGCTTCGCATAACGATTACGAAACTTGAGGAGATCTCTGATGCAGACAAGCCCAGACCCGCAGCCGCAGCGTATCGGCGTGCCGAGGGAAGCCTTCCCCGGTGAAAAGCGCGTGGCCACCGTGCCCGATGTGGTGGAAAAGCTTATCAAACTGGGCTTCACCGTCGCTGTGGAGTCTGGGGCGGGGGATGCCGCCAATTTCAGCGACGACGCCTACCGCGCCGCCGGGGCCCAGATCGTTGGGGACGCTGCCGCGCTGTGGGCTGCTTCAGACATTGTCTTCAAGGTGCGCCCCCCCAGCAGCGACGAAGTCGCGCTGATGCGCGAGGGCGCGACGCTCATCGACTTCATCTGGCCCGCCCAGAACCCCGAGTTGATGCAGCAGCTGTCCGCCCGCAAGGCCACGGTGCTGGCCATAGACTGCCTGCCGCGCACCCTGAGCCGGGCCCAGAAGATGGACGCGCTGACGTCCACCGCAGGCGTTTCGGGCTACCGCGCTGTCATCGAGGCGGCCAATGCCTTCGGTCGCTTCTTTAACGGCCAGATCACGGCTGCGGGCAAGGTGCCGCCGGCGAAGGTGTTCATCGCGGGTGCGGGTGTGGCGGGTCTCGCCGCCATTGGCACGGCGGCCAACCTGGGCGCCATCGTGCGCGCCAATGACACGCGCGCCGAGGTGGCCGACCAGGTCAAGTCGCTGGGCGGCGAGTTTGTCAAGGTGGATTACGAAGAGGAAGGCTCGGGCGGCGGCGGGTACGCCAAGGTCATGAGCGAGGGTTTCCAGGCCGCGCAGCGCAAGATGTACGCCGAGCAGGCCAAGGACGCCGACATCATCATCACGACCGCGCTGATCCCCGGCAAACCAGCCCCCAAGCTGATCACCGCCGAGATGGTGCAAAGCATGAAGCCCGGCAGCGTGATCGTGGACATGGCTGCCGAGCAGGGTGGCAATTGCGAGCTGACCGTGCCTGGTCAGGCCGTAGTGCACCATGGCGTGACCATCGTCGGCTACACCGACCTGCCTTCGCGCCTGGCCAAGCAATCTTCCACCCTGTATGCCACCAACCTGCTTCGTCTCACAGAAGAACTGTGCAAGGCCAAGGACGGTGTGGCCGTGGTCAACATGGAGGACGACGCGATCCGCGGGCTCACGGTGGTGAAAGAAGGCACCATCACCTGGCCTGCGCCACCGCTCAAGCAGGCGCCGGCACCGGCGCCCAAGGCGGCGTCCGCGCCTGTTGCCACCAAAAAATCCAGCCATGGCCCGGGGGCACCCATGTCGGCCAAGACGCTGACCATCGTCTTTGCCGTGCTGGCCGTGCTGTTCTGGGCCATCGGCGCCTATGCGCCCGTGGCCTTCCTGGGGCACTTCACGGTGTTCGTGCTGGCCTGCTTCATCGGCTACATGGTGGTGTGGAACGTCACGCCCGCGCTGCACACGCCGCTGATGAGTGTGACCAACGCCATCTCCAGCATCATCGCCATCGGCGCGCTGGTGCAGATCGCTCCCCCCGATGCAGGCATCAATGGGCGCCCGGATGGATTGATTCTTTGGCTGGCCTTCGCCGCACTGGTGCTCACGGCAGTCAACATGTTCGGCGGCTTTGCCGTGACGCGTCGCATGCTCGCCATGTTCCGTAAATAACAACGACAAAGACAAGGAAAGACGAACATGTCCCAAAGTCTCGCTACCGTTGCCTACCTGGGCGCGGCCATTTTGTTCATCCTCAGTCTGGGCGGCCTGTCCAATCCTGAAACCTCACGCCGCGGTAACCTGTTCGGCATGGTCGGCATGGCGCTGGCCGTGCTGGCCACGGTGTTCGGCCCGCGCGTCAGCCCCATGGGCGTCGCATGGATCGTTGGTGCATTGGTGATTGGCGGCGGCATCGGCCTGTACGCCGCCAAGGTCGTCAAGATGACCCAGATGCCCGAGCTGGTCGCGCTCATGCACAGCCTGGTGGGCCTGGCGGCCTGCCTCGTGGGGTTTGCCAGTTATGTGGACACCTCGATCCAGCTGCAGGGCGTAGAGAAAACCATCCACGAGGTGGAAATCTATGTCGGTATCCTGATCGGCGCTGTCACGTTCTCGGGCTCGCTCATCGCCTTTGGCAAGCTCAACGGCAAGATCGGCGGCAAGCCGCTGTTGCTGCCTGGGCGCCACTGGCTCAACCTCGCCGGGCTGCTGATCGTGATCTGGTTTGGCCGCGAGTTTCTGCAGGCCGAAACAATAGAGCAGGGCATGCTGCCGCTGGTCGTGATGACGGTCATCGCACTGCTGTTCGGCTTCCACATGGTCATGGCCATTGGTGGCGCCGACATGCCGGTGGTGGTGTCCATGCTCAACAGCTATTCGGGCTGGGCGGCGGCGGCCACGGGCTTCATGCTTTCTAACGACCTGCTCATCGTCACTGGCGCGCTGGTGGGCTCCTCGGGTGCCATCCTGTCCTACATCATGTGCAACGCGATGAATCGCAACTTCATCAGCGTGATCGCGGGTGGTTTCGGCTCGGGGTCTGGCACGCCTGTCAAGAAGGGCGAGGCTGCCGAGCCTCAAGGCGAGGTGGCGCCTGTCAGCTCTGCCGAAACGGCCGATCTGCTGCGCGATGCCAAGAGCGTCATCATCGTGCCCGGCTACGGCATGGCCGTGGCCCAGGCACAGCACACGGTGTACGAGATCACCAAGACCCTGCGCGAAAAGGGTGTGAATGTGCGCTTTGCCATCCACCCGGTGGCGGGCCGCATGCCGGGCCACATGAACGTGCTGCTGGCCGAGGCCAAGGTGCCCTACGACATCGTGATGGAGATGGACGAGATCAACGAGGACTTCCCAGACACCGACGTGGCCATCGTCATTGGCGCCAACGACATCGTGAACCCCAGCGCCCTTGACGATCCATCCAGCCCCATTGCGGGCATGCCGGTGCTCGAAGTGTGGAAGGCCAAGACCTCGATCGTGATGAAGCGGTCCATGGCCTCGGGCTATGCGGGGGTGGACAACCCGCTGTTCTACAAGGAAAACAACCGCATGCTGTTCGGCGATGCCAAGAAAATGCTCGACGAAGTCCTCACCGCGCTTAAAGGCTGACGGGCATAATCCCCTCGCGGAAAAAGCACGATCGTGCTGAGAAACATCAGCGTGCTTTTGTGATCACAATGAACCTTATCAGGAGACAATGAAAATGACCGACCGCCCCTGGCTGGCCGCCTATCCGCAAGGCGTTCCGGCTGATGTTGACCTGTCCAAATACCCATCCCTCGTCGCCCTCATGGACGAGGCATTCACCAAGTACGCCGACCGTATTGCCTACAGCTTCATGGGCAAGGACGTCACGTATGCCCAGACCGATTCGCTGAGCAACGCCTTCGCGGCCTACCTGCAGGGCTTGGGCCTGGTCAAGGGCGACCGCGTGGCCATCATGATGCCCAACGTGCCGCAGTACCCCGTCACGGTGGCGGCCATCCTGCGAGCCGGCTTTGTGGTGGTGAATGTGAACCCGCTGTACACACCGCGCGAGCTGGAGCACCAGCTCAAGGATTCGGGTGCCAAGGCCATCGTGATCATCGAGAACTTTGCCACCACGCTGGAGCAATGCCTGGTCCACACACCCGTCAAGCATGTGGTGCTGTGCTCCATGGGAGACCAGCTGGGCATACTCAAAGGCACGCTGGTCAACTACGTGGTGCGCAACGTCAAAAAGATGGTGCCCGCCTTCAACCTGCCAGGCGCAGTGCGTTTCAATGACGCAGTGGCGCAGGGCGCACGCGGTGCATTCAAGAAACCCGACATCAAGCCCGACGACATTGCGCTGCTGCAATACACCGGCGGCACCACTGGCGTGAGCAAGGGCGCCATCCTGCTGCACCGCAACGTGATCGCCAATGTGCTGCAGTCAGAGGCCTGGAACGACCCGGTGATGACCAAGGTGCCCGAGGGTGAGCAACCCACCAGCATCTGCGCGCTGCCGCTGTACCACATCTTCGCGTTCACCGTGAACATGATGCTGTCCATGCGCACGGGCGGCAAAACCATCCTGATCCCCAATCCGCGCGATCTGCCTGCCGTGCTCAAAGAGCTGTCCAAGCACACCTTCCACAGCTTTCCGGCTGTGAACACGCTGTTCAACGGGCTGGCCAACCACCCCGACTTCAACACCGTCAACTGGAAGAACCTCAAGGTTTCCGTGGGCGGGGGCATGGCCGTGCAAGGTGCGGTGGCCAAACTGTGGCTCGAAAAAACGGGCTGCCCGATCTGCGAGGGCTACGGTCTGTCGGAAACCAGCCCCTCGGCCAGTTGCAACCCGGTGACCGCCAAAGAGTTCACCGGCACCATCGGTGTGCCCTTGCCCAACACCTACATGAAGCTGCTCGATGACGAAGGCCACGAGGTCACCACCCTCGGTCAGCCCGGCGAAATTGCCATCAAGGGACCCCAGGTGATGGCGGGCTACTGGCAGCGCCCCGACGAAACCGCCAAGGTCATGACCGAAGACGGCTATTTCAAGTCCGGCGACATCGGCGTTGTGGACGAGCGCGGCTACTTCAAGATCGTTGACCGCAAAAAGGACATGGTGCTGGTCAGCGGCTTCAACGTGTATCCGAACGAGGTCGAAGAGGTGGTGGCCAACTGCCCTGGCGTTCTGGAATGCGCCGTAGTGGGCGTGCCCGACGAAAAATCGGGCGAGGCCGTCAAGCTGGTGATCGTCAAGAGGTCGGAAGACCTCACCGAAGCCGATGTGCGCGAATACTGCCGCCATGAACTCACGGGCTACAAGCAGCCCAAGGTGATCGAGTTTCGCACCGAGCTGCCCAAGACTCCCGTCGGGAAAATCCTGCGGCGCGAACTGCGCGACAAGAAGTAACGCGTTTTTGCCGCCAGCCAACGCGAGGAGTTCTGCGTGATCTTCCCGCGTCGCCTGTTTGCAGGCCACCACGCTCACGGCGTGGATGGCGTGCACAACGGGAACTGAGTTTTTCTGGCCGCTTCGTGCGGCCGCCAGACCCTGGTGCCTGACAGCCCAGGGTTTTTTTATGCAGAAATAATGGGGCCTATGACCACCGCCATCCTCAGCGCTCTTCCCGAAGAACAATCCAGCCTTGTCGCCCTGTTGCAGGCGCCGCAGCGCAGGGTGCACGCGGGGCGTGTTTTCTGGACGGGGATGCTGCACGGCAAAAGCGTGGTGCTGGCGCTCTCGGGCATTGGCAAGGTGGCGGCGGCCACCACGGCCACGGCGCTGATCGAGCGGTTTGGTGCGGCCCGCATCGTGTTTACCGGTGTGGCCGGTGGCGTGGGTGATGGTGTGCGCGTGGGCGATGTGGTGGTGGCGCAGGACTATGTGCAGCACGACATGGACGCCTCGCCGCTGTTTCCACGGTGGGAGCTGCCGGGGTATGCGCGCGCACGGCTGGCCTGCGATGTGGCTTTGTCTGCTCTTCTTTTGGAAGCTGCTCGCGCTTGTTTGGTAAGCGCTGAGGGCCTATTTGATCGCGGATTCAAGTACGAAGTGCGCGAGTCTCAAGTCTAAGCGGAGTGATCTCCAGCCCATAGAACACCTCATGCGGAGTACGCCAGCCCAGGCAC
>QLTU01000021.1 GCA_003268905.1 Acidovorax defluvii
CTGCCCAATATTTAGGCAAGGCAAGTAAAACACCTGGGTCAGTTTTGAAGCGGCACATGCCCTCTAAGTGGGTCAGTTTTCAGTCGGCGGCAACAACCATAGCGTCACGTCGCCGCGGTTGAGGATGTACTTGGCCAGCATGTGTCCGGCCATCAGATCGTACGAGAAGGCGATTCCCTGTTGCCCCTCGTCGAACTCGGTGCGAATCAGGACGCCTTCAGACTCCAATCCCCGGATGATGCTAGCGTCCCAGAGACTGCCCCCGTCGATCTTCGCGCGGGCGACGTCAAGCTGCATGCTGCGGGCGTTGTTGTCCCAGAGCGAAGCGGCGATTTTTCTCATCGCCTCGTGCACCTCGTCCTGGTAGAGCCGCCGCGAGTTCGAAGAAAGTTCCGCCACCCGCGCTGCGACGCGCTTGAAGTGCTCTTCGAACAGGGCAACTAGCGAATTCGGCAGCGCTTCGACGCCGACCGTGCGCTGCCGTCCGGCATTGGCCACTTCGCAGTAGATGCGCAGGGTCAGCGGATGTTGCAGCAACTCCAAAGGAAGGTCGGCATCGGTCTTGTCGATTTTGTAAAAAGCGAAGTACTTTTCGATGGCCACATGCGGGTCATCCTTGAAGCCGTTTAGTTCAAATCGATCAGATGTGTATGACTCGCCCGTCCCCTCAGGCAGGCAGTCCCCCGCGAATTCATTGCGCAGGGTCGCGACCAACAGGACGTAGGGGAACGTCTTCAAGAGCTCGTCGGCACGTGAGAGCAGGTCTTTCCAATTCCGAGGGTCTTCGGATTCATTCAATCCGTCGATGACAATCGGCAAGCGTCTGCCGGCCCGGTGACCCGCCGCGTCCATAGCCTCGACAAGGCGCTCGAACGTCTCGACCGACTTTCCGTTCACCTTGAATCTGGATGCCAAATCATCGAGTGTCTGGCCCGCGTGGAGATCTTTGCCAAGGAGCAGCACACCGCCCGGGAAGGCCCCCCCTGGCTGTGTCAACTTAACGCACATCTCGGACTTGCCTTCGCCTGCGGCGGCCAAGACGTAAAGCGACCGTGCGCCGAGAGAATCGCCTAGCTGCGTCACTTCAGATGCGACGGCGTGCAGGTCGGCCACGAGGTTTGCGCTCTGGGGGGCGCAAGCCACGCGTGCTCCTCGTAACTTGGACAGGAGCCTTCGATAGTTCACGGGGCCAGCAAGCTCGGTTGCTAGAAGCCGCTTGATCGCATCGAAATCGCCGGCGACGACGGCGGTGTACAGCTCGTCAAGCAACACGGCGGAGTCGGCCACATGCTTGAGGAACGACTCCATTTCGACCTGCAGCGGTGCAAGCAGTTCCGTTGTTTGGGCTGCGATCTCAGCCGCTCGCGCGCGAAGACTCGCAGCGAGATCGGCAATTGACTGCCAGGCGTCCTGACCACCCAGACAGCGGGTCACCCTCGCTTCTGCGTCTTGCACCACGTGCAATTCGGGCTGGTACCGACGCTGGAGTGAGGCCGTGGCAATCTTGTATTGCTGCGCCAGCAGGTCGGGCGTGATGACCAGTTCGCCGAAATACGCTTCTCTGAGCACAGCGCCAGGTCCAACCAAGAGCTCTTCTACATCGTCCGCACTGAGCAGGTCGAGCTTGAACTGAGGGTACTTTGAGCTCAGCCCGTAGAACCAAGTCTGGTCATCCTTGACGAGCGGGTAGCGCGTCCACAACTTCCAGTCGGTGACGCCAGGGACGTGCGCCTGTGTTTTCTGGAGGCCTTCCTCAATCTTCATGCGCTGCGCGGCGGTCAGCTTGGCACCGCGCGCCAACTGGTACCACTTGCACTGCCAGCCGATCCACTGAGGTGGCTTGCCAAGCAAGCAATCTTCCGTCAGCTGGATGTGGAATTCAACACCGGGCTGGTTGGCCAGTTCCCTGAAGTGCCCGAAGCGCCCATAATGCCGGCGCACCAGTGAACGACAAAGCTTCTCGAAGTTGGAAGTGGCTGCGCCCGGTAGTTGCGTGAAGACATCCCAGTTTGCTTGCGGCATCTCGTTCTCAGACCTCAGTCAGCTTGTACGGGCGTGTCGGGGTAGTGGTGCGCGGAATAGACTTCCACTCGCGCGCCGCTCTCGACGAAGAGCTTAATGAATGCTGAAACATCTGCCTCATCGGTCGAAATTCTGATTTTCTCCCCATCCTGCTCGACGGAATGCTCGGAACTGAACTGTCCCAGTTCCTCCGGCGCCAACGTGTAGAGCTGAAATTGCCGGATGAGCGACATCATGCCGTCCGAGAACCGCTGATCCTCGGGAGGAGCGTGCGCAATGGCATACGCGTTGTCCTTGCTCGCCTGTTCTCCCAGCTTATTGATGACGTCGGCTACGGCTTCAGCGTCCTTGGCCTGCTTGAACTTTCCGATGAGAACGAGGTTCATCGAGTGCTCAGAGCTGTATCCGGTCCAGATTTTCATGAGTTGTTTCCCGTTAAATCCAAAAAGTACTTTGTAGCGCTTCTAGAGCAGCCATCACTCCTGTCTCACCGATGGGGGTCGCTGCTGTGGCGTATGAGCTTGTCCGCAGCATCCCCGACGCATCGATATGTGCGTATGCACGCAGCCCCTTCTCGCCAGGAAGGGGATCGGATGTCGGCAGTCCGTCAGCACCAGCTTCGCTGATCGCGAGTCGAATTGGCCCGGTGTAGTTACGAACCCACTCTTCTAACCTTGCAGAAAGTTCTTGGCTCACGCCACCAACGGTGGCGGTCGGCTGTTGCGGAAGGAGTAGCAACTCAGACGCTCTAACCTGTTGAGAGAGGTTGATCAGCGCATCGAGCTGGTCGATGGTCTGGTGGTTGACCACCACGTTTATGCCGAAGGGAAACACGCCGGCTAGGCTCTTAAGACGCCCAACCAAGTCGTCGAATTTCCTGCCCCGCTGTGCTTCGTAGGTGTGGCCGACGCCGTCTACGCTCACCCGAAAGAAATTCGCACTGCCAGCCAGTGACTCAAGAAGATGGTCTGTGAGCCTGTGACCGTGTGTCGTGAATGTGACGGCCAGTTTGGTTTCCCGGGCCGCACGCTGGCAAATCTCGGCGAACTGCGGATGCAACGTCGGCTCGCCGCCACCAAAACCAACCGCGAGGCAGCCCGCTTCATCCAGTTCGATTAACCAGGCCAACACTTGGTCGGCCGTCAACGTGGCTCTGGTCTTGGGGGCGTAGCAGTACGAGCATTGCAAATCGCAGACGTTCGTGAGCGCGATGGAAACCTGTCGCGGTGCTCGAGACCAAGACTCCTCCGCCGGTCGAACTTCATCAATTAGGACGTTTATGCCGGTGCGCCGGTCGAAAAAATGGTGCCCATCCGGGCCAGTTCTGATTTTCACATCACATTGTGACCGGAACTGTTTAGGGTTGTGGGATACCTGCCCGGAACTGGCACCCAAACGACGATCACCCACGGCCTGAGGGCAGGTGTCGCACAAGCCTCGGGGGAGGAAACCGCGGGGAACGCCAACGCGGGTGTTCCGGGCGCAAACGCTATGGGGATTCGGGCAGCGGCCTGACGATCACAGCCCGTATGCATGCGATGCCAGTGTGCCGTTGTGTGTGGGCGGGGCCTGGGGCATTGCTGATCAGTCGCCTGTTTCCGAGTATTTCGCAGGCCATACAGAACCGTTCGCGGCGACATGCGTGCGCCCTCCCTGTCGACGGGCAAAAGCGCATCGACATCAAAGACAAGTGGTGGCGCGCAGAGCTGCTCATAACGCAGGCGGTGCGCGGATGGCCTGCCCGCGCATGAGACATTGCAGGATGGTCATCGCCTGGCCGCAGTGTCGGCAGACGAAGATCGGCGGCACTGCGTTGGGCGGTAGGTCGGCTTGCTCCTCGCTGCTGGGTGAGGCGGCTTGCGCCGGGACGACCTCCAACAACTGGCGCGCCAGCGCGAGGCTGGCCTTGCAGTTGCCATTGGCCAGCAAGCCATAGTGGCGGATACGATGGAAACCGCTGGGCAGCACATGCAGCAGGAATCTGCGCATGAACTCCTGGGGCGCCAGCGTCATGGTCTTGTGGCGCGTGCTCCCCTTGGCCCGGTAGTCCTTCCATTTAAAAATTACCCCGCGCTCATCCATCGCAACAAGCCGGCTGCTCGTGATAGCCACCCGGTGCGTGTAGCGAGACAGGTAGGCCAGCACCGCCTGGGGGCCGGCAAACGGCCTCTTGGCATAGACCACCCACTCGCATTGGCGCATCGGAGCCAGCCACTGGCTGAAGCAGGCACCATCAGCCAGCGCCGCCAGTTCGCCGAAGAACCTCAGCCGCCCCGCCTGGTGCAGGCGCAACAGCTCTTCGATGAAGCGCCGTCGCATTAGCCTGGACAGCACGCGTACCGGCAGGAAAAAGCCCGCTCGGCAAGCCACCCAGGACTTGCCGTCAGGGGCCAGCCCACCGCCTGGC
Source organism: Acidovorax defluvii (assembly GCA_003268905.1). Lineage (GTDB taxonomy): Bacteria > Pseudomonadota > Gammaproteobacteria > Burkholderiales > Burkholderiaceae_C > Acidovorax > Acidovorax defluvii. The sequence goes on from QLTU01000021.1 coordinate 4,430, forward strand.
ACGATGCCATGTACATGCGGGTGATGCGTCAGTGCAGAACCCCAGGTATGCAGCACCAGCGTGGCACCGATGCGTGCACCCAAATGCTTGCGGTCAGCAGCGATGGTCCGCAGCACCTCGGCGGCGACATCAAACAACAACCCATAGAGTTCTACCTTGTTCTGGTACGCCAGATCTGCAATGGGCGCGGGCAGCGTGAAGACCACGTGGTAATACTCCACGGGCAGCAGATCAGCCTGGCGGGCATCGAGCCAGCGCTTGGCTGCAGCGCTTTGGCACTTGAGGCAGTGTCGGTTGCGGCAGGAGTTGTAGGAGACCAGCTCGGTGGCGCAGCTATCGCAGCGCAACACATGTCCCCCCAGTGCCGCTGTGCGGCACTGCTCAATGGCCGACATGACCTTGAGCTGAGACAGGCTCAAGTGACCGCGCTGGCTGTCACGCCAGGCGGCACCATGCTTGAGGAAGATGTCGGCGACCTCCAGAGTGGGCCGCTGCACGCGCGCACCTTCAGGCGGCAGGCATGGGCTCCAAGGGGCCGATCACCTCGCGCAGCAGGTCAGTCGCCACATGGGCGTAGATCGATGTGGTCTCCAGCTTCTTGTGCCCCAGCAGCACCTGGATCACGCGGATATCGACCTTGCGCTCCAGCAGATGCGTGGCAAAGCTGTGGCGCAGGGTGTGTGTGTTGACGCGCTTGTGAATCCCTGCCGCCTCGGCTGCCGCATGAACGGCGCGGTTGAGCTGGCGAATCGAGAGAGGCTCCAAGGGCGTCATGCCTGGGAACAGCCAGCCGCCAGGCAGCATCTTGCCCTGGGCATGGGCCAGGTGCCACCAGGTGCGCAGGCGCCGCAGCAGGACAGGGCTGAGCATGGCGTAGCGGTCCTTGGCACCCTTGCCTTGCTCCACGCGCAGCGTCATGCGCTGGCTGTCGACATCGGTGACCCTCAGGCTGACGACCTCGCTGGCGCGAAGACCTGCGCCATAGGCAACCGATAGAGCCACCTGGTGCTTGATGTTGTGGGCCGCCGCCAGAAGGCGTGAGACTTCTTCGCAGCTCAGGACCACAGGCAAGGTGCGAGGTAGCTTCACGGGCTGCATCTTGGCCATCAGCTCGATGCGTCCCAGCGTGATGTCGAAGAAGAACTTCAGGCCCGTGAGCGTGGCGTTGAGCGTCATGGGAGATGAGCCCGTATCCACCAGATGGAGCTGGAAATTGCGCAGATCCTCCACCGTGGCCGCATCGGGCGAGCGCTTGAGGTAAGCGGCCAGCTTGCGCACGGCACGGATGTAGGCTTCTTGCGTGCGAGGCTCCAGCTTGCGCATTCGCATGTCCTCAAGCATGCGTTGGCGCAGCGGCGAGATGGAGGGGGTCGAAGGGATCATGATCGCGCTCCTGTCGAAGAACGAGGCCGATTGCCTCACTCGCCAACATAGACAGGGGCGCGATGTGTACTTACTGTCAGGGCCTTCGCGGCGGGCTACCGCGCGAGCGGTTTAGTCCACAGGCTGCGGGCGGTCGCTCGGGTCGATCGTCACGACCGACTACTTTCGACCATAGCGGCCATCTTCACACGGCCGAACATCATGCCGCTTCGAAGCCAGCCTCAGAAAAATAGTCTCCCATCTGGCTTCAGAACATGGACAAGGGTGACGAGTCCTATCTACGGACATGGCGGAACAGGAGTCCAGTGGGAGAGAGCTTTCTGGCCCGGTCCTCGGCCACGATATTGGTGAACTTGGTCTTGATGTCCTTGAGGTTGGTAAAACCAGCGCTGCCGGCGATGCCGGACACCACCCCTAGTGCAACGCTGCCAGTTAGGGCAGCCGCCACCGCCAGTCCTCCTGTTGCCACGCACTGGGTCACATCAATGCCAAACAGCTTGAGCTTCTTGAGCCTTGCCTCAGCAATTGCTTTTTGGTGGGTGCGAAACGCCTGCTCAAGGTTCTCGACCACTTGATCGGCAGTTCTGAAATAGTTGTCTGGGTTGATGCCGATAAGGTCTGACACGCCGTGCCCAAGGATCGCCCGAACCTCTTCAGCAAGTCCTTGTTTGCGGATCTGTAGAACTGTTTCAGGGGGAACGTTGCCCAGCCATTCCAAGTTTTTCCCTGTTTCGCTCATCAAAGCCCTGACTACATGCATGCTTGTGCGGTCCTTCTCGTCGCCGCGAACAGGAGCGCCCTCGTACTCCAGCATCCAGGTGTAGTGCAACCATGACGTTTCCGCGTTGATCAGCGGTGTGCCTCCGAAATGCCGTGCATTCCGTTGCGCGGCGACAGCCTGCGGCATTCGGCCAAGACACGCCTTGAAGACGTGATTCCCAGCAACCTTCGGATCCAGACCCGGGAATAGCACATCCTTCATCGCATGTTCAAGCTGGGCCTTGGGCTCGCTTCCCCACTCTGTGTCGAAGATCAGCCGTTCTTTCCCTTTCAACTCCGCCAGCACGTTTTCTACGGTGGGGAGGTTCCCGCAGAACTCCTGAAAGTCCTCCACCGACTCGAACTGCCGTCCGAACAGGTAGCCCGCGTGCTTGCAGATAAGCGGCTTGCATTCCGCCATGAGGGCGGACCTGCCATCGTCTTCAAAGTCCGAGGGGTTGGGAACAACCAAGGCTAGAGGGGGGGAGATGTCAGCTGTCGCAAGCTCGCGGTAACCCATTGCAGTGAACGTATGCTTAACGAGCATGCTGACGAACTCCTTCGGCGGCATCACATGGAGAAGCGGGGCTATACGCATGATCGGGCAGGGCAGAACGATGGTGTCCACATAGAGGCCTGCTGTCGAAACGGCGTTCTCCCAATATGCCGGGAACAGATCACCAGCGAATGTCGCCTTCAGCTGTGTGCCGTCTTGTAGGTGATACGCCGCAGCATCTGCGATGGAATTCCAGAACTCTTTTACGACCTGAGCGAGTTCTGGCAGCCCTTTGATGAAGCTCTCCACCAACTTAGGATCTTTGGAGATCAATCGCCCTGCCTGACCGGGATTGCCTCCGGCCTTGATCATCGGTTCGTAGAAGGCACCGAACTGCTGGAACAGAAAGTCAAAATACGCTGACTGGATGTCGGCGAGGCTCACAGCCTTCTTGGCATCCTCTCGCTGACGCATGGCGACCATTGCAAGCGTGAAGGACCGGATGCGACCGTCCACGGTGCGAGGATCGACCTTGCCGTCCGCGCGTAGCCGAATGGCCTCCAAGCTGCGAAAGAAATCGTCAGCGAGGTGCGCTGCGAAGTGCACTTTCCCTGCCTGAAGCTGCTCCCTCGCCAGGAACACGCGATCCGTGAGATCCTGGATTTCTTCTTCGGAATACTCCCTCATCTGCATCCTCTCTGGGGTCGTAAATACCGGGGAAGTTTTCGATCCGCGGCCAGAACATTGTCGTTGTCTTCTGCGCCATTTGTCCCAGAGTCCTGCCGCGCCGAGGAACTCACCGGCGCTACCCCTGAATCCGAGAGCCGCCAGACCTGCAGGCGCTCGGCCAACCCGCGCATGAATGTCCAGCGACCGCAATGTGGCCGAGACCGTGAGTTCATCACTTGGCCATGACCGACTGGACTCGCTGCTTATGGAAAGCTCTCCATTGAATCGCCCCGGCTTTTGCGGATGCGCATTCCACTGATGGCGGACAGTGATTCCATTCCCATCGCGTGGAATACGCAGCTTTGTGGCTTCTGAGGCTATCGCGGCCAACATAACCCCGTGCGTCCAGCTTATTCTGGCCCCATAGCCCCCGCCGAGCCCCGCCGTGGAGTTGGGCCGCAGGGGGGCCTGTTGCGGCTTCTTGCTGCGCGACGGAACCGGCTGGGTGCGTGTGCAGCACCGCTATGGGCGCCAGTGCATCCCCCCTGGCCAGCATTCGATGGATGGGATGAGTTCTTGCCGCCCAGCGTGGGCGCTGCGGATCTGGATCTAGGGGCCTATGTAGCAGCGGATGTGGCTGCAGCAGTCTCGTATCTGCGTGTGCGCGCCGTCCACGAAAAGATCGCGGGCATATGTGCCGAAGCCGCGGCCATCCTGCCCAAGGCCGGGGCGGAACTTGGCTAGGACACCACCGTTTGCCGACTCTAAAAACGCTTGCTCCCGTTTTTATGATGTAGTAACATGGCTACAATATTCACATATTGGAGGTGCCGTTATGACCATCACCACCCTATCAAGCCGCGAGTTCAACCAAGGGGCGAGCGAGGCAAAACGGGCCGCAAACAACGGGCCAGTGTTCATTACAGATCGAGGCCGCCCGGCCCATGTGCTGATGAGCTTTGAGGACTATCAGCGGCTCACCAAGCAGCGGCGCAACATTGCCGATGCGCTGGCAATGCCGGGTATCGCCGACATCGAGTTTGTGCCGCCGCGTGTGACCATCAAATCCCAGCCGGTTGATTTCACATGATGTTTGTTCTTGATACCAACGTGGTGTCCGAGCTGCGCAAGGTACGGATTGGTAAGGCCGATGCAAACGTGACGGCATGGACGGAAACCGTCGATGCCGCCGACCTCTTTGTGTCAGCCATCACCATCATGGAACTGGAGCTTGGCGTTCTGTCGATTGAGCGCAAGGACGCCACCCAGGGGGCCATGTTGCGCTCATGGCTGGAGCAGCACGTATTGCCCGAGTTCTCCGGCCGCACGCTGCCTATTGATACCGCCGTGGCGCAACGCTGCGCCCGGTTGCATGTCCCCGACAAGCGCGGAGAGCGCGATGCTCTCATTGCGGCAACGGCCCTTGTTCATGGCATGACGATGGTTACTCGCAACGTTGCTGATTTCCAGCCAACAGGCGCGATTATTCTCAATCCGTGGGAGGCGATGCAATGACAGCTGCCCATAGGCATTACACGACTTGGCTGTGGTAACGCTCCGGGAGCACTGAGGCAATCAACCGTTCCTTCGTCAAGGATTTTGAGGTGCGTTCATTGACGTCCAAGCTTGGCAGTTGAACTTCTACGTGACTAATCTGCATCAGCCCAGGGTAGGAGACCGCGATAAAAGCGATGCATCTCACAGGCGCACCACGCGCCCGATGTACGTTAGCTCTCTATGATGATGGGACAACATCCTCAGCTTGGCAGGGAGTGCCATTCAAGTCATGGAAAATCTGAGTCCCACCGAACTGAAGGGCATTCTCCATTCCAAGCGCGCCAACCTGTATTACCTGGAGCACTGTCGGGTTCTCGTCAACGGGGGGCGCGTGGAATACGTCACCGACGAGGGCAAACGCTCGTTGTACTGGAATATTCCCATAGCCAACACCACCACAGTGAATCGCCCCGGGGCGATTCACTCAGAAATGGCGTGAGGGCCTTGGCAGGGGACGGAGATTGTTCACTGCCGCATAGGCAGCTCAGAAAACACTGTCAGGCCGCCGAACTGAAGGGGTTGCACGACGAAGCAACGCACTTTGCTCTTAGATCAGACTGATCCGGTCATGCACGTGTTTTGAGATGGCAACGCGCACCTCGTGGTGCACCAAGTCACGAAGGTGGTAAAGCCCTCTCGCGTTCTTCAGACCTGCAGCCTTCACCACTTGTTCGACAGTGAAGTCACCATTGAGCCATCGCACCAGGACGGTATTTCGGACAACCTGTGGTCCCAGACGCGCGGGATACGGCAGGTTGCTGCTTTGGCATGCCGTTCGAATGGTTTTGGTCACCAGATGCAGCAGAGCGTGCATGGACATGGATGGGGATTTCCGCGAACAAAACAGCACCTCATGATTCTGGGCCGGCTCATAGCACTGACGGGCGGACAGCCATTCTCCGAGGGCTTTCGCCACTGACGCCGGCACGTGCATGACCCTTTGATCTCCGCGTGTTTCGTTTTCTACCCGCAACGCAGAGATTTTCTCATGCGTCATTGCCTTTCGTGGATCCTCACCTCCCTCGATCAATACGTCCTTTACCGTCAGTTGGCGGATCTCTCTGGGAGCAAGTCCAAGATGAAAAATTGCCATTAATATCGCTCGATTGCGCCTTTCAATCAGGTCATCACCCACAGGAAAGGCCGCGAACGCTGCCTTCCAGAGCGCATCTGAGAGGATGGCCCCCTTGGGATCCTCGCTTGGCGGCATGTCCTCCCCCAACAATCCAAGAGCCGGATTTGCATTCACCCACTTCTGTGACAGCGCGAATCGGTAGATTCGGTCTATGGCGCTCCAATAGCGCCTGCGAGTGATCGGACTGACCGTACCTTGTTTTTTTGAGGCTCGTAAGCTGCCGTTAATGAAATTGTGGACGTCTACAGCAGTGGCCTTGTGCCAAGCGGTGCCAGACATAGCTTGCCCTTCAATGTTGGCATGTTGACTCAGCGACGTAAGCCAGCGTTTCCAAATCAGCCGATAAAGAACCGCCCCCTTAGGAGTCAACCAATCGCGATCGTCGTTGGCTCGGTTGTTGAACCAAAGCTCAAACACCTCTGGTCCCAAAGGCATCGCCACAGGGGATGGGAGTTGGTTCTGTTGCAGAGGCACGTGAGACATAGAATTTCTTTGTTGTTTTGAATGCACATTACATGAAAATCTAAAAAGTAAATCACCAGCCCATTTCATATCCCAAGGCCACGCATGACACATTGAACCGAAAAGTCAATCAAGACTGTAACCTCAATGACCACACGGTCAGATCATGTAGTGTGCATTCATGTGCCGGCCAAATCGCCAGCGAAGAGCTGCCCAAACGGTAGTCGTCGTAGCTATGCTGCGGGCTGAAATTGCTCAATGAACTGAGCCAGCGCTTGGGCTGTAGGTTCGCCCCATAGCTCCTTGGCATACCAAGTTGAAAAGAGGGAGCGGACCATGGCGCTTTCGATGCCCTTATCAAGCTTGATGGACTTGTTCTGGTTTTGAGCCTTGAACACGTCGAAGATCTGCTTGTGCTCCTTTTCATCGAGCTCTTTATAAACGGCCAACGCATCTTGCGCGCGTGCAGCGAGGAACTTCTCCATCACTGATGGACCTGTAGGGTTCTTTTTAGAGATCGTCTTTGGAGCGCTTAGCTGGAAAGAATTCGGATTTCTAGCAATGTCTTGGAGTGTCCATCGGAAATACCCTGCCGGCGTGCCCAGTGGGCTCATGCTGGTGGATTCGGCTCTGATTTCCACCCGGGAGATGGCAGCCCGGATGACGTCTTCTTGGTACTGAGCGGCCAAGTCTGACGCGTCCGCTTGGCTGAAACCGAACTTCATAATTCTTCCGATCAACTCCGCATCGATCACTGGGGGTGCGGGGAATTCGAGCTGCGGCTGCTTGTTTTGCTCGACACGGAATTGAAGCTTTTCCACCCTGCGCCCGTTCTTATGTTCAACGAGCTCAATGTTGATGTCGGTCAGCGCATTGATCTCCGCAATTGCTGGCTTGATCGTGTCACGCTTGAAATACTTATAGACCGGTGGAGCCTCGGCTGATATCGGATTTCCAGTGATGACCCCGTACCAATGTTCGTAGCTCTGGATGAAGGTCAACTTCGACGGGTTGGTGGCATATCGCCTGCAGATCTCATAGAGAGCAAGGGCCGAGCCGGATTTGAGCGAACTTTGGTAGACGATTGACAACCGCGTATAAGTACTCGGTGCCATCACTTGCTCATGCACCTCCGGCGGGAAGGCAAAACCGAACCATACTTGGCCAGAGTGTTTATTGAATCCCTCAGGGTTCACCAACGTTACTGACGAAACCAAGCGCTCACTGGTCCACTGGCGCTCGTTTTCCATGAGCAGCTTGATGTTCTGCATGTCCTCCAGTTGTCTCTTGAGGTACTGGACATCTTTGCTGTCGTATGCGGCGTCTCGAGCCAGGTCCGACAAGGGAATCCAAAAATACTTCTTTGCAGCTGGCGTGTTGATGGGAGCGTTGAGTCCGGGCTCCTTCATCTCCTGCGCGTGATACATCATCACATTGAAGACCTTGCGCGAAAGTAAAGACAGGTTGCCTTCAACGACACGAAGACCGATAGCTTCGTTTGTCTTTCGGAATTGCTTTAGATCGCCTGATTCGAGGGTCGTCAGCGCATTGCTTCGAGCCTTGCTCTTCCTTGTCGCCATCGACAGCCTTTCAGTGTCACCTACCCATCTCTTTCGCCGTGGCCACGGCCCCCATCATCGGTGAAAATTTCACAAAGTTATCTCACCTTTGTATGAGCTCATCGCTTTTTCACTTTTCGATGAGATCATAGCGCGCTCACCACTCGATTTGATAGCTTCTCTTTAAACCTCAGGCATTTATCCAACAGGTGCAGGAATCCAGGTCCCTGTAGATGCTCACCATAGTCCCTGAATCCACTCACTTACGCTCCCCGTAGAAGCTCACCCAAACTCCGTTTAGTCCCCGGTGAACCTCACCTGAGTCCCTGTAGATGCTCACCTAGGTCCCTGAATCCACTCACCGAGTTGGCCGCTAACCCGCACCAGTGCTGCATTTGACTGACCCTAATTTGTATTCAAATGATCCAAGGGTATTCTCAAAAAGATACTCAATGCGCAAGCATCCGGTCTTGAGAAATGCAAACCACCAGACAACCAAAAACCGTCACCAGAAAAGCCGAAGAACCGACTCAGAGGGACTCACCAACATCTCGGTCTGATTCGACCATGGCAAGAGCCCCCCACAGTGCTAAGCGGACCCTCACCCTTCCCTTCTCCCTGCCCTCATTGACAGTGAACTTGGTACGTGATCTATCGCCAGTCGTAACAGGCTTTAGCTTGGAATCCATTCGACATGGAGTCTATAGATTTCCACGGGTCCCCGATGAAGCTCACCTTTCGCTTGCATCTCGCCTGTCAGGTGGGTCAAAACTTAACATTGGACTTATCCGGCCTTGTCTTCGATTTCGAGCGGCCTCTAGGCCCGTGTCAGGCCCGGCTTGAGGTATGTGTTTGTCAGACATCCTTAAATTGGTCCCTGTAGAAGCTCACCATTCAGTTGACTTGTTGAGGGAGGCTTTATAAATCAACAACTTGATTGATAGCAGGCACTCACTCTAGGTGTTATTTATTGCGAAATTCTCACAAAGAGGGTCCCCGAAGGATCTCACCTTACCTGAACTAGTCCTAGCGCGGCAGGCGACATATTGGGGCGCCATGTCCCTGGAAAGGCTCACCTTTATCGTGATGCGACTTGAGTGCGCGAACATATCTCGCTGCCAGGCCGTGCAAGGTCCCTGTAAAAACTCACCTTTGTGCTGCAGGGATGGTTTTTGTCTAACCAGTGGTGCTGCTGCGAGGGTAGCTAGCAGGCAAATGGTCCCCGTAGAGGCTCACCATTAGAAGACAACCGCCGATAGAGGGGGGATACAGGTCCCCGGAGGGGCTCACCTTTCTACTTTTCCAATTAACCGAGGCAGATCTATTAGCGGAAACGAAGCGCGCAAATTTGTTCGAAGATTTTTGGGCGCTGGTCCCTGTGGAAGCTCACCTTTCGGGACAAGGATTGTCAATCCTCGGATCTCCGAGATGTCGTCGCGCAGAGCAATGGAGATGAAATCAGCCTTGCGGTGAAATTTGTCCCTGTAGAAGCTCACCTTTTGACTTGCTATACAGGTGTTGCACACGATAAGCGGGGCGACGGATAGCCGGAAGCTGTTTACGACCCTTTGAGCTCGTGGCAACCGTCGTGAGCAACTCTGAAAGCTTCTTCTAAGCGCAGTGCTCAGATTTTGGTCCCCGAAGAAGCTCACCTCAGGATTCTTGGCAATGAGCGGTGGTTCAGATTCAGCAAAATTCTTCAGCACCTGCAGATTTTCCGCTGGCCCCAGTGTCAAGGCGTTGATCTAGTGCGCGGCAAACAGAGTGGACTCGCCGTCCAAGCTAGCGCAGGTCGGGTTGTGCGAATAGATCAGCGAGGTAGTCACTTCGTGCGTTCATCGATGACCTGGACATGTCAAATTGACAATAATTACGGTAATTATCATAATTACCGTAATAAAGGTAATCACTATGGCACGACCACTCGCCACCAAAGAAATCGTCTTTGATACCGCCAGCTCTCTGTTATCTGATGGTAAAGAACCAAGCATCGTCAACGTACAGGCCAAGATTGGGGGCGGTTCGTACACAACGATCAAACGCTACCTTGACGCATGGAATGTCCAGCGCGAGATCAGTGCGCAAGAGGGCCTGGAGACGCCCTCCTTCGTGCTTGAAAGGAGTGCAGAACTTGGGCGCCAGCTCTGGGCCATGGCTTTGCGAGATGCCAACAAGCAGACACAGTCAGTCAGGGAAGCCGCGGAAAGTAAGGTGACAGCCATCGCCCGCGATCTGGAGGTTGCTCACTCCGAAATCCGGCGCATGGAAGAACTCGAAGAATCTCAAAATCAACTTTTAGAGAGCACCAATGAACAGCTCTCAAAAGTCACCGAGGCGCTGACAGATGCACAAATCAAGGCGTCCAAAGTTCCAGACCTGGAAGCGCGTCTTGCAGCCGCCCTGGCAGAAGCCGCCACCGCTCGCCAAGCGGCCACTGATAAGGCGGTGGAGATCGGGCGAATGACAGGCGAAACAGAAGCATTGCGAAAGCAGCTCGTTGACCTGACTTCCGCCCTGGTTTCACCATCAAAACGTGCGTGAAGCCAGGCTGCCCTGCCCTGCCTCGAAGCGAATTATTCCTTCGGGAACAGCGCCATTAACCTCGACGTAAATTCATTGGCGGTCTCGGGAGTGAGGCCCCTCAGACTAAGTTCGATACGGCCGTCCTCTTCGAAGGATTTGAGTTCGCCTTTAGCTCCTTTGAAGCTGAGCGCCTCACGGGTGGAGCGAGGACGCTTCACAGGGCCCTTGACGGCGGCTTTGCGCCTGGCCACAACGTCACGATATCCCATGCCTGTCTTCGCGACTTCGAGAATGAGCTCGAGAGTAGCCTCATCTCCCTCGACATCCCAAAATTCACGGAGCGCATTGAGCATTTTGTGATTTAGCAGCTCCGGATTCTCGGCGACAGCATGTATGACTCTGTTGGACAGCCCCGCCAACGACAGTGTTCGACTGACGTGATCCTCGCCTAGGCCGAGTGATTTTGCTAAAGCTGCCTGAGTCTGATAAACCTTCTTTGCTAGAAGCTCCTTCCATTTGATAGCGTCATCGAGAGGTGTTTGCTCGCGTCGTTCAACATTAGCCGCTCGAGCTTCCTCGTAGAGCTCTCTGTCGCTTGCTGGACGGGGCCGAATCTCGATCCGTAACGTCTCAAGACCCGAGGCGCGGGCCCCGCGCAACCGCGTTTCACCTTCGATAAGGGTGATGCTCCCTTGGTCGTCGATGTATCCAGTAGCAGAGATGCGCTGCCCGGAAGTCGACAGCGAAATAGCCATGTTGTCCACGGCCGTGGTCGTGTAGACAGCGCGGGGATTGAATGGATTTGACTTTATGAGGCCGACAGGGACGTCATAGACGTTTCCTACCTGGTAGTCTGAAGGGACCGCAGTCCGTTCTTGGCTCGAACCAACTCCCGGGGGGATTTGCACTGGGCGTATGTCTGCTGGGCCTATCTCGGACGGAGTCATGCGGGGATCACCCACGATGGGGATGTTTGCTGAGACAGATTCGACGGCAGCGACGCGATCATCGGAGACTGCGCGTTTTTTGAAACCGGTGGCCATGTTTATTGCTCCTCACCATTGATACGGTTTAGGATCTCGTCGTAAACCGCTTGCATCTCATCAACCGCCTTTTGTGAGCGCTCGCGGCCTTTCAGCTCGTGCACTGCGCGACCGCTCTTGCCGGTGGCCAGCCAAGAGGCACGGTGAGCAATTTGCGACTTGAACACCGAAATACCTTCGCTGGCAAGGAATTCGCGCAGTTCCGCTGTGGCCTTGGCGCCTTCGATCGGTGAAACCCGAGTGAGAACGACGTGTGCTGGAATTTCTCCGGACTCGTGGCGTGGCCCCATCTCCTTAAGTGTGTCGAAGACATTCAAAGTCGATTCAACTTCTTGCTGGTCAGCGCCACATGGAACTAAGACGATGTCGCTGAGCAAGGCGCACTCGAGCATGGTTCTGTAGTTTTGAGCACCGATGTCTACAACGACCAATGTGTATTTCTTCGAGAGGTTTGCGAGTTCACGTGCTGGGTTCGGCGGCAAGGCGAGTACGGGAATTGATGGTGTCACGCCCTCATCGTTACGAATCTTCGACCAACTCATCGCCGATCCTTGTTTATCCGTATCCAAGAGAACTACATCTACGCCATTTGCTGCGGCCAAAGCTGCGATATGCGTTGCAAGTCTTGTCTTTGCGACGCCGCCTTTTTCTGCTCCGATGGTGATAACCATATCAAACGTCTTTCATAAGGCAAAAATATCTAGTCGAATTTTCGCTGATAACAATATGCTTCGTCAATGTTAAAAGCCATGGAGCCGAGAGTTTTTAATAGTTAGTGGCCATTTTCTCTTTGCAGCCAGCTGCCACAATCTTGGCTCGCGCCAACTTCGGTTTAGGCAACCCAGCTTGCAAGTCTGAGTCATGCAGGTTGGCTCGCGCCAAGTTGATTGCCCGGTGCTGTGTCACTGTGAATTTTATATCTGACTGGATAGACGCTCATGTGGCGTGCATCCAACGGCAAAGCCATTGGCATTCGGAGTGTGAGCTGCACGAAGCTGCTGAAAGAGTTTGCTAACGCAGCCGTTTATTCCTGGGGTCTTTGATTGGTAACTACTCATCTTCATAGACCGATTAAATTCAATCTATCGTTTTTCTCTTTCCTGGATTCGGAAGCGCTCCCATCTCACTGCTTCTTCGCATCCCACCGTCGAGGCAATGTACTCGCGCACCCAGAAGGGTTGCCATAAGTGGTTGCGCTTTCTCTTTCCGTAGACCAGCGTCAGGTGGATTAAAGCCCACTATCTGCGATAGCGAGTGCCTTGGAGGTATCGGTAGCAGCATGTGCACGAGATCGGCATCAGATGCCCCGCATCAACTCTGCACTCCTTTTGCATTGTCAGCTGTTTGAGATGAAAACCACGTGATGCTTGTAACCGATGACCTTTTGACTCTAAATTTCAAACTTGTCCATCGTTCTTCTTCCATCGTTTGCTTGGTGGCTCACGATTGAAAGTGTCTACGGTGGAAGATTTCCTGGAAAGTCAGACTTCTATTGCTTCCTCGGCAGGGCTAGGGGCGGTTTCCTTAGTAGGTAGGATTGGCTAATGCTCGGCAGGTGTTCGGTGCGCAAGTGGAGATGCCGGTATTCGCTGAGTATTTCAATGGCCAAAGGGTTGGCTCGAGCCAACTTTTCGTCTTTGAACCCGTTGTTAGGTTGGGCAGCGGTTGTTTTCCTGTGCGGAGCGAATATATTTCGGCGCTTCGAAAGTTATGTACGCTCAAATTCACGCTAAGGGGGTGTTGGGTTTGTGGATGATTGGGAAATTCTGGTGTGAGGCTTGGCCCGTACTTCGTCGTTACATTGCGGCTGTAACCCTGATACAGAGAGGTCAGTGTGGGTGCGACGTTGGAAATTTTGAACGCATCGACTTGATCTTTCATGAATTTTGAAAGCGATACAACCCATATTATGGGAATCAAAAGCTTTCGACGGGTGGGGTGGCATCCCGGTGTAGTGAGATGTCATGGCGATCGCTTGTAGGAGGCAAATTACATGAATGTTTCCGTCTGGATTTTTGGATCGAATATTTCCAATTCCAGATCGTTTCAGGCATGACTTTGGTTGTTCTCTTGAAAATGGTTTCGGAAAATTGGATGTTGTCTAATTCACTTAGCAGGCTGCTGAAATACCCTCCACCTTCATTCCTCGGTTGACGCCTTGCCACGACAATCAAGGCACCCCTACCGACCAGACAGACGAGCCATCCATGCGCGGAGCCGACACCTTCACCGAGAGCCTGTTCACCATGCGCCACCTCGATGACTTCGTGCCCGCCGATCACCCCTTGCGCGTGATCCGTGTGATGGTCAATAAAGCCCTGGCCAACATGGACGAGCTGTTTGCCCGGATGTATGCGGCCGACATCAAAGGCGGGCGCCCCAGCATTGCTCCCGAGAAGCTGCTGCGCGCCATGCTCATCCAGGTGCTCTACAGCGTGCGCTCGGAGCGCCAGCTGATGGAGCAGACCCAATACAACCTTCTGTTTCGCTGGTTCATCGGCCTGGCCATGGACGACGCAGTCTGGGTGCCCACTGTCTTCAGCAAGAACCGCGAACGCCTGATCGAGCACGATGCGGTCATCGAGTTCTTCAATCAGATCGTGCGTAAGCACGCGGTGATCCCATGTTGACCGTTACCGGCCGCCCGGGTATTGATCAGGCGCTCGCAGCCTGCCAACGATGCGGCAACAATTCTTCCACTCGGCTGGCCTTGTGCGTGGGCAGCCGCGTCAGCACGTCCTGGAGGTAGGCATAGGGGTCATGCCCGCTCATGCGCGCCGACTGCACCAGACTCATTACTGCGGCCGCCCGCTGGCCCGCGCGCAGGCTGCCGGCGAATAACCAATTGACTCTGCCAATGGCAATCGGCCGGATCTGGTTCTCGATCCAGTTGTTGTCCACGGGCAATTGCCCGTCAGCAACGAAGCGCGTCAGCGCAGTCCAGCGCCTGAGGCTGTAATCCAGCGCCTTGGCAGTCGCCGAGCTGTCCGGCAGTTTTTGCCGCTGCGATGTCATCCACTTGTGCAGTGCATCAAGTATGGGCTTGGTGTGCTGCTGCCGAATGCTCTGGCGTTGATCGGCGTTCAGCTCCTTGACCTCGCGCTCGATGTCGTAGACCTTGGCGAACTGCTCCAGCGTGAACCCGGCAAGCTGGCTTTTGTCCGCCGCATGCAGGTCGAAGAATTTGCGCCGGGCTCCGGCCCTCAGGTCGTGCGCGATCATCGCTTGGGCGCCAGTTCCGGGCAGGTATCCCACAACCCTAAACAGATGCGGTCGGGTATTCGACTCCTGTGAACTCACTGTTTCGAGCGTATTCCGGTCCCTTAGCAGCTAAATAGGCGCCGGCATCAACGACTGAATGTTGGTCGCAATCGATGTGATCATTGCATCTTGCGCCCTGATCAACGAATGACGCCGTGAAGAGGCTATGCGGGCGGAACTTCCTTATCCACAATCAGCTGACTGTCGTAGACCAATTCGCCCCACCGAGTTAGGGCAGCGTTACGCACGCCTTAGTCTGCAAGACATCGAGGTACTTATCGCTCAGACGAGTTTGAACGCAAAGCCGACTTGGACGGTATCGGTGAGTGGTGCAGAGCGCTCACGCCTAGGCGCCTGCATTTGGCAATCTGCGTACTCGGTTCTACTGCCTCCATCGATACACATCTTTGCTTTACTTGGCTTGTAGCGACAGACATCGTGGCCGCTTTACCGGTCGCCCATTCGCGGGATCCCCTTCAGCTCAGGGGTGCAATCTTCTCCGCAACCTGAACCAAGCCAGTCCTCCCAGCAGCAAACTCATCATCACCATGCCCCATTCGCTGAGCGTGGGGATCGACGTTGCCCCACCGGGTACGACGGCGAGCAGCACTGGCGCAAACGGGTCTTCGATCACACCAACGTCAGTGATATTGGAGTCACCGGTGCCGTTGTCTATGACTTGGTAGGTGGCCTTCAGACGATCGGGACTGAATGTCCCCCATGAGAACCAAGTTGCCGCAGCGCCCGACACGGCGGGGCCGTATTTTTGCAACTGCGCTCCCGCTGGCAGAGGCTGGGGGTAGGTGATTGACACGGTAAGTGTGTCGCCAGCGCAGCCGGCTGATCGAAAGCGGAAGATTCCCGCTGGAAAGTCGGTTGTTCGGCAGATGGCAACAGATCAATCCTTCCACTGCCACCGGCTGACAAAGCTGTCGCATGGTCCACGACATCGCCATGCGCGGTACAAGTCCTCCTAGCTTGTTAGCCGCTCTAAATTCAGCCCAAGGTTGATCACCTTGCTGAACTATGTGCGACAACCTTGCCGAATCAAGCCCCTCTGCGGATTCACTACAAACACTGGAGCTCCTGCACGAGCAGGGCGACGCCATGGCTGCTTGCTGTAATGTGTTGATTTCCATGCAACCGTAACCCACCATTTCCATCTCGATCTGACCCACCCCGGTTCGTGAACTTCATGCTCACGTTGTGGATAAGTTCTTGGCTGTCTTCTCCTTCTTGGTGGTCTGTGGTGGTTGCTGTGCAGAGCTGTTCTTGAATCGATAGCTGTCGTTACCGGTTTCCAGAATATGGCAGTGATGCGTAAGCCGGTCCAGCAATGCCGTAGTCATCTTCGCATCCCCGATCACACTGGCCCACTCGCTAAAGCTCAGGTTGGTGGTGATCACGACGCTGGTGCGCTCGTACAGCTTGGACAGCAGGTGGAACAGCAAGGCGCCTCCTGACGTACTGAACGGCAGGTAGCCCAGCTCATCCAGGATCACCATATCGGCATAGGCCAGGCGGTGGGCCAACTGTCCGGGCTTGCCGTTGGCCTTCTCCTCCTCCAACGCATTGACCAGCTCCACCGTGGAGAAGAACCGCACCCTGCGGTGATGGTGCTCGATGGCTTGCACCCCGAGGGCTGTGGCGATGTGGGTCTTGCCCGTACCCGGTCCACCCACCAGCACCACGTTGTTGGCGTTCTCCAAGAAGTCGCACCGGTGCAGCTGGCGTACCAGTGCCTCGTTCACCTCGCTGTGGCCGAAGTCAAACCCAGCCAGGTCCCGGTACGCCGGGAATCTGGCCACCTTCAATTGGTAGGCTACCGAGCGCACCTCCCGCTCGGCGGTCTCGGCCTTGAGCAGTTGAGACAGGATGGGCTGTGCCGCATCGAAGGCCGGTGCACCTTGCTCAGCCAGTTCCGCAACCGCCTGGGCCATACCGTGCATCTTGAGCTCGCGCAACATGATCACGATGGAAGCGATGGCAGGGTCATGACGCATAGCGCACCTCCCTCAATTGGTCGTAGCGAAGCACATTGGCCTGGGGTTCCACCGCCAGCTTGAGGGCCTGGGGCGAAGTGACCGGTGCTGGAGCGGGCTTGCCGTCCAGCAGGCGATGGAGCACGTTCAGGATGTGGGTCTTGCTGGCAGCACCTGACTCCAGTGCCAGCTCCACTGCGGTGAGTACCGCCTGCTCGTCGTGGTGCAGCACCAGTGCCAGAACCTCCACCATCTCCCGGTCGCCGCCGGGTTGCTTGAGCAAGGTGGCCTGCAGTCGCTTGAAGGCCGCTGGTAGCTCCAGGAACGGAGCACCATTGCGCAAGGCTCCGGGCTTGCGCTGCAGCACCGCCAGGTAGTGGCGCCAGTCGTAGACGGTCAGCCCAGCACCATGGTGGTTACGCTCGATCAGGCGCTGGTGCTCGCACACGATCTGGCCTTCGGCGGCAATCACCAAGCGGTCTGCGTAGACCCGCAGGCTTACAGGCCGGTTGGCATACGGGGCCGGCACGCTGTAGCGGTTGCGCTCGAAGTGGACCAAGCAGGTGGGCGAGACGCGCTTGGTGTGCTCCACAAAGCCATCGAAGGGCCGAGGCATCGGCATCAAGGTTGCCTTCTCTTGAGCCCAGACATCCGCGACGGTGCCCGGCAACTTGCCATGCTCGATCTCATTCCATAAGGCCACGCAGCGCTCCTCAAGCCAGGCGTTGAGCTCAGTCAGGCCTGGGAATGGCGGCACCACCTGCCACAGACGATGGCGGGCGTCGCGCACGTTCTTCTCCACCTGGCCCTTCTCCCAGCCCGACGCGGGATTGCAGAACTCGGCCTCGAACAGGAAGTGGCTGACCATGGCCGCAAAGCGCGCATTGACGTCGCGCTCCTTGCCACGGCGCACCCGGTCTACAGCGGTGCGCATGTTGTCGTAGATGCCACGGCGGGGCACACCGCCCAGAACTACGAACGCATGGTTGTGAGCGTCAAACAGCATCTCGTGCGTCTGCAGCGGATAGGCGCGCAGGTAGAACGCTCGGCTGTGGCTGAGCTTGAAGTGGGCCACTTGCAGCTTGGTGCGCACTCCGGCCAGCACTGCCCAGTCCTCGCTCCAGTCGAACTGGAAGGCCTCACCTGGGCCGAAGGCCAGGGGAACGAAGGTGCCGCGGCCGGTGGTCTGCTGGGCCACCACGCGCTGCTCTTGCCACAGCCGGGCAAAGGCGGCAACCCGGTTGTAGGAGCCGGTATAGCCCAGGGCCTGCAGATCAGCGTACATCTGCTTGACGGTACGCCGCTGCTTGCGGGATCGGCCAGCTTCCGTCTTGAGCCAGCCCGAGAGCTTCGATGCGAAGGGATCGAGCTTGGATGGACTGACCCGCTTGGCGTAGTGCGGCTCGGCCTCGCCTGCGCGCAGGTACTTGCGGATGGTGTTGCGCGAGAGGCCCGTGCGGCGGGCGATCTCCCGGATGGACAGCTGCTCTCGCAGGGCCCAGCGCCTGATGACACTCAGTGTTGCCACGTCTATCACTCCTGGTCTCCTGCTGCTCAACAAAGCAGCAGGTTAGGGTTAGTACGTGGGTCAGGTTTGGATGGAAATCCTGGGGGTTAGTGGGTCACTTCTACGTGGAAATCAACATTGTCAGTGTCAGTTTTTGAGAAAACCCAGATTTCATGCGCCTTGCAGGCCGACCGATCCCAATCCATTGAGACACCCATCGCTAACCAGTTGAATTTGTTCAACTTTTAACCGGACACTACTGGAATTTGTTCAACTTTTAACCGGACACTACTGTCTTCCAGTAACTTATGAACCTTGTCTCGCGTCCAGCGGTAGTCGCGCTGGTAGGCCGGGGTAAAAAAGTTTCTGTGCGCTTTCGGTTTGCTTCGAGAGTAACTGTGTCTGTGCGAAAGCTCACTAGCTTGTACTCCGATTTGTAGTGGATTGTGTTACTGCTCATTCAGGTTCAGAGATAATTTCTGTATGTTGGTGACCGCCTTCCCAAATCCCCGCAGCCACCAATCGAGCATGGCACTATCAACCACAGTGGCGATAATTTCCAGCCAGCCGTCCTGGGCCTCTACGTATTGCTGATCGGTTGACAGGGGCGACTCGGTCAGGTGGAGGCCGGCATCCTTGGTAATGCGAAAACGCAATTGCACCCGATGCCCTTCGCCAAACCCAAACCGTCCATCGTCGTCGTATTTCTGCAAGTCAAATTCAGCAGGGCGCTCGAAAGTGAGCGTGGATGCCTCGGCCTTGCGAATGCGATGCAGGGCCAGGCTGCGCTCGTTGTTAAAGCCGTCAAAACGGCACACCAGGTAAAGACGCGGGCCTTGCTGAGCCAAGCCGAGGGGCATGACCGTGATCGACCGGCGTTTGCCGGCAGAGTTCTGGTAGTCCAGCGTCAGCCAGCGGTTGGCGTACAGTGCCTCGCTCACGGCTTCGAATACTCCCGGGACAATCTTGGGCGGCAACAGCGGCTGGCTGGTTGCTACAACGCGCACCTTCCCAGGCCACTCGCGCTCCAGGCGTGCGGTGCTCTCTGAACCCAGATTGCGTTTGGCTTGACTGAAAAATGCATCCATGGACTTCATCAATCGGGGAGGCAGAAGGTTCTTGAGGTGCTCCTCAGCCAACTGCAGCAACAGCGATTCTTGGGGCGTGAGATTGGGCATAGCCAATGCCTTGGCCTGCTCCAACCAGCGATAGCCATAAGGCTTGCTGCGGTCGTCACGCTCGATCTCAAAATGCTCGCTGAGCATCTCCAACTGCCGCTGGATGGTGCGCAGTTCGCGCTCAATACCTGCATCCTTGAGTTGCTGGTGGAGTTCGCCGGCTGTGACCTTGCGGCCACGCGGAATGCGGCGCATCAGTTCGACGGCGAGCAGAACGGTTTCGAGGGTGTCGGATCGCTTCGCCATCTCAGACTTTCAGGGTTGTGCGAGAGAACGCGGCCCACAAGCGCACCATCGCATAAGTGTCCAGCGCACAGTAATCCAGGAGCTGCTGCTCAATCTTGGCCTTGCGTGCGGCGGAGGTTTGCGGCGAGATCGCTTCCATAAAGGCCTCCATGGCCGTGCCGCCATCCTGAACGCCGTCAAGGTCGCCATAGTTCAGATCGGGGCACAGCGCTGGGAGTACCGCCTTGATGCTCCAGCTGCCTTGCTGACTCGGGTGGTAGTAGTGTTCACGTGCCACACGCAGGAGATCAACCACACGCTCATTGAGCGCCAGGAGGGCCTTGGCCAGACGTGGAAAGCGCTGCGCCAGATCGCGGATACGGGCCATCTCAAAACCTGCGTTGTAGACAAAGATGGGGCCGCGCTCACCACAGGCGCCGACCAAAGCCTCTGCAAAACCTCTTGACGGGTCGCCGCCGGAAAGGTCGAGAAAGGCTTGCTGTACAAGCTTCCCTGTGCGCGCGAGGCGATGCACACTGAACTGAAACGGAATCTGCTGATAGGGGCGAGTACCCTTCCAGATCGGTACAGCGAACTGGATGGTTTCGAAATCCATGAAGTACGCAGGCAGCTTGTGCTGCGCCAGATCCCGTGCCGCACTCACTTGGTCAAAATGCACCTTACCAGTGAGCGTGACCTTCTTCACACGCCGTTGTTTTTCGTTGAGCAATCCATCCGGTACGTCGCGCAATTCGCTCAATCCGTGAGCCTCGATGTGCGCTTTCAGCGCTTTGTTCTGGGCTCCTGGCAACCAATGCAGGGGTTGTTCCACCAGGGGCTCGTTGCTTTGGCAATAGGCGAAGAATCCACACTCATAGGGGGCACTGCACTGCTCACCGGTTAAGACCCGAGGCTCTTTCTTTTTGGCAACGATCTCATGGGCCTCTTCGATCCAACCGCGAACCTCTGCTTCGCGTGGAAACGCTTCGTCGGTCAGGTCGTTCTCGACTAAGAGCCCGCTGTAGTCGCCACCGCCCGGGTAGACCCAAGAGCTGTCGATATGTGCAAGTGCAATCCCTGCCAAGGGGACACCACAGGAGTGGGCCAAAAACGCCTGCACGGCGGCATCGTCCCGGTGGTAGTCCTTCACGGAGGTAGAGGACTTCACCTCGACCATGCGCCAAGCCCGGTTTCCGGCTTGCTTGATAGGCAGCATGACGTCCGCAAAGGCCAGTGCCCCTTCGGCACGGAATCCAGCCTCAAAGATCGGCTGGTTCGTCTGTAGGAGTGCTTGCGTTCGCGTAAAGGCTGCGTCAAAGCCTCCCACTTGGAAATCAATGAGGGTGCCTTTGCCTTTGGGGTCGTAGACATGCCTGGCAATATCCCCAACCTGATGGCCCACCATGAAGCTGGCCAGGGTGGCCGAGGAGTCTTCTCGCAGGTCTGGGCGATGTACCTCCAGCCACAGCCGCTTGGGGCACTGCCGAAACGCCAGCAGCTTGGATTTTGAAAGTACACGCAAGGCTGACCCCCTCTTATTCTGAAGAAATTTTCCCATGGGTTGAGACTCACAAAAACCCAATGGGGCGATTCGTGCCATGTTTCACCGCGCATTCGGCTTCGAGCGCCGAAACGAGGGCGGCAGCAGACGTAATTGGCCGGAATCGGTGCTGGCGCACCACAGCCGCAAAATCCCCAGGCGTTAGCGACGGCAGCCGTGAAATCCTGGCTTGCTCATCTGGCAGAGGTTGCTGCAAGCCGAGTCCTTCGCAGTGACGCGACAGCAACTCCCACGCCTGGTCGGAGCGCAGAAAGTCGAACTTCACTTTGAGATCGAACCGGCGCAAGGCTGCCTGGTCCAGACCCTCCATCAGGTTGGTCGAGGCCACAAACACGCCAGAGAACGATTCCATCTGGGTCAGCATTTCGTTGACCTCACTCACTTCCCAGTTGTGTTGCGCACCTCGCCTGTCCTGCAGAAAGCTGTCCACCTCGTCGATTAACAGGACCGCGCCATCGCTTTGCGCTTCGCGGAAGGCTTTGGAGATGTTCTTTTCACTCTCACCCAACCACTTGGATTTCAGATCGGAAGCGCGTTTGACGAACAGAGGAACGCCAAGCTGATGAGCGAGCCATCGTCCGTAGGCGGTCTTGCCTGTGCCAGGCGGCCCGTACAGACAAAGCCTGCCAGAGCGTGCAGCGACAAGGCCGGCGGCGACAGCGGCCAGCTCTACATCGGCATGAATGAAGCGTGGGTCGTAAACGTCCGGCAGTCTGTTTGGATCGTGCGAGAGCAGCGGACCGTGCCCCTGGGCTTCCATGGTGCTGGAGATCAAGCGTTCCAACGCAGCTGCCGTCTTTTGAGGGCCAAGATCGTCCCGGATCAAGCGAATGACTGAACTCGCCTTTGCGACTACCGCAGGAGCGAGGGCTTCGGCCTCTGCTATGCGGGAAATCCGGTTGGCGTCAAGCAGCTCACCGCAGCTGCTTTGCAGAATCCGCTCGCGCTGCGTCTTGGGTGGAATGGGCAACTCAAACACCATGTCAAAGCGGCGAATGAAGGCGGGATCGAGACCCCGCATGGAGTTGGACATCCATAGAGTGGGTACCGGATTCTCTTCGAGCATCCGGTTGATCCACGCCTTGCGAAGTTGGGCAGTGCTCTTGCTCCCGAAGAAGCTGTTTCCATCGTTGAATACGTCCTCGACCTCGTCGAAGGCGATCATCGCTTGCTGTTGGGAGAAGAAGCTCTGTGCGGCGCGAAATGCCCGCAAGCGACGCTCTCCGTTGATTGGGTCACCGTCGGAGTCCTCGCTTGCGACTTCAAACAATTCACACCCCATCTCCTTGGCCAAGGCTCGCGCCAATTGGCTCTTGCCGGTTCCCGGCGCACCGTGCAGGAAGACGTTGACACCACGCCGACCCGTTTTCATGGCGTGGCGAAGATAGGGGCACAGAATCTCCAGTGATGACTGGATATGGTTGTAGTCGGCCAAGCTCAGCTCTGCCGGGCTGGCGGCAGAGACCGTGCCCCGCAGGAGACTGATGGGGTCGGCCTTGGATGAGGCCATGAGATCTGCGAAGTCTTCAGACAACAGATCCAACTTGTAGCGCAACTCTTGGCTACCTTGACGGGCCATCAAAACCAGACCGGATCTGGCAAGAATGCCAGTGGCGCTCAATGAGGCACGGACCTCAGATTCGGGGAGAGCAAGGATGACCGAAAGAGCATGAAATACCTTGACGGACGAAAGCGGACCCAACCAATCAGCAGCGTCGTTCAAGAGGCGCTCGTTGTGGATAGAGACGGTGAACTCCAGCACTTTGCAGTCGTTCGTGCTCAGCCCCACCAGCTTGGACAGTTGTCCTACGTTATGGCCCAGGAGGGCGGACTGGGGAGCTCCGAACCACTGATCCTCAGCCTTCTGATGTAGTTGGCGCAGTTCAGACTGGACGGCCTTGAAATCGAACTCTCGGCTCGATGGGTCGATCCAGTGCCCCAAACCGAGCACTTCCGCCAATGCGTCGTTGTGAAACCCGTGCTGATGGAGAAACTCGCGGCACCCACGCAGCGGAACCAGAATGCGCAGCAACCAAAGACGAATGATCGGTTCCACATTGGCTGTACCAAATGAGTTCGCAGCGCGGTGTCTTAGCATGACGGGTATCTCCTTATGAATGAAATCCATCATCCTGGATGCTGCGACATGATGTGTCGCACAGAACATGGCTTCAATAGGAGCGCAGCGCTTGAACAAAATGCTACCGCGAGACGCCCCAAGGTCAATTGCTCAGGGACAAATGGCACGCCCACCGTCCCCGGTCGCTTCTCACGTGGCTCGCTCATCGGCTGCAGCGCGAGGTCTCCGCACCGGAAGTCGCCCACATCTGGGCGCACCCCTTCCATGCGAAATTTCCTGCGCATCTGCGTGTGCTCGTAAAGCACGGCACGTGCCTAGACGCAGCAACGCGCGGCGCGGCCTATCTCTATAACCTGCTACTCGCCGAACTCGCCGAACTCGCCGAACTCGCCGAACCCGAGGAAACGCGGAGGCCGGAGTTGGCGGACGAGTACCGCGAGAAGCTGGCCACGTGGGCCCAGACCGATCTTCCGGGGTCACTTCTGGATGGAAATCAACACGCTGCTGTCCGAATCCCCTCGGTGTGGGGGATTACAGCGGGCTGTTAGTCGGAGGGTTTTGTGTCAAATCGAGGCGCAAAAGAGTTGATCTCCTGCACAAGAGCGTCCGGCAGACCGCCGGCCTCTGCCAGTTTGGGCGAGATCACCATCCCATGAAGTTGCGCGCGCAGGTTGTCCCAACGCTCTCGCAATACCTCCCAGTTCTTCTCGTCGTAGGTGCCTTTGAAGATGACGGGCCGAACCGCGATGCGGGGCAATTCGAGCGTTATGTCCTCGGCATCTGGAATGGCCGCGAGCGTCTTTTCCCAAAGGCTGCCTACACGGTCGACGCGGCCCACCTGCTGCTCCACTACACCCGGGTTCCACTCCGGGTGCAGCAGAATCACGGTCTTGCAGGCCTTGTGCAGATTGAGACCTTCTCGTCCCACCACGGATTGAGCCACGAGCACCGCTGGATGGCTGTTCGGACGGTTGAATGCCAGCTGCAATAGGCGGCGGGTGTCCTGGCCGGTGTTCCCGTACATCAGGCGTGCAAAGCCCCCTTCGGGGCGACGGTAGTCCTCTGCAAGCCGAGTTTCCAGTCGCGCCCAACGTGCTTCAGCTGTTTCGCTTTCGTTTTCCGAAGGGCCATCGGCATCATCGTTGCGGTCGGCCGTGGCATGGATCAGTTCCTCGAAAGCAGCGGCAACGGCAATAGGATCTTGTTCCTCCGGTTTCATGTCCGTCAATTCCTGCAGCGCCCGGGCTACGAGGGCCAGGGGTGAGTCATGAACGTCTGTGTTTTGGTCAACCGAACGACAAAAGGCGTCAAACACCAACCGGGAACTGCCCGGTGCTAGGCCCGCGTCGATGCGGTCCAACAGCCCGACGCGTGCTGCATGGCGACTGGCTTCAAGTGATTGATATTGCGATGCTAGTTTCTCGTCAAGTTCGCATCTATCCAGCGCACCGACCCTGCCGAGTTGGCGGTGGGCCGCCTGGATGGCAGGCCATTCGTCCCCGTGTACTTTGGCTTGGGCCCAGGGCTTTCCGGCGTCCAGCGCTCGCAGCATAAAGCGGCCGTTGAGCAGTGCCACCAGTGCCTTCAGCGGCAAGGTGTAACGACCGAAAACCAGAACTTTCTCGCCTGCCTCGCACACCTCTTCGATCGCCTCGACCGCAGCTAGGATTGCCGGATGGTCGAGCAATGGATCATCGGTGCTGTCAAAAGCTGAAGCGATGCTTTTTTGCCACCAGGCGACACGCTCCAACCGCTTCACCTTGGCGATCGCATCAGTCGACGTGGCCAGTTCGGACTCACTGTTCGTCTCCCGGGTCTCTTTCGCATCGAGATCCAGCTGATTCTGGTCGAGATTACGGTCTAGCCTTGCCTGATCCAGCAGCGCCGCGATGCCGTGGCCATTACCCATGGTCAGCCGCAACCGCTTGGAGACAGAGTCTTCCTTTTGGATGGCGACGATAGACAAGGCCTCGGCCGCACACACAGCCTGGCGCCAGGCGGGTGTCAGGTCAGTGGGTTCCACCGGAATTTCAAGTTCATGTCGATAGGCATGCAGCGGCAGTTTGGCGCGCAGGGAAAACGTCTGGACTGAAGCCAGCTGGCGTTTGTCGCGTCGCAGCAGGTAGGGCGACAAGGTCTGTTGGAATAGTTCAGACGCCCGTTGATAGTCCTGTCTGGACTGGACGTCGTTGGGGCATTTGCGCACCTGCGCGCAGGCCCTTGCATAGAGCAGAAAAACGTCGTTGTCCGTGTTGGGAGGACTGATGTTTTCGGCACCGATGCGTTCGAGTGTCTGATGCCATTGGCTAACATCGAGCTCTACTGGCGTTGCAGTCATAGCCACACGCCTTGGCGTTACGCCCGGCAGAATTACGCGGTCGATCATCCTGGAAAGGCCACTGCCGTCTCCACGGCTCTTGTGGGCTTCATCGATAATCACTAGGTCGAAACTTCCTAGACCCAGGCCGACGGCAGATTCAAGCCAAGGGCGAAGCTGCTTGTTTCGCTCGTAATCCTCTGCCTCCATGGCACCAGGCCATGGAGTTTCTTCTGCCAGCTTCTCAAGGAGTTGGCGAGCGGGATGCTTGGGCGGATGTACCCATATCGACTCGACGATGTTGTGAGCAGCGCGCAGGACTTTAGCGCCCCCTGAGTTGTCCCGATCCTCTTCACAAGGGAAGTCGCAGGAAACACTACTGCTCGAAAGTTTGCTTTCAAAATAACGGAAGCCTTTCAAAAAACGACTGTCCTTTAGCTCGCTTTCAAAATCGCTGAAGCATCGTGGAAAACGAGCGCTCGATTTTTTTCTCCAAAAGGCGTGAAGCGCCGGCAGCAAGGCCCATCGCCAGGGATCGCTGTCTTTGCCTAGCCGCCAGTTTGTAAAGGCATGCGAGATCAGTACGACCTCGCGCTCGAACCAGGGCATTGTCAACTGCTCTTGATCTCGCCATGCACCTAGAAACTGCCAAAGGCTGCGCAGCAGTTTCGGAGACTCGACACCGCCGCCGCGGAGTTCGTCCTGCCACTGCGGCCCGAGTCCCGGTGGCACCAGGATGGCCACCCGGCCGCCTGCCCGAATGACCGAGGCTGCCAACGTCACCGCGATGCGGGTCTTGCCCATGCCCACTTCGTCGGCAATCACCACACCGTTGTACGGAAGACGTTTTGCGATGCCGAGCAGGCTCGCGCGCTGACCAGCGTTGAGATACTCGTTTCTTTTGGCTGCTTCGCCTGCCGTCTCCGCCAGTGCGGCCAGGGACGTGAGTTGCCCGGCAACCACGTCCCAGCCCTTGAAAGATTTGCTCTTCACGGTTCTCCTCCTAACGCAGGCAACTCCGCCGTCTTCCAGCGTGCGTCTACCCGCGTCAGCATGCTTTCGTACATAGCGCCATACGCAGATTCACCGGTCTCCGCGTAAGCCGGTCGGAAAGCCGGCACCCGAAGTGGGCTCAGTGGGTTCAGATCCAAAGTGCGGAAATAGCCCAGCACCGGGCTTTCCTCTAGCCGTGCCAGGGTCTGTTCCAGCCGTGCACACCAAGCCGGCCAGTCAGTCTGCAGCACGACGGTTTGGCGAGAGGCGATCCTCTCCACCAGTTCCATCATCTGTCGCACCGGGTATGAGCTGACTCCACCTGCGCCCGCAGAAGGCGCGGCTTCCGAGTCGGGCTTCTTTGGATCGTTAGGGGCGGTATCACCGGTGTCGTCCGGGCCATCGTCGCCATCAGCCACCGCCGGAAAATTCTCCAAAGCCCACCACGCGCTTTCGAAATCCAGCGCGGTCAAGGCGGACGCCGCCAGGCGGCCGAATTCATCCATGACGGGGATGAGGCAGCGGTGCTCCGCACCCTCCAATGTCCAACGAATCAGAACCTGTCGCGGCTTCGCAGCCGACCAGGAAAAACCTGTCTCGTCCATGTAGCAGGGCTGCTCGGCTGGATCCAGAATCTCAAAATCAGTAGCGGTCGTCCCGGCCGGCGGCTGCAGTCGGCCACCTTCCGGTGTCGACGCCCACACCACCCACGCTACCGGCGGTGCAACGAAGGGTGGACCATGCGGGGGCATGCCTTCGCCGACAGACAATTGGTCAATGTCGTCTATTGAGTGATCCCAGTGAACGGGCAGTAGGTTCGTGATGACCGTCTCTGGCGCGACATCGGCATTTGCGTACCAAGACAGCCCGATAGGAGCGAATACAACACCGGCTTCCAGGTTGCCGCCATCCCGCGACATTTTCTTATCGAAACCGGGACCAGTTAGGTTGCCCGAACCGAGATAAACCCATGGCCGGTGGCACGAATTACTGCCGGATTTTTCGCTGGCACTGAAAAGGAATTTGGCATGGAGGCTGCGGCTGGCATGGCGGCCGAACAAAGGAGCCATGCTCGCTGCCGCCCTGACGTCCCAACCTTGCAGGTTCATGGCTGGCAAGGCGGATGCCACCACCTGACAGGCCGCAGGGTTGACGAACACATCGATATTGGCAGTGCCTGTCAGGGCTCGGTGTTCCCGCAGCGTGGCAACAATTTTTCCCAGCACGGCGGGTAACTGCCGATTGGGTAGGCCACCTTCAAAAAATCCTGAACCCATGGCAAGGTAATTGCGTGGCGCTGAGTCAGCCACTGCGTGGATCGCGTGCGGCAACTGCGCCAGAAAAGACGAGGCACGGTTGTCGATGAAGCGTGCAGGAGGTCCGTCCTTTGGAGCACATGCCTCCATCCAGTCGGCCAGCTTATGCATGCTGTCTTGTGTTTCGACGCCTGGCAGGCGATTGGTAGCATCGAGTATCCGAAGATCGAACTGGGCTTGAAGGAAAGCGAATAGCGACCAGGCGGCGCTGAAGTCGGCACGTCTTTGGATCACATCGGCGTCTTCAGTCTCAAGATCTTCGGATGCCACATCGATTGACCAGACCAGATCGAGGCTGTCTTCCACCGTCTGTCGAGTCCAGTTGCCGGTTGAGACAACCAAACGGACCCGCCAACGGCCGTCTCCCGATGCGTGGCGGAAACCAAGCAAGGCCACCTTGGCATGCAAAAGGCGAAACGGCCGCGCGCTTTCCTGGGCGATGGGTAGGTGAACTAGGCCCGGAACCTCCACGGGACAGATGGCGGGATGGCCCGGGTCCAGCATCAGGGCCACCGAAAGAGCGCCACGCGACGCTCTTTGCGCTCTGGTCTCGCGCGTGAAACGTTCGATTGCCTGGTTGAGAAACAAAGCGTCGGCAGAGTAACCGCACATCCAACAAAAACCACTGCGGTAGTCGTCGGGCACATCGAAATACTGGATGAGCGACAGAGGAGGCACGGGCTTAGCCATGAGCGACCTCCGCTTCGATCGGATGCAACCAAGCGTTCAAGTTGCGCTCGATATCAAGGCTCAGCCACCACAAGTTGCGGATCCGATGGGAGATATCTGGCGGCCAGCCGAAATTGTCGGCAGGTGCGCTGTCTTCCTGGTCGTAGGTTGCGCCTGACGCGCTGGCCTCGGCATCGGCGGCCTCAAAGGCTTGGCCCGCACAAACATGGTCGCCGACCAGACGCAGAATGCGTCCGTCACGGGCTACGAGCTGACGCAACACGTTGTCATCGGCCGAAATCAACTCGCGGCAGAACGTGGTCGCTTCTTTGTCCTCATGCTGCAACTCCAGAAAAGCACGGGCTTTGAATTGCAAGTCGGAAAAAGGCTCGCGGAGCTGCTGTGGCAAGCTCGAGCCGATGAGAAAACGGTTCCCACGATCCCCAATGTGGACCTCGAGTTTGTTGAGAAGATCTTGCGCAGCATCTCGCGCAGCAAAAAATCCGGCGCCCGCGCGCATGTCGCTCCAGTGCTTCGGATCACTGATCTGCGTTGGCTGCTGTTCCCATTGACAGGGTGGTGCGTTTTCTCGGCGTGACTGAACCCAATTCAGCGCGTCGCGGCGCCGCTGACGCTCCCCCGAAGGACTGGCACTTGAGCCCTGAAGCAGACGCTCCCTGAGCAACGTGCACGCTTTCTCGGATAGGGGCTGCAGAGGCGAAAGCGCTTCCCGCAATACTGGTGAGTCAATTTTGTCGACCTGGCCCAGCACCCATTGAAGGAGGTGATCCGGCACGCTGCGGCGGAAGGGTCGATGTTCCGCGAAAGCCGTTTCGACAAAAGCCAGTCCATCCTCGCTGCAACGGAAACTGTTGAACCGCCCACCACCCGGCTGGACCAACCCCAAAGCCGGCAAGACGTTGACCGTTGCCATGCGCATAGGCTGGGTGACGTAGAAACCCGGCCGACTGGCGTTACGAAAGATGAAATCCTTGGCACTGAGGCCCGCCAGCTTGGTAGTTCCTCGAATACGGCCTTCACCGGCTTGCGGCTCTTCTGCCAACGCCATCCAGCAAGCCAGGGCCTCGATGGCGTTGGCAACCTCGATCTGGGTCACGCTCTTGCCCCGCAGAGCCGCTTGTTCCGCCACCATGACACCCAGAGTGGAGAACAATAGCTGCTTGCCAAACCAGACGCCACCGAGGCCGGGTACCGCTAGTTCGTTGAAAAGCCGAGTGCTGGATGCAAGACCCAAAGTCCGCACGCGCCTGACACTCTCGACACTGCCAGGTCCAAGGATTCCCCAAGAAGCACTCATGTAGCAGATATTTAAAGGCGAAACACAACATGCTACAGGATGTTAATGAACGCGGTTAGGGCAATGCTGAAAAAGTCCCCGCTGCTTCTTCAGTCTGGGTAAATTACAGGGCCATGAAGCAGCAGACCCTTGCCATGGCGGCCGACACGCAGTCGGGCTTTGAACAACACCGCAAACCCACGCGGCGCGATGAATTCCTCAAGACCATGGATGCGCTGGTGCCCTGGGCTGCGCTATGCGAGGAGATTGCCCCGCACTATCCCAAGGCCGGCAATGGACGCCCCCCCATTGGTTTGGAGCGCATGCTGCGCATTCACTTCATCCAGCACTGGTTCAACCTGGCTGACTTGGCGTGCGAGGAAGCCCTATACGACAGTGCCAGCCTGCGCCGCTTTGTGGGCATAGATCTGGGCTGCGAGCCGGTCCCAGACGCCACCACGATGCTCAAGTTCCGCCACCTGCTCAACGACAACAAGTTGGGCCAAGCACTGTTCACGCGCGTCGGCAAGGAGTTGCAGGCTCGCGGTATCAAGGTCAACACCGGCACCATCGTGGACGCCACCATCATCGGCGCGCCCAGCTCCACCAAGAACGCTGACAAGGCCAGAGACCCCGAAATGCACCAGACCAAGAAGGGCCAGCAGTGGTATTTCGGCATGAAGTTGCACATTGGCGTGGATAGCCAAACCGGGCTGACCCACAGCGCGGTGGTCACGGCGGCCAACGTGCATGACAAACACCCGCTGCCCGATTTGCTGCACGGCAACGAACAGCGCGTCTACGGCGACTCGGCCTACGCCAGTCAGAAAGCACTGATAGCGAGTAAAGCACCCCAAGCCAAGGACTTCACCAACCAGCGCACGCGACGTGCGGGCGAGGTGAACGAGGTGCAGCGGGCCAAGAACCGCAACAAGTCGCGGGTACGTGCCAAGGTCGAGCATGTCTTTGCGGTGGTCAAGCGCCTGTGGGGATTCACCAAGGTGCGCTACCGTGGGCTACAAAAGAACGCCACGCGCGCATTCACGGCCTTGGCGCTGGCCAACATTTACCTGTGCCGCAGTCATCTGTTGGGACAGGTGCGCCCGTAAGGGCGGAAATCGGGCCTCAGCGCCCCGCGAACTGCCCAAATGGGCCGCGCGAGAGGCATAAAAGTCCAAAAAACTGCGTCATCCAGGTTTGCGCGGAAATTTTCGACGGCTTGTTCAGCGTAGCCTTAGGTCAAGATTGGCTCGGCCCTCACACCCAATCCGAGTGATGGACCAGGATGCCCTCATCACAACGCTGATCACCGTAGAAGCCAAGCTCTGTGTTCGATGATCACCCTGCAGCCGTCTCCGCAATCAGTACATCGGCTGGGATGCCCAGGCTCTTGTGCAGTCTGCGGATCATGGCCAGCGTCAGCGGGCGCTTGCGGTTCAGGACTTCGTAGACGCGGTTGCTTTTGCCGATGATCGGCTCAAGATCTTTGACGGACAGACCGCT
Organism: Acidovorax defluvii; assembly: GCA_003268905.1. Classification (GTDB taxonomy): domain Bacteria; phylum Pseudomonadota; class Gammaproteobacteria; order Burkholderiales; family Burkholderiaceae_C; genus Acidovorax; species Acidovorax defluvii. Next base: position 35,905 of record QLTU01000021.1, read on the forward strand.
CTGATCCATCCGGAATTTGATGGCTTCCACCGGATCTGGCGCGGTGATGGGCACGTGCTTGGCCTCGTAGGCTTGCACCAGCGTGGCCAGGATGTCCAGGCGATCCCCCTCCGGCGTACCCAGATCAGGGTCGGACTCCATCAAGGCCGCAATCTCTTTGAGCGTGGCCTTGTAGTCTGCTTCGGTGTGGATAGGGCGGATGTCCATGTTTTCCTCCGTGGCCGGTCAGGCCATTTCAACGGTTTCTGCGTCCACTGCGTCGTACTCTTTGTGGGTGCCGACGAACTTCACGTAAACGATCTGCAATTTGTATGCAATGGCCACGATCAGCCGATAGTCATTGTCTTTGATGTTAAAGACCACGCGACCGTTCTTCAGCACGGTGGCGCTGCGGTACTGCGCATTGATGTCAGCGGGCTGGGTCCAGGTCGAACTGGTGGCTTCCTCGTACCAAGCCTTCAGCGGCTGCTCGGCGTCGGGATAGCGCTCCCAGAAGGCCCGAAGGGTAGACACGGCAATCACTCGCATAGGTCAAAATGTAGTCCCAAAATGGGACTGTTGCAGTCGTAGGCCGGCGCAACCGAGGGTTTCCACAATGCAAAACGGCCATTTGATAGAGGCGGACGCCCTCAAGAACAGTGCTTTTCTAACGAACCTCATATGCGGGCGCGGGTTCGGTTCCGTTTTCCGCCACCATACACAAGGGCTCGGATGATCTCCGGGCCCTTTTTCTTGCCTGAAATCCCCGCGCCACGCGGGATTCCGGCCACCGGTGCTGCGGGTGACCACCGGCCGAAACGCCCGGAATCGGCCACTTTCTCGGCCAGAGTCGTCTCTGTTCTCTGTTTGGCCTGCGGGTAGGCGCAGATGGTGGTGTATACGAATCAACAGCTTACCCGCGCAGGTTCACCGTCAACCAAGGCCGCCAGTCAGGCATCGAACGCCGCCAGAGCACCGCCAGCGGTTACTTGACCGTATCGCAATCGAGATACATAATTGCGGAAATGGAGGATTCAATCATGGCTCATTCCACGATGCTGCACGTCCGGGTGGACGACGAAATCAAGACGCAAGCCAGCGAGGCTCTGGCAGCCATGGGGCTGTCGGTGTCTGATGCCGTGCGCATCCTGCTCAAGCGCGTGGTGAACGACCAGGCCTTCCCGCTGGAGTTGAAGGTGCCTAACGCCCAGACCCGCGCGGCGATGGAAGAAGCCCGCGCCATGGCCAAGGCGCGCACAGCCCGTTTTGAGTCTGCAGACGCCCTGATCGATGACCTCGAAAAAGCCCGCCAGCAGTAAGCGGGCGCCGCTGCCCAGGGCGAGCGATTACACCAAGACTTTCCTCAAAGACTGGGAACGCCTCTCGCGTTCGGGCCGCTACGACCTGAAGCGGCTGAAGGAGGCGATGTTGCTGCTCATTGGCAACGATGCGCCGCTGGGGCCTGAATGGCTGGATCACCCGCTGAAGGGTGATTGGGCTGACCACCGCGAATGTCACATCGGCGGCGACTTCCTGCTCATTTACCGCCTGGATGGCAACGCCATCATCTTTGTGCGCGCAGGCACGCACTCTGAATTGTTCGAGGAGTGATCCGTGGCGATTGAATCACTGCCCACTTTCACCAAGCCAGCCCGTCAGCGCTGGGAATCGATTCCCGCCAATATCCGCCAGCGGCTGCTGTCCAACGTCTGGTGCGGCCAGTGCCGTCACGAAACCACGATCACCAATTTCAGCGGCACCATCAAGGGTGGCGACTTGCTGCTGGTGGGCCAATGCGCCGAATGCCGCAGTAATGTGGCACGGGTAATCGAGGGCTCGTAGCCCGATCAGGCATCAAACCTCGTCACCACCTCCCGCTGCGCCACCCAGTCGGTCGGTAGCGGATTCCGCTGGAACCACAGCAGGCTCATGCATCGGGGCTGCTGTCCGGCCAGAATGCTCTGGATGATGGCACCAGCAAGACCGACGTGCGGATCATCGACTTTGTTGACACCGGCCACCCGGCGTTGCTGCGGATGTGGGACAAGCGGCAGCGCGGCTACCGGGCGATGGGGTATCGCGTCGAGGCGCGGCGCGAATTTGGCGAAATCAGCGAAATTTGTTCCGTGACAACGGCTTGCCCGTGAATCCTCGGGGAGAAAAAAGCGAAATCAGGTGCCAGTACAGCCGCTTGTCTTCTTTGTCGCAATTATTGCCACACGTGCCGCCACCTGTGCGACAATGAATCTATCTGATCGCTCCGGGAGGCTCCCATGTCCGAACGCATCAACGCTCGTCTGTCGCAGCCCTTGGCTGAATTCGTGGATCGAATGGTCGGCGAGGCGGGTCTTTACGAAACGCCCAGCGAATACGTGCGCGACCTGATCCGCCGCGACATGGAGAGGCGTGACGGCCAGTTTGTGCAGGACGCGATCCTTGCCGGGTACCGAGACTTGGCGGCAGGCCGCGTCTTCGCGTCCAGCGGCGACTTCAAGGCCGACATGGCGGTGCTCGACCGCAAGGAAGCCGATGGCTGGAAATGACGTGCCATCCGCCGCCACGTTCCTGCTGACCCGGAATGCGGCGCTGGATTTGCGCCGCATCCACACGCGGTCGCGCCGTGAATGGGGCGAAGACGTTGCCGACCAGTACCTCGCCGATCTGTACGTGGTCATGGGCGTTGCTGCCGCCAACCCGGAGAAGGGCCGCTTGCGGCAGTACCGTTCGGCTCCGCCACATCAGTCGCATTGAGCAAGGGCACCAAGTTCCCAGTGTCCGTACGATTGAAGCCTTGGCTGATCAAATGCAGATCCATCCATTGACGCTGATCGTCGCAGCATATTGTGAAGATCTGGAAATGGCCGCTATCAACAATATCCTTCAAGCAGTCAAATCGGATTTCAAGAAAATTCTCCCGGGTTAGACCGGACACGCAGAATCTGCTGGTTTTTCTGCGAACTGAATTAACAGCTCCAGACCCAGCATCAGTGCAGTTCCAGTGGGCGTGCGATCCTGGCGATTCAATATCCGGTTGACGATCTCCCGATCAAAGGTAGCGCTGAGCAGAGACAGAGCATCCTGCAGTATTTCCAGATCCACTTCCATGATGTCGTCAGTGCACTTCGCACCCGCTCGGGTGAGCAACAAAAGCGTGAGCGGCAAGGCTGCACGTCCGGAGCTGTCCTTTGTATCCCCGCCAACACCAGCCATCAAGTCTCGAAACTGATAGGCTATCAGCATCAGGTGTCTGTCATCCAGGGAGTGCGGCAAGATTGCCTCCACCCCGCCTGAGTTGATCAGCCTCATAAGTTCCTGTTCCCTAAAATTTCCTAGGGTCGCTTTTTCGACACGCAACATCTTTGCCATTCAAGTTAGTATGTGACCAAGTAGTCTCATTGCGACTACGGCACGCGACGATAGCTGAAAAAATCTGCCACTTTGGCGACCAACGTTTCTATGTCTACGAATGGAAATCCGCTGGTTGCCGACCCCAACGACATAGGCAACCAGCGTGTTGCCACATCTGCCTGCCACTCCATTGAAGAATTGTCTGGACCTCACCCGCTTGGCCGAGCTAGATCGGCAGTTTTGCGAGTTCGCGAAACTGCAGCGAGACGGCGCACCCGGGTGTGGGTGGGCAAAAACTGTCCGACTGGCTTTGGGCATGAGTTCGAGAGCGTTGGGCGCGCGGGTTGGCGTAACACCCCAAGGAATTCGCAAATTGGAGCAAGCCGAAGCAGAGGGGACCATCACATTGAACACCCTAGCTCGCTTGGCTCGCGGCCTCGATTGCGATGTGCACTACATGCTCATTCCACGTACTAGCCTTGTGGAGCAGGTGCTCAAGCGCACACATGAGGTGGCTGGAATTTCGTTTCCTCCAGCACCAAAGGTTACCGAGATATTGAGAGAGGCGGAATCGTTGAAAGCCCTGTCTGAGCTACTTGCCCAGGTGAACAAACGAGGGCTTTGGTGAGCCAAGGTCAGCCTGCTTCACTCAACCCCCAACGCCTTGAACGCAGCATCCACCGGATCTGAATAGAAGCTGGTCTGGAACTTGGCAAACAACTCACCCGGCACGGAAGGGATGTCCGTCACGCTCGACATCGGCAGCAGGATGCGTTTGGCGCCCGCATCAAAGGCCACTTGCATGCTCTCCGCCAGATTACGCACCTGAACAATGGTGCCGCCCAGACTCATGTCTCCCAACACAGCCAATTGCGACTGCACAGGTTTCGCTAGGGCTGCCGAGCACAGCGCAATGAAGCTGGCCAGCGTCAGCGCTTGTGGGGCACCGCTGTTTTGCAGCTCCACCAGGTGGGTATGAAAATCCCGCTCGCCCGGCTTGATGGAGGCACTCACCCGCGATGAGTTGGCTTTGAAGTAGTCAAACGCCACCTTGACTGCCTCCCGTGGCGCTGCCCCGGACACGTTGACCTTGCCGCCGCCCGGTATGGACTGGATCTCCAGCCGGTAGATGCCTGGCATTTCCGAAGCGCCCATGCTGATGGTGTGCAAAGTGCCTGGTTGCAGGCGCCCCTCAGGCACCAGTGCACCGCCCGACTGCTCCGGCACGGTCACGAAGCGCTCCACACCGTCTTCCAAATCGATGTAGCTGAAATGCACGTCGTAAAACTCCATACCGCCGATCTTCTTGAGCTGCTCCTTCACGCGGCGTCGAGTTTCCAGGGCATATTCCAGGCACTTGCGCACCGAATCCTTGGTGTACTCGCCGTTCGGACACACCAGCTTGAGCAGGCCTGACGTGGTGCGGCGCACGGCAATGGTGTCGCGCTGGTTCAGGTTGTTGCCCAGCTTGAACCACTTGTCGATGGCATCGGCAAAGCTGTACTTGCGCATCTCGCGCAGGTACTCGGCCAGGTAGTCCACAATCAGACCGTACTGGTTGGTAAAGAACTCGGGCCGCATCTTGGGGATTTCCCAGCCTGGCACGTAGGCGTGAAAGCGGTCAAAAAAGGCCGAGTCGATCATGGCCTCCGGGAACGGGGCCAGCAGATGCGAGGTTTTGACTAGCGACTCCACACTCTGGTTGATGTTGCCCACGAAGACCATGGCTGCACTGGCGTTGATGGACTCACGGCCACGGCTGAACGAGCCCGAAGCCATGTAGTCCTTCATGATCTGCACACCATCGTGGTCCTTGAAGTTGATCCCCGCAACTTCATCAAAAGCCACCACGTCCCACAAGCCCACTAGCCCCACCTTGCGGGCGCTCATGTTGTAGAACAGATTGGCCACGGTGGTCTGCCCGCCCGACACCAGAATGCTGTTGGGGCTGATCTCTTTGTAGATGTGGCTCTTGCCGGTGCCTCGCGGTCCCAGCTCGCAGAAGTTGTAGTTGTTTTCCACCAGCGGCACCATGCGCGCCAGCAGGTGCCACTTTTCGCGCTCCTTGAAGCAGGTGGGCTCCATGCCGGTGGAGCGGATCAGCGCGTCGATCCACTGCGCATCGGTGAACGCCTTGCGCGCCTCAAACAGGGCCTGCATGTCCATGTTGGGCATCTGGATGGGCTTGAGCTCGGTCACCGTGAAAGGCGAGCCGCGTTGGTCTTCCTCAAAGTGGTACTTCAGCGTGACGATGCACCAGATGCCTCCCACCAGCAGCTTCTCGAACTGGCGCACGTAGGTGTCGGAAATCTCGGCGTTCTTCACGCCCAGGTTGGACAGCAGCGCTTCGTACAGGTCACGCTTTTCGTTGAGCTTGACAGTGATTTTGTCGATCACCTTGTACGTGCCGCTCTCGCGCACCTTCGACTTGACCTTTTCTGCCTCGTCTGCGCGCACATAGTTTTCAGCCAGTACGCGCTTGACCATCTGCAGCCCCTTCTGGATGGTGGCCTCGTCGTTGCTCGCGCAGTACATGCCCAGCAGGTACTCCAGCACGTACACCGGCACATTGGCGCCTTCCTTGATGAGCTTGGTCAGATCCTTGCGGACCACCTTTCCAGCGAAGTGCGTGTTGAGCAGATCGTCGAGGCTCGCGCCTGCAGTGAACTCCAATGCTTCGGATGGTGGCGCGGCGGTAGGGGTGTTCAGTTCTTGTGTCATTCGCGTTTTAGAAGAGACCGCATTCCATTAAAAGTCGCTGCCAAAAGCCAAGTCCACCTTGATGGGCAGGCGCAGCACTTCCACCTTGGTGATGGCATCACGCATCACCAGGTCATAGCGGCGGTGCGGGTCATGCGCACCGGCCAGCACCGTCAAAAACACCGAACGCTTGCGCTCATCCAGCAACTGGGAGGTGCTGTCGAACGTCAGCGTCTGCTCGTCGCTGATCGGCGCGTCGCCGTCGCGCAGCGAAACCACCACCGTGCGCGCCAGCACCCGCTCGGACACCGCGTCGGTCTGAATGAACTCGAACCGCTGCGAACTGGTCACCATCTTGCCCACATTGCCCAGCACGCTGATGTTGATCGGCCGGGTCTTGGCGTGGTCGGCTTCGCTTTCGCGCACTGTAATGACAGGCACCACCACCTCTTGCGGCATGGCGCTGCCGTGCACAAAGCGTGCGCCACCGGCAAAGTGAAAGCGGCTGGCCCCCTTAGGCACCCAAAAATCCAGGCTGCCTTCAGGCGTGGTGCCCGCCGTCACCGCCGTATTGCCCGCCCAGGCCTTGGCGGTCGTGCCCAGGTTACGGCCGATCAGATAGCGCTTCTTAGCCTTCAGCGTGCCTGCGGGCTTGTCATCCAGCGTCGATTTGTCAGCGCCATCCAGGGGCGACTCCTGGTAGATGAAACCATGGTCCGCCGTCACCAGCACGGTCGATCCGTTGAGCGAGTTGATGATGAAGCCCAGCAACTGCGACAACTCCTGCACCGTTTGCGCCGCCGCCTCAAAGGTCTTGGACTCTGACGCCTGCTTGTCGCCCGTCATGTCGATGCGGTCGTGGTAGATGTAGATGAGCTGGCGGTCACGCACCAGCTCGCGGCCTTTTTCCTTGCCCAGGGCCATCAGGTCTTCGGCCTTGATCGCCATGCCGCCGACCGACCTCAAGTGCTCATTGCGCTGCTCCAGCGTAGCCACCAGGTGGCCGTCGGCCAGCACATCGAGGTTGGCGCTTTCCTTGTATGCCAGCGTTCGGTGCGGCAGCAGTGCTGCCATGCCCAGCGCGGTGTAGCTGGGCAGCACACCCAGCATGGCATCTAGCGACGCCTTGAAGCGGTTTTTGCCATTGGTGAACTGCACCAGTTCCTGCGCCACTTCGTAGCGCAAAGCGTCAGAAATCACCACAAACACCCGCTTGGCGCCGCCGCTGTACAGCGGCTGCACCTCGCGCTCATAAAACGCCTGCTGCGGCGTCACATCCGGGATGGCCCAGCGTTGCAGCAAGCCTTGGTCGCCTTCCACCACCTTGGCCCAGGCGGCGCCCAGCTGCGGCACAAACCATCCTGAATAGACATTCTCGATAGACGTGCGCAGCTCATGCAGCACCGCCCAGCCTGAAGGCTCCACGGCATCCGCTGCCGTGTGAAAGTGGCGGTACAGCTGGTCAAAGCGGTACAGGTACTCGCGGTACTGGCCAAAAGCCGTGGCCGCATCGGCGAAGCTGAAGCCCGCCGCATGGCTGGCCTTGAGGCTGAAAAAGTCTGCCGCTGCCGTGAGCGCGTCGTAGCAAGCCGCCAGCGCACGGGTGCGCTCGCTGGCACTGGCCAGCAAAGGATTGGCCCAATGCCCATCACGCCGCCGTGCAATCAACCCATGCACCACGTCCATGTTGGCACCTGCCCCCGCCACGATGCGTTGCTTGAGGTCCTGCACGACCCGCAGCTCTACCTCCTCGAAAGCCATGCATTCGGCCAGTTGCTCTGCCGTGTAGCTGGCCAGTAATTGCGCCAAGTTCAGTTCCTGCGCCACGGCACGGGCCAGCACGTTGTAGCTGCTGAAAAACGCCAGGTCTGAGCGCCACCGCGCCGCAAACACCGAGGCATTGGCTGCCAGCGCACGGTCGGGCAACACAAAGTGCGCCAACTGGCGCGGTGGTGCGCCATCTAGGCTCCGGCACAGGTCGGTCACCAACACACGCACCAGCAGGTCGCGCAGGCTGGGTTCTGCGTCGGCATAGCCCAGTTGCGAGCGCACCAGTGCCCAGAACGCAGGCGCCAAATCGTTGGTCGCAATGTCTTGCCAGGCCTTGGGCTGCGCCGCCAGGTCAGCCTCGCCATCCACCACCATCGAGGCAAACAAGCGCTGCAGCATGGCAAACAGCTCGGGCTGGTCAGCGCGCGTCAGCACAGCCAACATCTTGCGATCCAGGTCTGGTGCACCGTCGCCGGGCAGCACCAAGCGCTTGAGGCGTTCCACCCGATCCTTGGCGCGCAGAAATTTGGTCCGCTCCTTCAGATGGTGGCGCAGCGCCTGCGTGGTCAGGCCCAAGTCTTCCAGCAGGATAGACGTGGTATCAGCCCGAAACGACTTGCTGCGCAGGCGCACGTCCAGCAGCCAGTCTTGCGCGGGCTCGGGCTCGGGCTGGGTGCTGTAGATCAGCCAGCGCTGGCCCGGTGCACGTTCGATATCAATTTTCACGCGCAGTGAGGGTGTGTCATCGAGCCGGATCAATTGCACGTCATCGAGTTGCAGACCGTCCACGATCGAGGCGAACTCCGCCTCCACGTCGTGCCAGAACACCACCGGGCGTGTGCTGAACAGGCTGTTTAAACTTTCAATCAGGCGTTGCTGGCTCATAAATTCCCGTTGTCTGGTTCCCGGATGCTGAGCAATCTGGACCCACTTATTTAGTATGGCAGTCGCGCTCGGGGGCTTTGGCTAGCACTCGCGCTCTTCGAGAGGGGCTGCTGCGGCGGGTATCAACCGGGGCAATAGTGCAGCAGCCCGTTGCACAAATCAGCCGTCAATGATCCCGCGCCCCTCGCGCCGCCTGAGTGCTGCTGACACTTGCGGAAAGCTCTTTACGGGCACTTTATGGCCACAAGCCCGGCCTTCAGGCGTAATGCCCAGACAGATGTACTCGTAGCTGTCCAGCAAACGCCCCCCAGCAGAGGGCTTGGGCATGAGTTTCATGGGCAGAAGGTGGACAGGGCAAACCATTTCTTGGTCTTCGTCGCCAAGGCCCGCGCGCAGTCGGCCATGCGCCTTGTTCAGCACATCCGGGCGAGTCCAGATCTCCTCGCGCTGCTTGCGAGATCCATCCAAGTCGGCATCGGGTCGGCGCAACACAGATGTGCGCTCAGCTTCAGGGTCGAGCTTCAGCGTTGGGCATGGAAGCGGGTTGGGCGAAGTGCATTGCCAATAAAAGGTCTGCCGATCCGTCTTGGTATTGAAGCCACCTAGTTGGATACGCATGGCGCCTCCACACTCAGGGCATACCTTTGTTGAAAGGATGCCAATTGAAGCCGCTGCCTCGTCGCCTGTCACTGCCGCTGCAATGACATCGCCCTGCGCCTCTCGCAGCTCCTGGGCAGAACGCGCCGCTTTGGCTTCATCCAGTTCGCGCCGCAAACGGTCACGCTCAGCCTCAATCTCACGCAAGCGATCGAGATCGTTCTCCGTGAGGCGCCCATCACGTCGTCTCTTTTCAGCCAACTCTTGCTCTTCATCGGCAAGATCCTTCGCTACGTTGAAATGGCGTTCGGCAACCCCGCGCACCAGTTGCGTGGCAGCCTTACCAAATGACGAGTTATCAATCTCCTCCAGCACGGCCTTCACGGTCTCCCTGACCACGACCACGGCGCCTTTTAAAAAGGCCTTTGCACCTGCAAAAAGCGAATCAAGCCAAGCCATTCAAAGCCCCTTTAAATGATGGACGCAAGGTAAATTGAGCTACTGCAGGTCTTCAGAGCAGTGCTGCCGAAGGGTGAAAAGAAACGACGTTGCCGCTTTAATTTGGGCAACCTCATGCTCACCCCACGAATTGGTCAACAGCCAGTTAACCAATTGGAATAGCAGCAACTTGACAGATCAATTTGCGGGAAACACTCTCATCAGCCAAGTCTTCAACGCTTGCAGCTGCGGCGCCGCGTTATCCAGCAGGTCGAGCTTGGCGGCTTGCCACAGCCCATGGTCAGGTTCGGACTGCCATGCCAGCCATGTGGCCACTTCGGCCTTTGAACGCCGCAACGGTTTGAACTTGGGGCCGCCCGGAATTTGATCAATCGAACTCTTGGCGTGCTGCATCAACGCTGCTTCACCAGGATGAAGGTTCAACTGAATCCAGTCTTCCAGCATGCCATCGTCGGCGTTGTTGGGCATCAACCAAGCGCCAAGGTCGTTTAGTCCATCGCTGTGGCCAAAAAGAAAACCCCCAGCTCCAGAGCCAGCCCGCAGGTGATAACCCGCAAGAGTGAGGCGCTGAGTCAATTGGTCCCGCGTGCGTGCAAAGCCTCCGCCGTTAGCGTGTTGGTCTGCATCAACAGCGATAGCCAGCCGCTCAATCTGGCCATCCGCCAATTGGGGCAAATACGTTTTTTCCAGAACATCAAACGCGGCTTGCTTCGTGTCCTTTGCGTGCCCGGCGTCGCGTGGCGTGCGAACTGCAATCGGTTGGACAGACACTCCCCAAAGTTTGCACAGATCTTCAAAAAAACCACGATCGGACTCGCCCTCAACCAAAAGAACATTTTTGGCGCTCATCGCACTTCCACATCCTGCTGAGTAATGTTCTGCAATGCAGCCTCATCAAACACCGTGGCAATCACCCGGCCTTGATCACTGGTGCGCACGCTGCGGCCCAAACGGAACAGCACACCATCGGTCTCTGTGCGCGCAACGGCCACTTTGGTGAAGCTCTCAATGCAATCCCAACTGTGCGTGGTGGCGAAGATTTGAATGTTGTGCCGCTCTGCCACTTCAAACAACAGACCCCACACCTTCTCTTGCACCGAGTAGTGCAAACCGTTTTCAAACTCGTCGATCAGCAAGAAACCACCCTTGGCAGCGAAGAGCTTCAATGCCAGTTGCAGCACACGCAGCATGCCGTCCCCCATGCTGTTGAGCGGAACAGGTCGATCAACCCCTTTCAGCTTCACCATGGCAGTACGAGAAGGCCTTGTCCTCACGCCGGATGGCGAGTAGCCATCAGCACGCACAAAAGTGAGGTTGTCAAAGTCGGGCTCGATGACTAGAAGCGCCTTTTTGACAACTGCTTCCTGCTCGGTGAAAACGATCCGGTCCCACTCGTCCGCCAATTCATCCATTGAAATGAATTGGGTGGGGATAAAACTACAAGGCACTGAAGTCGCGTCGTACGCAGATGATCGACGTGCACCGTTCAGCAACTTGACGGGAGGAAATAACCGCTCCCCCTTGCGCACCAGGATGACCTGCTGCAATTCACCAGGAAACAAATCTGCTTCAAACTTTTGGATGTATCGACGGCGAATCCTGTTGATCATTTCCCCTTCAAGCAACTCGGGCTCGCCGATGCTCTCTTCCATCATGGCATGAGAGATTTGCAAGCGATCATCCTCTGACGTGCCACTGCCAATTTCGATGGCCGTGTCGTCCATAGGAAAGGACCGCCCCGGGAAGAAGTCCTGAAAAGGCAGCAATGATTCAGCATCCAAGGCCTCCGACTCTCGCACTCGATAGCGTTCGTCGTGCTCTTGCGCAATGGCTTCAAGCAATGGCCGCTGTGCGTTGCCCGCATACAGGCGCAGCGCCTCCAGCACCGTGCTCTTGCCCGAGTTGTTCTTGCCTACCATCAAGTTGACGCGCCCCAGCTTGGGCACCTCCAGGTTCTCCAGCGAGCGAAAGTTTTTAATCAATAAAGAGTCAAGCATGTGGTGTGCTCCTGTAACTGTCGATCTTAGTCATCCCCCGCCCCACCCGTGACCAGCTTCACGCCCTCCAGCAAATCCCCAAACTTGCCATAGTTCACCTTCACCCCATCATCCAGATCCAGGGTGATGCGCATGTCGGCGTAGTGGCGCAGTTGTTCGTCGTAGGCCAGTAGCTCTACGTGCTTCTTCTTGAGCTTTTCCACTTCCTTGTTCAGCTTGTTGCGGGCGGCGGTGCTGCTGGCGGCTGCGGCGTCTTTTTGCAGCATCTCGATGCGGCTTTGGATTTTGCCGGTGAGGGGCACGACGTATTCGGCGCGCAGGCGGGCGAGTGTGCCCTCGTGGTAACGGTGCAGATAGACCAGGGCCTGGAAGGCGCCTTGTTTGCCGCTGCTGAAGAGCCAGTAGATGGGGCGCTTTTTGTAGGTTTGCAGGTGGTCTTTAAAGAACTTGTCGGCGATATAGCGGCGGATGGTCTCGTCTGGGGTCTCCGTCGCTTTGGTGCCCAGGCTCTCGGCCAGCCAGGCCATGTTTTCTTCCAGCGTGTCTGGCCCCCAGACGGCGCGCAGGAATTCGCGGATGCGACTGGGAGCGTCGTCGGCAAACCAGAGTTCGTCGGTGATGGGCACGATGCCGTCGGCATCTGCGGGGAAGGTGGCGTAGCGGCCAGGCTCGAAGCCGACGTTACCCGCGTGGGCATAAATCAGGCCGGGCTCGTCGAGGCTGTAGCGGCCCATCATGCAGCCGATGGCGTAGGAGATTAGGCGTTGGCTGTCTTTTTCGCGGTCGGCGCGGGCAAGGGTGATTTGATCGTCTGGCACCTCTGGAGTCAGTTCCTGCTGTACTCCATAGGCCTCGATAAAAATCTTATTGTTTCTTTGCTCTATCTCCCTCAGTCGAAGAAATGCAGCTTCTTTGTGATCGCTCCAATTCGACCAAGACTTCGATAAGGAACTGACACTGGATTGTTTGACTATCCACGACATGCCAGTAAAACCGTAGGCAGACTCAAAGTCATCCCAATCTGATTTGGCAATTTCATACGCTTCGGCATAGATTTCCTTTACGAGAGGAATGCTCCTTTGAAGTTCTTCCTTAAGCAACGGAAGTGCGGCAATATTTCCAGCTTGAAATGCGACCGTGGGATTTATTGCTCGAAGAAACTCGAATGCCACCTTTGAACACAAAAAACAACCAATGACTTCTAGCCACTCGTCTTCAGGAAAAATTGATGATCCGAGTACATCAAACATTGACCCCGGCTCAAGCCTTCGAATTCCGAAGTAGGCGCTTAAAAATGACCATGTAAGTCCACCTCGGAACATATAGTCTAGGTTTTGGATGTATCGCGACCAGTGTTTCCCTTTGTTCCGCACCACGGCATAGTCTTTGATGACTTTGCCATCGTTTGTCCAATTGACCACAAGATCGGTATTCCCGTACCACTTTCTTGTTGCGCCACCTTTGGCGTATGGAAACCAAGTCTTTCCAGAATCCGCTGCATCAGCGAAAGATTTCGCCGAGAAATTGATTCTTGAAATACTCACCTCATTCCAACTTCTCAAAAATCTGGCGTTGTCCCCCGTGTTCAATCCCACGGCAGTTTTAGATCGAAGACCCAGCAGTTCCCCTTTTACAAATGCATCTCGGTAAATCTCAGAGAGCCAATACGCAAATGGAATACCAGGGACCTTTGACAGTGATCCGATTGATACGATGTATCTAAATGAATCAAAGAATCGATCTCGTAAATCGTCGCCTGTTGTCACACTTCCATGTTTGCTAAACAAGCGCTTATACGTACCTACGTGTTGCGCGCCAAATGTATTGCCAGTCATGACGAACATGCAACTTCCGAAATCTGACCCCCACACACCGCGCCCGTTATGAATGAGGCTATCGACACTGCTACTGTTCAGCAATTCAGCTCGTAGTTTTTCAAATGAAGAAATAAACATCCAGTTTTGGATGGTGATCATTCCAAATGATCCAGTGCTTTTTGCCAAGTTCTGGCATCGGAGCATGAAGGCTCCTATGAGATCGCTCTTACCTGCCGCATACTGGGCATTTACAAATTTCTTCAAATCAACGTCGAAATACGCAGCGCCCATGTAAGGGGGATTCGCCACCACTGCATCAAACTGCATCGCCAACACCTGCGCCTGCTGCACCAGCGGCAGCAAATCATCTGCAGCCGCGATCGCATACATATCACCACTCTGCTTGACCAAGGCCAGCACTTCTGGCAACACCGCCAAGTGCGTCTTGAGCGCATAGGGAATCTGGATCAGCGAGCCAAAGGTTTTGGCGTGCTCAAAGGTTTCCACCAGAGCGGTGATGGTGGCGCGCTGAACTTTGAACGGGGCCAGGTGGGTGGCGAGCTCGTCCAGGCTCAGGCCCTTGCTCTCTTGCAGACTCAGCACATTGAGCTTGGGCGGTTGCAAGTTGCCAGAATCATCCGTGGCGGTGAACAGGCGGCGGTCGTCAGCGCGGGCTTTCATCAACAGGGCAAAGCCTGCCATTTGGGCGGCGCGGTCGTCAATGTCCAGGCCGTAGAGGTTCTTTTCCAGAATCAGGCGCGGGATGGCCCTGGGCTGGTAGCCGCGCTCCAGGTAGATGGCCTTGAGCACGTCATAGGCCACTACCAGAATGTGGCCGCTGCCACAGGCCGGGTCCAGCACGGTGATGGATTCGGGGTTGAGCGTGTCGCCGTCTTCACGCACGCGGGTCTGGATGAGGGCATCGAGCTGGGCTTGCACCTCGGGCGTTTGCTCGGCGGGGGTGATGTAGTACGGCCACTGTTGGGCCAAGGTGCTTTGCGGGTTGGCCATGAGCCACAGGCGGCCCACGCTGTTTTGCACCAGGTATTGCACGATCCAGTTGGGCGTGAAGAGTTGGGTAGCGGCTGGGATGTCTTCGCTTTTGACGACCTTGCCTATGACCTGGTCCTTCTTCTCGCTGATATAGAACTGGTACAGCCAGCCGATGATTTCGACCTCGGCCCAGTCGTCTTCGGGGATCTCTTCCACCAGTTTGGCTATGACGGAGTCGCTGCGCAGCAGGTTGTCGGGCAGCAGCAGTTCGGTATCGTCGTCAATGCGCTCAAACAGGAAGGGCATGGCGCGGGACAAGGCGTTGCACTGGGCCACCAACAGCATGCGGTACAGCTCGCCGTCGCGGTTGCCAGCGAGTTTGAGTTCGGTGACTTTGGCAGCGTTCAGGCCGGGGAGTTCGTTGGTCAAATCCGTGGCGTGGGTAAGGATGTCTGGCAGCCCACCCGAGGTGCTGGACAGCGCCCGGTGGCCGTGGCCCAGGTAGTCGTGCAGCTCCATGTAGCGCAACGCGGCAAAGCGGTTGAACCAGGTGTAGGCCACAGCTTCCATGGTGTGAGCAAAGCCGTCTTTGCGGATGCGCTCGATCAGTTTGTCGCGCTGGCCGC
Source organism: Acidovorax defluvii (assembly GCA_003268905.1). Classification (GTDB taxonomy): domain Bacteria; phylum Pseudomonadota; class Gammaproteobacteria; order Burkholderiales; family Burkholderiaceae_C; genus Acidovorax; species Acidovorax defluvii. The sequence continues at coordinate 51,076 of QLTU01000021.1, forward strand.
TGACCTTTGCGGGCCAGGCTTGGCCAGCGATGACGGTGACGTCGCCCTGGGTTTGGGCGGGGGCTACTTCCAGCGTGCCAGCCGTCTCGGACAAGCCCAGCAGGTTGGCGCGGGCGGTGACGGCGGCGATGAAGTCTTTGCGGGCCTGGGGGGCGTAGGACTTGAGGTTGGACTTGTTCATGTTTTTATGGTCAAAAGTGGCTCTAGCGCTTATCTAGCAAGCGCTGGCAGCTATTATTTTTGAATATTTTCGAGATGGGGGTGTGCATCGCCGATGGAATGGGGGTGGGGTGATGCGGGCCACATGCACCACGGCATGCACTGTGACGACGCACTGGTCTTCGTTCTGGTCGAAATAGACGATGTAGTTTTCGTGCGCGACGAGCTCATGCGCCCCGTTGACACGCGTGCTGGTGCGGCGGGGAAAATTGGGGTCGGCCAAGTGGTCCACTTGCCCGTCGATCAAAAGCCACATGTCGATGGCCGCGCTGGCGTTGTCCTGTGCAATCCAGGCTTCAATGGCGTCGAGGTCTTGCCGGTATTCAGGGCGACGTTCCACGCGGTAGGCGGCGCACGTCATTGCGGCTGCCGGGCCTGCAATGCTTTTTGTTGGGCTAGTTTTTCAGCGCGGATGCTTTGCCATTCGTCGGGGGTGATGGCGGGCTGCGTGCTATCGCGGCTGTCCTGCACCTTGGCGCGCACCCAGCGGTCGTATTCGGCGGCGTGGGTGAGTGCCTGGGCGCGGTCGGGGCGGCTGCGTTTGTGCTCGGGTGCCTGATCCGGCTGCCAATTTTCCAAGCCTTCGAGCACGATGCGGCGCACGCCCAGTTTGTGCAGCAGCTTCAAGGCGGCGTCGGTGGTGCCAAACAGCCGTGCCTGCGTGCCCCGCGCCTGCACCAGCGAAGCCTCGCCGGTGAGGGTGGTCACCTTCACGGCAAACTGCGAGCCCACGGGCTCCAGCGCCACCGATTGCACAGCGCCATGGGCAAAGGCTGCTTGAAATTGGGTTTGGGTGAGGGTTTGCATACGGTGGCGTGCGCTTTATTAACGTTAGTTGTTCTTCTTTATACGTTAAATTGCCATGGGGTGCCAGAGATTTGGCAACGGCCTGTTGCCATATTGCGGGGGCGCCGTAAAAAGGGGCAACCTGAAGTTATGGTCAAAAGTGGCTCTAGCGCTTATTCAGCAAGCGCAAGCAGCTATTGGTTTGATAGTGTTTTTGCTTTGGGGTAACCCAGTTTTCTACCGCCAGCCCTTCCACACGGCAAAACTCGCGCGCGTTGTTGGTCACCAGCACCCAGCCTTCGGCACGCGCGTGGGCGGGGTTCAGAAGGCCTCGCGCTCTTGAGGGGGCGTATCGGCGCGGCCTGTTTGCATGAAGTCGGCAGGCATGTTGAAGGACTCCTCCGATGCAGCGCGCGCACGGGCGTTCAGGATCAGGTTGATGAGCGCAAACATGCGATGAAACAGGTAGTCCACCTCGGCAGGCTGCAGGGGGGTTTTGTCTGTCTCGAAGTGCCGTATGTGAAACTCGTTCCCGATTTTTGTCAGCGCCCGGGCCTCTGTTTCCACAAGCTCTCTGAACCTGCTGCCTGGCAAAGCGACGGCATCCAGCATGGCTTGGGCGGACTCTCCCTTGTTGCCGCCCGCAAGGGTTTTTAGGCGTTCCCACCCGTCCCACAGCTTTTCGATGGCATCGTTACGCGCGGATGGTGCGGGATCTCGGAAGCGTTCGCATGCCAGTTGCAACAAGTTATCAAGGGTGACGTCACCGCTCTGGGGGATGCGACCAATGGCCTGGGTCAAGATGGATGGAACTTGGCGAAGCTCACTGAGCCTGCGTATGTCTCTGAGAAGCGGCTCCAGAATCTTGGCGTGGAAAACGAATACGTGTGCTGACAGAGAACTTCCAACATGGAAGTGGCTGTGCACAAAATTCAGAAAATCGACTTTCTTGGCTGCAATGTATCGGCAGAGTGCTATCTGCATCGACACCCGCTCTGCGCGGTCGTGGGGCCAGTTCAGATGCGCTGAGCCAACATGCGAACCTGCTGTGGCTTCAGCACGCTGCAACCAATCGTCGAAATCGACTGACGGGAGAGCCTCAGACAAAAAGCTTGCCAATGGCTCGCGGTCGAAAACCGCCACCAGCCGATTCAGTACGTGCGCCGCCTCTTTGAACTCTGCTTGTTGGAAGTCGGCCTTTGCGTCTTCCATATCTTGAAAAGCGACGGTGAGAGCCGAGCTCGCGGCCAATTCGGTTTGCGTCATTTCAGGCCGAGCTTTTCGGTTGCCCACTCTTTTCCGGCTTCGTTCAGCATGGACTTCCAGTCCGTAAAGCTGGATATGGAACGAATGAACGCGTCCCACTCTTCGTCGGGGATGGCTGCAAAATCTTCTGGGGTTTCGATCTTGAAACCGCTTGCCTGGTACATCTCGTCAGCGGAACCAAACGGTGTATGACGCAGCAGGAAAGCAGGCGTGAGGACTTCACCGACGGGTACTGACTGTTTGTTTATCGCCTCGGCCTTCCTCTGCAAGTCGTTGAGCTTTTTCATTGCCTCGTCGAGGCCAGTGATTTTGAACATTCGACGCTCCCCACATCAGTTAAAAATTGCTGTCTCAGCGTTGTCGCCGTTTACTGCACGCGCGCTTTTTGTCCGGCCCGCACCACGGCCAAGAGTTCGGACTTGAGTCGGGTGAGGTAGGCATCCACTTCAGCTTCGGTTTCCAAGTAAGGCTGGTTGGAGAACTCGGCAGCGCGCACCACGCGGGTAGTTTTAGGGGCCTGTGCTGGACTTGCCAAAGCGTTGGGCTGGCCGGTTTGCAGGGGCTGGGTGGTATCGCCGGGGCTGGCCACCCTGGGGGTGGTGGGCTTGGCGGCAGCAGCGGCCACGGCGGCTTCGATGAGGGTGATGGCCTCGTCCATGGCGTCGCCCCCTTGGCTTTGCAGGTACAGGATTTGCGCAATGCCGGTGAGGCCTGCAATGCGCGCCTTGAGGTCCTGCAAGGGTTTGAGGGCCTTGTTGGAAAGCTCGGGCGTAGCGGCAGAAGCAGCGAGCTGTTTTTGCACCTCGACCAGCTTGCCGTCGATGGAAAGCAGGGCTTTTTCTCGCTTGTCCTGCGCCAGTTGCTCGTTAACGGAGGTGACCGTGGCCACCAGCGGTTCGATGCGGTTGACCAAGGCGTAGGGCTGGGGGTTGTCGCGGATCTGGGTCAGCTCGGCCAGTGCCGTGGCCGCCTGGGGCGCCTTGTTCAGAGCTTCGCGGTTGTCGGCAAACTGGCTGAGAGCGGCTAGCAGCTTGCGCCAGGCGGTGATCTGGGTTTTGTAGAAGTTGACGAGGTCGTGGATGTCGTCAGATGCGTCTTGCCAGTCGTCCTTGGCGGAGAGCAGTGCCTCGATGAAGGCAAAGCTGTCGCGGATGGCGAGCTGCTGGCCGATGCGGGCCAGTGCTGCATCAATGGTGGGCTTGCCCGGATGGTGGGGGGTGGCGGCGGTGAGGTCGTAGCTTTTAAGGTCTGACTGCCAGTCGCCCAAGCGGGTGCGGTATTCGGCCACCAGGCTGTCTTCGTCTTCACGGCCCAGTTGGCTGAACAGGTCTTTGTACAGCTCGCGCGCGCGGCGCAGGGTGGTGGCGTCGGCGGTTTTGCGCTTCAAGATGGAGACTTGCTTGAAGCGGGCGGATTTGGTGAGCGGGTCGGCGGCGCTGGCGGGATCGAGGTCGCTGCCTTCGAGCATGAGCTTGATCTCGCCCGCCATGAACAAGCGGGCGACGAGCAGCACCGTTTCCCACTCGGGCTTCCATCCCCAGGGAATGCCAGCAAAGCGGTCCACCACGTCGGACAGCAGCACGCGGGACTGGCTGGCGGCCATTTGCAGGTAGTCGCGCAGCTCTTGCACCGCCAGGGGGTTGCCCGCTTCGCCGTTCAGTGCCAGGGCGTGCTGCGCCAAGTCGCCTGCGCTGAGCACGGCCTTGATTTCTGCAATGGGGTCGGCCTGGCGCACCTTCAGGTAGGGCAGCTTGCTGTAAGTGTTGGTGATGAGGTAGTTGAGCAGCTCATCGAGCACGGTGGCCGGGCTGCTGGCCTTGATTTGCACCGGCTGGCCCAGGGCGTAGAAGTCGCCAGCGGTGATGAGTTCAGACAGCTGGTGCACCAGGCGCTGGCGGCGTTCGCGGTTTTCATCCTTGCGGTCGGCCAAGATGCGTTTGAGCGATGGCGTGGCCTGGTCGGCCTTGGGGCTGACGATGTATTTTTCGATTTGCTGGTAGGTGGCCAGCTCGATGTCCAGGCGCTCGCCCTCAGCCAAGCGCACGAGGGCACGCCCGGCGCCTTCGCTGCTGCGCAGGATGCATTTGGCGCTGTGCAGTTTGTCGTAGTCGTCGCCCAGCGGGGTGAGCACTTCAAAGCTGAGGGCATGGCTGGCCTGGCGCCAGGGCGCGCCGTCGAGCAGGCGGTTGAATTCGTAGTCCGACTTGGTATCGCGGTGGCGCACCTTGGTCTGGCTGCCCAGGATTTCATCGAACACGATTTCGGCCAGCAGGCGTGCCTTTTCTGCGGCGGAAACGTCCACATGGCCAATCTCGCGGGCCACGTCGCGCTCTTCGTTCGTCAGAAAGAACCACTGGTCACCGTTGCGGCTGACCAGGCGTTGCTGCTCCAGCCGCGCCAGGCTTTCCTGAATCTGGCGCTTGAGGGCAAGTTTGTCGGCGTCGATCTGGTCAATGCACAGGGTGGCAAGGTTGTCGATGTTGGGCTTGACGATGTCGGGGATGTAGCGAATCAGGAACATCGCCTTGAGCAGCTGGCTGTCGTAAGGCTGCAGGGCCGGGTTGAGCGGCGCCTCGTCGATGGAGCGCTTGGCCATGCCGTCGATGAAGCTTTCGATGGACGGATAGAAGTCGTACAGCGGCACCAGCACGTCGATGCCGTTGGGGGCGTTGCGCACGGCAGCCGACTGGAAGGCGTCGAGCAATGAGCGTTCGCCGCGCGAGAGGTGCTTGCCGGTGGCGCCCACTTTGCGGATGGTCTCAAAGATCTTTTGCAGCAGCGTGAACTGGTACGGCGCAAAGGGGTAGCAGGCGACAAACTCGGCAGCGTCTTTGTAGCCGCGCAGGCTGACGGCATTGCCGACAAAGCTGAGCTGGTTGTTGATGACATCGCCCTTGCCAGCAAAGGCATCGCGCAGCAATACATGGGCCGCCTCGGTCTTGGAGAGCAAGCGTTCGCCAATCACTTCGTCGGTGTTGCTGCTTGCCAGAGACAGCCGCGTATGAAAACGCCCCTGAATCTTGGAGAAGTCTTGCGACTTGGCCTTGTTCGCCTCGCCAATGGCGGCGTCGATGTCTTCTTGGCTGGTGACGATGACCCAGGCGCGGCCCTTGCACTGCGTGCCCAACTGCTCGGTGATGGTTTGCAGGCTGAGCATGAGCTGCGAATTGGCACCGATAAACTGACCCACCTCATCCACCAGAAAGATCACCTTGTGGTTGGCAGGTTTGGTTGCAAGGTAGTCGTTGACGACCTTGGCAAAGCTTTCGATGTTGATGCGAAAGTCATCGCGGGCACGGTCAAACCACTGGCCAGCAGACTCGGACGTCATCTTGAGAGCTTGGGCAAGCGCCACCACGATGTCGTCACGCAAGAAATCCACGGCGTCGCGCTCTTGCTCCCAGGTGCTGCCGTTGGATGCTGCAAAGGCGGCCTTGAAGACATCGAGAGCGCCCTTGGAGACCAGGTGGCGCTCCATGTCGGCGATGTGCGGAGCGTCGCCCGAGTAGCCTAACTTTTCGTTGAAGACGCGCAGGAACACTTGCAGGATGGCGTCGCGGTCTGTTTTGCTGTCGGCCTTGGCGTCGATGTTGAACAGGATCACATCAGCGGTGCCCTGCACGGCGCGTTGAATGTCGGCCTGCAGCATGGCGTCTTTGATCTTGTGGTGATCGAAGAACTGGGCGGCGCTGCGCTTTTCTCCCGTTTCGGGGTTTTGCGCCTGCAGGTTTTCCAGCAGGTACGACAGTATCTTGATGAAGTGCGATTTGCCCGAGCCAAAGAACCCGCTGACCCAGACGCCCATGCGGTCAGTGATGGCCGCGTCATGCGGACGGTCGATGGCGGCCAAATAAGCGTCAAAGAATCTGCGCAGGTATTCGCTGATCTGCTTGGTGACGACGTATTCCTCCAGCTCTTGCCACACGCTGGCTGCGTCCATCTGGTCGGCTTTGATGACGCCGTTGATGGGGCGGTCGATGGGCTTTTGGAACAGGTCGCGAATGATCATGGGACTGTGATGGGATGGGGTGCAGCGGGTGAGCGAAGACGGAGGCGCGAACTCAAGTGGTTTCGGGAACCAGGCGGAAGGCCCGGTAGTAGTGGTCTTCGGCCAGCGTGTTGAACAGGCGCAGCGAGTGGCCATCGTACCGGCCCGGAAAGAACATGAGCAGTGGCGTGTTACCCATGATCGGGTGCAGCGCAGAAAGCAGCGTGTGGGTGCGCAGCATGGGGTAGACGGCGCCCACGCCAGTTAATACGAGCAAATCCAGTGCAGCGATGTCATGCAGATCTGCAATTTTTTGGGCCAGCTTGTCTTCTTTGAGCACCGAGCGCAGAGCGGCCAGGGCACCATCGTTGCCTTTGGTTTGCTGCATGGCGATGGCTTTGTCGAGCAACTTGCGCTCTTCCAATAACTCCGTCACCAGAGTCAACAGATCGACTACAGCGCAGCGAATGGCTGGTGACTGCTTGCCCAGGGTGGGAACTACGGTGCCTGAGAGGAAATCCCGCACATCCATCTCACGGTCAGGCGGGTAGTCGAAGATCCAGAAGCCAATTTCGTTGCCGAGCCCCTTGCTGTCGAGGAAGTCCCGCGAAGTGACACGCGGCAAGATCTGATTCAGGCGTTCTTCAAGGCTCAACGTCATTGCGCGCGCTCCAGGCATTCGAGGACATAGGTTTCATGGCGTTCACCGAGGTAGCGCCGCACATCGGGGTGCAGCGATCGGGGGGTAAGCCCCATGCTGCGGGCATTGTCCAGGTATTTGGCCTCTGCAAGCACGCGAACAATGACCTGGAACAGCTTGGCCCGCGTGGAGTCGGCCCATTGAGTGACCGTAGGGTCGTGGTGCGCGCATTCGGCCAGGAAGTCCGGCCAGTCGTGGGGCGCGAGGGCCGACTCCAGCCCCCGCTGCCGCAGTGCATAGACAGTGCGCATGAAGTCGCCCAGCAAGGGGCTGTGCTTGATAGCTGCCGCAAGTAGAAGTTGGAGTTGCACTTCGCTTTCGCGATTGGAAATCATCTCCCAACCTGCAGCGTCCAGAGTCAGCAGTCGTTTGCGGATCAACGTGGCTTGTCGTCGTGCAGTAGCGGGGGTCTTCTTTTGCAGAATGTTATCGATCTCGATGGCATGATGCCATGCGGAGTCATTCGGGTGCGTCAGCAACAGCGCAGCAATGCGCTTGCTTTCGAGTGGCATGAGCGAACCAGCGGAGATTTCTGCGTTGTAAGTGGGCACAAATTTGATGTAATGCGCTTTTCAGCTATGCAGCCTGCATAGATCCCGCATAGACCATGCAATTTCGCGGGATGGTTTTCTTGGGCGTGAAAGCTATTGCGGTGGAGGCGGCGTTCAAAGACTGAGGGTCCGTTAAGTCGTCACGTCACATGGCAAGTTCGCAACTTCTCTCGCAGTTCAGTTTGAACGTCGGGATTAGATAAGCCGGTAGTCCCGTGACATGCGACTAGGCTTAGCCGAGAGGACTGAGGCCCACCCTCCAGATCGTCATCGAGAGCTAACCACTGGGCGTCTTCTTGAGTCTGTACGCCCCGTGGCATGGCTCGGTACATGGACAGGTTCCAGGGATCTATGCCATGCACGCGCCTGTGGTAAGTACCGCCAATGAATCGGGAGCGTATGGACAGCGGAATACGCTTGAGGGTTGCACTGTATCCGGGGCGGATACACCAGGAGCTGCTCAGCACCAGGGCCACTGCTGGATAGGGTTCGAGCGCTGACTCGAGGATAGGAATCCATTCGAACAGCGCATGTCTAGCCGCTTCGTACGGGCTCATATAGATGCCTTTGCGGGGATGCCAGAGAACTTTCTCATGATGGACTACACCATCGAGGTCCAGGTAGAGAACCACGTCCGCGCTCCGTGGCGTAGACACAGGCAGATATGGGACGTTTTGGCCGAAGTACATAGTAGGCATGCTGGATCTGGATCGCAGTTCGCATCCGAGGCAGCAACGACAAGACAGATGCAATCACGCTCACCCAGAGGGGGCAAGCAACTGCCGCACCTGTTCAAAACCCTCAGGGGTTTTAGCAACCTCTTCAGGCATCCGGCCACCCAGCGCCTGGTTGGGTGTGTCCAGCCAACGGCGTGCCGCAAGCAGGCTTCCCTTGGCATTGACTGCCAAGTGATCAAGTTCTTCCAGCCGCTCATAGTCGGGGCTGCCGAACTCACGGCCGACGGGCGCCATGCGATCCCAGTCCTGAAGTTCCTGCTGTGCATGGGCGGTATCGAAGAAGTTGGGGACGGTGCCAGTCATGAGACGCCAATCTTTGCAGCGCGGGCCACAATACCCAATACATTCCACGTCAATATCGTCAGACGCACCTCGACGGGGCTGTCGTGAACAATCGTGTTGAGCATTCACTTTCCTCCTTCGTAGATGAAGCCACATGAAGAACCCACATTATGAGTTGCTGGGACGACGCATGCGCCAGTACCACCGCACGCACCAGTGGCGCCTGTCGGAGGGCGGTCTGTACATCCCCCATGCTTACTGGAACATGGACGCGGACAGTCTTTCGTACTGGGACGATGTGGGCTTCATCCTCAATGGACGGCGTGTCATCGTCTGGTGGCGACACCCTCGGGATCTCCACCGGGATGCCATCGAATCCCAGGCTTGGAGCGAGGCAGGTGACAGCCCCCGGGATAACTGGCTCTGCGAAGGGGGTACCCAAAACTACAAGAGGGTTGGCAAGTCAGGGCGACGGAAAAAGCTGAGCAGTTTCACCAGTCGTGAGCCGTCAGCAGCCCAGAGGCAGTACTACGACAAACTGCTGCAGATTGAGCAACGGTTGACCGGGGAGGGGGTTGACTTGGAGGTCCGCCCGTCGTGGAGTTGGAAGCGCCTCAGTTGGGCGATGGGGGTGAGCCTTGTGGCACCCCTGAACGTACGAAACGAAAAGGAAGTCACGGTCGTGGCGCAATTGGCACGTGACCTCATCTTGCGAAAGACCACCTTGGACCAAGAATTCCCAGGCTTTGTGTACGACCGATCAAGCTGGCTGCGGGATCAAACCAAGGCGCGCACGACTGAGGCTTCCAGCTAGGCAGTAATGTGGTGGATATATGGGTTTGAACTGAATAAGACGTTTACCTTCACATTGCTACCCTATTCTTAAGAGGCCTTCCGCTGTTCATGATCGACAGTCGAATTGATCACATCGCCAGACTGAGTGTTCAAGAGGGCCGGGATACGCAGGTTGCAGCTGGCGATCGCGCGTTAGTCCGCGACGTAGCGCGAGGCAGCGGTAAGGACTAGCTCTTGCGGCCCAGCACCAAACAGGGGCAAGGTCACCTTTGTTTTTTGTTAGTAAAAGGGTCGTTACTTAGCGGAAGCAGGCCTTTATTCCGTGTCCTTAAATTGGCTTGCTGATGTCAGTCTTGGCGCCGCCGCATCCTGGAAAGCCCGAGCATGGCCATTAGTAAGGACAGAAGAATCAGGCCCCATTCGGAGAGGGTAGGAATCGATGCTGTACCACCGGGTGCGATCGCAGCCACGGCCAGCCCCCCCGCATCCACGATACGAGAGTTCGCCACCAGATCGTCGTCACCGATCTGGCCATCGACAATAGTCAGGGTCACCGTATTGCCCTTAATAACCGCACCAGCGAATAGATACCAGTGCAGCGAGGGGTCGCTCGGCGTAGGGCCATATTTCCAATACTGGTACTGCTGGCCCGGAGGCAGCGCAGGCAAAGATGGGTAGGTCAGCGTAATCGAGAACGGCGTGCCCGGCGTGCCGTTGATGGCCACGAAGTCGAATAAACCATGCGGGAAGTTCAGGCTAGCGGGTGGTGCACTCGCTGGCGACTTGGGATGGCCTGTCAGCGGAATGAAGCCCGCTGAGTCTTGCGGACCATTGCCGATGGGCGCGAACACCCAGGTCGAGCCTGGAGGGAGTTGAGCGATCAGTGGGCCTGCGCCCGATGAACCTGTGATTGTGGGCGTACTACCTGCGGGGAGCGTGATGGCGAAGCTCTGGTCCACGACCGGGGCCGCAGCATAGCTGGCATCGCCAGCCTGGCTCGCGCGCACGGTGCACAGTCCGGTGGTGAGCAGGCGCAGCGCTGTACCTGTGACCGAACACACGCTGGGGGTTTGGCTGGCGAACGCCACGGAGAGCATAGACGTCGAGCTGGCGCCCAGTGTGGCGTCGGGCGCGCCCAGGAACTGATCTGGTAGCGCGGCAAACGCGATGGTCTGCGCGGCTTTTCCTACATCGACCGCCACGGTGGCCGTGGTGGCAACGTAGTTACCGTCTGCCTCCTTGGTAGCAGTCACCGTGCAGCGGCCTACCGCAATGCCCGAGAGCATGCTGCCGGTGACCGCGCAATAAGCGCCTCCATCTGTCACGACGAAGGTCACAGCGCCAGTGCCACTGCCGCCTGAATGGCCCAGCGCGCTGGTATCGCCCTTAGCAATAGCGGCCGGGGTGGCGATGGCGGTCAGTGTGCCTTGCGCAGCCTTAGTCACAGTGATGGTGACGGATGACGTGGCATCGTCGTAGTTGGCATCCCCGGCTTTCAGGGCGCTGAAAGTGCAGGTGCCAGCCCCCTGGCCGGTCACGGTGCTGCCCGCTAGGGAGCACAGGCCCGTGCCGCCGCTGAGGGTGTAGCTGACGACACCCGTGCCGCTGCCGCCCGAGATGCTGAGGGTTGCGCTGGCGCCGAAAGCCAGCACATTGGGCACGGCCTGCAGCTCCATCGGGGCCTGGGCAGCCTTGGTCACTGTCAGGGTGACTGTAGTGGCCGCTTGATTGTAGTTGGCGTCACCGGCCTTGGTAGCGGTGACTGTGCAACTGCCCGTGCCATTGGCCGTGAGCAGGCTGCCCACCACGGAGCACTGTCCCGCGCCCGCGGTGACCGCATAGGTCACCGTGCCGGTGCCCGAACCGCCCTGCGCGGACAGTTGTGCCGTCTGGCCGTAGGGCAATGACGAAGGTGTGGCCTGGGCGGTCAGCGCTGTCTGGGCGGCTTTGGTCACGGTCACGTCCACGGTTGCGATCGCGTCGTTGTAGTTGATGTCACCGCCCTTCGTCGCCGTGACGGTACAGGTGCCCACGCCAACGGCCGTGAGGGTTGCCCCGCTCACGCTGCAAGCGCTGCCGCCCGCTGTGACCGCGAAGTTCACGGGGCCGCTGCCCGCGCCGCCGCTCGTGGCCAAGGTGGCCGTTGCCAAGAACTGAAGGCTGGTGGGCGTGGCGCTGGCGATCAGGGCCGGCTGAGAGGCCTTGACGATGTTCACGTCCACCGTTGCTGTGGCGGCCTCGTAGTTGGCGTCGGCGGCTTTGGTGGTTGTGACCGTGCAACTTCCTACTGCCGTGGCGCTCAGTACGTTGCCCGCAACCGCGCAGTTGGCCGAGCCTGCCGTGACGGCATAGCTCACCAGGCCCATGCCCGAACCTCCGGTGATGCTGAGCGGGGTGCTGCTGCCAAAGGGCAGGGTGGTCGCGGTCGCGGTCACTGCCAGTGTGGATTGCGCGCCCTTGGCATTGGTCAGGCTGAAGCTGACGCTGGCTGCGCCGGCCTGTGCCGTCACGGTATAGGTGCCGGCGAAGCCGTTGGCCGACGCGAGTAGCGACGCGATGCCGTTGCTATCGGTTGTGGCCGTGGTCGTCGTGGCGAAGTTGGTGGAGGCCCCTGTGGCCGCGGGTGCAGTAAACGTCACCACCACCTTGGACAAGGGCTGGTTATCGCCGTCTTGCACGCGCACCGAAAGCGGGGCGGCGAAGGCCGTAGCAATCGGTGTGGACTGCGGGGATCCTGTTTCAACGGTCAGCTCCGCGGGTGGACCGAAGGGGTCGATGCGCAGCACCAGGCCGTTGGAGGTTGCATTGTCGCCAGTAAGGGCGGCCGTGACGGGGTTGATCAGGCCGCTGCTGTCCTGCGTCGTCGTGGCGCCGCCCAGGGACAGGATGGTCTTGCCCTCGACGACGCTGGAGGTCATGCCAAAGAAGGCTTCGTTTGCGGAGGTTCCCAGAAAGCCCGCATAGGCCCAGGTGCTTGGCGTGCTGGCATCGATCTTTGTAATGAAGCCATCCTGCGCACCCGCGCGCGTAGTGGCCACGCCGCTTTGCGTTTTGGTTGGGAATCCGATGCCGGGATTGGTATTGCCGGCAATGTACCAGGCGGCGCCATCGATGGCGACGGCTTCCGCGCTGTCGTAGCCGCTGCCACCCAGGTAGGTGGCGGTCAGGACCTGGCCGAGGTCTGAACTCATCCGTAGCCAAAAACCATCCATACCACCTTGCGGGCTGGCCTGCAATCCCGGTCCGCCGTCACGCGAGCCCGTGGAGTTCAGAGGAAAGTCACTGGAATCCGTTTCGCCGGCCACGATGACCGTGCCATCCGTATCCAGCGCAATCGCCAGGGCGCGATCGGCGCCCGACTGATTACCTGAGAGCGTGCCCGTTAGCAACGTGAAGCGGTCCACCGCTGCGCCACTCGCGCTGATGCGCGCTACAAAGCCATCCGAGGCGTCGCCGCTTGGGATGCTGCGAAACCCAGGGGCCGCCGGTAATCCGGTCACTGAATCGGTTGCACCGGCGACATAAGCGGAACCGCTGGCATCCACAGCAATGGCATGGCCCACATCAAAATAGCCATCGCCCCCGATGAAGCCCGCGTAGTCGAGCGACGAACCGTCGGCTTTGACCCGGGCAATAAATCCATCCATGCTGGGGCGGCTCGCGTCAGCGCTCGCGGCGCGGGTCAGGTTGGGGCCTACGACTGTGGGAAACGAGCAATTGCCCCCGCCCGTGCAGCTTGAAAAGCCTGTCACGTAGGCGCGGCCCAGGCCGTCCACCGCCAGGGAATTGGCCTGGTCGTCCTCGGCGCCGCCGATAAAGCCTGAGTAATCGATCTGCGAGCCCTGGTTCTTCAGGCGCAGCACAAAGGCATCGCGCCCGCCGTTTTTTTCCCGACGCAGCAGCGGATCTGCGGTCCCAACGGCAGGAAACTGGGTAGATTCCGTGCCCCCTGCCAGGTAGATAAGACCACTGGGCTGCACGACCAGACCGCGGCAACTGTCGTCTGCTTCGCCGCCGATGTAGGTCACGGACTGGGCTACGCCCGCGGCGTTGAAGCGCACGAGAAATGCATCGTCATCGCCGCGATAGGCGCTGGAGAGCACGAGGTTCGGTGAGCGCGTCACGCCGCAGGCATAGGTGTTCTCGTCGGCATCGCGCGCGACGGAATACACTTGGTCTTGCGCATTGCCACCCACAAGGCCTGAGTACCCCACCCATGCAGGGTCAATCACCAGAGGCAAATTGCGGTCCCAGGGGGCCACGCTGAAGCCAATGCGCCAGGTATTGGCACCTAGGTGCTCCACACGGTAACGGGTCGCGATGGCTGTTTGGATGCCTCCCCGGGTCTGGAAGGCGACGGGGGCATCGTCCACCATGCGCTCGGTGCCCATGCGCCACTCGAGCGCGCCGGAGGCCGTGAGTTGCACATCGTCCGCGCCCTCTACGCGCATCCAGACCTGTGCCGGGTCAGCTCCCGCGGCCAGTTCAAACTGGTATTTGAAGCCCCTGGATTCACCGATGAAGAACGCGTCGATGCCCGGCCACACGTTGCGGTAGCTCAGAGCGCCATAGCTCTTGAGGTTCGTGCGCCATTGGGAAGGAGCTCCCACCAGCCAGTGGTAGGTGGTGGGTGACGGGTCCTTGCCCTGCGGGGCGCTCGGCGCACCGCCATCGAAGCTGTAGCGCAGGCGCGTGGCCGAACCGATGCCCAGGCTCTTTTGCCGCACAGCATTCGGCTCTGGAGCGCGCACCTGGATATCCACGCCATTGCGGTCGAAGGCGATGTGGCGGCCCGGCAAGATGGCGCGAAACCCCGCATCGGCCGTGCCCGTCGGGATCTCGATGAAACGGCTGTCCCGTCCGGCCAACTCGCGCTGAACCAATGGGCCTGTCTGTGCCAGAGCGAGAGGGGTCAGGGTGGCCCAGACAATGGCCGCGGCAAAGCTACGCATGGTGCTATCGGGTGGTGGCGGAGCCAGTTCAGGTGCGTGGTGGGAACACGCCCTGCAACGCGATGATGAAGTTCATCGCGAGATAGGGCGGCATGTTGTTGTGGGGAGAGCCGCCGCCCGTAGCGAGCGTGGGCGCCATCTGGGTGTCAGTCGTAGCGACCGCGGCATAGGGGCGCGTGGGCGCGGGGCCGAGCAGGGCCGAGGGGGAGGGGGCTGCGAGCGACGCGCTCCATGGGCTGCCGGCAACCATTCCGTGGCCATGCGAAGGAATCTCGGATTCCAGTAAGGTCACGGTTTCAGTGCCGCTCTGTTCCCCGAGATCGTGCAGCGACAGGCCCGGCCCCTGACCTGGGTGCATCGGAAAACTGCCTTGCAGATTGGGCAGCGCGAAGTTGGACAGGCCGTTACCGCCGTAGGTGGTTCCGAGCAGCGAGAACAGGGCCGTGTTTTGCGACAGAGGCAGGAGTTGACCATCGCAAAACGCCCATCCCTTGGGCGCGAAGTTAAAACCAACGATGCGGATTTCTGCGACAAATGGATCTGCCATGGCGCTCAGTTTTGTGACGGGAAAATGCCCTGCAGCGCGATGATGAAGTTCAGCGCGAGAAAGGGCGGCATGTTGAGGTGGGCCTGGCTGCCGCCGACGGATTGCACAGTCGCGGGAGCCAGCGAGGTGTCCCCGCCCTGCGCGTAGTGGCCACGCGCGGCGGCCAGCACATGACCATTCGCGGCGGAGTTGTCGATGCCCCCCGTGGTCGCCCGGCCGGTCTGCGTGGTGGCGTTGACGGCGTGGGCATGCTGCGGTAATTCGGTTTGCGTCAGCGTATGATTTTGTTCGCCTGCCCGCTCACCTAATGTGTGGCCATTGCCCATGTGCAAGGGCATGCGCCCTTGCAGGTCGGGCAAACCAAAGTTGACTTGGCCGTTCCCGCCGTAGGTGGTTCCGAGCAAGGAAAACATGGCCTGATTTTGGTTGATGGGCAGCAACTGCCCATTGCACATGGCCCAACCCTTGGGTGCAAAGCCAAAGGAGGTCAGCCGGATTTCGCAAAGAAAAGGATCAGCCATCAGGTTTGAGAGGGAAAGAGGCCAAAGAGCGAGATGATGAAATTCACGCACAGATAGGGCGGCATGTTGTTGTGGGGCTGGCTGCCGCCGGTCGCGCCTACCATTTGCACACTCATGGCAACAGTGGACACAGATGCGCTGGTGAATGCCTTGTGGTCTCGGTGCTTGGCCACTGCGGCCCCTGCTGGCGAGGCAAGATAACCCGGGCTCGAAACGGCCAGCAAGCCATGGGTATGACTAGGGATCTGCTGTTGAGTCAATGTGACGGCTTCCACCCCTCCGGTTGCTGCCAGGGTGAAGCCCCCGCCTTGGTGTATAGGAATACGCCCTCGCAGATCGGGCAGTGCAAAAGTGCTTACACCATCGCCACCATAGGTGGTGCCGATCAGCTGGAACAGGGTGTCGTTTTCGGAAATAGGCAGAAACTGCCCCTCGCAGAACTGCCAGCCTGCGGGTGCGAAGTTACCGGCGAACATCCGGATCTCGCCGACATAGGGTTGGGCCATGAGGAGCTTGGCGTAGTAGCACCAAAAAATGTTAATAACTGCAAAAGAGTTTAACTGCGATCAATAATTGAGGCTATATGATTTTGTCCTTCCCAGGAACGGATGGTTTGCTATGAAAACAGGTCGCCGCGCTTTCTTACAGGCCGCAGGAACGGTCTCTGCCGTGGCCGCAGTGGCGGTGAAGCCTTTGGGCACCTTGGCAGTGGGGCACGCAGAGCTGCGGCGTAGCCACTTTGCCCCTTTGGTCGGGCAGCAGTTTGCAGTGGCCCAGGCTCCGGCAGGCCTTACGCTCTTGGCCTTGCATGCGCTACCCTACAGCGGAGAAATCGAGCGCTCTTTTCGCGTTGTTTTTGAGGTGCAGGGCGAGAGGCTGGCCCAGGATACCTGGCAAATCTCCCACCCCGCATTGGGATCGCATGACGTATTTTTAAGCCCGAACGATGCTCAAGGACGTCTGGTCGAGGCGGTCTTCAACCGGGGTTAGCTGCGGCCCTGCGCATGCGCAGGTAAATGCCTTCTTGGCCTTGTTCGACAAAGCCCAGCCGCTGGTACAGGCGTCTGGCCGGATTATCCGCTTCCACGAACAGTTGCATGGCGCGCTGGTCGGCATCTGCCCAGGCCACCAGCCACTGCATCAGCGCCGAACCCAGACCCTGGCCTCTGGCCGCGGGCACCAAGGCAATGTCCATCACACCAAGCGGCCCCGGCGCGTAGTTGAGGTAGAGGCGGCCTATTGGTGCCTGGGCGCGCTCAATCACTAAGAATGCCGTTTGCGTGTAGTAAGTGCGGTAATGCCTGTCCTGGTGGGCAAACTGGTCATCGCAGAAGGTCTGCTTTTGCGCGTCGGTCCAGGGTAAGGGTGCGAGTTCGGTATCGCGCACGCTGCGGTAAAGCGCGCGCAGAAAGGGGTAGTCGGCGGCCTCGACGGTGCGAAGGGAAACCCCTTCTTTCTGCAGGGCGGGCAGCTCAAGCTCTATAGGAGAAGCAGGCCTCATAGTCGATGTGACCGACCGATTGTGCGATAGGCGTGATGAACACGGCCCAGTCACCACATTCCGCATGGCGCATGCGGTAGGTTCGCTGCGACATTTGGGGCGCTAGGGGGCCGCGAAATACGATGGAAAATTGGAGTATGTGAGGTGCTGCAGACGGTTTTTGTGCTACCTCGTAGACCTGCATATCTACGGGGTGGGCTTGATCGTTCCCGGGAAGCAGGAAAGTCACGGCCTGCTGATCCAGCAGCTGCGCATCGCTCCAGGTCAACACGCGTGCATAGAGCGTGTCGTCCAGTGCGGCAGAGGAACTAGGCTGGACAAATGGGAGCATGACAGGCGGCACACGAGGTGCCATGTACGGATGTTCGGAACGAAGGAAGAGAATCGAGCACGTGCACAACACGTGGAAAGCTGTGGTTTTACCATTATTTAACTACACCCGCGCTTTCCTCAGTCCCACGCATCCACATAGCCCGTACCACCTCCAGCGTAGCGCCGACCACACTCCCAACTAAGCTGGCCGGTGCTAGATCACGGGCTTGTCACTGCCATATTCAGGAAGCCGGCAACGACAGCACAGTAGGAATCTACGCCGTTCACGTCGGGAAGATGTCAAAACTATAGGATGAGCTTCTTCTTGAAGAGTGCCCTTTACAAAACGGGGAGTGTAAAAATGCGCGAGTTTTTCATTCGATTCAACGACTATGAAACGATGCCTGAACGCATAGAGTCCAGAGCAGCCGAGTGCGGAGTCACTCCTGAGCAGCTGATTTGCCGGGCCATCACTCAATACATGGGTGAGTACGGCTTGAAATCCTTGCCAGGAGGATTCGAAGCAAAATCAATGCACGATTTGTTTGAAGCCAAAGGGCTCGTGAAGTCTGGTGCAGCACTTTGCAGAAACCAGATGCACTTGACCACTGAGCCCACGGCAAGGTGACCACGCGTTCCACCTCTACCTGACCGACCAGACCAGCGCACGATGCCAGTCGTGGTTGCCAAAGCGTCGCAATGACACCTGCACTCCTCCAAACTTCAGATCCACTGCGAGGCCACTTTGCATGGACGAAGTGCGCTACGCCTCGAAACTGTTTTCGAGGCAGGCGCATGCTTCTCCCCGGTTTTACCCGAGTCGATTTAAAGTCTTAATCAGGCTGGAAGCAGACTGTCAACAACCCGCTGCGCATATAACGTGACGGTCGGAATGCGGACACTCAGATTTCGATGTTGTGTGCGTTCGCAGATCAAACATTCTTGCCGGGATGTGTCCAGAAGAGAAAGGCATCGCGTGTCGCCATGCGCTGCCGTTCGGCGGAGCATCGGGATAGGAGAACAGACCACGCATGGGACACCCCAGGTGCAGGTCTGCGGTGTGAACGAATATCACGCGAGTAGCTCCTCTTGATCGCCTACGACCCAACCTGGGACAGCCCAGCGTGCGGGGGCAATCCAGTGACTCCAGACACCGCGCATCCAAGCGCCCAGGTAGAGCACGCTCACAATGGAAGTGAAGTGCACCATTGGCCTCCTTCCATGTGGCGTAAAACCAGGCGGGCTGGCCGAGCAGCCCTAAGATGCAGGCCCAATGCCGCAGCTTCTCGCTGCGCACCGAACAGCCGGTCCACTGCGTCGGCTTGGATATGTGTTGTGCAGAAAAATTGCTTGCATCCCAATTTGGGATGTGTAAAATCCATCCCAACCAGGGATTAATGATGCAGATCTTCGGCAAATCTAGACTTGAACGTTTTGCGCAAGAGCACGAAGACTCGCGTGTTCCCTTGGGTGCGTGGCAGCTAGAAGCTGAGGAGGCTCAGTGGAGTTGTCCCGAAGAGGTCCAGGCAAGGTATGCCAACGCCATCGTCCAGCCAGACCGCGTCATTTTCGATATCAAGAGTCTGTACAAGATTCACGTGAAAGCCAAATTTAACCAAGGGGTGCTGTTGATTGACAAGGTGTGGGCGATCGCCACACCCAAACCGGCGGGACGTGTCAGCCGTAGTGTCGCCATCAGGAGCAAAGCATGATTCAAACCGTTCGTGTACTGAAGAGCGAGCAAGATCTTGAGAATGCGCTCAGCCGTTTGGGTGAGTTAATGGACCAGGAGTTTCAACCAGGCTCAGAGGAAGAGGCTGAATTTGATTTGCTGAAACTGGTCATCGACAGCTATGAGTCCAAGCGCTTTAGCAGCCCAACAGTGACCCCGTTGCAAGCCATTGAGTTCCGGATGGAGCAGCAAGGACTAAGCCGCAAGGACCTCGAACAATTCATTGGATCCCAATCTAAGGTTTCTGAAGTGCTCGCTGGCAAACGCCCTCTGAGCCTGCAGATGATCCGTCAGCTTCACAAAGGACTCGGCATCCCGGCCAAGGCGCTGCTCGTCTCAGCTGACGAAGCTGAAGTCGATGTGACGGATGAGGAAACCTACGCTTATGAGAAGTTTCCGCTGAAAGAGATGCGTCAGCGAGGTCTATTGGATAGCGATGAGAGCGACAAAGCACGTGACCAAGTGCGCGCTTTTCTCCAGCGCATTGCTCAGTTGGATGTTGAACCCGCATTGTTGCGTGCGCCACTCCACCAAAGTGGCGCACGCATCATGGACACGTACGCGCTCCTAATCTGGCGTGCTGTGGTCGTCGACAAGGCGCATCGCAACCCGCCATTGGGAATCTACAGAAAGGGCTCAATCACAACGACTTGGCTGCGCGACTTAGCGAAGCTCTCATGCTTTGATCGAGGGCCACAGTTGGCTCAGGAGTACCTGAGCCAGCACGGCATCTGCTTGGTGATCGAACCACCCTTCAAGAAGACCTACCTTGATGGCTGCGCGATGCTCGACGGAGACCGCCCGATTGTGGGGCTGACCCTTCGCCACGACCGAATCGACAATTTCTGGTTCGCGTTGTTACACGAAGTGGTCCACGTGCAAAAGCACTTGACCGTCGATTGCCGCTTCATCGCTGACAACCTAGATGACAAAGGACGCATTGGGCAGGCACAGGAGGACGAGGCCGATGCTGGTGCGCGCGACGCACTGATCCCACCAGAGCTCTGGACCACAGCGGTGGTGCGTGACACCCACGACGCGGAGGATGCGCGAGCTCTGGCTAGACAAGCAGGAGTGCACCCGGCCATCGTGGCGGGACGCGTGCGTCATGAAACAGGCAACTGGCGCCTGCTCAGCAGTTTGATCAGCGAGGCAGGCTCCGTGAAGGCGTGTTTTTCGGAGTAACGCGATGAATGCGTCAACCGATTTCAATCAACGACAGGAGGGCCGAATGACCAACCAGAAATAAAAAGCGACCGAATACCTAAGCACTCGGTCGCGGGGTGACGAGCTTGTGACTCGCCGGATTGGCGTCTGCGATTGTCCATAGCCCGTTACTCCCAGTCAAGTGCTATTGGTACCGGCCAGGTCAGCCGGTAGAGCTGCGGCATGCCTATTCGGCGCCAAAGCGCATCCCAATACTCAACTGTGGAATCCACCATGAGTAACGAAAACTTGAACGAACGCGGCCGCGACGACGACAAAGGCGGCAAGGACAAAGACGACAAACTCGTCACCATCTACGTTGAAACGAAGCCTCACCGCTGGCCAAAAAACGAGCCAATCTCGTTTGCGCAAGTGGTGCAGCTGGAAGTTCCGGGCTACACCCCCCAATCGAACATCACCTACTCGGTGAAATGGACCAGGGGCAACGGCGACAAACCCGAGGGCATTCTGGTCCCTGGCGCTTCCGTGAAGGTGAAAGATGGCATCCGTTTCACAGTTTCGGAAACTGGTCAGTCGTAACCAGGACATCGCCAAGCTGGTCGAGACGGGTTATGCAGTCACTTTCGATGGTGGCTGGATGATCCTGCGGGACATCCCATATCTCGACCAGCATCGCGAGCTGCACTGGGGCGCAATTGCCACCAAGCTGGTGCCCGTTGACGGCGCCGGCCTGGTGACCCAGGAAGACCACACCATTCTGTTCGCAGGGGCCCACCCCTGTGGGTTGGATGGTCTGACGATTCCAGCGATAGACGCTGGAAAGCACGAACTACAGCTCTCCAGCGCATGCGCGGATGTCGTAGTCCAACGCCGTTTTTCCAACAAACCGATTGTGGGAGGTGTTCACCAGGGGTTTGCCAATTTCTTTGACAAGATCGAAAGCTACGCGGGGATCATTGCTGGACCGGCGATGGAGGTTTATCCCGAAAGGGCAAAGCCTTTGACGTTCAGGTCCGTGGAGGACGCGCCAGAGCCCTCCGTGTTTCGCTACCAAGACAGCCTGACCTCCAAGGCGGAAATCTCCGATCTCTCTAACAAGCTGCAGGATGACATCATTGCCATCATCGGCTTGGGGGGAACCGGTGCTTACACCTTGGACTTCATGGTCAAGACGCCGGTGCGTGAAATACGTGGATTCGATGGCGACGAATTTCATGTCCACAATGCCTATCGCTCCCCGGGCCAGCTTGACGAAAAGGAGTTGGGACTCCGAAAAGCTGCCGTCTACCAGGGTAGGTATGAGAGCTTTCGAGATGGTGTGCGGCTGGTTTCGCAGTACGTTGATGCCGACTCGGCAAGCGCATTTGAGGGGGTGACCTTCGCCTTCGTTTGCGTCGACAAAGGATCCTCGCGCTCCGGAATCTTTGACCTGTTGATTGGTCTTGGCATTCCATTCATCGATGTTGGAATGGGCCTTAAAAGGGCAGGAGGACCGTTAAGCGGCATGCTGCGCGCAACATACTTCCCTCCGGACAAGGCACAGTCGATGCGTAAGAAGGGTTTGGCAGAAATGCATGATGGTCCGGAAAATCTATACCGGACCAACGTGCAAATCGCGGAGCTGAATGCTTTCAACGCTGCGTTAGCGGTGATGCGTTTCAAGCAACTACGCGGGTTCTACACCGCGGCTGAATCACTTAGCCATCTCCTGTTCGACCTGGCGGACTTTAAGATCGTGGGGCAAACTGACCATGAGATTTGAAGTACAGAATGTGGTGGCTATGCCTCAAATTCTTGCGCCTGGCGTCTTGTACGTCTCGCGAGAATTTGAGACGGCGCATCATCTTTGCGCATGTGGATGCGGGCACAAAGTCCGTACGCCCTTGAGTCCAGCGGAGTGGCAGGTGTTCGAAACCCCGCAAGGGGTGACGATGCATCCTTCGATTGGAAGTTGGCAAGTCCCCTGTAAATCTCACTACCTGATTCAGGAAGGCGAGGTCGTATGGGCAGGTCGATGGAGCGAGTCCCAGATTGCTGAGGGCCGAGCTCGGGACCAAAGAAAGTTGCATGCCTACGTGAAGAGTCGCAATGCGAAACGTCCAACCTGGTGGCGAAAACTGTTGAATTGGGTGAGTAGCGGCGCTTAGTCAACAACACGCATTCCCCTTGGAGGAAGATCTTCCAAGGGGAGCATGCGCACGATTTGACCTGTCGGGCCTACAACGGCTCATGCCACCGTACCTTTAAGCCTCCCGGAACGTATCCGTCCGGCCAACCCATCTACCCCGAATGAGCAATTGCAAGCACCATCGTGTCCACGTAAACCATCGTGCACACCATGTCTCAAGAGATTCCCCATTCGCGCTCCTGTGTCCCCCGCACGCGCCGGGTCTACAGCGCGCAATTCAAGGCTGAACTGATCGCTGCGTGCCAGCAGCCCGGCGCATCAATTGCCGCCACAGCGCGTGAACATGGCATGAATGCCAACGTGCTGCATCGCTGGCTCAAGGAGCATCGTCTGGGCCAGCACCAGAGCGCCTGCGATACCGCGCATGCTGATGCGTCCGGCATCGCCCCACACTGCGCCGATGCAGCGGCTGAGCCAATGGCCAATGCACAGGCTGTTTGTGCCCCAGCGCATCAGGCTCATCCGGTGCCGTCCAACCCCGTGCCCGCCTTCATCGCGGTGGCGCTGGGCTCGCCGGTGATGGGGCCTCAGGCAGCGGGTGTACAAGCTGCCCCAAGTGCTGCATCGGCAGCTTGCTCATCAGACATCCGCATCGAGTGCTGTCATCACGGCACCCTCGTGACGGTCAATTGGCCGCTGGCCGCTGCTGGCGAGTGTTCCCGCGCATTGCAGGGTTTGTTGCAGGTGCTGCGGCAATGATCCGTATCGACGCTGCCTGGCTTGCCACGGCCCCGCTGGACATGCGCGCCGGCACCGACACGGCGCTGGCCCGCGTAGTCGCCGTCTTCGGCGCCGCCCACCCTCACCATGCCTACCTGTTCGCCAACAGACGCGCCAACCGCATCAAGGTGCTGGTGCACGACGGCATAGGCATCTGGCTGGCCGCTCGCCGCCTGCACCAGGGCAAGTTCGTCTGGCCGGCGCCAGGCGATGAGCAGTGGCAGTTGGAGCCTGTCCAGCTTGACGCCCTGGTGCTGGGCCTACCCTGGCAACGCATGGGAAACGCCGGCATTATCACCATGGTCTGAAGCCGGCGCGCAATCGGTGGATCTGCGCATGGCAGCGCAGTGCCATGCTTGGCACACTGCCTGTCATGTTGATGCAGCCGCAATTCCTGGATGATCTGAGCGCCGAGCAGCTGCGCGAGATGACCACGCGGCTGCTCACAGAACTACGCCACAGCCAGGCGCTCAACGCCAAGCTCACCCACGAGAATGCGCTCTTGAAACGCATGAAGTTCGCCGCACAGTCCGAGCGCTTCAACGCCGAGCAGCGCAGCTTGCTCGAAGACGAGATCGAGGCCGACTTGGCGGCTGTCTGCTTGGAGATCGAGCAGCTGCAGCCTGCGGCCGCTGCCCCGCAAGCCAAACAACAGCCCAAACGCCAGCCGCTGCCGGCCAATCTGCCGCGCCGCGAGATCCGCCACGAGCCCGATTCGACCACCTGCCAGTGCGGCTGTCAGATGAAACGCATCGGCGAAGACGTGGCCGAAAAGCTCGACTATGTGCCCGGCGTGTTCACGGTGGAGCGTCACATCCGTGGCAAGTGGGCCTGCGCCCAATGCGAGACCATCACCCAGGCGCCGGTTGAAGCGCATGTGATCGACAAAGGCATCCCCACCACCGGCCTGCTGGCCCAGGTGCTGGTGGCCAAATACGCGGACCACTTGCCGCTGTACCGTCAGGAAAGCATCTTTGCGCGCGCCGGTCTGGCCATTCCTCGCTCGACTCTGGCGCAGTGGGTAGGCACCTGCGGCGTGCGGCTGCAGCCGCTAGTCGATGCGCTCAAGGCGGAAATACTCGGCCACCGTGTGCTGCACGCCGACGAGACGCCAGTGCAAATGCTCAAACCTGGCAAGGGAGCGACGCATCGCGCCTACCTGTGGGCCTACGCGCCAGGGGCGTTCGAAGACATGAAAGCCGTGGTGTATGACTTCTGCGAGTCCAGGGCTGGCGAGCATGCCCGCAACTTCCTGGGCGACTGGAAGGGGGCACTGGTTTGCGACGACTTCGCCGGCTACAAGGCCCTGATTGCCAGTGGCGTGACCGAGGTGGGCTGCCTGGCGCATGCCCGGCGCAAACTCTTTGACCTCCATGCGGCGAACAAAAGCCAGCTTGCCGGGTTCGCGCTGGAGCAATTCGCCAAGGTCTATGACATCGAGCGCGAGGTCAAGGAACTGAACGCCGATCAACGCAAAGCCATTCGTCAGCAGCACACCAAGCCGATCCTGGATGCGTTGCACCAGTGGATGACATTGCAGCGGCAGAAACTGCCCGATAGCTCAGCAACGGCCAAGGCCCTGGATTACAGCCTCAGGCGCTGGACGGCGTTGACACGCTTCGTCGATGACGGGCAACTGCCCGTGGACAACAACTGGATCGAGAACCAGATCCGGCCCATTGCCATTGGCAGAGCCAATTGGCTGTTCGCCGGCAGCCTGCGCGCGGGCCAGCGGGCGGCGGCGGTGATGAGCCTGGTGCAGTCGGCGCGCATGAACGGGCATGACCCCTATGCCTACCTCCAGGACGTGCTCACAAGGCTGCCCACGCACAAGGCCAGCCGTATCGACGAGCTCTTGCCGCACCGCTGGCAGCCCACTGACATCTGATCGTCAGCAATGGTCGCCATCGGCGGTCAACATGGGTTTGCCGTGCGCTTACCCCGGAACCCCTTTCCCAGCCGTTTAAACGCTCCCGCTGCACAATGAGGTGGCTAGGACCACCGGACGGTCGCCAAGTTACCCCCGTATAGGCAGGCGTGGCGTTGTCCTAGAGCGAGGTCCGTATCCAGCGTTGTGAATGTCGGCATGCTGGCCCGCAGCGGTCTCTTGCATGCAAGCGGTGTACGGCAGCAACTGTTTGCCCCGCAGCATAACTCTGACAACCATTCAGTTGCTTTCCAGGAATCCGTGAAAATTGAAAAGCCGTCTGGACTTCACCCGCTTGGCAGAACTTGATCGGCAGTTTTGCGAATTCGCGAAGCTGCATCGCGATGTCACACCGAGGTGCGGCTGGGTGAAGACCATCCGCCTCGCCCTAGGCATGAGTTCAACGGCCCTTGGGACACGGACCGGAATGACGGCCCAAGGCGTGCGTAAGCTGGAACAGGCAGAAGCAAATCAAAGTATCTCTTTGAAAACGCTGGCCAAGCTTGCCGATGGCTTGGACTGCGAGGTGCGTTACATACTCCTTCCCCGAAGCAGTTTGCTTGACCAGGTTCTCAAGCAGTCGAGAGAAATCCACGGCACCCAGTTGCCGGCCCCTCTCAACGGCACTACTGAAATGCTGCTGGACACGAAGGATCTCGGAGCACTCTCAGCGCTGTTTGCCAATGTGAATAAGTGTCGCATCCCGGACGATCATAGGGTCGCTTGTGAAACAGATGCGGGTGTGTCTGATACCACTCTTTCATCGCCTGCATCGGCGTATTGCTCTTG
>QLTU01000022.1 GCA_003268905.1 Acidovorax defluvii
AAGCCACGAACCCCGAGAACCAACGGCATGGTGGAGCGCTTCAACGGTCGCATAGCGGACGTTCTGAAGACCCACAGGTTCAACAGCCGTGAGGACATGGAGCAGACCTTGTTGCGTTATGTGGCCCTGTACAACCACCAGTTACCTCAGTCAGCGCTCAAGAGCAAGACGCCTATGCAGACGATGAAAGAGTGGTACGCATCTCACCCACATCTGTTTCACAAGAGACCATATGATCGTCCGGGATGCGACAAGTAGATCTGCGGGTGGGTTTCATCCACCCCAGTTTTGATGCAAAGAATGGTGCCCAGACAGCACCAAAGAACGGGAGCCCTTGGGTTCCTTTTTTTTGCCCAATCGCATCGATCATTGCCGGAGAGGATGAAATCGTGAGGATGCTGAGACCTCCAAACTAGCACTTACATGAACTACTCCACCCTATGCGTTGCAAAGGATGGAGTTTCACGGGGAGAATGACCCCCCGTCTCGGCCAGTTCCTGACCGGATATTGATTCCAAGGCCCAGCGCAACACCACACGCGCCGAGGCCGTATCCCTGTTTTCCTCATGCCCGCATTGCTCGCAGCAGTGCATTCTTTGCGAGAGCTGCTTTTTGGCCACATGCCAGCACTGGGGGCAGCGCTGGCTGGGTTTGAGTTTGCGGGTTGGAGCGTCCACCCATTCGCCACCAGTTTCCAGCACTTTGTAGCGAAAAAGCGAAGTGAACAGCCCAGGGGCGGTGTCCAGTATTTCCCGGTTCAGGCCCGCCTTTTGGGCAACCTGTTTTCCCGGTTCTTCCACAGTGCCTACGGCGCTGCGGGTCATGTTCTTGAGCGTGAGTTCTTCCGTCGCCACCAGGGCATAGCGGCTGGCCAGGAGGGCCGTTTGCTGGTGCGCCCAGTCCAGACGCTTGCGGGCTACCTTGGCGCGGGCAGCACCCAGCCTGCGCACAGCCTTTTTTCTGCGATTGGAGCGCCTGTTGCTCTTGCGCGAAACTGCTTGTTGCAACCGAATGGTCTGCTCCTTCTCCTGTTGCCACCAGCGCGGGTTGTCGATGTTCTCCAGCTCGCCACTGTGCGTTACGCCCGACAGGAATCTCTCCACGCCCCAGTCATAGGCCAGTGCGCCATCGGCCTGCCGGGTGCGTTCTGGGCTGGCCACGGCCACGGTCAGCGACAGATACCAGCTTCCATCTCGGTGCAGGATGTCGGACGCCCGAATCTCGCCACCTTGGCGGGCCTGGCCTCGGGCGCGAATTTGGCCCACGCCAGACAAGCGCAGGCTACCGTGCTTCCAATCGTCCTCGGGCGTGAAGCGCCAACCGTCACCATGGCTTTTGAAGCTGAAGCCGGGAAAACGCCCCAGCGATTTGAAGCGGGGAAAGCCCGGCGTTTCGCCTGCCTTGACCCGGCGAAAGAACGCGCCAAAGGCCTTGTCCAGGCGGCGCAGCGTCATCTGCTGGCTGGAGCAGTTGGCAGCGTCGGCCCACTCGGGCAGGTCACGGCGCAGAACGGTAAGGCTCTTGCACTGGTCGGCATAGGAAATCGATTTGCCCGCCTTGCTCCTGGCGCTGATGCGTTCTTCCAAGGCTGCGTTGTAGAGCTGCTGGTGTGTGCGCTTGAGGTCGGCCAACGCAACCGCCTGTTTCGGCGTTGGGTACAGCCGATAGGTTGTTTTGCGCAGGTTGCGTGCTTCACTCATGATTGGTTACTATACATTCATCATGCAATTAAGCAAGCTACATCATTGCGTTTACGCACTTAACTACCATTTGGTTCTTGTGACAAAGTACCGTCGCAAGTGCCTGACGGCCCCCATGCTGGCTGAGTTCGAAGTGCAGGCCAAAGAGCGCTGCGCGGCTTGGGGCGGCAGACTCATCGAAGCCAACGGCGAGAGCGATCATGTACATCTGCTGATTGAACTACCGCCCACGGCGGCGTTGGCCGAGTTCGTCAATGCACTCAAGACGGGCACCAGCAGGCGCTTGCGCACGATGTTTGCCCAGGAGCTTGCGGGCGTGTATTCCAAACCGGTGCTTTGGTCGCGCAGCTATTGCGTGCTCTCGTGCGGCGGTGCTCCGCTAGAAATCATCAAGCAGTACATCCAGCAGCAGGACAGACCGGACGACTGAAGCCAGCCTGCGGCTGGCGGCGCTTACCCCTCCAGCCAAGTTGGGGCGGCTTTGCCTCCAGGCCGCAAGCGGCCAACCCAAATGGATGGCGCCCCTCGCGCTATTCGGTGGCGAAAAGCTCCGAAAACGCGTGCTTTTGAAGGGTGGTTGTCCGTTCCTCGGTTGCTATTCTTGAACCAATCTAAAAGTTCAGGAGAAAAGCGACGTGTGGTTGTATGACGGTGAACCGGATCACATTTGCTTGGGCGTGAAGGATGCCTCTCCGCACGAGGGGGGCTACGTTGTCGTGTTCCAGCTCGATAGCGGGGAGACCCGCATCTTGGCAACACGATTCCCAGCAAAGTATGTATCGAGTTGGAAGAGTCACGCTCGGCGGTACGGCGGGGTGGATGTAACGCGTGTGTTGGTGTCTCGCCCACATCACCGATACGAAAAAATTAAGCGCATGTTGGCGGCAGAGCTTGTCAACGGAGAGGATGGTGGGTTGCATACCGGCCCGGTAACGGTGGACGCCATCACAAAGAAGGCTCTGGAGCTGTTTGCAATTCAGGCCGCATCGGTGGAGCCGCATCCAGACGCTGTGCACCTGGCCAGTGGCTGGTAATTCTCCGCACGCAGCAAAATAAAGGCAGCCCGTGTCCCAAGAACTCTTCGACTTTGACAATCCTTGGCGCCCAATATATGAAACGAAACAAACCCTTGGTTGGTTTGGCGCCATGGGGATTTGCGTCGCATCTGCATGGTATTTACCTCTGCCCACCAGCTTCGCTCTTGTCGCATCGTCGTATTGCGCAACGATGGGCTCGTGGCGCCTGTACCGCGCTTGGGACAGATCATCTGACAAAGCGCGAGCAAGTTACGCGGAGAAGGAATTCATCACCATCCCTGAGCTTATGGTGATCACCGAGCGGGTCAAGAAGAAGAAGGAAGTGTGGCTCGGTAAAGGATTCCACTGGACGGATATTGAGGCATCGCGGATGCACTCACTTATGAACGGCGGTGTTGCAAAGCAGCTTGGCAAAGCGGGTATGCACAAAGATGGAAGCTACTGGCTGCACGGCTTGGCAAAAGAAGAAGACATAGGCGCGGACCTCACTCTTTTGGAGGGGCACACGCTGATTGTCGGATCTACAGGCGTGGGTAAAACCCGTCTTTTTGACCTGTTGATTGCCCAGGCCATCATGCGTGGAGAGCCCGTCATCATCATCGACCCAAAGGGCGATCACGGCCTTGCTGACAATGCGCGACGCGTGTGTGAGGCGATGGGGACTCCAGAAAAGTTCGTGTACTTCAACCCCGCCCACCCCGAGAAATCCGCTTGCATTGACCCGCTTCGCAACTGGAACCGCAAAACCGAATTGGCCTCTCGAATCGCTGCATTGATTCCATCGGAAACTGGCGCGGATCCATTCACGGCTTTCGGCTGGAAGGTGCTTAACGACATCGTGGGCGGACTGATTGCCACGGGGCAGAGACCCAACCTTGTCCATTTGCGGCGGTATATCGAAGGGGGTCCGGACGACTTGCTCTTAAAGGCGCTGCGGGTGCACTTTCGCGCGAAGGTGAACGACTGGGAAACAAAGGTCGCCACCTACATTAAGCGCAACAAGAATGATGTGCTTGGGGCCTACATTGAGTTCTACAAGGAAGTTGTGATCCATGACTGTCCGAACGTGGATCTTGCTGGCCTGATTTCGACCTTTGAGCACAATCGCGACCACTTTCAGAAGATGGTGGCGTCGCTGATTCCAATTCTCTCGATGCTCACGAGTGACCCACTCAAGGAACTGCTTTCACCCGAATCTGAGCCTGGGCACGACAAGGTAGTCACTGACATGTCGCGCGTGATTCGCAATGACATGGTTTGCTACATGGGTCTCGACTCCCTCGCCGATGCAACGGTCGGTAGCGCCATTGGCTCGGTGATGCTTGCCGACATGACGGCCGTTGCAGGCGACCGCTACAACTACGGCATTGATGAGAAAAAATCGATCAATGTTTTTGTAGACGAAGCGGCTGAGGTGATCAACAACCCCACCATTCAGCTGCTGAACAAGGGCCGTGGAGCCGGATTCCGCATGTTCATTGCCACACAAACGTTTGCCGACTTTGCCTCACGCTTGGGCGATGAGAATAAGGCCCGCCAGGTGCTCGCAAACACGAACAACAAAATCACTTTGCGCGTGCTCGACTCGGAAACGCAGAAGTACATCTCTGATGGCATCCCGAAAATCAAGGCGCAAACCATGTCTGTGCGATACGGGCACAACATCGCTTCAACCATGCAGGAAGAATATGGGGCCTCATACCAGGAGCAGGCCACCGCAGAAGAGGCCGATCTGATACCTCCGGGCATTTTGAGTGAACTTCCGCCTCTGCACTTCTACGCACGCCTGTCTGGGGGGCGCACCCTCAAAGGGCGCATCCCCATTCTGATTTAAGCCATGGCGACCAAGCAATCTTCGTCGGACGGAAAGCACACGTTTGCATCACTGCTTCTCGTGGTGGTGCTGTTCGGTTCTCTGGCTGTTCTCGCTCTCGTGCCGATTGATATTTTTCAGGCCGTTCGAGCGCGCGAACAACTACAAATCGTGAACTGGCTTGGCCAGGAAACTGACCAGTGGATCATGGACAAGATATTTGAGGTCCTGACATGGATGAACACAGAGGCTGGCCAGCTCATGGAAGCATCCGCCGCCAGCGGTGTGCAGAAGATTGACTCATGGCTTGTCCAGCGCGTCTATGCCGCAACAGTTTGGGGTCATGTGATTCTTTACCGGCTCGGCATGATTTTCATGTGGACAGCCTTCGCCTTGCCTTGCATGTTTGCGGCATTTGTAGACGGTCACTACCAACGTCAGATTGCAAAAGCATCGTTCTCTTCGCAAAGCCCGCTGATGCATAAGTACGGAATGGACTTGGGAAAACTCGTGTTGGCAGTGTTGGTCGCATGGGTCTTTGTGCCAATGTACGTTTCAACTTTGATCGCTCCTTTGGCAATCGTTGCCTTTTCTATTGCGTGGTGGTTATGGGTTGCAAATCTACAAAAGCGTTTATGAGTCCCATCGACATTGCAAAAACCAATTTCCGTGCACAACCTATTGTGTGCGGCACCACATTGCGCCTCGTTGGGCTGGAGTTGCTTTGCCGCCACCAACTTGACTTCAACGACCGAGAAGTGATGCTGGGGGTTGATGTGGAAGCGATCCAGATGGCCTCCATGCTCTCGCACCACTACAAGCACGAACTGCGGATCCACTGCAACGCGGAGCCAACATCTATCCAGGACCCCCGATGGGTGGATGCAATGGCGGGCCATATCTGTGACAACGTGGTGGTCGAGATCGTTGAGCGCAACGATCTGTTGGAGACAAAGAGCATTCTTCGCAACCTCGGCCACACAGTTAGCTGGATTCGCCGATTGGGTGGGCTCATTGCCCTGGATGACGTCAGTGGAAGCTGCCTGGAAAGTAGGCTGATTGACTGTCTGCAGCCGGAAATCCTCAAAGCCTATGACAGTGACGGGCTGAAGTTCTTGCAAGGGCTCAGAGCTGGCGCGGCAATTGTTATGGAGCGGATTGAGTCATCCCAAGATGCAATCGACGCAGTGAACGGCGGGGCCACGGAACTTCAAGGGTATTGGTGCGACGTTCTTTTGGAACACCATGTGCCCGTCGAGCTGACACCACCTGGTGTCACCGCCCGGAACAACCGCCAACGCAGCCTTGCCACCGCATAACTGTGTGCGTTCCTCGAAACGCGCCTAAATCGCGTGCTTTTCGGGGGTGGTCGGACGGTGGCCGGTTCGTACCATCAAACGCTATGAAATCGTGGTTGCTGGCTCTCTTCATTTTTCTCCCATCGCTGTCCCAGGCGGCCTGCTTCGATGAGGCCGCGCGCCGGTATCACGTCCCTGTTGAACTTTTGAAGGCCATTTCGAAAGTCGAGTCCAACGGTAATCCAAACGCCAGGAACGTCAACAAGAACGGGTCATATGACATTGGGCATATGCAGATCAACAGCTGGTGGCTGCGCACCCTTGACCGCTACGGGATTGATGAGAAGACGCTCCTTGATCCTTGCATCAACACCAACATTGGCGCCTGGGTTCTTGCGCAGAACATCGCACGCTACGGCCTCACATGGAATGCAGTTGGGGCCTACAACGCCGCCACTGAATCCAAGCGTCTTGTCTACGCCCGCAAGGTAGCACGCGCCCTTGGTGCCAAACGCAAAGCCTGAAACAGCCTTCATACCCTTTATAGAAACAACCCGGAGCAAAAATGAAAAGTACCATGCGTCTGACCCAAATCACCGCAGCGGTTTTGTTGCTTTGCGGCGGCATGAGCGCGGCCATGGCGGCGCTTGTTTCCGGCGTCTGCGATGTAAACGGAACCAGCGTATGCGGAAGCAATGGGGCGACAGTCACCCCTGGTAGCGTGCTGACAATTCGAGGCTACGCGTTTGATCTGGACACGTTGGATCGCCCTGCAGATCCGGCAAAAGGGCAAATCATTCTGCGAAACGAGGACACTCTTCTAACCTACAGGGTGCCCATTCAACGGATCGAGGCTCGCCCTGATGTTGTGGTGGAAAAGATCGCTGGGGCGATCACTCCAGAGCAATATCCATTGGTGAACGCGGGGTTCATTGCGCAGGTGTTTTCTGCTTCTCTGCCACCTGGGTACTACTCAGTGCAGGAAGTGAAGGTGAGCATGCAGTCTGGGGCGGTTTTGACCCTGCCAATGGAAAACGCAGAGCAGCGTGGTTCATTCGTCATCGATGGCGGGAGTAGTCCGTTTCAGCTGGTGAAAAACGACGGCGGCACCGTTCCTTTGAAGATGACACAAGCGACGGGTGGTGTGATATCCGCAACTGGTTATCCCGCGCTGAGAGATGGAAGTTTTCAAATCCAGGCCAAGTTGCCCGGTGTGGCAGGAGACGTGCAGAAATCCGTCGCCTTCAATTACAAACGCCCCGTTCTGACCGTTCCGGTTTCCCTTCCGGTGGTGGAGGCGTTCCCCGGCATGACCGCCAGGATCACCCCAGTGAATCCACTAACCAATCGCTCATTGGATATTGAGAAGATCCCGGTGGTGGTTGATTCGGCCGCAGTTCCTGAAATGAAGATCAATGGCGTGAGTGTCGAGCAGGGTAAGACCATCGACATCTCCCGACAAGCAAACATTGCTGGGGTGTATCCGACCTTGGTTTCGGACAGCGGTACCGCCGAACAAGTTCAAAACGTGAACCTTTGGGTCGATCTGCCAGACGCCCCCAACATTGTGATGACATCGGAGCGTTGGAACCCCGCCAGCAAAATCAAGGTTTCAAAATCCAAAGAAGCCGCAGCCATCAAAGTCGAGGATCTCGATGTGCAGGCGAAGTTGGACGGTGGTGCAAAAGAGACTTGCAACACGCTGAGCATGGTTCGCCCAGGCTACACACTCTCGCAAACGGCCGGGGTGAACTGCGCAATCAAGTTTGGTGATTTGCCAGAGGGGATGAAATACAACCCATATGCGTCCAACGCACTGCGAGGATCTGTCCCCCTGGTTGGCATGAACACGATGGAGTACACGCCAGGCGTTGTCTATACCGACCCGGCGACCCGTCAAACCGCCTTTTACCCCGCCAAAACAGGGGCCGCCTCTGTCGCTGTGGAGGGCACTACCCCAGCACCAATTGCACTGAACTTCAAGAACGACAAGCTGCTTGACAGCTTCTACGCAAAGAACGCAGAACAGTTCCCAGGCAAAAAATTTGCAACCGTGGACCGCGCCCAGGCTCGTGCCCTGGGGATGATGAACGTGAAGGGGGCGCACCGTGAAATCATGACGCGGGTGACATACCCAGGTGATGCCACGAAAGAGGCCTACAGCTCCTTGCCGGAAAACAACGTGCCTCTGGTGATGCAAGCGGATGAGCCCTGGAAGACTTACCAAGTCAAGGTCGAATCATGGTACATGCGTGCACCTGAATTCAAAACCGAGGAAACGCTCGATTTTGTGGGTGTCCCCAATGGGCCACTGGTTAACCTCGAAAAAGTCTTTGTCTCTCACGACCAGGCCGAGACGATTATTCGTGGCCAGATGGGGACGCCGAAGGGGCAGACCATTACGTTTGACCCTGAGTCCATGGGGAAATGGCAGGTTTCAATCCGTGAAGACAAAACCGGAACGCAGCTTTCGACGCCTATTGAAGTCGCTGCCGATGGTACCTTTACGGCCAATCTGGGACGCCTGACGGCGGGAACCCGTTTCATTGTTGCTGAAGCGAAGATGATCGACACGACCGGTCTCGTTTCTAACAGCTCGGTCATCTCGAAATCACGCGCTCTGATAACTGCGGCGGGCGATGTGATCGAAGCCACTCTCTCCGTAAGAGCACTCAGCGGCAAGGCGCCGTTCGTGCAAACCATCAACGCCAACGTCAAGAACTCAAAGATGCTCGCCAACGTCAAGGCGGTGTCGTGGGAGTCCCTTGGTGAGGATGGGACCTGGGCGCGCGTCATGAAGACAGAAGGCATCGAACAGACTGGCATCAACTTCACGGCCAGGTTGGAGTCCGCTGGCAAAGCTACCTATCGTGCGTTGCTTGTGAACAGGTATTCGGGCGCAGAATTTGCGACCGAGCCAATCACATTGCAGGCGTTTGATGTACCTACCTTTCGCGTGACTGCCCCTAGTGTCGTGCAAGTAGGGCGTCCCGTGACACTGACCGTCGCGGCTGATGACGGCTACAACGCTGTGTATGCATGGCGCATCATCACGGCAGGCGGTTATGAGGATGTCAGCGGGGAATCGGGTTCAAGCTTCACGTTTACCCCCAAAGAGATCAAGAATTTCTCCGTTGAGGTGGCTGGTCGATCGGTTGATGCCCCCGACAATCCAGCAGCGGACGTGAAGAAAACCGTGGGCATCAAGGCGGTCAACCCGCTTTCGGCTCGCGCATCCATCAAGGGCCCAACATTCCTGGAGGCCGGGAAAACCTATAACTTCCAGGCCACTATCAACGATGTGGTGCCGACAACTTCGGCCAAGGCGTACGTCGTCAAGGGCTTCTGGATGCTCCCTGATGGCACCCGCGTCGATGGTACTGAGCTGGAGTTCACGCCACGCCCAGAAGACAAAGTGCTGAGCTACTACACCTACGTGGAGGGCTACCCAGAAGAAACGACGGTGGCCACATACCCGGTCAAGACGTGGACTTATGTCTGGCCTACCCAGTGGCGCATCAAGCTCAACGCATTGCAAACGGACGTACCAGCCACCATCAAGTATTTCGTGGAAACGCCTGATTTCGACCTTCGGTCCCTCAATGGCGAACCGCTGACTTACACATGGTCGCTTCCTGCCGGTATCAGCAGATCTAGCGGAAACGACGTGGCGGGAAATATGAGCGTAGAGCAGCAGGGCACCTACCAGCTGGCCCTGCAAGTGGCAGACAGTCGCGGCAATGTTGTGAATGTCACCTCGGATGAATTCACGATTCTCCCACCGGCAACCGTCAAGACAACAGCCTCAATAATTTCCAAATATGGGGAGTCCTACTACGCCCCTGGAACTTACTACGTCAGCCTCAAAATTTCAGAGATTCCACGAGGAGATTCATTCCTTCGCAACGACGTTCTAATTAATGGCAGCAAAGTTGGTGAATTCACGGGAAGTGGTAACTACGTTTCATTCGCCGACCCTGGAAACTATGAGGTGCTGCTGCGCACAATAACCAAGGCTGGCAACTACGGAGAACAACTTCTGAATGTTCATGTTCAGGAAGCACCGAAAGCAGTTTGTGAGATGAAACAATCGAGCACCACAAGTGGGTTGCTTTTGGTGCCAACTTGTTCTGTCGCTGCGGGCTATATTAAATCGTTGACCTGGACATACGACCTGGACGGTGTGGCACAAAAGTCCACATCCAAAACATTCTTGGTGGCGAAGGCCTGGTTGACGGGTGGTAGATTTGCAAACCTCCGACTTGAAATCGAAACTGATTTGGGCGCAAAGACGCAAGAAGTCGTGACTCTTCAATAGCAATTCTGGTTCTCTACCGCCCCGTCTGGGACAGGTAGTGCGATCCACCTGTAAGGGGGGTCGAAAAGCATCATTTTTGAATGCTTTTCGACCCCCTTTATTCATTGCCAACCCCGTAATATCCCTCTGCCACCTCACCGAGGTGCCCACTAAGGATGAATTACGTGAGATTGAAAATGCTGGTTGTCGCCTTTGCTAGTGCTCTATGCGCAGCTTGCGCACCAAAGTTCATCGATGTCCCCGCGCCCACGTACAAAACCATTTGGGTTGAGCGTGATGCCACCGTTATTCACGAGGCAATTGCAACCATGGAGCAGCGGGAGGTGGTCCAAACCAACGCAACAAAGGACTTGGCATTGAGCGCAAGCGAACGCGTTATTTGGGTTGCTGGTGTCGATGTGGTCAACGGCAAGCTGCAGCGCACACACGAGCGTCTTGGCGGCGCCGCCGATGAGCAAACGTCGCCTGAGCATTTCGCATCTAGCGCGCTTGTTTCGTCATACCAATTCGAATTACATGGCGATTCGCTATCTGCATCGGGCCAGATGGCTCTGGAAAAATTCAAGGCGGCAAAGACAGATCGGTTTTACGTTGAATTTCTGACGAAAGATCAAATGAGCGCTGAGAATGTCGAGAAAACCGTGGATGCATGGAAATCACTATCTGGAATGCTGAAGACACGAGGGCTCAACACGGCCAATGTAATTCTCGGTGGCGGTAAATACAGCCAAAGGACAAACGCTATTGTTTTGGTAAGGGTTGGGAAATGACCGAAAAACCAATTCCAAACTATGTCGATGACCAAATGCAGGTCTTCTTCTGGGAGGTGGATGAGTTCTTTCCCGCCTTGATTATTTTCGTGGTGATGTTTATGTGGGATCAGTTGCTGCTCGGCCTGGTGGCGACCGTTGTCTTCGTGAAGCTTTTTTCACGTTTCAAAAACGCAAACATGGCTGGGGTTCTTTTCCACATGGTTTGGTGGGCTGGTGTTATGCAAATGAATAAAAAATTCGACAACGGCGCCGTGCGTGAGGCTGTCAAATGAATTTCAAAAATGCAATTCGGAACATGGGCCAGCTGCAGGCCATGACCAAATCAATGCTGTTGGCCAACGTCATCATGGCCGCTGGTCTGGTGTATGCCATCGTTGCGGTGAACGGACAGCGCGAGCGGGTCATTTTGGTTCCGCCGAACCTCGACAAGAGGGCGGAGATCGCATGGAAAGCGGCCGACAAGGAGTACATCAAGAGCTTTGCCCTGTACATCGCGGTTCTTGTGGGCAACATGCAGCCCAAGTCGTCGGCCGTCATTCTTGACTCTGTCAGCGCTTTCATGGATCCGGCGATTTACCACGACTTCCGGCGCCAGCTTCTGACGCTGATCGAGGATCCGGTCTTTAAGGCCTCCGGGTCTGTTATTAGCTTTATCCCTTCGTCCATCCAATACGAAGCGGAAACCTCGCGCGTCTTTGTTACGGGGACGATCATTACTTCGACCTCCGGGGCCCAAAAGTACCAAAAGCAGGTGACCTACGAGTTGGGCGTGTTGATCCGCGAGGGTCGCCCCTGGGTTGCCCACTTCTTGAGCTACGAGGGAACCATTCCTCGCACGGTCGGATGGCATGTGAACCTGAGCACCCGTGAAGGCAAGGATATTCCGGAATATGCGCTTCCCTACAAGATGCGCAAGAACAGTGAGACGCCAGCGCCTGCGGCAGATCTCAGCGGGATGCTCATGGACGAATCCGCACTGGCTGTGCCAGTGGATCAAACCGTTGCCCGACAGCAAACCGATCCAGCTCCGGTTGCTGCGCCCGCATCAACACCAGTGCAAGAGCAACAGGTCACAGATAAGGAGCAAAAGTAATGTTTGTGAAGTCGAAGCTGGCACTGGCCGTATCGGTACTGTGCTTTGTCCAATTCCCTGCAGTTGCGCGAGACGCTGATGCAGCAAAGGCTGAACTCGCCAGGACAGAGGACGCCATCAAGGCTGAGCTGGCAAAGCCCGTGGGGACGCCTCTTGCGTCGCCTTCCCCTGCAAAGGCCGAGGAAAAGGGCTCCAACAGGTTCATTGAGCGCCAAGGTACCGGCACCAGCAAGGCTGTGCGCACAGCGCCTGCCGTTGTGCTCCCTGAGGGGCCTCTTGGTAAAGCTCCAGCGGACATGAAGAAGCTCATCGCCGAAAAGCAAAAGGAGGGCGGTGTTGCTCTGGACACGTACCAGAAGGAAATGAATCTTCCAGGGCTCAAGCGCGACGATCCATCCCTCAAGCCGTTCGTCCTCCATACCCGCAACGGCGTGAATGAAATTGTCCGCATGTCGGGCAAACTTTTGAATCGCATTGCCACCCCGTTCTCCAAGCCGGTGGTCATCGACACGAGTGATTCGGTAAGCAAGGTGGTGGGCAGTGATGTGTATTACATGCCAGCAGGGGAGGGCCCCATTGGTCTTTACATCGCCGACTCGAACAACACCGCCCAATCCATCGCCCTGACGATCATCCCCGCCCAAGACATCCCTGGGCAAAACCTGATCGTCAAACTGGAAGATCTGCGTGCCAGCGAAAACTTGGCCCTTACCGCCACATCGCCTGAAGAAGCAGAGATCAGTCAGCCGCGTGCGAATGACTACACGGGGTATGTCCGTTCACTCATGACCCAGGCCGTTCGTGGCAAGGTGGCAAGTTTCGCCCCTGTGCCGCTGGAGGGGGGCGTTGCTCGCATCGGCCCAATTGAAGTGACGCCAGAAATCGCCTTCACGGGATCGGTGGTCGATGTTTACCGCTACAGCCTCATGAACAAAGGGCAAGAGACGGTGGACCTTACTGAAACAGCCTTCTACCGCAAGGGGGTGAAAGCAGTCAGTTTTTTCCCTCATCTCGCGCTGAAGCCTGGTGAGGGTGGTTACGTCTTCTTGCTGGCAGATAAGCCTAAATCCGCTTCGACGGGACCAGGGGCATTGCAATGAGTTTCGCCGCCAAGTTCAACAACCTGTCGCCAGCAACGCGCCGCGTCACTCTGGTCGCCGGGGCATTGACGATTGTGTTGGGGGTTAGCTGGCTCCTGACCTCTATGACTGAGCGCAAAGCATCGCGGTCGCCACGAGCAGAGAAGCCTGAAGTCACTGTCGTTGCGCCAGCCCGCACCACTGGTGTCGAGCAATTCTCCGCAAAGATGAACGTGATGGAAAAGAACCAGGAGGCGCTTACTGCCCGCCTGGAGCGCGTCATGAAAGACCTGGAAGAGAAGAGCAAAAGAAAACCTGACGGTGCCCCTGATGCTCCTTCGGTGTCCGCTGAACCCGATTTGCCCGTCCTTGATGACAAGACAAGCGTGTTTGATGCTCCTGCAGCCAAAGCGCCTGAGCTTCCGCCGCCACCACCTGTTATGGCCACACCCAACGCTCCAGGGGTGACCGCGCCGCCGCCAGTAGCGCCAGAACCTACCCCCGTCAAAAAAGCGATTCGGTTGCTCGGCGAGGGTGGAGACATGGATAGCGCAAAAGCAGAAGAGAAGCTCAACAAGCCGGAGGCCCGAACAAAGAAGGCCGGGGGTAATGACTCGGCGTTTATCCCCAGCGGATCCATGTTCACGGGTGTTTTGTTGAACGGACTGGACGCGCCGACATCCGCCGTCGCTCAAAAGAATCCGACGCCTGTTGTGGTCCGTGTCAAGCGTGAAGCCGTGCTGCCGAACTACGCGGCAATCGATGTGCGCGAGTGCTTCTTGATGGCAGCTGGCTATGGCCAGTTGTCCTCCGAGCGCGTGATGCTGCGTGCGGAAAGTCTCTCGTGCGTTCGGCAAGATGGCAAGGTCATCGAAAGCAAGATCGAAGCTTACATCGTGGGAACCGATGGCAAGGTGGGCATTCCCGGCCGCCTGGTTAGCAAGCAAGGTCAGTTGATCGCGCAAAGCCTGTTGGCAGGCGCACTGGGCGGTATCGGTCAAGCACTGAATCGCTCCAAAGTGCCATCTCTGAACATCAATCCGGCAGCCGACAGCGACATCTATCAGACCGATTCCTTGTCGTCTATTGGCCAGTCAGGGTTGGCAGGCGGTGTTGGCGGCGCGACCAACATGATTGCCAAGTTTTATCTGGACATGGCCAAAGAAACGTTCCCGGTGGTTGAGGTCCCTGCAGGTGAAGTGGCGACTGTGATCGTTACTCGCGGCGCAACGCTGCCGCTCAAGGGCTCCACCAACTTGCAGAAATATGTGGACCCCAACGAACGACCTCGGGGCCAGACGATGACCAATCGTCAACAAGCAGCTGATGGGCCAGAAGAAGTCCCTGCTGCGAAGCCCGCAAATCCAGCGGGGGACCGCGTCACCCAGGCCCTCGACATGAGCCGCAACACGGCAAACGAGGCTGTATCGGCAGCGAAGGACGCTGCTGGCCCGAACTTCAACAACGGACTCGGTTGGTAATTGCTATGAAATTCGTCTCTCACCCTGCTATGGCACTTACGGCGCTGGCGTGTGTGGTTCTGTCGGGCTGCTCAAGCACGCTGAACACTGCTGGCAAATCCGATTTTGTCTGTGACACCAATGGTGCCTGCCCAACGCCGCTGGAGGTCTATCAAGACACACATGCAACGCCTCGCCAGGTTGGAAATGGCCGCACGCCGGATTCTTGGAAGGCTGGAGCCGACAAGTCTGGGAAATTGAATTCCTCGAAGGACGCGGAAGAGCTTCGGCTGGATTTGGCCATGCTTGCGCCGTCCTCCCAAATGCTTGTAGCTGCTGAGCCTCCTGCGCGGCCGTTGCGTGAAGCAAGCCAGGTAATGCGCATCTGGATCGCCCCCTGGATCGACACAAACGACAACCTGAATTGGTCAGGCTATGTCTATACCGAAGTTACGCCAAAGCGCTGGAGCTACGGCGAACAAGAAGTGCGGCATCAGGGATTGCCGCCTTCGTTTATCCCTCGTTAATCCCATTATTTTCAACCCTCAAGGAAGGACCTTTTCATGAAATCCAAGAATGTTCAAGTTGCCGCACTGCTGCTTGTTGCCGCCCTTTTGCCTGCTCAGGCCATGGCAGGCGCTGGTGGTACAGAGTTCACGCAGGTTTACGACCAGCTCACCGGCTGGGCTAACGGCACGCTGGGCAAGGTGCTGGGCATCGCCGCGCTGCTCGTTGGCTTGGGTGTTGGGGTGATCAAGCAGTCTGTGATTGCAGCCGTTGTGGGCATTGCCATGGCTCTTACCGCTGGGTTTGGCCCCGGCGTGATCGATGGCGTGATCTCCACGGGCGTTGCAATCACGACCCCGATCTAAGTTCACCAACGTCCTGAATCTAAGGGGAATTTGAATGTCGGCTGTTCACCGCGCAATGAAACAGGCATGTGATCGCATCGTGCCTGATGGGTACATACCCGTGCTCGCCTACATGGAGGAAACCGGTGTTTTCCTCTGCGACGACGGGCATATCGGTGTGTGCTACTGGGGCAACCCAGTGAGCGGCGCAGACGACACGACAGTGGACATGCTCAAGGGAGCATTTTCACTGTCGCTCCCCGAGGGCAGCTTCATTCAGGTTTCACTGCTCGGCATGCCCGACATTGATACCCCGCTTGCCTACTATCGTGCGCGCCGTGAAGGCGGTACGCACCACATCAAGAGCCCTATTGCGCGTGAGGCATTGACTGCCTACTACGAACGGCGCTCTGAATTTCTTTCCAAATCACGATTCGAGTCAAACCTGCCATCCATCGGCGTCAAGGTTCTGGATCGCATCGTCATCGTCTCCCTAAAGATCCCGTACAAAGGGGAAACTCCAGACGACAAAGAAGTCGATCTTGTTGCAGAGTCAGGAGCCAAGCTGGCCGAATCGCTGCAGACCGTGGGTCTCTACTCGCGGCGCATGAATGCAGATGACTACCTGCGCGTGGCACACCGCCTTACGCATCCCTTTGATCCCCCCAAGACCGATCCAGTCCGGGAGGATGAATTGCTTAGAACCCAGGTCTTTGAACCGGGCGAAAGCATCCAAATCAACAAGGACTCGTTGGAGTTTTCTGACGGCACCACGGCCCAGATGCTCAGCGTTGGCCGCTGGCCCAAGATGAACGCCTTGTCGTTGATGGCGTACATGATTGGCGACCCTTTGGGAGCCAACAATCAGATCAAGTTGCCTTACCACATCAACTTGACCCTGCACTACCCTTCCCAGTACGCGAAAACCAGCACGATGAAACAAAAGGCTGGCCTGATCAACTATCAGGCCTTCGGCCCCATGCTGCGCTTCGTGCCCAGGCTCGCCTTCAAGAAAAACGGAATGGACATCCTGGTTAACGCCATGGAGCAGGGCGCAACCGTCGTGGAGGCGACGTGCAGCGTGACGGTGTACAGCAGGGACCGCGAAGAATCATCCCGCCAGATCGCCGCCCTGCGCACCTATCTGCAGTCCTTTGATTTCTCGATGGGCGAAGAGCGTTTTATCCTGATGCCGTCGTTCTGGAATGCATTCCCACTCTTCCCGACCACCGAGAGCATCAAGAACACATTCCGCTTCAAGACGCTTGCGGTTGAGCAGGCGATGACCTTCGCTCCCATCCTGGGCGAATGGAAGGGAACATCGTCGGTACCACGCCCAGACAAAGGCTATGGGTTCATGCTGCAAAGCCGTCGCGGCCAGCTCATGTCCCTGGATCTCTACGACTCGGCCACCAACATGAACGGCGTTGTCTTCGCCGAATCAGGTAGCGGCAAAAGCTTTTTCACGCAGACGCTTGTCGCTGAGTACATGTCAATGGGAGCAAAGGTCTTCGTGATTGACGTGGGTCGCTCTTACCTCAAATTGGCAAAGTTGCTTGACGGTGCTTTCATTGAGTTCAGTTCGAATTCAGGCCTTTGTCTCAACCCGTTTTCTCGAATTGAAAACATTGATGAGGAAGTTGGGCTGGTGCAGGCCATCATTGAAAAGATGGCGGCTCCCGAGGATGGACTGGATGACTATCGACGCTCTCGCATTGAAGAAGCCGTTAAGGCAGTGTGGGGAAGCATGGGTAGGGCTACCACCATTACGGACATCGCCGATTACATGCGCGGCATGACGGACCCGCGTGTTGCCGACATGGGTAACATGCTGTACCGCTTCACGCGTCACGGATCGGAAGGGTACTGGTTCGACGGCGAATCAAACCTCGACATCGACAAGGACCTCGTGGTTCTGGAGTTGGAAGAACTCAAGGGCAAAAAGACGTT
Organism: Acidovorax defluvii; assembly: GCA_003268905.1. Lineage (GTDB taxonomy): Bacteria > Pseudomonadota > Gammaproteobacteria > Burkholderiales > Burkholderiaceae_C > Acidovorax > Acidovorax defluvii. The sequence continues at coordinate 17,373 of QLTU01000022.1, forward strand.
GCAGCAGGTTGTGCTGATGCAGTTGATTTCTGCCATTCAGCGCGAGATGTATTTGTCGCAGGACGGCCGACCGAAAGTGCTCATCATTGACGAAGCATGGGATCTTTTGAATGACCCCATGGTGGCCCGCTTCATGGAGCACGCCTACCGTCGTTTTCGGAAGTATGGCGGCTCGGCCATCATCGTTACGCAATCCATTGCCGACTTGTACAGCTCGGATTCCGGCCGCGCCATCGCCGACAACAGCGCCTTCAAATTCATTCTGCGCCAGACGGCTGAGTCCATCGACCAGGTGGAAAAAAACGGATATCTGGCCATCGGCGACTACGGTTTCTACCAGCTCAAGACGGTGCACTCGGTCCCCGGCAAGTATTCGGAAATCATGGTGTACACGGGTAGCCAGGGAATGGGCGTCTCTCGTCTGATTGTTGACCGATTCAGCCAGGTTCTGTTCTCCACCTCCGGTACCGAGCGCACGGAAGTCATCAACGCCATCGAAGCCGGTGTAGGACCCGTGAAAGCCATTGACGACTACATCGCCCGCCACGGCTGAAATCACCATGACCATCCACCAAGAAAACACCCCTCAGGTTGAAGCCTCCACCGCCCAGTCCACGCCAATCCAACAGATGGCCCCCCCACAGGCAGCATCAGGCCTGCATACCGCTCACACACCGGCACAGTCGCAAAACAAGCCTGATGGGATCGGTAGCCTATTGGTAGACATCCTTGTCATGGCCTTTGTTGCCGCGCTCGTGACTTTGGCAGTGCAGTATTTCTCCCCCGGTGTTTTCGACGCCAAAGGAACAGCAGGGGAGGCCCAGATCGTCACGGTCAACTTCGAGCAACTGACCAAAGAACAAATTATCGCCCTTGGCGCCAGGGTCAGCGAGGGGTCCGTGCCCGTAGACGAGATGACCGAGCGCAGCTCCAAGTTCACGGAAGCGCTGCTGGAAAAGATCAATAGCTACGCGAACGAAGGGAAGGTGGTCTTGCGCGGAGATGCTGTGCTCGCCGCCCCGGAAAGCGTTCTTGATATCACCGCCAAGTTGCGCGATGAGCTGCAAGCACAGGGCCTCATGGAACGGCCTGTTCAGAGCAAGAAGTGACCTTGCGCACGACATGACCATAAGTGACAAAACCACGCCAAAGACCCAAGGCCATCCTTGGCGCAGGCGGCTGCTGACGGCGTTCAAGTGGATGGTGCTGGTGGATTTTGTGGCTATCGCTCTCGTCGTGACGGGAATGTGGCTCACGGGCCTGCGGCTGGGCGTCGATGTCCAGCGCTTGATTGGTGAGTCAGCCTGTATGCCATCGCTTTTCTACCTCTGGCATCCAGGGCTCAATCAGCCGCCCAAGGTGGGCGACTACATCGTCGCACTCATGCCTGACTCAGGCATGAAAGTGGGGGCGCGTCCAGGTGACCGCATTGTGAAGAAGGTCGCCGCCGTTGCGGGGGACCGGGTGACGGTTCAAGGAACCGAGTTGACGGTCAACGGGTTGCATATAGATCGCCTGTGGCTGGCGAAGAGCCTACCTGGCAAGCAGCCCGGTGATTTTGATCGAGAGATCACGTTGGGTGAAGAAGAAGTGTTCCTCATGGGGACAAACAAAGAGAGTTTCGATTCGCGGTACTGGGGGCCGATTCAACGTGAAAAAATCATTGGTTACGCTATTCCTCTTTTGTAGTGCGGGTGCTGCAGCCTGGGCTGCCGAAGAGAGTGAAAACAAGGCCCCGTGGCTGTTCCAATCCCCAACAGAGCAGCAACGCATCGTTCCAATGCAGCCTGCCGCCAGTGGGACTCTTCGGGATTTCGGTATCTCTTCTACCTCGGGCAACAAGGCTCCGTGGATGGATGAGGCCAAAAAACGTTTTCAGCAAAGCGTTCCTACCGCTGAAGCCGATCCGGGTGAGATGGACTTTGATATGCAAGTTTTCATCTCCACCGGTATGCCTGATGGCGTCCTTCGCCATCTGTTCAAGCAGGCGCTGGAACAGGAACCAGGAAAAATTCGTTTTGTAGTGCGAGGGTTTGAGCCGCAAAAGCTTGGCGCCCTGCTTAGCAAGCTGCGCAAGCTGCTCCCCGACCCTTATAGCGATGATGTTGTGGTCGAAATCGATCCCAATGCGTTTCGCACATATGGCGTTACGGCCGTGCCTGTGTATCTTGTCAAAGATGGTGAAAAGTGGTTTGAGGTCCGAGGCGCAGCGAGCTTAGAAACAGCTCGCAAATCTGCTAAGCGTCGGGGTTCATATACGGCAGGGGAGCTGTATTCCATTGCAGAGCCTGACATATTGACCGTGGTGGAAGAGCGGGCCAAAAACTATGACTGGCAGCCCGTTCTTGATCGTGCGCGATCACGGATAACAAAAAACCTCAAGCCCGGCTTTGACCTGCCCACCACGTCCAAGGATGCGACGTCCTACGTTGTCCCCACCTTCACAGCTCCTCATGACATTAAGTCACCAGGCCGGGACGGCAAAAGTGAAATCACCATGGCCAAGGCTGGACAGACATTCAATCTGCTGGACTTCACTCGGTTGCAGGCGCCTGTCATCGTCTTTGATGGTGGCGATGAGCGCCAGGTTCGCCTCGTTCAGTCGTGGATCAAGCGTGTTGAATTTAAGTCTGCCGATCTCTTTGTTGTGGGCACAACGATGGAATCCAAGGACGGAAAGACGCTTGTGACAACAGAGCTTGCCAAAAAACTCAAACGGCCAGTGCTCCCCATGATGAAGCGGCTCAATGAGCGCTTTGGTGTGGAGGCCGTCCCCGCGATTGTTGAACAAGAGGGCACGCGCCTGCGCGTACGTTACTTCGACCCGCAAACGAACAAGGGCAAATAGACCATGGCGAAGCTACTCAAGGCCCTGATGCTGGTCTGTGTTTTTTGGGTGGGTGGGGCGCATCAGGAGGCCCGAGCCCAAGAGGCCCAGAAACTGGTGTGCAACAGCTACAGCCCATTGGAAACCATGTTCAAGGACGTGTGCTGGTCTGGCATGTTTCCGATGCGGTTGATGGGCGCAACCTACAAGGCAGGCAAGAGCGGCATCCCCAAGGAATCCACCAACAAAATCCTGTGCAAATGTGGAGGTGACCTCAAGGAAGGCAAGCTGCCGCGCATTGGCTTCACTCTCGGGTTCTGGGCCCCTTCCAAAATCATGGACGTGACGCGCAAACCGTACTGCCTTCCTTCATTGGGTGGGATAGAACTGCCAGTGGCGGATGTCGAGTTTCTCAATGGTGGTGCGAACATGGGTCGCAGCGACAGACACGAGGCATTCGCCAACTGGGCGCTGTATACATTCCCTCTGATTTATATGCTTCGCCTGATCGATGACGGCGCTTGCCCGCCAGATGGAATGACGGAATTCGATTTGCTTCAGGTCAGCGCAATGTTCCCCAACTGGAACGATCTACTTGGTCGATACACCACGTTCATCAACCCAGAGATGCTGCTTTTTACGGGAGTGACGTCGCTCTTCGCTCTTCCAGTGGACGCCATGTCCTCCACGCTTGGCAAACCTATCAATGAGTTGTTCTGGGTCGCTGGGGGTTGGGGTCCGATGTATCCGATCACGGGTTTTTATGGCGCGAGCGTCGGAAATATGACCGATGTTGTTGGGTTCACCAGCCTGACCGCAGTTCGTGGAATCTCACTGCTTCACCGCCTTGGCATGCTCAATGAAACGGTTGGAGACGCGAACATCTGCGAGCGCAATCCGCGCCACATCATCCGTAAAGACGCTTACCGGTGGCAGTTTCTGGCACCTTCGCCTGAGGTGAACGGCCGCCCACCATCCGCGCCACCGCCTACCCAAACATCTTCCCAGGTGCGCGAAGTAAGCCCTCCGTCAAGGTTTGGCACTTGCACACACCCTACAGGTGCAAGCACTGCCGCATGGGGTATGTGGCGTGACGTTCCCGCCACGGGCGAGGACCATTCCTACCTTTTGTTCCAGTGGACAGATTGCTGCTTCGGCATCACCCCAGATTGAGCGGAAAGACACTTTTCGATGGATCACGAAGAAATCGGCTACGGCCCTGCGCGTCACCCCGTCCTTGTCGTGGGTGGGCGCCTCATGTTGGCTTGGGCATTGCTGGGGATGCCTGCAACATCGCTTTATGCGTTTGCGCAAGGCCTGCCATCACAGGTGCCAACAACGACACAAATTCAGGATTCAGTTGGGCTCAGGGCGCAAGACAGTTCAACAAGCGACGACCTCATCAATCGGCGCGCATCGCGGATGTTGCGCAACCAATACCAGGATGGATCATCTGTGCGTGCGCCCCGCATCGCAGAGGAAGCGCAGCCTGTACGTACGCCAAAAATCATCGCTGATCCGGATGATGCGGCCATTGCAGCACGGCAAGCAGCACGGGTGGGAACGAAAACACGGCAAGAAATGGTTACTGGCGCGCAGGCCGGGAACGACATTGGCGTGGCCAACTACCAGCGCACAGACCTCCACAATCAGGAGAACCGCACGGACAGGGTCGATCCAGGCAAGACGCAGACGACGGCGGGTCGCGTCAATCTAACGGAGGTCATGCCGGGATTCAACAGCCGCCAGCTGGACAACATGCAGCAAACGGGCGCTGAGATGTACCTCGATCCCGCCAAGGCAAAGCCCATCGCTGACCAGCACCGTCGAAATCTCCGCCGCGACGGTTGTCGCAAAACGGAATTTTTGATGACCGCAAAGCAAAACCCGGATTTGGCCGACACGTCACCAGAGCATCGGATTGTGAAGGTGGAGTTTTTTGACCTCGAAAAACAGCCCATACCAAATACCAACCCGGTCGAATATCAGACCATCACCAAACCGTCCACCTACAAGCGCGGCAACGTTGATCTGTTGAGACCCACCCTCGGGGGTGTTGCCAATGTGATCTGGGAGCGAGTGGATGACACCTATGCCATCCGCTACACGTACACCCCATTTACAAACCCTAAAGGGCAGAACTTTTTTACCTACAACCATTGGCTTGCAGTTTCGTATGGAGCCGGGGTTCAACGAGTCTACGACCCAGGAATGGTCAGCTATGGGACGCCCTCGGACGGCTGGAAAACCGTAGCTGGTTACTCTGTTCCCCACGGGGTCACTGCGGCATATCTAACGGCCGACTTGTATCAAACACAGGTTACCTACTCCGAGCCAATTGACGGCCAGCCGTGCCCTCCCGACCCCCCTGAAACATGCCAGGTGCCCTCCATTGACGGCGACCCAGTGCGGTGGTGCCCTGGCGCGTTTGGCTCAAACATCGTGCTCATGTACGACGATGCTCGCAACCCTAGCGCTGATCGCTATGGCAAAGACATGAACGATGTTCTAAGTGCCAACGCATCCCGTAAGGACTATTCAAAGGACCCGGATATTCGCGCAGGGGTGTTGCGCGGCGTGAAGGCGTCGAGCAGCGAAAAAGCCAAGGAGCTGGTCGGCACTTGTACCCGCGACAGCATTTCGCGCATTGAGTTGCAAGAAGGGAAGACCTACGGCGTTCCAGACATGCAAATGTGTTCTGAAACCCTGGTCAACCCCTACCCAGATGGCGTTCCTGGCATCAAGCGCGCGTTTGGCTTGACCTATGTAGGGGAGCACAACTTCCTGACCGTCAACGCCTTCACGAAGGTCAAGGTGCCGATCATGGACCCTTTGACTGGAAAGCAGATCAAGGACGCGGAGGGATTCCCGCTTTATACATACCGCAAAGACCCGGCCAACGTTGTCGGCCCCATCTTGACGGATTTCACCATCATGGGCGCCGCGACGTGCCCATCCAATGGACGCTGCACAACGGAAAAACTACCCGACGATCCACGCGGTTCAAGCGAAGGTAGCTACGTCGAGTATTTCCACATCCCAATGGGGGGCGACCCGAAGTTGTTTGCCTTTGATGGGGTGTATGCCCAGGGCGGGGCACAAACGGCGTTCACCGACTACGGCAAGGCAGAGGCCCAATGGCTCCCTACAGGGACCGCGACAGCAGATGGCACGCTCCACCAGGTACGCCTGATGGCCAAGGCCTACTCGATTCCGCTCAATACGTTCGCGGGCGGCGACAAGTACATGCAGTACGTTGCGGACGGCTTTTGCAAGGGCGGCAAACTCACCTGCACTGACAAGACTCCTACCCGCACGATTGGAGATGTCACGTTTGGTCCAGGCCTTCCCAATCGCGGCATTGTTGATCTCCTGAAGCTTTGGGGGACGGAGTCATCCGCTGTCGTCGGTGATGACTATGAGGGTGGGGCAGGGGGTTCAGACCCTACTCCAAACGGCCCTGCCATCAACCTGCTTGACGATCCCATGTGTTGGGAGGCCAAAGGCGAGCCATTCACGAGCTGTGCAACGATGGATGTAGAAGCAGGCGGGTTGCGCTCGTTCTTCAAAAACAACACGGAGAAGTGGGCTACAGACTGCAACATCGCAACAGACAAGAACGAAGTTCCTCTTGAAACATCGGCGTCGTGCAAACGAGTTCCAGCGCTAGATAGCTGCGATTCCAGATTCGAAGGGCTCTTCACGGGGCAGTGCTACAACCCGACCCTTGCCTACGACTGTGGCGACACCAAAACTTCGACCATTCCTGTAATCGTGGAAGAGCTGGGCGACTCGTGCTCGGGCGCAATGCGATGCCTGGGAACTGAATGCCATCGGCCCAACCTTGCGGGAACCCACAACGGGGACTTTGCCCAGGCACTCGCTGGCATGGAGGCTGTCAATGAGATGGTCAATGACATGGTGTGCGATGAAACTGGAGAGCCACCGACCAGTGTCGATCAAGTGTGCACGCCCTTCGTCTTCGGCGGCAAGCCCATGTACTGCAAGATCCCGATTGGAAATCAGATTGGATTGACCCCCAACTGCTGCAAAGACACGAAAAAGGCCGCATCGAGCGCTCCGAATTGGATGGACTACCTCACGGCGATGAGCGCGACATACAAGCTGATGCGCAGTAAGCCGGTGATGGATGCTATGGCCAACAGCGACATTTACAACCAAACGTCGCGCTTTTTTGGAGAAATCGCCAAGCCCGTTACCGACTCATTCGCCACGGCCTCAACTTGGGTGACAGATAAATTCATCACGCCATTTAAGGCTGGGTTTGATGCTTTGTTTGGTTCATCTGCGGGACCAGTCGCAAATACTGCCACTGGTGCTGCAGCGAAGTCTCTGAGTATTTCTGGTGTTATTAAGCAGTTTGAACAAATGTTATACCAGGGCATTCAGACAGTATTGAAGCAGGCAGGAGGTGAAGAGCTTGCAGGCATGGTTTTCACTAGCGCCGTCGATGATATGGGAGCCCAGACTGGTGAATTGGTATTGACCGAAGGGGTACAGAACCTGCTTATGGCGTTCCAGGTGTATTCCATTCTTCGCCTCATCGGTCACATCGTATTCGCATGCAAAAAAGAGGAATATGAGTGGGCAATGAACGATAAGTGGCGTTTATGTACGTTTGCTGATTCTTGTTGCGCCAAGAAGGTGCCTATTGTCGGATGTGTTGAAAAAAGGCAGCTTTACTGCTGCTACAAATCCATCGCGTCCAGAGTCATTTCTGAACAGCTAGTCAGAAAGAATCTCACAGCGAAACGCCAGCACGGATACCGCACTGGTACAGACGGCAGGCAACTGGGTGGGTGCAACATCAACTGTGGTGGATTCACGGCATACGAATTGGCGGCCGTCGATTGGTCGAGAGTTGATTTAACGGAGTGGACCGATGCTCTTGTTGAAAGCGGGATGCTAAATCCGGCAGATCCACGTACTAACTTTGGCATTTCACAAAATACTCTCAAGTCATCGATGGCTATTGGCCGTAACCCCGATGTGGAGAATAAATTTGACTATCGCGCCCCTGCTTTGAAGACCTCTGAACTTCTGGGTCAGAACATTGACAAGACCATGGAATATCAGCAAACGCTGAAAGAGGAAGTCCAAGAGCACTGCTACGACACTGACAACCGCAAGATGCCGTTTACCTACCCTGGCTGCAAGACGGCCCCTTGATCGAGGATGCACAGGTTGCCGAAAACGCGGCCCATACTGTCAGAGCTTGCCGCGCTTGAAAAGCGTCGAATTAGTGTGCTTTTCGACCCCCTTTGTTGCCCTTGTGATTCTTACCATAGGCCGAGTACAAGCTATTCGGCCACTAGCACCAATCTCTTCCGTTCTGGGATGAATTTTGAAAGGGTGGCCATCCAAAACTGAGTCCCATGGCCATTCCACATCTCCATTCCCTTGCGTCAAACGCATCCCAGCGATCTGCTCGGCATCAGCACTTCACCCAGGGCCAGAGAGTGCGTGCCGCAGCATTTGAATGCTGCAGCTGGTAAGGCCCGCTGGAAGTCAATATGGATCAAGGATATGTGCTGATCGCCCTGGTGGGTGTCTTGGCGATTGTGGCTTTAGTGCTGGTCAGTGCATCGACGCCGGATGGCGACCGTAAGCGCCGCGATCTGGTCAAAGAGAGCCACAAGTTGATTGACAGCGCGGCCAAGGCCTCAGGTCAACAGCCCATGCTATTGCGCACCCGCAGGGCGGAGGAAGATGCGCCGCCTATTTTCCTCAGCGCGCTGATCGTGCCGCCCCCGGATGAGGCCCGCATCGAGGCTGTCGCTCCCAAAAACGAACCTAGTAGACGCGCTGTATGAATTGCACGTCCTCACAGGGATTGAGCGCGCTGGTGCTTGCGCTTATGTGGCTACCTGCCAGTGCCCTTCCTAATGCAGCGGATTCTGTTGCCCAAGTTGTGCGTGAATCAACGCAGGACAACACCCGCATGTCTTCTTGCGTCCTTTTGGCCAAGGCCAACCAGCCTTCTCCCGCACAAGAACCAGGTGCGCGTAAAAAAGCCCTAGAGCAGCTGTCCCAGAAGCTCAAGCTCAACGAAGTTTCAATTCTTCGCGCACGCGGAGATGTAGCGCGCAAAGGCCTTTATGGGTACCCGCAAGACCCAGCCATGGCTTTGCGTATGTACGAGAAGGCCAGCAAGTCGGCTGAGGCCGGGTGGAATGCTGCCTTGATGCAGTACCGCAGCGCACGAGGCGCCATGTCACCTCAGGTGGCCAAGCGGATTCTAGATGTGATGCAAAAGTCTGGAGCATCCATGCCCAACTCGCGGGGGGTTGTGGGGGCGCACGCTCACTATGTAGCGGGCCTTCTCCATGAGACAGGCGCCGCTGGCACGCCCGATGCGCGAAAGGCATTCATCCACTATCGGGCCTCGGCGCGGAACGCCTATGTGCCAGGGGCCTACCACTACATGCGCATGCTGTCGCAGTCGTTGACCAGGCTGCCCGAAGCCGAGCGCAACGTCGTTCTGCAAGAGATGCGAATGATGATGAACCGCTGGAAGTGGCAGTCCCCGGAAATCATGCTGCTCATGGGCGATATGTACGCGGGTAAGTGGTTTCCTGATGAGGGGGGCTTTCTGTCCCAGCACCACTGGCGCATGGCTATGCGCATGGGTGGCGCAACGGAAATCGCGGATTTCGAAACGTTCGTAAAACAGCGCCTCAAGCGGCTTTCTCCCGCCAAGGAAAAGCAGCTTGAAGAGGCGGTTGAGGCAGGCATGCGCAACACGATAAAAGTAAAACACGAGCTGGAGTATTCGGACCTATGCGCGGAATGAGTTTGAACACTAAGCTTGTTGTGGCGTTGGCAATGGCCGCTGTTTCTGCGGTCGCGTGGGCGCAGGGCGCCGCTACCCCCACAGACAACTATCTCAAGAACCGTGAAGAGGGCTGGTTCTGGTACCAAGTCGAGTCCGAACCGCCGCCGCCACCCAAGCCAATCATGGAAGAGAAGAAGCCTGCACCAATGCCTTCGGTCATCAAGATCGAGAAGCCCAAGCTGGAGCCGATGTCTGTTGAGTGGTTCCAAAAGGAATACCCGAAGATCCTGGACGCGGCCATTGACGACCCATCGACTGAAAACGTCAAGAAATATCGCTACGCGACGCGGGTGATGTTGGACAAAGCCAGTAATTTCACACGCACATTCCAGCGGGAATCTCTGCTGGATCCTCTGCTAGATGAGTCGGTGCGCTCCCCCTTTTCGTCAGCCTTTCGAGGAAGCTCCCAACGCCTGAGCAATGAGCAAAAGCAAAAAGCTACTGCGGCTATATCGAAGAAGGCGGGCCTATGGGTCTTTTTGGACGACAAATGCCCGTTTTGTGCTCTTCAGTACCCGATTGTGGCGCGCACCGCAAAAGAGCGCGGATTCATCGTGAGCTACATCACCCCTGACGGAAAGCGCCCCACCTGGTTGATGGGGGATGGCGAGGTGCTCAAGGATGCTGGTCAGTCGCGGTACCTGCGCATTGGCGTTCGGCCAGCTATCGCTTTGGTGATCCCGCCCGAGAACGTCACAGTGCTGGCCCAGGGGATGTTGTCCCAGGACTTGCTGGAAGAACGCATTTTGCATGCAGGCGATGCGGCGGGGCTTATTACAGGGCAAGCGCGCAAGGATGCGTTCCCAGAGCATCGTGGCATTTTGACTCCAGAGGACATCAAAGAAATCGGCAGGGAAATGGATAAAAACCCGAAGGGGCTGACTCCCAGCGTACAGCAACGGATCGAAAAGAGGTTCTAAATCATGCAAGCCAAAACCATCAAAAATCGCTTTCGCGTAATTGTTACCTCTATTTCCGCTGCATCCATTCTCGCGACACTCTCGCCCACTGCAGCAAACGCAGGCCTTAAAGAGGCGATGAATAGCATGTTTGTCGCCACAAGTACGTCGCCCCAGGCCATTGAAACACAGCGTTTGCGTGGCGTGTATGGCGGATCGATGAGCTTCAGATCGCCGGGTCGGAGTATTAACATCATGCAATTCGCTCCGCCGCGTATTGATGCTGGCTGTGGTGGCGTTGATATTTTCTTCGGGTCTTTCAGCTTTATTAATGGGGCGCAGTTTGAACAACTACTTCGGTCCATTGCCGCCAATGCTGTTGGATTTGCTGTAAAAGCCGCTATAGGAGCAATGTGCAACCCATGCGGAGCCATTCTTGGCGAACTCGAAAAAGCCATCAGAGAACTTAACTCATTGGCAAAAAACACCTGCGCCATTGCAAATTCACTGGTTAACGGTGGAGATATTGGCGGCAAGTTGGCTGAGTCGGCTGGAAAAATCGGCGGTCATATAAAGAGCGCGTTGAGCATGACATCCGACTGGGTGGCGGGAGAAAATCAACGGCAGGCAGAAACGCCGCAGAAAACCGCAGCTGCTGGGGGTGGCGCTGCTGCAGATAACAACCCTATTATCGGGAATCTGGTCTGGCGCGCCGCTAAAGAGACAATGTCCTCTGGTTCGAATACGCTCAGTGCATTCTTGTCGCCTAATGAGGCCATTGAAATGGTTCAGGGCCTTTATGGGACGGTTATTTTGAAGCCCAAAGAAGAGGGGGAGAAGTGCACTGATGCGACCACCCCAGAACGTTGCGATACACCTCCAGTTTACATCCCCCCAACAATTACAACGTGGAACCAATTGCTCAAGCCAAAAGAATATGGCCCTGGCGGTGTTTCTATATTGAAGTGTCTGAATAGTGATTGCACACGAGTTCAGCCTGGAGTGCTCCCTCAATGGGGTGGAACACAAGACGCGATTAACCTAGCTCTTTTTGGAACCGTCAATATGGATAGGCGGTATGAATGGACTGCCAACTCGTTGATTGGATCATTCCATTTGAAGAGTCCAATTACAAACACATCACAGCTTCCTTTGGCTGCAAAAATCATCATTGAAGAGCTGGGGTTTCCAATTCTAAACATGCTAATTGAAGTTCAGGACGTGCCCGGTGCGCCAGAAACATTGGGGGTTCTGGTGGCAAAAGCATTGCCTAAATACATGGATCATAAGCTTGCGACCGAGTTGCAATCCATTGGTTCCAACGCTTTTTCGGCACAAACGAAAACCACCATGCCGCCTGAGTATAGAAACGAACTTAATCTGAAGGCCGCAGAGTTAGCAACGATAGCGCCAGATCCGGCCGACATGGAAAAACTCGCCGATGCCGCCTACAAGTCAATCATTAGAAACCGCACGCTTGCAAACTCGCAATATCGTGGTGGCGGGTCTGGTAAGTAATATACGGAGACGTTCATGGCCTTAACGATTTTCACCGTATCTGACCCTGCCACGATTGGCAGTGCGCTGACGGCTATGGCCATGTTTTTTGGCCAAGATTCATGGGTTGGGGCAGCTGTAAAGACGGCCCTCCTGCTCTCGTTGCTATTGATATTGGCTCAAGGCGTAACTGCAAAAGCAGGTTTACGACTGGACGTAATGCTCATTCAGCTCCTTGTCGTGTGGGTTATGTTTATGCCAAAAACCACCGTGACCATTGAGCAGTTCGATAACGCAGCACCGCCGAGAGTGGTTGATGATGTTCCGTACGGAATCGCACTTCCAGCTTCACTCGCGGGGTCATTCGCGTTATACATGACCAACAAGATAGAGGCAGTAATGGTGGCGGCAGACGGAAACTACCTTTCTGTCAGCGGGGATACACATCCATTTACGCCTGCACGGGTTCTGATGAGTTTCACGGCCTGTCCAATGGATCCCATGAGTTGCATCGACCAGAATCTGGCCGAAACAATGCGTCTTGCGGCAAGGCATTGCAGCGGAGGGAAGCTCAGCGAGACGCGCTTTGCAAAGACAAAAAGCGTTCTTGAATCATTTGCGGACACAATGACCAAAGAAGGCCAGGTTATTATTTATGATAAAAATAATCCATTAATACCTGGTGGGGGAGGAGGGAGACCGGCGTCATGTGGCGAGGTGGCTGCGTATTTGCGGTCTGAAGCTTCGATATTGGCTGGTGGAGGTGGGGGCGGCCAGGTATCTAATATTTTGACGACGATGGAAGATATTTCATCTAAGGCCGAGCTGAAACGATACAAATCTATAGCCCAGGCTGAGGCAGGGCAAAAGGTTGACTGGAACACATCACTTCAAAGCATCAACAAAGTAACCGACGCAAATTCCAAGATAGACACCCTTGCGCTGTCCAATGTGCTTACTTTCTCAATTGCAGAGTCATTGAAATTCAATGCCCATGCGCCTATTGATCAAGCCATATCCATACGCCGGGATGTAGGGATGTTTGAATGGGCTAAAAGTGAAGTACAGCAGAGTATGCTCGTGAGCACAACCGCTCCGAAGTTCATGGATATTCTGTTCTTCATCTTTATCGCATCGACGCCCATTGTGATGTTCGTTGTTGCCGCCAATCCCCAGTCTGGATTAAAAGTAGCGGGTTCGTACGTCCTCTTCGGTATGTGGACACAGAGTTGGATACCAATGATGGCGATCATCACTTCCTGGTATCAAACAGAAATCCAGAATTACCCGGCACCTGTGGCGGGAGAGGGAATGACGGTTGAATACATTGCCTATTTAATGCGGCATGTAACAACCACTACGATTGCAGCGTCCAACATGATTCAAAGTGCCCCTTACATGATGTTTGCCATCATGTCGGGCAGCATGATGGCTATGTCGAGCTTGATTGGTAAGGCTGCTCCCTCTGGGGGTGGTGCTGGTGCAGATTTGTCTGGAGGTGTAAGTGGTGCGGGTGGGGGGGCAGCAGGCGGAGGGAGAGCCGGAGGGGGCGCGGCAGGTGGCGGGGGAAGTCCTGCTCACGCTCAGATGTCGGCTGTTCTTGGCGGACAAGCGGCCATGGCTAATGGTTTAGCGAGTAACTCAGTAGGTATGAATGGAGACGTGGCAGCCAATTTACCTGGTTTAGGTGAGATGGGCGTTGGCTCTAGCGTTGGATTTGACTCGACCGCTATGAATTCTAAGTCGTCATCCCTAAAAGGGCAGCTTCAAAAGCAGTCTGCTAAAGCAATGTCCGATTTGTCAGCCCTTATGACTTCCGCAGGGAAGGTTATGTCTGGTGCGCAAATGGCCTCCCATATGAAACAAGCTGGATTTTCTGCGGATTACAATGCGACGTCTGGTGTCCTTACATCAGACTTGGGTAATATGCAGTTTAGTAGAGGGCAAAATAATTCTACAAACACAGGATTTCAGATGGCAGCGGGCGCCAAAATGAAAATGGGTACCCCAGAGTTTACAAATTTTATGGCAGGGTTTTCGGCTGCGCTTGAGGCCAGTTCAACTGCATTAACGGGTGACAATACATCGCAAACGGCATCCTTGCAAAAAGGGAGAACACAAAGCACGGGTTCAAGTGGTGGCTCAACAACGGGAGTTAGAACGACTGAGGGCGAATTGGGCGGGACTGGAACATCGGGGCAAAAAGGTGCTCAATGGAGTCAAATGGGCGCTCAGGCGAAGCAACTTGCTAAAACGGTTTCAGACATAGCCAGTCAGACGAAAGCTTTGGAGGACGCCGATAAATTGGTGTCTCAGGGAAGTTCAACGGGAGATGCAGGTTTTAAGGCATCGATTAAAGGGTCCGATTTAGCGCAGAATTGGGGAAATATTTCCAAAAACCAAAATGGTGGTGTTGCTTCAGGAAGCCCAAAAGAAGCGGCAAGTCGGATTGAAAGAGCAATGGGCGGAGCGCTTGTCGGTGATGATGCGCAAAAATTCCAGAAGTCAATGGCACAGCATCAGGCCCAAATGAATACCGACGGTTTAGGGCGTTCTCTGAGTCAAGATCAAATAGCTGCAGCAGCCGCTTTCAAGGCCCTACAAGGGATGTCGGCCTCAGGCGACACCGGTCAGCGAGTTGCAGCCATGAATGGGATTGCTGCACTGGCTAAAGCCTCTGGCATGGGCGACTTCGCTGAACAAATGAAAACGGTAGCCAAGGCAGCTGATCTTATGAACACGGTCGGCCAAAACGTAGCTGCAATGGAGAAACAAGTGACACCAGCGGTCAATGCAGCAGTCGCCAAGGTTGACGATGAGCTTTCAAAACCAAAAACCGATGCGCATGAAACAGCAGTCGGGGGCCGGATAGACTCAGGTAGGTCAGAAGCGGCAGCGCATTATGGCACTGCGAGAAACGACGCGGATGGAGTCAAAGCCCGTGGGGAAATCGCTGCAGCTGAAGAAACAGCAAAGGTAAAGGCTATCATGGAAAATAACGATGATCCATCTCGATTGCAGCAACACGCCCGAGAGGCGGATGCTCAGCGTGCTGCATTGGCGGCCACAAGCGGCGAATTGACGACTTATCCAATGGATGGGAATGCAAACGGCTTTAATTCGACGTCACCAACAGGACCCAAGAAGCCAGACACCCCAGCTCAGCGTGAACTTGCAGGAGTGGATTCATTAATTGGGATACCAGCAAAACCATCTTCAGATGGTCCAACGCCAGGCTCGCCAACTGGGGCTCGCCCCTCCCCATTGTCATCCGTCCTCGACGGTGTTGCAAACGCTGGAACAACCACCGCAGGCGCCGTTGTTCAAACGATTGCCGGGGCCTCATCTGGTTCCTCCGGTACACCCACCACTTCGGGCGGTGGTGGATCCGCCCCCGCGCCATCCGCCCCCCCAGGTGCTGCAAACGCTGGAACAACCACCGCAGGCGCCATTGTTCAAACGATTGCCGGGGCCTCATCTGGTTCCTCCGGTACACCCTCCACTTCGGGTGGCGGTGAAACGCCTTCAATGGGCATCGTTGGTGCAAATCTCCTGGGAAATAGTGGAGGAGGTGGATCCACCCCCGCACCATCCGGTCCTGTGGAATCGCCAAGTAAAAAACCGAATCAAAAAGGTGGTGCTAATGAAAACGCAAATAACAAGAAACCAACCGCACCACGAAATTAAATACTGCTAAACGAAAAAGGCGCCGCAAACGGCGCCTTTTTTTGTCTGCACGTCTTTTGATTCGGAAATTTATTCACCAAAGGGATTGCCGAAGTCGTTGCCAAAACTGTTGTTGGAAATGCCAGAGCTGAAATCATTTGTTCCAAAAGTATTTCCACCAACATCGACCCCAAATGAATCGCCGGTAACCATGGGTAGACCGGTTGCTGGGTTCACAGAATCATGATTGCTGGCGCTAGAACCGAAGAGATTGCCAGCAACATCAACGCCAGAGGACTCCCCTGAAACCATGGGAAGGCCACTGGCGGGATTATATGCAATTGAATTGTCTGTACCAAAGACGGACATTGTAGACCCTGGGGTATATGACCCAGAAAACAAGGATGTGATGAAAGAAAGCATAGTATCTCCCGTTATTCAATGACTCTATTGTATTGGGTAATTGCAAGTGTGTCAATTGCTAATTTCCAAATCGCATTTCTGATTGAGGATGCAATGACAAATAATTGCAATTCCGAACGCATCTCGGGTACAGATGTTCCAAGTCGCATTTTCTCTTGTCTAACCTTTGGTCGCTTTTCTTGAAACGTGCTCGTTTTGCGTTCTTTTCGGGGGTGGTTGCGTAGGGTTGACTCCCTACTATCGGTGGGTCGTCATTCCGCCTCGCGTACCTGATATGAGCCGAAGTATCAACCACCAGATCATCCAAAAGCTACTTGCGATCTCAGCAGCATTCCTCCTGGGGGGGGCGGCGTCAACTGCCGCAAGCGGCTGCGAGCGAAACCTTAGTGCAAATCTGACAGATCAAGCCGACGCGTTTATGGCTGAAAACAGGTCGGCCCAGGCTTACGGCGTAATGCACACGGCATCCCAAAACGGCAGTGGCGGCGCGTACCGCTACCTTGCCAACATGTACGAGCAAGGGCGCGGGGTCGAAGGCAGCCCTTTCATGGCCCGTCACATGAACTGGATGGGCTCCCAGTATCACGACCCTGAGTCCATGTACCAGGCCGCAAAGGACTTCTACGCCCGTGGCCACCGCAAAGACGGGGACCACCTGGCAACAAAAGCCAAGGACTGTGGGCACCCCGGCGCAATCATTCTCCTGATGGAGCGCAGCATTCTTGAGGGGCGAGATGCCGATGCCCGAATGTTCCTGGAGATGGGGATCGATGCGGGAATCCCTGCAGCCAAGTTCGCACTCGCTGAGCAGTATGACAAGGGTGGGCTCGGCCTACCGAAAGACTACCAGCGCGCTTTCTATTGGTACACGGAATCAGCAAAGCATGGTGAGGCGAGGGCAATGGCTGCAATCGCATATTACTTTTTCCGTGGCCAGCATGGAGTGCAAGACGAATTTGCTGCGGCGCATTGGTATCACCAGGCCGCCAAAGCAAGCCACGTCGAATCAATGACGGCTTATGGGTGGATGCTCATGAACGGTAAAGGGGCCCAGGCTAACCCTGATGAGGCCTTTGGTTATCTTAAAAGGGCATCCAAAATGGGCGACAAACAAGCTGACGTTTTCCTTGCGCAACTTGTAAAAGCA
This sequence comes from Acidovorax defluvii, assembly GCA_003268905.1. Classification (GTDB taxonomy): domain Bacteria; phylum Pseudomonadota; class Gammaproteobacteria; order Burkholderiales; family Burkholderiaceae_C; genus Acidovorax; species Acidovorax defluvii. Next base: position 34,688 of record QLTU01000022.1, read on the forward strand.
AAACATTAATAAAGCTAACTATAGAAATTAAGGTGCGAATTATGAATAAACGCTTGCTTAAAGCAATTAGTTTTATTGGTGTCTTGTTTTTTCTTGTTGGAAATGCAAAAGCTTTAACCGGCACAGCCTACTTCAAGAACGACACTCTTGCGGTTTGGTATGTTAGAGCGCAAGAGCAAGGACCTGTGTTTGGGGGTATGCCCACTCCACCGGTAGTTACCGTTAACCCTGGAGGCACAGGATCTAGCACGTGGACAACTCTTGCAGCGAATTCAATCGGGTGGTATGGCAATGGCGTGGGCACAGGCGCTGGCAATACATGCGTCAAATACAGCCCCGTTTCATTTGCGGCCGCCAAGGCGTCTCCTTGTTTTGAGGGTCCTCTATATGGAGGTCCCGGAGGCAGCTATACGACAGGGGCAGGTAATTTGGGCCATACTAATGTGTATGTGGTTTTGGAGCCATATGTACCGCCACAGTGTCCAGCGCAATCCTTCAGCTGGGGCCCGAGCAGCTACTGCACAGGCAGCGCGCCCATTACCGCCGTTGGCAGCTCATTCGCACTCACCAACACAAAAGCTGGGGCCAGCGGCTCTGCCACGGCATCGTGCGTGAGCGGCGCCTGGCAAGTCAGTGGCCCCTCCTGCGTGGCCAGCATGGCAGCGCCTGCAGGCCTGGCGGCAACGGACGGCACCGTGTCCTATGGCATCAACACGGCCTGGAGCACGGTCACTGGCGCCAGCACCTACCGCCTGCAGTACCGGGTACAGGGCTCGGGCACCTGGACCGACCTCTATGCCGGTGCAGCCGCCGCCTACAACTGGGCGGGCCTGAGCGATGAGCGCGTCTTCGAGTTTCAGGTGCGCGCCGAGAACGCTGCGGGCGCTGGACCATGGAGCCCAATTGAAGCGGGCAACATCCGCAAGCTGATCGACCCCCAATTCGTTTCTCAGGCTGGCATCCCGGCCCGGATCGGTATTGGCCAGTCCTTCGCGTACACGCAGATCTGGAAGAACAACGGTGCCGAGACCTGGGTGGGCGGTGCCCACGGCACAGGGCCATTCAACCCCGCCGACACCAGCGTCTGGGCGACCGGGGTTGTTGCCTTCCCCGGTTCTACCGCAACCGGCGCGAGCGTGACGGCCAGCCTCACGGCGGTGGCGCCAGCCACTGCCGGAACTTACCCGCTGCAGCGCGTCATGCAAAAGAGCGGCACGGCGTATGGATCTGCCTCCACGGCTGCCAGCGTCATCGTGGTGGGCACGCCGTCCTGCACGGCCGCCACGCCCGATGCCACAACCACCTACAACGCCAACGGCACCATCACCGTGACCCTGCAGGGCGCGTCCTCGGTCGAGTCCGCATCGATCAAGGTGTGGGGCAACCTGAACGGCCAGGATGACGTGCGTGACTATGCAATGACGCTGGGCGGCAACTGGACCGCCACCTTCCCAGTGGCCAATCACCTGAGCGACGGCGAGACGGGCATCAGCGTTGAGGCGACCGTGGCCAATCCATTCTTCGCCCCCGTCATGTGCGCCACCTCCGGCGTGACGTTCCAGCAGCTGCCCGTGCCGCAGATCACGCTGATCCCCACGATGGGCTCCTACACAGACGGCGCAGCCGCTGGCTTTGTGGCCAGTCGTGCATCGGGTGAGTACGCCAAGGCAACCGTTGACCTGGGCAGCTATACCGGCCTGAAGGCCAAGGTCGAGCTGGTGCTGGACGATCAGACGTCAAAGGGGGTGAATCTCAACAACCTGTCCCCCGGCACGCAGGTTTCCCTGTCCGTGGTCAACAGCGTGTTTGCGGCCAGCGTTCCTGCGTGGACGCGGATGCCAGCCTTCGTGAAGGTCACCTATGCAGATCCTGCCGCAGCATCGCAAGGCAAGCAACTGCTCGTTCCCGTGTCCATCACCGTGCCGCCCGTGGCGATGCAGGTCACTGCCAGCGGTGCCATGGGCTTGCCCGTGACGGTCAATGCGCGGGTGCACAACGCCAACGCCTTCGATGAGGCCACCTACGGCCAGTTCGTCGGCGGGCTGCGCCTGGCTTCGGATCAGTCCACCGTGCAATCCTTCATCGGCACGGACGGGCAGGGCCAGTGGGTCGCGCCGGGTCTGGACTATACCCAGCTCCACAGCAGCCAGCTCGTGGCCGTGGCACGCGTGGTGCCGCCAGCCGGTGTGAGCTTGCTCACGCCCATGGAATTCCTGAGCGCCCCCTTCATGCTGCCCGTGCAGGCCCCGGCCACGGTGGACGCCACCGATGGCACCCGCGAGGATGATGTGAAGGTCAACTGGACAGCAGTGGCCACCGGCAGCACCATCCGGTACCGCCTGTTCCGCGACGACGCAGAACTCACCCCCTCCGGTGGTGTGTCGGTGCTGGAGTTTGTGGACACCCCGCCCATCCGTGGCACGGCCTACAACTACCGGGTCAAGACCATCATCGGCGTGTCCACCAGCGACAACGAAGGTGCTGACACCGGGTTCGTGCCAGCTTGCCGCGCGGTGCGCCTCATCGGGGCCAGCCTGAACGCGGACATGAGCGCCATCAACGGCCTGCTGGAGCGCTGGGATTGCCTGTCGGGCTTGGCGGCAACGAGCGCCATCGACGCGCAGGCGCCCGAGGACATGCCCTACACGGGCAGCAAGACGTACCGCAGCTTCTCGGTGCCCGTACCGACCTCACTGGCTGACGGTGCGCATGTGCTGCACTTAGCTATGGAATCGGCCGGGGTGACTATCAACGCCAGCCGCACCTACGATGTGCCCTTCTCCCTGGATCGCGCCTCCATCAGCGTCAACAGCCTGACCATCCTCTATGACGGCTCGCCCGCCACGGACGGGCTCAATGCCAACTCCATCGGTCGCTTTGGTGTCCGCATGGAAGGCGGTGACGGCATCGGCTTTGCCGAAGAGATCAAGTAGTAAAGCAGAACACCCAGGCCTACAAGGCCTGGTGCCTACAACGGAAAAGAATCATGGTAGGAATTTCCCGCAGAAGCGTTTCGCTAGGCATGTTGGCCGTCGCTCTTGTCCCGTCGATTGCCAGCGCGGCACAGAACGGCAGCCAGATCGCCCGCAACCACCTCATCCAGTCGATTCCCGTCCTCCCCTGGCTCAAGATCGGCGAAACAACGATGACTCAGGTGCGCCCGCCAATCCAGCAGATGATCACCACCTACGGCGGTGCACTCTTGGTGAAGGAGGGTGATTCGGTAGAGACGGGTGGAACCTTCATCAACTTGGCATCCGCCAAAGAGCCGGGACTGTTGAATGAACAGGGCCTTCGAGTGCTCACCCTAGATTTCGATCAATCCCAGCGCGCCCAAATGGCCGTGTTCATGGTTAATAGAGGGTGGAAAGACAAGAACATTGAGCCACTGGTCTCCCGGATGGTGCGCCGCTATTCCAATCTTGCAACCCCGGTGAGCATTACGGATCCCAATAGCGAAGCCTCGGACAAAACAATTCTTTTCCCAATTGGGAAGTTTGTTATCGAAATCCAACTTCCACAGCATGGAACATTTGCCACGGTAACCTTCACAACGAAAGCAATTCTTGCCCGTCTACGCACAATTGACGGAACATTGCATCTGTTAAAAGATCATCTACTGGTTTGATGGTGTGTTGTGACAATTACTAGGATTGCGTTGGTTGTCCAATGCAATTAGAATAAAGACAATTCTCAGAACGTATTTCATGAAAACCAAATCCCTATTTATTGCAACAGCCATTGCACTCATGACATGCGCAGCCAGCGCAGAGCCAGACCTAAATTCAGTATCAGAACGGCTGGTCAAGAGCATGCCTGGACTGACCGTCGATTCAATTTCAGAATCTGCAATCCCTGGCCTCTACGAAGTTGTGTCTGGCGGAGAAGTTGCTTACGTGACCTCCGATGGGGTGCACATGATTCAGGGCACCCTGTTCAACGTTCCTGAGCGGAAGAATCTGTCAGAAAAGGCGCTTTCGGCCCAACGCGCAAAAGCCTTGGGCACCATCGAAAAATCCAGCTTGGTTACCTACAAGGCAAAGGGTAAGGAAAAGCACACCATCACGGTTTTCACCGACCCGTCTTGCCCATTTTGTGTACGCCTGCATGGCGAAATCCCCAAGCTCAATGAGATGGGCGTGACGGTGCGCTACGCGCTGTACGCCCGCTCGGGAAATGGAACCCTTACGTCGCGACAGCTTTCAGAAGTCATCTGTTCGGTAGATAAAAAAGCTGCTGTAGATCGCTTCTTCGCGGCCCCATCCTCCAACTCCACTGGTGCTGAATGCAAGCAGGCTGACGGATTGGAGCGCATCGCCAAAGTAGCGCAGCAGGTCGGTCTCAAGGGTACCCCTCATATCGTCACCGACAAGGGGTTCGCATCTTCGGGCTACATGTCCGCGCCCGAGTTGCTTCGAACCCTGCAAGGATCATAGTTTTCGGGACCTCCCACTCCACGATGGAGTGTTTAGCCGCCATCTTGGCGGTTTTTTTTCATCACATGGAGGGCTCACCTCAAAATTCGTAATCTCACGTATTGATATCAATCGAATTTCATACTAAATTCATAAATCCGACGTAAAAAACAAAAGTATGGAACCACACGAATCACGGATAATGCACTTCCACATACCGGGCGGTCTGGATTTTTCCGATCTTGATCTGCACATGGGTGCCCCGATGGCCAGGTCAAATTCCCCCACCCTTGGCCACCCCAAATTCCCCCAGGCAGGACGACCAGATTATGACGACTCGGGTGTGATGGCGATGCGTGCGGCAGCCTCCTTGAGGCGGTAGCTCTTGCCCTCGAACTCCAGCATTGCGCAGCGGTGCATGAGGCGGTCCAGGATGGTGGTGGCCATGGTGGCGTCGCCCAGATATTTGCCCCAGTCCTGCACCACGCGGTTGGATGTGATGACGATGGAGCGACGCAGCTTGTAGCGCTGGTGCACGATGGCCTGCAGCACCTCGGCTGCGTGCTCGCTGATGCGTCTGGCCAGGAACAGGTCATCGAGGATGATCAGGTCCGGTGAGACCCAGTCCTTGAGCAGCTCGGTGCGCTCTGAGTCGCTGGCCAACGCGTAGCGAGCAAACTCGGTGTCGGCTTCCAGGTAACGCGCGTCGTATCCCTGCAGCGTGGCCTGGTAGGCCACGGCCTTGGCCACATGGCTCTTGCCGGTACCGGGCTTGCCGATGATCAGCGCATTGGCGCCCTCGCCGATGAACTTCAGGGTATGCAACTCGAAGCAGGCGCTGCGCGGCAGCTTCGGGTTGAAACGCCAGTCGAAGTCAGCCAGCGAGGGCCGCTCATCCAGGCCCGAGCGCTTGAAGCGGCGCTCGGTCAGACGCGAGCGCCGGCGGTCCAGTTCGTCTTGCAGCATGGCCCCAAAGGTCTCCAGGAAGGGCTCCTGCGCGGCCTGGGCCTGCATCACGCGGGTGGACAGGGTCTCGGCAATGCCGGACAGACGCAGCTCGCGCAGCGCGCGTTCGATCTCGATCATGTTCATGGCTGAATTCCAGGTGCGTTGTTGGTGTTGTTGGTGGTGGTGTTCGCCGTGGCGGACTCGAGCGTGCTCGTGGCTGTGACGGCCGCAGCGTGCGCGAACAGATCGGCGTACTCATCGGCGTCGCGGATGAGCTCGTGCTGCTGGGTCAGCGTGCGCCCGCCGCCGGCGGGCGCACCGCTGGACTGGGTCTCGATGGCGTTGAGCGCCTGGGCAAAGATGGCCTCGGTCAAAGCCAGCACGCGCTTGTAGCTGTAAATCCCCTGCTCCAGGGCCTGTGCGCAGGCGGTGTCGACGCAGTGCGCTGGGTATCGCCTGGCCAGGCTGACGATGCCCCAGAGCTTGCGCTGGCCCACCCGACCCTCGATGGCAAAGAGCAGCTCACACAGCCGTTTGGCGTGCTCACCGATCTCGCCAGCCTGACGCAGGATCAGACGGGTCTCGCGCGAAGGATTGAATACCCGCTCCTCCATGGGCAGCACCACCGTGCCGGGCCGCTCGGCCTTGGCGTGGGTGCGCAGCAAGGCGCCGGTTTGCAGATCGCGGATCTCGATGCGCTGGGCATAGATGCGCACCAGCACCTTGGAGCCGATGTTCGCCGGGCGAGCGGCGTAGCTGCTGTGATCCACCCGCACGCAGCTGTCGTCGCAGACGGTGCGCACCGCCTCCTCGAAATACTGCATGCCCAGGAGCGGCAGAGGTTTGAGGTGGCTGCGCTCCTCCTCGAACATGGCCTGCACCTGGCGCCGCTCGGTGCCGTGGATGCGCTTGGCTGCCCAGCTCTTCTCCCAGTGCGCCAGGAACTCGTTCTGGGCCTCGATGGACTCAAAGCGCCGGCCCTTCAAGGCCGTGGCCTGGGTGTGGCCAATGGCATGCTCCACCGTGCCCTTGCGGTTGGGGTCTCGCACCCGCGCCGGGTCGGCCACCACGCCATAGTGCGCCAGGGTGGCGGCGTAGACTTTGTTGAGTTCGGGCTCGTACAGGTCGGGCTTGAAGACGCCTTCCTTCAGATTGTCCAGAACCACGTACTGCGGGCAGCCACCGAAGTACCGCAGAGCCTGCTCGTGCAACTCGGCCCAGATTTGCTGGCTGGACTTCCAGACCACGCAGCGGAAACTGGCGCGCGAGTAGCGCAGCGTGGCCACGAACAGGCGGGGCTTGCGGTACCGCTCGCTGCCCGGCACGCGGGTGGGCGCGCCCTCGCCGTAGTCCACCTGCATCTCCTCCCCAGGCAGAAAGGACAGGCGGTCGAACTGCTCGGGCTCCTTGTGGCGCAGCTTTGCACAGAAGCGTTTGACCGAGTTGTACTGACCAGTAAATCCGTGCTGGTCGACCAGGTCCTGGAAGATGGCCATGGCGTTGCGCTTCAGACGCAACTGGGCTTCGATGAACTCGCGCCAGGGTTCGCACAGGGAGGTGGCCACCGGCACAGCAGCCGGTGGCCAGGGTGGGGGAATTTGCTGGGCCGAGCCGGTGGCCACCCCGGGGGAATTTGACTGCAGTTGCTCCAGCCAGCGTTGGTGATAGCTCCTGACCGTCTTGCGGTCGATGCCCGTGATGCGGGCGATCTCGCGTTGCGATGTATTGCGCTCCAGCAGTGTCTCTATGGTGGCGCGTTGGTTGGACTTCAAGACATTCACTCCTTGGCCTTCCCTCGAGGAAGACCGGATCAATGTCCTGCCAACAGGTGCCGACGGCGCCGGCGTTTAACCCCTATCCCCGATCAGTTCAGGTGGGGGAGTTTGAGGTGGCCATAGGCGGGGGAATTTGGGTGGCCATCGGGGCCTCTGGCGGTCGATATGCGCGCATTCAGGCTGGTAGTAAGGATCTGTCCATACGCCTGAGCGAGGGCGTTCCGGTGGACTCTTCGCTACGCGCTACAGCTGCAGAATGGCACCGTAAAGCCCAGCGCTTCACGGAGATGGCCATTGCCGCAGAGTCAGCTTCACAGCTGGTTTGATGCTGCGCATTTTTGGCACGCTCCAAGAGAACAACCTGCACCCCAAAAGGGGGGGCGCGTCTCTTGACGCGTTTGCCCTGTGTTGCAGCATCTGGTAAAGTGAATCCCGTTGCCTTCTTGGCGACGGCTTCCCCAAGAGCCTTCTGGGCTCTTCGGAAAGTCAGTTTTGTTTCGTCTTGCTATGCATGGCGATCAATGATCCGAGCTGAGGATCAGAAAAACCAGCATTTTTCACTCCGCAAGGAGTTTTCACCCAGATGGGCCTTTTTGCCCGCTGGGCAAGGGTCCGTCCTTTTTTCAAAGGAGTTCCCTATGTCATCACTTAAAGCCAAACTGGCGTCCACTGCTTCTGGCATGAGCTTCGAAGAGTGGAAAAACCGCCCAGTCTATAAGGCGCAATGCTTCACAGCGAGCATCGCCCATATGCTGTGCGGCATCCATACCCGGCCAGGAGAAGGGCGCGTCAGTGCGTACGGCGACCCAGGTAAAGAGGGGTTGAACCTCTTCCGCTGCCTGCCACCCTACCGCAATGAGGCCGCAAAGAGCCTGCGCAACCGCGTTGCCCACCACATCAAGCAGATGCGCGGTGAGGCCTCAAGCCATCGTCGTGCTCATCACAGCGCCTGATACCAGATCCGCAAGGGCGGACGTCTACTGAGTTTTCATTTTCAACCCCTGGGGGCCATCATCCCCTTGGGGTTGGTGACTCCCTTTTTTCATTGGAGTCACCATGTCTTTTCAGTATTACCCTACAGGCGCAGCAACTGCCGCTCTGATGTGGAGCAAGTTCAAACGGCCAATCGGCCACGTCTGTGACCCGAGCGCAGGCAAGGGGCACCTGATTCGCCACGCGAAAGAAGGCTTCCCCGAACTGCGTGAAGATCAGCTTCCCTGGTTGAACGATGTGCCGGATGACGAGTTTTCGCATGGCCGATTCCACACCCGGATTCGTGAAATGGCCCGCCAAAAGTTCGCCAACCCGCGCGAGGTGTCGGTGGTCGAGATTGACATCGAGCACCACGCGAGCCTGAAGGAGTTGGATGCTAAGGTCATCGGCTATGACTTCCTTGAAGTGAAGTCGCTGGCCACCGTGTCGCAGATCATCATGAACCCCCCGTTTTCGAACGGCGCGGAGCATGTGCTCAAGGCATGGGACGCAGTCTATGACGCGGAAATTGTGGCTGTGATCAATGCACAGTCCATCAAGAATCCGTTCTCACAGGACCGCCAACGGCTGGTTGAGCTGATCGAAAAACACGGTAGTGTGGAGTTCCTCCAAGACCAATTCGTGGATGACGTGGAACGCAAGACCGATGTAGAGATCGCTCTGATTTACCTCGAAAAGGTGCCGAAGAAGTATCTCGACATGGATGCTCTTTTCGGCGACCTGCGAAGTGGTGACAACCTCGCGGGTGAAGATCTGGATCCCCAGGTTTGCACTTCGCTGGCGTTGCCCTCCAACTTTGTGCAGGACACCTATTTCCGTTTTGCACAAGCCGTGGAGGCCGCCCGGAATGCATCCGAAGCGACAGCCGTAGCAGATCACCTGATGGCAGGGATCGGCATCACGCTGGAGCAAATGCAGGCAAAAGGTGTTGGAAACGACTCCCGCGAATCTGCGGGGGCCATTCGCACGGTGGCCAACGAGGACTTCAAGAAGCGATACGGAGACCTGAAGAAACGCGCATGGTCACAAATCATCAGATCGTCGTTATTGACCGACAAGCTGTCGAATCAAGCGCGTAGAAAAATCGAGGCTTCGGCCGATGATATCTACAACCTGGAATTCAGCATTGCTAATGTGCACGGCTTTCTCCATGGTGTTCTTCAATCGATGGGCGATATCTACAAGGATATGATCTGCGACTTGTTTGATAGCGTGATTGAAAGATCTTCTGATAATGTAGTTTTTTATAAAAGTTGGAAATCCAACCAAAAACACAGAATCGGAGTTCGCATTCGCAAGACGCGCTTCATCATTCCTCGCTTTAGCTACTCAGCGTTCAGTAAATCACTGGAATACGAATCGAAGCAATTTCTCTCGGACATTGATAAAGTGTTTGGGTATTTGCACGGTGAAACTGGGCCTTACGAGGGTCTGGTGAACGGGTTCGATAAGAACAGAGTTATTGGTGGCGAACGGATAAGCACCAAGTATTTTGATTTTCGTTTCTATCAAGGCACGGGCACGATACATTTCTACCCTGCATCTGAAGCAGTTGTTGAAAAAATCAATCGATTCGTCGGCAAAATCCGTAACTGGATCCCTGGCGATATGACTGAAGCCAATCAAGACTTTCAGAAGCAGTACGAAAACGGTGAATCTCTGACCAAGGAATATCTCGATCACTACAAGAAAAGTGGCCGACATTCATATGGTCGAGACAATCCGGCATACCAGCTCCTGCGGGAAACCAAGGGAGTTGAGAGTGATCGTGGTGAGCTGGATCGCCTTGAAAAAGCAATCGAGTCAGTACATCAGGACAAAGGGCTGCACTGCGGCCCAGCGTTGACTGGTTCGGCACCTGTGAAAGCGATCACATCGAATCAGCGGGCACCGAGCACAGCACATCAGGAGCAAATGCTTCTGCTTGCAGCTTGATGTCGGGTTGAAAAGCAGGCTCTTGCAGCCTGCAACATGCGCCGCCCCTATAGGGCCTCGCATCCTGCCGCCCCGATTGGGGCGGCTTTCCCAAGTGCCCAATGGACACTTCGGAAAGCAGAATTTGGCACATCAGGGTAATCCTGGTGCTCAAACATTCCTAGCTGTGGAATTAAAAATCAGCAATTTGCGCTCAGAAATGAGCTTTACAACCCATCCGGGGTAACCACCCTGGTGGTACTCCGGTTTTCTTTGGAGAACCTTATGAACGCACTCGTGCGACAAAACCAAGCCGAAGCCAAAAACTCGGCAATACTGTATGTGGCCACTATCACCGTGGCCATGGTTGGGGCAGCTGTCAACTTCAGCTATTTCTTCCTGTAATCCGCTGTTTTAACCACCCGGACGGGCACCTATGCCCGTGTGGCTGTGGGTCCGTCCTTTTTCTGGAGAGACCCATGAGCAAGCAAATTTCTGCAACAGAACTGGCCCAAATCGTCACCAAGCTGCTTACTGGTGACAGTGGCGAGATTGACAGCGCTGAGGCCTATCAAGGTTTCATGACCAGCATCGCAAAGGTTGTCTGCGACCACTGCGGTGGCGAGGTGCGAAACGAGGCAGCGCGTCTGGACGACATCTGGTACGTGGGCATCAACGGGAACGACTCTCTGCCTGACGCCTTTGGGGGCATCTGGCGTGAGTACGACCCGGAGGGTGCGCTTTATGACGAGGACGAGATTGTTCAAAGCCTCGGCTGTATTGTCCGTGTCACCGGCAATCCGACTGACGACGACGATCAAAACATCCCTGGGCAATACGGCATCGAGGTCTCCTTGAGTCGGCTCGTGCGTGTATCTTCTCTGACGCAATCGGAGAAGTCGGAAATCGCCAAGTCGGTCCTGGACTGCTTTCACGAGCATCAAGGGATTGAGGTACTGGATGATTTCGAAATCATTGCGGTCTTGCCGAATGGCGAGGCAATCGCCGAAGATGCTGAACCGGCATCAACTGGTCTTGTTTCATCCACCGACCACATTGGAAAGTAATCGAAGTCTTGGCCGTGCACCAGCTGCGGGTTTGTCTATCAAACCCGCGCTGGCTCCCGGCCACTTTCACGATTCAAAGAAATAATCTGTGCAGCCTTCGGGTTGCACAGTGCTTTCTAAAGCGCCTCGCTACAGGACGCTTTAGAAAGCAAAGTTCTTCTCATCAGCTTATGTTGGTGTTTGAAACGGTCGCTGTCCGTTCCTTCGGGTAAATCAGCAATCACCTCGCAGCACTAGCTGTGAATTACAACCCCTGCGGGATCTCGTGTCCCTCTGGGGCCGTGCTCCTGCATTTTTTAGGAGCACACATGACAATCAAAATCTCGAACACCGCAGAAACCTCGCAAGAGGCCGGAGCTGCTTTCGAAACCGAGGTTCTTGCCCGCCTGTACCACGGCACCGCAGTGGCCATCGACTCGTTCAGAGATCCTCTGGGTTCTTACGACGACCATTTGGGATGCGGTCTTGCAAGCCTGGGGCCAGCAATCTATCTGACGACGGATGCCAACGGCTTTGGCAGATTCTTTGCCGTGTCCAGTGTCACGCGGAAAGCGCTCCAGTTGCTTCAAGAAGCGGGGCGCGTTAAATCCGATGAAATCGTGGATAGCTGGGGCGTGATACTCAAAGTCAATCTACCTGACACGGCAAAGATTCTTCGTATCGAGCAAGCACCCGAAGAGCTTCAAACAGCCTTTCGGGGATGCAAAACCGATTTCCTGAGCAAGGTTCTTGGTCGCAATTTCCGTGCGGCCGTTCTGGCTGCAGGGTACGACGGCATCTCCTATAAGTCAGAGGATTTCCCCGATGGCTGGGAGGTGGATACGGACAACCGCGAGGTCGTCCTTTACCGGCATGAGCTGGCCAACATCGTGCAATGTCACGATGCCCGGTCTTACCTGCTCAAAAGTAACTGGAGCGAACGTGGTGAACGGGGGCTGAAGCCTGAAGTCGCGGCTGCGGCCGTTGCTTCTTCTCCCACGCTCTCCGCTGATTCGCAGCTGGCATGGGCCAAGGTCGATGAGGCGTTCGAAGCACTGAACTCGTTGCTGGACGCATCAGGCTCTTTGGAGTCCGACGCCATCCAGCGCGCGGCGTATTTGCTTCGGCTCCAAATCGTTCGCGGCCTGCAGGACCAGGACCGAATCAATGCTGCCGAAGCCAGCATGCACGAGCTGGGCAAGGTTGGCAGCGATGAACCCGAGATGCCAGGTGCCGCCGTCAAGGTGGGCCCCGGCAGTCTCGTTTCTCTGCAAGGCAAATGCGCGAGCGCTGATCTTCGTGAACGCGTTCTGGATCTGGTTTACACCCGATCCGGGATTGAAGTCATCGAAGGCTGCGAATACGTGGTTGCAAGGCATCGATCAACCAACGTGGCCATCGTTGTGGTGGACGGCAATTTCAGCCGCGCCATCTACCAGGATGCCATGAAGGAAGTGAAATCCAAGCAATTGCGCGCGGGCCGCTTGTACGTCTACGCCGAAACGGCGACTTACTCGGGGCAGGGGATTTGCTTCTGCAAATTTGAAGAGATTGGTGTCGAAAGGGCTTGCCCTTGACGGCGCATGACTCACGCCAACGTGGGTTCAAACTGCACTTTTAACCACCCGGACGGGCACCTGTTGCCCTATGGGCCGGTGTCCGTCTCTTTCAATAAAGGAAACGGAATATGACAAATCAAACTACTGCAACTTCGGCTGCTTCAACTGTTCGGGTGGTTGTGCTTGCCGCTCACTCAACTGCTGATTCCAGCGATGAACCTGAATACTGCGCCTTCTCCATTAATGCTGAGTTGATCGATAAGATCAACCGGCTGGTAGACCTTTGCCAGGAGCAAGGGCTTTCTCAAGTCAACTTCTCGGCTAACCCAGATGAATGGGGGCCTGCTGGCGTTGAAGAGAATGCGCGTCTCCAAGGTGGCGAGCTTGTGGTGTGCGCCTCGGGAGGGTTCTGGTTTTCAGATGCTCCCAAATATGGCCCCGGCTATTTCGAGAGCGAGATAATCAACGTCGAAGCAGTTCAGCAAATGCTGGCCGAGCACGATGCCTGTGTTGTGTTCCAGAACGATGAAGTGCGCGAGCTGTATGAAGAGGATCACAAAACCTCAAAGACGCCAGACTCACCTGAAGACAATCCATCTACGATTATTTAATTCCTGAAATTTTGGGCTGAACGTATTTTTACCACCCTGACGGGCACCTGTTGCCCTATGGGCCGGTGTCCGTCTTCTTCTAAAAAGGAAACGGAAAATGCATGAGGGGCCACAATGAGCGCGCTCAAACGGCTTATAGAGGAAACGAAGGGTGCTCTGCGCGCGCCCACAATAAAGCAAAAGGAAGCGTATGGGCGGTTGTCCCATACTTTCTGTGCTGCGAGCATGATTGGGGCCATCACGGTGATGTTCACCGAGAAGGACGCATCCCTGCCCGTGCTTGCCAAGATCGCCGCCTTGATCTTTTGGGGCGTGCTACTATTTTGGACAGGCGCTCTTTTGAGCAAAGGAGAATGACATGGAAATTCTGGTCTTGAGCCTGGTTGCCGGTCTGGTGGTGGCCGGAGGCCTTTGGCTGGCCAGCCGCGATACAAAGCCCGTTGCCAATCACGACGACAAGCAACATCACCCTGTCTGAATTGCGCGCATCACTAGGCGCGCAATAACGACACGAACCCGTGTACCCGACGCAAGTCGGGTGGCGGGTTTTTCTGTCTGGTTCATCACCCTGACGGGCACTTGTTGCCCATCAGGGTCGGTGCCCGTCTTCTCACATGGAGATTGGCAATGCAAACCAACGAAATCCGAGACTACATCGAGCGCGCCCCCAAGCGGTGGAGCTTTAGTGGAGCCAGGATGGTCAACCACACGCACGCTCGCTTCAAATGGCTGACGGACGTGGCACGCGGGACGCTGAACGAGCGCATCAACCGCCGTGCGGGCATCACCGATCCATGGTTCCCATGGAAGAACCCCGTCCAAAGTTCAATCCGCCGTAACTGGCGCAATGAGCTTCGCAAACGGGGCCTTATCGCACTCAACCACAACCCGTGACGGGCTTTATGCCCACGGGGCGAGGCACGTCCAATTTCACAGGAGATCGGACATGGGGAAGCGACTTGATTTCACTATTGAGGCGCCTCGTAAAAGCACGGCTATCGCAAGAGTCGGCAGTCGCATAGTTGGCATGGCCACGGCCTGGAATGACAGTGACGGGCGATGGGTAATCCTGAGATCTGAAGTTCGTCCGAAGTATCGGCGCCGTGGTATTGCCACGGCGATGTACCGATCCATCGAAGCGACTTCTGGCGTCCAGCTCAATCCAGCGATTTCACTGAGCGACGACGCTTTTGAATTCTGGAAGGCCTACCGGCCGCAAGCGGTTGCACATGATCTGCGCCACCAGCCCGAACTGATCGGCCGCAAGGCTCAGAAGAACGGCCGGATAGGGCGAATCATCAAGGCCTGTGGCGGCATTGCCACCATCGAGTTTGATGACGGCGACAACACGATTGGAGTCCAGTCGTTTATTCGCCGCAATGACCTGGCTCTGCATCTGCTGTAGCCAGAAAAGCGCCCGCAAAACCAAACGCGGAACGCTTTGTTGAACCCACCCGCACGTCTGACGTGTGGTGGTTTCCTTCAGCGCCTTGCCCGCAAGGGTAGGGCGCTCAAGAAAACCAAGATTGATTCCACCAGCGTAACGCTGATGGTCATAGGCTTGCTGGCCTGTCCTCGGACAAAAAGCAACTTTCACCGAGCAATCGGTTTTTAACCCTGACGGGCACTTGATGCCCCGATGGGGCCGGTGCCTGTCTCTTTTTAGGAGATAGAAATGAAACTGTCGAATTACATTGAGCAGCCCGCAGCGTCGCAAGACAAGGCGGTCGATCTCAAAAACACCCTTGGCCAAGTCGCTACCGCACCTTTCTACATCTGGGCGAACGACGACTGCGCCAACAAGACCAACAACTTCAAGGAAGCCAAGGCCATCCGGTTGACGTTGTTCAATGAAGGCGGCGAGTCCGTCCACATTGTTGATGCCGATGGGGTCGAGGTGGTGGACGCGGAGATTGAGGCCCACGAGGCGCTTGTGAATGCTGGCTACTTTGCCGGTGCGCGCAAGCCTGAAGTGAAGCCCGAGTTCCACGGCGCTTTCATGGTGAATGATCCTCAAGACCCGGAAGGCTTTGCAATCGTCGGTGACGACATTGCCTCGCTCATCCTGGAGGCCAGGGATCGTCTGATCGAGCCTGCGTCTGAGCGGGAAATGTCAAATCCCATCACTGGACTGCCACCCATCGATAGCAACGTCACAGTCCGCCTTATTGAAGGCATGATCGTGACCGGTGTTGTCACCGGGCACGGTAAAAAGGACGGGAAGCCCACCTTTGATTTTGAGTATGACCATCGAACCCCCGAAGGGCAAACTCTCAAAGCATCGAAGTGGGCATGGCCTGAGCAGGCACAACTGCGAAATCCGAGAAAATTTGCGAGGCTGTGCCTTGCCAATTGCGGATGGAAAATTAACCTGGCTGGCGTCATCCCACGCAAGTCAATCATGACAGCAGCGGGAGAAAAAGAGGCATATGCTTACTTCACCGACGATGGACTCAATGAATATCTAAGCGCGCGCCACGTAAGCAAAGGACTCGATATTCTTGAATCGATCTCTGTGCATATTCCTGCAGGGTCGAGCGATGACTGCATAAGATATTTAATTGAGCGCTTCGTTCGCGATGCTGAAAAGACAGTCAGCGAATACTACGCCAGTCAGACAAGCAAAGAATGAGCGGAAGGCTTAGCAAAGTTCGGTGGTAATCGCTGAGCTTACTGAAATACACAAACCCGGACGGGCGCCAGTTGCCCGCAAGGGTCTGGCGCTTGTCCTTTCACAAGGAATGGGAAAATGCGAAAAAGTGAGGCGCAAGCGATAGCTGATACCTTGAAGCCATGCCCATTCTGTGGGTGCAAGCCTGTGGCGACACTGCTTGGCGCTGGAGAAAACGCGCCCAACCCGCGAGCGAAATGTCCAACGGCAGATTGCATAGCAGGAAAACTCCCTGCAATCTGCCTAGATGTTCGTGAGCAAGTGGATGCGTGGAACTCCCGCGCAAATTAGTACCAACCCGGACGGGCACCAGTTGCCCATCGGGCCGGTGCTTGTCCAAAATATGGAGCTGGCTTCGGCCAGATATGAAAATGCTCAAGCGCATGGAAAGCAATGAGCGCTACGTTGTAGTGCGACTTTGTGTCGCAAACCAGATCCAGTACCTTGGGCGGGTATCGAGCTTGAAAGAGTTCGAGGAATACCGCGAATGCTGTGGCTTCGAGAAATCGGACATTGCAGTACAAGACTGGAAGCCTGCGGGCTAATTGAAACCACCCCTGACGGGCACCTGTTGCCCTTCGGGGCCGGTGTCCGTCTCTTTCATAAGGAAACGGAAAATGTCGAATTACATTGAGCCATCAATGACTGCCAATTCGTTTGAATCAATCCGCTTGCGGGTCTTCGGAAGCCGTACATCCGGTACCAACCGAACTGATAGTGACATTGACGTGTTGCTTGAAGGGAGTTCCGACGAAGTGGAAAGAATCAAGAAATTGCTCTCCTATCATTCTGTGGAGCAGGGTGGTCCGCTTGATCTTTTTTTTATCGGCATGGCCGACAATGAAATCGATCTGATTGCAGCCTATTCCGACACTAGCGATCCGCGTGTTGTCGGTGTTGGTGATCAAGATGATCTAGACGAAATTCTGTCGGGGTCCTATGACATCTCGCTGAACGGTTTACTGACATTCTGCGAAGAAGTCGAACCGGCTTGGAGCGCTCGTAGCTCTAGCAAGCGTGATCGTGATGAGTCCAACGGTTTTAACTTCTGATTTTCGAAATCTCAAGCCCCCCTTCACTTCGGTGATCGGGGGCTTTTTTCATTGGTGCGACCGATATCTACTTTCCTTGATGTTGAGGAACGGCGCCGTTTATCATCAAAAAAGAGCCCAGACGGTTCTCTCTCTGCTTTTCGTCCACATGATCGAATTACAGAGAGCACATGCCTGAAATCAACCGTGCCAAGACCCTGCACCAGGGCCAATTCACCCGGCTCATCAAGATCACCCAGGCCACGTCACGCTACCCAGAGCGCGACGTGCTCGTGCTCATGCTGGGCCACCACTGCGGCATGCGAATCACCGAGATTTCGCGCATCACCGTGGCCGATGTGATGCATGCGTCTGGCAAGCTGCGCAGCGAAATCAGCATGCGCGAAGCGATCACAAAGGGGTGTCGCCAGCGATGCGCATACTTAGCCTCCAAGCCTGCCATCCAGGCCCTGGAGACCTATCTGCAGTTCCGGATCGAGCGCGGCATCGGCACCGTGGTTGGCTCAGGTCCGTACCGGGGCTTGCTACCCCACCAGCCGTTGATCTACAGCAGCCGGGGCGACGGTATGTCCCAGAACACCAAGCGGCGAGTGCTTGAGACGGGCGAAGAGAAAGCCTATAGGGCATGCGACTCGCTGCAAGCCCATGTGTCCAAGCTGTACCAGCGCGCGGGCATCAAGGGTGGTTCCAGCCATTCAGGACGCCGCACGTTCGCAAGCAAGGTGCTGGCTACCACGGGCGACATGGAGACTGTGGCCCAGCTCCTTGGGCACGCCAGTATCGATTGCTCGCAGCGCTACGTGGATGTGGACCTGGCCACACTGGAGGATATGTTTGCAAATGCGCTATAGCAAAGCTCATTTAGAAGAGGCGCACTTGACGAATCAGGGTGCCTTACTTTATAGTAAGGCAAAGGATTCAAAATCATGTCTACTGCCACTCTCACATCCAAGGGCCAGATCACCATTCCTGCCGAAGTACGCCATGACCTCAAGGTTGATGCGGGCGACCGCGTGGAATTTGTGCAGATCGCGCCAGGTCGTTACGAATTCGTTGCCGCTACCAGCGAGGTTACTGCGCTGAAGGGGATGTTTGGAGTGGCAAAGCAGGCCGTGGCCATTGAATCCATGAATGCGGCCATTGCGCAGCGCGGAGCTGCTGCCCGATGATCGGCTTAGATACGAACGTCCTTGTGCGCTACATCATGCAGGACGATCCCAAACAGTCAGCAAAGGCGACCAAGCTGATTGAGTCCCTGGATGCCGACAGACCGGGCTACATCACCATGGTCTCAGTTGTTGAGCTGTATTGGGTGCTGACATCTTGCTACGAGCTAACTGGACAGCAGGTAGCGCAAGCGTTGGAGGTGATGTTGCGAACCAAACAGTTGCTGGTTGAGCGTGCCGATCAGGTGATGCGTGCTCTGCGAGTGTTTGGAGAGGGCGGTGCAGATTTTGCCGACTGTCTGATTGAGCGCTCGGCTTCTGGGGCAGGCTGTGCCGAGACGATGACGTTTGATATCAAAGCATCTAAGCACGCAGGCATGACTTTGATTGCTTAAAGAATAGAAGGAAAGCAACGTGACCATTACCAAAGAGCAACGTGAAAGGTTCCTATCCGACTATCGGAGTCGCATCATTGAACGGGCAGGCTGGACGCCAGAAGAAGCAAAAGCGGCTGCTGATGCGATTGATGACGTTGACGAGCTAATTAAAGACGGCTGCGACGGCATCACTGCCGCTGACGAAGAAATGTCCTGCTGGACCAACGACGAATAACCGAGGAACCCTGAAGTGAAAAAGCGTACCTTTTACCCCCGGCAAGTTCTGCGAAAGCTCCAGGGAATTCACGCGTCGCTTGATGACGGGCAGAAAGCTGCATTGCGATTTGTCATGCGCCGTGGCCGAAAACTCGGTTATTCAGTTTTTGTCGGCACAACCGCTACCGCTGCGGACAAGTCGGGAGCTGTGATCAACGATGCGGCTTCATTGCTGCGGGAAAGTGCGCCCACGCGTGTCACCTTGCATCCCGCAATCTGATCGAGGAAAGCAGTGACATGAGCGAGACCGGGTACTTTCCATACCGAGCCCATAAAAATCGGCCATACATAGCCGAGTTTTTGAGTCTTCCTGATAAGGATCGAAACTGGAATTCGCTGGTTCAAATGACCCTGGCCAGAACGCGACAGTCATTTGGTGATCGCGAGACGATCAAGGCAGACCCAAAACTCGATCAACTTGTGCACTCCTGCTGCATGCATGAGTCCTGGTTTTCCACAGCACTTGCAGACTTCTTTAGCGGTGGCCAGGTGGTTTTCCATATAGCGCCAGCGCTGAAAGACGCATTCCGCTACTCCGACCTTGGCGACGCCACGGCCCGTGACCTGAAGTTTCCATTCCCGGACTCATACATCCATATCGGGACCGATATGGGGTTGGTTTTTAACGGCGGGCGCACTCGACTCGAAGGAGTATTCCTTTCCGAGAAGAGTCACAAGGATGGCAAATCGGTGAGTATGACCCTGGTCGGCAGTCTGTTGAAGGCGCCAGCACATTGGGGCGAGCGCGGGATGGAGACGTTCACTTTTCACTTTGGCTCCGACGAAATGGATATGCCGCTTTTAGACGGCGCAAAGAAGCATCTTGAGATCCAAGGAAGGGACCCCTCCAAGGACGGCAAATTCTCGGACCTGTCGGAATTCGACGAGGATGGAAAGGCAAGAATTCTGGAGTCGTGGGCAACCCAGGCCGAAGATCGTCGTCTCAATTTGGAAAACACTCCCGTTGTGCTTGAGTGCGTTCGCATGGTGGCCAACGCTCTCCTTTATGTCAGTCAGTACCCTGATGACATTGAAGACGATTTCCAGGACGGGTTTCCGCCAGGGTTTCGCGAAAAGATTGAACGCTCGCAGGGTAAGACTCTTGCGCGCAACCTATCCAAGGCGCGAAACAGCGGATTCACTCTCATCAAACGAGTCGGCGGGGTGTTCGAACGCGCATTGCAAGTGGAGGCCAGCCTCGAAGGTATTGGTTATAGCCCATCGCCACATATGCGGAGAGCGCACTGGCGGCGGCAAGCCTTTGGGGCGGGACTAAGCCAGCGCAAGTTGATCTGGATTCGTGCTGCAAGAGTGCTAGGCGGAGCGGTACGTGAGCGGCCTTACCTGATTGCGGATGGTGCCGTCAGCGGGAACACGGAAGAAGCGGGACACCCAGTTCGGGCCGTACAGGAGACGCAAGCGGTCCCCATTGCGCACGTCCACAACTGATCGGAAATCATCGTGCCTGTTGCCGTCAGATTCTCAGCAGTGCGCGCGGCCAAGTTGGCTGTGGCAAATCTCTTGCAACTCCACCTGGTGGACGGTACTGGGCTTGTTTCGGATGAACACACAGAAAAGCAAGCCGACGCGGTAATACGCGAGGTGAAGAAGATTGCCGCGCGCATGCAGCGTGCGGCTGAAGCCAAGAAAACCTAGAGGAAAGAAGCATGCCAACCGAATTGCCACCATCACCTTTGCGCGTTGTTATTCTGGGTAATTAAAGTCGTAAACACGCAAATAAAGTCGTAAACAAGCCTCCAGCATTCATGCGGGTTTGCGGGGTGGTCATTTGTAACAGTAAAGTCGTAAACTCGAGCTTGACAGGTAAAGACGACCTAGAAATACGAAGCAAATCGCAGCCCTGTTTGGGCTTGTTGCTATATATAAAAGAGCGCTCAGTTTGAGCGCTCTTTTTCTTTGGTTTTTCCAGAAGTTCTTGCGGTCCGAGCAGCCCCTAAACGCTCCGATGACTGCAAGAGGCTGGTTGCTGCCGCTCGACTTCGGCGTCGTGCCATGTTCAAAGTGCCACAGCAGAGATTTCATCGGTCAGTACCGCAAGAGACCGGTCTACCACTTGAACCGGTCACTTGGCGGGAGGAGACTTGTGAGACTTCCGGGAATGGCGGCTTCCAACGTGTGTGAACGGGTCCTCTCGACCCTGAGCCGTCGTTCAGAAGCGCCGCCCGGAAGCTGCCTTTGACTTGCCGCACGCTGTTGTTGGAAATTCCGTTGTCTGCCTACGGCAAGCTATAGTTTGCCGAGTTGACGCGTGCCGGGTTTCACGGAATTTTTATACTTGGACGTTTGAACAGGTTGTCCCTTGCAAACCTATGCTGCAAGCCAATTCCCGGAGAAATCAGTGTCCAGAATATCCCGCACAGTCCAGTTTATCCCGCAGGTTTTGCGGTCTAAATCACGTTAGAGCGCACAAGATATGGATCGTCACTTCATCTTTAAGCACTACTGGTGGATAGCCGCATCATTCGGCGGTGTCGCTGCTTACCTAGCATTCTGCTTTGGCGGCAATGACAAAGTCGGCTTGATCGGCGCCGCAATTGCTGGCGCCCTTGGATTTTGCTACTTTGTTCAACAGCAAAAGTTAGCCGAGACAGCGCTTTTCCATCAGTTGTTCACTGCATTCAACGCCCGCTACGATTCCCTTAACAACAAGTTGGCCGCACTTCTGGATGAGCGTGATTTATCACAAGAGCAGCGCGGCATTATAGTTGACTACTTCAACCTATGTGCAGAGGAGTACTTGTTCTACCAACAAGGGTACATACCAAAGTCAGTTTGGCGCTCTTGGTGCAAAGGGATGGCTTGGTATCTCAAGAGACACCCTTACAAAGATGTGTGGAACGATGAGATCGCTAGTGAATCTTTCTATGGACTGACACTTGAGAAGATTCATGCCGGTGCTGTCTAACAATTCATTCAAGCCGACACCGCTTCGCGGCGCGGGTTAATTCAGGCGTTAGCACTCATGAAAGATAAGCGGCTATCTGAAAAATTGATCTATCTCGACTCTGAGTTCGTATCGAGACTGTACGAATCAGAGTTTGATTACTCGCCAAAAACTCAAATCACGCGCACTGAGGGAATTCAAGCATCGGGATCTATCGCGTTTCTTTCAGGCGGCGGAAACTCCAGCGAGAGCAGAAGTTACAGTATCTCAAGCTTGGAAATGTTGGATAAACTTCACAACCGCCTTCTTAAGTATCCATATTTCGCGACGCTCGATTACAAAATGAACTCACCAACGACGTATTGCTGGATTGAGGGTACTCTTGGAATCAGCAAGATCAAAGTAACGAGGACAAAGCAAACAATCACGCTCATTGGCAAGCCAGATCCAAACAAGAGCGAAAAGAGTGAAGAATTCGTTGGAGAAGAAGCATTCTTTAGCTTTAAAAGCGGCGATGCTAAATTCGCTCTATCACCGACAGATCAATACTTCATGTCTGGGATTGCTGCGTTCAAGGGTCTCACGCATCTGTTAGTCGATAGGCTATCGCTTCCTAGCCGCGCGTTGGTTCGTGTTTTTTCGGCAAACACTACGTTCGGTGAATGGATTGCAACACCTCTAGTAATCTACGACACGGAATGATTGCTAACAATTAATTCAAGCCGACTCCGCTTCGCGGCGCGGCTTCATTCAGGCGTTATCTGGCACAACACTATGTCTTCTGACTGGCAAACATTTTTCTCGGCAAATGCGAGCGCGATTTTCGCGTTGGTCGGCGCACTTGGCGTCGGCACGCTTTCAGCCGTGACAGCTCTTCTTGTTAAGAGACGCGAGTTTGACCTCGCGCTGACGGGGAAGCTCTTCGAACGACGCATTGCGGCTCACGAGAAGATTATGGAGATTGCTACCGAAATGCGAGTGATGTTTCCTCTTGAAGGTCGGTACGCCGACGGAGAATTTCGCCGCGCGCCGAATGTCCTGCAATCGAAGGACGTGTATGAGGAGTGGATGGCAAGTTTTACCCATCGATCTCTCACAGGTACGTCTTGGCTGTCGACCGAAGCTAAGCGCGAACTGAATTTGGTCCAAGACTACCTTGCCACACTGCGCATGCATCTTACCGGAGTTCCTGATGCGCATTACCCTGACTTGGGTGCCCTCATTCGCCAAGACTTTATAGATCTTTCATCATCGCTGGAGAAATATGCGTTCGAGTTTTTTCGAACGGGCGTTCGTCAATTGCAACTTCACAGCTTGGATGAGTGGCACAAGTATGAGCGGGCTGAAACCGAGCGAAGGCTTGGAGAGACAATGTTGGCGAAGAACTTCGATGCATTTGCCCGAGTTCGATTAAGAGATGCCAGATAACATGGCAGTCGACACGGACGTCCTTGCGGCGCGCTGTCGCGTGCATATATGGTCCGCCGGTCACTTCTACATTGGAGCTTTGAGGACATATGAAGATCTTCTGCCACCAGTGCGGCAAGCACACGAATCACACGGTCATCGCCAAGGAGCAAGTTGGTCCTGGCGATCATGACGGCTACGTCTGGGGTGAAAATCACCACTTCGCAAGATGCGCCGGCTGTGATGCATTCACATATGCCATTGAGAGCTGGTCAGAAGACGATTGGGATCCTCATACAGGTCAAATGGACTCGACTTGGAAAACCTATCCCCGAGGCGCAACGGAGCGACAGCCGATTGCAGACGCTGAGGAGCTGCCTAGCAAGGTGCGACAGATATACAAAGAGGTCATCGGCTCTATGAATGCGCAGTTGCCGGTTCTCTCTGGCATCGGCCTTCGCGCACTCATCGAAGCGGTGTGTCGAGAACAGGGCATAACGGGGGGTAACCTCGAAAAGTTGATAGATGGTCTCGCAACTAAGGGCGTTCTGTCAGCAGCGCAGGCAGCGATCCTTCATGCCCATAGGTTCCTCGGTAACGTTGCGGCACACGAGATCGTATCTGCGCAGCCCCGAGAACTGGTTGCTGCCCTCGAGATCGCGGAAAACGTCCTGAGGACAATTTATGTTCTTCCAGGCCTCTCGACGCAGGTAAAGACGGGGCGGAAGCCCTAACAATCCCTTCAAGCGGACGCCTATCGGCGCCGCTTAAGTCAACGTTGAACGACAGCTTTCCCAAAAGCTCTACGGCTGCTCTGGGTCGAAACCACCAGTCCAGTTGACGGGGAAGCGGTCGGTCGCGCCGCGCCATCCGGGTTGATGATGCCCTATGTCCGCTATACCCCATACAGCCAACATTCGAGACTTCGCGTGCGACCAGGCCCAAACGACTGTTTGGTGCAAGGCATCAAGAGTACTCCCGCAGCCAGCGACCGGCTCCAAACGCTGCAGACCTGACTATGGCCCGTCTGCGACGGCTTCAGGCTGGTTGCCGTCGTTCACCTCAGAGGTAACAATGGCTGCTGCTACCGAAAGCAGTCATTGCCCTAGGACTTTCGAGAAGGTCCGCTCTACCCCTTAAAGCTGCCAGTGGAATCTGACCATTGCCAAGTGACTGCTTTGGCGTGTGCTGACCTGGTGCTATCGACCCAAAGGCGCCATTCGTAAGGTGGAACGGGGGCTCTACATCTGCCTCCCCAAAAGCCTTCAAAGAGTGTCAGCGCACAATCGACACGCGATCCACATCAATCTCTGGAGACTCCATGAAGTCTTTCTCTACCTCCCCCTCAATAACCAAGGTCATCTCTTGATCAAAAGGTTGCGATGGAAGGAGCTTGCGATCAATTTCGATCCGGATTTGCTGGCGTCCGTCGCTAAACAGGTATTTGTCGCTTGACAGTTGCTTGATGACATGCCCACGCAGCTTCACTCGTTGATCATCTACTGGATTAGCGAGCACTTCAGCCAAAGAGGTTTTTTCAGGCAAGGCACCTGGGCCGGTGAATTGAGCTTGCGCGCTGTTCATCACCCCTAACAACAGCGTCAAAGCGCCGAACGGCATCAAAGTTTTAATTGCCAAAATAGAATGAATTTTCATGGATGATGGATCTTTCGTTGCCACGAGTTGTGATCTTTTGATCTTACAGGTGCGAAGCTGAACGGCACATGAATGACTCGTTCACCCGTTCATATGAGGAAGTGCAGACAGGCCAATGTTTGGACCGTTTCGTCGTGTTTGACGCCCGCTGAGCGATCGGAAATGGCCGGGAGTGTCATTCCGCGCCTTTGCCGTAAAGCAGCCGCTCAAGTCGTGCTGCCTGGTTCATGACAAGGGCAGCACGACCGTAAGCTTGCTTCAAATTTCGGTTTGCTCGGAAATCTCCAGCGCATCGTCAACCTCTATGCCGAGATACCGGACGGTCGACTCCAGCTTGGCGTGCCCAAGCAGCAACTGAACGGCACGCAGGTTTTTGGTTCGTCGATAGATCAGCGTGGGCTTGGTTCTTCTTATCGAATGGGTGCCATAGCTTGCGCGCTCCAGCCCTAGCTCATCCACCCAGTGGGCTAGGATACGGGCATACTGACGTGTTCCCAGATGAGGGGATCTGTGGATCCTGCTTGGGAACAAAAAGCTATCGGATTTCAGCTCGGCATGCTTGATCCATGCCTGCAGGGCTGTTGGTGCCGATGCAATCTTGACCAGCTAAACCGCAAAGTGCCGATCCAATATTGACCAGGGTGTTCCACTGACCTGCTGAGAATTTCAGCAGGGATTCAAGGTGATCACCATGGACATGATTGGCAAGGTCAGGCGCATGAGGCTGCGCGACAAACTCTCTCTCAGCGAGATCGCAAAGCGCACGGGCCTGTCGCGCAACACGGTCAAGAAGTGGCTCAAGGCGCCGAGCGATGTTGTGCCGAAGTACGAGCGGGTGAAGCTCGATGGCAAGCTCACGGCGTTCGAGCCGGCCCTGCACCAGGCGCTCACGACCGACAGCCATCGTCCCAAGCAGGGACGGCGCAGCGGCCGAGCCTTGTTTGCTCAGATACAGGCCCAGGGATACCGCGGCGGGTACAGCGCCGTCACCGACTACATCCGTCGCTGGCGGGTAGAGTCGGCAGCCAGTCCGGCCAAGGCGTTCGTTCCGATGAGCTTCGAGCTGGGTGAGGCCTTCCAGTTCGACTGGAGCGTCGAAGCCATGGTCGTCGGCGGCGTTTTCTACAACGTGCAAGTGGCGCACCTGAAGCTGTGCGCCAGCCGGGCCTTCTGGCTGGTGGCCTATCCCAGCCAGGGCCACGAGATGCTGTTCGATGCCCACACTCGCTCGTTCCAGGCACTCGGCGGCGTCACCCGGCGCGGCATCTACGACAACATGCGCACTGCCGTGGACAAGGTGCAGCGCGGCAAGCAGCGCACGGTCAACGCGCGCTTCGCAGCCATGTGCAGTCACTACCTGTTCGACCCTGACTTCTGCAACGTCGCCTCCGGCTGGGAGAAGGGTGTGGTCGAGAAGAACGTGCAGGACAGCCGCAGGCGCATCTGGATCGAAGCCGCGACCCGTCGCTTCGGCTCGTTCATCGAACTAAATGCCTGGCTGAGCGAGCGGTGTCGTTCGGTGTGGAGCGACACCACGCACCCGATCCATCGGCAGTTCACCGTGGCTGAGATGTGGGAGCTGGAGAAGACTCACCTCATGGCCATGCCGGCCCCCTTCGACGGCTACGTCGAACGGTTGGCCCGGGTAAGCAGCACCTGCCTGGTGGCTGCCGCGCGCAACCGTTATTCGGTGCCGTGCGAGTGGGCCGGCCACATCGTCAGCACCCGCGTCTATCCCGAGCGAATCGATGTGGCGGCCGCAGACGCCGTCGTCGCGAGTCACGCCCGGCTGCCGAGCAGCGGCCAGACCAGCTACGACTGGCAGCACTACATCGAGTTGGTGCAGCGCAAGCCGGGCGCATTGCGCAACGGCACGCCGTTCCTGGACCTGCCGGCGCCGTTGCTGCGTTTGCGCCAGTCGCTGCTCAGGCACCCTGGAGGAGACCGGGTCATGGCACAGGTGCTGGCCGTGGTGCCGCAGGCTGGGCTGGATGCGGTGCTGGTGGCCGTCGAGTTGGTGCTCGAAGGCATGGCTCCCAGCGGCAGCATCAGCGTGGAGCACGTGCGCAACGTGCTGGCCCGCTTGAACAACCCGGCCACACCGGCACAGGCGCAGACGTCCTTGCGCCTCACGCAGGCGCCCAAGGCCGACACCGCGCGTTATGACCGGCTGCGCCCCACCCACCAAGATCATCTGGACGGACAGGAGGTCGGCCATGCGTGAGACCTCCATCAATGTACAGGCCCAACTGAAGGCGCTGCGGCTCAACGGCATGGCCACGGCCTGGGCCGACCTGACGGAGCAAGGCGGCGATACGACCCTGGCCGCATCACGATGGCTGGTGGAGCACCTGCTGCAGGCTGAAGATGCTGATCGGGCGATGCGCTCCATCGCCCACCAGATGAAGGCGGCACGCTTCCCGATGCACCGCGACCTGGCTGGGTTCGACTTCACCGTCGCGCAGGTCGACCGCGCGTTGATCCAGAAACTGGCGGACCTCTCGTTCACGCAGGATGCGCAGAACGTGGTGCTGGTCGGCGGCCCTGGCACTGGCAAGACCCACTTGGCCACGGCGCTGGGAATTGCCGGGCTCACTCGGCACGCCAAGCGAGTGCGGTTCTACTCCACGGTCGATCTGGTCAATGCCCTGGAGCATGAGAAGAGCCAGGGCCGTGCCGGACGCATCGCCATGAGTCTGGTGCGCATGGACCTGGTCGTGCTCGACGAGTTAGGTTACCTGCCCTTCAGCCAAGTCGGTGGTGCCTTGTTGTTCCACCTTCTGTCCAAGCTTTACGAGCACACCAGTGTGATGATCACCACCAACCTGACGTTCGCGGAGTGGTCCACGGTGTTCGGCGATGCCAAGATGACCACCGCGCTGCTGGACCGCCTGACCCATCACTGCCACATCATCGAGACCGGCAACGAGTCCTACCGCTTCCGCCACAGCTCGCACGAGGCCAAGGGGCGCATCAAGACCCGTGAGCAAACCAGGAAGGCAGCAGCGGCCCAGTTGAGCGAGGACTCGCAGGAGGGGCCCTCACCTGACGGCTCGGGAATACCAACTACCAGTTCAAAAAATGGAGGACCTACCGAAGCATCCAACTTATAGTTATCCACAGCTGGCTTCAAATGGAACCAGCTCCAGCCCCTGGTCAATGTTCGACTGGCACTGCTGATCACGATTGCACTGGCGCTAACACCGTTAGCATGCGCGGCGGCGATGGTGTTGTCCAGCATGGGCAGTACCAGCTCACCCCAACGACGATAACCGGGTGGGTTGACTGCGTGCACTATGACGGAACAGCCTTCTGCTGCTGCCAGCACGTCCTCGCGGTTCATGGCGTCGCGCCGCTCAATTTGCTGCTCACCGCTTCGGCGCAATGCACGCACTGTCCAGCCAGCATCGCGTAATTGCCGAGCCATTTCGCCACCAATGCCGCCGGTGGCTCCTAGAACCAAGGCCGTGTTGCTTTCCATTCATTACCCCCGGATGTGTTGCGATGGCAAGGAGTTTCTAGCGGGCACTGCTATTAAGCAATTGACCAAGATGTGATAGTCGCCATACATTTTCGTATGACCATCAACAACACCGATATTGGCTGGGAGCTGTATCGCACCTTTTTGGGCGTACTGGAAGAGGGCTCGCTGTCCGGTGCAGCGCGCTCCATGGGAATTGCCCAGCCCACCGTGGGGCGGCATGTCGACGCACTGGAAACAGCATTGGGCGTGACGCTGTTTACCCGTTCGCAAACGGGGCTACTACCCACCGAGGCGGCGCTAGCGCTGCAGCCGTTTGCCCTGACCATGTACAGCGCTGCCGCTGCGCTGAAGCGCGCGGCCGAAAGCCAAGGCTCAGGTATCCAAGGCACAGTGCGAGTTACGGCCAGCGAGGTGATAGGGCAAGAGGTATTACCACCTATCCAGGCGAAACTGCAGGACACACACCCGGACCTGACGGTAGAACTGGTGCTGACCAACAGGGTGCAGGACCTCCTGCAGCGCGAAGCCGACATCGCCGTGCGCATGACACAGCCCAGACAGGAGCAACTAATTGCCCGATGCGTTGGAGTGATGCCACTTGGCTTTCATGCGCACAAACGCTATCTGGACAAGCACGGGACTCCCAGCTCTCTGGCTGATCTGGCTCAGCACGCGCTGATTGGCTTTGATGAAGAGACGCCGTTCGTGCGTGCCGCACGCAAGGCATTCCCAATCTGGAACCGCGAAAACTTTGCGGTGCGTACCGACAACGACATGGCACAGATTGCGCTGATCCGAGCTGGCTGCGGTATTGGCGTGTGCCAAATGCATATAGCGGCGCGCGACCTGAATCTGGTGAACATATTGCCTGGCAGCATTCCGCTGAGCCTGGAGACCTGGCTCACCATGCACGAAGATCTGCGCAATAACCCGAGCTGCAAGGTGACATTTGATGCACTGTTGAAGGGGCTACAAGACTACGTGACTCCCTAGCAAGTCGACATCGATCTGACCAGATGAGGTTGCTTGCCAATGACTGAAGAACCTGACTTAGTTGACGGTGTGAGAAAAGAGCCTTGGCGTCTACCAAGGCTCTTTTTCATACTTCCGGCGCTTTTACTACGCAGGCAGGGCGACCAGTGGGTTTCCGTACATAGGGTCATCCTTTTTTGAGGCCAGTGCCTTTTCAAGGTTGATGCCCAGGGCCTTGGCTACGCCTGCACCGTATGCAGGGTCTGCGGCGTGGCAATTGCGGATGTGACGGAACTTGATGAACTCTGGAGCGTCGCCCATGGCTCTGCCGGTGTTGCCAAAAAGCGCTTCCTTCTGACCGTCGTTCATTAGACGGAACAACTTGCCAGGTTGCTCGAAGTAGTTGTGGTCATCTTTGTCGTAGCTCCAGTGGGCTGCATTGCCGGTGAGCTTGAGCGGCGGCTCCGAGAACTGCGGCTGGCCCTGCCATTGGCCAAAGCTGTTGGGTTCGTAGTGCGGCAAAGCACCATAGTTGCCATCGACCCGCCCCTGACCATCGCGGTGGTTGCTGTGCACTGGGCAGCGAGCCTGATTGACAGGGATCTGGTGGTAATTTACGCCCAGTCGATAGCGCTGAGCATCGGCGTAGTTGAAAAGGCGTGCTTGCAGCATACGGTCCGGACTGACACCGATACCAGGTACCAGATTGCTAGGGGAAAAGGCCACCTGTTCAACGTCGGCGAAAAAGTTCTCGGAGTTTTTGTTCAGCTCGAACTCACCAACTTCGATGAGCGGATAGTCGCCCTTGTACCAGACCTTGGTCAGATCGAACGGATGCAAGGCGTACTTCTCCGCATCAGCCTCTGGCATGACCTGAATAAACATCGTCCACTTGGGATATTCGCCACGTTCGATGGCTTCATACAGATCGCGCTGATGGCTTTCACGATCCTGGGCGACCAATTCGCCGGCCTCTGCATCGGTAAGGTTCTTGATGCCCTGCTGGGTCCGGAAATGCATCTTGACCCAGAAACGCTCGCCGGCCTGGTTCCAGAGGCTGTAGGTGTGCGAGCTGAAACCGTGCATATGACGGTAGCTGGCAGGGATGCCGCGATCGCTCATGACGACAGTGACTTGGTGCAGAGCTTCGGGCAGAAGCGTCCAGTAATCCCAATTGTTGGTGGCGCTGCGCAAGTTTGTGCGAGGGTCGCGTTTGACGGCCTTATTCAGATCAGGGAACTGGCGAGGATCGCGGATGAAGAACACCGGAGTGTTATTGCCCACCATGTCCCAGTTTCCCTCTTCGGTATAGAACTTCAGAGCAAAACCACGGATATCGCGCTCGGCATCGGCCGCACCGCGCTCCCCAGCTACCGTAGTGAAGCGGGCAAACATCTCCGTCTTCTTTCCTACCTCGCTGAAAATCTTAGCGCGGGTGTACTTGGTGATGTCGTGCGTGACCGTGAATGTGCCGAAGGCACCCGATCCCTTGGCGTGCATGCGGCGCTCTGGGATGACCTCGCGCACAAAACCGGCCAGCTTTTCATTCAGCCAGACATCCTGAGCCAATAAGGGGCCGCGAGGACCTGCAGTGAGGCTGTCGCGGTTAGTGACCACGGGGGCGCCGAAGTCAGTAGTCATGTGGGTTACGGGGCACTTTTTGGTGTCGTCGCTCATGAATTTCTCCTAATTGGTTGTGGGGCCATCAACAACTATAGACTAGGTGTTTGATCGCAAGTTTTGATGGTGCAATCTTTTACCTTGAATAGAAGGAAGCACTATGGGCCAGATTCTGCACGGAAGTGCCACAACGACAAAGGTTGTCCGTCGATCAATACAAAATAGTCAACGCTTTCTGCGCGCCATGAAATCAACCTGAAAACGATAGTGAGGTGGAAGAAACGGACCCCGATCACAGGTCGGCCTATAGGGTCGCATGACTGCTTAGGGTCGATAACGCCACTTCATATCCTGTGAGAGCGGACCTTGAGCCCCATCTTTGGGCTGCTTCCGCTCACAGTCCGCTACTCACCAGAAACCAGTCAGTGAAGGTTAGCTGACGATGTACTCGGGATGACTGCCATTTGGATGAAATTGGAAGTTCGGGCAACCAGCATGAACTGCCGCAATCGCTGCAAACCCGCCGTCCGGCGTGAGTTGGGCAAAAGCGCAAAGCGTAGTTGCCTAGCCAAGCTGCCACGTCACCCTGTACCTCTTCAGCCGGTGCCTTCGTTGGGTAGCGCATCAGGTCGCTTTCTATGTATCCCCTAGAACAGCACCTTCTGCGCACTCGTCAACGCCACAAAGCTGTCGCCCAACGGCTGAAGAAGCGCGTCGGCGATCGGCTGGAGTTGCTTGACGAGGTAGTGCTCATAGTCAATGCGCGAATGCCGGGCCTCCAGAGGCTCGGGACCGCTTTGCGTCATCACGTACTGGATCCAGCCACCACGCTGGTACTGCTGGGGACGGTTCAACTTCGCGTTGTGCGCATCAGCGATGCGCGCAGCGCGCACCTGGGGCGGCACGTTGACCTCATAGGCATCGAGCCGGTGACGCAGACGCTTGCGGTAGACGAGCAGCGCATCCATCTGGCCATCCAGCATCGATCGCGCGTAGTCGGCGACGAACACCCGGTAGGGCTCACCGTGGAAGATGCGTGACAGCAAGCCCTCCTGAAATTGGCGTGCCAACAGGGTCCAGTCGCTGCGGGCCATCTCCAGTCCGCGATAGACCATCTCCTCCCGACCCTCTTCATCGACGCTCAGGCCTGCGTAGCGCTTCTTGCTTCCGACCTCCGAACCCCGGATGGTGGGCATGAAGAATTTGGCGTAGTGAGTGTCAAACTCGATTTCGAGGAAGTTCTCCAACTGCTGCTCCTCGCGCAGTTTGCGGGTCCACCAGGCATTGATCTCCTGCACCAGGCCGGCCGCAATGGCGTGTGCCTCCGAGTTGGCATAGGTGCGTTTAAGCCAGATGAAGATGGAATCGGTGTCTCCATAGATGACTTGGTATCCGCGCTGCTCCACGAACACCCGGGTGAGCTTCATCACCTCGTGGCCGCGCAGGGTCACGGCGGACACCAGCTTCGGATTGAAGAAGCGGCACTCGGACGCGCCCAGCACGCCAGCAAAGGAGTTCATGAGCAGCTTCAGGGCCTGCGAGAGAGGCTGGTTCCGCAGTCGCTTGGCCTCGTCCCGGGCGCTCGAGAGCGTGGTCACGATGTCTGGAAGGCAGTGCTTGTCACGGGAGAACAGCGTGCCTTGCGGCCCCGGTATGGGCCTACTCTGGGCGTCGGCGTTCGCTCCCTCGGCCAGGCCCACCGGGTCTACCAGGAAGGTTCGGATGATGGAGGGGTACAGGCTTTTGTAGTCCAGCACCACGACGGAGTCGTAAAAACCCGGCGTGGAGTCCATCACATAGCCGCCAGGAAAGGCCTTGGCCGCGACGTCACCCACGTTCGGTGCCACGTAGCCCAGGCGGTGCATGCGAGGCAGGTAGTGGTGGCTGAACGCAGCGATGGACCCGCCAAAATGATCTATCTGCAAACCCGTCGTCTGCGCTCGCTCCAGCACGAACGGCAGCAGCTCCAATTTGTCGAAGATGCGCAGGACAAGCGCGCAGTCGCGGATGTTGTAGCTGGCCAGCGCTGGCTTGTCTTCCTGGTAGCGCCGCTCGATCTCTGCCATCTTGTCGTATGCATCTCCGATCTCCTTGCCCTCGCCGAGCAGTTTCTGTGAGACCGCTTCGAGGCTGAACGACGGAAAGCTCCACATGCCCGCCCTCAGCGCTTCGATGCCATCGACGACCACGCGTCCGGGCATGGGGGCGAACAGGTAGCCCTGGCGGCCCGGGTGCGTACGCCAGGCAATAGGACGGCGTTCGCGCCCAAGCAGCAGTTGCACGGAGCTCGCATCGGCAGCCTTCTGCAACACCCGCAGATCGAACTGGATCACGCTCCAACCGACGATGACATCCGGGTCGTGGGCCTCAAACCAGGCATTGAGCTGCTCGACCATCTCCCGGCGTGTCAGGCAATAAACAAGCCTAAAGTCCATTGGTGATGCAGCTGGCCTCGACACAGACTCTGGCGCCTCCCCCAGCATGAAGACCACCCGGTCGCCCGCACTATCCAGCGCGATCGAGTACAGATCCTCGGTGGCGCTCGTCTCGATGTCCAGCGACACCACCTTCAACGCCGGGCGCCAACCGGACGCGGGCTTTAAGCGGCCGTCGAGGATGGTCGACCCTTCGCGCAGGCCTCCCTCGATCAGAACACCGGCCGTGATGAACCGCTCCATGAGGTAGCGGTCATGCGGGCGGACATCGGCTTCGTAGAGCGGTATCCCCAGAGGCTGGAGTGCGCGTGCCAGCTTCCCGAGATCACGGAACCTGCGGGCATAGACACCGAGGACGGGTTCCTGATCGAAGGTCTTCAGACCAAGTTCCTTCACCTCCAGGCCCTGCAAGCTCGCCAGTGGAGCTTGTGCAGCAGCCCGGTGGCGGGCCGGCAGGAATGCGACCGAAGTCTGCTGGGTCAGAAGCACCTTTTTAGGCCCGTCGTCGGTGGCCAGCCAGTATTCGATCTCGGTACCGTCAGGAAGATCGCGCCAGTGGCGTGTGAGGATGAAGCCCTGGAGTTCGGTGGGTGCGAGGGCTGAAGACATCAGGTGGAGCGGAAGACACTAGCGCGTCAATTCTGATGCCTTGGGCGAGAGGCAAGATGGTCGGGAGGTGCGGTAGCCCTTGCGCATGATACTGATGTTTTGTACGGGGTATCCCTCTAGCTCCACAAGTGGCAAGATCGCCAAATGGACACGCCAGCAACAGCCCCGATAGGGGGTAAAGATTATCCAACGACCTGGGTGCAATTCCTTGATTGGTTCCACTCTGAACAAGCGTGCCGGGATTATTTGGAAAAACTGCGCTGGTCGGACGGACTGATTTGTCCAAAGTGCGGAGTGATATCGCAAGTCGGGCGAGGTAGTCGGGGCAGATTAATCTGTCCGGCATGCAGACACCAGGCGACGGTAACAGCGGGCACCATTTTCGATAAAACGCGCACCGAGCTTCGCGTCTGGTTCGCCGCCATTTGGTACATCACCAACCAAAAGCATGGCATCAGCGCATTGGGGTTACAGCGCGTACTTGGTCTCGGCAGCTACGAGACGGCGTGGACCATGCTGCACAGACTACGTCGTGCAATGGTTCGCCCGGACAGAGAATTACTTCATGGGGAAGTCGAGGTCGATGAAACCTACCTTGCGCTCACTGACCGAATCGACCCGATCAGTGCAGCAGGACGTAAGAGCAACACCGCCAAGGTTTTGGTAGCCATCGCAGTGGAAATGCTGCAGCCAAAAGGCTTTGGAAGAATACGGATTCAACGAATTGATCGGGGTAACCACGATCACCTGATGCCATTTATCAAAACGTCAATCACTCCAGGGTCGCTCATTCATAGCGATGGCTCTCCTGCTTACCGCCAACTCAAGGAAAACGGATATGAGCACAGACAAACGGTTCATCTTGGTTCGGCTACCCCAGCCCACGAGTCAATGCCAGGTGTTCACCGAGTAGCTTCGCTCCTGCAACGCTGGATGATGGGGACACACCATGGCGCTGTGCAGCCGGGGCAGTTGGACTATTACCTTGACGAATATGTCTTCCGTTTCAATCGTCGAAGTTCTCGGTCACGGGGTTTACTTTTCTATCGCTTGCTCCAGCAAGCTGTTGTGACAAAGCCGGTCACCTACGAAACGGTAGTGAAAAAACGGCGAAAATCGGGGAATTGATGTCTGTGGAGCTAAAGGGATACCCCGTTGTTTTGTACAGTATTGCAAAAACCGACACCGAGAAAGCCATGCATAAACCATCCCGCTATGTATTCCGTCCTACCCGACCAGCTCCCGCATTGCTGCGTCGCATCTGGGCATGGCTCTGAGCCGCGGACATCAGCGCTACTTGAGCTTGGGGCTGGGAGCAGCCGCACAGTTGCGTCTTTCGAACGGCATCTGGTGCGTGGATGACTCATTGCCACTCAGAGAAAGTCAGACCGGCTTGGACAATTCACTGGCCGCAAAAAGAGCAACGCGGGCCTCGTCAAGCACCTCGACAGCTCGCCTGAATCAAACTGTCTGCTCTCGATCTCAAGCAAGCCTTCGCCTTGCAGCACGTGTGCCAGCCGGTAAGCCCGCTCCAACAAGGCAGCAGCCTGAAGCAACTCAACTTGTCCGCTCATGATGTGTCAGTGTGCCTGGATCAGGTTGGTTGCCCCTAATCCGAGGAACACCATAAAAAGTGCCTTCTGGAAGACTGGACCGACAAGGCGGCTACGTAGCTGCTCACCAAGCTTGAGCCCGCCAAATGCGCCGATCAATGCTCCACTGACCGCAATGGCAACAGACGAGGAGATCAACTCAAAAGGGGCGGACATCTGCACTTTCACGGCGAGCGACAGAGTGGCAACGGTGAATGAAAGGCCCAGCGCTTGCACCATCTCGTCCTTACCCAGCCGCAGCGTCTGCAAGTACGGAACCCAGGGCAATACAAAGACAGCCGTGAGTGCCGTCACGAACCCTGTGGCCGCGCCTATCGGCAGGCTGAGCCATTTGCTGGTGAGAGAAAGATCGGGCAGATGAGGTCGCCATAAGCCCCAAATGCTATAGGCCATGAGAATCCCGCCCAGCCAGCCCTGGGTCGATTGTGCGGAAACGGCGCCCCCAAGCCCTGGCGAGCTGACTGTCACGATCGCGATGGCCAGCCAACCAGGCCACAGCCGGGATACCAGTGAGCGCAGGTGAGGGCCGCGGCATTGCGCGATATTGGTTGCCAGCGAGGGTATGACCAACAGTGCGACCGCTTGCACAGGGGACATCCATAGCCCGAGCAAGCTCACGGCCACTGTAGGCAGACCCATGCCGGTGACGCCCTTCACACCGCCGGCCAGAACGAAAACAACGACCACCATCAAGAGCTGCAATATGTCCATGCCCCATGGTGTCTGCATGGCCCAAGTGCTGTCCATCGGATAGCGGTGAACAGATCCTTCGCGTATTCCGTAGGATGGCAGTCATGAGTACCCCTATAGACCAGGCATGATTTATTCATGAACTTGTATTGATTTCATGACTCCAAAGTTCATGGAAAAAGAAGATGCACGCAAGCAGTCGCGGGAAG
>QLTU01000023.1 GCA_003268905.1 Acidovorax defluvii
ATGATGTTGGGCAAGGTGACGTAGCGGGGCTCGTTCAGGCGCAGGTCGGTGGTGATGACGGCAGGCAGGCTCAATGCCAGGGTTTCCAGGCCGCCGTCGACTTCGCGGGTGACGCTGACGCTGTCCGCCGAGAGTTCGACTTTGCTGGCGAACGTGGCCTGGGGCAGGTCGGCCAGGGCAGCGAGCATCTGGCCGGTCTGGTTGGCGTCGTCGTCGATGGCTTGTTTGCCCAGGATGATGAGGCCGGGCTGTTCTTTGTCGACCAGGGCTTTGAGGAGCTTGGCCACGGCCAGCGGCTGCAGGTCGGCGTCGGTCTCCACCAGGATGGCGCGGTCGGCACCAATGGCCATGGCGGTGCGCAGGGTTTCCTGGCACTGGGCCACGCCGCAGCTCACCGCGATGACTTCGGTCACCAGGCCTTTTTCTTTCAGGCGCACGGCCTCTTCAACGGCGATTTCGTCAAAGGGGTTCATGCTCATCTTGACGTTGGCTGTGTCCACACCGCTGCCGTCCGATTTGACGCGGACTTTCACGTTGTAGTCCACCACGCGTTTGACAGGGACCAAGACCTTCATTGCTGCGGCTCCTAGAGTTGGTTAAATTGACGTTTACGTAAACAAAACATTTTATGCCGCACTGCAACGAATAACGCTGCTACCCGCGATACAAAGAGTCATAAAAAGAACGATCGTGCTTTTTATGGATTATAGGCCAGTGCACGATCCCTATGTCCACCCCATGCTGTCACTTGCGGGTCGAAGCGGGTCAACCCGGATAGTTGCCAAGCTTCGAGATCAGGCAATGGCTCCAGCGCCTGGCGAAGCGCGGGTCTCCTCGACACCAGCGGGCGACTCCGGCCGCTGGAGGTGCACCACGCGCTGTGGGTAAGGAATTTCAATCTGATGGGCGCGCAGCGCCGCGAGGATGGCGAGGTTGATGTCCGAACGCAAAACCAGCACCCCGTTTTCTGGGTCGGTTATCCAGAAACCAACGGTGAATTCCAGCCCGTCCGCGCCAAAGGCCGACAAAGCCACCGCAGGCCCCGGGTCGCGCAACACGCGCGGGTTGACCAGTGCCGACTCGCCCAGCAAACGAATAACGAGGTCCACATCACTGTCATAGCCCACACTGACCACGGTGGACATCCACACACGCGGGTCGGCCAGTGAGAGGTTTTCTACCCGCTGCGTGATCAGCATCTCGTTGGGCACGATGGATTCGCGCCCAACCCCCGACCGGATCAACGTGTAGCGCCCGGTGATGTCGGTGATCCGGCCCTCGAAACCGTCCACCCGGACGTTGTCGCCAATGCGCACGCTGCGCTCGGCCAAAATGACAAAGCCGCTCACATAGTTGGCCGCCAGCTTCTGCAGGCCAAAGCCGATGCCCACGCCTATAGCGCCACCCAGCACCGACAGGGCCGTGAGGTCGATACCCACGGTGGACAAGGCCAGGATCAAACCCAGAAACATCAGCAGGGCACGCGCGGCATTGCTGAACGCCTTGCGGACCGACAGCTCGCTGCCCGTGACCGAGCGCAACAGGCGCGTTTCGATGGCCGACGATATCCACAAGGTCACGATCAGCACGGCGCAGGCCGTCACGACACCTTCGATCATGGTGCGCACCGACAGCGTGGACGCGCCCACCTTCCAGGTGATTTCGTCAAGTTGCTGCAGCACCAGCGGCAACAGGCCCGTAACCCACAGCACCATGGCCAGCCAGGCCAGCCAGGAGATGCTGCGCTCGATGGGGCGCACCCAGGCAGACTGAGGAAACGCCGCCTGCAGCACCTTCACCCCGACGCGGATCACCACCAGCGAGATCAGTACCGGAATCACAAGCTTGAACGCCGCCAACGGCACCCACTGCACCACCACCGCACGCGCCACATAAACCAGGCCCAGCAAGGTCAGGGGGAACAGCACGCCATCCACCACCTTGCGGCCAAACAGGATGGAGCGCGGCTCGTTGCGGTGCACCGCGCGGCGCACGGCAGACACCATGAGCCAGGCCAGCGCCACACACACGGCCAGCGTGCCAAGCTCCACCAGAACCGTGGGCTGTGCAAATGCCCGAAACCACTGCTGCACGTCGTCAAACATCGGCGAAGAAAACTGCACGGGTTCAAACCTTCCAGGCAGGAGCGCGCTTTTCGGCAAAGGCCCGCGCTCCTTCTTGCGCCGCCCCGTCCATCATGTTGGCGGCCATGGTCTGGCCGGCCAGCTGGTAGGCCGCTTCCAGGCCCAGTTCACGCTGCTGATAGACCAGCGCCTTGCCCATGGCAATAGCCGCGCGGGGCTTTTGCACAATGGATTGCACGAGCTTCTCGACTTCGGCGTCCAGCGCATCGGGCGCCACGACCCGGTTCACAAGGCCTTGCGCCAGCGCGGTGGGAGCGTCGATAAAGTCGCCGGTGAGCAGCATTTCCATGGCGCGCTTGGCCGGCACATTGCGCACCAGCGGCACGCTGGGCGTAGCGCAGAAAAGCCCGTAGTGGATGCCGCTGGTGGCAAAGCTGGCGTTGTCGGACGCCACTGCCAGGTCGCACTGCGCCACCAGCTGACAACCGGCCGCGGTGGCCATGCCCTGCACCCGTGCGATCACCGGCACCGGCAGCTTGTGGATGCTCAGCATCATGCGGCTGCACTGCGAAAACAGCTGCTGGTACCAGGCCAGCTCGGGGTGCGCCGCCATGTCCTTGAGGTTGTGCCCGGCGCAAAACGCCTTGCCCTCGGCAGCCAGCACCACCACGCGCGCGCTGTCATCGTGGGCAACAGCGTCCAGCGCCTGTTGCAGCGCGGTCAGCATTTCAGAGCCCAGCGCATTGAAGCGGGCGGGGTCGTTCAGGGTGAGGGTCACCACGCCGCGCGCGTCGCGCGCGACTGACAGCGGTGTAGCGGCAGAAGTCATAAGGGGGTTTTTCAAAAATTACAGGTCCGCCAACACACGCACATGGGCTTCCACGCTGCGCGCCAGGGGGCCCATCACGTAACCGCCCTCCAGGCACGACACAATGCGGCCCTTGGAGTAGCGCCGGGCGATGTCCATGATGCGGTGGGTGATCCAGGCGTAGTCGGCCTCCACCATGCCCAGCTGCCCCATGTCGTCCTCGCGGTGACCATCAAAGCCCGCGCTGATGAAGATCATCTCGGGCTTGAAGGCCTCCAGGCGCGGAATCCACATCATCTCGATCATCTCGCGGATATCCATGCCGCGCGTGTAAGCGGGCACCGGCACGTTGACCATGTTGGGCGCCGGATTCTGGTCGCCGCTGTAGGGATAGAACGGGTGCTGGTAAATGCTCACCATGAGCGCACGCGGCTCGCTGGCCAGGATGTCTTCGGTGCCATTGCCGTGGTGCACATCAAAGTCCACCACCGCCACACGCTGCAGGTTGTAGCGCTGCAGCGCATATTTGGCCGCCACGGCCACGTTGTTGAAAAAGCAAAACCCCATGGCCTTGTTGTGGCAGGCATGGTGACCGGGCGGGCGAACCGCGCAAAACGCGTTGGAGATCTCGCCAGCCATCACCGCGTCGGTGGCGGCAAGGGCCGCACCTGCCGAGCGCAGTGCCGCACGCCAGGTGTGGGCATTGATCGAGGTGTCGGTATCGAGCTGCGAGTAGGCGGGGCCACCGGCCAGCAGTTCTTCGTTGAGCAGATCGGACAGGCCGCGCATGGCCGCCACGTGCAGCCGGTCGTGCGCCAGTTCGATGTCGGCCAGCGAGGCCTCAGGGGCTTCGTAGCGCTCCAGAGCATCGGCCACGCCGGTGATCAGCAAGCGGTCTTCGATGGCGTCCAGCCGCTCGGGGCATTCCGGATGGCCGGGCCCCATTTCGTGTTTGCGGCAGTCCGGGTGGGTGAAATAGCCTGTTTTGCTCACAGTGAAATCCCCGTGTCTCTTTTTTCGGATAATGTGACGCCATGCATGCACAGCTAAAAATCAAATCTCTTTTGGATCAGCTTAACACGGTGATCGTGGGCAAAAGTGTCCAGGTCCAGGACTGCGTGGCCTGCCTGCTGGCCGGTGGGCATCTGCTGATCGAGGACGTGCCAGGCGTGGGCAAGACCACGCTGGCCCACGCGCTGGCGCGCACGTTTGGCCTGCAGTTCTCGCGCGTGCAGTTCACCGCCGACCTGATGCCCAGCGACCTCACGGGCGTGTCGGTGTACGAACGGGGCAAGGAGTCCTTCGTGTTCCACCCCGGCCCGGTGTTTGCCCAGGTGCTGCTGGCCGACGAAATCAACCGCGCCAGCCCCAAAACGCAAAGCGCACTGCTCGAAGCCATGGAAGAAAAACAGGTGTCGGTGGAGGGCGAAACCCGCGCCCTACCGCACCCGTTTTTCGTGATCGCCACGCAGAACCCGCACGACCAGCTGGGCACCTTTGCCTTGCCCGAATCGCAGCTCGACCGCTTTTTGATGCGCATCTCCATCGGTTACCCCGACCGCGCTGCCGAGCGCCTGCTGCTGGCGGGTGGCGACCGGCGCGACCTCGTGGACAGCCTGCTGCCCCTGCTGTCGCAGGACGAGCTGGCGCAACTGCAGCGCCAGGTGCTGGCCGTGCACACCGCCGAGCCGCTGCTTAACTATGTGCAGGACCTGATTGCCGCCACCCGCACCGGCCGCTGGTTTTTGCAGGGACTGTCGCCGCGTGCCGGCATTGCGCTGGTGCGCGCGGCCAAGGCGCAGGCGCTGATCAGCGGGCGCGACTACGTGGCCCCCGATGATGTGCAGGCCGTGCTGGCGCAGACCATCGCGCATCGCCTGGTGCCCGTGGGCGACGCGCGGCGTGGCGCGGTGGAACAGGTGCGCGCCATGGCCGATTCGGTTCCCCTGCCCTGACCCTGCAAGCCATGCCGCCCGCCGCTGCCCCCGCATCCGTCGCCCCCGCCAATGCCCCCGCGACCGCTGCACCGCCACGCGGCGCAACGCCCTCGCGCCTGGCCGCGCTGAGTCCGCTGGCCTTTGCGCGCGGGCGTTTTCAGCGCTGGTGGCAAGCACGCCTGCCGCTGTCCGACCCCCTGGTGCTGACGCAGCGCAACGTGTACATCCTGCCCACCGGCGCCGGCTGGATGCTGGCATTGACGCTGGTTGTATTGCTCATTGCGTCCATCAATTTCCAGCTCAACCTGGGCTATCTGCTGACCTTTTTGCTGGCGGGCAGCGCGGTGGTGGGCATGCACCTGAGCCATGCCACGCTGCGCGGTATCACGCTGCACCTCAAAGCGCCCGAGCCCCACTTTCTGGGCGGCAGCACGGCGTTTGAAGTGCAGCTTTTCAGCGACCGGAACACGCCGCGGCACGGCATTGCGCTGTCTGTGCACGGCCATGGCAAGGCCGGCCACGACTGGGCACTGACCGACGTGCCCGCGCAGGGCAGCGCCAGCGTGCAGGTGGCGTTTCGCCCCGAGCGCCGGGGCCTGCACCGGGTGCCCACCCTGATGGCCGAAACCCGCTTTCCGCTGGGCACCTTTCGCGTCTGGACCTACTGGCGCCCCGCCGCGCAGGTGCTGGTGTACCCCGCTCCCGAAGTGCCCGCGCCGCCGCTTCCGCCCGGTGAGCCGCGTGCCAGCGGCACGGGCAGCGCCAGCACCCAGGGCATTGGCGAGTTCGACGGCGTACGCGCCTACCGGCGTGGCGACCCGCTCAAGCTGGTGGTCTGGAAGAAAGCCGCCAAATCGCTGGCCACGGGCACGGACGACCTCGTCAGCCGCGACGCGCAGCAGGCCCAGCGCCACGAGCTGTGGCTGGACCTGGCCCATGCCGCCCTGCCCGACCATGAAGCCCGCATCTCGCGCCTGACAGCCTGGGTGCTGCAGGCCGACCGCCTGGGCATCGACTATGGCCTGCGTCTGCCGGCGCTGGAGCTGGCCCCGGACACCGGCGCGGCCCACCGCCAGCGCTGCCTGGAGGCATTGGCACTGTGCTGAGCCCCATTCCAGAAATATGCACAAAAATAGCCTGTAGCGCTTATCCATCAAGCGCTGACAGCTCCTTATTTAATAGCAAATTCCCGCCCTGTGTGCGGGCGCTGCGCCTCACACCATGACCCTGCGCCAGACCCTTGCCACGTTGCCACGCGACACGCGGGACACGCTGTTCCTGCTCGTTGTGATTGCCTGGGTGATGGCGCCGCAGGTGGCCCACCTGCCCGCATGGGCCAGCCTGATGGCGGGTGCCGTGCTGCTGTGGCGCGGCTGGCTGGCCTGGAACGGTCGGCAACTGCCGGGGCGCTGGGCCGTGGCCGGGTTGCTGGCGGTGGCCGTGGCTGGCACCCTGTTCACCCACCAGACCATTCTGGGGCGCGATGCGGGTGTCACGCTCATCGTGATGCTGCTGGCGCTCAAGACGCTGGAAGTGCGCGCGCGGCGCGATGCCATGGTGGTGTTCTTCCTGGGCTTCTTCACGATGCTCAGCAACTTCTTTTTCTCGCAATCGCTGCCCACCGCCGTGGCCATGCTGGTGGCGCTGCTCGGGCTGCTTACGGCGCTGGTCAACGCCCACATGCCGGTGGGGCGCCCGCCGCTGGCGCATGCGTTTCGCCTGGCCGGCACCATGGCACTGCTGGGGGCGCCCATCATGGCGGCGCTGTTTTTGCTGTTTCCGCGCATGGCCCCGCTGTGGGGCATGCCCAGCGACACCATGGCGGGGCGTAGCGGGCTGTCAGGGGTGATGAAGGTGGGCAACATCGCCGAGCTGGCGCTGGACGACAGCGTGGCAATGCGCGTGCGCTTCGACACCCCCGGCGGTGCCCCGCCGCCGCAGAGCGACCTGTATTTTCGGGGACCGGTGTTTGCCACCTTTGACGGTAGCGAATGGCACCCTTTGTCGTACCGCGCGGGCAACCGCGCGCTGGAGCGCCCCAACAGCCCCGCCCAGCTGCAAGTGGAGGGCGCGCCCCTGCGCTACGAAGTGACGCTGGAGCCCCACAAGCGCCCCTGGCTGCTGGTGCTGGACGCCGTGCGTGACAAGCCAAGCGTGGCTGGCATGGGTGCCTTCATGACGGACGACCTGCAGTGGCTCACCAGCCGCCCGATCACCGACGTGACGCGCTACCAGGCGACAAGCTACCCGCAGTTTCGCCACGGCCCCGACACCCCCACTCCCGCGCTGCGCGCCTACACCGAGCTGCCCCCTGGCTTCAACCCGCGCACGCTGGCGCTGGCCCAGGAGCTGCGCAGCGACCCGCGTTTTGCCTCCGACTCGGCTCCCGACACGGCCCGCGACGCCACGCCCGCGCTGGTCAACGCCGCGCTCACGCGCCTGCGCACCGGCGGCTACCGCTACACCCTGGAGCCCGGCGTGTACGGCCAGCACACGGCGGACGAGTTCTGGTTTGACCGCAAGGAAGGTTTTTGCGAGCACATTGCCTCGGCCTTTGTGGTGCTGATGCGCGCCATGGACGTGCCCGCACGCATCGTCACCGGCTACCAGGGCGGCGATCGCAACACCGTGGACGGCTACTGGACGGTGCGCCAGAGCGACGCCCACGCCTGGGCCGAAGTGTGGATGGCCGGGCGCGGCTGGGTGCGCGTGGACCCCACCAGCGCGGTGGCGCCCGGGCGCACCGGCGCCTTTGAGCGCCTGCAGGCGCCGCGCGGCGCCCTGGCCACCGCCATGGGCACCGTGATGAGCCCCGGCATGGCGCAAAACCTGCGCGCCATGTGGGAGGCCGTGAACAACGGCTGGAACCAGTGGGTGCTGAACTACACGCAAAGCCGCCAGCTCGACCTGCTCAAGGCGCTGGGGTTTGAAT
This sequence comes from Acidovorax defluvii, assembly GCA_003268905.1. Classification (GTDB taxonomy): domain Bacteria; phylum Pseudomonadota; class Gammaproteobacteria; order Burkholderiales; family Burkholderiaceae_C; genus Acidovorax; species Acidovorax defluvii. The sequence continues at coordinate 7,762 of QLTU01000023.1, forward strand.
CGCCCAGCTGGCAAGACCTCACCACTGTGCTGGGCGCGCTGGTGGGGCTGGCCGCGCTGGGCGGTGCCGGCTGGACGCTGTGGGAGCGCAGCCAGCACGACCCCTGGCTGCGCCTGCTGGCCCGCGCCCGCCAGCGCCTGACCAAAAGCGGGTTGCCCCTGCCCGACACCCTGCCTCCCCGCGCCATGGCCGAGCGGGTGCAGGCACAATTTGGCGATTCCGCGCAGGGCGTGGCCAACTGGCTGCTGCGGCTGGAGCAACTGCGCTATGCCGCCCACCCTGCCCACCAACTCGGCGCCCTGCGCCGCGAGTTCCGAACCCTTTCCTGGCCCGCCGCCCCCGCGCGCCGATGAGCCCACCGACATGCTGAAAACCGTATCAACCGCTATATTATTAATAGCTGCTTGCGCAATACCCATAAGCGCTAGCGCCCAAAAAAACCAAAATTCTGGCAAAACCCAGGCTGCCGCCACCGCCCGCAGCACCGCAGCGAACGGCAGCACCGTCTACGCCACGCGCCCCGAGGCGCTGCAATTTGCCGACGACCTGGCACAGCGCCGCGACCTGGACCGCGAATGGGTGCGCCAAGCCATTGGGCAGGCGCGCTTTTTGCCCCAGGTGCCCAAGCTCATGCTGCCGCCGCCCAAGGGCACGGCCAAGAACTGGCGGGTGTACCGCAGCCGCTTCATCGACCCGGTGCGCATCCGCGCGGGCCTGCGCTTTTGGCAGGACAACGCCGACACGCTGGCGCGTGCCGAAAGCGAATTTGGCGTGCCCGCGCAAACCATCGTGGGCATCATCGGCGTGGAAACCATCTACGGTCAGCAGATGGGCAACTTCCGGGTGATGGACGCGCTGGCCACCCTGGCCTTTGATTTTCCTGCCGCACACCCGCGCGCCGCCGAACGCACCGAGTTCTTCAAGCGCGAGCTGGAGCAGTTTTTAAGCCTCACGCACCGCACCAACGTCGATCCGTTCGAGCCACGCGGCAGCTACGCCGGTGCCATGGGACTGGGTCAGTTCATGCCCTCCAGCTGGGTGCGCCACGCCATTGATTTCGACGGCGACGGCAGCGTGGACCTGTTCAACAGCCCTGCCGACGCCATTGGCTCGGTGGCCAATTACTTCATCGCCCACGGCTGGACGCCGGGCATGCCCACGCATTACGCCGTACAGTTCGACCCCGATCCCGCCCGCGTGCAGCTCGACGAGCTGCTGGCCCCCGACATCCTGCCCAGCTTCAGCGCCGCCAGCATGCAGGCCAAGGGCGCCTTGCTCGATGCCACGGCCGCGCAACATGCCGGGCCACTGGCGCTGGTCGAACTGCAAAACGGCGGCGCAGCGCCAAGCTATGTGGCCGGCACCGAGAATTTCTACGCCATCACGCGCTACAACTGGTCGAGCTACTACGCGATGGCCGTGATCGAGCTGGGGCGGGAGGTGGCGGCGGCACGCCGGCCGTAAGGCATCGCCGCGCTCGCACACAACGCTCGGGGCCTGTTAATCGATCCTTCAGATGCGGCGGACACACTCTCGCCATCCCAACCATTTCTTGAAGGAAAAACCATGACCAAGCTCTCCATTTTTCTGGCCGCACTGGCGCTCACAGGCGCAGCCGCCGCGCAATCGGCGGCAGGCGGTTTGACCGGCACTGCGCAGGCAACGCACGGAGGCTTCACGGGGCCGATGGCCCTGGTCACCGCAGAACATGCCAAGACCCTCCCCGACGACACCAAGGTCACGCTGCAGGGCCAGATCGACAGCCACCTGGGCGGCAAGAACTACCTCTTCAAAGATGCCAGCGGCACCGTGCCCATTGAAGTGGACAGCAAGCGCTGGCAAGGCCAGGCGGTCGCCCCGCTCGACCGGGTGCAGATCGACGGCGAAGTCGAACGCCAGCGCGACACCGTCAAGATCGAAGTCAAGCAACTGCAAAAGCTCTGAGTTGCTGTTCCTCTGAGCCTTCCCACAGGCCGGCGCCACGCATGCCGGCCTCTTGTGCGTTTAAAACCGCTGCATGGTGCAGCTGTGCGGCTGCTGCGCCTTGGCGGCGGCAATCTGCCGCACCACGCGAAAGCCATAGCCCGAGCCTTCCACGTCAAACTTCACGCCGGGTGTGCCCTTTTTGTCCATCACGCCCACGGCCAGGGCCTGCTGAAACTGGTGGTCGGCCGCGCGCATGGTGCCGCCCTGTCCGGCCAGCTGCACGCTGGCTTTTTCCATCTGCCGTGCCACAGCCACCACGTCGGTGCTGCCCGCGCGCTCGACGGACTGGGCCAGCGCCTCCACCATGAGCTGCATGCGCATGTGCACATAGTCATCCTCCGGCTTGGGAAAGCGTGCGCGGAACGACCGGTAGAACGCCTCGTTTTGCGCGCTCGGCACATTGGGCAGCCAGTCGGCCACGGCCACCACCTTGCCCACACCGGCATCGCCTATGGCAGCGGGGGCGCCCAGTGCGTTGCCATAAAAGGTGAAAAAGCTGCCATCAAACCCCACCTCGCGCGCGGCCTTCACCAGCAGCGTCAGGTCGTTGCCCCAGTTGCCGGTGACCACGGCCTGCGCGCCGCTGGACTTGATCTTGACGGCATAGGGCGCAAAGTCTTTCACGCGGCCCACGGGGTGCAGCTCGTCGCCCACCACGGCCACATCGGGGCGCTGCGCGGCCAGCTGCTTTTTGGCCTCGCGCAGCACGGCCTGGCCAAAGCTGTAGTCCTGACCGATGAGGTACACGCTTTTGAGCGTTTTGTCCTCACGCACCACTTCCATGAGCGCGGCCATGCGCATGTCGGCGTGGGCATCAAAGCGAAAATGCCAGAAGCTGCATTTCTCGTTGGTGAGGATGGGATCTACCGCAGAGTAGTTGAGGAACAGCACGCGCTTGCCCGGCTCGCGCTCGTTGTGTTTGTTGATGGCCTCGATCAGCACCGCTGCGGTGGACGATGAATTGCCCTGCAGGACGACCTGCGCGCCCTCATCGATGGCCGCGCGCAGCGCTGACAGGGCCTCTTCGTTCTGGCCCTTGCTGTCGTAGCGCTCCAGCGCCAGCGGCCGCGCGCCGCCAGCGGCTGCGGGCAGTTGCACGCCGCCGCGCGCATTCACGCGCTCGATGGCCCAGAAGATGTTGCGAAAAACCGCTTCGCCCGTGTTGGCAAAAGGACCAGAGAGGCTTTCGATGAGGGCCAGTTTCACGGGCCGCGCCTGGGTGGCCGCAGCGGTAGCGCTGGTGGGCTGTGCATGGGCAGCCGTCAGCGGCAACAGGCCAACGGTGGCAGCGCCCGCCAGCGCGCAAAGGCCGCGCCGTAAGGCCACAACGCCCGATTTCAAGCCTGCTGGGTTCAATTTATTCATGTGATTTTTCCCTTGAAAGAGCCGGGGATGCACACACCTTTTGACCATGCGGCGACCACACCGAGAGCCGCGCAGTGTATAGGAGCTACCCCATGATTTTCGCCCCCGTGATCCGCCGCGCCGCCTACGCCAACGCCCCCCGCTCTGCCGACCTGGCGCTGCAACGCTTCCTGATGGGCGCCCTTGAAACACCTGCCCGCGCCAGCACCAGCACCGCCGGCTGCACCGTGACCCAGAACGACAAGGCCACCACGCTGCAGCTTGATGTGCCCGGCCTGGCACGCGAGCAGCTGCAAATCAGCATCGAAGGCAATGTGGTCAAGCTGCAAAGCGTGGCCGGCGCACCCCGCCAGGTGCAGCGCGCCTGGGAGCTGGCCGATGAAATTGACGCCACCGCCAGCACGGCCAAGCTGGAAAACGGCGTGCTCACACTCACCTTGGCCCGCATGGTGCCGACCGACAAATCGGTGCAGCTGGTCGTGCACTGAGACGGTGTGAACGCCCCACCATGGCCGCTGAGTCCGCTGTAAAAACCGCCTGAAACGCGCATGTTTCAGGCGGTTTTTTCTTGCACAACCCCATGCAGGGGCCAGCGCCGATGTGGCCCTGCACCAATACAAGAACACTGGCCGCAACCGCGTGTGCGTGGCGGGCGAAACGCCTTCAATGGCGGCACCACACAGGCTGACAGCGCCAGCCATACAAATTTGATGCCAAATATGGCCTTAGCCCTTGCATAGCAAGCGCTAACAGCTATTATTACAATAGCAAAAAAATCTGCAACCGCGCAAACGACCCTGGTTCACCCAAACTTGCAATGCACCGGGCATCCGTGAAGCCGCGCAGTCGGTGCCCGTGCGCTGGCACTGGCACTGGCACTGGCACTGGCACTGGCACTGGCACTGGCACTGGCACTGGCGCAGCAACGCAGTGGGCGCTTTGGCCGCCCATCCGCATCACTCATGCCGCAGCGCGTCGATCGGGTCCATGCGCGCCGCGCGGCGGGCCGGAAAATAGCCAAACAACACGCCGATCCCGGCCGAGAAAAAGAACGACAGCAGGTTGACGCCAGGGTTGAAGATGTAAGGCACTTTCATCAGGGCCGACAGGCCTATCGATGCCCCCGTGGCCAGCACAATGCCGATCAGCCCTCCCAGGGCAGCCAGCACCACGGCCTCGATCAGAAACTGCAACAGTACCTCGCGCTCCAGCGCCCCAATGGCCAGGCGCAGGCCGATTTCGCGGGTGCGTTCGGTCACGCTGACCAGCATGATGTTCATGATGCCGATGCCACCCACCAGCAGGCTCACCGCCGCCACCGCGCCCAGCAGCATGGTCAGCACCTTGGTGGTGCCCGACAGCGTGTCGGCCAGCTGCTTGGTGTCAAGCACATTGAAGTTGTCTTCATCGGTGTCGGACAGCTTGCGCAGCTCGCGCAGCAGCTGCGTCAGGCTGGCCTTCACGCGCTCGGGGTCGCTGCCGTCCTGCATGGACACCAGCAGGGTGTTGACGCGGGTGTTGCCGGTCACGCGGCGCTGCAGCGTGCGCAGGGGCACCACCACGGTGTCGTCCTGGTCGTTGCCAAAGGCACCCTGCCCCTTGGAAGCCAGCACGCCCACCACCTCGCACGAAAACGCCTTCACCCGCAACTGCTCGCCTACGGCGTCGCGCGTGCCATAGAGCTCACGGCGCACGGTTTCACCAATCAGGCACACGGCGGCGCCCGCGCGCAGCTCGGCATCCGAAAAAACCCGCCCGGTGCGCACGGCCCAGTTGCCCGTCTGCAGCCAGGCATTGGTGCTGCCGATGATGCTGGTGGTCCAGTTGCGCCCGCCGGCCACCACGGTGGCGCCGGCCCGCGCCTCGGGTGCCACGGCCAGAATGCCGCCAATCTGCTGGGCGATGGCGTCGGCATCGGTGTCCTTGAATGCGGGGGCGCCCGACCCGCCGCCAGGGCCCATGCGCTGGCCGGGGCGCACCTGCAGCAGGTTGGTGCCCAGGCCGGAGATCTGGTTTTGCACCGCCATGGTGGCGCCATTGCCCAGCGTGACCATGGTGATGACGGCGCTGACACCGATCACGATGCCCAGGATGGTGAGAAACGAGCGCATCAGGTTGCGCCGGATGGAGCGCAATGCGAGCAAAAGGGTGTTGAGCAGCATCAGGAGACCTCAGGCACTGGCGTGGCAGGCACGGCAACCACCGGGGTGCGCAGGCCCACGGGGTGCGGGTTGGGTGCATCGCTGTCTACCTTGCCATCGACAAAGCGCACGATGCGCCGCGCATAGGCGGCCATGTCGGGCTCGTGCGTGACCATCAGCACGGTAATGCCCTGGTCGGCATTGAGCCGCCACAAAAGCTCCATGATTTCCTGGCCCCGCTGGGTGTCGAGGTTGCCGGTGGGTTCGTCGGCCAGCAGCACGGCTGGCTGGGTGACGATGGCGCGCGCAATGGCCACGCGCTGTTGCTGGCCGCCCGACAGCTCGGACGGGGTGTGGTGCTCCCAGCCCTTGAGGCCCACGGCGTCCAGCGCGCGGGCCGCTGCGGCGTGGCGCGCGCTGGTCGATTCACCCCGGTACAGCAGGGGCAGTTCGACGTTTTCTTGCGCCGAGGTGCGCGCCAGCAGGTTGAAACCCTGGAACACAAAGCCAAAAAACTGCCGGCGCAGGCGCGCGCGCTCGTCGCGCGAGAGCGACTCGACATGCACGCCCTTGAACAGGTACTCGCCCGCCGTAGGCCGGTCGAGGCATCCCAGGGTGTTCATGGCGGTGGATTTTCCGGACCCGCTGGGGCCCATGATGGCCACAAAATCGCCCTGGGTGATGTCCAGATCCACCCCCTTGAGCGCCTGGAAAGCCAGCGCGCCCTCGCCATACACCTTGGTCACACCGCGCAGGCGGATGAGGGGCGGCGCATCGGCCGGCACCCGCGCGCGCTGCCCGGTGGCTGCTGCGGCCTCGCTCATGGCGCGGCCCCGGCAGAGCGCTGGTCGGTGATCACGGCCATGCCCTCGGCCAGGCCTTCGCCGCTGACCTCGGTCTTGCGGCCGTCGCTGATACCCACTTGCACATTCACGGCTTGCGCCACGCCGTCCTTGAGCACCCACACCTGGCGCACACGGCCCGCGCCGTCTGCCGCATCGCCGGTACCGCCCGCCCGGCGCGTGCCCGAGCGTGGCATGCGCGGCATGAGCTGCGACATGATGCCGCCGCCCGACGACGACGCCGCCGGCTGCGCCGCCGCCCCTGCGGCAACCGCCGGGGTAAACCGCAGCGCCGTGTTGGGCACCAGCAGCACATCGTTGCGCTCGGTCGAGGTGATGGTGGCCGCCGCCGTCATGCCGGGGCGCAGGCTCAGATCGGAGTTGTCCACCTCCAGCCAGGTGATGTAGGTGACCACGTTGTCGGTTTTGGTGGAGCCAAACGACACCCGCGTCACCTTGGCCGGATAACGGCGCGAGGGATAGGCGCTGACGGTGAAGCTGGCTTTCTGGTCGAGTTTTACCGAGCCCACATCGGCCTCGTCCACGCTCACATCCAGCCGCAGTCGCGTCAGGTCTTCGGCCAGCGTGAACAGCGTCACGGCCTGCAGCGAGGCGGCCACGGCGTTGCCGGGCTCAACGGTGCGGGTCAGCACCACGCCGTTGATGGGCGAGCGGATCGAAGCCTTGGACAAATTGGTGACATCGGTGGAGAGAGCCGCCCGGGCGTCGTCCACCGATGCGCGCGCACTGGCCTCGTCGGCATGGGCACGGTCGAGCGTGGCACGGCCGCTGTCAAGCTCGGCGGCCGACGGCACCTTGCCGCCCGACAGGCGTGCCACCTCTTGCAGCCGGCCAAAGCCAGCCTGTGCCTCTTTGGTGGTGGCCGCCGCCTGCGCCAGCCGCGCCTGCGCAGCCGCCAGCGAGGCGCGCGAGCGCAGCACCTGCGCATCGAGCTTGGCCGTGTCGAGCTCGACCAGCACCTGCCCCTTTTTTACCTTGTCGTTGACGTCCACCAGCACGTTTCTGACCGTACCCGACAGCTCGCTGCCAATGGTCACCGCCCGCGTGGGCTGCAGGGTGCCGTTGGCCGACACGTTGAGCGTGAGGTTGCCGCGGCGCACCTCTTCGGTCACATACACCGGTGCGGCTTTGGCGCGCTGCTGGCTTTGCCAGTAGTAGAGGCCGCCGCCCGCCGCCAGCAGCACCGCCACGCCCAGCCACAGGGTGGAGCGCTGCCACCAGCGGCGCGTTGGGCCGCCACCGATCAGCGTCTGCAGGTCGGCGGGGGTGGATGGGCTGGCGGGAGGTGTGATTTTTTCTGAAGAAGTCATGGCCATGGCATTCGGTAGGGGTTGGGTGCGCGTTCGGGGGCTGGCGCGGGCTATTGCCAGCCGCCGCCCAGCGCCTTGTACAGCCGCACATGGTCGGCAGAAATGCTGGCCACCGTGGCGGCCACGCTGTCCTGGGTGGACAGCAGCGTGCGCTGGGTTTCCAGCACCGACTGGAAGTCGATCAGGCCGCTGCTGTAGCGCTGCTGGGCCAGCAAGGCTGCATTGCCTGCGGCATCGGCAGCAGCCTGCAGCCGCACCAGGCGCTCACGATCGCCGCGCAGGGCCACCAGGGCATCTTCCACATCCTTCAGCGCCGTGAGCACCGAAGCCTCATAGCCCACACGGGCCTGCTCCAAAGCTGCCTCCTGCACACGCACCTGGGCACGCGCCGCGCCACCATCCATCAGCGGCATCGACACACTGGCCAGCAAGGCGCTGGCGATGGAGCTGCCGTTGGTAAGGGCTCCCACCGTGAGGGCGCGCAGGCCCAGATTGCCCGAGATACGGAAGTCCGGGTAGCGCGCGGCATCGGCCTGCGACACCCGCGCCAGGGCAGCGGCAATGCGCTGTTCGGCTGCGCGCACATCGGGCCGCTGGCGCAGCGTTTCGGCAGGAATGGCCAGCGCAAGGTCTTGCGCGGGCTGCGGCACGGCAACCGTGTCGGCCAACAACCCATCCAGCGCCAGCGGGGCCTGCCCGGTGAGCACGGCCAGGCTGTGGCGCGACTGGGCCAGGCTGGACTCGAGCACCGGAATCTGCGCGGCCGTCTGCTCGGCCGCCGCGCGGGCCTGCTCGGCCACCAGCGAGGTGGTGAGCCCGGCCTGCAGGCGCCACTGGGTGATCTGCAGGGTTTCCTGCTGGCTGGCCAGGTTGCTGCGCGCAATGGCCAGCCGCTGCTGCAGGCCCCGCAACTCGATGTAGTTGACGGCCGTTTCGGCGGCCAGAGACACCTGCACGTCGGCCAGGCTGGCCTCGGCGGCCTGGGCGTCGGCTGCGCTGGCGCTCACGCCGCTGCGCAGGCGGCCAAACACATCGGGCTCCCAGCTGGCATCAAAACCCGCCTGAAAACTGTTGCCCGTGTTGTTCGATGCCCGACTGCGCTGCGCCGAGGCCGAAGTCCCCACGCTGGGCAGCAGGCCTGCAGACTGCACATCCACCTGGGCGCGCGCCTGTAGCAGGGCGGCTTGCGCGCTGCGCAGGCTGGTGTTGGCCTGAAGGGTCTGCGTGACCAGCTGCGTGAGCTGTGGGTCGTTGAACCGCTGCCACCACTGCGCCAGCGGTGTGACCGGCTGCGCCAGCCCCACGCTGCCAGACGGTGGCTGCACCGACCACGCCGACGGAACCGGGGTCTGTGGCAAGCGGCTGTAGGGCGACACCAGGCTGGCACAGCCGGCCAGCAGGGCCACCGCCGAGGTCACCCCCAAAAACCCGAAAGCAGCCCGAAAACGAAAGGGGCCGCGCAAAGGCGTGCGCCCGGCAGCGGCAAAAGATGGTTCATTCATGGGAAAGAAGCGGCAAGCGTTGCATGCCCCATTGTGCGGTGCGGGCATGTATTGCCCGATGCAGAAGAGTGAAGCCCGGGTAAAGCTGCCGCACATCGCCAACGCAGGCCCCACGTCGGCATGCCCGGTCTCGTTGTTCAACGCAATGTCAGGACGCGGCCAGGGCGTGCAGGGGCCAGCGGGGTTTGACGTCAAACGCATAGTCGCGGTTGGCCGTCTGCTGGCCCGCCTGCAGCCGCATGGCAGCGGCCATGGCAATCATGGCGCCGTTGTCGGTGCACAGGTGCAGCTCGGGGTAGTGCACGCGCACCTTTTGCTGCGCGCAGGCCGCATTGAGCTGGCTGCGCAGGTGCCGGTTGGCCCCCACGCCGCCGGCCACCACCACCCGCTGCAGGCCCGTCTGGCGCAGGGCGGTCAGCGTTTTTCTGACCAGCACATCCACAATGGCCGCCTCGGTGCTGGCGGCCAGATCGGCCTTGCGCGCTTGCAGCTCATCCCCGAGTTTTTTGGCTTGCGTGAGCACCGCTGTCTTGAGGCCGGCAAAAGAAAAATCGAGGTTGCCACTGTGCAGCAAGGGGCGGGGCAGCTTGAACGCCGTGGCGCTGCCCTGCTCGGCCAGGCGCGACAAGGCCGGCCCTCCGGGGTAGCCCAGGCCCATCAGCTTGGCCGACTTGTCAAACGCCTCTCCCGCCGCATCGTCAATGGTCTCGCCCAGCAATTCATAGCGCCCCACGCCATCCACGCGCATGAGCTGTGTGTGGCCGCCCGATACCAGCAGCGCCACGAAAGGAAATTCAGGGGGGTCGGCACTTAAAAAGGGCGACAGCAAATGCCCTTCGAGGTGGTGCACGCCCAGCACGGGCTTGTCGAGCGCCGCACCCAGCGCGCAGGCCACGCCAGCCCCCACCAGCAGCGCCCCTGCCAAGCCCGGCCCCCGGGTGTAGGCCACCACATCCACATCAGCAAGGCGCTGGCCCGCTTCGGCCAGAACGGCCTCGGTGAGAGGGAGCACCCGGCGGATATGGTCGCGGCTGGCCAGTTCGGGCACCACGCCGCCATAGGCCTGGTGCATCTCGATCTGGCTGTGCAAGGCATGCGCCAGCAAGGTGGGCACGGCCGCCCCACCAGTTGAGCGGACCAGCGCCACGCCGGTTTCATCGCACGAAGATTCAATACCCAGGATCAGCAAGCTCATGCCCCAAGTGTAAAACCCGGGGCCCGCACTGCCACGCCTGCGGGTTGAACCCGTTGCAACGCCCTGCTGGGCGCAGCGGCAGGTGCACCCTTGCACCAGGGCTGCGCACCAAACCGGCGCACCAATATGTGGCGTAAATCTTGCATGCTGCAGGGCATGACCGACGCACTGCGCATTGTGGTGGTGGCCCCCGACCTGGCCATTGCCGACCCCGACGACGAACACGCCGCCACACAGGCCGAACGCTCGCGCGCGCTGCGCATTGGCCTGCTGGAAAACAACTTCAACCTCATTGCCACATTGCCGGCCGATGTGTTTTTGAGCGAGCGGCTGGCCCAGTTGCAGCCCGACATGATCATCGTGGACGCCGAGAGCGAGGCCCGCGATGCGCTGGAGCATGTGGTGATGGCCACGCGCGCCGCACGCCGCCCCATCGTCATGTTCACCAACGATGAAGACACCACACATGTGAAAGACGCCGTGGCCGCCGGCGTGTCTGCCTACATCGTCGCAGGCCTGGCGCCGCAGCGCATTCGACCCATCCTCGATGTCGCCATGGCGCGCTTTCAGCACGAGCAGGCCCTGCGTGCCGAGCTGGCCGACGCCAAAACCGAGCTGCAGGACCGCAAGACCATCGACCGTGCCAAGGGCGTGCTGATGCAGCGCCAGGGCCTGTCCGAACAAGCCGCCTATGAAAAACTCCGCAAGACCGCCATGGACAAGGGCCTGAAGTTGGGCGAGGTGGCCAGGCGGATGCTGGAGATGGTGGATCTGCTGGGGTGAGATGGCGGCCCACGGCGGTGGGCTGCGCGGGCCCCGTTGGCACAGCCCCATGCAACCGCATGTTTGCCGGGCGATAGAATTTCCCCCATGGCGCGGCTTTTCGACTCTGACCCACCGGCCACGGTGCACTTTCGGGGTTCGGCATTGCCGCGCGGCTACTTCTTTTCCGTCACACCCCCTTAGAACGTGCTTACGTTCTCAATGCACGACGGGCAGTTTGCCCGGCATTGCTTTTCCCATTTTTGTCGCGGGGCACGGCCCCTGGCGCACCTCTCACCCTGTATTTGGACCACCCTGTTCGGGTGATCCGCGATCCCTATGTCACTACAAACACTGAAGCTGGACTGGTTTTCCAATGTCCGCAACGATGTGCTCGCCGGTCTGGTGGTTGCATTGGCCCTGATCCCTGAGGCCATCGCGTTCTCCATCATTGCGGGCGTTGACCCGAAGGTTGGCCTCTACGCCTCGTTCTCCATTGCCACCATCATTGCCTTCGCCGGCGGTCGCCCCGGCATGATTTCCGCCGCCACGGGGGCCATGGCGCTGGTGATTGCCTCCCTGGTCAAGGACCACGGGCTGCAGTATCTGCTGGCCGCCACAGTGTTGACCGGTGTGCTGCAAATCATTGCTGGCTGGATCAAGCTCGGGGTTCTGATGCGTTTTGTTTCCCGCTCGGTGGTTACCGGCTTCGTCAACGCGCTGGCCATCCTGATTTTCATGGCCCAGTTGCCCGAGCTGACCAACGTGGGCTGGCAGGTGTATGCCATGACGGCGGCGGGTCTGGGCATCATCTACGGGCTGCCTTGCATCACCAAGGTGGTGCCGTCTCCGCTGGTGACCATTGTTTTTCTGACCGGCGTTTCCATTTACCTGGGGCTGGACATCCGCACGGTGGGCGACATGGGCGAGCTGCCCGACAGCCTGCCGGTGTTCCTGCTGCCTGATGTGCCCCTTGCCTGGGAAACGCTGGGCATCATCCTTCCGTATTCCGTCACGCTGATGGTGGTGGGTTTGCTGGAGTCGCTGATGACGGCCACCATCGTGGACGACATGACCGACACCAAAAGCAACAAGAACCGCGAATGCGTGGGCCAGGGTGTGGCCAACATCGCCACGGGCTTCATAGGCGGGATGGCGGGCTGCGCCATGATCGGTCAGTCGGTCATCAACGTGAAATCCGGTGGGCGCGGGCGCTTGTCCACGCTGGTGGCGGGGGTGGTGCTGCTGATTCTGGTGGTGTTCCTGGGGGACTGGGTCAAGCAGATCCCCATGGCCGCCCTGGTCGCGGTGATGATCATGGTGTCCATCGGCACGTTCAACTGGGGTTCGTTCAAAAACCTGCGCGAGCACCCCAAAAGCTCCAGCGTGGTGATGCTGGCCACCGTGGCGGTGACCGTCTACACCCACGACCTGGCGCGCGGTGTGCTCACGGGTGTGCTGCTGTCGGGCTTCTTCTTTGCCCACAAGATTGCCCAGATTCTGCTGATCGAGGCGCAGACCGAAGACGATGGTGAAACGCGCAGCTATGCGATCTATGGCCAGGTGTTCTTTGCCTCTGCCGACCGGTTTGTCGATGCGTTTGATTTCGACGCCTCACCACGCCGCGTTCGCATCGACCTCACGCACGCCCACTTCTGGGACATCACTGCGGTCAATGCGCTGGACAAGGTGGTGCTGAAGTTCCGCCGCAAAGGGGCTGAGGTGGAGGTGCTGGGGCTCAACGAAGCCAGCGCCACCCTGGTCGACAGGTTCGGCGTGCACGACAAAGACATCGCTGACGGCATATTAATGGGGCACTGAGCCTGCCGCCACTAAAATGAAACGCAGCAACTGCTGAAGGCGTGAACCATGGATCTGATGCTCAAGCTGCTCAACGGCGGTGCCGGAAGTCTGGCTTCTTACCTTGCGGCGCATGTGTTGCTGTGTTTGCTGCCCGCGTTTTTCATTGCGGGCGCCATGGCGGCACTCATCCCCAAGGCCAGCATCACCCGGTGGCTCGGTCGCAGCACGCCGGCCTATGTTTCTTACCCGGCGGCGGCCCTGGCCGGGTCGCTGATTGCGGTGTGCTCGTGCACCATCGTGCCCTTGTTTGCCGGCATTTACCGCAAGGGTGCGGGCATTGGGCCAGCCATCACTTTTCTCTTTTTCGCGCCTGCGGGCAACATCATGGCGCTGGCCTACACCGGCAGCATCCTGGGGCCTGAGTTTGCGGTGGCACGGGTGGTCTTGTGTTTGTTGTTTGGTATCGGCATCGGTCTGCTGATGTCGCGCATCTTCTGGCGCGATGACGCCACGCACGATGCTGAAACCGATGACGCCTTTGCCGACAAAGCGCAGATAGCCCCCGCTGCGCTGGGCGTGCTGCTGTCGCTGGTGGCGCTGCTGATCGCAGGCACATTGAAACTCTGGCCCCTCACGGCCACCGTGGGCTCCGCCACGCTGCCTTTGGGCTGGGCACAGGCGTGGCAAGACACACTTTTTGCGTGGGTACCGTTTGATGCGGCCAGAGGCGAAGAAGGCGTGAGCTTTCAGGGCTCGGTCCTGATAGCCCTGCTGTTCATGATTGCGGCCACGGCCTGGAAAGGCATGGAAAACATCATGGATGGCGCCAACCGCTGGACCTGGGTGGCGCTGGGCCTGGCTGCAACCACCTTGCTGGTGGCTGCCGCGCGCCTGACACCTGTCGCCGACGGCCTGGAACTCGCACTGACCGGCCGTGTGCTGGGTGTGGGCCTTGCGCTGGGGGCGGTGTGGCACTTCGCCCGCCAACTGCCCGCCGATGAATGGCAAGCCTGGTTGTGGGAAGCCTGGCGCTTCGTCAAGCAGATTTTCGTGCTGCTGATCGTGGGTGTGTTCATCGTGGGCATGGTGCGGCAGGTCATCCGCCCCGAATGGATTGAGGCAGTGGCTGGTAGCAACACGGTGCTGGCCAACGCGGTGGCGGTGGGGTTTGGCGTGTTCATGTACTTCCCCACCCTGGTCGAGGTGCCGGTGGCGCGCATGTTCCTGGACCTGGGCATGCACCCCGGCCCACTGCTGGCCTACCTGATGGCCGACCCCGAACTCAGCCTGCAAAGCATGTTGATGGTTGCCGCCGTGATTGGCCGCACCAAAACCGCCGCTTACGTGGGCCTGGTGGCCTTGTTCAGCATCTGTGCAGGGTTCATTTATGGCACCTGGATTGATGGTGCGGCACTTCTATCCACCGCAATGGCCCTGGGGCTTTTTTCGCTGGTTGTGGTGACCACTTTCTTCTGGTCGCGCGCACGAGGCGCGGGTCAGCCCCAGGCCTGATGTCTTTCCCTCATTTTTCAGGAGATTTCACATGTTGACCATCAAGATCCTCGGCTCTGGCTGCGCCAATTGCAAGAAGCTCGAAGCCGTCGCCCGTGAAGCCGCCACCCAGGCCAATGTTGCGGCCGAGTTTGTCAAGGTCAGCGACATGAAAGAGATCATGGCCTATGACGTGATGTCCACCCCGGCGCTGGTGATCAATGACAAGGTCATGAGCAGTGGCCGCATTCCGGCCACTGCGGATGTGGCCAAGTGGCTGGCCACCGCCTGATCCCGCGGGCACCCGAGAGGCTGGCCACCTGGGCGATTAATCGCCCAGGCTGACGCCACCACCCAGCGCCTGATACAACGCCACACTGTCGACCAGGCGCTGCGCCTGGGCTGCCACCAGGCTGGTCCGCATGCGCTGTGCCTGTTGCTGCGCCACCAGCAACTGCAAGTAGCTGGCAGCACCCAGCAGGTATTGCCGCTCCACCGACTGCAAGGAAGACTGTGCTGCCAAATCAGCGCCCGCCAGGGCCGCCAAGGACTGCGCATCGCCTTCCAGCGCGCGCAGGGTGTCGGCCACGTTACGCAAAGACTGCAACACCACGCTCTGGTAGTTGGCGGCAGCAGCATCCAGAGCGGCAAGCGCTGCCCGCTTCTCGGCAGGCAACCCGGGGTTGAACAGGGGCTGGGTGATTTGCCCCACCAGGGCCCACACTGCCGAACCACCACCAAACAGGGCGCCAGCGGTCAGCGCCTGGGAGCCCAGACTGGCGCTCAGGTTGAGCTGCGGGTAGAGCCTGGCGACCGCCACGCCATAGTCCGCATTGGCCGCATGCAGCAACGCTTCAGCCGCCTGGATATCCGGGCGGCGGCGCGCCAGCTCCGAAGGCACCATCAGTGGCAGATCGGCCGGCAGGGTGAAATCGCTCAGCGTGAAGGCAGGCACGCCACCGGCACCCGGCGCACGACCGGCCAACACGGCCAGCAGATGCTCGGTTTGTTGCAGTTGTTTGCGCAGCGCAGGCTGTTCAGCGCGCGTTTGCTCTGCCTGGGCCTGCAGGCCCAACACTTCATCGGGCGATGCCTGGCCAAACCGCACGCGCTCGTTGGTCAGGCGCAGCTGCTCGTCCTGCGCACGCACGATGTCTGTGGTTGCGTCCAGCTGCGCGGCAAGGCGCGCACGGGTGATGGCAGCGGCCGCGATGTTGCCAGCCAGCGCAAGGCGCGCAGCATCCCATTCGAAGCGGCGGTAGTCAGCGCGTGCAGCCAGGGCTTCAAGTGCGCGCTGATTGCCACCCGCCAGATCAAGGTTGTAATGCACGCCCACGCTGGCGTTGTAAAGGCTGAACTGGCGCGCATCACCGCTCTGCCCCTGGCTGCTGGGGTTCGATTGCTGGCGCTGGGCACCCAGCCCGACATCCACCTGCGGAAATTGCGTTGAACCTGAACGTGCGGACACAAGCTCCTGTGCCTGCCGCAAATTGGCGCGGGCGCTCGCCAGGGTCGGACTGGCCTGAAGCGCCTCGTCGATCAGCCCGTCGAGTGCCGGAGAACCCAGCGCACGCCACCACTGCGCATCGATGGCAAGCCCTGGCACCAGGCGTTGTGCCTGACCAAACGGCGCGGGGGCAGACGCAGTGTGGGCTGCCATCGCGGTGGCGGTGTAGCGCGTTGCATCGGGTGCCACGGGGCGCTGAAAATCAGGGCCAACGGCGCAGCCCGTCAGACCGGCTGCGGCAAAGCCGGCCACAAGGCAAATGGCTGCAAATCGGCGTGCGCGGCGGTGTTGACGGTTGGTCATAAAAACCTCTTTTTCATTCCATCGTTCTCTCATTCGAACCCCCGCCCTTCACCGGCTTCTTCATGGGTCACGCCGTCGCGGATGTGGTAGATGCGCTTGAAAGTCGGGATGATTTTTTCGTCGTGGGTCACGACGATGATGGCGGTTTCGAACCTGCGGGCCATGTCGTTGAGGATGCGGATCACCGCCATGGCACGCTCGCTGTCCAGCGGCGCGGTGGGTTCATCGGCCAGGATGACGGGCGGGCGGTTGACCAGGCCACGCGCAATGGCCACCCGCTGCTGCTCGCCACCCGAGAGCTGCGAGGGCATGGCACGCGCGCGGTGTTGCACGTCCAGCGCCGTGAGCAGTTCAAGGGCCCGGGCGCGCGCCTCGCCATTGGCAACGCCCGCGAGCATGGGCAGCAGCGCCACGTTATCGGTAACGTCAAGAAACGGAATCAGGTAGGGGGCCTGGAAGACGAACCCGATCTTGTCGCGCCGCAGGGCGCGCAGGTCGCGCACTTTCCAGCCCTCGTCGTAGATGACTTCGTCGCCCAGCGTCATGCGGCCGCCGCTCGGGTCAATTACCGCACCCAGGCATTTAAGCAGCGTGCTCTTGCCCGAACCCGAAGGGCCAATCAATCCCACCACCTCGCCCGGCTCGACGCGCATGTCCACGTTTTTCAAGGCATCGACAGCGGTGTCGCCTTCGCCATAACGTTTGCGCAAGCCTTCGATGCGTATGCCTTTGCCGACCATTTCAGCCTCCAATCGCTTCGGCCGGATCGACCTTGAGCGCCATGCGAATGGCAACAATGCTGGCCAGCACGCAGATGGCGAGCACGGCAAAAAAACCGACGATCGAGTCGGCTGGCATCAGCAGCACGTATTTGGGAAACAGCGGCGCCGCAAAGGTGGCCGTGATCTTGCCCACCACAAAGCCAATCACGCCCAGGGCAAGCGCCTGCTGCAAGATCATGGCGGCGATGGTGCGGTTGCGCGTGCCAATCAGCTTCAAGACGGCGATCTCGCGGATCTTGTCCATCGTGAGCGAATAGATGATGAAGGCCACGATGGCCGCACTCACCACAGCCAGAATCACCAGAAACATGCCGATCTGCTTGGCCGAGGTGGCGATCAGCTTGCCCACCAGAATGCCCTCCATCTGCGCCCGGGTGTAAACCGTCATGCGTTTCCAGCGGCGGATGGACTCGGCCACCTCTTCAGGCTCCTGCCCCGGCTTGAGCGTGACGAGCACGGCATTGACGAACGCGTTGGTGCTCTGCGAGGCCACCACGGCATCCAGCAAGCCCGGAACACCGGGTCGGTTGAAGACCGGGTTGGCCTCGGTGCGGCGCCGGCTTTGCCAAATGGCGTCGTTGTCCTTGAGGAACTGGGCCTCCTGCGCGTCCTTGAGCGGAATGAACACCATCGGGTCGCCACTGGAGGACACCATGCGCCGGGTCAACCCCACAACGGTGTAGTGGTTGCGGCGGATTTTGACCGCGTCACCCAGCTGGAAGCCGGTGGCGATGTCGGCCACGGCCTCGTAATGGCCCCGGGTGATCTGGCGCCCCGCCACCAGATACGGCGGCCAGCCCGGCGTGGCCCCCAACGCGCCAGGGGCGATGCCCACCACCATGGTGCGCACATCGCTGTCGCCCTTGCGTGCCTGCATGGTCAGGTAAGTCACGTTGGCGGCCTGGGCCACTCCCGGCATGGCCAGCACGGTGCGGTACACGTCATCGTTGAGACTGGACGGCTCGGCATAGGGGCCCAGCGTGTCCTTTTGCACCACCCACAGGTCTGCGCCACTGTTGTCGAGCAGCGCCTTGCCATCGTCCACCATGCCCCGGTACACCCCGGCCATGACCAGAGTGACCCCAATCAGCAGGCCCAGGCCAATGCCGGTGAAAACGAATTTTCCCCAGGCGTGGAGAATGTCGCGGCCGGCCAGGCTGATCATCGCGAAACTCCGGGAATCTGCTCCACCACCTTGATGCGGCTGCGCGCCGTCAGTGCCTTTTCGCTGTAGGTCACGACCTGGTCACCGTTGCTGAGCCCTTCTTGCACCTGCACGTAGCCCTGCAGGTCGGTGGCACCCAGTTTGAGCGGAGAAAACTGCAGATCGCCTTGCACTATTTTCCAGACACCCACCCTGTCACCATCACGACGAATGGCGGCGTTGGGAACCGATGGAGCAGCGGCAAGCGTGGGCAGGTCGGCCGTGACTTCGGCCAGCTCTCCCACCGGGGGCAGTGGTTGCGGGATGCTGCTGAAGGCCACTTTGGCAAGCGTTTCCTCGGTGACCGCGTCAGCCTTGGGCTCCACCCGGAGCACATGGCCTTCCAGCACCTGGCCGGTGCGCGAACGCAAGGCAATGCGGGCAGGCAGCCCTGCGGCCAGCCCCGATGCACTGATCTGGTCAAAACGCGCATGGATCCACAAACTCCTGGGGTCGATCACTTCCACCACGGCCTGGCCCGCAACAATGGTGGTGCCGGGGTCGGCATCGCGCACGGCGACCACGCCATCCACCGGCGCGATCAGGCGCAGATTGCTCCGCTGCGCCACCAGCGCTTCGCGGTCTGAGCGGGCCCGGGCGGTTTCTTCCCGCGCCGCAGACAGGGCGGCATCGGCGATCTGCAGCTCTTGCCGTTTGGTGGCAACGATTTCTTCGCTGGTCGAGCGCACCGCGAGCAATTGCTCATAACGGCGCGCCTGGGTTTGCGCGTGGGCTTGGCGGGCCTGTGCCTCAGTCAAGGCCGCCTGGGACCGCTTGTAGGCCGCGTCCTGTGAGCGCACGCGGTCATCCAGATCAACCGGCTCCATTTCGCCCAGCACCTGTCCGGCCTTGACCTGATCACCTACCTGCACCTCCAGGCGTTTGACGCGCCCGGCCACCGTCGGCCCGATCTTGTAGGTGTAGCGCGCCTGCACCGTGCCAATACCAAAAAGCGCGGGCGTGATGGCCCGTGATTGCACCTCGACCACCGTCACGGCTACCGGCGCCAGCGGCCCCGAGCGCAAACCCACGTAGATGAAAAGCAGCAACAACGGAACGACAACGGCCAGCAGCGCGAGGGTGCGGCCTTGCAAGGGCAATTTTTTCATTGGTGACTCCCGATTCCACGCCGATAAATGGCAAAAACCCTGGGCGCATCGCGGTGCATGCGCCCCACATCGCCCGCCAGCAACGACTGCATGACCAGGCCCTGAACCGTGCCAATGAACAGCGTGGCGGCCGCCTCGTTGTCCAGCGAGGCCGACAGCTCGCCGCTGGCCTTGCCTTTCTCGATGAGACGATGCAAGCGTTCGCCGTAGCGCTGGATCAGGGTCTGCACCATGCGCTTGGCCGGAGTCGACTCAGCGCGCTGCAGCTCGCCAAACATCATGCGGGGAACGCCTGGGTGCTCGGCCACGAACTCGATATGGCTCATGAACATCGCCTCCAGGGCCGCAAGGGGAGACTCGATGCCCTGTGCGGACCGGTCAATTCGGGCCAGCAGACGGTCTGCCACCCACTCCATGACGGCCTGCCAAATGGCCTCTTTGTTCGGAAAGTGCCGAAACAGCGCACCCTGG
Source organism: Acidovorax defluvii (assembly GCA_003268905.1). Lineage (GTDB taxonomy): Bacteria > Pseudomonadota > Gammaproteobacteria > Burkholderiales > Burkholderiaceae_C > Acidovorax > Acidovorax defluvii. The sequence goes on from QLTU01000023.1 coordinate 27,556, forward strand.
GTCAGGTTCATGTGCTTGGCGATGGCCGCCGTGGTGATCTCGCTGGGGTTTTGTGAACCCGCCAGCGCCACAACCGCCTCGACAGTCACTGCACGACGCTCATCGGCCGGCAGATGCTTGGGATGGATTTCCACGAAAACCCCGATCAATAGATAGTAATTGATTACTATCTTATGCGAAGAGCGGCAGAAACGCAAAAAAGAATTCAGGGCAAAAAACCGTCAGCCTCGCCACGGTGTAGCGCATGCTGGCTTTGGCGTTTTTCAGCCCCCCCGAGGCAACCGGCTGCCTATGCGGCTGGGCAGATGAAAGCGCTACCGCAACGACCACTGCCACTGCCACTGCAGCTACAGTTGCGCCCTCGTGCCGCAGCCCTGTTCATGAACCCGCACACGACTGCGTAAAAGGCTCACGCACCACCTGCACCGTGACGTGCTCGATGTCAAACCGCTCATGCAGCTCGTGCGTGATGTTCTGAAAGAAGGCGTCTTGCGGGTGGCCATCGGGCATGACCAGATGTGCCGTCAGGGCCACCTCGGAGGTGCCCATCGCCCAGATGTGCAGATCGTGGACGCGGGTGACACCCGGCAGGGACAGCAGCCAGGCGCGCACGGCGGGCAGGTCCACCGTGGAGGGCACGCCATCAAACAGCAGGTGCACCGACTGCTTGAACAGGCCCCAGGTGCCCAGAACGATCACGGCAGCAATCACGAGGCTGACGACCGGGTCCAGCCAGTCCCATCCCAGCCAGAGGGCGAGCCCACCCGCCGCCACCACACCGGCCGAAACCAGCGCATCGGCGACCATGTGCAGAAAAGCGCCACGGATGTTCAGGTCATGGCTGCCCCGCATGAACAGCAGGGCCGTCACGGTGTTGATGACAATGCCCAGGCCCGCCACCACCATGATCGTGACCCCTTCGATCGGCTGGGGGGAGTTCAACCGGTCGATGGCCTCCCAGGCCAGCGAGCCCATGGCCACCAGCAAGAGCATCGCGTTGATGAACGCCGCCAAAATGGTGGCCCGCTTCCAGCCATAGGTGTGCCGGTCATCTGGCCGAAGGCGCCCCGCCAGAGCGCCGCCCCACGCCAGAATCAGCCCGGCCACATCGCTCAGGTTGTGCCCCGCGTCTGCCAGCAGGGCCAGCGAGTTGATCTTCCAGCCGTAAAACGCCTCCACCGCCACAAAGAGCGTGTTGAGCGCGATGCCGATGGCGAAGGCGCTGCTGTAGCTGGTGGGTGCGTGGCTGTGCTCGTGTGCAGCGCTCATGGATTGCCTGTTTCCTTGCGGCGCAAAAGGCCAGAGAGCTCGGTGCCTGGCGCCACAGTATTGAACACCGTTCCGTATTTTTTGACGTTCTCGTGCAGCAGGGCCAGGCGGCGATCCGGCTCTTCGGTGTCCACGGTGATCTCGTAGGAAATGGACTCCAGTCGAGGGGGCACGTCCTGGCGCACCCCATGCACGTGAACCTCGACCCCGCGCAGCTCGAACTTGAGGATGGGAATGACCCGCTCAATCCCCTTGATCATGCACGCCGACAGGGCTGCCAGCAGCAATTCTGCGGGATTGAACGCCTGGGGGTTGCCCGCCATGTTCGTGTCGAGTGCAATCGTGGCCTGTTTGCAGTGCGCCTGGCTGGCCTGCGCACTCAGGCGCACCGACACCACGTCAAACACCAGTTTGGGTGTGGCGGCATCCGTCATGCCAGCCACGCCTCAATCCTGTCGCGCTGGGGCACCCCGCCTGCATGAACGACCTTGCCATCCACCACCACCCCTGGCGTGGCCAGGACGCCGTAAGCAATGATGGCTTGCATGTCCTGAATCTTGTCAATATTCACGGCGACGCCCTTGTCACGGGCAACCTGCTCGATCAGGGCGGTGGTGGTCTTGCAGTTGGCACAGCCGGAGCCGAGTACCTTGATGTCTTTCATGGCGAATCCTGGTTGGTAGTGATGAATGTTCACAGCACAAGGTTGAAGATATAGCCCACCAGCAAAATGCCCAAGGCCACGACGCCGGCAAAGGTGGCTATCAGGCGCGGCTTGAGGGCCTTGCGCAAAATGATCATTTCGGGCGCGGACAAGGCAATGACGCTCATCATGAACGCCAGCACCGTGCCCAGCGCTGCACCTTTGCCCAGCAGGGCCTGCACGATCGGAATGACGCCCGCCGCATTGGTGTACATGGGCACACCCAGCAGCACGGCCACCGGCACCGACCACCAGGCATCCCGGCCCATGATGGCCGCCATGAAGTCTTGTGGAACATAGCCGTGGATGCCCGCGCCCAGCGCAATGCCCGCGACAACGTAGGGCCAGACCTTGCCCACAATCTCGCGCACATGGTGTCCACCGGCCTCCAAGCGCTGGGCCCAGCCCATGCCATCGCCGTCGTAAGTGGCCGCGCTCTGCCCGTTGGCAACGGCCAGCACCCAGTCTTCCAGATAGCGCTCCATGCGCAGGCGGCCGATCACGATGCCGGCCACGATGGCCACGGTCAGCCCCAGCACGAGGTAAAGGGCGGCCACTTTCCAGCCAAACAGACCCAGCAGCATCACCAATGCCACCTCATTGACCATGGGAGCCGAGATTAGAAAAGAGAAGGTCACCCCCAGCGGCACACCCGCCGAGAGAATGCCGATGAACAAGGGCACGGCCGAGCATGAGCAAAACGGGGTCACGATGCCCAGCAATGCGGCCAGTACGTTGCCCACCCCTGCACGCTTGCCCGCCAGCAGGGCGCGCGTGCGCTCGGGCGCAAAGAAGGTCTGCACCACGCCCATCACGAAAACCACCCCGGTCAGTAGCAGCAGCACCTTGGGCGTGTCAAAAAAGAAGAAGTGCACCGCCTCGCCCAGTGCGGTCTGGCGCGTCAGCCCCGCCTGCACCAACAGGGCATCCGCAAAATCGGTGAGGTGGGTGTAACTCCACCACCAGGCAGGCGCCAGCAGCGCCAGCGCGAGCACCCAGCGCGTCAAAGGTGGGATTTTTGGGGTTTTCAGTTCAGACGAAATCATTGGCAAAACCTCTGGAGGGATGCCATCGCCGTCAAGCCGCCGACGCACGTTCGGGCGCACGCTCGAGCGCGTTTATCTGCGTGTCGGCCACGGGCGGAGCCGAATCACTTGCCTGCGCCGCGTGGTCTTCCAAGTGCAGCAAGTCGCCCCATTGGTGCAATGCGGCCTCGCGGCGTTCCATTTCCTGGGGGCAAGCCCAGGCCTTGATGTCTTTGGCGTAACCCATGCACATGTGCATCTCCTGTGTCGTTGAGTCAGAAGACGCAGCAACTGCCCAAAAGATGCAGCTGCGCTTATTTCGGACGTGGGGTGAAGCAGCACACCGCGCCGCGCTCGTTCAGCACCACCTGGCACGAGGTCAGCAAACGTTCCCTGAGGCGCTTTCGGGCGCGCTGCACACGGGATTTGGCCCCCGGCACGGTGATGCCCAACATGCGGGCATAGTCCTCCTGCCCCATGCCGTTGAGATGGCACTGGACGATGGCATCCCGGTCCGACGCGCTCAACTCCGCAAGCACGCGCGGCAGGCAGGTGGCCAGACTGTCCACCGCAGCCGGTGGGTCTGCCTCCACCGCTGGCAGGTCGTCAGGCAAGGCATCCAGAGGGTGGTGCCGGCGCAGGTGATCCGTCAGGGTGTTGCGGCTAACCTCAAACAGCCAGGCACGGGCGTTGGCCACGTCGCAGAACCGGCGGCCTTGGCGCAAGGCTTTGACGAAAACGTCTTGCAGCAGGTCCTGCGCTGCCACCGGGTCGTTCAGGTGCCGGGTCAGCCAGCGCTGCAACTCGGTTTCGTGCGCGTGCCACGCGGTCATCAGACAGGTCGGCGTCGAGGTATCACTCATGCATCGCATTGTTATCCACTGCAACAGCGCCGACCACAGCGCCACGATGGTGCAGCGCACAAGACCGGGGCACTGCCGTCTGTGGCGCCAGGTCGCTCAATCACGCCACAGCGCCCTGAATCATTGCGCCCAACGCTCTTGATTCAATAGCAAAAACCACTTTTCCAAGCTGGCACAAGCCTTGCATTAGTAGGTTCAGACCCTCACAGGTCTGCAATGGCTGCATCGCCCAACGGCGGGCGAATGCGGCCAGAACCCGGACAAAGGCGTCCCCACCCGCGCACTGCTGCTACTTGCAGCCAGGCGCGGTGTGAGGACGCCTTTTTTTGTTTGTCACGCCCAAGGGAAGCCCCATGACCGATCTGCTCAAAACCAGCCTCAACCGCCGCACCGTGCTGCAAGCCGCCACCGTGGGCGCCACGGGCGTGAGCCCCGCGCTGCGCGCCCTCGTCCACGCCCAGGGCTCGGACGCCCCCGAGAAGAAGGAAGTGAAGATCGGCTTCATTCCGCTGACCGACTGCGCCAGCGTGGTGATGGCGTCGGTGATGGGCTTCGACAAGAAGCATGGCGTGACCATCATCCCCACCAAAGAGGCCAGCTGGGCCGGCGTGCGCGACAAGCTGGTGAATGGCGAGCTCGACTTTGCCCATGTGCTGTATGGCCTGGTCTATGGCGTGCACCTGGGCCTGGCCGGGCCCAAGAAAGACATGGCCGTGCTGATGACCCTCAACCACAACGGCCAGGCCATCACGCTGTCCAAAAAGCTGGCGGACAAGGGCGCCGTCAATGGCGCGGGCCTGGCCCGGCTGATGGCGGCCGAAAAGCGCGAATACACCTTTGCCCAGACCTTTCCCACGGGCACGCATGCCATGTGGCTCTATTACTGGCTGGCAGCCAACGGCATCGATCCGATGAAAGACGCCAAGGTCATCACCGTGCCGCCGCCGCAAATGGTGGCCAACATGCGCGTGGGCAACATGGATGGCTTTTGCGTAGGCGAGCCTTGGAACCACCGCGCCATCATGGACGGCATCGGTTTCACGGCCACCACCACACAGGACATCTGGAAAGACCATCCCGAAAAGGTGCTGGGCACCACCTCGGAGTTTGTGCAGAAATACCCCAACACCGCGCGCGCCGTGACGGCGGCCATTCTGGAGGCAAGCCGCTGGATCGATGAAAGCCTGGCCAACAAGACCCGCATGGCCGAAACCATTGCCGGCAAGGCCTATGTGAACACCGGCGTGGATGCCATCAACCAGCGCATCCTGGGCCGCTACCAGGATGGCCTGGGCAAGACCTGGGACGACCCCAACCACATGAAGTTCTACAACGACGGCGCGGTGAACTTCCCCTACCTGTCTGACGGTATGTGGTTTCTTACGCAGCACAAGCGCTGGGGTTTGCTGAAGGCGCACCCCGACTACCTTGGCGTGGCCAAGGCGATCAATCGCATGGACGTGTACCGCCAGGCGGCCACCGCCACCAAAACACCGCTGCCCAAGAGCGACATGCGCAGCCACAAGCTGGTGGATGGCGTGGTGTGGGACGGCAAAGACCCCGCCAGATACGCCGACGGTTTCAAGCTCAAGGCCTGACAGCCCGCAGTCACCCGCCTGCACCGCCCGCCCCACCCGTCCTGTCTACCGGAGAACACCATGGTCAGTGCCGTATTTCATGCCCCGCTGGATACCGCCCCTGCAGCAACGCAAGACGCTATTAATAATATAGCTACCAGCGCTTTACCCACGGGCGCTACAACCCAAAAACACTCAAAAAACACACCCACCAAGGCCCCGGCAGACCGGGACTGGGCTGCCAGTTTCCGCAGCTTCTGGCTGGCGGTGCTGCCGCCGCTGTGCGGCCTGGGCCTGCTGCTGGGGGTGTGGGCGCTGGTTTCTGCCGGCACCGGCAACAGCATTCCCGGCCCCCGCGAAACCTGGGCACAGGCGCTGGACGTGTTCAGCAACCCGTTTTATCGCAACGGCCCCAACGACCAGGGCGTGGGCTGGAACGTGCTGATGTCGCTCGAACGCGTCGCCGTGGGCTTTGGCCTGGCGGCGGCGGTGGGCATTCCGGCGGGCTTTGCGATTGGGCGCTTCGAGTTTTTGAGCCGCATGTTCAACCCGCTCATCAGCCTGCTGCGCCCGGTGTCGCCGCTGGCCTGGCTGCCCATTGGCCTCTTGGTATTCAAGGGCGCCAACCCGGCCGCCATCTGGACCATCTTCATCTGCTCGATCTGGCCCATGATCATCAACACCGCCGTGGGCGTGCAACGGGTGCCGCAGGACTACATGAACGTGGCCCGCGTGCTCAACCTGTCGGAATGGAAGATCTTCACCAAGATCCTGTTCCCCGCCGTGCTGCCCTACCTGCTGACCGGCGTGCGCCTGGCGGTGGGCACGGCCTGGCTGGTGATCGTGGCAGCCGAGATGCTGACCGGCGGCGTGGGCATTGGTTTTTGGGTGTGGGACGAGTGGAACAGTCTCAACGTCAAGAACATCATCATCGCCATCTTCGTGATCGGCATCGTCGGGCTGGTGCTGGAATATGCCCTCATCAAGCTCGCCAGCGCCTTCACGTTCGAAGAAGTGAAGGCTTGACCCACCCCTGAGCCGCGCCTGCGGCGCGTCACCCCCTCAAGGGGGCACCACCAGTGGCCCGGCAAAGCCGGTTCCACGGTGGTCCACCGAAAAACCAGGAGTTCTTCATGCATACATCGCTCACCAGCAAGTTCATCGAGATACAGGGTGTCGAGCAGACCTTTCGCACCCGCAAGGGGCTTTTCCCCGCGCTGCAGGGCATTGACCTGACGATCGCCCAGGGCGAGTTTGTGGCGCTAATTGGCCACTCGGGCTGCGGCAAATCCACGCTGCTCAACCTGATTGCCGGCCTGAACACCCCCACTGCCGGTGCCCTGCTGTGCGCCAACAAGGAGATCAAGGGCCCCGGCCCCGAGCGCGCGGTGGTGTTTCAAAACCACTCGCTGCTGCCCTGGCTGACCTGCTTTGACAACGTGCACCTGGCAGTCGAGCGGGTGTTCGGCAAAACCGAAAACAAGGCACAGCTCATGGCCCGCACCGATGCGGCACTGGCGCTGGTGGGCCTTGCGCATGCTGCGCAAAAGCGCCCCGGCGAAATCTCGGGCGGCATGAAGCAGCGCGTGGGCATTGCCCGTGCGCTCAGCATGGAACCCCAGGTGCTGCTGATGGACGAGCCCTTCGGTGCGCTTGACGCGCTCACCCGTGCCAAGCTGCAGGACGAGTTGCTGGAGATCGTGGCACGCACGCACAGCACGGTGGTGATGGTGACGCACGACGTGGACGAGGCCGTGCTGCTGTCCGACAAGATCGTGATGATGACCAACGGCCCCGCCGCCACCATTGGCGAGGTGCTGGCCGTTGACCTGCCGCGCCCGCGCAACCGCGTGGCACTGGCCGAAGACCCGCGCTATGTGCACTGCCGCAAGGCGGTGATCGACTTCTTGTACACGCGCCAGGCGCATGTGGAAAAGGCGGCCTGATCCGGCACCACCAAAGGGCCCTGGCCACACGCAGCCAGGGCTTTTTTTGACGTTGGCGTCATCCATTGCGCTTCACTCCGGCCACGCACCCATGTAACCGGCGCGGGCCAAACCAGGGCAGCCGTGCAAGGGCCGCCCCGCCGCACTGGCTGCGTCCCCCTTCCCGCATTGCGCAGCAATTCGAGAGAAGGGGGAAGGCGCGCAAGCGCCTCAGGGGGTTGTCACCCCATTTCAGCGCACGCCGCCCGTGATGTAGTGCTCGAGCTGCTCGATGATGAACTGCTGCTCGGAAATGATGTCCTTGACCAGGTCACCGATGGAGATCAGCCCCACCAGCCTGGCGCCGTCGACCACCGGCAGGTGGCGCAGGCGGTTTTCGGTCATGAGCGCCATGCACTCCTGGCTGGTCTGGGTGGGGCGCACATACATCACGTCGGCGGTCATGACATCCCGCACCAGCGTGGCTGCGGACGTGCGCCCCAGCAGGGCGATCTTGCGGGCGTAGTCGCGCTCGGTGACGATGCCCACAATGGTTTCGCCCTCCATGACCAGCAGGGCCCCGATGCGTTTTTCGGCCATGCGCTGGAGCGCATCCAGCACTGAGTCTCCGGGTGCGATGGCATGGACGGTGTTGTCGCTCTTGGATTTGAGAATGTCAGCAACGGCAGTCATAAGGGACCTCGATAAAAAATGGTGGGCGAACGCCAAAGAGTTTCAACGCATCCTGCCTTGCGCGCAACACCGCCATGGCAAGGGGCCTGTTGTGTGGCAACTGGCACCACCGCAGTGCCCCATTGCGCCGCAAAACCTTTTTTTGGTCAAATAATGCTCTAGCGCTTATCCATAAAGCGCTGATAGCTATTAAAAATAGAGCGAATCACGCGCCACCTCAGCGCCGACCACCCAGCAGGCCGCCGCCGATCTTGAGCAGGTCGCCCAGCCCTACCTGACCGTCGCCATCCTGATCGAGCAGGCTGCCCAGCAAACCACCACCCAGGCCCCCTTGCTGCTGCACGCGCGCCTGCTCCTGGCCCAGCACCTGGCCCAGGCCGCCGGCGTCCATGCCGCCCGAGCTCATGCGCTGCGCCAAAAACGACATCACGATGGGCGCCAGCATCTGCAGCAACTGCCCGGCATTGGAGCCCAGCCCCGTGGCCTGGCCCAAGCCGGTCTCGGCACGTTGCTGGTTGCCCCCAAAAATGTGGCCCAGGATGGCCGCGCCATCGGGCTGGCCGCCCCCCGCGCTGCCGCCGCCGCCCAGCAGCGAACCGAGCAGACCGCCCAGATCAGGGCTGCCGCTGTGGTCGCGCTGCAATGCGCCAAAAAGGTCCATGGCGCCCTGGGGCTGGGCTGCATTGCGCCCCAGCGTGCCCAGCAGCAACGGCAGGGCCGCGCCCACGGCGTCCTGGGTCTGCGCGGGGCTGGTGCCCAGTTGCTGTGCCATTTGCTGCAGCGGGGCACCCTGAAGCTGGGCCATCAGTTCGTCGACAAGGGAGGCAGGGGAGTTCATTGCGTGCATCCTTTCAAATCAATGCGTGGGCCACCGGGCCCAGCTGACATGTTAGGCCCAACGGGTGACTTTGAAATGAACGGAGCCCTGGTAAGCCGGGCACCTTGGCCGGGTTTCAAGGCCCCGGACCAGCAGCTGCGGCAAGTTGTGCGACGGCGGGCGGTCGTTGCACACCCGTAACCCGCGCAACCCGCGCCGCCCGTACAACCGGGCGCCGCTGCGGCGGCCATCCGGGGCCACCGCCACGGCCCACATGGGGGCGACCGCACTGGCCGGCACATCCACCCCTGCCACATCGCGCGATACCCTGTGGCACCCGGGGCTTCCATGCCCCCTCGCCTTTTGCGTCAGAATGTTTCGCAACCCAAGACTGCGCGCGCCCATGACCCCTCTTTTCCCAGACCACCTGCCTGCCGCCACGCTGCTGCCCCGCTCTACTCCCCCAAAGCCCTGCCGTTCACCGCGCAGGCTGGCCTTGGCCGCCGTTGCCGGGCTGGCATTGCTGGTGGGCGCGTGCTCTGACAAGGCTGCGCCCGCAGCGCCCAGCGGCCCGGTGGAAGTGGGCGTGGTCACCCTTCAGTCCGAGCGCCAGACCGTGACCACCGAGTTGCCCGGACGCACCAGCGCCTTCCTGAGCGCTGAGATCCGCCCCCAGGTGGGCGGCATCGTGCAGCAGCGGCTGTTCACCGAAGGTGCGCAGGTCAAGGCCGGCCAGGCGCTTTACCAGCTCGATGCCTCGGGCTTCCAGGTGGCGCTGGCCAGCGCCGAGGCCCTGGTGGCCAAGGCACAGGCCGGTGTGGGCACGGCCGAGGTCAACGCCCGGCGCAACGCCGAGCTGGTCAAAATCGACGCCATCAGCCGGCAGGTGTATGACGACAGCCAGGCCGCCGTGGTGCAGGCCCGCTCCGACCTGGCCGTTGCCCGCGCCGCGCTGGACAACGCCCGCATCAACCTGGGCTACACCCGCATCAAGGCGCCCATTTCGGGCCGCACCACCACCTCCACCGTCACGCCGGGCGCACTGGTCACCGCCAACCAGACCGCCGCGCTCACCACCATCTCGCAGCTCGATCCGCTGTATGTGGATGTCACACAGTCCAGCACCGAGGTGCTGCGCCTCAAAAGCGACCTGGCGCGCGGGCGCATACAGAAAAGCGGCCAGGCCGAAGCGCCCATCACCCTGCAACTGGAAGACGGCAGCCGCTACCCCCACCCCGGCAAGCTGCAGTTTGCGGGCGTGAGCGTGAACCCCGGCACCGGCGCCGTGACGCTGCGCGCCGTGGTGCCCAACTCCGACGGCCTGCTCATGCCCGGCATGTATGTGCGCGCCATTCTGGAAACCGGCATCAACGCGCAGGCGCTGCTGGTGCCCCAGCAAGGGGTGAACCGCGACACCGCAGGCAACGCCAGCGTGTTGCTGGTCAACGCACAAGGCAAGATCGAACGGCGCAAGGTTGTGGTGGAAACGGCCGTAGGCAACCGCTGGTTGGTGGGCAGCGGGCTGGCGGCCGGCGACCGCGTGGTGGTGGAGGGCTTTCAGCGTATCAAGCCCGGCGACACGGTGAAGCCGACCGAGGTGGTGGCCAAGCCAATGGCTGCCGCGGGTGCCACAGCAGCGACTGCAGCGCCGGCTGCATCCGCCGCATCGGCTGCGCGCTGAGGGCCGGCCCGCCATGGCACAGTTTTTCATCAACCGCCCCATCTTTGCGTGGGTCATCGCCATCATCATCATGCTGGCCGGCGCCATGTCCATCAAGACATTGCCGCTGGAGCAATACCCCAACATTGCGCCGCCGCGCGTGTCGATCAGCGCCAACTACACCGGCGCATCGGCCAAAACCGTGGAAGACTCGGTCACGCAGGTGATCGAGCAGCAGCTCAAGGGGCTGGACAACCTGATCTACATGGGCTCGACCAGCGACGCCTCGGGCAGCTCGCGCACCACGCTCACCTTCAATGCCGGCACCAACATCGACGTGGCCCAGGTGCAGGTGCAAAACAAGCTGCAGCAGGCCATGTCGCGCCTGCCGCCAGCGGTGCAAAGCCGGGGTGTTACCGTCACCAAGGGCGGCAACGATTACCTGATGATCATCACCTTCACCTCGCCCGACCCCAGCGTGTCGCAGGTGGACATTGGTGACTACATCGCCAGCAACCTCGTGGACGTGATCAGCCGCATTGACGGCGTGGGCGACGTGCTCACGCTGGGCACCGGCTACGCCATGCGCGTGTGGCTCGATCCGGGCAAGCTCGAAAAATACGCGCTCATGCCGTCAGACATCGGCAGCGCCATCAATGCGCAGAACGCGCAGGTGTCGGCGGGCCAGCTCGGTGCCCTGCCCGCCGTGGGCGAGCAGCAGCTCAATGCCACCATCACCGCGCGCAGCAAGCTGCAAACCAAGGAAGAGTTCGAGCAGATCGTTCTCAAGTCCACCACCGACGGCGCCGCCGTGCACCTGAAAGACGTGGCGCGCATCGAGCTGGGCGCAGAAAACCTCACCATCACCTCGCGCCTGAACGGCCAGCCCGGCGCCAGCATGGGCGTGGTGCTGTCCGACAGTGCCAACGCCATGGCCGTGGCCACTGCCGTCAACGCCAAGATCGCCGAGCTGCAGCCGTTCTTTCCCTACCAGCTCAAACCCTTTACCAGCTACGACACCACGCCGTTCGTCAGCGCCTCGATCGAAGAAGTGGTCAAGGCCCTGCTCGAAGCCATGGTGCTGGTGGTGCTGGTCATGTACATCTTTTTGCAGAACTTCCGCGCCACGCTGATTCCGGCCATTGCCGTGCCGGTGGTACTGCTGGGCACCTTTGGTGTGCTGTCGGCAGCCGGTTATTCGATCAACACGCTGACCATGTTCGGCATGGTGCTGGCCATCGGCCTGCTGGTGGACGACGCCATCGTGGTGGTGGAAAACGTCGAGCGCGTGATGAGCGAAGAAGGCCTGTCCCCTAAAGAGGCCACGCGCAAGTCGATGGCCGAAATCACCCCGGCCCTGGTGGGCATTGCACTCACGCTGTCGGCGGTGTTCATTCCCATGGCGTTTTTTGGCGGCTCCACCGGGGTGATCTACCGGCAGTTTTCCATCACCATCGTGTCGGCCATGGTGCTGTCGGTGCTGGTGGCCCTGACACTCACACCCGCGCTGTGCGCCACCTTGCTCAAGCCCATTGCCAAGGGGCAGCACAGCCCCCATGGCGCACCCCGCAAGGGCATTGCGGGCTGGATTGACCGCTTTTTTGTGGGCTTCAACCGCCGCTTTGACCGCTCGGCCGACAGCTACCAGCGCGGCGTGGGCACCGTGGTGCGCCGGGGCAAACGCATGATGCTGGTGTATGTGCTGATCTGCGCCGGCATGGCGGTGCTGTTTTTGCGCCTGCCCACGTCATTTTTGCCCAATGAAGACCAAGGCGCGATCTCGGTGCAGATCACGTTGCCGCCAGGCTCGTCCAACGCGCGGCTGCAGGCCGTGATGGCGCAGGTGCAAAAGTATTTTGCGGCCCAGCCCGATGTGGTCAGCTTCAACTCGATCACCGGTTCGGGTGGTGACCAGAGCTCGGCGCGCGGCTTTGTGCGGCTGACCAACTGGAGCCAGCGCACACGCCCCGACCAGAGCGCCGACGCCATTGCGCGCAAGGCCACCAAGGACCTGGCCGCCATCCGCGATGCGCGCATTTTCGTGCTGCTGCCGCCCGCCGTGCGCGGGCTGGGGGCCAATGCGGGCTTCAATTTTCAGCTCAAGGACCTGAACGGCCTGGGCCACGATGCGCTGGTGGCCGCGCGCGACAAGGTGCTCGAACTGGCCGCCAAGCGCCCCGAGCTGAGCAACACGCGCAGCACCAACCTCGACGACACCGCGCAGCTGGGCGTGGACATTGACGACAACAAGGCCGGCGCACTGGGCCTGGCCACGGTGGACGTGAACAACACCCTGTCGAGCGCGCTGGGCGGCACCTATGTGAATGACTTTCTCAACAAGGGGCGCGTGAAGCGGGTTTACATGCAGGGCGACGCGCCGTTTCGCATGCTGCCGCAGGACGTGGGCCCCTGGACGGTGCGCAACAACCAGGGGCAGATGGTGCCGTTCTCGGCGTTTTCGAGCACCCGCTGGACCTATGGCTCACCCCAGTTGCAGCGCTACAACGGCAGCCCGAGCTACGAGTTCGTGGGCAGTGCGGCGGCGGGCGTGAGCTCGGGCGTGGCCATGGCGGCGGTTGAAGACATCATGAAGGAAATGCCCGCGGGCATTGGCTACGAATGGACCGGCGCCTCGTTTCAAGAGCGGCTGTCGGGCTCGCAGGCGCCGCTGCTGTATGCGGTATCGATTCTGTTTGTGTTTCTGTGCCTGGCCGCACTCTACGAAAGCTGGTCGGTGCCGTTTTCGGTGATTCTGGTGGTGCCGCTGGGCATTGTCGGGGCGCTGCTGGGCATCGGGTTTCGCGGGCTGTCGAACGACGTGTACTTTCAGGTGGGCCTGCTCACCACAGTGGGGCTGTCGTCCAAGAACGCCATCCTGATCGTGGAATTTGCCACCCAGTTGCAAGAGCGCGGCCGCAGCGTGCTCGATGCCACGCTGGAAGCCGTGCGCCTGCGGCTGCGGCCCATCTTGATGACCTCGCTGGCGTTCGGGTTCGGTGTACTGCCCCTGGCGCTGGGCAGCGGCGCCGGGGCGGGTGGCCGCCAGGCCATTGGCACCGCCGTGCTGGGCGGCATGGTGTCGGCCACCGTGCTGGGCATCTTTTTTGTGCCGGTGTTCTTTGTCCTGATTCGCGGTTACTTTGCCGAGCGCAAGGCAAAGCAGACTGCCAGCGAAACCGGAGCCGCCGCATGAGCCGCACCCCCCTGATCGCCCCCCGCCGCACCGTGGTGCGCGCCACCGCCGCCAGCGCACTGGCATTGCTTGCGTTGGCAGGCTGCACCAGCCTGGCGCCCGACTATGCGCGCCCCATGCTGCCCGTGCCCGCCACGCTGAACGGCACGAACGGCCCAAACGGGCCTGAGGGCACCGCGCTGGCGCCCGAGACCGGCCCCATGGGCTGGCAGGAATTTTTGCAGGAGCCGCGCCTGCGCGAGCTGGTGGCGCTGGCGCTGCAAAACAACCGCGACCTGCGCGTGGCGGTGCTGGCCATCGAGAAGGCCCGCGCGCAATACGGCGTGGAGCAGTCCAACCGGTTCCCAGCCGTGGGCGCCACCGCCGCGGGCAACCGCACGCGCACGGCCGATGACCTGAACACCAGCGGCCGCTCGCCCACCAGCAGCCAGTACAGCGCGCAGCTTGGCTTCAGCAGCTACGAGATCGATTTTTTTGGCCGCGTAAAGAACCTCAACGAGGCTGCGCTGCAAGAGTTTTTGCGCACCACCGAGAACCGCCGCAGCGTGCAGCTGAGCCTGGTGGCCGAAGTGGCCAACGCCTGGCTCACCCTCGACGCCGATGGCCGGCGCCTGCAACTGGCGCAAGACACCCTGCGCAGCCGCCAGAAGTCATACGAACTGACAGAACGCAGCCATGCCCTGGGCGCCGCCTCGGGCCTGACGCTGACGCAAGCCCAGACCACGGTGGACACCGCCCGCGCCGACGTGGCCGCCTTCACCAGCCAGGTGGCGCGCGACCGCAATGCGCTGGCCCTGCTGGCGGGCGCGCCGGTGCCTGCGGCCCTGCTGCCCGACGGGGCGAACCCGGGGGCCACGGCCTCCCCTGCCCAGGCTGCGTCGGCATCGGCATCGGTGGCACCCGCCCCCAGCCTTGCCACACCCGCCGCCACCTTGCTGGCGGTGCCGGGCGACCTGCCCTCGTCGGTGCTGCTCAACCGCCCCGATGTGCGCGCCGCCGAATACACGCTGCGCGGCGCGTATGCCAGCATTGGCGCGGCCCGTGCCGCGTTTTTCCCCAGCATCACGCTCACGGCGTCGGCGGGCACCGCCAGCAATGCGCTGTCGGGCCTGTTTGACGGCGGCAACGGCACCTGGAGCTTTGCGCCACAGATCCGCTTGCCCATCTTTGATGCGGGCCGCAACCGCGCCAACCTCCAGATCGCCGAAACCGCGCGCGACACGGCCCTGGCCCAGTACGACAAGGCCGTGCAAACCGCGTTCCGCGAGGTGGCCGATGCGCTGGCAGAGCGCGCCACGCTGGCCGAGCGCCTGCAGGCCCAGCAATCGCTGCAGGCGGCCACCCTGAAGGCGCTGCAGCTGTCCGAAGCGCGCTACCGGCTGGGCGCCGACAGTTACCTGCCCGTGCTGGACGCCCAGCGCGCGCTTTACAGCGCGCAGCAGACACTGATCGGGCTGGCACTGGCCGAGCAGGCCAACCGGATCACGCTGTACAAGGTGCTGGGTGGCCGCTGGATCGACACCACCCCGGGTGACAGCACCGCAACGCCCGGCCCCTGAAAGGGTGCGCAATGCAGCGCCCGCGCACCAAGCCGGCTTTGCCGCGCTGCTCTGCACCATCGCCTTCAGCGCCGCCAGCGGCGCCGCAACTGCCGCAGCCGACGAGCTGCAAGCGCTCCCGCAAACCCGGTCGATCTATGTAGAGGCCGGGTATACCGACCACGGCGCCCCGGCCACGCGCACACGCACCGTGGGTTTGCGCGTGCCCCTGCAGTATTCGTGGTGGCAAGGGCGCATCCGCACGCACCTGGATGTGTATCTGAGCGACTGGCCTCCACGGCCGCACCGCCGGCGCGCCGCCACAACACCCAGCTGGGCGTGGTGCCCATGGCCCGCTACCGTTTTGCAGACGGGCAATCGCTCTGGTTTGTGGAGGGCGGCATTGGCCTGTCGTACCTGAAGGCCACGCACCACACGCCCAACGGCCCCTTTGGCAGCCGCTGGAATTTCAGCGACCATCTCGGCCTGGGGCGCAACTTTGGTGCACAGCGGCAGCACGAGGTCAGCCTGCAGGCCAAGCATGTATCCAACGCCGGGCTGCGCAAGCCCAACCCGGGGGAAACGTTTGTGCAGATACGCTACGCCCACCGGTTTTAAACGCACAGCCCACCGGTTTCCATCTGGCGGCTGCGAGCACTCGCGCGCTCCTGGTCGGCCACCCGTCCACTGAATGGTCCGAATGGACCGAATGGACCGACGAGCGTGTCATCAATCCTCCACAGGCCGCGAGCTTGCAAACACGCTGGAACGGCGCACGCACCAAGCTGGCCCATCCGCTTGTGCGGCTTGCACTGGCAAGGCCAACCGTTTCGTTGACTGCTATTTATTTGATAGCTAATAGCGCTTGATAAATAAGCGCTAGAGCCATTTTTCACTTAAAACCACCATCTTTTCCATCTTTGGCACAGGTTTTGCATCACCCTGTGTGCGGCCACGATAGGCCGCATGTTCGGCCCGGTGCAATGGCGGATTGGGCTGACGAAGACGATGGCGTCCCTGCGAATGTGTTGGCTACCCGGCCAGCCCACCGTGCGGACGCCTTTTTGTTTTTCCGAAACGCCTACGGGGGTCACGATGAAAAAATCCAGGCTGGTGATGGTGGGAAATGGCATGGCCGGCGTTCGCTCGCTCGAAGAGCTGCTGAAGATAGCGCCCGACCTTTACGACATCACGGTATTTGGTGCAGAGCCGCACCCCAACTACAACCGCATTTTGCTGTCGCCCGTGCTGGCCGGCGAGCAGACCATCGACGAGATCATTCTGAACGACTGGCAGTGGTATGCCGACAACCACATCACGCTGCACACGGGTTTCACCGTGACCGACGTGGACCGTGTGCGCCGCATCGTGCACGCCACCAGTGCAACGGGCGAGACCATCACCGCCGAATACGACCGCCTCATCATGGCCACGGGCTCCAACCCGTTCATCCTGCCCATCCCCGGCAAAGAGCTCCAAGGCGTGCTGGCCTACCGCGACATTGCCGACACGCAGGCCATGATCGACGCTGCCGCCACCTACAAACATGCGGTGGTCATCGGCGGCGGCCTGCTGGGCCTGGAGGCCGCCAACGGCCTCATGAAGCGCGGCATGCAGGTCACCGTGGTGCATGTGGGCGACTGGCTGATGGAGCGCCAGCTCGACGATGTGGCCGGCAAGATGCTGCAAAAGTCGCTGGCCGAGCGCGGCATGCAGTTTTTGATGGGCGCACAAACGCAGGAGCTGGTGGGCAACGCCGAAGGCCGCGTCGCCGCCGTCAAGTTCAAAGACGGCACCGAGGTGCCCGCCGACCTGGTGGTGATGGCAGTGGGCATTCGCCCCAACACCGCACTGGCTGAAAAAATGCGCCTGCACGTGAACCGGGGCATCGTGGTGAGTGACACGCTGCAGACCACCACCGACGCACGCATCTACGCCGTGGGTGAGTGCGCCGCGCACCGGGGCATCGCGTATGGACTGGTGGCACCGCTGTTCGAGCAGGGCAAGGTGCTGGCGAATCACCTGGCGGAGTTCGGCATTGGCCGCTACCAGGGCTCGCTGACATCGACCAAGCTCAAGGTCACGGGCATTGATCTGTTCAGCGCAGGCGACTTCCAGGGCGGCGAGGGCACCGAAGAGATTGTCATGAGCGACCCGAGCGGCGGCGTCTACAAAAAGCTCGTGCTCAAGGACGACAAGCTCGTGGGCGCCTGCCTGTATGGCGACACGGTGGACGGCAGCTGGTATTTCAAGCTGCTGCGCGACGGCCGCACGGTGAACGACATCCGCGACAAACTCATGTTTGGTGAATCCAACATGGGCGACACCGGCCACCAGGGCCAGAACCAGGCCGCCGCCATGGCGGACACCGACGAAGTGTGCGGCTGCAACGGTGTGACCAAGGGCGCCATCTGCAAGGCCATCAAGGAAAAAGGCCTGTTCACGCTGGACGAAGTGCGCAAGCACACCAAGGCCAGCGCCAGCTGCGGCTCGTGCACCGGGCTGGTCGAGCAGATCATCATGTTCACCGCCGGCGGCGACTATTCGGCCACGCCCAAGACCAAGGCCATGTGCGGCTGCACCGACCATGGCCACCAGGCGGTGCGCGATGCGATCCGCACCAACAAGCTGCTTTCCATCGCAGATGTGTTCTCGTTTCTCGAATGGAAAACGCCCAACGGCTGCGCCAGCTGCCGCCCGGCCGTCAACTATTACCTCATCAGCACCTGGCCCAAGGACGCCAAGGACGACCCGCAAAGCCGCGCCATCAATGAACGCAGCCACGCCAACATCCAAAAGGACGGCACCTACAGCGTGATCCCGCGCATGTGGGGCGGGGAGACCACAGCCGACGAACTGCGCCGCATTGCCGACGTGGTGGACAAGTACCACATCCCCACCGTCAAGGTCACCGGTGGCCAGCGCATTGACCTCTTGGGTGTGAAGAAGGAAGACCTGGTCAACGTGTGGAAGGACATAGGCATGCCCAGCGGCCACGCCTATGCCAAGGCCCTGCGCACCGTCAAGACCTGCGTGGGCAGCGAGTGGTGCCGCATGGGCACGCAGGACAGCACGCAAATGGGCAAGGACATGGAGCGCGCCATGTGGCGCATGAATGCCCCGCACAAGGTGAAATTTGCCGTGAGCGGTTGCCCGCGCAACTGCGCCGAGGCCGGCATCAAGGACGTCGGAATCATCGGCGTGGAAAGCGGCTGGGAGATGTATGTAGCCGGCAACGGCGGCATCAAGACCGAGGTGGCGCACTTCTTCACCAAGCTCAAGACCGCCGAGGAAGTGCTGGAGTACACCGGCGCGTTTTGCGAGCTGTACCGCCAGGAAGGCTGGTACCTGGAGCGCACCGTGCACTACGTGAACCGCGTGGGCCTGGACTATGTGAAAAAACGCATTCTGCAAGACCACGAAGGCCGCAAAGCGCTGTGGGAGCAGCTGCAGTTTGCGCTGGATGGCGAGCCCGACCCGTGGTTCGACTTTGACAAGGCGGCAGTGGACCAGCGCCAGTTCATCCCGATCTCCGTGGCCTGACCAATTTTTTATATCAAAAGTGCCTGAAACGCTTTACCCAAAAGCGCAAGCAGCTACAAAAGGAATAGCAATGACCGAATGGACCTCCATCTGCCGCGTGGACGATATCCCCGTGCTGGGCTCGCGCCGCGTGGCACGCGCCCAGGGCCTGGACGTGGCCGTGTTTCGCAACACCTCGAACGAGGTGTTTGCCTTGCTCGACCGCTGCCCGCACAAGGGCGGCCCGCTGAGCCAGGGCATCGTTTTTGGCACCAGCGTGGCCTGCCCCATGCACAACTGGACCATTGGCCTGTGCGACGGCCAGGCCGCCGCCCCTGACGAGGGCTGCACGCCCAAGTTTCAGGTGCGCGTGGAAGACGGCACCGTGCTGCTCAACACCCACGAACTGGCCCACCACGCCCTGAGCGAAACGCGCCCCATCGCAGGGCCGCAGCGGCGCGCCCCGGCCAGCCCGGCGGCGTGATCCCGCGCGCACATCACACCCACTTCATAACCACCTCACGCCAATCCGCCGGCTTGCCACGCGCCGCGTGCAGGCCGGCACCCATCGCACCTTTGGCAACTCTGGCACCGCTCCCAGACAGACCGCAGAAAGAAACCCATGGCCTATCTCGTTCCTTCCGAATTCGTCACCAAGATGGTGGATGCCGGTGAATCCAAAATCTACATGTCCACCCGGGACACCCTGATCCGCGCCTACATGGCGGGCGCCATCCTGGCGCTGGCGGCGGTGTTTGCCGTCACGGCCACCGTCATGTCGGGCTCTGCACTGGTGGGCGCCATCCTGTTCCCGGTGGGCTTTTGCATGCTCTACCTGCTGGGCTTTGACCTGTTGACCGGCGTGTTCGTGCTGACGCCGCTGGCCTGGCTGGACAAGCGCCCGGGCGTCACCATCAAGGGCATCCTGCGCAACTGGGGCCTGGTGTTTACCGGCAACTTCCTGGGCGCGCTGACCGTCGCCTTCATGATGTCGTTCATCTTCACCTATGGCTTTTCGGTGGCACCCAACGAAATCGGCACAAAAATCGGCCACATCGGCGAGGCGCGCACCCTGGGCTACGCCCAATACGGCCTGATGGGCTGGCTCACCATCTTCATTCGCGCCATGCTGTGCAACTGGATGGTGTCCACGGGCGTGGTGGGCGCCATGATCTCCACCACCGTCAGCGGCAAGGTCATTGCGATGTGGATGCCCATCATGCTGTTTTTTGCCATGACCTTCGAGCACTCGGTGGTGAACATGTTCCTGTTCCCCTCGGGCCTGATGATGGGCGGCAACTTCTCGATCGTTGACTACCTGATCTGGAACGAAATCCCCGTGGTGCTGGGCAATCTGGTGGGTGGTCTGGCCTTTACCGGCCTGACGCTGTACGCCACCCACATCAAGACCGGCCCAAAACGCAAGCTCGCCTGATCGCCCGCCGAAACCGCCAGGTGCCCACACGGCAATGCACCTGGCGTTTCGAGCACGGCACCTCCAATCTGCAACCCTGAATCCGACCCCCTGAACGAACGGCGCGCCAATGAGCGACACCCTGAAAGTAAGCATTGGCCAGCACTCTGACAAGGGCTGCAAGGAGGTCAACCAGGACTTTCACGGCGCCTGCATGCCACAGGGGCTGGCACTGGCCGCCAAGGGGGTGGTGGTGGCACTGGCCGATGGCATCAGCAGCAGCGATGTCAGCCAGATCGCCAGCGCCGCTGCGGTGCACGGGCTGCTGCAGGACTATTACTGCACCTCCGAGGCCTGGAGCGTCAAGCGCTCGGCACAGTGCGTGCTGGCGGCCACCAACTCGTGGCTGCACGCCCAAACCCAGCGCAGCCCCTACCGCTTTGACAAAGACCGGGGCTATGTCTGCACCCTCAGCTCGCTGATTGTCAAATCCGCCACCGCACACCTGTTTCATGTGGGTGACAACCGCATCTACCGGGTGCAGGGCAAGGCGCTGGAGCAGTTGACCGAAGACCACCGGGTGCGCCTGTCGGCCGAGCAAATCTACCTGGGCCGCGCGCTCGGCGTTCAGCCGCAGCTGGAGGTGGATTACCGGGCCCTGCCGGTAGAGCCCGCAGACATCTTTGTGCTGACCACCGATGGCGTGCATGAACATGTCAGCGCCAGCTTCATCACGCAGGCCATTGAAGCCCACGCCACCGATCTGGACCAGGCCGCCCGCGCCATCGTGGACGAAGCCCTGCGCTGCGGCAGCGACGACAACCTGACCATTCAGATCGTGCGCATTGATGCGCTGCCCCAACAGGACGCCAGCGAACTGCAACGCCAGCGGGCCACGCTGCAGTTGCCGCCCGTGCTGGAACCCCGCGCCATGCTCGACGGCTACCAGATCGTGCGCGAGCTGCACGGCAGCCACCGCAGCCATGTCTACCTGGCCATCGACACCGACAGCGGGCAAAAAACGGTGCTCAAAACGCCCTCGATCGACCTGCAGGACAACGCCGCCGGCCTCGACCGCTTTCTGATGGAAGAATGGATTGCGCGGCGCATTCACAGCCCCCATGTGCTGCAGCCCGCGCCCCCGGGGCGCAAGCGCGAGTACCTCTATGTGGCCATGGAATATGTGCAGGGCCAGACACTGGCCCAGTGGATGATTGACCACCCCAGGCCCGAACTGTCGGTGGTGCGCGACATCGTGGACCAGATCGCACGCGGCCTGCAGGCCTTTCACCGCATGGAGATGCTGCACCAGGACCTGCGGCCCGAAAACATCATGATCGACACCTCGGGCACCGTGAAGATCATTGACTTTGGCTCGGTCCACGTCGCCGGCCTGGCCGAAAACGCGGTGCCCGGTGCCGACGATGGCGTTCCGGGCACCTTGCAATACGCAGCCCCCGAATACTTTCTGGGCGAGCCGGGCACGCCGCAATCGAACCTGTTCTCGCTGGGCGTCATCACCTACCAGATGCTCACCGGGCGGCAACCCTATGGCACGCAGGTGGCCGGGATTCGCACCCGGGCGGCCCTGATGAAGCTGCACTACGCCAGCGCGCTGGACGAACACCGCGCCATTCCGGCGTGGATGGATGCCGTGCTGCGGCGTGCGGTGCACCCCAACCCGCGCAAAAGGCAGGAAGCGTTGTCCGAGTTTGTGCACGACCTGCGGCAGCCCAGCGCTGCCTACCTGGGCCGCGCACGCCCTGCGCTGTATGAGCGCAACCCGATGGTGTTCTGGCGCGCCATTGCGCTCGTTCTGGGTGTCACCGTGGTGGCGTTGCTGGCGGTGATTCAGCACCTGCGCTGACACCACCGCTCCCGGCACGGCCCAGCGCATGCCCGGCACATGCCCATTGGCTGGCCCGCATCACTTTCACACGACTGCTTCACCACGGCACGGCTTCGCGCCCGCCCACGCAAACCTCCCGCTCTGGAGCGCCCCGTTGCACCAGGCTGGTGCCAGCCTTGCGTCCGTGCCCCATCCGGATCGTGTCAAGGCCGGTGTCAGGCGCCACGCGGGCTGGCACATGTATTGCGTTGCATGTGCGAGGGCCCGGCAGGGGCCCGTGAACTCGGGGTGCAATGGCGCAGTCTGGGGGCACACAGACGAAGGCGTCTGCACCTGCGGTTTCGAAACCTCGAAGCCGCAGTGTGTAGACGCCTGTTTTTTTGAGATTTGCCTTGGGAGCTGTGATGAGAAATTTCATACAAGCGATGTGGGAAACCAGCGTACTGAAGTCTGCCCTCACCACCAGCACATCGTCACTATAAAAACAATAGCTACTAGCGCTTTATAAATAAGCACTAGACCTCAAAAAGACCCCAAAAACACACAAAACTCCACGCCATGCAAGAAACCAAATCCACCTGCCCCTACTGCGGCGTTGGCTGCGGCGTGATCATCGAAAGCCACGGCCCCCAGATCACCGGCGTGCGCGGCGATCCCTCCCACCCCGCCAACTTCGGTCGCCTGTGCACCAAGGGCTCCACCCTGCACCTCACTGCCAGCAGCCCCATCACGCTGCAGACTCGTTTGCTGCAGCCCCTGCGCCGCGCGCAACGTAGCGATGCGCCCCAGCCACTGCCGTGGGACGCCGCCCTGGGCCTGGCCACCGAAAAATTTGCCGACATCATCCAGCGCCACGGCCCCAACGCCGTGGGCTTTTATGTCAGCGGCCAGTTGCTCACCGAGGACTACTGCGTCTTCAACAAGCTCGCCAAGGGCCTGATCGGCACCAACAACATCGACTCCAACTCGCGCCTGTGCATGAGCAGCGCCGTGGCGGGCTACAAAGCCACGCTGGGTGCCGACGCACCGCCCGCCTGCTACGACGACGTGAACCACGCACAGTGCCTCTTCATTGTGGGCAGCAACGCGGCCTGGGCGCACCCCATTTTGTTTCGCCGCATCGAAGACGCACGCGCCGCCAACCCGGGCATGAAGGTCATCGTGGCCGACCCGCGCCGCACCGACACCGCCGGCATGGCCGACCTGTTTTTGCCCATCCAGCCGGGCAGCGATGTGATGCTGTTCCACGGCATGCTGCACCTCATGCTGTGGGAGGGCTGGACGGACGCCGAGTACATCGCCGCGCACACCACGGGCTTCGATGAACTCAAGGCCCTGGTGCGTGAAGCCACGCCCGAGCGCGTGGCCCAGGTGTGCGGCATCAGCGTGGCCGACCTCACCACCGCAGCCCAATGGTTTGCGACGTCGAAAGCGACCTTGAGCCTCTACTGCCAGGGCCTCAACCAGAGCAGCAGCGGCACGGCCAAGAACGCGGCGCTCATCAACCTGCATCTGGCCACGGCGCAGATCGGCAAGCCCGGCGCGGGCCCCTTCAGCCTGACCGGCCAGCCCAACGCCATGGGCGGGCGCGAGGTGGGTGGCATGGCCAATCTGCTCAGCGCCCACCGCGATCTGGCCAACCCGCAGCACCGCGCCGAAGTGGCCGCGCTGTGGGGGGTGGCCGATGTGCCCAGCCAGCCCGGCAAGACGGCGGTCGAGATGTTCCAGGCCGCAGCCGACGGCGAAATCAAGGCCCTGTGGATTGCCTGCACCAACCCCGCGCAGAGCATGCCCGACCAGGCCACGGTGCGCCGCGCGCTGCAGCGGGCCGAGTTTGTGGTGGTGCAAGAGGCCTTTGCCACCGCCGAAACCTGCGCATATGCCGACCTGCTGCTGCCCGCCACGACCTGGGGCGAAAAAACCGGCACCGTGACCAACAGCGAGCGCCGCATCTCGCGCGTGCGCACTGCCGTTCCCGCCCCCGGCGAGGCGCGCCACGACTGGGCCATTGCGGTGCAGTTTGCGCACCAGCTGGAGGCACGCCTGCGTCCCGGCCAGCCCACGCTGTTCCCCTACACCACCGACCACGCCGACCAGGGCGCACAGGCCGTGTGGAACGAACACCGCGAAAGCACACGCGGGCGCGATCTGGACATCACGGGGCTTTCGTGGGCGCTGCTCGAATCTGCAGGCCCCCAGCAATGGCCGTGTCCTGCGGATGCTGCCGGCAGCGGCAATGACGACAACAGCGCGACCACGTTGCCAACCCGAACGCGCGACATCGGCAAGGCCCGCCTGTACGAAGACGGCATCTTCCCCACCGCCGACGGCCGCGCCCGCTTTGCCGCGCACGCCTGGCAGCCCACGGCCGAGCAGCGCGAGGCGCGCTACCCCTTCAGCCTGACCACGGGCCGCCTGCGCGACCAGTGGCACGGCATGACGCGCACCGGCACCCTGGGCCGCCTGTTCGGCCATGTGGCGGAGCCCAGCGTGCAACTGCACCCGCAGGACATGGAGCGGCGCCAGCTCAAAAACGGCGACCTCGTGCATGTGACCAGCAAGCGCGGCTCCATCGTGGTGCCCGTGCAGGCTGATGCCACGCTGGGGTTGTCGCAGGCCTTCATGGCCATGCACTGGGGCAGCGAGTTTTTGAGCGGATGCTCGTCCACCGGCGAGCGGCTGGCGGGCGTGAATGCGCTCACCACTTCGGCGTTTTGCCCCACCTCCAAACAGCCCGAGCTCAAGCACGCCGCCGTGAAGGTGCTCAAGGCCGAGCTGCCCTGGACCCTGCTGGCCATGGCCTGGTTGCCGGCCGACAGCGCCCAGGACGTGCGCGAGGCGTTGGCCGCACTGATGGCGCAGTTTCCCCTGTTCCAGTTCACGAGCTGCGTGCCCTTTAGCAACAACACGCCATTGAACGAACCCGGCCGCGAGCGCATGGGCGTGCTGCTGCGCGCCGCCGCCCACGAGCCGCCGCCCGACGCAATCATTGAACGCATCGAGGCCCTGATAGGCCTGGCCACCGCCGACACCTTGCGCTACGCCGATCAAAAGCGCGGCCAGCGCCGCGCCGCCCGGCTGGTGCGCCACGGCAGCGCCACCATGCTCGAAGCCATCGTGCTGGCAGGCGACACCAGCGCCGAAGGCTGGCTCAAGACCCTGCTGCAGGAAGAGCTGCCCGCCCAAAGCTACGGCCGCCTGCTGCTGGTGCCCGGCGCCAAGGCCCCGGTGGCCGTGCAGTCGCGCGGCAAGCCGGTGTGCACCTGCCTGAACGTGACCGACGCTGCCATCACCACCGAGCTCGCGCAGTGCCACGGTACCGACGCTGACCGCCTGGCGCAACTGCAAGGCAAGCTGCGCTGCGGCACGAACTGCGGCTCGTGCCTGCCCGAGCTCAAGCGCATGGTGCGCAGCACCGGGCCACTGGCGTCCAAGCACATGGCGCAGGCTGCCACATAACCAGGAGTTGCCTGGATTGCGCCAGAATAGCGGCCCACCCTCCTACATCCCCACAACCACCGCACCAGGACTTGTGCAATAGGGCTCCGGCTAGGCATTTTCGGCGCAGACAGTACGCCTGTACGGCAAGCCGAAATAACGCCGCTGGAGCCCTATTGCACAAGTCCCGCCACCAAAAAACATGGGCATTAGCCAGTACATCAAAGAAATCGGTCGCGGCCCCCGCGGCTCCAAGCCACTCACGCGCGAGCAAGCGGCAGACCTGTTTGGCCAGCTGCTCGACGGCAACGTGACCGATCTGGAAATCGGCGCCTTCTGCCTGGCCATGCGCATCAAGGGCGAAACGCCCGAGGAAATGTGCGGCTTTCTCGGCGCCGCCCACAGCCGGATGGCGCTTTTTCCGGCCAGCGACCGCCCCGTGATCGTGCTGCCCAGCTACAACGGTGCGCGCAAGCTGCCCGTGCTCACGCCGCTGCTGGCGCTGCTGCTGGCGCGCGAGGGGCTGCCCGTGCTGCTGCACGGCATGCGCACCGAGGCGCGCCGCACCCTGGCATCGGATGTGCTGCTGGCGCTGGGCGTTCCCGCCCTCACAGCGCCGGAAAAAATAGCAACCGGCAGCGTGGCCCATATCGAGACCGGGTATCTGCATGCCGCCCTGGCACGCCTGCTGAAGGTGCGCGAGGTGGTGGGGCTGCGCAATGCGGGGCACAGCATCGTGAAACTCATGAACCCCTGCGCGGGCCCCGCCGTGGTGGTGACCAGCTACACCCACCCCGAGTATTACGACATGCTGCAGGCCACCTTTGGCGCGCTGCACATGACCGCCCTGCTCTCGCGCGGCCTCGAAGGCGAAGTGGCGACCGACCCGCGCCGCACGCCCCGCTACGATGCCTTCGTGGCCGGCGTGCACCAGCTGCTGCAAGAGCAGCAACCCGGCACCGCAGCCGACGTGCCAGGCCTGCCCACCGAGATCGACATCGACACTACGGCGCGCTACACGAAAGACGTGCTGGACGGCCGCCTGCCCGTGCCGCCAGCGCTGGCGCAGCAGGTGGAACACATCTTGCATCTGGCTGCGCAAACACCACCGCACGCCCCATGAACCCCACCACGCCCCCCACCAGCGCACTGTCGCCCGCCACCCACCTGGGAACCTGCACGCTGGTAGGCGCGGGCCCGGGCGATCCCGAGCTGCTCACCATCAAGGCCCTCAAGGCCATCCAGGCCGCCACCGTGCTGCTGGTAGATGACCTGGTGAGCGACGCCATCGTGGCGCACGCATCGCCCACGGCGCGCATCGTTTACGTGGGCAAGCGCGGTGGCTGCACCAGCACGCCGCAGGCCTTCATCGAAAAGCTGATGCTCATGGCCGTGAGCGAGGGCGAGAACGTGGTGCGCCTCAAGGGCGGCGACCCGTTCATCTTTGGCCGTGGCGGTGAAGAAGTGGAGCACCTGCGTGCCGCCGGGGTGGCGGTCTCGGTGATCAATGGCATCACGGCGGGGCTGGCGGGGCTGACCTCGCTGGGCGCCCCGCTCACGCACCGCGAGCATGCGCATGGCGTGGTGTTTGTCACCGGCCACGCCAAACCCGGCGATGCCGGAACCGACTGGCGCCAGCTGGCCGCCACCGCGCGCGAGGCCCGGCTCACGCTGGTGATCTACATGGGCGTAAGCGGCGCGGCCCACATCGAGCAAGAGCTGCTCACCGGCCTGCCGGCCCACACGCCCGTGGCCATCATCCAGCACGCCAGCCTGCCCCACCAGCGCCATGCCATCACCACGCTGGGCCAGCTGCACGCCACCATCGAACGCGAAGGGCTGGCCAGCCCCTCGGTGATTGTGGTGGGCGACGTGGTGCGCGGTGTGGCCAGCGTTTCCCAACCTGCCCCCGACCAGGCCAGCGTCACCCGCCGCACGGGCTGAAAGCCCGCTGCGCAAGGGGATCGGCGCGCCTGCCCGCCAGCGCGCAGGGCTCAGGGCGCTTCAGCCCGCCGGTGCGGGGGTTGGCGCCGAGCGGGCCTGCTCGAAGCGCGCGGCCAGCTCCTTGCGCAGCGATTTGCGCAGCAGTGCGGCGTCCCAGCGGCGGCGTTCGTCGGGCGTAGAAGGCGACAGGGGCGGCACCTTCACCGGCTTGCGCGCCTCGTCCACCGCCACCATCGTGAAAAAGCAGCTGTTCACATGCCGCACCACCTGCGAGCGGATGTCTTCGGCCACCACCTTGATGCCGACCTCCATCGACGACGCGCCCGTGTAGTTGACGCTGGCCAGAAAAGTCACCAGCTCGCCCACATGAATGGGCTGCAAAAACATCACCTGGTCCACGCTCAACGTGACCACATAGCAGGCCGAATAGCGGCTGGCGCACGAATAGGCCACCTGGTCGAGCAGCTTGAGAATCGCCCCGCCATGCACATTGCCCGAGAAGTTGGCCATGTCAGGAGACATCAGCACGGTCATGCTGAGTTGGTGCGAGGGGATATTCATGCCAGGATTTTAGAGGGCACCCTGCCCGTGCGGATGCGCAGCCAGCGCCCGCTGCTTCCCCGAATATCTGAACACGCCACACCCGCGCAAAAGCTAGGGCGTGGCGGTGATACGCAACGCCATGCTGGTGGCCATTGCCATTGCCGTTGCAAATGCCGTGAAGACGGCGTGCCCAAAGGATTCATCCAGCGGTTCAGGTTTTCGCTTGCCTGAAAGTGGATAGACATTGGCGCAGGCGCCTGTCTCTCACTTGACGCCTGCCCGGTGTAAACCCTTGGGCGGCAAGCGCCGGGCGCTCCTACCATCGCCGCACGTTGCGGCCACGTTGGCCGACATCTGAAGGAGCTACTTGATGATGAACCACGATGCGACGCCCACTGGCCACGGCCTCCCACTGGCGCGCCGCCGCAGCCTGGTGCTGGCACTGGCGGGCAGCGCGGCCTTGGCGGCACTGCCCGCGGGCGCACAACCGGCTGCAGGAAAGGGCGACCTCCTCATCGGCCGTTCGACCGCCCTGACGGGTGGGATGGCTCCGTTTCTTGCGCCCCTCCACGAGGGGCAGGAGGCCGCCATCGCAGACGCCAATGCCAAAGGGGGTATCGGCGGCCGCAAGATCCGGTTGGTGTCGCTGGACGACGGGTTCGACCCGCGCCGTAGGCTGGAAAACGCCAAACAGCTGAACGAAAAAGACGGCGTACTGGCCTTGTTGGGCGTGTCGGGCACTTCACAGGTGATGACGCTGCTGCCCTATCTGGCGCAAGCCAAATTACCACTGATCGGCGTGTATACCGGCTCCCCCGCCATCCGCGCGCAGCAGCACCCCTACCTGTTCACCACCCGGGCCAGCTACGCTGATGAGCTGGTCAAGATCGTGCGCAACCTGGTGGCGGTGCAATCGTCACGCATCGGGGTGGCCTTCGAAAACAACGATTTTGGCAAGCTGCTGCTGCCGCTTGTCGAAAAAACCATTGCTGCCGAAGGCGCATCTTTGGCGGGCACACATGCGCTGGCCGCCGCCGGAGAAGATGCCAACGAAGCCGCCAAAGCCCTGGCCGCCCAGAGACCGCAGGCAGTGCTGCTGATAGCGGCAGGGCCGCCTGTTGTGGCCTACGTGCGGGCGCATCGGGCCCATCTGGGTGTGCCGGTGTACACCTTGTCACTGGGCGCGGGCACCGCCATGCTCAAGGCGCTGGGAGAGGACGCACGTGGCCTGGCCGTGGCGCGTACCGGCCCGTCCCCCAGCAAACCCACCATCCAGCTCACGCGCGACTTCCAGGCGTCCATGAAGCACCATGACAAGCCCGTGGATTACGACCGCTATACCGGCTACATGGACGCCCGCGTGCTGATCGAAGGCCTGCGCGCTGCGGGGCCGGGGGTTACGCGCGCCAGTCTGGTACAGGGCATGGAAAGCCTGGGCAACCTCGACCTGGGCGGTTATGCCTACCAGTTCAGCCCGCAGAACCACCATGGCTCCAACTATGTGGACATTGCCGTGGTGGGGTCGGGCGGGGTCTTCAGGCAATAGCCCCCTGATCGCGGGCGACAATGGCGGCCCCGCTACCGCTGCCTAAAACCCCTGTGACCCTCGCTTCCCTTGTTTTTGATGTTGTCATCATCGGCGCCGGTGCCGCCGGCCTGTTCTGTGCAGGCCAGGCAGGCCAGCGCGGGTTGAAAGCCTTGCTCATCGACCACGCCGACAAGGTGGCCGAGAAGATCCGCATCTCGGGCGGTGGGCGCTGCAACTTCACCAACCGCGACCTGGACCCCGCCGCGCCGCACAAGCACTTCGTGGGGCAAAACCCGCAGTTTTGCCGCTCGGCGCTGTCGCGCTACACACCGGCCGATTTCATTGCGCTGGTGCAAAAGCACGGCATCGCCTTTCACGAAAAACACAAGGGCCAGCTGTTTGCCGACCGCTCGGCCGAGGACATCATCGCCATGCTGCTGGCCGAATGCGCAGCCGGTGGCGTCACGCACTGGCAGCCTTGCCGGGTTAAAAATATAGCCTTTTTGGCCTCTGGCGCTTATCCAGAAAGCGCCAGCAGCTATCAAATTGATACTGACCGCGGCACGGTGCAGGCCCGCTCGGTGGTCATTGCCACGGGTGGGCTGTCGATCCCCAAGATCGGCGCGACGGACTTTGGCTACCGGCTGGCGCAGCAGTTCAATATCCCGCTGGTCGAGCGCCGCCCCGGCCTCGTGCCCCTGACGTTTGACGGCGCGGGCTGGGCGCCGTATGCGCAGCTGGCCGGACTGGCGCTGCCGGTGCAGATCAGCACCGGCGCCAAGAGGTCCCGCATGGCGTTTGACGAAGACCTGCTGTTCACCCACCGCGGCCTGTCGGGCCCGGCGGTGCTGCAGATATCCAGCTACTGGCAAGAGGGCACGCCGCTGGCCATCAACCTGGCGCCCACGGTGGACCTGCCCGCCGCGCTGGCGCAGGCCAAGGCGCGATCGCGCAAACTCATCGCCAACGAGCTGGCCACACTGGTGCCAAGCCGCCTGGCCGACACCTGGGCCCAGCGCGAGGCCGACTGGCAACGCCCCATCAACGAGGCCACCGACAAGGCCATGGCCCGGCTGGCCGAGCAACTGGCACGCTGGGAGCTCACCCCCACCGGCACCGAGGGCTACAAGAAGGCCGAAGTCACGTTGGGTGGCATCGACACCCGCGCGCTCTCGCAGCAGACGATGGAGTGCAAAACCCAGCCCGGGCTGTACTTCATTGGTGAGGTGGTGGATGTGACGGGCTGGCTGGGCGGCTACAACTTTCAGTGGGCCTGGGCCAGTGCACATGCTTGCGCCCAAGCGCTGCCTGCTTGAAATTTGCCGCAGCCGGGCTATAATCTCTGGCTTTGCTGGCAATGCCCCGTCGGCCAAATACTAGTTACAGACGGGGAAACCGCTACGTATGGTCTTGAGGCCCGATCTCCCCAAGCCCCTCTGCGAGCAACATTTTGGAAAACATTAGCTAATGACTACGATCCGCGTAAAAGAAAACGAACCCTTTGACGTTGCACTGCGTCGCTTCAAGCGCACCATTGAAAAGCTCGGCCTGCTGACCGACCTGCGCGCCCGTGAGTTCTACGAAAAGCCCACCGCCGAGCGCAAGCGCAAGAAGGCAGCCGCCGTGAAGCGCCACTACAAGCGCGTTCGCAGCATGCAACTGCCCAAGAAGATGTACTGATCTTCCGGATCCCAAGC
Organism: Acidovorax defluvii; assembly: GCA_003268905.1. Lineage (GTDB taxonomy): Bacteria > Pseudomonadota > Gammaproteobacteria > Burkholderiales > Burkholderiaceae_C > Acidovorax > Acidovorax defluvii. The sequence continues at coordinate 58,754 of QLTU01000023.1, forward strand.
CTGCTTGGGTCCCAGAACCCGCGCTAGGGACGCCAAGCGCGGGTTTTTGTTTTTGCGGGTCTGCACAAAGCCCCTCTGGCGTCGTTGCAGCGCCTTGCCGTAGCAAAACTACTGTCTGCGGCGCTGCGCCTAGCCAGAGGGGCTTTGTGCAAACCCTCCGACTCTGTCTTACTAAAAAGGAAGCCGCCATGAGCCTCAAGGACCAGATCACCGAAGACATGAAAACCGCCATGCGCGCCAAGGACAGCGAGCGCCTGGGCACCATCCGCCTGCTGCAGGCCGCGATGAAGCAAAAGGAAGTGGACGAGCGCGTCGTGCTGGACGATGTCGCCGTGGTCGCCATCGTGGACAAGCTCATCAAGCAGCGCAAAGACAGCATCACCGCCTTTGAAGGCGCGGGCCGCCAGGACCTGGCTGACAAGGAAAAGTCCGAAATGGCCGTGCTGCAGGCCTACCTGCCCGAGCGGATGTCGGCCGAGGAAACCCTGGCCGCCGTGAAAGCCATCGTGGCCGAACTGGGCGCCGCCGGCCCCGGCGACATGGGCAAGGTTATGGGCGTGGTCAAGACCCGCCTGGCCGGCAAGGCCGACATGGGCCAGGTCTCGGCCGCTGTGAAGGCTGCGCTGGCGGGCTGAAAGATAGAGAGCGCCCCCAGCTGACCACGCAACGGTCAGTATTATTTTGATAGCTGCCAGCGCTTGATAAACAAGCGCTGGCAGCTATTTTTGCTTTTATTTCGCGGGCCCTGCAGCGCCAGCGCTGCCGCAGTCTGCGGACGCCATCAAGACGGCGGCACACGCCGGATCAGGGGCACGGCCAATACCACGGAGGTTGGAGCGGCGATGACGGGGGCAGGCAAGGTCGAAGCGTTGGTATGTGTCGGCGGACCAGGCCGAGCAGCCCATTGCCCGCGTGGTGCGCATGCATGACCGGGTGCGTGGCACGATGCCGGGGTAGCCCAGCAACCTCCAAGAGCACAGCTTCGATTTCAAGCCAAATAGCCTGACTATGTACATACCTCAGGCCTCTGTCTCCAATCCGTTCGGGCTGAGCCTGTCGAAGCCAGGGCGCCCTTGGCCAACAGCCCTTCGACAGGCTCAGGGCGAACGGGTCTATCTGAGGAAAATATCCAATCAGGCCAAACAGGCCTCTAGCGCTCATATAGCAAGCGCTGACAGCTATCAAAACAAAAGCAGCCCAAAGGCTGCTTTTGTTCTGGATGGCCAGTAGGGACAGGGCTCAGCTGCCGGCCACTTTCATGCGGTTCACCAGGATGGAACCCACCGTTTTGGCACCATAGCTGTAGGCATCGGCACCCACCGCTTCAATGCCCTTGAGCATGTCTTTCAGGTTGCCGGCAATGGTGATCTCGTGCACGGGGAAGGCAATCTTGCCGTTCTCCACCCAGAAGCCGCTGGCGCCACGCGAATAGTCGCCCGTGACGTAGTTCACGCCCTGGCCCATCAGCTCCACCACAAACAGGCCGGTGCCCAGCTTTTGCAGCATGGCATCGAGGTTGTCGCTGCTTTGGGTGAGGCGCGAGGTGAGTGTGAGGTTGTGCGAGCCGCCTGCATTGCCCGTGGTCTTCATGCCCAGCTTGCGTGCCGAGTAGCTGCTGAGGAAATAGCCCTGCACCCGCCCGCCCTGCACCACCTTGCGTGGCGCCACGCGCACGCCTTCTTCGTCAAAAGGCGAGCTGCCCTTGCCGCGCAGCACAAACGGGTCTTCCAGAATATCGATGTGCTTGGGAAACACCATCTTGCCCAGCGAGTCAAGCAAAAAGCTGCTCTTGCGGTAAAGCGAGCCCCCACTGACGGCCTGCACAAAACCACCCAGCAGGCCTGCAGCCAGGGTGGATTCAAACAGCACCGGGCACTGGGTGGTGGCAATCTTGCGGCTGCCCAGGCGGCTCAATGCGCGCTGGGCGGCATAGCGGCCCACGGCCTCGGGCGAGGCCAGTTCGGCCGCGTCGCGCTCGGAGCTGTACCACGCATCGCGCTGCATCTCGGCATTGCGGCCGGGCAACGAGGCGATGGGTGACACCGAAAAGCTGTGGCGCGAGCTGGCATAACCGCCGCGAAAGCCGCGCGTGTGGGCGCTGAAAAAATGGCTTTGCTGGGCCGACACGCCAGCGCCCTCGCTGTTGGTGATGCGGCGGCTGGTCTTGAGCGCGGCGGCCTCGCACTCCATGGCCAGGCGTGCTGCCTGCTCGCTGTCGATGGCCCAGGGGTGGAACAAATCGAGGTCGCGGTGGGTGTCGGGGGGCGCAATATCGTCGGCATCGGGCAGACCGGCCATGGGGTCTTCGGCGGTGAAACGGGCGATGTCGTAGGCGGCCTGCACGGTCTGCTCGATGGCCTTGTCCGAAAAGTCGGAGGTGCTGGCATTGCCGCGGCGATGGCCGATATAAACCGTGACGCCCAGCGACTTGTCGCGGTTGCGCTCCACGTTCTCCAGCTCGCCCTTGCGCACGCTGACCGACAGGCCGCAGCCCTCGGACGCCTCGGCGCCCGCGTCGGTGGCGCCCAGCTTTTTGGCGTGGGCCAGGGCACGGTCCACCAGGTCCTCAAAGAACGGGCGGCTGTAGCTGAAACCGCGTTCCGGGGCGGGGGAAGTGGCAGGGGCTTGCGCGGCGGCCGGGGCGCTGGGGGCGCGCGCGGCGCGTTTGGTGGGTTTATTCATAGCGGCGGCTATGATACTTGCCGCTGTGGTGCGCGCTGCGCCACCTCTCTCTTTGCCCCCACCCATGTCACGCAAACCCAAAAAAGGCTACTTTGTGCGAGGCCAGTTCGTTGCCGAAGGCAGCGAACTGGACATTCAGCTCAAGGCCGAACTCAAAGGCACGCCCGATGCCAGCCGTACCGATCTCAAACGCGAAAGCGATGAACTGCAAGACCTGGGCAAAGAGCTGCTAACGCTTCGCACCGACCTGTTCGAAGCCGTGGGCCTGCCCGACAAGCTGGTGGACGCCCTGGCCGAAGCCAAGCGCATCACCAACTTTGAAGGCAAGCGCCGCCAGATGCAGTATGTGGGCAAGCTCATGCGCAAGCTTGAACCCGAGCTGGTGCAGGCCGCACGGCAGGCACTGGAGGAGCAGCACAAGGGATCGGCCAGCGAAAAACTCTCGCTGCACCTGGCCGAGCACTGGCGTGACCGGCTGATTGCCGACGACGCTGCCCTGGCCCCCTGGATGGCCGAGCACCCCGACACCGATACCCAGCAACTGCGCGCGCTGATCCGCCAGGCACGCAAGGATGCAACCCCGGCCGGCAAGACCGCCAACGTTCAGGTCTCCGAGGGCCTGGCACCGCGCAAGGGCCGCGCCTACCGCGAGCTGTTCCAACTGGTGCGCGGGCATCTGGGCGGTGCGGCCGGTGAAGACAACACCCCCGAAGACGAGGACCACGATGAGTGAAGCGCTCCACGACCCGGTCAAGATCGGCATCGTCTCGATCAGCGACCGCGCCAGCACCGGCGTGTATGAAGACAAGGGCCTGCCGGCCCTGCAGGACTGGCTCACCCGCGCCCTGCGCAACCCCATCAGCTTTGAGCCCCGCCTGATCCCCGACGAGCAGGACACCATCAGCGCCACGCTGATCGCACTGGTCAACGAGGGCTGCAGCCTGGTGCTGACGACCGGCGGCACCGGCCCTGCCCTGCGCGACGTGACGCCCGAGGCCACGCTGGCCGTGGCGCACAAGGAGATGCCGGGCTTTGGCGAGCAGATGCGCCAGATCAGCCTGAAGTTCGTGCCCACCGCCATCCTGTCGCGCCAGGTCGCCGTGGTGCGCGACCAGAGCCTCATCATCAACCTGCCCGGTCAACCCAAGGCGATTGCCGAAACGCTGGAAGGGCTCAAGGATGCGGCCGGCGCGCAACTGGTGCCGGGCATCTTTGCCGCCGTGCCCTATTGCATCGACCTGATTGGCGGGCCTTACCTCGAAACGCGCGACGAGGTCTGCAAGGCCTTCCGCCCCAAATCGGCGGTGCGTACCCGCTGAGGTCGCAAGCCTTTTTCAGATACCTGAGCAGCCCACTCAAGCGTCGCAACGCCACGGACATGTGGACAGCGTAAGATGACACTTTCACACGCAAGGAGCACACCCATGACCGCCATGATGAAAGCCGCTGTTTTTGTCGAAAAGGGCCGCATCGAGCTGGCCGACAAGCCGATCCCTGACGTAGGCCCGAACGACGCGCTGGTGCGCATCACCACCACCACCATCTGCGGCACGGACGTGCACATCCTCAAGGGCGAGTACCCGGTGGCCAGGGGCCTGACCGTGGGGCATGAACCCGTGGGCGTGATCGAAAAGCTGGGCAGCGCCGTGCAGGGCTACACCGAGGGCCAGCGCGTGATTGCAGGCGCCATCTGCCCCAACTTCAACTCGTATGCGGCGCAGGATGGCGCGCCATCGCAAGACGGCAGCTATCTGGTGGCGCAAGGCCTGTGCGGCTGCCACGGCTACAAGGCCACCGCCGGCTGGCGCTTTGGCAACCTGATCGACGGCACCCAGGCCGAATACGTGCTGGTGCCCGACGCCCAGGCCAACCTGGCCCCCATCCCCGATGGCCTGACCGACGAGCAGGTGCTGATGTGCCCCGACATCATGTCCACCGGCTTCAAGGGCGCCGAGAACGCCAACATCAAGATCGGCGACACCGTGGTGGTGTTCGCGCAGGGCCCCATTGGCCTGTGCGCCACGGCGGGCGCGCGCCTGCTGGGCGCCACCACCATCATCGCCGTGGATGGCAACGACCACCGCCTGGGCATCGCCAAGAAAATGGGCGCCGACGTGACGCTGAACTTCCGCAACGTGGATGTGGTTGACGAGGTGATGAAGCTCACCGGCGGCAAGGGCGCGGACAGCTCCATCGAGGCGCTGGGTACCCAGGCCACGTTTGCGCAGGCCATGAAGGTGCTGCGGCCCGGTGGCACGCTGTCGAGCCTGGGCGTGTATTCCGAAGACCTCACCATTCCGCTGGCGCAGTTTGCGGCCGGCCTGGGCGACCACACCATCCGCACCGCGCTGTGCCCCGGCGGCAAGGAGCGCATGCGCCGCCTGATGAACGTGGTGGCATCGGGCCGCCTCGACCTGGGCGTGCTGGTCACGCACCACTACAAGCTCGACGACATCGTGGCCGCCTACGACCTGTTCTCCCACCAGCGCGACGGCGTGCTGAAGGTGGCGATCAAGCCGTTCTGAACGGCCTGCACCCTGAACTTTTAGCCAAACTGGCCGCTAGCGCTTATGCATTAAGCGCAAGCAGCTATAAAAAAAGAAGCACTCCCTTGGAGTGCTTCTTTTTTGGGCGACTGGCTGCCGCCTACTTGCCCACCAGATCGTTGAACTTGCCTGCCTCGAACTGTTCCTTGAGCGCGGCGTCGTCGGGCACGCAGTCGCCCGTCTTGACACAGTTGGAGAGCTTCTCGATGGCCTGCCACAGCAGTGCGATCTGGTGCTCCTGCGAAGAGGCGTTGTCGATCAGGCCGCGCATGGCCTGCGAGAGCGGGTCGTCCTCTTGCGTGATGCCATAGGCCGTGAACTTGCGCGCCTGCTGCGGCTCGGTCACGTCGGCGCTCTGGCCCTCTTTGGAGGGGATGATGCGCGCCGGAATGCCCACGGCCGTGGCGCCCGCAGGCACGGGCTTGATGACCACGGCGTTGCTGCCGATTTTTGCGCCATCACCCACCGCGAAGCCGCCCAGCACTTTGGCGCCGGCGCTCACCACCACATCGCGGCCCAGCGTGGGGTGGCGTTTGGCGCCCTTGTAGAGCGAGGTGCCGCCCAGCGTGACGCCCTGGTAGATGGTGCAGCCGTCGCCGATCTCGGCCGTCTCGCCCACCACAACGCCCATGGCGTGGTCGAAGAAAACGCGCTCGCCAATCTTGGCACCGGGGTGGATCTCGATGCCCGTGAACCAGCGCGCCAGGTGCGAGATAAAGCGACCCAGCCACTTGAAACCATGGCCCCAGCACCAGTGCGCAGGCCGGTGCAGCCACACCGCGTGCAAGCCGGGGTAGCAGGTGATCACCTCCCAGGTGCTGCGGGCAGCGGGGTCGCGATCAAGGATGCACTGGATGTCGGAACGCAGGCGGGCAAACATGGTTTCGTTGTTTTTGGAATATGGAAATGCAGTCTAGCGCTTTGCCTGTGCCGTCTCGAGCATGGCTTTGGCGACACCACGCAGGATGTGGATTTCCTCCGGGCTCAGTTGCGCGCGGTTGAAAAGCTGGTTCAGGCGCGGCATGAGCTTCTTGGGCGCTGCCGGGTCGAGAAAGCCAATGCCGGCAAGCGCCTGCTCCCAGTGGGCGAGCATGCCAGCCACCTGGGCGGCATCGGCCTGCGCACGGGTGGGGGTGGCATCCTGCACCGCAAACCCGCCCAGCGCCTGGCGCCATTCGTAGGCGATCACCTGGATGGCGGCGCCCAGGTTGAGCGACCCAAACCCCGGGTTGGTGGGAATGGAAAGCGCCACATGGCAACGGTACACATCCTCGTTGGCCATGCCAAAGCGCTCGGAGCCAAACAGAAAGGCCACGCCCGATTCTGCTGCCGCAGCCGGTGGAGTCGAAGCATTTTTGGCCTCTAGCGCCTGCCCATCAAGCGCTAGCCGCTCTCTTTTCAATAGCATTTCAAAGTGCGCGCGGGGGCTGGCCGTGGGCGGGCCGAAGTCGCGCGGCGTCATTGCGGTGGCGCACAGGTGGCTCATGCCATCGAGGGCTTCGTCCAGGGTGGCGACGATGCGGGCGTTTTCCAGCACATCGAGGGCACCGCTGGCGCGCTGGATGGTTTCCTCGCGCCGCAGCACGTTGGGCCAGCGCGGCGCCACCAGCACCAGGTCGTCAAAACCCATGGTTTTCATGGCGCGGGCGGCGGCGCCCACATTACCTGCGTGGCTGGTCTGGATAAGGATGAAACGGGTGCGCATGGAACAAGTCAAGAAGAGCCGGCGGGCCAGCGGAGCAGACGCCATTGTCGCTGCAGGCCCGGTCACTGCGAGCGTGTGCCCCGGGCAGCAAGTCGCTCCGTGCGCCCCAGCCCGGCGTGACCGCGCAAAGCGCTCTTACAACTACGGGCAGGTGTGCACTGACCGCCCTCTAAAAGCGTTAAGGTGGCAGTGGCGCCTTTCAAGAGGTGAATCGTGGTGTTCACTTACGCTCCCCCCCTAACCCATAACGAGGTATGCATGTACGCTCCCAACCCTCTCGCAAAAACCCTGGGCACTTGGCTGCTGCTCATGTTCGCCCTTGTGATGTCGTCCGCCGCGTGGGCCCAGCGCGACGACGGCCAATACCAGATCCTGCAGGCTGTCTATGGCACCGACCAGAGCAGCATCGACGTGACGGATCGACTCAAGCAACTGGCTGCGCGGGACCAGCGGTTCAAGCTCACCAACGATCTGTTCAATATCGACCCCGCCCCTGGCCAGCGCAAGGTGCTGCGCATCCATGCCCGCGGGCCTGACGGTCAGCCTCACACCTTCGATTACATCGAATACAGCTGGGTGGACGGCGCACAGTTTTCGGGCTAGCGTACTGGCCTCTGGGGCCAGGGCGGCGGCAACTTTGGCAGGCAGGCGAGCGAACCAGACAACGCGCGTTGGAACAATCAAGACATCCTGCAGGCCACTTATGGCGCCCGCGCATCGCGCATCGACGTGACCCAACGCATCCGGCAACTGGTGCGTGGCAATCAGCGTTTCCAGCTGAGCAACGGTCTTTTCAATGCCGACCCGGCCCCAGGCCAAAGAAAAACCCTGCAAATCCACACGCGTGGCTACGGCGGCCAGCCCCATGTCATCGAGTTTGCGGAAGGCAGCTGGATCGACGCGGCACGCCTCACGGGCACACGTGCCGGTCAGTGGAACCAGGGTGGCAGGCGCAACGATACAGGCTACGGCAACGATGACGGTGACGGGCGGGTTAACGTCCAGCGCGCGTTCTATGGGGACGGCTACCGCCAGGTGGATGTCACCGCACGCCTGCGCAGCCAGGTGCGCGACGGTCGATTGCAGGTATCGGTGGACAACCACCTGGCCGGCATCGACCCGGCCCCCGGCGCACGCAAGAGCCTGACGGTCGAGTTCACCCTGGGCAACGGTCCGGTGCTGCAAACCACCGCACAAGAGGGACAGTGGCTGCGGCTGCCATGACTACGACATGAAAGCCGCGCGAGATCGCCAACGGTCGCTGCTGCGCGGTATCAACGGCAACATGCGGCTCAGGGTGACTCATGGCGGCTGGGGGCGGTTGACGACAGCTTGAGGCAAATGACGCTGCCGCACCATGCCTCTTGCCCACCGCTCCATTCAGCACCCAGCCACGCCAGTTTTGGGCGCAGCGGGTAGAATCACTCCCCTTCTCGCCGCATCGTCGGTCCAGGCCTGGCGTTCAGGCCCCCTGTCCTTCTCTCACAATTTATGTCGTCCAACCTGCACCCCATGCTCAACGTGGCCATCAAGGCCGCACGCGCCGCCGGCGCCATCATCAACCGCGCGGCCCTGGATGTGGAATCGGTGCGGATCTCGCAAAAGCAGATCAACGACTTCGTGACCGAAGTGGACCATGCGTCCGAAAAGATCATCATCGAGACGCTGCTCACGGCCTACCCCGGCCATGGCATCCTGGCCGAAGAATCGGGCACCGAATATGGTGCCAAGGATTCAGAATTCGTCTGGATCATCGACCCACTGGACGGCACCACCAACTTCATCCACGGCTTTCCTGTCTATTGCGTCAGCATTGCGCTGGCCGTCAAGGGCAAGGTCGAGCAGGCGGTCATTTACGACCCTTCGCGCAATGACCTGTTCACCGCCACCAAGGGCCGTGGCGCCTACCTGAACGAGCGCCGCATCCGCGTGAGCAAGCGCACCCAGCTCAAGGACTGCCTGATTTCCACCGGCTTCCCCTTCCGTCCGGGCGACAACTTCAAGAGCTACCTCAACATGATGAGCGACGTGATGCAGCGCACGGCCGGCCTGCGCCGCCCCGGCGCTGCCGCGCTCGACCTGGCCTACGTGGCCGCAGGTTTTACCGACGGTTTTTTTGAAACCGGCCTGTCGATCTGGGACGTGGCGGCGGGTTCGCTGCTGATCACCGAGGCCGGTGGCCTGGTGGGCAATTTCACGGGTGAGGCCGACTTCCTGGAGCAGCGCGAATGCATGGCGGGCAACCCGCGCATTTATGGTCAGCTGGTGCCTCTTCTGGGCAAGTACAGCAAGTTCGCGGGTGCGGGCGACAAGGCAGCTGTGCGCCAGGCTGCCGGTGAAGATGCCGCGGAACCAGCAGCCCCCGCAGCCAGCGAACACCCCGACAGCCCCGCCGCTGCCGGCGAAGACGCTCCTTTCTGAATCCATCCACTGCGCACAGCCGCTAAGCCAGCACACGATGACCACCGGTGAGGTCTTGTCGCTGGACTATGCCGCGGGCGGGACGTACACCAGGGCAGCCGTGCAAGGGCCGCCCCGCCGCACTGGCTGCATCCCCTTCCCGAATTGCGCAGCAATTCGAGAGAAGGGGAAAGGCGCGAAGCGACTAAGGGGGTTGTACCTTATGCAGGGTCCGGATACTTTTGCGCAATGCAGCGAAAGTCTTCGGCAATGTCCACAAAGGCGTCCACCATGTCGGGATCAAAGTGGTTGCCCTTGCCCCGGACAATGGTGCCGCAGGCCTGGTCGTGCGAGAAGGCGGGCTTGTAAACGCGCTTGCTGATCAGCGCGTCGTACACATCGGCCACGGCCATGAGACGGGCAGAAACGGGAATGGCGTCCCCCGCCAATCCTTCGGGGTAGCCCGAGCCGTCCCATTTTTCCTGGTGGCTGTAGGCGATTTCCTTGGACACACTCAAAAACGCCACGCGCATGCCCAAGCGGCGCTCTGCATCCTCAATGGCGCTGCGCCCCAGCGTGGTGTGCGTTTTCATGATTTCAAACTCCTCCACCGTCAGCTTGCCGGGTTTCAGCAGGATGCTGTCCGGAATGCCGATCTTGCCGATGTCGTGCAGCGGCGCCGACTTGTAAAGCAGCTCGATCATGCGGTCGTTCAGCAGGTGCTCAAAGCGCGGGTGGTGCCGCAGACGCTCGGCCAGGGTTTTGACATAAAGCTGCGTGCGCCGGATGTGGTTGCCGGTCTCGTTGTCGCGCGTTTCTGCCAGCGAGGTCATGGCCATGATGGTCACGTCCTGGATGGCCTGCACCTCCAGCGTGCGCATGGCCACCTCGCGCTCCAGGTAGGCGCTCTTGTCGCGCAGAAAATCTGACGTGGCCTTGAGCGCCAGATGCGTGTTGACCCGCGCCAGCAAAATGGGCGGGCTGATGGGCTTGCTGATGTAGTCCACCGCCCCCAGCGCCAGGCCGGCCCGCTCGTCGTCGGGCTCGGAGCGCGCGGTCAGAAAGATCACCGGAATATCCCGGGTGGCAGGCTCTGCCTTCAGGCGCCGACACACTTCATAGTGTCCTGAGTTAAAAATTCATTGAATTATTTTCCCTGATGGCAATCATTCGTGTAGGGTGTTACACGACGAGGTGGCCATGAGCGCAAGACC
>QLTU01000024.1 GCA_003268905.1 Acidovorax defluvii
AGTGCTTTCCTTTGCGACTGGCCGGTCAACAAGAGAGCATCCTATGCACTCTTGGCCCAACCTATTGCTTGGTGCACTTCGTTCTGGAATCCGCCGTGTTTTTGGCCTTTAGCGCCCGATGAATAAGCGCATACAGCTATGCTATTTATAGCAATATTATCCTCAACTCCGTAGCGCAGGTGCATGTGGTAGTCGGTAATACCGCCATCCCAATAGGCACCGCGCGGGGCCCCCGCAATGTCATGCACCGCCTGCAGCACAAACGGAATCGAGCAACTGGCCTGCAGCGCCGACATGAAGTTGGCGGCGTTCAACGGCACCTGGCGGGTTCGGTAGTCACCGACCCCGAAGGGCAATGAGGCGCAGGCACCATCCGCATCCGGCGACGAGAACACCACGCGCTCCAGCCAGGCCCCCATCGCCTTGCGGTGCAACGCGTTGGTCAAAAAAGCCGCCAGATACCCCACGGGCGTGGCCACGGGGTGTTCACGCCCCAGCAGGCGGCGCCCGCGTGAGGTGACGATGTGCAGGCGGTAGCGCGGATGCTGCAACACCTCGTGCACCCGCCCCTCATAAAAAGACGCCAGGGTCTGCGCGAAGCGCTGGCTCACATGGGCCGCTGCAGGCCGCTTGCGGCCGGCAGGCAGGTCGTAGCTTTGGTGAACATAGTCATGCTCCAGCCGCTCCAGGGCCGCCACCGGCGCATCAAGGCACGCCGCAGCCATGCGCCAGGCGCCAATCGAGGCGCCCACCAGATGCACCGGGTGCTCTGACTGCGCCAGCCACTCACCAAAAATGAAACGATCCAGCGGCCCCAGGACCAAGCCCTTGGGGCCGCCCGCCGCAGCGGGAATCACGTGCACATCGGCCGACTGCAGGCCATGTTGTTCAAGGTGCTGGCGGGCCCGTGGGCCGGCGTGAATGTGCAGGGCTTTCATGGAGGCCATTGTCGCAAAGCAATGCGCCCAAACCGCCCCGCAATCCGCGCACGCGCGGCGTGACGGCCATGGAACCTGTTGGCCTCCACATGCTGGCTGCATTTTTCATCCCACCTTTGCCGGCTCACCGCGCCAACTGGCCGTGTGGTCGCCAACCGGCACTCAGTTTCTCAGACCACGTAATCAGAGGCCTCGGGCCGTGCGGTCCAGTCGATCGGGTCTTGCTGAAGCACCATGTCGATGTCCAGGCCCAGCATCAGCCCCGCCTCGCCCGGGAAGGAAACGGCCATTTCCTTTTCACCCAGATCGGCCTCGCGGGCACGGGCGCGCCACGACGCCAGGTGGATCACGCCCGCCAGCGGCTCATAGACGTTGTTGTCCAGCGGCGCACTCTGGTGCTGCAGGGCTTCCACCACCACTTCGGGAAACTGCCAGCGTTGCGCCAGCCCGGCGCTGACGTTGCCATAGCAGTAGCCCAGAATACGCTGCTCGATCTTGGCCCGTCGCAGGTCCAGCGGAGGTACCAGGGAATTGATCGATAAAACGGTGTCAGGAGCGGCCAGGTGCAGCAGCAGCTCGCCCACCGCGTGCAGCAACCCCGCCGTATAGGCTGCGATCTGGTTGTGGTGCACAAGGCCCGCCAGTGACCGGGCGAGTTTGGCGGTGTTCAGGCTGTAGCGCCAGAACTGCTGCAGGTTGACGCCCGGCACCGATCGCGAAGTGGTGCCTAGTGGCGCAGAACTGACCAGAGACCGCAACTGCACCACGCCCAGCAACGCCAGCGCCTCGGGGATGCCGGCAATCTGGCGCTGCATCTGAAAAGCAGGCGTGTTGGCAAGCTCCAGCAGGCGGGCGGCCAGTGCCGGATCCGTGCCGATGAGCTGCGCCACCCGACGCAGGCTGGGCTCGTCGTGGGCCAGCTCAGTCATCAGCAACGCAACGGCGCGCGGCAGACTGGGCAGCGCCACGGGGTGGGCCAGCAGGGCATTCAGCTCCATGGGTACAGCGCCTCCAGTTGAGATGCGGACGATTATGTACCCGGCTGTTACCGATTCTTGGGCTGCTTCAGCTTGGCAAAGGCCGAAGCCATGGCCGACTGTGCAGGCTCGGGCGCACGGCGCTGGGGCTGCTGGTAGCCGCGCCCTGCCCCTTCAAAGCGGTTATCACGCGGCGCGCCCCGGTCGCCGCCCTGGCGTGGTGGCGCATCGCCCAGCTTCATCGACAGGCCGATGCGCTTGCGCTCCACGTCCACCTCCATGACCTTGACCTTGACGATGTCGCCGGTCTTGACCACTTCGCGCGCGTCGTTCACAAACTTGTGCGCAAGCTGGCTCACATGCACCAGGCCGTCCTGGTGCACGCCCAGATCGATGAAGGCGCCAAACTGGGCCACGTTGCTCACCGTGCCCTCCAGGATCATGCCTTCCTTGAGGTCCTTGATGTCTTCCACGCCATCGTTGAAGCGCGCCACCTTGAAGTCCGGGCGCGGGTCGCGGCCGGGTTTTTCCAGCTCGGCCAGAATGTCCTTGACGGTGATGACACCAAATTTTTCGTTGGCAAACAGATCGGGCTTGAGGGTCTTGAGCATGTCGGCGCGGCCCATGAGCTCGACCACGGGCTTGCCCGTTTTCTCCATGATCTGTTCGACCACCGGATAGGTCTCGGGGTGCACGCCGGTCATGTCGAGCGGATTTTCACCCCCACGGATGCGCAGGAAGCCCGCGCTCTGCTCGAACGTCTTGGCACCCAGGCCCGCCACATCCATCAGTTGCTTGCGGCTCTTGAAGGCGCCATTGGCCTCGCGCCAGCGCACCACGGCCTTGGCCACGCTGCCCGACAGGCCCGACACGCGCGAAAGCAGCGGCACACTGGCCGTGTTCAGGTCCACGCCCACGGAGTTCACGCAGTCTTCGACCACCGTGCCCAGCGTGCGCGCCAGCTCGCTCTGGTTCACGTCGTGCTGGTACTGACCTACGCCAATGCTCTTGGGGTCGATCTTGACCAGCTCGGCCAGCGGGTCCTGCAGGCGGCGCGCAATGCTGGCAGCGCCGCGCAGGCTCACGTCCACGTCGGGCATCTCCTGGCTGGCGTATTCGCTGGCGGAGTAGACCGAAGCGCCGGCTTCGCTCACCACCACTTTTTCGATCACGCGGTCCACCTTGGTAGCCATCTTGATGAGGTCGGCGGCGAGCTTGTCGGTTTCGCGGCTGGCGGTGCCGTTGCCAATGGCAATCAGGTTCACACCATGCTTTTCGGCCAGCTTGGCCAGCGTGTGCAGCGCGCCTTCCCAGTCGCGGCGTGGCTCGTGCGGGTACACGGTGGCGGTCTCCACCAGTTTGCCCGTGGCATCTACCACGGCCACCTTCACGCCGGTGCGGATGCCGGGGTCCAGCCCCATCACCACGCGCGGGCCGGCGGGCGCTGCCAGCAGCAGGTCGCGCAGGTTGTCGGCAAACACCTTGATCGCCACTTTTTCGGCATCGTCGCGCAGGCGGGCAAACAGGTCGCGTTCGGTCGAGAGGCTGAGTTTGACGCGCCAGGTCCAGGCCACGCACTTGCGGATCAGGTCGTCTGCCTTGCGGCCCTGGTGGCTCCAGCCCAGGTGCAGGGCGATCTTGCCCTCGGCGATGCTGGGCTGGCGCGGGTCGGGCTGGGACGTGGAATTCGCCTGCGGCTCAGGCAGCACCAGCTTGGCTTCCAGAATCTCCAGACCTCGGCCCCGGAACACCGCCAGCGCGCGGTGCGAGGGCACGCGACCGATGGGCTCGTCGTAGTCGAAGTAGTCGCGAAACTTGGAGACCTCGGGGTCGTTCTCATTCTTGCCGTCCACCTTCTTGCTGCGCAGCAGGCCCTCGGCCCACAGCCACTCGCGCAAGGATTGCACCAGCACCGCGTCCTCGGCCCAGCGCTCGCAGAGGATGTCGCGCACGCCATCGAGCACCGCAGGCACGGTAGAAAAATCGGCGCCTGTCTTGCCGTCGTCCAGCACTTCTGGCGGCTTGGTGAAGGCTGCTGCCTCCACCGCAGGGTCCAGCGTGGGATCGGCAAAGAGTTTGTCAGCCAGCGGCTCGATGCCGAACTCGCGCGCCATCTGGCCCTTGGTGCGGCGCTTTTGCTTGAAGGGCAAATACAGGTCTTCGAGCTCCTGCTTCGTGGGTGCTGCAGCAATGGCCACCCGCAGCGCATCGGTCAGTTTGCCCTGCTCGTCAATGCTCTTGAGCACGGCGGCGCGGCGGTCTTCCAGCTCGCGCAGGTAGGACAGGCGCGCTTCCAGTTCGCGCAACTGGATATCGTCCAGACCGTTGGTCACTTCCTTGCGGTAGCGCGCGATAAAAGGCACCGTGGCGCCGCCATCCAGCAACTCGATGGCGGCCTTGACCTGTTGCTCTGTGATCCGGATTTCTTCGGCAATCTGCCGGACGATCTTTTGCATTGCGTTCTATCCTGCTGGCACGTAGACGGGAAAAGCGGGCGAGTGTGCCACACGCGAGAACCCGCGCCGGGCTGGTGTGGCTGGATAGCCTGGCTTAAAATGCTATTATTTTGATAGCTATTAGCGCTTGCTACAAAAGGTATTGATGCCATTTTGGCATGTATTTTTACCAACACCCCACCAGCAGGGGGCCGCAACCCCCTTCACCCGCCATCCAGCAGGGGCGACGCGCTGCGTTGCTCTGGGTGCATGGGGTGGGGGCCGCTGCTGTCAGGGAGCACCACGCGGATGCAGGTGCCCCCCTCGTCGGGCCGCATCAATTCCAGCACCGCGCCGATCTGCCGCGCACGGGCGTGCATTCCCTCCAGGCCAAACCCCGACGATGGGGCGCGTGCAGCCATCGATGCTTGCGACAAGCCGCGCCCGTTGTCGCAGATATCCAGTTGCCACCTGCCCTGCTCGCCATCCTGGCTATGGCTGAGGCGCACCGTCACCTGCGTGGCCTGCGCATGTTGCAGCACATTGCTCAGGGCCTCCTGCACGATGGCGAGCATGTGCTGGGCACGCACGGCATCCAGGATGTCCGCGTCGCTTGCGGGTTGAACATGCCACGCCATGTTGATACCGCGCCGGTCCAGCACCGGCTGCATACGGTGGCGCAGCCGCGCCAGGCGATCAATCAACGAGTCGGTGCCACTGTCCATCGAATCCACGACAAGGCGCAGATCCAGCATGCACTGTTCCAGCGCCCGCAGCGCCTGCGACTGGGCGGGCACTTGAGGGTCCAGCAACACCATGGTGTTGATCAACTGGGAGCCGATGTTGTCGTGAAGCTCCCGCGCAATGCGCTGGCGCTCGGCCTGCAGTTCTGCGCTGGGGCGGGGATTGCGGCGTGGCCGCCATTGCAGTGCGCGGGGAAGCTGAATCAAAATCAATAGCCCCAGCAGGGCTCCCGCAACGATCTGCGCGATCGCGAGCCAACGTATGGCGGATGCGCTCTGGTCCCACCAATGCCAGACCAGCAGCAGACTCAACACCCACTGCACCACCGCGAGTGCAAGGCAGGCCAGCGCGAAACGGGGGGGGCTGGTACGAAACATGTTTACACCACGCGCGACGCCCCCGCCAAACGATGCGCTTAGAAAAGCCCCCGCAGCGAAGCAAACCGCACGGCCTGGGCACGCGTGCGCACCTGCAGCTTGCGATAGATGTTACGAATATGGGTGTTCACCGTCATACCGCTGATCTGCAGATGCGTGGCAATTTCCGCGCTGGTGTAACCGTTGGCCACCATGCGCAGAACCTCTTTTTCGCGGTCCGACAAGCGGTCAACATCCTCGGGTTCGTTGCGTTTGGGCAGCTCTACATGGGTTTTATCAAACCGCTGCAGCAGGCGGCGCGCCAGGTTGGGCGTGATGGATGCCCCGCCATTCACCACCTGCAGCACGGCCTGCGGGTAGTTGCCAAACCACGAATTTTTACCAAGATACCCGGTAGCGCCCCGCTCAAATGCGCGCAATACCTCATCGTCGTTTTCCATGACCGAAATCACCACGGCCTCTGCCGACGGGCGCACGGTTTTCATGTAATCCAGCAATTCGAAGCCCTCGCCATCACCCAGGTGCAAATCCACCAGCAATACGTCGAACTCGTGCTGCTTGATTGCCTTGCGCCCCTCGCGCAGACTGGACGCCTGTGCCACCACCAGAGTGTGCGGGTCCGACATGAGCTCTTGCGCAATCACCAGGCGAATGTGCGCATCGTCGTCCACCAGCAACACCCGCACCGGGCAATCCGCTTGTCCTTTCAGGAAATCGGGCCATACAGAAGGCGCGCCGCCATGTCCTCCAAAGCGCCCCTCACTGGCACCAACATCCTGCAGCTTGGAAGTAACCCCAGCCATGCGGGGCTCGGGGGGAAAGATGGCCATAAAACCTCCAGGGGAGCGCAGAAACCGCAAAAAGGGGTACTGCTGCGCACAGCATTTTTCCGTTAGGGACGACCTGCATGACCCTCGCGAGTCGGTGGTAGTGCGGATCGGGATGGGCCACAAGGCGTTCTTTTGCGGCCAATAGCTCGGCTGTTGGCAAGAAAAGTAACGCAGTGGACCGCCCGAGACCGCGCCATCACAGCCCGTAGGGGTTATGCAGGTCATCCTTAAATGCTGACACTAAAAGAAACAGCAGCAAACATCCACACCTAAATATGCAAATTTGTATACGTTTCAAAGATTACAAATAAAAACTACCGCATTGCAATGGCTGTTTGGCTGGGCCCAGTCACCACCCCAAAGGACTCTCTCCCCTTGGCAATAACTCGTCAGTGACTTGTGCGCAACCGCAGTGCGCTGGAAACGGCCGCCAGCGCGGCAAAGGCGGCGGAACAGACCAGCGCAACCATCTCGGCCTGCCCATCGTGTGAGGACCAGAGCGAGAAAATGCCCGCCAGCATCACTGCGCCCAGCGTCTGTCCGGTCAACCGGGCCGTGCCCAGCATGCCGCTGGCTGCGCCACTGCGGTGCAGCGGGGCCGACGTGACGATGGTGTGGTTGTTGGGCGACTGGAACAGCGCAAACCCGGCGCCGCACAAGGCCATGCGCCAGACCATGTCGATAGGGGACGGGTTGGCCGGCGAAGCGGCCAGCAGCAACAGGCCGCAGGCAAAAACCGCCATGCCGATGGCCCCCAACAGGCCATCGGCGTAGCGGCCAATCAGGCGGCCAGCCAGCGGCGCCGTCACCACAATGGCCACGGGCCAGGCCGTGATCAACAGCCCCGCCTCCAGGGGGCTGCGACCCAACCCATCCAGCAACAAGAACGGCAGGGCCAGATAGGCCAGGGTCTGGGCGCAAAACGCCCCCACGGAAGCCCCCATCGACAAGGCAAACACGGGTATGCGCAGCAAATCTACCGGAAACAGGGGCGCGGCCAGGTGCCATTGGCGACGCAGATACACACCGCCCACAGCCACCCCGGCCGCCAGCACGCCCCACGCATCGAGCGAGGTCACGCCCCGCCCGGCACTGCCGCTGGCAACCAGCCGCTCACCGCCCACAAAAATCAGCGTGAACATCAGCACGTTCAGCGCCACATCCAGGGCAGCGGGGCGCGGTGGCGCCACCGCGCTGGGTGGATTGAAGGGCAAAGCACGCCAGCCCAGCCACAGCGTGAAGGCCCCCAGCGGCAGGTTGAGCGCAAACAGCCACTGCCATGGCGCCAACGACAAAATACCCGCCGCCACAGAGGGGCCGGCCACCGCCGCCAGCGCAACCACCATGGAATTGATGGCCAGGCCGCGGCCCAGTTGCGCACGCGGATAGGTCAGGCGCACCAGCGCGGCATTGATGCTCATGATGCCGGCGGCACCCAGCCCCTGCACCGCCCGCGCAAAAATCAGCGTGCCCAGCGAATCGGCCAGCATGGCCCCCACCGAAGACACCGTGAACAGCGCCATGCCCACCAGATAGACACGGCGGTACCCCAGGCGCTCGCCCAGCGATGCCAGCGGCAACAACATGACGAGCGTGGCGATCTGGTATGCGTTGACCACCCAGATGGCCTGGGCGGCGCTGGCGTTGAGCTCGCGCGCAATGCCCGGCAGGGCCAGGTTGACGATGCTGCCATCGAGCACCGCCATCGTGATGCCCAGAATGATGACCAGCATGGCCCGGTTGCGCGCCGGCTGGGGCAGCCCATCGGCTGGCCCGGTGGTGGCCTGGGTAGCGGCATGGGCGGCGGGGTTTGCGCGGCCCATCAGGTCAGGCTCCGCTGCACCGCGCCCATCCCGGTGCCAGGGCGGGCCCCATGAAAAGACTTTGAACAGGCTCTAACGACTGCAAACGCTGACGAACGCCTCGCAACGGCGACGAAACCGATGGCCACGACCAGGTCCGGGAATAGTGCAATTGTCAAAAAACGGTAAAAAAACATGTCGGGCGATTGTCACCCCGCCACAGCCATCATGCTGCCTCCGGGGCGGCGCCGTGGCATTGTCTGCGCGGCATACCGCCCAGGGCTCTGGACAACGCCGCACTGCCACCCCCAGATCAGACCGCCCGAGGCCGCGCCATCACGGGCCGTAGGGCCGTCATGCAGGCCATCCCCCGCAATCAAACAGCGAGGGCGTACCACCCGGGCAAGCGCCTTCGATGCGCAACATGCGCAGCTTGGTCAGCGCGCCGCCACCGGCCGAAAAACCGCCGGGCCGGTCGCCCGCCGCCAGCACCCGGTGGCACGGCACCACGGGAGCGAACGGGTTCAGGCCCAGCGCCTGCCCCACCGATCGCGCCAGGCCCTTGCTGCCGATCTGCTGCGCCACCTCGCCATAGGTGCGTGTGCTGCCCGGCGGGATGGCGCGGGCAATGGCATACACCTGCTGGTGAAACGGCGAGATGCCGGTCATATCGAGCGGCACCTCGCGCAGATCGCGCGGCTGCCCTGAAAGCAGCGCCTGAATGCCTGCGATGGCGCTGCGCACCGCGGCGGGTGGCTCGGCCGATTCGGTGCACTGCAAGAGACCAGGGCTGCGCAACATGCGCTCCCGCGTGGCCCGCGCATCCACTTCGGGCAGCTGCACCGCCACAATGCCGCCAGGGCCCCAGGCAATGCCGCAGGTGCCGATGGCCGTGTCGAACAATGCGTGGCCATGGCCCAAAGGGGTGTCTGGCTCGGGCCAAGTGGATTCTGGACAGGCTGGCATTTGCTATTTATTTAATAGCTGTTAGCGCTTACCCCATAAGCGCTAAAGGCCATTTTTACTTAAATTTTCATCACCGGGCTGCCTGCCCACGCCATCAATCCGCCCGGAGCGCTGCCCGCAGCTGCGCGCCCAGCTCGGGCTTGCCCGCAAACGGGTCGGTGGGGTTGCGGCCCAGCATGATGTCTTCCATGCGCGTCTGCACCGAGGCGATGGCCTTGGGGTGGCTGTAGATGTAAAACTGGCCCGCAGCAGCGGCATCAAACACCTTTTGCGCCACCTCGGCAGCCGTGACCTTGCCACTGCCCACCGCCTTGTCGCTCATGGCCTGGCCGATGAGCTGGCTCTTGGTGGGCTTGTCGGCAGGCAGGTCGCCGGGGCGGTTGCGGTGGCTCTGGCTGATGCCCGTGGGCACAAAGAAAGGGCACAGCACGCTGGCGCTGATCTGGTCGGTGACCAGCGACAGGTCCTGGTACAGCGTTTCCGACAGGCTGACCACCGCATGCTTGCTCACGTTGTAGATGCCCATGTTGGGCGCTGCCAGCAAGCCCGCCATGCTGGCGGTGTTGACGATGTGACCGCGCCACGCGGGGTCTTTTTTGGCGGCGGCCAGCATCATGGGGGTGAACACGCGCACGCCGTGCACCACGCCCATGAGGTTCACGCCCAGCACCCATTCCCAGTCCTTCACCGAGTTTTCCCACACCAGGCCGCCCGCGCCCACGCCGGCGTTGTTGAACACCAGGTGCGGCGCGCCAAAGCGCTCGAGCACGGCGGCGCCAAGCTGCTCCATCTGCGCGGCGTCGGACACGTCCACGCGCTGGGCCAGCACCTGGGCCCCGGCGGCGCGCATCTCGGCGGCGGCGGCGTCCAGCGCATCCTGCTGCACGTCCACCAGTACCAGGTTCATGCCCAGGCGGGCGCCAATGCGTGCGCATTCGAGGCCAAAGCCCGAGCCCGCACCGGTGAGTATGGCGGTCTTGCCAGCAAAGTTATCGATCATGTGTATCTCCTTTGGTGTGTAGATGATTCGGGGCCTTGCACTTCAAAACGGGGTGCGCCCAACCGGCGGACACCGTGCAAAGGCGGCCACGGCGCGCAGGTGCCGTCCGGATTTTTGCGCAGTGCGCGAGAGGCGGTAGAGGCGCTGCTCAATCAAGAGGCAACCTCTTTGAGCACATAGCCGATGCGGGGAAAGTGCACATGCACCGTGCCGGCACGCGGATCGGTGCGGCGCACGGTGTAGCGCGTGCGCGTGGCGGCAATCAGCTCGCCCTCGGTGGGCTCGGTACCGAAGCTCTCGGCGGCAATGGTTACCCGGCTGCCCAGCGCGATGCCGTGCTCGTCCTGAAAAATATCGTCCACCACCGGTATGGGTTCGGCCCCTGCGGCCACGGTGATGGCATCTGCCGCACTGAATTTCTCCATGCGGCCATGCCCCAGTGCCGCCACCCGGTCCATCCACTCCAGCACGGCTGGCGTGGCCTGAAAGATGTCGGCCATCACCGGTACACACTGGCGTGTGAACCACAGGGGGTGGTAGGCGGCAAAGTCGGCCACGCAGGGCTCGGTGCCAAACGTGAAATCGTGCTCTTCCACCATGTGCGCCAGGCGCCGCAGATACGAGCGGTAGGCCGCCGTGGCATCGGGCGGGCGCAGGCGCTGCATGCCGGTGCTCATCTGGCGGCGGTCTTCCCCAAAGGCCTGGGCCGCCTCGGGCGCCACATTGGCAAAAAGTGCCTGCGCGCCGCGCGGCTGCAGGTTGTAGGCCATGGCGGCCCAGAACAGCGTGGTGTCGGCCCACTGCGCAAACACCCGCGCCACACCCTTGAGATGCGGCGGATACAGCACCGGCTCGGGGTGCCCGTGTTCAAGCACCTGGCAGATCAGGGCCGAGTCGCAATAGATGTCGGCACCGATCTGCAAAAAGGGCGTCTTGCGATAACCACCGGTGAGGGCCAGCACATCGGGCTTGGGCGCGATGCTGGGGATGATCACCGACTTCCAGGGCAACTGCTTGAAACCCAGCACCAGCCGGATTTTTTCGGAAAACGGCGATGAGGGATAGTGGTGCAGGATCAACGCAGACATGGGCTGTCTCCAGTGCAGTGGTTGAAACAGGCGGGGCCGTGCGGGGCATCAGCGCTTTGCGCTGCTCAGGGCGGGCTCCACAGCATCTCGATATGGGGAATGTCGTCTTCGAGGTACACATCGGACACCGCCACAAACCCCAGGCTGCCATAAAAGCGCTGCAGATGCGCCTGCGCGCTGATGCGCACCGCCCTGCCCGGCCACACCTGGTTGCAGCGGGCCAGCCCCTGCGCCATCAGGGCCCGGCCCGTGCCGCCACCGCGCGCCTCGGGGGCCGTGACCACACGGCCAATGGAGGGCTCGGGGTAGTTCACCCCCGGGTCTACCACGCGCAGGCAGGCCTTCAGTGCGCCCGCGCTGTCGTAGCCCAGCAGATGCCACGCGTGCTTGTCGGCGCCATCGGGGTCCTGGTAAGGGCCCTGCTCCAGGATGAACACCTTGCAGCGCAAGGCCAGCGCATCGTGCAACGCGTGCACACCCAGGTCGTCGAAACGGGCCCAGGTCCAGTGCAACGCAGGGGGCAGGTCGGGCATTTTGCGCTCAGCCTCTCAGGTCAAAAATATCAACGTGGATCAGATGAGTTTGACGAGTTGCTTGCCAAAGTTCTTGCCCTTGAGCAGGCCCAAAAAGGCCTCGGGCGCGGCGGCAATGCCCTGGGCAATGGTTTCACGCGGGCGCAGCTTGCCCGTGCCCACCAGGGTGCCCAGCTCTTTCAGGGCATCGGGCCACACTTCCATGTGCTCGCTGACGATGAAGCCTTCGATCTTCATGCGGTTGATGAGGATCAGCGCCGGGTTGGCCATGGGCAAGGGCGCGCCATCGTAGCCAGCGATCATGCCGCACAGGGCCACGCGGCTGAAAGCGTTCATGCGCAGCATCACGGCATCCATGATCCAGCCGCCCACGTTCTCGAAATAGCCGTCGATGCCGTTGGGGCAGGCTTCCTTCAAGGCCTTGGACATGGCCCGCACGTCGCTGTGTTCCTTGTAGTCAATGCACACGTCAAAGCCCAGCTCTTCAACCGCGTACTTGCACTTCTCGGCACCACCGGCAATGCCCACGGCGCGGCAGCCGCGCGCCTTGGCCAGGGCCGCAAACGCGCTGCCCACGGCACCGGTGGCGGCACTCACCACCACGGTGTCACCTTCCTTGGGCGCAATGATTTTCACCAGGCCATACCAGGCCGTCACGCCGGGCATACCCACGGCGCCCAGGTAGTGCGACAGCGGCACATGCGTGGTGTCCACCTTGCGCAGCGCGCCCACAGCATTGCCATCGACCACGCTGTATTCCTGCCAGCCACCCATGCCCACCACCTTGTCGCCCACGGCATATTTGGGGTGCTTGCTCTCCAACACTTCGCCAACGGTGCCGCCAATCATCACTTCGCCCAGGCCCTGCGACGCGGCGTAGCTCTTGCTCTCATTCATGCGGCCGCGCATGTAGGGGTCCAGGCTGAGGAAATGGTGGCGCACCAGCACTTCGCCATCCTTGAGCGCAGGGGTGTCGGTGGCCACCAGCTTGAAGTTGCTGGCCACGGCTTCACCCTGGGGGCGGTTGTCGAGCACGATTTGTTGATTGCTTGGCATGAGAGTCTCCTTTTTACTACTGTTTTGATAGCTACTGGCGCTTGACCTTCAAGCGCTAGAGCCCGTTTTGATTAAAAAAGCTGTCAAATACAGCGCTGCGCCCTGGCACGCCTCAGTCGGTTGAAATGGCCTGCGACCCCGCCCCGGCATCGGCGGACTGGCGCCGTACATACTTGAACGTGCCCGTGGCGTGGCTGCAAATGCGGCCTTCGGCGTCATACACCGTGCCTTCGGCAAAAGCCATGCTGGCGGTGCGGTGGATCAACCGCCCCTTGGCCACCAGCGGCCCACGCGCGGGCTGCATGAAACTGGTCTTCATCTCGATGGTGACCACGCCGAATTCGGGTGTGTCACTGCGCGCTGCCGTGGCCAGGGTCACATCCAGCAAGGTCATTGATGCACCGCCGTGGGTTACGTCAAACGAATTCAGGTGCTCTGGGCGTGCCTCGTAATGCAGCTCCGACTCGCCCCCCGCCATGCGGTGCAGTGTGAACCCAAGATGGCTGACAAATGGGATTTCGGCACCAAAATTCAACACAGGCAACTCCAGGGTTTACAAAAAGGCAGCAAGCATAGTCTTGCAAGGCCGATGTGGCCATATTGGGGGGCGACAGGGGCGGTTGGCCAGCACGGCGGCAACCTGCAGGACGGCAGCGTCCGGGCCATTCGGGCAGCCCGGCACACAACGGGCCGCCCCAAAAGCGGCGCCCTGCACGCTCATCCGCCCGTGACCACGCTCACGCCACCATCCACCGCAAGCCACTGGCCCGTGATGTGCTTGCCCGCATCCGAGGCATACAGGGCGCACAGACCCTTGAGGTCTTCGTCGTCGCCCAGCCGGCCCAGCGGGGCGTGGGCAGCCAGTGCCTCTTCGCCCATGGCCTTGAGAGTGCCCAGCGTCATCTTGCTGGGAAAGAACCCCGGGCAGATGGCATTGACGCGGATGTTGTACTTGCCCCATTCGGCGGCCAGCGCACGCGTGAAATTGATGACTGCGCCCTTGGAGGTGTTGTAGGCAATGGTGTTCATGCCAATCGGGTTGCCGCCCAGGCCCGCGATGGACGCCACATTGATGATGCTGCCGCTGCGCCGCGCGATCATGGTGTGTTTGGCAATGTGCTGGCTCAGGATGAAGTAGCCACGCACATTGAGGTTCATCACCTTGTCCCAGGCCTCTAGGGGGTGGTCTTCGGCGGGCGCTCCCCAGGTGGCACCGGCATTGTTGACCAGAATATCCACATGGCCCATGCGCTCCAGCGTTTCATCGGCCAGGCGCCGGATGTCGGCTTCTTGCGAGCAATCGGCGGCAATCCAGCGCGCATCAATGCCGGCAGCCTGCAGGTCGGCCGTGGCTTCTTCCAGATCAGACGCCTTGCGCGAGCTCAGCATGATCCGGGCACCGGCCTCGCCCAGCGCATGCGCCAGCTGCAGGCCCAGCCCGCGCGAGCCACCGGTGACAAGGGCCGTCTTGCCCGTGAGGTCAAACAATTGCTGGATGGTGCGGGTCATGTCGTTGTCTCCTGAATTGAATGGGGTCGCTGCCAGCAACCGGTCTGGCACTGCGTCGCGATGCATTGTGCGTTGACGTAGCGGCGTGGTCTGTCGCCTGCGCGATTGGAAGACACGGATGAGAAGCTCGGCGTAATCACCCGATTGACCTGTCGAATTTATTTACAACTGAGACGTTACTGGCGGCTGAAAAGACAGCAAACCATTGATTCATAAAGATTTTTTTATTGGCACAAAGCGTGCTTTGTAACAGTGGCTTCAGAAAACCATCCAGGAGAACCCACCATGTCGATGACAAAAAAACTCGCTATCGCAGGCATCCTGTCGGGTGCCTGCCTTGCTGTGCACGCTGCGCCCGTGACGTATCTGGCTGCAGACAACAACGTGACCACGCTCGCGCAAATGGTGAACTCGACCGCAGCCGCGGCGTCGTTCCTTTCGGTGGCTGGGGCCCTGAACACCGTGGATTTCGAATCCCCCCTGCCTGCCAACCTCACCATCACCGGCGGCACGACCAACACCGGAACCCCCGGATGTGGCGCCGTGTGCGGATTCAATACCACTGCGGGTGGCGCACTCTTTCGGACCGTAAGTGGCGGCTCGGTCACTTTTTCCTTCGTCAACGCAGTGGATGCTTTCGGCTTTTTCGTGAACGGCCTGCAGACCAATCTGGTTCCGCAGCAAACCATCACGTACGTGGATGGTTCCTCGGTCACACAGACCATCAACATGCCCTCGGCGATCAACGGTGGCGGCGCTTTCATTGGCTTCATTGACTACGGTCAGCTGATCTCCAGCGTGACTTTCAATGCGACAAACGACATTCTTGGGTTTGACGACCTGCGCTTCGGCCGCTCGGCCAACAACCCTGAAGATCCCAACAATGTGCCCGAGCCCGGCTCGCTTGCACTGCTCGGAATAGCGCTCGCAGGGCTTGCATCGATTCGCCGCCGCCAACAGCGCTGATCGAGTGCCTGAGCGCCCGGCGCGCGAGACATCGTCGGGCGCGCGCACCCGTGGCAGGCCGTCAACAATTCTCGGCAGCCATCAGGGCAAAAATAGCGTGCAACCCCCATCCAGCAAGCGTTGACAGCTATATTTTTCAAAGCATCCGAGTCGAGTGCGACCAGAGCAAGGCCCACTGCAGGGTGTTGTATGGTGTGATCCCGGATTCAGTGACCCGAGGCGCCCATGAAATCTGTCGATGATCGCTCGCGAGGCCTCCCGGTCGCGCTGGCGCTGGTTGTATTGCTCGTTGCGTATGGCTCGCTGTTTCCCTTCCAGTGGAACTTCAATGCGCCACAGGCGTTCATCTGGAGCGGCCGCATCGGTCTGGTGGACCTGATCGAAAACATCGCGTTGTTTGTGCCCCTGGGTGGGCTGCTGGGCTGGGCTGGGCAGGGGCGTCCGCGCAAGTGGGTGTTTTTTGCCGCTTGGCTGGTGGCGGCGATAGTGTTGGCCAGCGCGCTGCAATGGTTGCAAAAATTCCTGCCCCGCACCCCTGCACTTTCAGATGTCATCTTCAACATGGCGGGCTATGCCCTGGGCTGGGGCGCCGGGTTTGCCGCACGGTGGCGTGTGGGTCACTTGCTGAACCGGCACCAGGGTTGGGCCGATGCCGACCAGTTCACGCTGGTGCTGATCGCGCTGTGGTGGGTGGCAGAGCTGTATCCGCTGATCCCCACGCTGGACGTTTCCTCGGTGGCACAGAACGTCAAGTCGCTGTGGCAGCAAGACCTGTGGCAGCCGCGGCGCATGCTGCTGCATGTGGGCATAGCGGTGATTGGCTTGTCTGCCATTGCGCACCTGGCCCGCACCGCCCATCTGGCGCACCGCACACACACGTTGGCCCTGCTGGCCACACTGGCGGTGCTGGCAGGCAAATTCGTGGTCGTGGGTCAGTCGCCGGGCATGGCGGTGGTGCTGGGCATTGGGGGCGGCTGGTTGCTGTGGCGCTGGCTGGATACGTGGGCGCCGGGGACACGCTGGGCGGCCACGGCATGGGTGGCCTTGGCCACCTACCTGCTCGACGCGATCTGGCCCTGGGCGTGGCGCACGCCGCCGGCCGACATGGAATGGATGCCGTTTGCTTCCACGCTCTCGACCTGGGTGCAGTCTGCAATCACCGCGCGGGCGTTTGAATGCCTGTGCTTTGGCGCCGTCCTCTGGAGCACGGTGCGCAACGGCGCCTTGCTGGTGGGCATGACCATCAGCACGGCGGTGCTTGCACTGGCGTGCGAATGGACGCAGCGCTATCTGCCCACCCGCACAGCCGAAATCACCTCGGTGCTGCTGGCCATAGGCATGGGCTGGCTGCTGTCGGTATGCACCACAGCGCGCAGACCACGCAACGTTGGTATGTGAGCTGTCAGCCTAAAACGCCGCTTCGCTGAGCGCGGCGCAAGTGGTGTCGCGGCTGTTCACCACATTCAGCCAGGCGCCAATTTTTGGCAGCTCATAATGATAGAAATAGCGTGCAGCGCCCATTCGACCAGCGCTAGCAGCTATTGAAAGCGTAGCATCTGCACGCAGCGTGGCCAGCGCCACATCCAGCCACACCCAGGCCAGCACGGTGTGGCCAAAGGCCTGCATGTAGGGCACGGCATTGGCAAGTGCCTCAGCCGGGTTGCCGGTGGCCCAGGCGGCCTGCGTGGCAGCGCCCACCTGCTGCAAGGCATCGCCCAGCTGCGCCGCATAGGCTGCCAATTCAGGCACGGCGACAGCCTGCGCCATGGTGGCCTGCATGCGCGCGGACAGCAGCTGCATGCCCCGGCCGTTCTCCATCAGCACCTTGCGGCCCAGCAGGTCGGCCGCCTGGATGCCGTGCGTGCCCTCGTGGATCATGTTCAGGCGGTTGTCGCGCCAATACTGCTCCACCGGAAAATCGCGCGTGTAGCCGTAGCCACCGTGGATCTGGATGGCCAGCGAATTGGCCTCCAGGCAGAACTCGCTCGGCCAGCTTTTGGCGATGGGGGTGAGCACTTCCAGCAGCAGGCGCGCCTCGTCGGCGGCCTCGGGCGCGCCGGTGTGCTGCTCGTCCACCAGACGGGCGCAGAACAGGTTGAGCGCCAACGCACCCTCGCCATAGCTCTTTTGCGCCAGCAACATCCGCTTGACGTCGGCGTGCTCGATGATGCGCACCTGGGGCTGCGCGGCATCCTTGCCGCCCTGCCCCACGGGCCGGCCCTGGGGGCGGTTTTTGGCGTAGTCCAGGCTGGCGTAGTAGCCCGCCAGGCCCAGCATGGTGGCCGCCATGCCGATGCCGATGCGCGCCTCGTTCATCATGTGGAACATGCACGCCAGGCCCTTGCCCGGCTGGCCCACCAGGTAGCCCACGGCTCCCGCCCTGCCCTCCACCGGGTATTTGCCTTCGCCAAAGTTGAGCAGCGTGTTGGTGGTGCCGCGCCAGCCCAGCTTGTGGTTCAGGCCCGCCAGCGCCACATCGTTGCGCACGCCGGTGAGGTTGCCTTCGGTATCCACCAGCTTCTTGGGCACGATGAAGAGCGAAATGCCGCGCGTGCCCGGCACCAGCTTGCCGTCCGCCCCCGGAATCTTGGCCAGCACAAGGTGCACGATGTTCTCCGACAGGTCATGCTCGCCCGACGAAATCCACATCTTGTTGCCCGTGAGGCGGTAGCGCGGACCCAGTGGTTCTTGATCCCAAGGCACCGAGCCGTCCGCGGCTACCGAAGGGGCCTCGTCAGGAACTGCGCGCGTGGCCACGTCGCTCAAGCTGGAACCCGCCTGCGGCTCAGAAAGGCACATGGTGCCCGAGAAGCGCCCCGAAAACTCGTTGAGCGCAAACACCTTCTTCTGCAGATCGGTGCCGTGCACCATCAGCAGGTTGGCGTTGCCCACACTCAGCAGGCTGGAGCTGATGCTGATCGACGCCACGGCAAAAAAAGCATTGGCCGCCGCATCCACCGTGTAGGGCAACTGCATGCCGCCAATGTCGTAATTCTGCGCCGCGCTGAGCATGCCCGAGGCAGCGTAGGCGTCGTACGCATCCTTGGTGGCCTGCGGCAGCGTGACGCGCTCGCCGTCGAAATGCGGCTCCTGCGTATCCACCGTGCGGTTGAACGGCGCGTATTTCTCGCGCGCGATGCGCTCGCAGGTGTCGAGCACGGCATCAAACGTCTCGCGCGAATGGTCGGCAAAGCGCTCGCGCGCGCTGAGCGATTCGGCCTGGAGCCAGTTGTAAAGCAGGAAATCGAGGGTGGAGCGCAGGGAGGTCGTCATGCGACAAATTATGGGTGGGTGCACCCGGTCGGGCATGTCAGATGCGCGACGCGGCCGGGGGGGATGATGCCGCCTGCGAACGGCCCGGTGGCAGGCGGTCTTGCCCCCAGAGAAGGGGGAGGCGAGAGAGGCAGGTCGCAGCGGTTACGCAGTCAGGATCGCGATCAGTTTTGCAGAATTTGCATCACTCTGGTGCTCTCAAATAGAACATTCCATCCAAAAATACAGTGTTTTAGGCCTCTAACGCCCGTCCAACAAGCGCGACAAGCTATCAACACAATAGCAAAAGCCCCGCGCAAACCTTGTCGGCCTGCGCGGGGCGTTGATCTTCAGTGGGTCGTCAGCGCTTACAGCACTTCAAACACGCCAGCGGCGCCCATGCCGCCGCCGATGCACATGGTGACGCAGACTTTTTTGGCACCGCGGCGCTTGCCTTCGATGAGGGCGTGGCCGGTGAGTCGCTGGCCGCTCATGCCGAAGGGGTGGCCCACGGCGATGGCGCCGCCGTTGACGTTGAGCTTGTCGGCAGGGATGCCCAGCTTGTCGCGGCAGTAGAGCACCTGCACGGCGAAGGCTTCGTTCAGCTCCCACAGGTCGATGTCGTTCATCGTGAGGCCCAGGCGCTTGAGCACCTTGGGGATGGCGAACACGGGGCCAATGCCCATTTCATCAGGCTCGCAACCGGCCACGGCGAAGCCCAGGAAGCGGCCCAGGGGTTTGAGGCCCTTCTTGGCGGCCAGGTCTTCGTGCATGACGACCACGGCACCGGCGCCGTCCGACAACTGGCTCGCGTTGCCGGCGGAAACCAGGCCACCCGGCAGCGCCGAGCGCAGGCCCTTGATGCCGTCATAGGTGGTGCCGGCGCGAATGCCTTCGTCGTCGCTCACGGTGACCTGCTTGGTGGTCAGGCCCATGACCTTGTCGGCCACGCCCATGGTCACGGTGATGGGGGCGATTTCAGCGGTGAACAGGCCGGCTTCCAGCGCGGCGCTGGCCTTTTGCTGGCTGGCGGCGCCGTATTCGTCCATGGCTTCGCGGCTGATGTTGTAGCGCTTGGCAACCTGCTCGGCCGTTTGCAGCATCGACCAGTACACCTCGGGCTTGTTCTTCATCAGCCAGGTTTCTTGCAGCATGTGCATGTTCATTTCCTGTGCGGTGCAGGAGATGGTTTCCAGTCCACCGGCCACGTACACATCGCCTTCGTTGGCAATGATGCGCTGCGCCGCCAGGGCAATGGTCTGCAGGCCGGACGAACAAAAGCGGTTCACCGTCATGCCCGACACGGTGATGGGGCATCCGGCGCGCAGGGCGGCCTGGCGGGCGATGTTGGCGCCGCTGGCACCTTCGGGTGTGCCGCAGCCCATGATGACGTCGTCCACTTCGGCGGCGTCAATGCCGGCGCGCTGGATGGCGTGCTCGATGACGTGGCCGCCCAGTGTGGCGCCGTGGGTCATGTTGAAGGCGCCCTTCCAGCTCTTCGTCAGGGGGGTGCGTGCGGTCGATACGATTACTGCGGAGGTCATGGTTGGATCCTTGTTCGATGGTGTGGCTGTGCGCTCAGTTGAAGGTTTTGCCTTCAGCGGCGAGCTTGGCCAGCAGCGGGGCGGGCTTCCAGAACGCGGCGTCGTCCAGCGGGTTCTTGGCAAAACGGTTCATAGCCTGCACCACGTTGAACAGACCGACTTCATCGGCGTAGTTCAGCGGGCCGCCACGGTACACCGGAAAACCGTAGCCAAAGATGTAGACCACGTCGATGTCGCTGGCCTTGTTGGCAATGCCTTCTTCAAGGATGTAGGCGGCTTCGTTGACCAGGGCGAACACCAGGCGCTGCACGATTTCTTCGTCGGAGATCTTGCGGGGCGTGATGCCGAGCGAGGCGCGGTGGTCCTCGATCATCTTGACCACTTCGGCATTCGGGATGGCGTCGCGCTTGCCGGGCACGTAGTCGTACCAGCCCGCACCGGTCTTCTGGCCGAAACGGCCCTTCTCACACAGCAGGTCAGCGGTCTTGCTGTACTTCATGTCGGGCTTCTCGGTGTAGCGGCGCTTGCGGATGGCCCAGCCGATGTCGTTGCCGGCCAGGTCGCCCATGCGGAACGGGCCCATGGCCATGCCGAATTTTTCCATCGCCTTGTCAACCTGCTCGGGCGTGCAGCCTTCGTCGAGCAGGAAGCCACCCTGGCGGCCGTATTGCTCGATCATGCGGTTGCCGATGAAACCATCGCACACGCCGGACACCACGGCAGTCTTCTTGATCTTCTTGGCGATCGCCATCACGGTGGCGAGAACGTCCTTGGCGGTGGCGTCGCCACGCACCACTTCGAGCAGCTTCATCACGTTGGCGGGGCTGAAGAAGTGCAGGCCCACCACGTCCTGCGGGCGCTTCGTGAAGTTGGCAATCTTGTTCACGTCCAGCGTGGAGGTGTTGGAGGCCAGGATGGCGCCGGGCTTCATCACGCGGTCGAGTTCCTTGAACACGGCTTCCTTGACGCCGATTTCTTCAAACACAGCCTCGATCACGAGGTCGGCGTCCTTGAGGTCGTCGTAGCTCAGCGTGGTGCTCAGCAGGGCCATGCGCTGCTCGTATTTATCCTGCTTGAGCTTGCCCTTCTTGACCTGGGCTTCGTAGTTCTTTTGGATGGTGGCGATGCCACGGTCCAACGCCTCCTGCTTCATCTCCAGCATCTTCACGGGGATGCCGGCGTTCAGGAAGTTCATGGCAATGCCGCCGCCCATGGTGCCGGCGCCGATCACGGCCACGGCCTTGATATCGCGCTTGGGGGTATCCGAAGGCACATCAGGGATCTTGCTCGCAGCGCGCTCGGCCAGGAACAGGTGCCGCAGCGAGCGCGACTCGGGCGTCCACATCAGGTTGATGAACAGCTCACGCTCGAACAGCAGGCCATCGGCAAATTTGCGCTTGGTGGCAGCCTCGACGGCGTCCACGCACTTGGCGGGTGCAGGGAAGTTCTTGCTCATGCCCTTGACCATGTTGCGCGCGAACTGGAAGTACGCGTCGCCCTGGGGGTGCTTGCAAGGGAGGTTGCGTACCAGCGGCAGCGGGCGCACATCGGCCACGCTTTGTGCAAAGGCCAAGGCCTCGGCGGCCAGCTCTTCGGGCGAGGCCACCAGCTTGTCGAACAGCTTCTGGCCCGGCAGCATGCCGATCATTTCGCTCTTGATGGCTTCGCCGCTGACGATCATGTTCAAAGCCGCTTCCACGCCCAGCACGCGGGGCAGGCGCTGCGTGCCGCCAGCGCCAGGCAGGATGCCCAGCTTGACTTCGGGCAGTGCAACGCTGCAACCGGGAGCAGCCACGCGGTAGTGGCAGCCCAGGGCCAGCTCAAGCCCACCGCCCATGCAGACCGAGTGAATTGCGGCCACCACGGGCTTGGGCGAATTCTCTACCGCAGCAATCACGGAGTGCAGGTTGGGCTCTTGCAGGGATTTGTCGGTACCAAACTCCTTGATGTCGGCGCCACCAGAAAACGCACCACCCGCGCCGGTGATGACGATGGACGTCACCGCAGCATCGTCATTGGCACGGTTCAGACCGTCCACAATGCCCTGACGGGTGGACAGGCCGAGGCCATTGACGGGAGGATTGGCGAGGGTGATCACGGCAACGGGGCCGTGGACTTTGTATTCAGCGGTCATGCTGTTGTTCCTTGGAAATTAGAAAAAGAACGGTCGTGCGATTTTTATTGTAGAGAGTTCTGCCGGCATTGGCTGCACTCTTTTGTCCCGGGCGGGACAAAAGAAGGCAAGCCTTGCACACCAGGGCAAAACCAGCCACCGGAACAGGGCGCAGTGCACATCAACGGCAACCTCGTGCAAGCCACCCCCTACCCTGCCAATGCGTGCGTCAAACCTCAAGCCACTCTTTGCGGACGTAGTTGTCGGCCCGCAAGGTTTCTGGTGTGCCCTGAAAAACGATGCTCCCGTGTCCCATGACGAGCGTGCGATCAGAAATGGTCATGGCGATGGTGAGTTTTTGCTCGATCAACAGCACCGAGATACCGCGTGCCTTGATGGTTTGCAGGTATTGCCCCACCAACTCGACGATCTTGGGAGCCAGACCCTCGGTGGGTTCATCGATGATGATGAGATCGGGGTCACCCATGAGCGTGCGGCACAGCGTCAGCATCTGTTGCTCGCCGCCCGACATCACGCCGGCTTCAGTGTGCTGGCGCTCCTTGAGGCGAGGAAACATGCCGTACATGTCGTCAAAAGACCACCGGCTGCCCTTGCCCTTGCCTTTTTGCCCGAGCAGCAGATTCTGGTGAACCGTGAGGTTGGGGAATATGTCTCGGCTTTCGGGCACATAACCAATGCCCAGGTGGGCGATCTCGTAGGCTTTCTTGCCGGTGAGCGACTGCCCCTTCCATTGCACCGAGCCTTCCCAGTCCACCAGCCCCATGATGGCCTTGGCTGTGGTGGAACGCCCCGAACCGTTGCGCCCCA
Organism: Acidovorax defluvii; assembly: GCA_003268905.1. Taxonomy (GTDB): domain Bacteria; phylum Pseudomonadota; class Gammaproteobacteria; order Burkholderiales; family Burkholderiaceae_C; genus Acidovorax; species Acidovorax defluvii. The sequence goes on from QLTU01000024.1 coordinate 22,959, forward strand.
GCAGGGCCACGATTTCACCGGGCTGGACATCAAAGGACACACCATGCAGCACATGGCTTTTGCCGTAGTAGGCGTGGAGGTTTTCAATGGTGAGCATGTCAGTGTCCTCCCGCCTGCGCATCGGCAACGGCGGAGCCCAGGTAGGCCTCCTGTACGCGCGCATTGGCGCGCACCTTGTCGGGGGTGTCAAAGGCGATGACCTCGCCATACACCACCACGGCGATCTTGTCGGCCAGGCCGAACACCACACCCATGTCGTGTTCCACCGTGAGCAAGGTGCGGCCTTCGGTCACTTCCTTTATAAGGTGAATGAAGCGCGTGGTTTCGCTGCGGCTCATGCCGGCCGTGGGCTCGTCCAGCAAGACCACGTTGGCCCCACCGGCGATGGTGACGCCGATCTCCAGCGCGCGTTGCTCGGCATAAGTGAGGTTGACGGCCAGGGTGTCGCGCTTCTTGTCGAGCTTGATCATTTCCATGAGCTGCTTGGCGCGCTCGTTGGCATCGTCCAGGTTCGAAAGAAACCGCAAAAAGGTGTACTTGTAGCCCATGCTCCAGAGCACTCCGCAGCGCAGGTTTTCAAACACGCTCAGCTTGGGGAAGATGTTGGTGATCTGGAAGCTGCGCGACAACCCCATGCGGTTGATCTCGTAAGGCGCCTTGCCATCAATGCGCTGGCCATTGAGCAGCACTTCGCCGCTGGTAGGGCCAAAGCGCCCGCTGATCAGATTGAACAGTGTGGACTTGCCCGCGCCGTTGGGGCCGATGATGGCGACCCGTTCGCCAGGCTGCACGGCCAGGTTCACGCCACGGATGATTTCTGTCTTGCCAAAACTCTTGCGCAGATCACGCAGTTCGAGCGCACAAGGTGCGTTTGTCGCCATGTTCACAGCGCCTCCCCCCGCTTGATTTCGTGTTCGATCTCTTCCTGGATCGCCCCCCATTGCTGCACAAACTGGCGCCGACACAACTCGAACAACCCAAGCCCCGTGAGCAGCACAAACCCTGCGCCAAACCAGCTGCCCACCGAGTTGGCCTGCAAAGTGGCCCCGAGGAAATTGAGGTCAGGCCCCAAGGCGGCATTGAGCTGGAGGTGGTAGGTCATCTCCACCATGGCGGCCGCACCCAGCACGGCCACCAGTGCGGTGCCGCCCAGCGCAAGATAAGAGGGCCACAGGCCGCGCAACTTACCGAACTTCGCCAGGCGCAGATTCATCATGATCAGGCTGGCAATGCCGCCGGGCGCATACATCACCATGAACAGGAAGACGAGCCCCAGGTACAGCAGCCAGGCCTTGGAAAGCTCAGACAGCAGCACCGACGCAAACACCAGCAGCACGGCGCCGATGATGGGCCCGAAAAAGAACGTGGCACCGCCCAGAAAGGTGAACAGCAGGTAGCCACCCGAGCGAAGCACGTTTACGCTGTCGGCCCCCGTGACGATCTCGAAATTGATCGCCGCCAGCCCGCCCCCGATGCCGGCAAAGAAGCCCGCAATGATGAACGCGAAATAGCGCACGCGCTGGGTGTTGTAGCCAATGAATTCCACGCGCTCGGGGTTGTCGCGCACGGCATTCAGAATGCGCCCCAGCGGCGTGCCCGTGAAGGCGAACATGGCAGCGGTGCAGACAAAGCAATACACGGCGATGAGGTAATACACCTCAATGGCTGGGCCGAACGTGATGCCGAAGAACGGTTTGCCATACACCCGATCGGTGGTGATGCCACCTTCGCCGCCAAAAAACTCGGGGAACATCAACGCCATCGAAGCCACCAGCTCACCGATGCCCAGCGTGATCATGGCAAAGGTGGTTCCCGATTTCTTGGTGGTCACGAACCCCAGCAGGATGGCAAAGAACATGCCCGCCAGGCCGCCCACCAAAGGAATCAGCACCAGAGGCACAGGCAGCGCACCCTCGCCGGCCAGGTTCATCGCGTGAATGGCAAGAAACGACCCCAGGCCGGTATACACCGCGTGACCGAAGCTCAGCATGCCCCCCTGGCCGAGCAGCATGTTGTAAGACAGGCAGATGATGATGAGATAACCGATCTGCGAGAGCATAGTCAACGCCAGGCCGCTGCGAAACAGCATGGGCGCAACGATGAGCATGACCGCAAACAGGCTCCAGATGACCAGGCGGCCCACGTTCCACGGCTTGAACCGGTGGTATTGCGTGGCCGGAGAAATAGATGATGTGGTGGTCTTCATAGCCTCAGTCTTCCCGTGTACCCAGCAGACCCTTGGGGCGGAAAATCAAAATCAGAACCAGGAACAGATACGGCAGGATGGGCGCCACTTGCGAAACCGTGAGCTTGAGCAAAGGCCAGCCAAAGGTGCTTTCAGACACCGCCACGCCCATGCCTTGCAGTGCAGATGCCACCGAGTAATCAATAGCCACGGCAAACGTCTGCACCAGGCCAATCAGCAGCGACGCCAAAAACGCACCCGCCAGCGATCCCATGCCACCCACCACCACCACTACGAAGATGATGGAACCCACGGAGCCTGCCATGGCCGGCTCGGTGACATAGGTGTTGCCGCCAATCACCCCGGCCAGCCCCGCCAGGGCCGCACCGCCGCCAAACACCAGCATGAACACACGGGGCACGTTGTGGCCCAGCGCCTCCACCATTTCGGGGTGCTTGAGCGCGGCCTGAATCACCAGACCAATGCGGGTGCGCGTCAGCAGCAGCCACACCGACACCAGCATCAGCAGGGCCACCAGCATGACGAACGATCGCGACTTGGGAAACTGCGTGCCATACAGCGTGAACAAGGGCCCCTGCAACTGCGTGGGCAACCCGTAAGGGACCGTGGACCGCCCCCACACCAGTTGCACCAGCTCCAGAATCAGGTAAGACAGCCCGAACGTCACCAGCAGCTCGGGCACATGGCCGAACTTGTGCACACGGCGCAGGCTGTAGCGTTCAAAAATAGCCCCCAGGGCGCCTACTGCGAGCGGAGCAAGCAGCAGCGCGGGCCAGAACCCCACCACGCTGGAAATGGTGTAGGCGAAATAGGCGCCCAGCATGTAAAAACTGGTGTGCGCAAAGTTGAGCACACCCATCATGCTGAAGATCAGCGTGAGGCCTGAGCTCAGCATGAACAGCAGCAGCCCGTAGCTGACGCCGTTCAGCAAAGAGATCACGAAAAACTCAAGATTCATTGAAATTCTTCATTTCTGGGTCAAAAAAAGAGGCCCGAGGGACGCCGGGCCTCCTGCGTTCAAAAAGTGGCCTCAGGAAGGACGCTTCATCTGGCACGAAGTGGGCGTACTGGCCACATAGGGCTCGTAGTACTTCACAGGAACAAACGTGTGGCCCGTGTTTTCAGAGTCGATCGTGTACTTGCCACCCGTCTTCTCCCACCTCGAGACGAAGAGGCCTTGCTGCAGCTGGTGATCGGTCTTGCGCATGTCCACCTCGCCGTTGAAGCTCTTGAACTTCATGCCTTCCAGGGTGGCCGCCACCTTCACCGGGTCGGTGGACTTGGTCTTGGCAAAGGCTTCCGTCAGCATGGAGAAGGCGTGGTACACGGCGCCGGTGTACATGTCGTCATTGAACTTCTTCTTGTAGTCCACCACGATCTGGTTCAGGGGCCCTGGCAGGTTCATGTGGGCATAAGCCACCATGTACACGCGGCCAGCAGCGGCAGCGCCCATGGCAGTCGGGCTGCCGGATACGGATCCGTAGTAGGTGTAGAAGTTGACGTTGTTCAGGCCCGCGTCGTTGGCGGCCTTGATCAGCAGCGCCAGGTCGGAGCCCCAGTTGCCGGTGATCACACTGTCGGCGCCCGAGGCCTTGATCTTGGCGATGTAGGGCGAGAAATCGCGCACCTGTGCCAACGGGTGCAGGTCGTCTCCGACAAACTGCACGTCGGGGCGCTTGCGCTTCATGATTTCCTTGGCGAATTTGGAAACCTGGTGGCCGTGCGAGTAGTTCTGGTTGATCAGGTAGACCTTCTTGACTTCAGGAAGGTCTTTCATGTATGTGGTCAGCGCTTCCATCTTCATGGAGGTGTCGGCATCCAGGCGGAAGTGCCAGTAGCTGCACTTGCTGTTGGTCAGGTCCGGGTCCACCGCGGCATAGTTGAGGAACAGCACTTCCTTGCCAGGGTTGCGGGCGTTGTGCTTTTCCAGCGCGTCAATGATGGCCAAAGCCGGGCCAGAGCCATTGCCCTGCACCACATAGCGGGCACCTTGGTCCATTGCGGAACGCAGGGCGCTGGTGGTTTCCTGCGGGCTCAGCTTGTTGTCGATGCCGATGATTTCAAACTTGACGCCGGCTGCATTCTTTTTGTTGAACTCTTCCGCCAGAAACTGAAAGCTCTTGAGCTGGTTCGTACCCACCGCAGCCATCAGGCCCGAGAGCGGGTCTAGCCAGGCGATTTTGACGGTTTCGCCTTTTTGGGCGAAAGCGCCACCAGCGCTTGCCAGAATAACGGATGCAGCTACTGCTTTGATAGCAAATTTCATTGTCTTGTCTCCTGTTGAATCAACCGAACGCAGCGTACCGCGTTGCCACCAACCACCGCTCAGGGATTGCCCCTAGCAGCTATCACCCATGCGACTGGCATGCCGCGGATGCAGCGCTCCCCCGAGCGCCACACCCGCCCGAAATCAAAGGCCGGGAAGCTTGTAACCCTTGAGCTGCTCGCGCAGCTTGGCCTTGAGCATCTTGCCCGTGGCCCCGATGGGTATGGCATCGACAAACACCACGTCATCAGGAATCTGCCACTTGGCGGTCTTGCCTTCGTAAAAGGCCAGCAGTTCCTCGCGGCTCACTTCGGCGCCGGGCTTGAGGGCCACCGCGACGATCGGGCGCTCATCCCACTTGGGATGCGGCATGCCGACACAGGCCGCCATGGCAATGGCGGGGTGCGCCATGGCGATGTTTTCGATGTCGATGGAGCTGATCCACTCGCCGCCAGACTTGATGACGTCCTTGCTGCGGTCGGTGATCTGCATGAAGCCATCTGCGTCGATGGTTGCCACGTCACCGGTGGGAAACCAGCCACGCCCCTGCGCATCCGCGATCAGGGGGCTGCCGCCTTCGCTCTTGTAGTAATCGGCCACGATCCATGGCCCCTTCACCAGCAGGTCACCGTAGGTCTTGCCATCCCAGGGCAGCTCGGCACCGGAGCTGTCCACAATCTTCATGTCCACGCCATAAATGGCGCGCCCCTGCTTTTGCAGGACCTTCATCTGTTCATCCCGCGGCAACGCCTGATGCTTGTTTTTGAGCGTGCACAGCGTACCCAACGGGCTCATCTCCGTCATGCCCCAGGCGTGCAGGACCGACACGCCAAATTCATCCTGGAAGGCATGGATCATGGCGGGTGGGCATGCCGAACCACCAATCACCGTGCGGTTGAGGGTGCTGAACCTGAAACCACCTGCCTTGACGTGGTTCAGCAACATCTGCCAGACCGTGGGCACACCTGCGGCAAAGGTCACCCCTTCCGATTCGATCAACTCATACACCGACTTGCCATCCAGGGCCGGCCCCGGAAACACCAGCTTGCAGCCGGTGAGCGGTGCCGAATAGGGAATGCCCCAGGCATTGACGTGAAACATGGGCACCACAGGCAGCACGGCATCGCGCGCCGACAGGTTCATCACATCGGGCAACGCTGCGGCATAGGCGTGCAGTGTGGTCGAGCGGTGGCTGTAAAGCGCCGCCTTGGGGTTGCCGGTGGTGCCGCTCGTGTAGCACATGCTGGACGCCGAATTTTCGTCAAACACGGGCCAGGCGTAGTCGGTGGATGCGCCGCCAATCCAGGTCTCGTAGCTCACCAGACCGGGGATTCCCGAGTCGGCTGGCAGCTTGTCGGCATCGCACAGCGCCACCCATTTTTTCACCGTGGGGCAGCGTGCGTGCACCGCCTGCACCAGCGGCAGGAAGGTGATGTCAAAGCACATCACCTGGTCTTCGGCATGGTTGACGATCCAGGCGATCTGATCAGGATGCAGTCGCGGGTTGACGGTGTGCAGCACACGGCCTGATCCGCTCACACCAAAGTACATCTCCATGTGGCGGTAGCCATTCCACGCCAGCGTGGCCACGCGGTCGCTGAACTGCAGCTCCATGCCGTCCAGCACATTCGCCAGCTGCCTGGCACGGCGTGCAAGGTCACGGTAGGTGTAGCGATGAATATCCCCTTCCACCCTGCGTGAGACGATTTTTGCATCGCCGTGGTGCCGTTCGGCAAACTCGATCAGCGAAGAAATCAGCAGTGGTTGACTTTGCATCAGGCCCAGCATGTGTGCTCCTTGAATATCATGTTGATTGGAATCCTTATCCTACCGTGGCCAGTGTGCGCAAAACGGCTCAGTGCGCGGCCCTGCAACCGATCGCCCGCCGCCTAGGTGCCCGCTGCCGATTGAGATGGATGCAAGGCCTCGCGCGCCCCACGGCCTGGGCCACAGTGTGCAGCGTTGCCTTCTTCGCGCCAACACCTGTCGCGCGCCAGACAGTTGGCGGGCGGGGCCAGCGCCTCAGGCTGCTTGCCCATTTTTCAGATCGTGCTGCCTGAGTCGCTGTGTCAGACGCCAAGTCACACAATACGCAGATGAAGCCTCCCCCAAGTCACAAGGCCCATTGAAGGGCTGCGCCACCCAACGCCAAATCCGCTGCGCGGGCATGGCCCTGCAAGGGCCGGGGCATCGTGGCTGCGAGACAATGCACCGATGAACCCGCTTGCCACCAGCACTGCCACCTCGCCTCTGGAATGGACCAGCCAGGGTGCGTTCGCCAGCCTGGGGCCCACGTTTTTCACCGCATTGGAGCCCACCCCCCTGCCCCAACCGCACTGGATAGGCACCAGCACCGACGTGGCGCAACTGCTGGCGCTTGATGCAGACTGGATGGCGTCGGACGAAGCGCTGCATGCGTTCACGGGCAATGCCCGCCTGCCCGGCAGCAGCCCCCTGGCCAGCGTTTACAGCGGCCACCAGTTTGGCGTGTGGGCCGGGCAGCTGGGCGACGGGCGGGCCATCCTGCTGGGCGAAACCATGGGCGGGCTGGAGGTGCAGCTCAAAGGCAGCGGCCGAACCCCCTACTCGCGCATGGGCGATGGGCGCGCCGTGCTGCGTTCGAGCATCCGCGAATTCCTGTGCAGCGAAGCCATGCACGCGCTCGGCATCCCCACCTCGCGGGCCTTGTGCTTAACAGAGTCACCGGCGCCCGTGCGCCGCGAAGAAATTGAAACCGCTGCCGTGGTGACCCGGGTGGCGCAGAGTTTTATCCGTTTCGGCCATTTCGAGCATTTCGCCGCCCGTGGCAAGGTGGACGAGCTGCGCGCGCTGGCCGACTATGTGATCGACCGGTATTACCCGGCCTGCCGCACCACCGGGCAGCCTGGTGGCAACGCCTATGCAGCGTTGCTGCAGGCCGTGAGCGAGCGCACGGCAACCCTGATGGCGCACTGGCAGGCCGTGGGGTTTTGTCATGGTGTGATGAACACCGACAACATGAGCATTCTGGGTTTGACCATCGACTACGGCCCCTTTCAGTTTCTGGATGCCTTCGTGCCCGGCCACGTCTGCAACCACAGCGACGCCCAGGGCCGATATGCCTTCAATCGCCAGCCCAACGTGGCCTACTGGAATCTGCATTGCCTGGCCCAGGCCTTGATGCCGCTGATCGGCGACGAAGAGTTGGCCCGGGAGGCCCTTGCGTCGTACAAAACCGTTTTTTCCACCGACTTCATGGCCCGCATGCGCGCCAAGCTGGGCTTTGCCGGCGAGCGTGCCGACGATGCCGAATTGATCGACGGGATCTTGCTGCTGCTGGCAGAAAACGGAGTGGACTACACCATCTTTTGGCGCCGCCTGTCGCACGCCGTCGCGCAAAACCATTTTGAACTGGTGCGCGACCTGTTTGCTGACCGTGCGGGCTGGGACCAGTGGTTGCTATCATATAGTGAGCTACTTGCGCTTACAAATAAAGGGCTAGCGGCCGATTTGATGCTAAACAACAATCCCAAGTTCGTGCTGCGCAACCACCTGGGCGAGCAGGCCATCCGGGCTGCGAAACTTGGTGATTTCTCCAAATTCCAAACCCTGCAGCGCCTGCTGGAGCGTCCGTTTGACGAGCATCCCGGCCACGACGCCTGGGCAGACTTCCCGCCCGACTGGGCCTCATCCATCGAGATCAGCTGTTCATCATGAGCTACCCCATCCAGAAAACCGACGCCGAATGGCAAACGCTGCTCCAGGAAAAGGGTGCCGAGCCCGGCGCGCTGCAGGTTACACGCCATGCGGCCACCGAGCGCCCCTTCACCGGCAAATACGAAGCACACTGGGCAGACGGCACCTACCACTGCATCTGCTGCGGCGCCAAGTTGTTTGATGCGGGCACCAAGTTTGATGCCGGCTGCGGCTGGCCGAGCTTTTCGCAGGCAGTGCCCGGAGCCATTGCAGACATCGTCGATCGCAGCCACGGCATGGTGCGCACCGAAACCGTGTGTGCACAATGCGGGGCGCATCTGGGCCATGTCTTCGAAGACGGCCCGGCACCGACAGGCCTGCGCTACTGCATGAACTCCGCCTCACTCGACTTCACACAGAAGACCCCTTGAACCGGCCCAGGCCGTCACCCCAACCTCTGGCGACATGAAACTACTGATCGACTTCTTTCCCATCTTCCTGTTCTTCGCGGCATTCAAGATCTGGGGTATCTACATCGCCACAGCCGTGGCCATTGCCGCCACGGTGGTGCAGATCGGCTACCTGCATTTCAAGCACGGCAAGGTCGAACCCATGCAATGGCTCAGCCTCGGGGTGATCGTGCTCTTCGGTGGTGCCACGCTGCTGTCGCAAAGCGACACCTTCATCAAGTGGAAGCCCACCGTGCTCTATTGGTTGATGGGTGGCGCACTGTTGGGCGGCCAGCTGTTTTTCCGCAAAAACCTGCTCAAGTCCCTGATGGGCGCTCAGATGGACTTGCCGGAATCAGCATGGCGCACCATGAACTGGAGCTGGACGGGCTTCTTTGCCGTCATGGGCGTGCTCAACCTCTGGGTGGCCTACAACTTTGATACCGACACCTGGGTCACCTTCAAGCTTTTCGGTGGCATGGGGCTGATGTTTGTGTTTGTGCTGGCGCAAGCGCTGTATCTCAGCCGCTACATGAAGGACACCGAAGACACCAAGGGGCCACAAGCATGACCACGATCCCGCTTCCCGCCCTGGCCCAGGCCATGCAGCAGCGCCTGGCTGAAAAGCTCAACCCCACCGTGGTGGAGGTAGTAGATGAAAGTGCCGCCCACACAGGCCATGCGGGCGCAAACGGCACGGGTTTCGGCACCCATTTCAGGGTGCGCATTGCGTCACCTTTGTTTACCGGAAGAAGCCGCGTTGCGCAGCATCGCCTTGTGTATGATGCGCTGCAAGAATTTATTGACCAGGGCGTTCACGCCATCGTCATTGAAGTTCTCTGACCCGGCCCCCATCTTTACTGTTGCCGGCCTTCGGCCTGTAATCACTTTCTCACTTTTTGGATTCCGCATGAAGAAACAGCTCCTGTCCGGCCTCGTGGCCGCTGCCGTGCTGGGCACGATGGCCCTGCCCGTATCCGCCCAGAACCTTGCCATCGTGAATGGCAAGGCCGTGCCCAAAGAGCGCGCCGAAGTTCTGCGCCAGCAGGTAGAGCGGTCCGGCCGCCCCGTCACCCCTGAAGTGGAAGGTCAGATCAAGGAAGAAGTGATCGCCCGCGAAATCTTCCTGCAGGAAGCCCAAAAGCGCGGCCTCGAAGGATCTGCCGACTACAAAACGCAAATGGAGCTGGCCCGCCAAACCATCCTGATCCGCGAACTGTTCGCCGACTACCAGAAGAACAACCCCGTGACCGACGCTGAAATCCAGGCCGAGTACGACAAGTTCGTGGCCAACAATAGCGGCAAGGAATACAAGGCCAGCCACATCCTGGTGGACAAGGAAGCGGATGCCAAAGCCATCATTGCATCCATCAAAAAGGGTGCCAAGTTTGAAGATATCGCCAAGAAGCAGTCCAAAGACCCAGGCTCTGGCGCCAAGGGCGGCGATCTGGACTGGGCCAACCCCGCCAGCTATGTGAGCGAATTCACGGAAGCCCTGATCAAGCTCAGCAAGGGCAAGATGACCGAGACCCCTGTGAAGAGCCAGTTTGGCTGGCACGTGATCCGCCTGGACGACATGCGCCAAGCCCAGTTGCCCAAGCTGGACGAGGTCAAGCCGCAAGTTGCGCAGCAACTGCAGCAGCAAAAGCTGGCAAAGTTCCAGGAAGAACTGCGCGCCAAGGCCAAGGTCGAATAAAAAGTGCCTGAATGCGTTCGCACTGAACGCAGGCTCCACAATAAAAAAACGCGGTTCAGGCCGCGTTTTTTTATGGTGAAAGCGCCATGGTAATCAGCGCACTTAGCAGGGCCTTATCTCTTGAGCACCCAGCCCAGCACCATCAGGCCACCGATCATGACTGGCTGATGCACCATGTAGTAGCTCAGACTCCACCGCCCGAGAGATGCCAGTGGCCGCAAGAAAAACGGCACACCCAGCGGCACCCACGATACCGATCGGGACAGCAACCACTGCCCCGCAGCCAGACCCCACCAGATGATTCCCAGCCAGGGCAGCACCGGCACGTAGTCCTCTGTAAACGGCTTGCGGGACACCAGGCCAAGCCAGTTCAAAGCGCGCCCATTCAACAGCGGTGCCCACTCAGCATCCACACCCGACAGGAGCAGCTTTGCACACCACGGCAGCGCCAGGGCAACGGCTCCCGCCAGCCAAAGCCAGCGCCCCCAGCCCGCAGTGCACCGGGCCACCAGCAGCATGACCGCCATGCCATGCAGCACACCGAAATAGATAAAGCTTTGCGGAAACATCACCCACGAACTGACCGTCACCAGCACGGCGCAGCCAGCAATCTGGAGCCAGCGCCGACCAAACCGCACCCACCCCTGCCCTTGCTGTAAGGCGATGGCCTGACCGAGACCAGCACAGAAAAGAAAGAGGCTCACGATGGCGGTGCGCTGCAGAGTCCAAAAAGGATCAGCACGAAAACTCTGTGGCCAATAGCCAAAATGGCTCAGATCGAAACAAAAGTGGAAAACAGTCATCCACAGCATGGCAAAGCCCCGAAGGGCATCCACGCTGTCATAGCGAGCGTGGGGACTGGTGGCGGTGGAGAGCGGGTGATGAACGGTCATGGGTGTCGCGGCATTGCACTCGGCAGCATAGCTGCGCCGAATCGCAACATAGCGCTCAGTCTGCCAGGTTGGGTATCTGACAGGCAACAAAAAAGGACTTGCAGCGTTTGCTGCAAGTCCTTTGAACAATGGTCGGAGCGGCGGGATTCGAACTCGCGACCCTCTGCTCCCAAAGCAGATGCGCTACCAGGCTGCGCTACGCTCCGACAGCTCGTATTCTATCCCGGAATTCAGAGCTGTTTGGAGTCTGATGCATTTCTTTTTTTACATCTCTCCAGCCACTGAAGTCACCGGCAAAGAATCAACGACTCGAAGGACCAGGGCCACGACCGGCCAGATGGCGGAAAGTGATGCGACCCTTGGTCAAATCGTAAGGCGACAGTTCCAGCGAGACCTTGTCACCCGCCAGAATGCGGATATGGTGCTTGCGCATCTTTCCACCGGTGTAGGCAATCAACTGATGGCCGTTTTCCAGGGTTACGCGAAAACGCGAGTCGGGCAAAACTTCCGTCACGGAGCCTTGCATTTCAATCAGTTCTTCTTTGGCCATGTGTATCTCTTAAAAACAAATATTCTGTGGTTGATGCGCCGGCACATCGTGCATCCACAACCGCCGTCACCGTGCCTTCTGGGGGCTCGGAGCACGGTGCTTTGCGGGCGGGGGAGTCGCTGCACCCGGGGTGCAGATCAGAAAAGAGGCCGGTGAGACGGCTTCAATGGACAGGCGAGGCGCTGTGCATGAGCCTGACAATTGTAGCGCGATGTCCCCGTCCTGCCTATGTCGCCAAGACAGACCGCCCGGCAAAGGTCAAATCCCCTCACTTGCAGCATCTGCCACAGTCGATGGGTACGCAGCACAACATGCCACGGCATGCGACCGATAGAATCAGCCGCTTTCGTCCTTGAGGGTTCGTCCGTGTCTGATCGCCTGGCAGTTTTGCCGCAATACATCATGCCCAAGCGGGCCCTCACCACCCTGGCTGGCAAATTCGCCTCTGCACATTTAGGAAGTTTGACCACGGCAGTGATACGCCGCTTTGTGGCACGTTACAACGTGAACATGGCGGAGGCTGCCAACCCCGACGTCGCCAGCTATGCGTCGTTCAACGACTTCTTCACACGCTCTTTGAAACCTGGCGTACGTCCGCTGGCATCGGCCGATCTGATCTGCCCTGTGGACGGAACCATCAGCCAATTTGGTAGCATCGATAAAGACCAGGTTTTTCAGGCCAAAGGCCACCGCTATTCCACAACAGCGCTGATCGGTGGTGATGCGCTGCTTGCAGCGCGCTTTGACCACGGCCACTTCGCCACCTTGTACCTGAGCCCACGCGATTACCACCGTATTCACATGCCCTGCGCGGGTCAGCTCACGCGCATGGTGCATGTGCCGGGTGACCTATTTTCTGTGAACCCCACCACTGCGCGTGGTGTGCCTGGCCTGTTCGCACGCAATGAGCGCGTCGTGTGCGTTTTTGAATCGGCACATGGACCATTTGTGCTGGTGCTGGTGGGCGCCACCATCGTGGGCAGCATGGCCACCGTGTGGCATGGCCAAGTAAATCCTCCGCGCACTGGTCAGCTGCGTCAATGGGACTACGCGCCAGGTCAGGTGGCCCTGCGGCAAGGCGAAGAGATGGGTCGTTTTCTACTGGGATCTACCGTGGTGATGCTATTTCCGAAGGGGCCGCTGCAATTCAACGCCCATTGGGCCGCGGCACGACCTATTCAACTAGGTGAATCTATGGCCCAGCGCCAATAAACCGCAGGTGCACTTCGAGCAATATTGACGCCACTCCAACAGTGAAAGCACTCCTTCAGAAGCTATCCAGGACACGCGTGAGCGAAAACGCGGTGGGCTCCAGGGTCAACATGTCGGGATGCACGGGAGTCTCGTGGCCCACCAGATAGACGCGCATGGCATTGCGCCGAATCACAACATGGCTTACCGTCTCCCGGCTCTGCCCAAACTGAACGGACACACCCTGCTTGAAAAGGGGCATGTAGTAGTAAACCGCATCGCTCATCGTATGCGGCTCCCCCAGCTGTCTGCATGATTGGCACCGCCCTCCCAAATGGAGGGAGCTTTTAATCCTAGCACCCCCGAGAGCACTGCGCAGAACGGAAGCCCCAAAAGTAACGGTTACAGAAAAAATTTCTCAAGAAGGCAACGGAGAACTCAGCGAGAAAAACGGCAGATTACATGCCCGGAACGACGGCTTCCTGAGGGCGATGCCCAAGAGACCAAAGCGCGAAACCGCGCCACCACAAAGGGCACGCGCAAAAAAGTCCCAACCGATAAGGGTTGGGATTTCAAATTATGGTGGCGGACGGTTGACCATCTGCTGACTGGCCTCCCGAGCTTATGAGCACTGGTGCGGGTTGCTGCGGGTTTGAGAGGAAATTTGCAGCCGTCATTCAGTCACAGCCATGTCACGACCCAATCGGTATCCCATCGCCTTGTAACCGGCCTGCCGCTTGTCCCACATCCTCAGAAGCGCCGGGTGACCGGTGTCCACGAAGTCAATAATCCGCACGTCGGCCTTGGAGGCGTGCTCACGGTGCAGGCGCCCGGCGTACTGCTGGAGGGTGCCTTTCCAGGAAACCGGCATGGCCAGGACCAGGGTGTCCAACGGCGGGTGATCGAAGCCCTCGCCAACCAGCTTCCCAGTCGAAAGTAAAACGCGCGGCGCATCGGGCGGTAGCGCATCAAGGTCTGCCACCAGCGCCGACCGCTGCTTCTTCGACATTCGACCGTGCAAGACGAACGGTACCGGTAGCAGACCGTCGAGCTCGGTCTTGATGGCATCGAGGTGTTCCGTGCGCTCGGTCAGAACCAGCACCTTGCGTCCCTGACCGACTGCATCACGAACCTCGGAGGCGATGGACTCCGTTCTTGCCTGGTCATTGGCGAGATGCCGAAACACGTCCTGAATACCTGCATCGGTGGACAGATCGATACGCGTAAAGCGTGAGCGAGGCAGCACTTCCAGGTCGTGTGGCGCGCCAGCGGGGCTGGCCGCCGTGTATCGGATCGGCCCGCACTGCATAAAGATGATGGGCTGCTGACCATCCCGGCGGATGGGCGTCGCCGTCAGGCCCAGCACGTACTTGGCCTTGGTCCGCTTCAGGATGGCATCGAACGATACGGCGCCAACGTGGTGGCACTCGTCCACAATCACCTGACCGTAGTTTTCTACCAATGGGTTCACTTCGCCCTGTCGGGAGACGGACTGCATCACGGCAATGTCGATCTTTCCCGTAGGTTTGGCTTTGCCACCTCCGATGGTGCCGACTACGCCCTTTCCAACACCCAGAAAAGCCTGCAGACGTTCCTGCCATTGCTTGAGCAGTTCCGTTCGATGCACCAGCACCAGTGTGTTTACACCACGGCGAGCGATGATTGCGGCGGCAGTGACCGTTTTGCCAAAGGCCGTTGGAGCGCACAGCACGCCGGTGTCCTGATGCAGCATTCCAGCAACTGCAGCCTCCTGGTCCAGACGCAAAGTGCCGACGAAAGAGATGTCGATGGGTTCCCCGCCGAAGCGCTCATCGCGCAGGTCACAGTCGATACCGTTTTCCCGCAGCAGATCCAGCGCCGCTTCGAGGCAGCCGCGAGGTAAGGCGATGTGCTGCGGGTAGTTCTCCGCATTGCCGATGACACGGGGCTTGTCCCAGACCGACATGCGCATGGCCTGGGCTTTGTAGAACTCCGGGTTCTGGAAGGCTGCCAGACGGATCAGGCGGTTGGCCAGTGCCTGCGGCAGTTGGGCCTTCTCAAAATAAATCAGATTGGCCAGCGTCACGGTCAGCGACTTGGGCATCTGCCCAGCCAGCTTATTGGTCGCCGTGCTCTGCCGCTTCCAGGGTGTGGCCAGGTCCTCATCATCGATGAAGGTGACGTCGAGTGGATAGACGCCACCCGTGGCACGCACGATGGTCGGCTCGATGTCGTGGACCGGCATGGGCTGGATAGACGCCAGGAATCCCCACTGATCTGGATAAGGTTGCAGGTCAGCGTCGACAAACACGCTGCAGCCACTCTCGCGAGGCAACTTTTGCAGCGGCAAAGCGATCAGGTTGCCGAAGCCGCCTTTGGGCATCGTGTCCTGGTTCGGGAACAGCCGGTCGTAGGATTCCAGCTTCAGTTGCCGGGTGCGCGAGCATGTATGGCTGATGATGGCGGTGCCAAGGCGCCGGGCGTCACGGGCAGAAACACGGCTGGCGAAGAAAATCCACGCGTGGGCGCCATTCCCAGACCGAGAGATTTCCAGCGCCGCTGGAACACCCAGTTCCTCACAGGATTGCATGAAGGCTCGTGCGTCGTCACGCCAGTCGGCCTCGTCAAAGTCCGCAGCGAGGAAGTAACAAGTGTCATCTTCCAGCAGCGGATAGACACCGACCACGTGCTTGCCTGCAAGATGATCGTAGATCACTGCGTCGGACATTGGGATCAGCAGGCGGTTGCTGCAATCGCCGCATTTGATGCGCGGCTTTTCGCAGACCCCGGCGCGCCATTCGTTGGCACAGGCCGGTGCGTAGCCCGACTTGCCTGAGGTCTTGCCTTCCCAGCGGACCGGGTATACATCTGTGCGCCCGCGAAACAGGCGCCGGAACAGGGGTACCTTCTCGGCGGTGGAAAGCTTGGACGGCTCCAGCTCTCTCGCCACGACGACGGCCGATTGCGGCGTACGCCACTCAATGCCGTGGGATTCGAGGAGTGCGATCAGACGGTCGGTTTCGGCGCGGAGGGTGGCGATTTCCAAGCGCTGACTGTCGTGAGCATCACCGGAGGTCACAGTAGCAAGCCCACCCCGCGCTGAGCCCAGCTAGGCACAGCCTTCCAAGCATCGCGCATCCGACCGTGCAGTGAGTCCGCTGCTGGCTCGAAATGCCTCAGATGCATCCAGAACCGATCCGAATGATTGGGCTCAAGCAGATGACAAAGCTCGTGCCAGATTACGTATCTCACCAGATCGCGCGGCAAAAACAGCAGTTTGCAATTGAGGCTGATGCGTCCAGTGGTGGAACAACTCCCCCAGCGCGTGCGCTGGTTCTTGATAGCCAGATCTGAGTACCTCAGCCCAGCAGGTTCGGCAAGATTCGCCAGCCAGGGTGACAAGGCCATGATGGCATGACGGGCGAGCCACCGTCGTAATGCCGCGTGACAGGCTTCAACATCATCTACCGCCCCAGCCACAACGATGCGGCCCGGTTGCTCGATGCGGGCACCCACCGTACGGCTGCGCGTTAGCTTGTATTCCACCCGCCAGGACTCGGCAAGCCCTGGCAAGTCAAACGCCTGGGGGCGAGCCGCTAGCTCGGTGGTGATCAGATGACGCACGGCATCGAAGCTGGCAATCCGCTCACCGATCCAATCCGCCTTCGCTGCCACTATTGAAAGCAACTTGTGGCGATCCAGATTCGGCGGCGCGACGACTACCATGCCGTCACGGGCACTCAGCTTTAGACGCAGCGACCGTGACTTGGGCGAAATCTGGATCGCGTAGTCGATGGTTCGCCCATCTGGTAAGACCAGTTCAACGCGGTCACGCACCTTCATCACCGGTTGCCGCTGGCGCGCTGGGCTTGTAGTGACGCCGCTTCAAAACCTGCACCAGGCTGCCAATGAAGCCCATCGCATCATCGGTCAGAAGACCTGCCGACGAGAAACGGGTGGCAACCATGAACAACAGACCGCGCGACAGCTCCGGATCGACCGCGCTGCTTCCCCACCAACCGGGGAAGCAATGCTTGTCAGCCTCGGTCAGCGTGGCGGCAGCGATTTCAGCTGCCAGTGCGTCGGTGATCGCCGCATTGCGCGCTTTGACCTTCAAGGCTAACTGCTGGGCAACTGGGCGATTGGCCTCCTCAACTGCAGCGCGAACCGCTTCGGTCAGCTTTTCCAGTTCCTCAATCAGCGCGATACCGGCCAGGGTGCCCGCGCGTTTTTCGTCAATCAGTCGCTGTAATTTTTCCGACAGTGGCCGGAAGGCATCGTCCTGATCCAAACGAATTCGCAACTCCGCCGATAGCATGGCTTCAATATCCAGTGCCTTGGCATCCGGCTTCTTGTCCTTAAGCTTGGTCAGGAAGTGCTCATCTAGAACGTAGGTCGGGAACTCGGTTTCCAGTTCGTCGACGTCAATGTGCTCACGGATCAGTTCCCAAGTACGGGCGGCGTCTTCCTCTGTGGCCTCGATGCTCTTGCTGGCATCCGGATAGAATTTCTTGCTGTACAGCATGTACAGCTTGGTCAGCCAGGCGTAGGGGCGTACGTAGTCGCGCAACTGCTCGTCGGGCTGCAGCGCTTCATACAGGACGCGCAGGTTGCGGTAGCCAGTATCGAACTGCTTTTCGGCTCCATCCACATCACGCAAGATCTTCATCGCCGTGATGAAGGCATCGTGCGAACCATCTCGCGGTACGGTCTCAAGCGGGAACAGCTCCCAGACCTGCTGGAACGTCTTGCGGAACTGCTCGCGGATCGTGTCGAACGGGAACGCCACGTCCCCCAGTTCGTCAGGCCGGTAGTTCAGTGCCTCATTCAGGTCGTCGAAAATACCGTAGTAATCCAGCACCAAGCCGTGGCCTTTCAACTCGTTGTAGGGGCGGTTAACACGCGCAATGGTCTGCAACAGCGTGTGGTTCAGCAATTTCTTGTCGAGATACAGAGCCTGCAAAATCGGCGCGTCGAAGCCGGTGAGCAGCATGTCGCAGACCACCAGCATTTCCACCTTTCGGAACGCCTTATCCCGGTGCTCTTCGTTTTCTGACTGCGCCGGGATCAGGAATTCATTGAGCAGCTTCTTGCGCTTTGTCTCGCCCAAGTAGAGGGCCTGAATGTCCTCGGGGTCCTTCTGTGGCGCTTCGGAGATGACGGCCATCACGGCGTCATTGCCCAACCTCTCCCGCAAGGCGGTGGCGTAGAGCTTCACAGCTTGTTTGTCCCGGCACACCAGCATGCCCTTGAAACCATTGGGGCGGACGTGCTCGGTGAAATGCCGAACCACGTCATCGGCAATCTGGCTGATCCGGGTGGGGTGGAACAGCAGCGCATCGAGCCGTGCGCCCTCGGTCGTCAGCTTGTTCTGCTCCTCCTCGGGTAGGTGGCCAAACTCGCGCTTGAAGGCAAGGTCCAGCTTGGTGCCATGCAATTGCCAGTCGGTCACGCGCGGCTGCCAGTGGATGGGTTTGACCACGCCATCGCGCAGGGCGTCAGTCACTGTGTAGGGGCGCCCCATATATCGCTCGATCTTGCCGTCGTCCTTCACATAACCCCAGGCCTTGGGGGTGTTGTGGTCGTCGTTCTCGATAGGCGTACCGGTAAAGCCGAACAGCGAGGCTCCTTCCAGCGCCGAGCGCATGTAGGTGCCCAGCTCGCGCTCTTGCGTGCGGTGTGCCTCGTCGGCCATCACGATCACGTTCGGTCGCTGCTTGGTAACGTGCTTGGGCATGCCCTCGAACAGATGCACCGTGGTCAGGATCACGCCCCGGTAATCGCCGCTGAGCTTTTCTTCCAGATCGCGTTTGCTGGCCGCCACGTGAACGTTGTCCGTGCCGGAGGAGTTGAGCTCGCGATCCATCTGGTCGCCCAATTGCTCGCGGTCCACCAGCAGGATGACGGTCGGCTGCTGCAGCTTGGGGTCTTCCCACAGGCTGCGGGCGGCGTAGATCATCGTGAGGGTCTTGCCTGAACCCTGGGTGTGCCAGATCAGGCCACGGCGCTTCTCCGCTGGTAGCGTCAGATCGGTGGCGCGATTCAGAATGTCCTTTACCGCCAGATACTGCTGATAGCGCACGACCACCTTCTCGGTCTTGCCATCTTTGGTGACAAAGACGATGAAGTGGCGAATGAAGTCGAGCAGGTTGCCCCGGTCGAACAGGCCGTAGAGCGACACCTTCATCTCGTCGAATTCGTCGATCTCGTGCGGCCACGGGTCACGCCACTGCAGCCAGAACTGCAGCCGCCGGCCGGGCACGCCGTACATCATCCGCGTCTCATTTACGCCGACGCCGTAGGCGTTGGTGTAGAAAAGCTGGTCAATCTCCTCGGCGTACATGCCCAGTTGCTTAGCACCCTCGCGCCAGTCGGGCTTGCTGCGGCTGGCCGTCTTGGCCTCGATCACGACGATGGGGATGCCGTTGATCAGCAGCACGATGTCTGGCCTGCGCGTCGACTTGCCATCGATCGAGAACTGATTGGTCACCCACCAGTCATTGGCGTCAATGTCTTCATAGTCGATCAGGCGCACATCCTGCGCGTTCTCGGCTGCGTCGAATTTGTAATTGACGCCATCCTTCAGCCACGCCAGCCATTGCTGGTTGTCACGGCAGCCGCGCAGCTTGGTGATGATGGCATCGACTCGCGCATCGTTGGTCAGCACGGCAGGATTCAGGGCTTTGAGCTTCTCGCGCAAGAGCGGCAACAGCAGCACCTCGCTCTCGTCGGGCCGGTAGGGTTTCAGGTAATCGCGTGAACGCCTGGTCCAACCTAGCTTGGCCGCTTTCAGATGTTCGATGATTTCCCGCTCAACGGTTGTTTCCTCGTTGAACAAGGTGCGTACCGTGTAGGGGACCGGCCCCTCCATTGCCTCAGGCATGAATGGCTCCCTCTGGAATTCTGATCTTGCCGGTGAGCAGGTTTTGCAGCAGGGAGCGCTTCACGCCCATTAGCGCTTCAACCTTTTTGTTCTGCGCGTTGAGCTGCTCCTCGGTACTGTCCAACAACGCAACGATTTCTTCCTGTTCGTCGGGCGGTGGGCAGGCAAACAATTCACGACAAATGTCCCGCTTACTCATCATCCACAAGCCGCTACCGGATTCAGCTTTGGATTGGAGTCGATTCAAAAACGCCTTCGACTGCCATAGGTAAGGAACGAACCGATCTGCGACATCTTCGGAGTTGAAACGCAACCGTATCAACTTGTCTGAATAGATCGTGTCAACAGCTGGGGTTTGACGAAGCAAGCCACCAGTTGCGACAAAGTCACGGTTGCCATTACCTCGCAACACAAAGAAGTCGCCTGCCTGAGTCCGATATCGCTCAATCTCGTCGGCAGAGACATCGACATAGGTGACCTCTGCTGGGCTACATACACCGTCCTTCACACAGCTGACGTTCAGGATCGGCGTTCCGGGAGGATCAGGACGTGAAAGAGGCGACGTACCACTGTCAGGTTTAGCCGCAAGCACAGACTTGATCGTGCGGACCGTCCATGACTGAGGAATCAGGCCGATCTTCGTTTCCTGAAATTCAGTGTGCCGCCCAGGCATGCCCAGCACGAACAAGGATGCCATCAGCGACCGCTTCAGTTCACGCGTTGCGTCAAGTTCCATCCGTGCCTTCTGGATGGCATCGTCAGCCAGCTTGAGGGTAGAGGCAATGCGACGCTGCTCATCAACCTCTGGCCAAGGCAACATAAGGCGCTGATAGTCACGCCAATTGAGATTGCGCATCTGCGTTGACTGCTGCTGCACGCGCTCCACGATGCCAGTCCGTTGCAATTCAAACAGCGCCCAGCCCAGGAAGCTGGCATCCACCTTCTGTGAATCAGGCCGCAGAACTTGCACGAAATTCGAGACGGTCGATCCAGGCATGTCGCAGTCGATAAAGCCGATGCGACCAACCGGTTGCTCCGGACCACCACCAGAACGCTCGACCAACAAATCGCCTTGAAGGAGCCCGAACTGATCAGCCTTGTCCTTGGGGAAATAGCGGGTGGCCACGTCACTGAAATCGAGTTGGCCGTCGTTGGTGAAGTTGGTCGAGCGCATGACGGCCACGGCCTGTTCGCCTTCGTCGTCACCCCAGTCGCCAGCGAAGTGCTCAGCGATCAGGCTGCGCAGTGGCTTGGCATCCCAATCCGCCGGGATGTCGCCCAAGATGGTGCGGAAGCGGTGTGTCAGCATCAGGCCGCCCCACCGATGCGCGCCAGGAGCGTCTTGAGTGCGGTTTGGGCAGCATCGGAAGCCTCCGTCGCCGACTTCAATTGAGCCGCCGCATCGTTGAGCAGCAGTACCTTTTCAGGCTCAAAGGTATCGACGTAACGCGGCAGGTTCAGGTTGAACTCGTTCTCAGCAATCTCTTCCTGCCCGACCAGTGTGAAGTAGCGCCGTGCTTCGTCTTCGCTGCTGCAAATGCGCAGCAGGTCTGCAGACGCCTCCCTCAGGTGCGTAATCTCACGCTCGGCGGTGAGGCTGACCTCCTGCTCGCGGGCATCGCGCTCTTCCTGCAGCTTGCCCAAGTCCTTGACCGCACGCGCCACCTGTTTGTGGCGGGCTTTGATGGCGTCGATCAGCTTCTTGCGGGCGACATCGAATTTCGCCTTGGGGGTGATCAACTGGGTTTTCAGCGCCGCCTTATCGCCACGACCGGCAGCGGCGATCTGCCCCTCGATGCGTTAGACATCCGCCTGCAGCGGAGCCAGGGGATGAAAGTAGGGATGCTCGGGCGTGATGGCATCCTTGACGGCTTGCTGCTTCAAATCCAATGCATCCAGCGTGGCCAACTCGGCTTGCAGTCGTGTCAGCGGCTCCAGCACCGGGCCATAGGCGTCCTCAATGTCGGCCAGGCGGGCGTCACGCTGCTCTTCGACTTCGCGGATCAGTTGCGCCTCATGCTCCGGAACCAGACGCTGGGCGGTAGCCAAATCGCCGAAGGCGCGCCACGGAACCAGGATGCGCATCAGATCCGAGGGACGCAGCAGGTTCTGCGGGTTGCCTTTCTGGAAATGGCGCGAGGCCCAAATCATCAAGATCTTGTCCTTGCGCTCGGCGGGCTTGGCCTTGTTGAGCAGCACCAGGCAGCCGGGCACGTTGTTGCCATAGAACAGCTTGCCCGGCAGCACGACGATGGCCTCGATCAAGTCGGCTTCGATGAAACTGCGGCGGATCACGTACTCGGCGTCGGCCTTTTGGTTCTGACCATCTTCTTCTTCGGTTTGTTCAGGCTGGCCACGAAACAGCACGCCCTGGGACATCACCACCATGCCTTGGCCGCCTGTGCCAGCGTCGGGGTCTGCGTCTTTGAGGGATTTGACGATCTGCTGCATCCAGGCCCAGTCGCCATTGCTTGCGGGCGGCATGCCGTGGGATAGTCGGCCGAACTTGTCGCCCGCGACCACGGTGTCGTAGCCCCAATCCTCCAGTGAAAAAGGGGGATTCATGATGATGCGGTCGAACTGCTTGAGACGGTTGTCAGTCGTGACGTGGCGCGGATCGCGCAGGCTGTCGCCCTGCTTGTGCTCCCAAACCGGGATGCCATGCAGGATCATGTTGATGCGCGAGATGTTGTAAGTGGCAACGTTGGATTCCTGACCGTGCAACTGCAACTGGCGCACGTCACCGCCATGCTTCTTGACGTAGCGGATGCACTGCAGCAACAGGCCTCCCGAACCGCTGGCCCAGTCGCAAATGGACATGCCAGCCTTGGGCTGCAGCACCTCAGCCATCAGGAAGCCGACCTCGGCCGGGGTGTAGAACTCCCCGCTGGATTTACCGGCCTTGCTGGCGAAGTTGCGGATGAGGTATTCGTAGGCGTTGCCGAAGAGGTCGTCAGAGACGTGGGCACGGTCGAAGGTCTGACTGCCGAAGTGGTTGATCAGATTGACCAGCTTGTCGCGCGGCAGCTCGTCCTGCTTGTTGAAGTCGATCTTGCCGGTAAGGATGCCGTCGAAATTGTTCTGGCGGTGGGCGTTGGCCCGCTCGATGGCGAGCATGGCGTCATTCAACGCTTGGCCGAGCTGGGCCTTGGCGGTACGCGCCACGGTGGCCCAAGTGGCCGCCTTGGGCACGATGAAGTGGTGATTCTGAGGGTCGCGCGCCAGCAAAAAGGCCTGATCCTGGGGGATGCCCGCCTTTGTTAGGGTTGCGACCTGGGTGCAGACTTCCTCATCGAAACAGTCGCTGATGCGCTTGTAGAAGAGCAGCGCGAACACGTAGCCGCGAAATTCTGAGTGGTCGGCATTGCCGCGCAGGATGTCGGCGGCCTTGTCAAGGTAGCTTTCAAGCTCGCCTTGGGTCATCCGACGCGTGGGGCGGATGACGATGGGCGATTCAAGGGTGCTGAGGAGTTCTTCGAGGTTCATTGTGGGATTGCCATGGCAGGCGCAAGACCGATGTCTTGACAAGACCTGCTCCTTGAGTAGAATCGCGGGTTGAGTTCACTGCCTATCGGCTTTGAACCTATCGAGGTTTCGGCCGCTGAACCCGCGTAGCGAATCAGCGGCCTTTGTTTTTTCTGGAGCGCTTTCATGGCACTCCTCCGAGTTGACGGACGCAGTCCACTCGCGACCAGACAGGCGAAGTCCTGATCTTGCTGATGCTGTTGTCCGCTTGGTAGCAGGTCACGAAGTTCGCCTTCAGCGAGCCATCGAGCTTCAGCCCCATAGCGACGACCACCACGAAGTCCTCGTAGACTACAGCCACGCGTCGAGTAGAGTCGTACCCGCGCGAAGCCTTGTCCCAACCTGCGAACAAGTCAGCATTCGGGTGCTCAAGCGTTGATTTGATCCAGTCGATACGCTGCGCCCTTACAGACGAAAAAGCATCCTTGCGTCCATCGCGTGCGGTACTCTCGTAGAACATGTGCCCAAACTGATTGGTACCAAAGAACACACGTATACCGTCAAAGGTCTGGATATTGCCGCGACAGTAAACCCGTTCGTAATGCGAGCGGTATTCAGCCACGCTGGCGTAGTTCACCAGTGGGGGTAACGCCATCACCACCCCCCCTGCAGTCGGATTTTGAAGATGTTGAACTTCTCTTCCGTCTTGTGAGTGGGGGCAAGCGTTCTACCCAGTGCCGCTTCGAGGCGCTGAACGACGGCCGACTTGGCAGTGCCATCGCGTAACGTGTCATTGATTCGGCTGCTGGCAGCTCCCAACAACAGGTCGCACAACTGGATCAATACCACCTCGTGTGAAGGCAACGACTGCGTGCTGACGATGCTCGATGTCAGGTTGGCCCTCGAGAGACACCGCCCCAAAACAGGCAAGCGTTTGGGATCGCGGTTGCTTTTGACATCACAAAAAATCCGGTATTCGTTAAAGTCAAGAATCCAGTGGTGCAGCAACTGGTAATAAAACTTATAGAACCCAAGCTCGCCGTCGTTGTCATGTAGGGCAAGATTCAACTGCGTACGATCCACCGCGATGCAGCGAAATCGCAGGTTGTCGCCATAGCTGACGAATAAATCGATGAGCTCCACATAAAAGTCTCGTCGATTCGGCGAAACCTTGCTCCACTTGATTTCGCCCCATGCCTGATGTCGCTGGCGCAAGGCGCCGACTCTGGACTTGATTTCGTGGCGCAGTTCAACCGGCAACCAAAGGCTGCCGATCATGAGGTATCGCGCACGCGGACTTGCGGATGTCAAGACATCCGGATTGGCCTCATCGCAGTAGACCTCAAATTTCATTCCTCATCTCCCTGTGGTGAATCCAGCACAACCAAGAACTCTGTTGCCAGCGCCACAGGCTGAGTTTCGCGAGCGTTTTTTTCTATCGATACCAGTCCGTAGCCTTCCATCATCCTCAGCGTGCGCGACAAATTTGGCACTTGGCGACCAGTAAGCTCAGCCAGTTCCGTCAATGACTTTGGCTTGCGCTCATGGATCAACCTCAACATCGCCCTGTTGTCTTCCGATAGCACCGCAGCCATAGTCGCCATTGACGGAAACCAAACGGTCGGGACGTACTTTCCGACAGCATTTACCGGCATGTCGGTGCGACGGATGCCAACGATGCAGCGCTTCATCGACGTTGACCTTACGAATGGAGTAGATACGTAAAGTATATCAATGTGGCACAACTATAGACAGGGCATTCGCTTGGCTTCTTGATCGTTCAGCGCGTGAATGGTGGCGTAATCAATCAACCCGGAGCCCACCATGACCACCCAGACCACCGCGCTCGACGCCTATCTCGCCCGCGCCGCCGCCATCCACATCAAGTTGACCGGGCTACAGCAACTGGCCGACGACCACTTCGGCCATGCCCCAAAGGCCATCCACTGGGGTCACGTTGGGGACCTCGGGCGGGTGGATCAGGCGCTTGATGACCTGCTGGCGATCTTCGACGGCCAGGCCAAGTGACAGAGGCCATGATGGAGACCCTGCTCAAACTCTCCCCGGCTCAAAGCCTGCTGCTCCGCACTGCCGCCCGCCGTCCTGATGGGCGAGTGATCCCGCCCGACACGCTGCGCGGCGGCGCACGGGTCAAGGTGCTGACCTCAATGCTGCAGCGCGGGTGGATCGAACCTGCCGACGGCGGCCATACGCTGACCAGCGCAGGCTACGCGGCCATCGGCCAGCAAAGGCCGATACCGCCGGATGACGTCCAGCCAATGGACACCACCGGCGACCTCCAACTTCTGGAGGGCATCCCGATCCGCCCTGGCACCAAGCTCGCCGCGCTGGTGATGGCGCTACGCCACCCGCAAGGCGCGACCAGTCTCCAACTGATGCTGGACACCGGCTGGCAACAACACACCGTGCGCGGAGCCATTTCCGGGATGCTGCGCAAGAAACTTGGCCTGAACGTGGTGCTGGCGCACAACGAATCCGGCGAGCGGGTGTACAGGGTGGTGTGATCTGCCGCCAGGCGGTGTCCAGTTTCTTGAGGCCAAGCGGATACCCCGGCGTGTCTGACGCATCGGACACAGGTTGTCGTAACTTTCCGTGAGGCACGCACACGCGCACGCGTATAGATAGTTACGTGGAGCTGTGTCCGATGCGTCAGACCGTGCGCAAAGGCTCGTGGGCCGATTTCTGCAACCCAGCCAGCGAGCCGGCTGCAAACCCGCGCCAGCATTGAGTTTTCTATCCTGGCCGTTTTTCGTTTGGCCGGGGTGCAAACCTGCGAACCGGGTACGCACCCAGGTTCGCACCTTCCCCATTCCCCCGCCTTCGCGCACAGGCCCGCGCTGACGCGGCATTCGGCCCGTTGGCCCACATCGCCGGGTGCGAACCGCAAACCCTGCAAACCTTGTTTTCTGGTCGGACGGTGGCGCAATGCTGCGCTCGCGCCCCCCGTATTGGAATATCGCCCGGAAGGACCCCTATCGCCTGGGGCATGTATGCGTGCGCCGACCATAACAATAGACGCTGACCATCACCATCGTCACCACCATCACAAGCTCCACCCGGTGTGACGGTGGTGATGGTTGTGACGGTCGCCCCTTATTGTTTACACCGGCGAAAGCACGGATGTGCCCTCGGCACGATCATCACGCAGGGAGCGTAGCGGTGGATCGCAGCGGGCGATGGAGAACCGGCATGGATGAACGTGGACGGTGCTGGACCGCCCTCGGTAGACTGATGGGCAATGAACCCGCATTTGCTCACCCTGGCCCTGACCACACCGCTCGAACAACTTCTGGAGTTGCCGAACGCGGTGAGGATTGCTGCCTGCGCCCGAGAAGATTTGCACCGCTTCAGCGCAGAGCAGTTGGCGCAGATGTTGGCCAGCATTGATGCGGCCATCACCGATACCGTGACATTGGCGCAAATGAAGCACGGCGGCGAGCTGGTCAACCGACGCGAGCAGCGCGACCTGGACTGGTTCATCGAGGTCACCAATCAAGCCGAATGGCCGCGCCTGCGGTCAGCCACTACAACGGATCGGGATTACCTCCGCCTCTTGGCGCTCTACAAGTTGGGCGCGGTGATTGAGGCCACGGCAGATACCCCGCCAGGGATCATCATCATGCCGGCGGAAGAAGCGTTGATGGAGTCACTGGAATCCTTGGTGCTGGCCGATCTATTGCCGGAGTCACCGTCAACTGAGCAGATCATCGAAGAGGCGTGGAAGGCAGGGCTCACGCCAGAGCCCGTTGCCGCCGACGAAGTGCGCAAGGCGCAAAGCCAAGCCGTCAGACGGGCGGCCGATGCTCGACACGCCAGCAACCGGGCCGCCAAACAAAAGTCCCTGGAACTGTTCGCTTCGAACACCAACCGCACCAAGGAAGAGGCCTACCGCATCATCGGCGCGCAGGTCTGCAAGGCACCGGGCACGATCAAGAATTGGATCGCGGGCATTCCAAAGGACTCGCCGCCCAAGTAATTTCACTGCGAACCTTCACGGTGCGCGCAGCGTGATCATCGTGCGCGCACCGTGTCTATGAATGCCAATTCTTGTGGCATTCAATACAGAGCATCCCCAAACGACCACGGATGCTCGCCATGTACCAACCCCGTCCTGCACTGCCCGAAACCGGCTTCGTTCGGTTGCCGCAGATTCTGTCCCTGATCCCCATCAGCCGTTCGGCCTGGTGGGCGGGTATCCGGGAAGGCAAATTTCCCCAAGGCATCAAACTCGGCAGCAAGACCACGGTCTGGCGCGCTGAGGACATTCGCAATCTCATCGAACGCTCGCGCTGATTCGGGCTGTGAAGATGAGCGCGTCCACCCCTTCTCCGGACGGAGTAGTAGAGAACGACCGTCACCACCATCACGACCATCACACGGTCGAGATGGATGCTGCGGCCACTCCTGCACCGACACCTGACACCGATCCCGTTGGTGTGATCGAGGCGGCACTGGTCCGTCTGGTCGATGACGTGGGCGTGCTGGCCGAGGAAGACGTGGTGCGCGCCTTCTCGATCCTCAAGGCCACGGACCTACCCGGCTACTTGCGCCTGCGCCACGCCGCCAAGAAGGCCAATCGCGATTGCTCGGTGACGGTGCTCGACAAGCTGGTGCGCGACGAACTGCCCGGCAGCGATGACGACAGCAGCGCGCTCGATGAACTGGTCGCCTTGGTCCGGGCGCAGTGCCAGTTGCACCACGACGCGGACCGTAATGCGGTCGCCGTGATTCCGATGCCCAGTCGGCGGGAAGTGTGGCGGGTGTATTCGTCCGGCTTCGAGGACTGGCTGCGGGCGGCGTACTGGCGTGCCAAGGAAATGGGCGTGCCGGAGACCACGATGAAATCGGCCCTGGCCACGCTCGCCGCCGCAGGCATCAACGATGGCGACGAGATCGAAGTCCACGTCCGCGCCGCCCGCTGCGGCGATGGCTACCTGATCGATCTGGCAGATGAGCAGTGGCAGGCCATTCACGTCACCCCCCAGGGCTGGCGGGTAGTGAACGAGTCGCCGGTGTATTTCACCCGCACGCCTTCGATGCGCCCGCTGCCGATGCCTGTGCCGATAGGGGTGACCCATGGCGATGTCGGTTTGCTCTGGCAGCACACCAACATCCCGGCACACAGCCGTCTGATGGTGCTGGCGTGGCTACTGGACTGCTTCCGTCCGGACACCCCTTTCCCGGTGCTGGAGCTGGTGGGCGAACAAGGCTCGGCCAAGTCCACCACGCAGTCCGTGCTGCGCAGCCTGGTCGATCCCAACAAGGTGATGCTGCGCGGCCGGCCCAAGACGGTGGAGGACGTGTTTGTCGCCGCAGCCAACAACTGGCTGGTCAGCTACGAGAACCTTTCCGGCCTCACGCCCGAGTAACAGGATGCCTTTTGCACCCTGGCCACCGGCGGCGGCTTTGCCTCGCGCCAGCTGTACACCAATGGCGAAGAGCACGTCATGGAAACCAAGCGGCCGGTGGTGCTCAACGGCATCGCCGTGGTCGCCACGCGCCCCGACTTGATCGACCGGGTCATTCACGTCGATCTGCCGACCATCCCCGCAGATGCCCGGCGTGACGATGCCGACACGCACGCGGGCTTGGAACGTGATCAACCCAAGGTCTTCGCGGGTCTGCTGGATCTGTTCTCAGCGGCGCTGGCCATCCTTCCGACGGTCAAGCTGACCCAGAAGCAGCGCATGGCCGATTACGAACGGCTGGGCGAGGCAGTGGCCCGCGCCTTGGGCTTCGCTCCCGGTGAATTCCAACAGCAGTACGCCGAACTGGTACGTGCGGGCATCGACCGGGCCTTGGAGAGCAACGCCGTCGCGCAAGCCCTGGACAAGTACCTCGTCGAGCGCGTGCTGCCCATCAACTGGCAAGGCACCGCCGGCCAGCTCTACGACCTGCTGAACACCCACAGCATCCCCGACCGCAGCAGTTGGCCGCGCTCGCCCAAGGGCTTGTCGGACCAGCTGCGCCGCATCGCCCCGGCCTATCGCGCCAAGGGCATCGACATCACCCACCTCGGCCACAGCCGGGAGGGGGCGCGCTGGCGCATCGCACAGACCCGTTCCCAAACCAATCCTGCCACGCCACCCGGCATCGAGGGTGGCACTCGATATGGAGCTCACCGTGAGTAATCCCAACTTGCATCCCGTCTGGGCCAAGGTTCTCGGCATCACGCCGCAGACCACCAGCCCATCCACCCCTGCCGAAACGCAGCTGTCCCCGCTGGCTGCCGCGATTGCGGCGATGACCGGGCAAACCAACTCCCACCGGGGTTGGCAGGCCACCAGCCATCCCCGACGCCCCGGCGCGCCTGTGGGCATCAAGAAGCAGGTCGGCCCAGGCCTGTGGATCAGCACCGTCGCGCGGCCCGGCGACACCCACTACCCGTCCACCCCTGACCAAACTCGGAGACCACCACCATGAAACTGAACCCGTTCAGCAAGAAGTCCAACCCCTACCTCGACAAGATCAAAGCCGAGCACGACGCACTCAACCAGGAGCTCACACCCCTCAAAGCCGAATTGGCGGAGGCGGAAGCCGAGCACGCTGCGGCACGCGAGAAACAAAATCGTCTGCGTGATGCCGCTGGCTCGATGTCGATGAACACGCCACCGGCAGCCAAAGCCCACTGGCCCATCCTGTGCGAAGCCAATCAGCGGATGGAAAGGCTCAAGTCGAAGGTGTCCAACCTGGAGAGCCAACTGCGTCTGCTGCAGCAGGTCCTGGCCACCCCCGAGCGCTTCGCAGTGGCCCGCAAAAACTTTGACGATCTGATCGCGCAGCGCAAGGCGCTCACCGCTGAGGCACAGACGGTCGATGGCCAACTGACCAAGATTGCCAAGCGGCTGGCGGACCTCGAAGCGCGCATTGCCGTCGAGACGAAGTCGGCATCTCGGGCGCTGCTGGACACCGAAGCGGAATTCGTGGTGCCTGAAACCTTGACCAAGCTGGAGGTGGAGTTGCGCATCACCCGCGCATCGCAGGCCGAGCTTGAGCGCCAACGTGAAGCCGTCCAGGCCCAGGTTGGCGGACTGCCTGATGCCGTGCGTGAAGCACGGAACAGTTTCATCCACTGCCGGGCAGCGATGACCGAGATCGAGCTGTACGAACAGCTGATGCCGGTCATGAACGCACTGGCTCGCGCCTCGGCGGCCCGGCGCCAGATCAACTACCACCACGACGAAAGCCGCTTCCCGGTTGAGATTCCGCACGGTCTGATCGAAGCAGCCAGCGATGCACTGGCGGCAGAAATGCCAGCGGCTTGATCGTCAAGCTACCCACACACAGGCGAAGTGGGTCCTTCCTCGCCAAAACGCCATACGGGGGGCGCGAGCGCGCTGCCCCGCTACCGACAGACCCCGAAACGGGGTTACCAGTTACCACCTCGGTTACCGCCCGGCGCCGTACCGGGTTACCAGCCTTCAAGGAAATCAAATGAACACCACGACGACCAACAACACCGTCCCCGGCCAACCCTTAGCCCACCACGACCCTGAGGTTGGGCAGCGCGTGCAGGGCTGGCTTGCCAGCGGGCAGCTGTTGGCCTGGATTCCGATCCTCAGCCAAGACAACTTCCCCGGCACACCGCCAGAGATTCTGCAGTTTGCCGACCGATACCAGGAGTCGATGCGCTGGCCGATCCACGCACCTGAGGATCTGCTGCAACTGCCCGAGGGCATCACTGGCTGGTTGCTGCCCGCCGACGCTGAAGACACCGACGTGGCCTGCGGGGTCTGGAACGGCGAGGTCTACATCCTGGGCGTCAAGGACAAACGCACCGGGCGTGCGCAGACCCTGCTGGGCGAGCGTTTCGATGTAGCGACAGGTCAGGTCGATGACGTTGAACAGAGCGCGGTTTGACTTGGCTTCTGGTCGCCACAGCGCGTTCATGGACCTGTCTCAACCACAGGAGCATTTGAAATGACGGACACCCATAACGGCAGCATCTCGGCCCAGTTGGCCGCGCTGCCCTCCCTGCCGATGGCAGACCTATGAGCGCTGTGGGATCAGCATTTCCCCCGGCGGCCCAGCCACCGCAATCGCAACTACGTGGAATCGCGTTTGGCATACCGCATCCAGGAACTGGCCTATGGTGCGCTGCCGGCCAACATCCGTAACATGCTGGTCGAGGCCGGCGCCAAGCATTCCAAGATCAGGTCGGCCGCGGGGCGCAGCGCGCAAACCCTGCTGATGCCCGGCACCACACTGATCCGGGAATGGGATGAACGCGAGTACCGTGTAACGGTCACTCCCGATGGCCTGTACGAGCTCAACGGCCAGGTGTTCAAGAGCCTGTCGGCGGCGGCGCGCCACATCACGGGCACGCGCTGGAATGGGCCGAAGTTCTTTGGTCTGCGGGGCGGCAAGGGGGATGCTCAATGAACGCGCCGTTGCTCGTGCCACCCAAGCGCTGCGCGGTGTACTGCCGCGTGTCCAGCGACGAACGGCTTGACCAGTCCTTCAATTCCAACGATGCCCAGAAGGAAGCCGGGCACGCCTTCATCAAGAGCCAGAGCCACGAGGGCTGGATCGCCGTGGCCGACGACTACGACGATGGCGGTTTCTCTGGTGGCAACATGGAGCGGCCCGCTCTGCGCCGCCTGATGGCCGACATTCAGATGGGCAAGGTCGACATCGTGGTCGTCTACAAGATCGACCGCTTGTCGCGCTCGTTGGCCGATTTCGCGCGGATGGTCGATGTGTTTGACCGCCACCGGGTCAGCTTCAGCGCGGTCACGCAGCAGATCAACTCGGCCACCTCGATGGGCCGGTTGATGCTCAACGTGCTGCTATCCTTCGCGCAATTCGAACGGGAAGTGACCGGCGAGCGCATCCGCGACAAGATCGCGGCCAGCAAGGCCAAGGGGATGTGGATGGGTGGGCCACTGCCGCTGGGGTATGACGTACGCGGCAGGCAGCTGGTGATCAATGAAACT
This sequence comes from Acidovorax defluvii, assembly GCA_003268905.1. GTDB lineage: Bacteria > Pseudomonadota > Gammaproteobacteria > Burkholderiales > Burkholderiaceae_C > Acidovorax > Acidovorax defluvii. Next base: position 55,169 of record QLTU01000024.1, read on the forward strand.
GAGGCTGCCCTGGTACGCCGCATCTTCGATGACTTTGTGACCGTGCGCTCGGCCACGCTGATGGCCAAGACCTACGGCGCGGAAGGCGTAGTCACCAAGGGTGGCAAGCCCTTCACCAAGCAGACCCTCTACAAGATGCTGCACAACCGGATGTACCTGGGCGAGATCGTCCACAAGGGGCATAGCTTCCTGGGCCAGCATCAGGCCATCATCACCCAGGCGCAGTGGGACGCGGTGCACGCCCTGATCGCCACCGATGGCATCGAACGGCGGCGCGAGACCAACGACCGCCAGCGGGAACCGGTTCTGTTGCGTGGCCTGCTATTCACACCCGATGGCGAGCGTCTTGTGCCGAGTTACACGGTCAAGAAGGGCAAGACCTACCGCTACTACACCCCGATCAGACACCGGCGCTTCGGGGCCTGGGCCAGCAGCCACGGGCCGCTGCCAGCGGTGCCCATCGAGGAATTAGTGACCCAGCAGATCGTCGCCGCGCTGTCAGCGCCGCACATCGTGCAGTCGGTGTGGGATCGGATTCGGACAACCCGCCCAGACCTGTCAGAGCCCGAGGTGGTGTTGCCGATGCGAAATCTGGCGGGCATGTGGCAACAGTTGTTCCCTGCTGAGCAGTGTCGACTGGCGCAGTTGCTGATCGAGCGCGTGGTGATTGCCGACGGCGGGCTGGAGATCATCTGGCGCGACCACGGCTGGCAGGAACTGGCCGGTGAGTTGATGCCCGGCACCATCGGCGCGGAATTGCAGGAGTGGGAGCAGACGGAGGTGGAGGCATGAAGCCGAAAGTGCATGCTTTGGGCGGCCCCGTTGCGCGCGAACGCCGGGATGGCGGGCAGGTCAAGCTGTCCACCTTCATCCCGTTGAAGATCCGTAAACGCGGCGCCAGCAAGGTGGTGGTGCGGCCCGATGGCGCGGTCGAGTCGCCGGGCAAGATCGCCAGTCAGATTGACCAACCGTTGCTGGTGGCGCTGACGCGGGCCTTCTACTGGCAGCAATTGCTCGACGATGGTGTGGTCGGCAGTGGGAGCGAGATCGCCAAGCGCGAAAGCCTGCACCACTCGACGGTCAACGAACTGCTGCGGCTGACGCTGCTGGAGCCCGCCATCATTCAGAGCATCCTGACCGGGCAGCAGCCCCGGTGTATGAGCTTGCTGTGGTTTCAGCGCAATCCGCTGCCGACCGACTGGGTGGCGCAGCGGGAGGTGGTGGTGGGGTTCGATTCGTAACCAGTACCGCCATTCGTCAGCCCGCTTCAATCGCTGGATGCGGGCAGCCACTTGATACCTGCCACCCCCAGGTTTCTCTGGCTGATGTGGTCACTGAGGATGGGCGCGAGGGTCTGCACATTGGTGTCGAAGCTGTGCCGCCGCATGGCCCGCAGCTTCTTCAGCGCGTTTTCGTTACGGTAGATGCTGCCGTCCCAGTCGATGACCATCATCGCCACATCACCGTCGTCGGCCAGCATACACAGCAGGGCGTCATCGGCGTCCTTGTCCAGCGAGGCCTTGAGCTCGCCCTCGTAGTCGGCCAGCACTTCAACGTACAGATCGATGCTGAGTGGGCTCTGCCCAGACAGCGCAGACTGCAGATCGATGGCGAATTTCTGTATGCGTCCGGAGAACCCATCTTGAATCGAGGGCAGTAATCGAGGATCGTCCCCACGAAGGAGATCGTGGAGACGATGGAACGATTGATCGATG
>QLTU01000025.1 GCA_003268905.1 Acidovorax defluvii
GAAAGTCAATGAAATCAACGGTCTACCCAGACCACCCCCGCGCCAGTGCTAGCTTTGCGTACCGTCACTTATTGCACTGAAAACGAGGAGACCCCTTTGTGGGCATCTGAGATGCTGCGGATGTGTCAACAACATGACGTGACATTGACACAATGAAAGCTGGAGTTGCAATTAAATGTGCAATACAATTCAATGTTATTGCGCCTCAGACAATGATTGATTGCACATTCGCAACTAGGACCGGACCATGACAGAGCTGAAACTTCGCGAGGCCCTTGCTAAAAGGGAAGAAATTGATGCAAGTCTCGAAGCGCTCCGCCTAAGCGAACTCGATGTGGTCATTAAGCAGGTTCAACAGACCATCCAGTTGTACAAGCTCACGCCCAATGATCTGTTCCCCGACATGAAGGTTGTGCCTCGCAACGCCGTCCGCAGAAATACGGGTGAACGGCCGGTGAAATACCGAAACGAGTTGGGTGAAACCTGGGGAGGAGGGGTGGGGCCTCGTCCGAAATGGATCAAGGAAGCAATCGCGCGTGGCGAAGACATTGAAAAGTATGCCGTCCATGACTGAGTAGGAAGCGCTCTCGGACCGCCAGAAGGAACTCATTGCGAGTTCTTTTTTTTATTTCTGCACAGTCACATTCGAGCCCCAACTCAAACCCTTCTTGGAAATTGAAGTTTTGGGCAGTTCGTACTACTGAATGTTCCACAGCCTTTTTGTGGCCGCAGACCAATGGTTGGCATCAGACCCCCAACAGAGCGCCCATGCGTTCCTGCAGGGGCTTCGTTGGTGCTGGCTGTGATGTGGGCAGCTGCTTTTCTTGCGGGGTTGGTTGCAAAAGCAATCGTCGGAGAGTTTGGTTTTCGTACTCCAGCGCGCGGTATCGGTCTTGAAGCGCATCGACTTCACTTTGGCGCGATTCAAACCCCTCGTTCCACTGGTAGGCAAGTGCATCCTCGTTCTGGCGGGCGCGCGCATCCTCGGCCGCGCTCAACATGAACTCACTCTCCAGCAGCAGGCCCGATCCAAGGCTGCGAATGATGGTTCGAGCTTTCGCATCGAATGCGGGCGTCGATCCATCGGGAGAGCCACCTTTCGCCGCCTGTCGTGCATGCGCGTCAAGCATGATCCGATCAATTGCATACTGATTCTCATCAGGCCCGCGAATCAGATCCTTGGCGATGATTACCCGCGCGAGGGATGGCCAGAGTTCATCTCGCCAAATGCCAAGGTCCAGGCGATGCCACCCCTTGGGCGACACGAAAAACACTTCAGGCAAGTCATCTGGACTTGTCGTTGACGCAATGGCGAAGTGAACCGCGAGATCACGCACGTCGATCCCGAAAAAGTAGGTCCCTTGCGTTGGCTCTGGCTCCAACTCTTCGGAGGTGTTGGCAACCACCTCATCAGGTTGCCAGTTCGAGGCCATGATGGCGTTCAACGGGAAGTGTGCTGACCTGAACTGGGTGTCGCCATCTCCGTTGAGGAAGATCCGCCCATCCAGGCCAAAGCCCGCATAGTGAGCGCTGGGGTTCGCCTGCAGCAGTGACACCATACTCGTGGTGTATTTCCTGAGCCTTACCCATTCAGGGCTCTGAAACCGGGACTCTCGGTCGCTGGTTGAAACACTCTTTCCACCCCCCAGCCGTAAGACAGCGGCATCAAGCTCCTCCTGGGTGCCGATGCCCTGCAGAGCTTGGGTGATAGCCATCATCAAGTCGTCAACCTTCTTGAAGTGCCGGTTGTCTTCGTGCTCGCGTCGCAGCCTGAGCTTGCGCTCCTCGCGTTTCTTCTTCTCGCGCTTTTGGTCCTTGGTCAGTTTGGATGCCACGGGTGCGCCTCAGGTGTAGCTGGTAGGGAGATGGGAAGGCATGTGCCCGATGACCACAAGCTGCGAGCTTTCGTCCCAGCAGAAGTAGACCCGCATGCAGTACCGCGGATCTCGGGCGCCGCCTTTGCCCAGGTGCTGATCGAGAAACCGCCGCCTGCCGCCCAGACGGATGAAATACAAGTCGCCCAGCTCGCCGGCAACGCTGGGATCAACGGAGCCCCCGAAATCAACACCCATGGCCTCGGCCTTGGTCTTGAAGGCGTTCCGGTCGGCCTTGCCAGTTTTGACCGCTGTGTACTCGGTGGCCAGCAACTCCAGGCAGGCGTATAGAAGGTCTGGGTTCTCGAACGAGCTGCGCTTGGTCGCCGAAATCGCACGCTGCAAGATCGTGATCCGGTGAGCATTGGCCTCTGCGTACTCCGCAATGTCTTTGAGCCCCCACTTTCTGGGTGCGGTAACGCAATCCGAGGGCGCGGGTGGTGAGTCTGCGGGTGGGGGAGGGGTGTAGACACTCTCGCGGGTGAGCGCTGCTTTGCTGAGCGATGTGGCTAGGTGCTTCCAGTAGTCCACATCGGACTGCAGCCTTGCAACATGTGCGGAATCGTCCCTGACAGCGGTTACGCCTGACGGGTTGCTCCCAGCGGCAACCATCTCGGAGAACGCCGGATACCTAGCTTGCGCAGCTGGAGAGTCGATCGCTTCACCGAAAACCTCAAGCCAGAGGCCATCGAGCACTTCAAGTGCAGGGGTGTCGCCCATGCAAAGTCTCCGCCCAGCCATCGGCTGGCCAGCGCTACCCGGCACCAGGAAAAGCTCCCAGGCACTGCGCGTAGCCTTATCAAACACCTGTGTGGCAAACCAGCCCCCAGTGTGATCTGTCCACCATTGAACATGCAGCCGCTCGCCGCTCACCGAACCAATGGTGTCAGGCGCTGGCTCACGCATGTGCGGGTCGAGCTTGGCAAGCCATCCCCAGAAAGACTTGGCCAACTTGCCGTGCTCGCCATTCAGGCTGAACACCTCGCCTTGTTGGCACAGCGTATCGACTTGTGCACTGATCTCCATGCTGAGAATTTGAACATGGCTTTTGTGCTGGCGGGCACTATCTCGCGCAACTCGCAGAGTCAAACCCTACAGGGGGGTGAAATCGTTCCGATTGCCAGAATGCAACGCTTTGGGTTCGCGCCCCCTGTAGGGTTTCGGAAAAAGTTGCTTCAGCGGAAAACTGTGCGTATGCATTTCGACGCCACAGGAACTGTCATGAAAACCTTCTTCAAAAGCCTTCTCGCCCGTGTGCCTGGTGACGGGCTGCGATTGCTCATCTTTTTCGTCATCGTTGTCATCGTCGGCGCCGTTGTGGCTGATCGCGCGATCAGCAAGGGCATGAACGTGTCGTTGACCGTGGCGAGCTTCTTGACGCTCACGGCAACTACACCGGCATCCCCGTATGCAGAGCCCCAACCCCCAGCTGTTGACCCTTGAGATGGCTGGAAGCGGGTTCGCGAATCTGTCAATGCAAAAAGGCCGTCTTTTCATCCGTGGTATTTGCACCAAAAGGTTGGCCCAACCACTTCAGCCGTTCCCCTGGCCACGCTCACGAACGGTGAGGCGGCACAGCCGTGCGATGTCCTAAAACGGCAGGCCCCCGAGCCTGTTCACCCAAACTCGACCAGGACCTGAAGACTGGTGCGGTCAGCCCAACTGATTCACAGCATGGTCGATGTGCGCTGCTAGATGCGCACCAAGGCATGCAAAATGCTTCTTCAGCCGTGACAGCGAGCTGCCGCAGTGGCGTTACTACCCCCTTGCCTGTCCACTGCCAGAACAACTATCGAGGGAACAACCCATGACAGCAGATGCGAGCGTTCTTGAATCTATTCAAGCAGTGGATACCGCAGTTGCCCGCGAGGTGGCCACCTTGTGGCCCAACCTGTTCGGACCCGGTGTGTTCGTTCCGCTGAAGATCGGCATCGACAAGATCCTGGCCATCGACGCCCAGCGCCGGGGCTCCGAATTGACGCGGGCGAAGATCCGCCTTTTCTTGGGGTGGCATGTGAGGCGAGCCCCATACCTTGAGGCAGTGAAGCAGGGCGGACCTCGCCACAGCATCAACGGTGCGGCCGAAAACGCGCGGACCGTTACCTCAGCCAATGCGGCATACGCTCAAGAAAAGCTCCAGGCCTTACTGAAGCGCGATGATGTGCCGTCCACAGAGCACTATGACGGCGAGGAGGGAATGTCTTGGTGGAACGGCCTCGACCGCCGCGAACGTGCGAAGTGGATGAAGGCTGCAGGTGACACGGGCGTACCCGCTGATGCCTGGAAGGCGTTCAAGGCTGGGCTATCGGCGTTGAAATGATGTTTTTTTGAACGGGAGCATTGAGTGGGACGAGTAAGACACCGGAGGCACGGCAGGAGGAGAAGCGCTGAGCGGCAGGGGACAGTCATCGTCGTCGCGGGCATTGTCTTGATACTGTGGTTCCTGTTTCGGTGAGGGCATTCGCCCCACAACAGAATGTTGATGACACCATCATCTGCGCCAGCATCAGCAGGCAGTGATTTGCTGCCGCAAGAGCGCATCTTCTACCGTGACCGCCTGCGTGAGGCTCGGTACGCCGCTCTGGCCGATGCTGAAGGGTTTGGGGCCATTTGCTTTGCCCTCGAAGCTCTGGGGCTCCGACTCCTGAAGAAACAGGCAGCTTTGGGGTCATACAGGGAAAAGATTGCTGAGCAAGCACTGCATTCCCTTGTCCTCGTGGACATGGCCGCTGTGTTTCCGTCGAGGTTCAAGTCGTTCGAAGCGCTCTACACGATTGTCAACAATGCACGCAATGACGCGATGCACACGGGTGCCTACGCACGGCATGCTACCGAAGCAGCCATTGAGTTGTGCATCGGACTTGAGGAGGCCTTGATGGCAGAAGTTGAGCAAACAGTGGGCAACCTGATGGTTTCATCGCCCATCACTGTTGAGCCGTGGCAACCAGTGGCGCATGCGCGGCAGCTCATGCTGATGCACTCGTTTTCCTTCTTGCCTGTGAGACTGGGTGAAGGATGGTGCCTTGTGTCTGAGCTGGGGCTGGCCAAGTACCTCAGCCTCGGTGCACGAAAGGCGCGACTGTCGGAGTCAATCGCAACCGCCAGTGAACGCGGCATGGAGGTTGTGGTGATCGAGGGCAGGGGGCTCCTTAGAGCTTCGATGCCTGTTGGTGACGTTCTTGCCGGCGCTCGTGTACAGGACGGGCCCATGCTCTGGCTTGTGGTGGAGGAGCAGCATCCAGAACGGCTTGCAGGGGTTCTTTCCCCATTTGAATTGATGTAGGGCGCGGGAATCCAGCCGGTGTTCAACACCGTCACTGTCGCTCCTGAATTTCGGGTTTGGTGTTGATGTAAACAGGCCTGTCACGCCCAGCGGAGCAGGAGTAGCGCCTACTCCGCAGCGTCACCGTTGATGCTTGATCCGTAGCTGACCGGGAGGCTAGTTCAGTGGTGACACCTGGCATGGGAGAGCAGGGCCCATTTTTTACTTGATCAAACGCGTTTTCGACAACTTGTCCACAAGCGCATAGCTCAACGGTGACATGAGTGTCTCTGTATTAAAAGAAGGCATTAAGAAGACATTAGCGCCTGAGGACAATTGAACTAAGTGCCTGTTTTCCTTGTAGTTTCAGGGTGACGCTGTCACCGTTGAACTCGTGGATGTCACCGTCGCACTACGTCGTGCGTCACCCATAAACTGGGGACAACTTCCGATGTCACCCTTCCACTAGATGAGGGTGTCACCATTGGACTATGTGGCCTTGGGAGGGTGTGGGGTCCGATTCGGGCCACTTTCTGAAGCCGGTATGCCCTTTTGTCACCGTTGCACTATGCCTTGGGCTGCAAAGAGTGTCACTGTTGAGTTGTCGGTGTCACCGTTTGACTATGTCGAGGCCAGTGTAAGGATGGCCGCGTCACCCTTGAACTATGGAACGTCACCGTTAAGCTATGCCTTGTCACCGTTCCACTATGGACGCGCGGGGCACAGGCACCGCACACTCGCGCTTGCAGAAACCCACGCCCGCCCATGAAACCTCGATCTAGTGCAACAGTGACAGACACCAGCCAGCTTCAGCTGCCCATCTGGCCCCAGGATCTGCGCGGGTTGCCCAACGCCTTTGCCAGGTCTGCCCTTTTCACGGTGGCCAACATGCGCAAGGGAGAGCGCAAGCACATGAAGCGATCACTCATCGCCACGGTGTCTGGCATCAAAATCGAGTACACAGGGGAAGAGCTTAGGCAGGACGACGAGGACTGCTTCCTTCAGATTTTGCACATTGCTCGAAACCAGGAGCTGGGCACGGCTGTCCGGTTTACAGCGTATTCCATGATCAGCGAGCTGGGCTGGACGAAAAACACGTCGAGCTACAAGCGGCTGGTGGACTGTCTGGACCGCATGAAGGCTTCCTCCATCACGCTCACGGTGGCCGCAAAGCAAGGCGGGCAAGAAGGCTACTCGGGCTCTCTCATTCGGTCGTTCAGGTGGCGCGAAGAGGGCGATGGACAGACACCCATGCGCGAGTGGGAGATCCTGCTGGAGCGAGAGATTATCAGTCTGTTCAATCCGCACAGCTACTCGCGCTTGGACTGGAAGATGCGCCTCAAACTTCCGGCGCTGGAGAAGTGGCTGCATTCGTTCTATCACACCCACGCGCAGCCGTTCCCGTACAAGGTTGAGACCATCCACGGGCTTACGGGCTCCGAGATTGCCCTGAAGGACATCCGCAAGTTCCGCTACAAGCTCAAGAAGGCGCTGGAGAACCTGGTCGAACACGGTTTTTTCGCCAGCGCCATGATTGATCCGCGCACGGACCTCGTCCACGTTGTGCGCAACCGCCAACACATCTCCATAGTCGAACGGTGACACTCTGAGCGCGTAGACCGCTCCCATACGGCGACGGGCTACGTGATGGGTCATACCCATGGAGTGGTCCGTGCCGATGACGATCTATGAACGCTTCAGTGGATGGTCGCAATCCATGAAAGGTAAGCTTGACGAAACGAAAGCACCGTCCACCGAAAGATGCGCCACCGGCCGATAGCAGTCAGTTCCTCTCAAGGTCAAGGTTCCTTGACCCGGTCACTTTCAAGTGTCCATGCGAGGGCGAAAACCCCAACTGCGTACACTGCAATGGCAGCGGTCGAACCTCACGGCAAGTGGAGCTGCGGTCAAACCGTACCCTGTCACTCGATCACCCCTCTACCGAGCCTTTTCGGAGCAAGAGAGAGCGGCTGTTTGAGATCCAGATCAGCAATGAACTTCCGTACCTGAGAGATGCATACCTGCGGCAAGAGGATGCGAGCCAGGTGCTTTTCTTCACCTACCTCCGGCGTGTGGCTTTGGCGCTCGAAAACACCTCCGCGTCTAAGGGGTTGATTTGGCTACCTGAGTTGTGGGGTGATGGAGACCTTTCGAGTCTTGCAAGTCGCCTGGGCGGTGGCGGGAAGATCAGCGAAGACATCCGCATCCTGGCCAAGGCTGCGCGGTCCTGTCTTGACATTGTGAAGAAGGCCGCACGAGCTAAAAGCAAGGCAACCGGCGCTGGTCAGGAGCAACCGCGCAGGGTTGTCGGTAGGGATAGCCAATTGCTGCGTTGCCCCCACTGCGGCACCATGATCTACAACCAGGACCAGCACAACATGCTGTTCCACCGAGGTCTGAGGGCACAGCCGAAGCGCGTGAAGCCACCAAAGCCTGAGGTACAAGCGCCAGCGATCAAGCCTCTGGGGGTAGCGCCAGCACCAGCCGCGCGAGTACCTGCAAAAGCGAAGCCCCGGGAATCGGCCCCTATCACCAAGGGGCGGACGAGCCCCACGTCCACAAATGTCAAGGACGTGGAGAAGGGGCGAGCCGACACGGGACCAGTGGAGCGGGACATGGATGCGCGTCGAACATGGGGCGGTAGGTTCCGGGACACCGATGGCACCTTTGGCTCCCATCCACTGCATGACAGGATGGATGATGAGTCGAACGCCGGGTGAAGTAGCGGACTAGGCCTGATGAATGCAAACTGCAGTGGGGAATGCGCGGGAAACCCATGCTTCTTTGGCTGTCTCAACCATAAAAGGCACCTCTGATGCACCAATGGCCCGCGCGACAGTGAGCCTATGGTTGCCGTCAGAGACCAACCCTTTGTCAAGACTGCCGTGCTTCACAAGAAAAATTGGCGAAAGCGCTGTGCCTTGAGCCCAGGCATCGATGACACCCGCAATCTTTGAGCGAACATGAATATTATTCGACCAGAGGGTGTTCGATTCATAAAACTCCGGTCGGTCTAGCCCAGCCCAAAGTTCACCCATCTGGCAGTTGTAGATGCTCAGTCCAGATGACACGATTTCCTGGTGAATGTCATTGAACGAGATTGACGCAGGGGAGGCATCCCACTTCGGGACAATGGCAGGCATTTTATTTCTGTATTTGCGGATCAGTTTTTCAGACGCTGCAAATTCCTCCAGCGCTTTTTCTCGTTCCGCCATAACGCTTTCAATAGAGATCATGTTGGCTCAAGGCATGCGCCTGAGTTTTGCGTTTAAACACTTAAACCGTTGATTTTCAAACAGTTTTTTCTGCATGGGCTCTTGCAGAGCGACTGCATTTAAACACTCGCTCAGGGAGATAGCCAAGTAGGGCAGAGGTGTGGATTGCCTTCATGTGCGGACCGTAAGCGTCATCTTCTCGGCGAGCACCAGCGCCCACTTCGAGCCGTAGTCCGCAGAACCCCGCGCGTAGCGCTCCGCAGCAGCGACCTGCTCCAATGTCGGTGCATGTAGGCCGTGTTCTGCCGCATAGCTGCACGCTGCGCGGTGGACGGCCTCCAGCTCCAGCCTGATCCACTCCTCCACGTCGCGGCCCTTGCGGTGCGTGGCTTCTTCCTGGAAGGCGTCGTAGAGCACGCTGGCCGGGGCCTGTCGGGGCCTGAAAAAGTCGTGTTCGATGGTCATGGCATCCTTTGTCCTCTCTGCGCGATCATAGGCAGAGTGAATGATGGCCGTTCTCAGCGGGCCCTGATGAGGTTGATCGCCCCTAAGCCCCAAACACCAGAATCGCAACGCTCGCTGCGAAGTTTGACCTTAACCATGGGGTTGCACTCTTTTCGAAGAGAGCGCTTAGTTTTAACCCCAACCACCACCGCAATTAGTCAAAAACGAATAGTTCGTTGCGGTTGGCTTGTGGCCCGAGTCCATAATCGCTAGAATCTAAGCGATCATTGCGATATAGGAGTGCGACCATGCTGATACCAGTAACGTCAGTTGAAACGGTGGGTGCGGCCATCCGCGCTATGCGCAAGGTCAGCGGCATCCGTCAAGATGATGTTGCAGGCGTAAGCCACATGTTCCTGCGCGATCTGGAGAAGGGCAAAGAGACCGTGCAGTTCGGGCTCGTGCTCAAGGTGCTCGATGAACTGGGCATCCACATGTTGCTGGAGGTGCCGGAATCACAGGAACAAGCAGTGGCGATGGCTATGAATCGCCTCATGGGCCGTATGGCGCCTATGGCCCGCATCGTGCACACCCGGACCATAAAGAAGGACGGCGAATGACCGTCCGCACGCTCCAAGTCCTCATCAACGGTGCCCTGGTGGGCACGCTGCGTGATGCGGACAACATCTGGGCGTTCCAGTACGCCAGCACCTGGCTGGAAAGCCCCAGCGCATTTTCGCTGGCCCCCTCCATCCCTTTGGTCAGCGAATGGCAGGTGGACGGCGCATCGGTGCGGCCCGTGCAGTGGTTCTTTGACAACCTGCTGCCCGAGGAACTGATGCGCCAGGTACTGGCAAAAGAGGTGGAAGTCGAGTCCACGGATGCTTTTGGCATGCTGGAGCGCATGGGCATGGAGTCCGCTGGGGCTCTGGTGCTGCAGGCAGAGGGCGCAGCGCAAGCCGAAAAGGGCACGCTGCCGCTTTCCTGGAACGACCTGTCACAGCGCATCCGCAACCTGCCGAGGGCATCACTGAACAAGGAAGCTCCCAAGCGCATGTCTCTGGCCGGGGCACAGCACAAGATGGTGGTCCTCTTCGACCCCGAGCGCAAGGAGCTGAGCGAGCCCCTGAAAGGCACACCGTCCACCCACATCCTCAAGCCGAACTCCACGGCCGAGGGCTACCCCAACTCAGTGATCAACGAGACGTTCACCATGTTGCTGGCCGCGCGCCTGGGGCTCAACGTGCCTGAGGTCTGGAACTTGTACCTGCCAGAGGCTGCGTTCATCATCACGCGCTTCGACCGCGAACCAGGGCCAACCGAGCCGATCCGCCTGCATGCGCTGGACGGCATCCAGGTGCTCAACGAGCCCGCCCACAACAAATACACCAGCGCGACCCTTCCAAAGCTCAAAGTCCTCATCGGCCAGTGCCGCAACAAGGCGCTGGCGCGCATGGAGGTGTACCGCTGGATCGTCTTCAACACGATGGTGGGGAACTCGGACGCGCACTTGAAGAACATCTCGTTCCTGGTGGACCATGACGGCAAGCGCGTGGCGCCTTTCTACGACCTTCTGTGCACCGCGGTGTACCACACGCGGGTGTACAGCGACGACGCTGTGGTTTGGCCCCACGAAAAGCTGGCATCCCCCATTGCTGGAGCGAACTTCTTCTCGGACGTGACCTACGAAAAGCTGATCGATACCGGCATCGAATTGGGGCTCACCAAATCCACCGCAGCGCGAGAGGTTGGAAAGATCGTGGGCAAGCTGCAAGATGCCGCCGACGAGATCGCAGCACAGCTGGAGGGCAGCATGCGCGATCCAGGCGCCCCGCAAGGCGCTCCGACCAGAGAGACTATGGGCGCTGAAACCCATCTGCTGCGCTCCATCCGCAAGATCGTGATCGCGGACATGCTGGCGCGTGTGCGCTTGCCAGCCCACCCGTGAAGGAGCCTCGATGACCAAAGCTATCAGCGTCAGCGCAGCCGTGCCGAAACCGAGCCGTCGCAACCCCTTCAAGGCAGGGGGACAGCCCGCCCGCCAGTTCGAACAAATGCTCAAGCTCTACGCTGATGGCCACCGCGACCTCTTGCGCTTGGGACCGGCACGGTGCATGGGCAACAACATGGCCGTGGCCTTCTGGCGGGGCTACGACAGCACCCCACCGCACACCATTGCCAAGGACACCCCCTTGTGGCCCTGCTATCGGGCGGGGCAGGCCCAGCGTCTGCTTGACGATGAGCAGGACCGCTATGTGCCGCCCAGGACCAATTCCATCGTGCAGGTGGAATCCCACGCAGGTGCTCCCCGCTGACGGGCGCACCATGCCCCAGTTGGAGCAAGTCCTGTGAGCACTGACCTGAAGCCCCAGCGCAAACTTTCCGCCACTGAACAGGCAGCGCTGCGCGTGCTGCAGGAGCAAGGCGGCTCCCTGATCGAGTGGCGCGTGCCGGAGACCACCGAGAAAGACCCGGTGTTCGGCACCATCACCCCCGGCATGCCCGTGTACCGCAAGCTGGAGCGGCAGGGCCTGGTGTTCTTCACGGAAGAAGAGCCGTTCGACCTTCCCGGCGACCCACTGGACGGCTTCCAGTTTTCCTGCGAGATCTACCTGACGGACGAAGGCAAAGCGGTGCTCCGCTCAACTGATAAAGTCTGAAATACATTCAATTGGCTATTGCATTGCTATTAATTGCAATTGATAATTGCATAAACTGCAATTCAAATAGCATGAAGCCTTCTCACCTAAACGATGCCTTCTGGGACCGAATGTCGCCTGAGCATCAGGCGCTTTACCTTCTGGTAAGTCCCATGCCTAAAGCGGCCTACACGGTGGACTGGCAAGCCGCGCGCAAGCCTTGCAGTGTGCGTTAACTGCAATGGAAAAACCTATGAACACTGCAATCTATGGCGTCAAGGTCAAGGCCGTCCAAGAGCCCGGATTCGCCAACGTTTGGTCTATCCAGGATGAAGCGGGGAACGCTGTGGCCCGTCTGACCGTGAATGGCGAGGCCGATGCCTGGGCCAAACGGATCGAGGACGCGCTGAACGCTCAAACAGCCGCGCCGCAGGGGCAGACAGACACCCGGAAGGAGTCCCTCACCAATGACGATGTGGGGCGGCTATGCGTAGCCCCTCATCAACTGAAATCTGCCGGGATTGACCAGGTGCTGGGAGCGCTTCGGGCTGGGGGCTCCATCACCAAGCTGGCCAGCAGCTTCTACAGCGGCGGCTACAGCTACACCCATGTGCTAACGACGAAGCGTGGGACGCAGTACCGCGTGAGCAAGCAAGTGATGCGCTGGGTGCCAGACACCGTGATTCCTGGCCAAGCGCAGCCCTGACCCATTCACCAAACGCAAATCGCAAGTCATTGATTCTGATTGTGATTTCGAAAATTTGTACAGCGGCGGCACCAAGGGCTGGCATGCACACCAGCCTCACGCACACGTTTTGGAGAACCAATGTCCCTGACAGTCAGCCCCGAACTCATCGCCGCAACGAACTCCAGCTTGCTTCAAACCTATCGCGATGATGCTGACAGAGCCCGCCGCGACGTGGAGATCCACACAGCGAAGTTGACCGATGAGGGCATGAGCGACCTGATTGCTGCCGCCCGTGCTGTGGAAGACAACAAGACCGAACGCGCACTCGAATCCATTTTGCTGGCCAGGGCTGGCAAGTTCGACAAGCCGGTACCGAATTTCAAGGCTTTCCAGGCGGTTTTGCTGGAGTTCATCAAGGCTGATCTGATCGACGGGTGGATTTACGTGACCGGCCCCGATGGGAAGCTGTACCCCCAGCTCGTGACGGATGTCACCTTTGAAAGCGGCCAGGACTATCGGCGCAACGGGACCCCAATGGTGATGATTGCGACCGCCAGCTACGGGTTCAGCCGCGACGGCAACTACAAGCCCACTTTTGGCGTGTTCACGCGCCGGCATGCGTTCCATCCCCAGATCGTTGCAAAGCGCCGTGTCGCGGACATTCTGGCCGAGCAGGGTATCTACAAGGAAACGCCAGCACTGAAGGCGGCGCACCAAGAGAGCCTGAAGCTGCACTACGGGGGTATTCAAAGCGCCTTTTCTCAGCAATTCCGCATCAAGGGGAAAGCCTTCCACTCGGAGTCCCGTGACGGCAATGATGGCGATGACCTGACGGGGCGCCGAGTGATCCACGATCTCGATGCCGGGGACTACGAAGCCGTGGTGCGCCATACAGACTCAGCACTATTCGATGCGGATGATGGCGTGGGCCAAGTGCCAGAGCATCCAGTGGTCAGGGTGTTTGACTTGAGCAGCCACGGTTTCTACTGGGTTCACGCGGACAACATGGAGCCCTACGTCTACGACGAATCGCTACGCCACAAGCTGGTCCTGCCCGACACTCACCGCGATCTGTTGGACGTTCTCACCACGGACCTCGATGCCTTCGTGAACGACATCATCGAAACCAAGAGCGCCACCAACGTGATCTTGTGCAAAGGCGTGGCGGGCGTCGGCAAGACGCTGACGGCCGAGGTGTACGCCGAGCTGATCAACCGGCCCCTGTACGCCATCCACGCGGGCACCTTGGGCACCACAGCCGAGGAGATCGAAAAAAACCTAAAAATGGTCTTTGACCGTGCCACGCGCTGGGATTGCGCGCTGCTGCTGGATGAGGCGGATGTGTTCGTGGTCAAGCGCGGCGACAGCATCGAGCAGAACGCCATCGTGGCTGTGTTCCTGCGAGTGCTGGAGTACACCAAGGCGCTGATGTTCATGACCACCAACAGAGTGGACGACATTGACGACGCCATCATTTCACGGTGCGCGGCCATCATCGAATTCGCCGTTCCGGGTGCGGAGCATGCAGCGGCCATTTGGAAGGTGATGGCAACCCAGTTCAAAGCCGATTTGTCCCTCGATCTGATCGCCCAACTGGTGGACCTCTTCCCAGGCATTGCTCCGCGCGACATCAAGATGCTGCTGCGGCTGGCATTGCGCGTCTCGAAGGCCCACGGCGAGCCCCTCGATGTGGCCACGTTCCGCCGCTGCGCCATGTTCCGTGCCATCACCATGAAAGCCGAAGCCTGAGCCATGACCAACCACCCAGTGGCGCACACCGACGCTGAAGTCCACTCTCTGGGGCGGTTCCAGACCCTTCAGGCGGGCCAGTATTGGCGTGCTCTGGACACCGTGCCCGAGGAGGGCATCGATGCGGGCATGGTGCTGCTGATCCAATCTATTCGATTGGTGGATGACAAGCCCCATACGGTAGTCCTGCGCCCCCACCCCCTCAAGTTGGGCCAGTCCCTGTATCTGGAGATCCCTCAGGAGGAGGGCGGCACACTGCGGTCATGGTTCCGCTACGCCGAGCACCGTTTCCTGCTGGACGACTTCCTGTCCCGATTTGAGTTCGAGCCCGACCACCAGAAAATCCGAAATGCAGAGGTGCAGGCGGTGCAGGCACGCATCGGCGCGCTTCAAGACGAGCTGGTGCAGGGCCAGAGCAACCCGGCCCTGATCGCCGCCCTCGTGCACGAAAAAGAGGCCGAGAAAGCCGCTAAACAGGCCCAGGCCGAGAAGCAAAACGACTCTGAGCCCCACGCTGGCCAAGAGCCCCCCAAGCTCCCCGCGCAGCTGGAGCCTCCCGTGAATGCCGCCGAGGTGGTGGACATGGCCACTGGTACGGTTGCTCAGGCCATCGAGGGCGGACTATCGCCGGAGCGGATGGCCGCGCTGCGCGCCGCTGCGAATCGTCAGCACGAGATTGCCACCGTGCGAGCCCAGTGGATCGAAGGCAAGACAAAGGAAATCGCCAACGTCATCCAGCAGCTCACACCCTTTTACAGCGAACAGGCTGCAGCAGCCCTGGCGCAGACCGAGGACGTGCGCGCCTTTGTGTCGGATCTCCTGAGGGGGATTGAGTCGCTGGACCTGTACCTGGGCAAGGATGTGGAGGTGCAGACGGTGCGAGAAGGGAAGGGGGCTTCCCGCGAGGTGCCTCTGACCTTCGTGCAGCGCAAATTGCTGGCCGACGAGGAGCTGGCTGTCTGGGCGGATGTGGACGAGAGGTTCGACCACACAAGTGACGATCAGCTTTTTGACGCGCTGCGCGAGCATGACGGCCTGGTTGAGCAGATCTTCCCGACCGAGCGCTGCGTGCTGGTGATGGCAACCACACGGCGCAATATCGACTATGGGGATTCGTGGTCGAACATGGCCCGCAATGCCCAGAACAAGGTGGTGTACCTGCTGGTGCGCGACGGCATGAACATCCACCGGGTGTTTTCGCCCGTGGAGTCCCACCTGGGGGCTGACAGGCTGTTCCCGACGCAAGAC
This sequence comes from Acidovorax defluvii, assembly GCA_003268905.1. Classification (GTDB taxonomy): domain Bacteria; phylum Pseudomonadota; class Gammaproteobacteria; order Burkholderiales; family Burkholderiaceae_C; genus Acidovorax; species Acidovorax defluvii. The sequence goes on from QLTU01000025.1 coordinate 15,120, forward strand.
GATCAGGATGGGGTTTTCCGGGGGGCTCGACGGGTCCCGAATCAAGTTCGAGGACGTGGCCTACACGGACCACCTGCGCAAGCATGAGCGGTTTGCCCTGCACTTCAAGCGCTTTCTGCTGCTGGCCTGCGGCCTCGACCACCGGCTGAAGCTATTCGGCGACTTCTACGATGGTCCCGAGTCGCTGGACTTCGTTTCCATGGGGTTCCAAGAGCGGTATTGCCGGTTCCTGCATGACGACGACGCCAGCACCATGATCGCGGGTGGCACCGAGCGTCCGGGATTCGAGGAATGGCTCTCCAGCATGAACGGCTACCTGCGCTCCGGTTCGCGGGTGCTCTGCAACTGGTACAGCCTGATGACCCCCCAGACGGCACCGGGGGCCTGCAAGGATGTGTACGGGAGCAGCCGCGAAGGTGTTCATTTCACGTCCAAGCCGCTCGCGCGGGTCGAGTGCGCCGTTGTCTACCGCGAGCTCGACCAACTGTGCGTGGACGTGCGGGTGCAGAAGGACTCGTTTCGCAGCGACCGGATATTCAACTGCAAGGTGTCCCTGCTCAAGCTGCGGCGCTCGGACTGGTCGGGCGATGAGGTGCCGTTCCTGGTGCTGGATGCCGTTGATCCGGTTGACCTGCGCTGGTACATCCAGCACCGGGGAACGCGGGCGAGGCATCTGGAGTACATCCGGTTCTTCAAGCGGGCGCTGAAGCTCATCGAGAGCGACCGTGCGTCCGAGGCCGGCGCGAGGGCCCAGCTGCTTCAGGCCTTGCGTGATGGCGGTGTCGGCGAAGTGGCAGAGCGGTCCACGCTGGTCGACCGCGCGGTGATTGCATGGCGTGCAGCGAACCGGGGCCAGGCGCTGCCGCAGTTCGACGGCGCCAGCCCCGCCGATGCCAAGGCCTGGAAGTCGCTTCTGGACCAAATGTTCGTGATGGCGGGCGACGGCAAGGAGGACACCCGCAAGGCTGACGCCGAGGCCTTGGCGCGGAGGCTGGGCTACGAGCCCCTGCGGCTGGTGCTCTCTGGCGATGCGAAGTACATGCTTTACGCAGCGCCCAAGGACGACGAATGCGACAACCGGCTGGAGCCCCACGCTTGGGTGTACCGGATCAGCCTGGAACGGGGCTCAGAGGGGTTTTCTGAGGTGCGACGCCGCTGGGAGATCCTGCCCGAGCGTGATGCCTCGGTCACCGTCTTGGCCCAGTGGCCCGATCCTCTGGGGTGGACGGCACGGCGTAGCCGGTTTGCCAGCATCGGCCGCAAGGCAAGCATCTTCGCAGTGGTGGAGGAATGGCGCGAGCATCTCGCTCCTTTCACCGCGCCCATGGACGAGGCTACCTTTGCCCACACCATCGCGCAGTGGCGGCGCTCCCGCGAAGGCATGAAAAGCAATGGCTACGTGAGGGTGATGCAATTGGCCATCCCCTTTGCCGCCGTTCTGCATGAGGGGCTGGTGTGGTACCTGTGCGTTGGATCGACGCAGCCTCAGGTGTTGATGTCCCGCTTCGCGCCGAGTCAGAAGTCCGTGGAAGATTTCAAAGCCATCTTCGTGAAATCCTACGGGGACAAGAGCAGAGGCCGTGCGGTCTTCAATGGGAACCCTGATCACCCCGCATGGGGGCTCTTCACAGTCTCTGCCGCCGACTATCTCGACCATGACGGGGTGTTCGTGCACGATGACATGGGCGTTTCGGTCGAAAAACTCGCAGGGGGCTCCATCAGTCCGCTGTTGGGGGATTGGTTCGAAGCCTGGCGTAGTCGCTACCCCAAGTCGGCGCTGTGGACAGCACCGGGGGTGGTAGATCCAACCGGACGGCTGTCTCTCGACGCGATCCTGTCCATTGCCCTGCCAGAGGACTACCAGCCAGTGCGGGTGCGAGAGATCACCCTTCGGCCCCACGATGACCCGGACAACACCCCGCAGTACGGGCACTGGTTTGACCTGTCGCCTCTACCGGATGCCGACGCGGATGACGATGGCGCAGGGCGACCTGGAGCCTTTCGCGGCCATGGTGTGCTGGATGAGTTGATCAAGGGCCCCATATCGAGGGTGCGCGGAGGCTCCGGGTGGTCCAGCACATCCTGGGATGCGATCAGCCCCTCCAAGGCCGTCGCCAAGCTCCAGCGAGAGCACCGCCATGTGGTGGCTGCAGCAAATCTGCCAGAGGCTCCCCAGCCGCCCGAGGGCTTCGAGCGCTGGTATGTCATGCGCGTGGTTGAGGAAGGCATTGCCGAATAAGTCTGGTCTATGTCTTGAAGCGGTGCGAAGCGCCCAGTTCTATTGAGACGGTCTGGGGACTGCGCTCAATGCCACTTGGTGAAACAAAATTGGTGCTTCTCGCTCAAATGAGACACAATGAATGCTCAAAGGATAAGCCATGACCAAGCCAACGTTGAATGAACCCACTACCCAGCGTAAGTCCCAGACCATGACGCTGGAAAAGCGTGCAATGACTGTGGTAGTTGTCCGCAAAGCGAACGTGGAGGGTGACCTCCGTGCGAAGTTTGGCACCAAGAATGTACTCCCCACATCGGTCGTGGTTATGGAGGAAAAGGACTACTTCGTGCACGCTTTCCAGGCAGACCTGATGCAGGTAGCCACTACCGTGAAGAGAGGTGTACCAGCTGATCAGATGGTTTTCATCACGAACAAAATGGGATGGTCTCAGGACAAGTCTGTCGCTGCACTCGGGCTTAGCCGCGCCACTTTTGGGCGAAAGGTTGCCAGCAAAGGGACCCTTTCCCCGGAGGCGTCTTCGCGGGTGTTTGGCTTGCGTCGTCTCATTGGTCAGGTCGAGGCCATGGTTCGGGAGTCTGGCAATCCCGAGGGGTTTGATGCCGCCGCGTGGGTGGGCGATTGGCTGGAGCGTCCTCAGCCTGCTTTGGGCGGGAAAACGCCATCGAGCTTCATGGACACGGCAGAGGGCCAGCAGTTGGTCATGCAGGTTCTGGCCCAGGCCCAAGCCGGGGCTTACGCATGAAGGCCGTGTTCCTGTGGAGGATCGCCACTGACCATGCCAATTACGATGCCCACGACTTGGCTGGTAAAGGCGCTGCGATTTCTGGCGGGCGCTGGAATCGCGTCAACCAGCCTGTAACGTACACCTCCACCAGTATTGCCCTAGCGGCCTTGGAGACCATCGTTCACCTTGACGTTGGGGCTCTACCACTCAACCGCTACCTGGTGGAAGTGACGGTTCCAATGGCCGTGTGGGACGCGCGCCGGATCGACATGGCCAGCACCATGCCAGTGGGATGGGATGCACGCCCTTCGAGCATGACTTCGCATGACGTGGGGGATGCGTGGCTCATTGGGCTTTCCACTGCCCTGTACCAAGTTCCATCGGTGGTGGTGGGTGAAGAGTACAACGTCCTCATCAACCCGAAACACCCGGACGCCAGCAAAATCTCGGCCCGCAAGATCCGGCCGTGGCACTACGATCCGCGCTTGCGCGCCTGAATGGCGAGGGAAGCGGCCTGGGACACCGCGTCTGTCAGATCGTCTTCACGGTGCCGCCCTTGGCGCTCACGAAGAAAGTGCCCTTGAACCCGAGCAGGCGCAGTAGGTACTCGCGGATGAGGTCGTTCGCAGCATCGTATTGAAGCTTCTGCTGTGGATGCGTCAGGGTTGCCACGCCCGTGTGAATCACCTCGTTCCTGAGGCCAACGAGCGCTTGCAGGTTGGGCGCCATGCCCACTGCGCCAAACATCAGGATCATCATGTCTTTGAAGCCGATTTGGGCTTTCGTCACCGGGTCAATGAACTTCCCACCTTTGAAGGTGTACTGCTGCTGCATCCCGTAGGTTTGCTTCATGTTCTCCAACAGAACAAACATGAAAACCAACTTGCATTCCATAGGGAGGCCTGGGCGAGCTGCCTGGAGCATGTAGTCGATGGCCACTCGCAGGCTTCGCGCGTTCTCCAGCGCCTTGAATGCAGGGTAGGTCTGGTCCACGAATTCACGAATAGCGGCTCCATCCGCTCGCTCTATGACTGAATCAGTGTATTGCCCCGCGCGGTTGATGCTTTGCAGCAAGCTGGGCCCAGAACCATCGGGATAGTCATGTCCGTAGCTTGCGACTTGTGATTGCGTTGCGAAGGAAAGGAGCCAACAGATGCGCTCAACCGCTTCAAGGATTGCATCCTTCTGTGTCGGCGGCACGTTCTCGACGAGCACATTGGCCTCTTGGGTGGACTTCGTGCGCATGACGAACTTTTGTCCATCACATGTGAACGTCACTGTGTCGCGGATCGACTTCTCCCCCTCGTGGGTGAATGTTTCGCCACCGATTGTGGAGTTCATGACAAAAGCGCGTAGGTTGGACATTGCTTGTTCTTTCGAGGTGTGACGGCTGGGATTCTGCCCGAACGAATGCGTACTAATTATGCTACTATCACTAATAAATTAGCGAAAGCATTGAAAATGGAAGATCAACCCAATACCAGAGGCGCGGAGCTGAGTGCAATTCGACTTGCGAATTTGAAGATCCTGAAAGAAGGTATGACGCAGCAAGAGTTTGGAATGATGGTCGGATTTTCACAATCCGCAATTGCGCAGTTCCTGACCGGAAGGATGCTGATGAGTCGTTCGTCCTGCGAGCGCGTGGAGAAGGTCCTCAATCTCGCGAACGGCACCATGGATAAGGAGGGCGGTGTATCACCGTCAATGGTGCAGGAGTTTTTGACGCGGATGCATGCACAAGATTCAAGTTCGGAAGCGGCGACTGCAAAAGCCCCAATCCAGGCGAAAACTCTGCCCTTCACGGTTCTTCCCGCAACGGCAATGCACTACGTTTTGCTCGACTCTCTGGCCAAGCTGCTCGCGTCAGGCCAAGTCGGCGATGACCAGTGCAGAAAATTGCTCACCAAGTTCACTCTGATGCGCGCGGGAAGGAATGGACAGCGGGATGCAGAGGTGGATGGAATCCTCGCGCGGCTGGCCATCAATGAATTCCGCGTCGTCTACACGGGCGAGGGCCAGCAAGAGGAGGCTGTCAACCGGCTGAATGATGAGTTCGATCCAGCTTTTGCATCCTCCGTAAGCCGCTATTTGGTGGATGCAAGCCAGATGCCCGAAGAGATGAGGCGCGAATTTTGCAAGTTGGTGGGATCGTGAGGGTGCCGCAACCCCGCATCGATGTGACGGTTGTGAAAGACTCCAGTGACGCCTTGGTAGCGGCGCGGAGCGCGCTTTTGCAGGTGGATCTGATAGCAACAGTCGTGGACGTGTCGGCCGCGAGCGACCCCTCGGGCGTGAAAACCAAAATCACTTTGTCTGAAATCACCGATGGGCCCAACGGTGGCCAGCGTGGGGCTCGCACGCTCATGGTGATGGAAATGTTGGCGCCGATTCAAAATTGAGCCACCGTGCCGATTGAATTTTGAGCCAGGGCTAATGGCCAACCTGTGAAGGTCGGCTGTGGATAAGTGTAGTGCCTTGGGTCGGTTTTGGTCTCCTTGGTGATCGAGCTCGGTGGTCGTCCGTTGAGGGCAAGCCGCGCAGGGCGAAGCCCGTAGCGGCTTGCCCTTGAACCGCTCAGAACGGCTCAGCCTTCTTGGCCTGTTCGCGTGCCTTGATGCGTTTCTTGGCCACGGCTGTGCTGTGCATGAACCTGTGGGACTCGTTGCCCGTCTCGACGATGTGGCAGTGGTGCGTGAGTCGATCCAGCAGTGCCGTGGTCATCTTGGCGTCGCCGAACACGCTGGACCATTCCTTGAAGTCCAGGTTGGTGGTGATCATCACGCTGGTCTGCTCGTAGAGCTTGCTCAGCAGGTGGAACAGCAAGGCGCCGCCTGCCTGGCTGAAGGGCAGGTAGCCCAGCTCATCAAGGATGACCAGGTCCATGCGCTGCAAGCTCGCTGCGATGCGGCCTGCCTTGCCTTGGGCCTTCTCCTGCTCCAGTGCGTTGACCAGATCCACCGTGGAGTAAAACCGCACGCGTGAGCCATGGCGCGTGATGCCCGCCACGCCGATGGCCGTGGCCAGATGCGTCTTGCCCGTGCCGGGGCCACCCACTAGCACCACGTTGTGCGCCTGCTCGGTGAACGCCATGCTGGCCAACTGCTCGATGAGCTTTTTGTCCACGGGCGAGCATTCGAAGTCGAAGCCCGCCAGGTCGCGGTGCACGGGGAACTTCGCCGTGTGCATCTGGTAGCTCACTGAGCGCATGGCCCTGTCCGTGACTTCCGCTTGCAGCAGGTGCTCCAGCAGCCAGCGCGAGCTCTCCAGCGTGGCGTGGCCGCCTTGCTTGACCAGGTCCTCCCAGGCCCCGGCCATGCCGTACAGGCGCAGCTCTTTGAACTCCTTGTCCAGCTCACGCATGATCGGCCTCCTGCATGTCGCTGCCAGCGCGCAGGCTGTCATAGCGCGCCGTGTCGGCCAGGGGTGTCTGGCTCACTTGCAGGTTGGTCGCAACCGTCTCGGGCAGGGGCTGCGCTTGCAGGCGGCCGAGCACGTTGATGACGTGCTCGGTGCTCACCCGCCCCGATGGCGGCGCACTCTCCAGGGCCAACTCCACCGCCACCAGCACGGCGTCCAGCCCTTGCTTGGGCACCTCGGCCAGTACCTGCGCCATCACCCTGTCGCCCCCCTCCTGGTGCAGCAAGCCTTTGCGCATGCGCTGCAATGGCTCGGGCAGGTCTGCAAAGGGCGCGCCGTTGCGCAGCGCGCCCGGCTTGCGCTCGATCAGCGGCACGTAATGCTGCCAGTCGTAGCGGGTCTGGTTGCGATCGCTCAGGCGCTCGTGCGTGGCCACCATAGCATCGCCGGCCACCACCACGATCTGCGCCGGGTACAGGTGTGTGCTGACCATTTGCCCCGCCCATTCGCAGGGCACCGAGTAGCGGTTGCGCGCCACCGTCACCAGGCAGGTGCTGCTCACCTTGGCCGGGTTCTCAACATAGCCATCAAAGGCCACCGGCATCGGCATCAGGTGGCTTTGCTCCAGCTCCAGCATCTCGGCGATGCTGAACGCTTTGTGCTGCGGGTGGCGCAGCTCTCGCCACAGAGCCCGGCAGCGCTCGCCCAGCCACGCATTGAGCTCGGTAAAGCTGCCAAAGCGCCGTTGCCCCGCCTCCACCCAGATGCGACGGCGGCTGTCTTGCACATCCTTCTCCACGCGCCCCTTCTCCCAGCCGCTGGCACGGTTGCAAAAATCAGGGTCGAACAGATAGTGCGCGCACATGGCTGCAAAGCGCGCATTGACCACGCGGCCTTTGCCCTTCTTGACTTTGTCGACCGCCGTCTTCATGTTGTCGTAGATGCCACGGCGTGCCACGCCACCCAGCGCTGCAAAGCTGCGGGTGTGCGCATCGAACAGCATCTCGTGGCCTTGGCTGGGGTAGGCCACCAGCCAGAAGGCCCCACTGGCACACAGCTTCATGTGCGAGACCTGCATGCGGTAGTACACCCCGCCCACCAGCAAACCGTCTTCGCTCCAGTCGAACTGGAAGGCCTCGCCAAGCTCGAAGGTCAATGGCACGAAGGCCTTGCAGGCCGCCTGTTGGCCTTCACCTTGGCGCCACTTGCGGATGAAGTCCGTCACCCGCGTGTAGCCACCTTCGTAGCCCGCTGCCTTGATCTGCGTGAACAAGGCCTTGGCCGTGCGCCGCTCCTTCTTGGGCCGCTTGGCATCGGCCTTCAAGGCTTGCTTGAGCTCCGCCTCGTGCGCCGACAGCTTGGTCGCCTTCGCCGCCTCCCGGCGGTACTTGGGCTCGACCGGCTGCGCCTCGTCCAGCCACTTGGCCACCGTGTTGCGCGACAGGCCCGTGGCCCTCGATATCTCCCGCTTCGTCTTCTTGTCCCGGCGGTGCATCCGCCGTATCTTGCCAATCATGTCCATGGTGATCACCCTCTTCATTCCCTTGCTGCACAAAACAGCAGGGTAGGTAAAACACCTGGCTCAGTTTTAGGTCGGCATCACACCAAAAAGTGGCTCAGTTTTCGGTCGGCGTCAACAATGGAAACCTACCAAGCGGTGTGCATGCTCATCAAGCACGCGGAAAACAATGAACGCACCTGAAGCAAGCGCACAAGCCACTTTGTCAGACACATTGAAGCTGCTAGAGGAGGTGTCCACGTACCTCAAGCGACTTCCGCATGTCCCAGTCACGGCCCAATTGGTGCGCAAGATCGATGCGCACCTTGAGAGCCCCGAAACCATCTCCGCACGCCGACTGGCCACCGAGCACGAGCGTGCTCAAGGGGCTCGAAGCGCGGTGTTTTTTGACGCTCTCGGGGTTCCGTTGGTCGAGCTGGAGGTGTACGCAGATCGAGTGACGATCCAAATCACCCCACTGGAGCACTTCCGCTCAGTGGCTATTGCACGCCTGCAGACAAGGGATGTGCTGGAGTTGCCGCTGGTGCCGCTTCGCGAGAGGCGCCGGGGCGGGCTGGTTTGAGAGATCTGCAGCATACCGCGTGCATTTCATGAGCAATCCAAAATGCTCAGGAGACCTCGCCAGCATTAAATAGTCTGCTATAAAAATCCGTATTTGGATTACATGCCCCGCCCCCAGCGCGGGCGCGCCGATGCTTGGGTTCGGGGTATCAAATCGCGAGTGCTTCGCACTACAAAAAGGACGCACCTCGGGGGAGTAGGGCAGTGCGCTCAACCGCAAACATGCCCGCGCGCATACAATCACTGTGATTATGTCCAGTATTTTGCGCGCCGAGACCCCGATTGCTGTCGAAAACGGCAATTTGGTCCTGCCCATGGCAGGCGGCAGCGTGCGAGGTGGCTTTCCCTCTCCGGCCGAGGACTTCCACGTTGATCGCCTGGATCTGACGGCCATCTTGGTGACGCACCCCCAGGCAACTTTCCTTCTGCGGCTGCGGGGCGATTCGATGCGGGAGGCGGGCCTCTTCGATGGGGATCTACTGGTGGTCGACCGCGCGCTGAAGCCTGCGCACCAGGACGTGGTGGTTGCCGTGGTCGATGGTGAATTCACCTGCAAGTCGCTTTGGCTCAAATTTGGGCACATGAAGCTTGTGGCGGCGAACCCCACGTTCCCGGAAATCGTCCCGAAGGACGGCCAGACAGTCGAAATCTGGGGGGTCGTGACTGCTTCGATCAAGCGGCTTCGCGGGGGCGGGAGGTGAGGTGGCCATGTTCGCGCTTTTCGATGCATCGAACTTCTACGCGTCGGTAGAACAGAACTTTCGCCCCTCCCTGAAAGGCCGACCTCTGGTCGTACTTTCGAATAATGATCTTACGGATCAGGTTTGTTAGTAGGATGCATCATGTCTTCCGGACCCCTGGTATTTGGATTCATCGTCTCTTTGAGACGAGTAGCAGGTGGGGGTTTGGGGGAGGAAATGGAGCGCAATGAGATCTGTGGATAACTCGGAGCTGGGACGATGGCGGGAGCTGGATTCAATCCATGTGCTTCGCCTGCTGGCGGAACACGTCAAAGAAGATCTCTCGTTCCACCCAAGATCAAGTCATCTGACCACTCGATGGCACGTCCATGTTGCCGGACATGATTGGGAGTTCTTGTGCACTGGGCCAAAGTTTTGGGATGTGCGTATGGACTGTGGCGGCGGCGGTGCCGTTGATTTGGTCATGCACATCTATGGCCTCAACTTCAAGGCGGCCGCAAAGCTTCTGAAAGACATGGGTCTATGAGGCTTGTCTTGGCCACGGCTGATCTCATGGTTGAAGGCCGATCGTTTGAGGGCTTCCCATTGCTGCTGGCCGATGACGGCTGGCCTTTGGAACCAGCACAATCGTTCCTGTGGCACGCCTTGGTCACCCAAGGAAGCATTGAAAGCAAGCTCACATGGGAAGCATATGGCCGCAGGCTTTATGACTACTTTGCGTTCTTGTCTGCCAACGGCCTGGCCTGGGATGAAGACCCAAAGCCGCACGGACTCAGCGTTGTGGCAAGGTATCGCGACTGGTCGCTCGGAGAGCTGGGCTTGAATCCCAACACTGTGAACAAGCGGTTGAATCTGGTGGTCCGGTTTTACGATTGGTGCAAACGCCAGGGGCACATCACTTACCTACCGTTTGGCGTGCGCGATGTTCGCACGCCATCGCATCAGGGCTTTCTTGCCCATGTGGATCGCGCGGGCGGCGTCGTTTCAAAACCGACGGTGATGGCGCGCGAGCGCAAGGCAACGATCAAATTCCTGACCAAAGAGCAGGTTAGGCAATGCCTTGGCGCGAGGCTTGACCCAAGCCATGCGCTGTTGTTCAACCTGATGGTTCGCACCGGGATGCGATCCTGCGAAGCGCGCACGTTTCCTCTAGCCTACGTCTTCAATCCGAGAGCCCGAAAAGGGCTGACACCTGGGCAGATGATCCGCGTCACTCTGGAGCCCGCTGACATGCACATCAAGTATGGCAAGCCCAGAAGCGTGGACGTGCCTTGGTCTCTCATGGAAGACATGTGGGCCTATTCGCTGCACCAGCGAGAAGTCCGGCAGCAAAGAGCCGGGAACGCCCCTGCAGCACTTGTTCTGACAGAGCTTGGAACAGAGTTCTCGAAAGGGGCCATTGTGGATGCGATGAAAGCCATCGAAAAGGAAGTTGGCTTTCCGGTGCGGGCGCACATGCTGCGGCACACCTATGGAACCTACACGCTGTCGGCACTGCGCAAGAGCGCTGACTTCCAGGGTGAGCCGCTGCTGTATGTTCGCGACCGCATGGGACACTCTGACGTGCAAACCACAGCGATCTACCTGCATCTAATCAATCAGTTGGACGCACAGATCGTTTTGGCCCATGAAGACGAAATGGACATGCTGTTCGCCAACGGTGGCGAGGATTCCATAGCGATGGGGAGTCATTGATGGCCCGCGCCAAGGACTACAAGGCCAAGACACCTGCAATCACAATCGACCTTGCGGCGGATTCTGATGCATCCGGCGCGATCGTCGCGCTGCCTCCCAATCCGCGAAACCACAACATCATTGACTTGCGTCCATGGTTGGGACATGGCTTTGACGACTGGGTTTGGGCGGCAGCGACTGTCTTGAAGGCGCGACTCCACAGCGGCAACTATTCGGTGGCCAGCATTGTGAGCTTCGCGGCCAACGGGATGAAAGTATTTCTGCCCTACCTCACAGGCAATCAAGGGGGCATCGTGCCGTCGCGTCCATCAGATATGACAGCGACAGATGTCGTTCGCTATATCGCTTGGCTCAGGCTCAAATACCCGAACGGCTCCACTGCCAAGAACTATTACTCTGCCTTCAAGTCGGTGTTGGTTGGACTCATGGACTACGGCTTCATTGACCAATCCCATGATGTTTTGCTACCTGCCAATCCGTTCCCAATGAATGGGGCGACGACGCGAGGTGAAACTCCACTAAGTCAATCTGAAATGGAGCGTTTGGCCGCGGCGCTCAAGCTAGATCTTATTGCCATTCACCACGGGGGGTTCAGCGGTTTGGACTCAGAGGCGCTTGTGGTTCTGATGCTCATTGTTGGCATGCGTTCGGGCATCAACACCACTCCGCTCCTTGAAATGAAGCGGGATTGCTTGGGTCCACACCCCTTTATGCCCAACTTGATGCTGGTCAGAACTTTCAAGCGCAGAGGAAAAGGTGCGCAATTAACGTCACTGCGGCAAACTCATATCCACGACCTTGCAGCGTCGATCCCCATGGATGGCGTCGCGGTGCTAAAAATGGTGCTGGGAATGACGCAGAACCTCGTCGCCGAGGCACCAGACGGCATCAAAGATCGTGTTTGGCTCTACCGCTCATCACAACGCGGTGACCTCAAGGGGCAAACACTTTGTCTGAATATGGGCCGCGTTCACGAAAATACCAAAGCAATAGTTCACCGCCACGGGTTGTTCGCCGATGACGGCTCAGTGTTGCGAGTCACACTTGGACGCCTACGAAAGACCATGGAAAACCGTCTATGGAAGCTCAGCGATGGCGACCTGCTTGCCGTGTCCGCAGTGATGGGCCATTCCCCCCAGGTCGCAGACAACCACTACTTGCACCTTGATGAGCGCACCAAGGCCGAGGGTGCCAAATTCATTGGCGAGGCGTTGCCAGGCAAACTCAGGGGGCACGACCTCGTGCCCACCCCCACGGGTAGTTGCAAGGACAGCTTGCAAGGCGCGCTCGCTCCGAAGGACGGCTCAACACATTGCGCGGAGTTCACGCATTGCCTAGGGTGTCCGAGCTATGCCATTGTGGGGACGGTCAAGGATCTGCACCGGCTCTTCAGTTTTCAGCGCTTCCTGATGTCGGAGGTAGGCTACTACGCCACGGACGAGTGGAGTGAGTGGCGCCTTCACCATCAGGACCTCATTGCAAGAATCGACCAAATTGCATACGACAACTTCATCCCGGAAATGGTGGCGCAAGCCAAGGCGCTTGCCGAGAAAAATCCCCATTCCTTCTGGGCGATACGCATGCGCCAGTCGCAACTGAGTCGAGAGGCACGCTATGGCCGGTAACGCGATTGCATTGCAGCCGCCAAAGGCCTACGACCTCTTGGCTGCCCAGCCCGCTTCATCCAAAGGGCTGTCGGAATCCGAGAGATCCAATATCGTGGTCAGTGCGGTGGCTGACATGGACGGCAGCAACCACGTTCTGTCCCGATTTGGTGATCCGGTGTGGGACTTCAGGCCCTACTTTGAGCAATCCAATGTGGCCGATGGTCAGAAATACATTCCCTGGCCTGAGGACTGCTCGCAAGAGTTGGTCGACGACTGCAAGGTTGTTCTGTATGTATGGTTCAAGCGAGGCCTGCCAGGCTCCAAGCCTCCGGTGGCAATGGGCATCTGCCAGACTGCCATCGCATCCGCGATTCCGATGATGCGTTGGCTGACTGCGTTGAACATTAAGAGATTCGACCAGGTCAGACCCATACACGTCGCGAACTACGTCCATCACACCAAAGCCCGCCTGACCCGCAATGCGCATAGCGTCTACGACAGCTTGCGCATCCTGGACTTCTTATGGGTGTTTCGCAACGAGACTTCGTCTCCGCTTGCTGCATGTCCATGGGGCGAGAGCTCACTGTGGCGGGTCAGCGGATTGGCAAAGCAACCCGGAAACCAATTTGGGCGAACTGAAACCGGGAAAACGCCCATCATTCCTGCTGATGTTCAGGCCAAGGTGTTCAACTATTGTGAAGAGGTTCTTGCAGCGGCACCGGAAATTCTGAACGAGCGCGATGCCGGGAGGTTGGGGTTTAGAAATCCTGCGTTGATCCGCATTCGGGATGCTGCACTTTACGTCCTGTCGATAACCAGTGGCATGCGCAATGAGGAGGCGATTGGGGTCGAGTCTGGGTCATGGCGAAGCGAAGTGCGAGACGGCGTTCAATTCCACTGGGTCGCTACCACCGAGCATAAGACAGGAAAAGGCAAGGTCGAATTCTTGATCCCCGAACTCACAGTCAAAGTCTTGGATCTGATGAACCGCTATGCAAAGCCGCTTCAAGAAAAGATGGCTCTTGAAGTTGCGGAACTGGAGTGCAATCCAACACCTCAGGATTTGACGAATCGGATGCTGCGATTGGCAAAGGCAAAGCGAGACGTCAGAAAGCTTTTTCTATGCACCAGCATGTCTGGTCAGAGTGAATCGGCTGGATACCACGTTGATGCGCTATCCAATGGTGGATCAAAGGTCTCATTCCGACGATTGGCCATGGCTGCCGGAACGGACTGGCAGTTGGCACCGCACCAATGCCGTAAAACTTACGCGCGCAATATTGTGGAGTCGCGCATGGGGCGCTCCTCGCTTGTATTCCTCAAATGGCAGTTCAAACATTCCAGCATGAGCATGACCCAGTTGTATGCGTCCAACCCAATGCAGGATGCATCGCTGTTCGATGAAGTTCTGGAGGAGATGACCAACTTCAAGGTGGACTTGATTGAGTCTTGGCTTGGGGATCAGCCTTTGAGCGGCGGAGCCGGGCACGAAATCAAAAAGGTGCGCGCGATTGCCTTGAAAAGTCGCACGGCATTGTTGGCGGAGACGGCGCCTCAAGTTCACATCCGTGCTACCGGCCACGGATGGTGCTTGGCCCAGGAAAAAGGATGTGGAGGCGCGGGATTGTATGAAACAACCCGATGTGTGGGATGTAAGAACGGTGTGATTGATCAGTCGTTTGCGGACGTCTGGAGAGGTATCTATGACCAACAAAACGAATTGCTGGCCATTGACGATGCGGGACCAGCGGTCAAGCAACGCGCTGAGCGTGACGTTCAATGGGCGCGCCAGGTTATGGTGGATCTCGGGGTGCTCCCACAAGCGTCGTGTGCGTCAAATTTGAGCGGAGCTTCAAATGAATGATCCCAAGGCTCGTAGTCGAAAGAAAACTGTTGATGAAATTCAACGGGCCATTGTGCAATTGCAGGCTGACCAAGGCAAGCTGTCCATCTCTGCGGTTGCCAAGTTGGCTGAAGTCACCCCTGGACTGATTCACAACACATACCCTGACCTCGCCGAGAAAATTCGAGGCCTGGTGGGCAAGGCGACGCGCGCCCAGCGCGACGCCAAGCATGACGCACTGGTTCATGAGCGCGAGGTAAACCGCGCTCTAAGGCAGGAACTCGCTGAGACGCGTGCGGACTTGTCAAAGCTTGCGTCGATCAATCAAGTGCTTGTCCATGAAGTGGCCTTGCTCAAGGGCATGGCCACGGGGAAGGTGGTCTCGATTCTTCAACCCAAAGGCACAGGCATTTAGTCATGTTCGCTCTGGTTGGTGGCAATAATTTTTACGTTAGTTGGTCTTGACCTATGAGATGGGAGACTGCACTCGGCCAAGAGCGACCAACTGATGTGAGAACCCGAGCGGCAGTTTGAGGCTGAAAGCCGTCTTCTGTTTTTCTTTTCGCAACGACTGCTGATGCCAATACTGCTCATTGAGTTGAGTGCTGCTACGCTAAGTGCGGTTAGCATCTTGTTGCAATTACGAAATTGCACGTGATCGCGGACCTGGGAGGGTATTCGAAGCTCGCGTTCCATAGGTGTGGCCAGAAAGCGGGCTTCTGGCTACGCGCCCATTCCTCGTAACTGAGAATTACATGGTCCAAACAGCACGTATTTACAAGCTAACCATTCAACGCTTCAGGGGCATCCATTCCCTAACGTGGCTGCCTGCGAAAGGAATGAACGTCATCCTGGGTGGGGGTGACGTCGGAAAAACGACCATCCTCGAAGCGATTGCACTGCTGCTTTCGCCATCGAACACTGCAGTCATCTCCGAGGCTGATTACTGGGCGCGGGACAGCGCGCAGGAATTCGTCATCGAAGCCGTCATCACCCTACCCGAGACAACCGGGATCGGCACTCAGAACACTTTTGCCTGGCCGTGGGCGTGGAATGGGCAGGATGCCATCGCTCCGTCGGCCGACGGGGCGGTCGACCTCCCCGCGCCTGGCGAGCCAGTGTATCGCGTACGCGTACGGGGGACCACGGAGCTAGAGCTCGCATGGGAAGTCATGCAACCCAACGACGAGTTTGACCATTTCTCGACCGCTGTTCGTCGACGTATCGGCCTGGTCCGAATGAGCGCTGATGAGCGCAATGATCGTGACCTGCGCCTTGTCTATGGTTCCGCTCTGGATCGGCTGCTGGCGGACAACGCATTGCGGGCGCGTATCGGAAAGCAGGTGGCTGGGCTCAACTTGCACGAGTCGCTCAATGACAAGGGTAAGGAGGCGATCGAATCGCTGGATGTGCGTATGGCCGATGCCGCGCTTCCTAGCGCTTTGAAACTCGGCCTCACGACCAGCCAGGGGCTATCCATCGGTGCGCTCATTGGCTTGCTGGCGACCAAGAACGGCGTGGCTCTGCCCCTGAGCAGTTGGGGTGCGGGTACCAGGCGGATGGCAGCGCTCGAAATTGCCTCTTCGACGGACAAGGAAGCAAGCGTCACCCTCATCGATGAAATAGAGCGCGGCTTAGAGCCTTACCGCCTGCGCAAGCTCATTAACATCCTTACCGGGCAGAACGGGCAAATCTTCCTCACGACTCACAGCCCCGTTGCGATCTCCTGTGCGGAGGACGCGCACCTTTGGTATCTGGACAGTCTCGGCTCCATCGGGGCACTTCCTCGGGACAAGATCGGTCCGCAGCAGAAGCGCGATCCGGAAACGTTCCTGGCACGCGTGGCCGTCATCGCAGAAGGGCCCACCGAGGTCGGCTTCTTGCAGTATCTGCTGGAGAAGGCTTTCGAGGGCAACCCGCTCGATCACGGGGTGCGAGTCTGCGATGGACAGGGCAATGGAGCGACCTTGGATCTGCTTGAGACGCTCGCGTCTTCCGGTTTGCTGTTTGCCGGCCTGGCGGACGATGAAGGTACCGCTCCAGAGCGGTGGAAGAAACTGAAGGAAAAGCTCAAAGGGCGGCTGCACCAGTGGCCGAAGGGCTGTACCGAAGATCATGTGATCGGGGCCGTTCCCGAGGCGAATCTTCTCGAACTGCTGAAGGACACCGAAGGCGAACTGGACGGGTACCGACTCCGGACTTTGGCAGATCGGCTTGGACTTCAAGACAAGACCACTGAGGCGATAGACGCGGCGTTGAAAGCCTCTGGCAAAACGTGGCGCGCTCTGATCATTGCAGCTGCCACCGGCAGCAAGGACGGGGCGCCCGCAAACCAAGAAAAGGCGTGGAAGAAACATTCCCAGCAATGGTTCAAATCCACAGACGGCGGAAAGGAACTGGCCCAAAAGATGGTCGCGCTGGGCGCGTGGGTGGACATTCAGCCGCAGCTGCTGCCGTTGATTAACGAGGTACTGGTGGCCGTGGGGCGTCAGGACTTGCAAAGGCTCGACCTATGAGCGACCAGGCCGTCGCCAAGCTTCTTCGATCACCTGAACCGTTGGTGATCATTGAAGCTGCAGCGGGCTGCGGCAAGACATACCAAGGAGCTGCGTACGCGCAGGAGGTGGTGGGGGGGCTCGGTGATGGCCGCTTGCTCATCCTGACGCACACACACGCCGCTTGCTCCGTCTTTGTAGAACGTACGAAAAAGGCTGGGGCTCGCGTCGAAATAAAGACCATCGATGCCTTGATTGCGCAGATCGCGCTGGCGTACCACAAGCCACTAGATCTGCCGCGCGATCTGACCTCCTGGGCTTGGCAGGATGGCGGACAAGGCTTTGAGATCATGGCGACCAAGGTCGCAGGATTCCTGCGCCATCAGCCCATGGTGGCTCGTGCACTGGCCCGACGCTACCCAGTCATCGTGTGCGATGAGCACCAGGACTCCAGTGTCGATCAGCACAGTGTTGTCATGTGTTTGCTGTCTGCTGGAGCAACTGTCCGGATCTTCGGGGATCCCATGCAGCGGATCTACGGGGCCAAGAGCGATAAAGCCGCGCGCGAGGATCGTGCCCGCTGGGACGCTTTGAAGGCGCAGGGAGCAGGCGAGAAACTGATCACGCCTCATCGCTGGCAAACCGGTTGTCCCCTATTGGGGGCCTGGGTCATCAAGGCGCGAGAGAGCTTGGAGCGCGGAACTCCTATCGATCTGACCGGAGGGCTGCCTCCATCCGTTAGGGTGCTTGTCGGAAACAACATGGCTCAGATGCGGACGGGCTACCAACTGTCGAAGGAGCACAGAGCCCCGATCGACAAGGTGCTGAAAAGCAGCCCGCAACTGATGGTCCTCGCCTCGCAGAACGACTTGGTGTCGGCACTTCGAGCCTTCTGGTTTCGGGCGGTTCCGATCTGGGAAGGGCATACGCGCGATGCGCTAGGGGCACTCATTCAGACACTGCGCACCGGCCACGGCGATCCGGAAGCGCTGGCACAAGGTGTCATCACCTTCATGGGCAGCGTCGCAGCAGGATTCAGTCCATCCAGCCACGGTGACCGACTTCTGCAGGAGGTCCGTACGGGGGCGGCTCGCCCCACCAGTGGAAAGCCGGCCAACATCCAAGCGGTGGCACGATGCCTGCTGGACAATCCCTCGCACACAGGTGTGTCGGATGCGCTCGCAAAAATTAATTCGCTGGCGAAGGACGCAGCTGCGGGCTTCGACACCGTGAAGATCGATCACAGTTCCGAGCTGCGGGATGCCGTGCGCATCGGCCAGTTTGCAGGGCCCGACGAAGGATTTGCGGAGGTGTCGCGCATGCGTTCCTACTCCCATTCTTCTCTACCTAAGAAAGTGCTCAGCAGCATTCACAAAGCGAAGGGGCTGGAGTGCGACCACGCAATGCTGATGGCCTGCGACAAGGCGCAGTTTACGTCGACCCTGTACGCGAAATCTAAGATGTACGTGGCCCTCAGCAGGGCGAAGAAATCGCTCACCTTGGTGGTTCCGACATCCAATCCCAGTCCCCTGTTCAAGCTCCGGTGAAGGACCGATCCCATGAGTAACTATTTCAGTGATAGGGAGCTCGGGCCGAGGGCCCGCACCGAGCAGACTATAGGTCCAGTGGCATGGGCCGGCATTGCTGTTGTGGTTGAGTCCCTGGCGAGTTCCGGAGCGTTCGGGGCGTCGTTTCCTCAAGAATGTCCTGATGGACATGCGATCTGTGGCAACGACACGGACATGCTGAAAAGCGCGATCGAAGCGGAGGTTGAGGGCTTGTCATGGCCGCTACAACGCGATGAGGTGGATGAAGATGATTTCAGGCGGACGCGAAAGCCGTGGGCACCCCCGACCCTTGTGGCACTCGATCTCATCGAGTTCGTTTGGAGGAGCGTAGCGCGGCCGGTTCCGGGAAAACTTCACGATTACTACCGCCATCACCATCTGTCTTTCGACAGCGCGGAAGGACGTTCTGCGTTCGTGACTGATGTGAACCGCATCCTCGGGCGTAACGGGCTGGCTTATGAGATCACCGAAAGCGGCGAGGTTCGGCGTATCCTGCCAGCCATCATCGGGGACTTGCTCGCGAGGACCTACTTCCGGACTGGGGACCAACTGCTCGACGTCATGCTGGAAGAGACACGCAGGAAATTCACAGCCCCTGATCCTTTGATTCGGCGCGAGGCGCTGGAGCGGCTGTTCGACTCATGGGAGCGCATTAAGACATTGGCAGACGACAACAAGGCCAAGTCGGCGAAGTTGGTTCTTGACAGGGTAAGCTCTGAAGCGGCATTTCGGCAGCTTCTTGAGAAGGAGGCCTTGGAGCTACGAGAGATTGGGAACAGCTATCTGCTACGCCATCACGAGCGAAGCCAAACTCCCGTGATCGACACCGACCATGTCGACTACCTGTTTCATCGGCTCTTTTCGTTGGTGGATCTGGTGATCCGCAAGAACGCACCTCGTTAGGAGTCCAGGCTGATGGGCGGGAGTTTCGATTTCAGAGAAACAGGGCAGTCAAAGAACGTTTTGATCGGTGCGGGCTTGGCCCTGGGAGCGGCTCGATGAGCGATCCTTTGCAGCACTACGTGCCCAAGTTCATGCTGCGGCGGTTCTCCTCCGGTGGAAGGGAACTGGTGCATGCGTTCGACAAGCACCAAGACAAGATTTTCTCTTTCTCCACGTCGAAGAAATCTAAAGTGGGTGTCGCGGCCGAGCGGGCCATCTACGATTTTGAATTTCAGGGGGTGCCCCTGACGTTGGAGCCCGCACTGAGCAGCCTTGAAACCAAGGCCGCCGAGGTCACTGCGCGGGTCATCGCGGCTCAAGCTCTTCCCCCTGCCTGGCACGAAGAGAAGGCTATTCTTGCCAGCTTCATGGCGGTGCAGTTGGTGCGCACCAAGGCGACGATGGCAACCTTCGACGATCTTTCAAGTCGCATGGAGGGGTTCTTTCGTGCAGAGGGCGCTCCAGAGGAGTTCTTCCAGCCCGATCCTTTGGTCGGCAGCAAGGAGAATGCGCGAAAGGCCCACTACGCGGCAATAATCACCAACGCGTCGCGGGACTGGGCGCCCCTGCTGCTGCAGAAGGTCTGGCATCTGATCAAGACCACCGACGACACGCCTTTCTTCATGGGGGATCATCCGGTCGTTCGGTTCAATGACCCCAATGCGGAAGGCCGCGGGAAACTCGGCTTGGCGTCCACCGGGGTCCAGCTCTACTTCCCGCTGTCTCCAACGCTGGCGCTTTCCTTGATGTGCCCGACATACCTGGAAATGATGATCGATGGGATCGAGCGCATTGACAGGATGCTTGTGGGCAGGCTGGGGGACCCCGGTTCGCTCAAGGCGCAGCGCAAGGAGATTTCCGGCATCGTGGAGGCGCTTCTGACAGGCGCCATGACCAAAGTCCAGCCCGAGAACGTTGAACACTTCAATTCGCTGCAGGTGCTGGAAGCGGAGCGTTACGTGTTCTCCGCCAAGAATGATTTCTCCATGGTCAGGGAGATGATCCAAGAAGACGGCTCCGTTCGTTGGGGAACGAGATTTGTGGAAGGCTCAGGCCACTTCTAACTATCAACGCGGGTGCCGGACATGCTCCTCGCGGGTGCTTTACACTGGTACCAAATTTCCGGCTTCGGTGCTGTGTCTACCACGGCGTTGTTCGGAGACTTCCTCAGCGGGTGTCTGGTGTTGTTTGCTTCCTTGTTCATGGTGTTCGAGATCTCTTTGGAGTTCGAGATGCAGCGAAAGGGGAAAAAATGAAGCTAAAACTCAAGCTGAAAAGCAATCGAAAGGGCGCGGGGTTACTGGGGGTATGCGCACTGGACACTGCAGGGGAGTCACGGCTTCGCTTTGGAAGACTTAGGCCCTGAGAGTGCCCCATCCCCCGCCAATTCGAGAAAGCGTCCTCAGGACGCTTTTTCTTTGGTGCGGCAGTTGCGAAGCATTTCCTCATTTGTTCGCGAATGTCTGATTAGCGTTTGTCAGCGGACGTGCGGCGCGCAGTACGAGCGACCGCAATCGCTGCACTGCCGGCGCTGGGCCAGAAATTCTGAGCGGCTCTTGAGGGTCGTCCTGCGTCGATCAGGGTGGCGCTGGGCCTCCTACTTCAACGACTCAGAGCGTGCTCGAATTGAGCCTTATTACGTACAAAACTGTTAGTCTTGATTCTTGTTGAAGAATCAACGACTAAATACCTACTAACAGTTAGGGTCATTCAGAAACAACGACGGGTGCGCAATTGCCCGCAGTGAAGAGGCAAAAGCTCTCGGGATCAAGATGGGGGCACCCTGGTTCAAGATTTTCCATCTGTGCGAGTCCCACGGGCTGCTTGGGTTGAGTGCGAACTTCACTCTTTACGGTGATATGTCCTCGCGCATGATGAGCCTAATAGCGGGGTTTGGCTATCGGACAGAGGTGTACTCCATTGATGAAGCCTTTGGGTCGTGCGATGGCATCCCCGGCGATTTGACGGAGAGGGCCTTCAAGGTGCGGGCCCGGATTCGCCAATGGATCGGGCTGCAGTGCGGGGTGGGCATAGGTCCCACGAAGACGCTGGCCAAGCTCGCCAATCACGTCTCCAAGGACGCCGAAAGAAAACCAGGCAGCTATCCGGCGCACCTGGCGCAGGTTTGCAACTTCGCGGCCCTGAGCGTGGATGAGCAGAGGGCGATCATGCAGGCGACCGCCGTGGGTGATGTCTGGGGGGTGGGGCGCAAGATTGGGGCACAACTCGCTGAGGGCGGCGTGCTCACCGCATGGGATCTTTCGAGGTTGGACCCAGCGACGGTTCGGCGTCGATGGAGCGTGGTGCTCGAACGGACCGTGCACGAGCTGCGCGGGCTATCGTGCATGTCGCTGGAAGATGTGCCCACCGACAAAAAGCAAATCGCGGTTACGCGGTCCTTCGGTCGACCGGTATCCGAGTTGGAGCCTTTGCTGGAGGCCGTGAGCGAGTTCGCATCGAGGGCAGCGGAAAAACTCAGAAAGCAGGGGAGCTTCGCTGGACAGCTTTACGTCTTTGCCCATAGCTCGCCATTCCGGCCACCACCCCAGTTCTCGCGCGGGGTAGTCGTTCCATTACTCAGACCGACCGCGGACACGTCCATTTTGGTTCAAGCAGCTCGCGCCGGGGTTCATCGGTTCTATGAACGCGGGTACCAGCTTCAAAAAGCAGGCGTCATATTGCTGGATCTCGCGAGTTCGTCGGTCCACCAGGCAGAACTCGATTTGGGTGATTCAGGCCAGGATGACCAGTCCCATTTGATGACCACGATTGACCGGATAAACAGTCGATATGGGCGCGGCACTGTCTTTGTGGGTGGAACTGGCATGGGAGCGGAGCGTGAATGGGCGGCAAAGCAAATGCGGCTGACGCCGCAATACACCACGCGGCTTAAAGACATTCCAGTTGCGCGGGCGTAGCCGACCAGCGCAGTAATCGGTTGCTCTTAAAGACTCAATGATTGATCGTTTGGGGCTCAAAAGCGGATCAAAGCGAGTGGTAATGCCAAATTAATATGCCACTGGCGCGAATCAAATGCATTTAATATGCGCCATATGTATTTGTGCGGTTATCCTCAGACCGGGATAATGAGGGGCAATCATTCGTAGGTAATTCGTTGATTTTGGAGTTGGTGTGCAAAAGCTTGATCTTGTTGAATACGACTGCGGTCCCGGTTGTTCGTCGTTTGGCCAGGTCATTGCAGCTAACGAAGAGACCGAAATCGTAAAAGTGCGCGATTTAGAGGATGGCTCGGTTTGGCAGGGCCAAATGGAGCATGCAAGGGTGCTTGATGAGGAGGAAATTCAAGAAGCCCTCCTTTTTGCGGGCAGTCTCGCGAAAAAACTGTTGCCGCCCTTCGAAGCACCGATGTCCTGACCCGCCGAGGTCATTTTTGAGAGGGCTTGCGCATAGAGGCCGCAGGAGGGCTTTGGTGCGATTCGCACGCTGCAGCCCGAGCCGAGGGGCTTTGGGCCCTTCCTGGGGCTCCCGCAGCCTTCTCTGGGTGTCTTGAAGGTGGAGCCCATCCGCGTCTTGAATCGATAACTGCACCGAGCCCCCTGGCGGGCGAGTCAGGGCCGCACCGGAAGGGCTGGCGCCCCCAGCAGACGCAGCCTACTGCAGCAGAACCCAGATCCAGCGGCGGGGCCGGAGCCGGGGCCGGGGCCAGGCAAGCGCAAGGCGCTTTCTCCGAAGGCCGAGGAATTGAGCGCGGGCCCAACTTCGCAAGGGGATCAGCAAGGCAAACGCAGGGTCTCATGCGAGGAGCAAAAGCGCCGACCCGGAGCGCAAATGGACCGGGGAAGCTTGAGGGCAGATGCAGGGTCAGGAGGGCCAAATCCGAAGGGCGGGGTTTGAGCCCCCCCCACGCCCGAATAGGCCATAGCACCGCCCAAACCAAAAGCCACAAAAACCAATTGCGTTTTCATAGGGCTCCATCGCATGCGCCCGCTATATCGCGACCGCAGCCGCCAGATTCAAACCGGGAATTTTGAAACCGGGTATGCAGTTTCGAGCCGGAGGGATAGCCGCAACTGGGATCAGCTCAGGCCAGCCAAAAAACCGGCCGAGAAAAACCGGGTCTGTGGAAACCAAATGCAGATCGCCATGAGTAAGGTCTAGGGCGGGCTGAAACAAATGACGCCCGGGGGAAATACAGCGCACTCCGGGGGCTTTTGAACGAGCGGGGGGATGGCGAGCGACGTGGATATGAAAACGAAATGCTATTGCATAGATATGCATCTACATAGGGCCTGATCAAGCGCCGTGACCTTTGAATCTGACCGGGGAAACAACAACGAACTCCGCATAAGTCGAATTCCGGGGATCAGGCACGCGTGAATCTGGAGTGACGAACGGCCAAATGGGTCTTTGATGCGCTTATTGAACCCGTCGATGTGGAGCCGGAAGGTGAAACAGGGAAACCCAGGTAAGAAGTGGCCGTAGAAAAAAGCAAATGTCCGGGGAAAGGGTTGAAGAACTCCCCGAGCGCAGGTTTAAGGGCCTGAAATGATCGAAGCCCTATGCGCAACTACATAGGGCCTCGTGAATAAAGAGCGCGGGCTATAAAGATAGCGGGCGTGGTAAGTACAGGGTCATATGCATCTACATAGGGCCTAAGCAGCGCGCCGCTGGGACTAATCGTCTTGCGCTGAGGTCTCGTCGCTTTCTTCCGGCAAAGACCCACCCCGAGCTTTGGCCATTTTTATAGCATTCCGCACTGAGATGATGGCCTTAACAATGTGCTTTCCTTTGCGCCTTATGACCTGCAGCTTTTCTTCTGCTGCCAACACACTACTAATTTCCCATTCCTTTGCGTACGGTTTGAGTTTGTCCTGTGTATAAGCCAGCGTTTCAGCGTTCCTCTGAATCTTCATTCTGAGGCTAGTTCTAGCATTCCTTGGTCCAAACCATTTGATGCCTGTCCACTTTAAATCCAGGTGGTTGCCTTTTTTGGTGCACGAAAGTTGCAGGGCACTGCGTGACTCCCAACCGGTCGACTTCGCCTCGACGCTGTCCACGAACTTCATGTACTCATCGGCCACACGTACTGCTTGATCATGCAGCTCGCCAATGCATAGCTCTAGGCCCTCTATGGCACGTTCGTAAAGTGCCAGCTCATCATGGGGTGAATCCATTTAGTTACCGTGGGTTGACCGACCAGGTCCATCCACCCTGTTCACAAGTCCCCGAAAGTGACTTTTCTACAGGGTGGATTGCATGGGCAAATCCATCCTAATAAGATTGATAGGGCCACATCATAGCGCAGTCCGTCTACATGGTCAAAAAGGTCTTCGCCCTATTAGGATGGATTCGATATGTCAATCCATCCTAATAGGATGAACAACTTTTCCATGCGTACCGGTAAGAAGGTGGCGATTTCGTCTGAATTGGCCGTTTTGATGTAGATCGGCAATTTAGGGATGGATCAACAGGGGTCAATCCATCCCAATAGGATAGATTGAGGTACGATTGGGAGATACGCGCCGCAGGTGCCCTACCCAACCTTCTAGCAAGTACGGAGGGCGCCATTGGGGCGACTGTAGGGCGTTTGCGTTGCGAAGACTTGCCAGCATTAGAGCGACTGTGGGGCGCAAAGAATTGCAATGAATTGCATTTGATGTACAATTCAGTTGCAATTTAATTAGGGGATTTTGTAATGAATGTTGTCGGCATTGATGTTGGATACTCGAACCTGAAATTAGCTTATGGTCCAGCAGCGGGGAAGATGAAAACTCTTATCCGTCCTGCAGGTGCGGCACCAAAAGAGCATTTTGGGACACGCTTTGATGGTCGATCACAGGATGATTTTCTGCACGTCACCGTTGACGGTCAGGATTTCATTGCAGGGGTTTCCACAGATCGTGCGGAGATGTGGGAGCGTTCGCTCCATGCTGATTACGCAAAGACCGACTCCTACAAGGCGCTTTTCAACGCGGGATTGCTTCTCACAGAAATGAAGGATATCGATGTTCTTGTTACTGGTCTGCCGGTGTCGCAGTTTCAAGATGATCAACTTCGTGCTGATCTTGTGGCGCGTTTTACCGGTGAGCACCGCGTCACACAAAAACGTACCGTCACTGTGAAGCAAGTCAAAGTGGTCGCTCAACCTATTGGTGGTCTGCTGGATTACGTGAATCAGGTTGCTGATGGCCCAGAGGAAGAACGAATTACCGACGAGCATCGGATTCTTGTTGTTGATCCAGGCTTCTATTCTCTTGACTGGGTTTTGGTCAGCAACGGGCAATTGCAGCGCCAGTCCAGTGGAACAAGCATTAAGGCATCTTCCGTTTTGTTGGAGCAAGCGGGTATTTTCATTGCCGAAGAATACGGTGCGAAGGTGAGTGTTGAGACTCTTGAAAATGCCATCCGCAACGGCAAAGAAAGTATTTTGCTGTTGGGTGATCGCGTGGTGCTGGCGCCATTTCTGAAGAAGGCTAGTGAAACCCTTTCTTCCGT
The DNA here is from genome assembly GCA_003268905.1 of Acidovorax defluvii. GTDB lineage: Bacteria > Pseudomonadota > Gammaproteobacteria > Burkholderiales > Burkholderiaceae_C > Acidovorax > Acidovorax defluvii. Next base: position 40,827 of record QLTU01000025.1, read on the forward strand.
CACCGCCACTTCTATCCAGAAAGCGCTTCGCGTGGAAAGCATGTCGCCAGACGTTATTGTTTTGGTCGGTGGCGGCTCGAACTTTTTTCAGCAGACCATCCAGGATGCTTTCCCTCGCCTGAAAGTCGTTTCTCCACAGAATCCGGTGCTTTCAAATGCCCGTGGGTTCTGGGTGCTGGGCGCTGCTGCATGAAGGAAACAAGCCTCAAGGTCGTGGTGAAGATTACTGAGGCATACCCCACACTGCAAACTGCCTTTGCGAGCCTATCGCCACAGAACAGGGCTGAGCGCCTTCGTGCTTTAGCGATGGTGGGTTTGTCTCTTGAGGGGAATGGTTCTTTAATTCAAGGCGCAAAAAAAGCAGGGGCGGTAGTTTCAACGTCAACTCAAGTGCCAGTGGAGCCGGTGAAATTCGCGGTCGTGTTGAATGAGGCCCAGCCCAAGCTATTCCAAGCTGTAGCAGAAACTCCGCCTCGCTTTCGTGGTGAGCGGCTGCGGACTCTGGCACTGTTGGGGTTGCACGTCGAGGTGGGAGGGCTGGTTATCGGCGGCACCGAAGACGGAGCCCCTGAACGATCTAAAGCCCCGTCGCCAGCGACTTCATCTAAGCCTGCAGCAGTACGCTCGGGTCACAGTCCTTTACCGGCACTTGAGACCACCGAGATCAAGCAGCCGCCAACTCAAGAAAATGCAGTTCCGATAAAAGCCCCCGATTCAGTGGACTGGGTGAGTAAGGGCGTCCGTAGTTTTGCAAGGTCATTGGGATAATCGCATGGCAGAAAAGAAGCAGAAAAGCGACCCGAAAGGGTCTATCAGTGGTTGGACGCCTGGAGTACCCCCAGCGGGTATCTTGCTTGCTATTGCCTGCAGGAAGTGGTCAGGTATTCACGATGGTCGATATCTGGAGGTGATAGCCGACAACCCTTCCGTGTACCTTGAAGCGCAAGGTATCGACGTGACGATGAAACCCAGTGTCACGGTGATTTATGGGAGTGTTTTCATCAAGGGGGGCGCCACGTTCATCCTCAATGAACATGGCATGCCTGTTGGGGCCTATCCCAATTCGATTTTGGCGTGGACCAAGGTCCCCGAGGATTTACTCCTGAACCTGCAGGCTGCGGTATTGACTGACTTGGCCGTGGGTCGTGCGAGCCGCCGCTCGAAGTCGCCGCCTTAGGTCCGAACCTGGTTCTGTGGAGCGCGCATGCGTCAGGAATTTGTTCGAGGCAAACGGCGGTACATCCTGAGCTTGGATGTTGACCTGTTCGAAGCCTGCGTGATCAACCGTCATTGGTACGGTGAAACGAGTCGCCGCCATGGCCGCAGGCAGGAGCTTTTCACCGATCTGGAGTTGGCGAAGACCAGGTACACGGTGGTACAGGCCTACCTTTTGAAGCGCGGCTACCAGCTGCCGCTGTAGGTGGGCTGCGGCAACCTGGGAAATGCTCCCCGGTGCTATCCGGCCGGGAAGTAGCCCACAGTTACGGTCGGAGGTATGACGGGAGGTAGGTTTGGGCTGACCATCAATCGCACCTTGCCGCCTTTCTTGTCAGTCCACCACCTCATCAGGCTGTATTTGTCCAGATGCTCCTTATCAGGGCCCGGTGTGTACAACGCATCCAGCTTTCCCGAGAGAACCCCGGTCTGTCCAATGGGATAGCCAGCGACCAGTTCACTGGGAAGATCTGCATTTATGACCAAAGGGGTTTTTTTGTCTTCACGAAACGTGACTCGGATTCCTTGGATCTGGTGGCCCAAATATGTCCCATTCCTTTCGAAGCGAGAGCAAGTGATTTTGGAGTCTTTGCTCAAGCAGGCAAAGCCATCTTTCTCAAGCTCACTTGGTGATGCCTTGATGCTGACACCTGTAAATAGGTCATCTTTCTGCCCCGTACAGGCCGTCAGGGACAGCACCAGGAAACTAGCACTGGCCCAGCAAAATCTTCTCATTTAGGCTCCCTGTTGTTACAGAAGTGTAACTGGCGGGTGCGGCCTAGTCAGTGGCAGACCTCCCCAGCCTGCACACTGACAATCATGGATGCGCATTGAGTATTTGTCGCGCGGCAGTGGCTGCACTCTCATCCGGGAACGAGAACATCCGTATTGCCTGTCCGTCCTTTCGGCGAGCGATGCGTATCGCCTCGGTCCACCCCGAATTCTTCAAGGTTGCGTAGGCCAAACCCGTGTGTCCCGCCGCGATTCCCGTTTTTGGTCCCATGTGGCAATTCCCGCAACAGTGCTCTCGTTCATGGCCTTGAAGGACCTGCACCGAATTGTTTCGATGTCGGTCCAGAACCACTCGACCGACTGGAGCATTTGATGCAGCAACTCCTCCGGTAGTGTCATGTGTGAGTAGGGCGGGTGGCGGGGCCCATCAATCGGTATGGTCAGTTCTGTGGCGCCAATAGTGAACACTGATCCGGGCGCAAGCCAGTTGAACCACAGCGAGGGGTGCCGGTCGTAAATCTTCCTGGCAGCTCGGCCGTCGCCGTGGCGAATGGCACTGCCAAAGAGCTGTAGCAGATCCAGGTCTTCGTAGGTGTCGAAATCCTCGATCCGAAGGCCCATCAAGCGAGCAAAGTGGTCCTGAAGGTTGTGCTTTCCGCCCCAATGCACTCTCTCTATGGCTTCAACCTGGCCCCCGTGCAGAGCTTTCTCCCGAATGATGAGCATGGAGCGCAGCCCCCGCTCCCAAAGGGACTGGACCGTGAGTAGGTACCCCTCGACGGAGGTGTGGAACACGTCAGCGATATCCTCTGCAAAGAAATCAGCCGCCTCATCATCTGACGCCCGCAGTGCATCAATTTCCCTGTCCAGCGCTTGCAGTGAAGGCTGAATCACGCTGTCCCTGAGCAGCTCGATGGACCGGATATGCGAGGTTGGATGACCGATGGAGGAATGATCGAGCCAAGCAAATTGGGTGTGGTCGAAGGGGGGTGGTGCCTCGACGGGGGTCATCTGGGGACCAACTCTGCACATGCGCTATCTGCGGATGCTTGGGCCTCGGCTTCACTGATGCCAAACGCCTGAAACATCGCATTGCCGCGCTCGAACAGATCGATCATTTTTGCGGCCAACTCCTTGCCGTCAAGGAATTCGGTGCCACTCCTCAGACCTGCGCGGTGGATCTTTATGCGGCACAGGAGCGCCATGAGCAGATGGATCGCGCCCACTTGGCGATGCAAGAACCACAGCCAGTGGGGCCACTCCAGAGTCAGACGCGCGAAGAAGGCTCGTACCTCTGGGATTTCAGCCAGTTCTCTCGGGTCATCGTCGTAGCCCACTACCTGAATGACCAGACTCTCCTTGTACCGCAAGGCGGTTTCTCTGGACTCCGCTACTGCGTGCAGGCGCTCCAGAGAGCTGGCAATGCTGCCTGCCTCGATTTCACGCTTGCTGATCTCCAGGACCAGCAGCGCGTCATCGGTGAATGAGGCAAGGCCGGTTGCATCAGTTCGAATCACAGTGGGTTTGGGAGGGTTCTGCATGGTGCGCATTTCCATCACGCACCCGTTGGGGCGCTTTGCTTCGAGTAAGTGGCTCCCGTGCTGAAGAGATCCTTCACTTTGATCTTCACCCCAGACCGGACGAACTTGTAGCCAAGGTACTCCATCACCTGCCTGGCCATGGCACCAGTCACCTGTTTCCAGCGATTTTCACGGATGACCTCTCCGAAGGCCTCCAGCAGCTGGGGCTGCAGCGCTTCAATGGCGGGTCTGCCCAAGTAGGTAGCTGTTTCCAGCCGGATAAGGGATTCGGGCGAAGTCATCAGGCTCCAAAGGTCTACGCCCATGGGAGTGTCAGCCAGATCTGAAAACGAGCCGCTATCGAAGGTGAGCATGATGTTTTCCCAGTTAGTACATTGCCAATCATACATATCCGTTAGGGAATGTACATACCATTTTCATCGATCTGAGGTTCTCATTGAATCTGCCAAAGGCCGACCTGTTCGATCAATGCGCTTTGCATGTTCATTGGGAAGGGCTGCGTGGTCAGTTGTCACAAGGATGCAAATTTCCTATCCGGTGACCGCGAACGCTGGTTTTCCTGGTGCTCGGCAAAGCTGGATCACCCAGCTCAATGCCAACCGGAGCCGATGCCTGCTGGTGGTGGCAGCAACAAGGTTTGCATGTGTTGAGAAAGTTTGCAGATTCAATGGGAACCTCAGAGAGCGGCAGCGCCCACTGCATGGAACGGGTGGAGCCGAGAGGATGGCGAGCATTGCATCCAGCCGATGCATGTCAGGCGCGGTCGCGGCTCAGCAGATGGACATCGATGGAGCCGGATGCCGTTTTGAAAGGCGAGGCCAGTTGGCACCTTCAGGCAATCACGGACACCCGCTGGCTTAGCCCCCGTGGCGGATCAAGGCCTTCAGGCCGATGGGTCGCCCAGTCTTGTACTTCCTGTTCACTCAGTTTTGTACTTTCCGCTGCCGTTCTCACCGAGTTTTGTACTTTGGCTCGCCCGTAGCTCTGTCGAGGTGCTTGCCGTCATGTTGCTTCAAGCGGCTGGCCGTGGCCGCAGCGGCACCGGCGCTCGATCAGAACCACCAGGTGGCGCGGGGCAAGTACAGAGGCGCCCAACCTTGAGCCAGGAATACAAAACTCAAAGAGAAAAGTACAAGACTCGCCGCGCATTTTCTAAAGATCAGTGGCGCACTGGACAACGCCAATTTTTAGGATCAGAATTCGCCAAGGGCCGGAAGAAAACGGCCCTTTTACATTTAACATTTACTATACCTTAAACTCTGTTAAGGTATAGCAAATGAGGCAAATAAAAAGAGGAGGGGGATTTCCCGGCTCCTCTATCGCTTAGTTGTAACTTTTGGCCCGGTGGTAGACCCACTGGCCAATGTTCCACACAATCGGTTTTTCATGGTCATGGCCCACTCTACGCCCGAAATTCCTGCAGCGCAACCGCCCGCTGAAAACGGCGCCTCCCCCGGCGCCGGAAATCTCGCGGTCGCGGATTTTGACGGTGGCCAGCCGCTGGAGGCCGCGCAGCCCGCCAAGCCCGCGCGCCGGCGCGGTCGACCACCAGGTTCGCGCACCAAGATCGCCCACGACACCGGCGCGACGGCCGACGAGTTCGCCATGCTGCGCGCGGTTGCCCAAGGTGTGGATCTGACGGTTGCCGCCCGCCAGTACCTGCTGTGGCCAGGCCGTGCGCCAGAGCGTCCAGCGCTCATCAAGAAATACCAGGAGCTTCTGGATCGCATCGAGGCTGCGGCCAATGGCATCGAGCAATCCCATGAGGCGCGTGCCATGGTGAGGGTTCTCAGGGACCACCAGACCATTGTGATCGAGGAGCCGCGGACTGCCGCCAGTGAGCCCGGTGCCCAACCATCGGCCACTGCAGCGCAGTCCGTTGCCGTTTCCGAGCCGGTGGCGGTTCAGACGACCCAGCCGCCGACGCTGGAAGAGTTTGCGGCTCAGTTCGACCCGGACATGTTTTCTGAAGCGGAGCTGATCGAGCGCTATGAGGATGAGCTGCTCGAACTTGCCGCTGCCGCTGCAGCAGCCCTGCCCGCCCCCGAGGCCGTACCTTCACCCACACAGGCAGAGATCGCCTTGGCCAGCGAATCGACACTGATTCACGTCGAGCCTGTACAGGCGCTGGAGTTGGCCCGAAGCGCGGGTGAGCGCATGAAGGACGTGCTGCATGCGATCAACTGGCTGGATGAACACCTGGGCACCAAGCCCGAGCGGGCTCATCGTGTGGAGCAGTGGGTGATCATGTCGGCCGCGCAGATGCAAGCGCTGCGCACAGCGGGTGTGATCACGCTGGGGAACCTGGTGGACTGGATGTCACTGCAAGGCGCCACCTGGTACGACGCCCTGCCTGGCTACGGGGTCAAACGGGCAGACAACCTGTTGGCGTGGATTCTGCGCTGGAACCTGGCGCCCGCCGAAGGATTGTCCCAGCTCCCTGCCCTGGCCAGCGCCACCACCAATGCCACCTCCACCGAGCTGCAGATCTCGGACGACAACGGCCTGCAGCCGCTGACCTTGATGAAGTGGCCTGCAGATCTGATGGGAACCAAGGGCACGTTTCGCAAGCACGGGGTCAACACCATGAGTGCCTCCAACGACCTGGAGGCTGTGAAAGGATGGTTTCGCAAGATCAAGGATCTGTCGCCGTTCACCCAGGAGGCGTACCAGCGCTCCATCGAACGCCTGATCCTCTGGGCCATCCACGAGCGCAAGAAGGCGCTCTCTTCACTGGACGAAGGCGACTTTTTTGAGTTCAAGGATTTTTTGATCGCCCCGCCCCCTCACTGGGTTCAAGCTGCCAAAGGCGCGCCGAAGAAACAAACCACCGGCTGGAGGCCCCTGCGCGGGCCCCTGAACTCCATGAGCCTGAACGTGACGTTCGCCGCTGTGCGCAAGATGTTCGCGCACTGGAAAGAATCGGGGTACATCGGCGCCAACGCAGCCCAGGCCGTCCACGGAAAGAAGCGTGAGGAGGAGACGATGGACGTGTTCCGCTCGTTCACCGAGGCCGACCTGGAGGTGGTGGGCAAAACATTCGCCGACCTACCGGAAGGTGCTCCCAAGCGGAGGCTGCGCGCCTTGTTCCGGCTCCTCGAAAACGCAGGGCTTCGCCGTGCGGAGGTGGCGCAGGCGCGATGGTCGCACGTAGAGACCGACCGAGCGCTTGAGCGCAATTCTGAAGCGCGCGTGCTGCAGGTGCTGGGCAAGGGCAAGCGGTTTCGCAAAGTGCCCCTGAACGCCGAGACTATGGAGGCGCTGCGTGAGCACAGGAGGGATCGACAGGAGCTTGTGAACCAAGGCAGACTGAAATACTTCTCTCAAGTCAAACCAGAGGACGAGCCGCTGATTGGCGTGCTGGATGACCGCTGGATCTGGACAAAGAACAAGAAGCTTGAAGAGGATCGCAACGAGCAAGCCCAGGCCTCACGGGACAACGCTGCATTGCCGTCGATTGAGATCGAGAGCGTCGCCGTGGCCGGCAAGCTCAAGTACACCGTCAACGAGCACGGCGCCTTGTGCGGCCACATGCTGTATCAGATCCTCAAGGGATTTTTTGCGATGTGCTCTCTCGCCGCTGGTGAAAGAACGGGCGAGGCCAAGGGGCCGTTCATGCTTGCCTCCACCCACTGGCTTCGCCACACCTATGCGCACAAGGCGTTAGAAGAGGGAAATCTCAGCGTGGTGCAGGGGCTGCTGGGCCACAAGAATATCAACACCACGGCCATCTACGTGAAAGCAGGTATGTCCGAGCGGATCAAGGTGGCGGAAAAGCTCAAGTCGAGCGTGTGAATTTGCGGTGGGATGCGGGTGAAACGCCCTGCGCGGTGCCCAAAAGTGGGCAAAGTCCCTGGGCTCAACAGGGGCGTGAATCGCACCGGGGCGATTCAATTGGGGAAATCGCAGGTTCATTGGGCAATGGGGCCCATTTGCACTGGCGCCAGAGCGCTAAAACACCCAGCTCATTTTCCGCGCAAAAAGGTGGTTAGCAAGCAAGGGGTGCCCCACGGCTACCACGCGCATGTTGCATATCACGCGCACGATTGATAACATGCGCGTGTTATTAATCGCGCGCGTGATATACGCAACCAGCTATGCCCAACCTGAACATGACCCATGAGTGGGAAGCCACGGAAATTGCCATCCGCAACGCCGTGTCGAACTACGGACTTACAGAAGATCAGGAGTGCCGAGGTGGCCTGCCAGGCGGACCGGACTTCGTGTTCAGCGATGGCCGGGGGGCTCGGTACGTGGCAGAGGCAAAAGTCGTGAGAGATGGCCGAGCTGATCGGGTGATCGCCCAGCTGAGCGTGGCCATCATCCAGTCCAGCCACTATGCCAAGCAGTTTCCGAACACGCAGCCCCTGGCCATCGTCTACGTGTCCAATGTGGTCCCCTCGATGCTCCGTCAGGTCAGGGATTTCGCTGACAAATACGCGGCGGATGCCAACGTGGCCATCATCACAAACGAAGGGGCAAGCCTCATTCGTCTCAACGGCAACTGGCAGCGTGACGAGATGATGGAGCCGATGCTGTACGAAGGGAACGAACGGCACTTCCACGGCCGGGGCTCGACGAATGCTGCACCATTCAACCCCTTCTCCGACCTCAACCAGTGGATGCTGAAGGTGCTCCTTGCGCCTGAAATCAGCCCCAAGCTGCTCACGGCACCTCGCGACCCTATCTACTCGGGCGCCGATCTTGCTCGCGCAGCTAGGGCCTCCCCCATGACCGCGAATCGGCTGATCCAGTACCTCAAGAAAGAGCGATTCCTCGTGGATGGCTCCGCAGGCATCACGCTAGGGCGGCGGGAGGATTTCTTCAACTTGTGGCGCTCAGCGTCTATGGCCTCACCCGCCGAAAACAGCATGCGCTTTCGCGCTCGCGTGGCCATGAAAGACCAGCTCGCATCCCTGCTACGTGCGCTGGGTGACAAAGCCTGCCTGGGTCTCTTTTCTGCGGCCGATCACCTGGGCATGGGACATGTGAGCGGCGTGCCCCCGTACATCTACATGCACAGGCTCCCTGTGCTGGAAGCCCAGCGCCCCGAATGGGAAATGACCAGCGTGTGCTCGCAAGGCCAAGCCCCGGATTTCTTCGTTCGACGGGCCCTGGCGCCTATCTCCACTTTCCGAGGCGCTGTGGAGCGCGACGGCCAGCTGTGCGCCGATGTGATCCAGGTGTGGCTCGATGTGGTGAACCACCCGACGCGGGGCGCCGAGCAGGCCGAACACATCTACCGCACGGTTCTGCAACCGCTCGTGGAGGCACGCTGATGAACGACCTTGAAGCATTCGCAAAGCTCGTCCAGGCGCTTGATGCGTGGCGCGCGCAGATGATTTTCATCGGCGGGTGGGGGCACCGGCTGCATACCCTGCATCCGCACGCCCTCAAACAGGCATTCGAGCCTGTCTTCACGCGCGATACGGACCTGGCATTCGCCCACAAGGCGCCCCTGGACGGCAACATCAAGGAAGCGCTGGTATCCCATGGCTTCAATGAGAAGATCGTGAGTGAATCCCGTCCACCAGCCATGCGATATGCCCTCGGAAACGAAGAAAACGGGTTCTACGCCGAGTTTCTGACCCCACTGGTGGGGAGCCCCTACAAGCGCAATGGAGAGAAGGATGCAACTGCCTCTGTGGCCGGTATCTCCGCGCACAAGATCGCGCACTTGGGCGTGCTGCTGGAAGACCCATGGATAGTGACCGTGGGACCAGAAGTCGGCGTTCCACTCGACAAGCCGGTGGACCTGCAGGTGGCCAATCCCTTGTGCTTCATGGTCCAGAAGTTCCTGATCCTCAAGGACCGCACGAAGAGCAAGCGCCAGCAGGACCTGCTGTACGTGCATGACACCCTTATGCTCTTCGGCCACATGCTGCCCCACCTCAAGCAGACGTGGGGCTCTGTAGTGAAACCCAGACTTTATCCGCGCGAGGTGGCCACCGTTGAGCGCGAAATCCAGCTGGCGTTTTCTGAGGTCACCGCTGACATCCAGGCCGCGAGCAAGATCCCTAGCGACCGCGATCTTGATCCTGAAGACTTCTTGGCCACCTGCCAATATTCATTCCAGACAATTCTGGAGCCCTGAGCCCCATTCATCCACATCCGAGGAGCAAACAGATGAAGTTGAGCACCGAGCAGATGGCCACCGGCCGCGAGCGCTTTCTTGATGCGCACCCCCAGGTCAAGTCCCAGGTACTTTCGGTGTCTCAGGCTGTGGCAGACGCCTTGGGTGTCGAGCTGGCAGAGATCCACCAATCGGATACTGACAAGGCCATCGCTGAGAAGGCAGAACAGGCGGGCGAGGACGCCGATGACTATTTCCTGCGCTACGCACTGGACAGCGAGGAAGAGCGCCAGGAATTCATTCAGGCCCGCCGAGACCAGGCACTGCGAGCCATCGGCTTGGCGTGGCATGACACGAGAGAGAAATGAAATGTTGACCACCCATAGACGGTGACCATTCCTCCTGAAAGCGTTGCCCAGCTTCACTTTTCAGTCCGTATACATGACCTTGATAGTCGGTGTTTTCGGTTGTCATCCTGCACTGTGAGGTTCACCAATGCTCCACGAGATTGCCCCCAATCGTGGCCGTGGACGAGAGTGCCGGCACGATCCAGATCCTGCGCCCCCCTACCCATGTGCTTTGCCACCGCTGGTGAAAGAACGGGCGAGGCCAAGGGGCCGTTCATGCTTGCCTCCACCCACTGGCTTCGCCACACCTATGCGCACAAGGCGCTAGAAGAGGGAAATCTCAGCGTGGTGCAAGGGCTGCTGGGCCACAAGAACATCAACACCACGGCCATCTACGTGAAAGCAGGTATGTCCGAGCGGATCAAGGTGGCGGAAAAGCTCAAGTCGAGCGTCTGAGGTCGCTGTACGCGACAACGCTGATCGCATGCGGCTCGCTCCAGGCCAGCACGGATCGACTGTGCCTTCAAGCTTGCATTGCCTGCGCAAAATGGCCGGGGGGCAGCACCATCCATTTCACCTCCAAATTAATGGCGAGTTCCTCCAGATGATCTGGGAGCTGCTTTTGCACCACCAGCACCGCCTTGACTTGGATCTCTGAGCCCGCAGGTTCGTGGATGAACGCCTGAGCGCGCATGACGGCCAGGTACTTCACGCACTGGTAGATGCCGCGTTCAAGGTCGTCGTCTCCCGACCGGATGGACTTGACCTCGACGCCGACCCAACATGCCTGCGTTCGGAAGAATGCGTCCAGTCGATCACCCGACAGGAGCGGGTACTCCGTCTCTGCGAGGAGCGTGTTCTTCAGGTCGAACAGCTCCGGCCTGGCCAAGACATCGAGGCGCAGCTGCTTGTGCTCCTCGGACTCGCCTCCACCCCAGCCGTAGCGTTTGTCTGTGCCGTTTGCTGAATCGGGGACTGCCGGCGTCGCTGCGGAGCCAAGGCCCACACTTTCGAGGACCTGGAGCCATCGATCACCGTAGGCCAAGATGCGGTCGAATTCATCCCGCACCTTTGCCCGCTTCTCAGCCGGTGTCAGCGCCTCGAATCCGGGCCAGTAGTCCTTGACGCCATCGCTGGGGAGACCGGCTGTGGCCCCCGATTTGGCGACCACAATGGAGGTGATGTGAGGGGGGCGAAGATCCTCAGGCCAATCGCGCGTGCCTGCTTCAACCAGACGGGTCACTTCACCCAGGACTTTTCCGGTCCCCTGAGCGTAGGCATTGCCATCGGCCTTCATGCGGCCCAGCATCTTGGCCACGTCGGAGTAGGTCAGAGGCTCGATGATTCCATCGGTCTGCCTGCGGATGTGTTCTACCAGGTAGGGCAGCACGATGCGCGCGGCCTGCTCATTGGCGCGAAGCTCTGCGGCACCGTCAGCCCCCGCAGCAGGCGCAAGCAATGGGTTCCAGTCGGCACCGGGCACATTGCCAGTGGCATCCACCAATTCAAAGAGAGTCGCCGCATCGAGCGCATCAACGTCCGGGCTCCTCCAACGGTCCCGAAGCTCCTTTTCCAAGTTCAGGCGAACCCGTGGATCATCTGCGGCGCGTCCGAATTGAGGCTTCAGGGCATAGACATGATCGAGGTTGATGTGCTTCACATGGCGAGTCATGTTGGCGGGATCGTCACCAGACGCCACCGCGCGGAAGCCAAATACTGGCACGCGCGACTTCAGCGCTTCATTGATGGCCGCTTCTGCTTCGCGACCCCGCTTGACCGCCCCGCCCTTCCACTTAATCGATTTCCCGCCGAGCATCACGAAGCTGCGGGCCCGGTTGTCGATGGGATCAACGACCTTTGCAATTTGGTCTTCCCAGACCGTGCAAACCAAAGCGCTCCGATCCGCCGTGAAGGCGACCCATGGTGTGTCGTTGCGAGCATTCCCAGAACCCCTGGCGTGGGTGTCGATTCCGCACGTCGCTATCCAGAACTCGTGCGTGTTGCGCGTTACCCTCTCTTTTGTACTCACTCAAGCCTCCCGATCAATGCCAAGTCCAGGCTTTGGCCTGCAAACCACGGTGGTGATCCTATGCCAGAAAATTACTGGCCCCAGACGACAGAGGGTTACCCGCCGACATGTCCGAGCCGATCATTTTGGCAAACCAGCTCAAGTCGAGTGTTTGAGTTCAGACGCAGGTGCCACCCTGCGCACTGCTCAAAATTTCGGCATGGTACTTGGGCTCAACAGGGGCGTGATTTGCAAGCGCCTGAACGGGCAGTTATCCACAGATTTTGTTACCAACTCTTGGAGCAATAAGCTGTGGATAGCCTAAGACTCAGGCCGCTTCATCCGCAAACAGCGTGCGCTGCTTCACGAACACACCAGGCACCGATGGCTTGGGAAGATCGAGCGGCGACGCATCATCGCGGTCGTTTCGGATCTGCGCCCGGATCTCCTCTGGCAGATGCCCAACCAGGTGAAAAAGGCTCTTGGCATTCTTGAGCCCCGCACGCTTCACAACCTCCGGCACCGGCACACCGTCATGGAGCCAGAACACCAGCCGACTGTTGCGGATGATCTGGGGCCCCAAACGCGGTGGTGGCGGTTGCCCAGCCGCTGCAGCGGCGGCGATAAGGTGCTTGCGAACGAGCACCAAAAGGTTTTCGTCGGTCATCGCCCCGCCCCGCCGCGAGCTGAAAAGCACGTCGCCCTTGCAGTGGCCAACCGTTCTCGCACGGACAGACACCCACTCGTGCAAAGCGGACAAAAGCTTTCCCTGCAGCGGTAGCTTGCGAGGCCAGTTCACATCCTCTCCGTCCACCTCCAGATAACCGCCCTTCCCTGTCCAGGGATCGCACAAGGTCAACCGGTCAAGCGTGAGTCCACGCACCTCAGCGGGTGTGAGCCCCAGCTCGAACAAAACGAGCAACAGAGCACGGTTGCGCAGATCCAGCGGAGCTGCGTCCTCCTCTACGATGTCCAAGGCCTTCATGGCTTGCGTCCACACGCTCAGAGTCATGACCGCTCCGATGGGGTTTTCGGAAACGGGCTTTACGGCGAGCGCTGCCGCAGGGTTGCTTTCGATCCAGCCGTTGTCCACCGCGAAGGAGTAGATGCGATCAAGAAGCCGCCAGTAGCGGCGTTTCGTTATCTCGCTGACGCCTGCGTCCGTCTTGCGCTCTCTCACGCCATTGGAGAGGAAGTTGTCAACATCGACGGCGGTTACGTCCTGCCATTGGATCGAAGGCCTCGGCAAATCCTCGCCTTCGAGGAACTGCTGCCATGTGCTCCAAAAATGTCGATATGACTGCTCCCCCAGCACGATGGGCGCACGGTCGTCAGCACCGCTGTGGGCAAGCCACTGCTCAAGCAGTTGTTCCGCAGTGATGCTGGCCAAATCGGACATTTGAAGTTGAGTCAATCGAAGCTAATTCGATTGTAAATTAATTGTCCGATTTGGCCAATACAGAATTGCGATTCCGGAACCTATTCGAAAAACCCAATCTTCTGAAGTGGGTACTTATATTCGGGCAACTCCTTTTTTGGCCTACAACACTAGCCTGCACAAAGAACCCTGCATGTAATCCAAATAGAAAATATTAGCAATTATGCCGGTCGCATCGCTGGAACTATGGTCACGAAATAAGAATATCCACGCGCCTGTCAGTCGAGCTTTTTGAAAGTACGCCACCACTTGAAACAATGTTGATGTTCGATTGCTTCGGAAAGTTGCGCTCCAGATAGATTGCAACGGACTGCGCCCGCTTGAGCCCAATATCTACATTTATCAAATGACTCCCCGGTTCGTCAGCGAATCCCACGATGGAAACGCTCGGTATACGGGATGTAGGCGAATTGGCCAGCGCGAGCGAAAACCGCTCCGTCAAGAGTTCTTTCTGCCCTGCCGTAAGCGCTACCCCGCCTGAATCAAAGTCATCCAGTGAAACCATTTCATGTGGAACAGCCTTTAACTCGTTGAGCCGGCGCTGCACGTCTACGAGGCTTTTTTGGACACCGGGAATTTCCCGAATGCTTGCTGCAACTTCCTCAACCAAATCTCCGAGGCCTATTCTCTTGGGCTCCGTGATAGGACCGGACGCACCCTGTGTGCTGAGAATCTTTCGAGTTTGTTCTTCTCCGCTCTGCACCTCGGCTGAAGCCTTTTCAACAGCAGCTACTGCGGCTTGAGGAGTGATTTCTGGTCAATCACCTTACGATCAAGGGTAGAGGCGAATGCGCGAACGCGAATCAAGCGAGAAACCTGATTTGCGAAGCTCCAGTAGGTCTGGATGTTGGCCCTGATGCAGAAGCATCCGAGCCAGGGTGATCACCAAGGGCGTGAAATCATCGCCCTCCACTGCCCGTCCGATAGACAAGCTGCGCAGGAGTCTTCATCACAGCTCCTCATCAGGTGGCGAAGAGACCGAACGTAACGGGTTCCCGCTTGGCTTGTCACAGGAGGTGCGACAGCAACGACGTGGTTGGCCAAGAGGCAAGAAAGTCTTGGAAAGAATCCTTGCGCATGCCCTTACTGCCCGCGCGCTCGATTGCGCCCTTGATGCTCACAGCATCTGAGGTGAACTGGATGCTGAACTTGCCGCGCAGTTGGACATGCTCGGGGTTTGACGATTCAACGACCTCCACCCCAGTGGTGCGCTTGTGGTCGCTGAAAACCAAGATACCCAGCTGCATGCCCACCGGCAAGTTCCCCATCATGACAGGGGGTCTCCTCGTTTTCAGTGCAATAAGTGACGGTACGCAAAGCTAGCACTGGCGCGGGGGTGGTCTGGGTAGACCGTTGATTTCATTGACTTTC
>QLTU01000026.1 GCA_003268905.1 Acidovorax defluvii
GTGCCTGGGCTGGCGTACTCCGCATGAGGTGTTCTATGGGCTGGAGATCACTCCGCTTAGACTTGAGATTCGCGCACTTCGTACTTGAATCCGCGCACCATAAAATATTGCCTGGGCACCGTGCCACTGGCGCCGGGCTGGTGCTGTATCCGCATTTCCAGCACCGGGTGGTGCCGGGCTGGCTCGACAAACACCTTCCCTGGCGGCACAAGACCACGCCTGCGCTCGATTCCATGGTGTTGCTGTCACCCAACCCCGAGTGGGTCAAAACCCTGCCCAACGCCAAGCTGCCGGATCGCAATGATTTCACGCATTACGGCACTGACACCACGGCACGCGCCCGCGCCTGGCTGGCCGCCACCCGCGCCAGCCAGCAGCTGGCCGATGAGTGGGGGGAGTGGCTGCACAGGCCCGACTTGGGGGCGGTGCAGCCTTTGTAGTGTGAAGATATCGAGCCCACGCACAGGGCTCACCGATCTCAAAGCGCCTGGGTCAGCATCTCGCGGTATTCGTCGGCCGTGGCCACGCGCGGGTTGGTCTTGTGGCAGTGGTCGGCCATGGCTCCCTTGATGATGTCATCGAACATCGCCTCGGTCACGCCCATGGCGGCCAGGCCGGTGGGCAGGCCCAGGCGGGCGTTCATGTCGCGGATGGCTTCGGGGATTTCGCCTGCGCTGGCCAGTCCCATGGCGTGGGCCATGCGCTCCAGTCGCCGGTCTTTTTGCACCGATGGCGCCTGTGCGTTGAAGCGCACCACGGCGGGCAGGAACATGGCGTTGAGGGTGCCGTGGTGCAGGCGCGGGTTCACGCCGCCCAGGCTGTGGCTCAGGCTGTGTACGGCGCCCAGGCCTTTCTGGAACGCCATGGCGCCTTGCATGCTGGCGCTCATCATGTTCAGGCGCGCCTCGCGGTCGGATCCATCACGCGTGGCCTTTTCGATGGCAGCCCAGCCGCGTTCCAGCCCGTCGAGCGCAATGCCATCGGCCGGCGGGTTGAACGCGGCCGACATGAAGGTTTCCATGCAGTGCGCGATGGCGTCCATGCCGGTGGCGGCCGTCAACAGGGGCGGCAGGCCCAGCGTGAGCTCGGGGTCGCAGATGGCCGCCTTGGGCACGAGGTTCCACGAGTGAAAGCCCAGCTTGCGGTGGTCATCCACGATGATGATCGCGCCGCGCGCCACCTCGCTGCCGGTGCCGCTGGTGGTGGGCACGGCAATCAGGGGTGCTGCGCGGTCGGTGATGCGCGGCGAGCCGCCCTCGATGGTGGCGTAATGGGTGAGCGGCCCCTCGTGCGTGGCGGCAATCGCAATGCCTTTGGCGCAGTCGATGGCCGAGCCACCGCCCACGGCGATGAGGCCGTCGCAGCCCTGGGCCTGGTACACCTGCACGGCGGCGCGCACGGCGGCTTCGGTGGGGTTCGATGGCGTCTGGTCGAACACCGCCACGGTCATGCCGGACAGGGCGTCCAGCGCTTTTTGCAGCACGCCCGCGGCTTTCACGCCAGGGTCGGTCACGACCAGCGGGCGCGTGATGCCCACGCGCTCGCACTCTTGCTTGAGCAGCTGGACGGCGCCGTATTCGAACTGGATCTGGGTAACGTAGTAGATGAAAGCCATGGCGATGGGTGAAGTTGCGTTTACGATTGCTCCAAACACTTTACAACCCGGAGACACCGATGGCCACGAAGCAAACCCTCATTGCGCTGGCGTTTTCCGTCGCCTTGGCGACAGCCGCACAAGCCGAATGCCTGACCGATGCGCAGGCCGCCGACATGGTGGCCCACTACGTCGCCAGGACGCCAGCGGCCAATCCCGAAAACCTGTCGGATGCGGATGGTGCCTGTTCGCGCGCCAAACTCAATCAATTGCTCGCGCAGCGAGTTGGCAAGGTGATTGGCTACAAGGCCGGCCTCACCAACCCGGCGGTGCAAAAACGCTTCAACACCGACAAACCGGTGTGGGGCAAGCTCTACGAGGGCATGGTTTTGCAAAATGGTGCCACGGTCGATGCCGCCTTTGGTGCCAGGCCCCTGTACGAGGCCGACATGCTGGTACGCGTGAAAAGTGCCGCCATCAACCACGCCAGGACACCCATGGATGTGCTGGAGGCCGTGGACCAGATCATCCCCTTCATCGAGTTGCCCGACCTGATGGTGCAGGCACCACCCAGGCTCAATGGCGCGGGCGTGAGCGCCATCAACGTGGGCGCGCGGCTGGGCGTAGCGGGTAGCCCGCTGGCCGTGCCTGCCTACCGTGGCGAACGCTATGCCTTGCTGCAGGCCTTGGCTGAAATGAGTGTGTCCCTGACCGATGGCACGGGTGCCCGTCTGGGTGGCGGCAAGGGCAGCGACATCCTGGGCCATCCGCTCAGCGCCGTGGTGTGGCTGGCCGGTGCACTGGCCCAGGAGGGCTTGGCGATGCAGCCAGGTGACCTGATCAGCCTGGGCTCTTTCTCGCCACTGCTGCCGCCCAAGGCGGGCCTCTCGGTAATGGCCACCTACGACGGTCTGCCGGGCGCCGCACCGGTGCGCGTGACGTTCAAGTAATCCACGCTTGGGGCGGTGCGCACCACCGCCACTGTCCTCTTCCCCTGTTCTGCGCCGAGACTCCGACCGTTGACCGATCTGCACATTCACCACACCTGTCTGACCCCCCAGATGCGCAGCGTGCTTGAGCGCATGGCCCGCGCTGGCCACGCGCCGCTGCATACGCGTTCACCCCAGGACGCTCGTGTTGCCTACGAAGCCGGTGCCGGCGTGCTGGAGGTGCCCAAGGCAACCCTGGCGCGGGTGGAAGACCTGCACATCCCTGCCCGCGATGGCCATGCGATGGCCGCCAGGCTGTATGCACCAAGCACCGACGCGGGGTTGCCACTGCTGCTGTACATGCATGGCGGCGGCTTCACCATTGGCAGCATTGCCACGCACGACATTCTTTGCCGCGAGCTGGCGCGCCTTGCTGGCTGCATGGTGGTGTCGCTGGACTACCGGCTGGCGCCGGAGCACCGCTTTCCCGCGGCCAGCAACGATGCGTGGGATGCCCTGCAATGGCTGGCATCCCATGCAGAAACCCTGCGCGCAGACCCAGCACGGCTGGCTGTGGGCGGCGACAGTGCAGGCGGCACGCTGGCCGCGGTGAATGCCATCCTGGCGCGCGATGCGGGCCTGCCGCTGGCGCTGCAACTGCTGATCTACCCTGGTTGCGCGGCCCACCAGGACACGCCATCGCACGCCACCTTTGCGCGCGGGCTGGTGCTGGAAGAGCCCGCCATCAGCTGGTTCTTTGGCAACTATGTGCAAAGCCGCGCCGAGCGCGAGGACTGGCGTTTTGCCCCGCTGCATGCACCCGATGTGGACGGTGTGGCCCCCGCCTGGATCGGCCTGGCCGAATGTGACCCGCTGGTTGACGAGGGCGTGGACTACGCCGACAAACTGCGCCTGGCCGGTGTGCCGGTGGACCTTGAAATCTACCGCGGCGTGACCCATGAGTTCATCAAGATGGGCCGCGCCATTCCCGAGGCGCGCAAGGCCCATGCCGACGCCGCCCGTGCGCTGTGCCAGGCGTTTCATCTGGAGTAAAAAAATCATGCAACGCAGTGACTTCCGCTGTGTCCACCGCCTGCGCGTGCGCTGGGCCGAGGTGGACATGCAAAAGATCGTGTTCAACGCGCACTACCTCATGTACATCGACAACGCCATGTCCGACTATTGGCGCGCGCTGGCCTTGCCCTATGAAGCGAGCATGCTGGCCCTGGGCGGCGAGATGTATGTGAAGAAGGCCACGGTCGAATACCACGCCTCGGCGCACCTGGATGACACGCTGGATGTGGGTTTGCGCTGTGCCCGCGTGGGCAACTCGTCCAGCCTGTTCGAGGCGGGCATCTTCAGCGGCGACCAGCTGCTGGTGTCGGGCGAACTGGTTTACGTGTTTGCCGACCCCGCTACTCAAACCTCGCGCCCCGTGCCGCCGGCGCTGCGCGCCATTTTTGAAGGGTTCGAGGCCGGTGCCGACATGGCCGAGGTGCGCACCGGCGACTGGAATGCCCTGGGCCGCGATGCGGGTCGCTTGCGCACCGCCGTGTTTGTGCGCGAGCAGGGCATTGCCGCCGACCTAGAGGCCGATGCACTCGACGCTTCGGCGCGCCATGCTGTGGTTTACAACCGCCTGGGCATGCCGGTTGCCACGGGGCGGTTGCTGCAGCAGTCGCCAGGGGTGGGCCGCATTGGCCGCATGGCGGTGGACCGCTCGGTGCGCGGCGCGCAGTGGGGGCGGCAATTGCTGCAGGCGCTGGTGGATGCCGCCCGTGCGCGTGGTGATCGCGAGGTGCAGCTGCACGCACAGCGCAGCGCTGAGGGGTTTTATCGCCGGGCAGGGTTTGCGGTGGTGGGCGAGCCCTATGAAGAGGCTGGCATCGCCCACATTGCCATGGCGCGCAGCCTGTAATTGGCTGCCGCAAAATAACTTGTGCTTCGCGTTGGACGTTTGACGCCGGACGCCTGATGCCGGGCGCCTGACGCAGTCAAACGCCAGACGCCGTCATCCAAAAAGCGCCCGCCAGGCAGTCAGCGCTGCAGGGCGGGCATTGGGTCACACCTTCTCAAGCGCCTGCGCCAGGTCGGCCTGCAGGTCGCTGATGTGCTCGATGCCCACCGACAGGCGCACCATGTTCTCGCTCACACCGGCCTTGGCCAGTTCTTCGGGATTGAGCTGGCGGTGCGTGGTGGAGGCCGGGTGGGTAGCCAGGGACTTGGCATCGCCAATGTTCACCAGGCGGGTGAACAGCTGCAGCGCATCGAGGAAACGGGCGCCTGCGGCACGCGGGTCGGCGTCGCTGGCCTTCAGGCCGAACGACAGGATGCCCGATGCGCGCCCGCCCATCTGCTTTTGGGCCAGGGCGTGGTCGGCGTGGTCGGGCAAGCCAGCGTAGCGCACCCATTCGACCTTGGGGTGGCTTTGCAGGTGTTTCGCCAGCGCCAATGCGTTGTCGCAGATGCGGTCCATGCGCAGCGGCAGGGTCTCGATGCCCTGCAGCGTGAGCCAGGCGTTGAACGGCGACAGCGCCGCGCCCATGTTGCGCAGCGGCACCACGCGCGCGCGGCCAATGTAGGCGGCGGCGCCCAGGGCCTCGGTGTAGACCACGCCGTGGTAGCTCACGTCGGGCTCGTTCAGGCGCTTGAAGCGCTCCTTGTGCTCGGCCCACGGGAACCTGCCGCTGTCCACGATGATGCCGCCGATGCTGTTGCCGTGGCCGTTCATGTACTTGGTGAGCGCGTGCACCACGATGTCGGCACCGTGCTCGATGGGGCGGCACAGGTAGGGGCTGGGCACGGTGTTGTCCACGATCAGTGGCACACCATGGTCGTGCGCCACCTTGGCCAGCGCGGCGATGTCGGTCACGTTGCCCAGGGGGTTGCCGATGGATTCGCAGAACACGGCCTTGGTGCGTGCGTCGATCAGCGCAGCAAAGCTGGCCGGGTCGCGCGGGTCGGCAAAGCGCACCTCGATGCCCTGCTGCGGGAAGGTGTGCGCAAACAGGTTGTAGGTGCCGCCATACAGTGTGCTTGCCGAAATGATGTTGTCGCCGGTCTCGGCAATGGTCTGGATGGCCGCCGTGATGGCCGCCATGCCCGAGGCCATGGCCAGCGCGGCAATGCCGCCCTCCAGTGCCGCGACGCGCTTTTCGAGCACGTCGTTGGTCGGGTTCATGATGCGTGTGTAGATGTTGCCGGGCACCTTCAGGTCGAACAGGTCGGCACCGTGCTGGGCGCTGTCAAACGCGTAGGCCACCGTCTGGTACAGCGGCACGGCGGCAGACTTGGTGGTGGGGTCGGGGGAGTAGCCGGCGTGGACGGCAAGGGTTTCGATGTGCATGGTTGGCAGTCTCTCTGTTGTGAAATGTTGTCGATGACCCGCGATGGCGGGGCGCCAGCGCACATTCTTGCACCGGCGGCCGTGGCGCCCCACCGAATCGTTTGCTATGTGCTTATGGGGCGGGGTCGTCGATGGCGCTGCCGCTGGCCCGGCGTTTGCGCCGCCACGCCTTCTCCAGCTCGACTACGCAATACACCACCAGCGCCGCTGCCACGCAGATGCCCAGCTCGCCCAGGCTCAGCGGCTCGGTTCTGAAAATGGGGTTGAGAAACGGCACGTAGATGGTGGCCATTTGCAGCGCAAACGTCAGCAGCACGGCGCCCAGCAGGGGCCGGTTGCTGGCCAGCCCCAGACGCCACAGCGGCTCGCTTTCGGAGCGGATGGCCATCACATGGGCCATCTGCGCAAGCGTGAGCACGGTGAACACCATGGTCTGCCAGTGTGCGTGGCCGGTGTGCAAGGCCCAGGCCTGCACGGCCAGGCACAGGCCAGCGATCAGCAGGCCCATGCCCAAAATGTGCTGCCACATGCCCTGGGCAAACAGGCTCTCGCCGGGCGGACGGGGCGGGCGCTGCATGATGCCGCGCTCGGCGGGCTCGGCCGCCAGTGCCAGGCCGGGCAGGCCGTCGGTCACCAGGTTGACCCACAGGATGTGGATGGGCAGCAGCGGAATCGGCAGCAGCAGCAGCGGGGCCAGAAAGATGGTCCAAATCTCGCCCGAGTTGCCCGTCATGGCATAGCGCACGAACTTGCGGATGTTGTCGTAGATGCGCCGGCCCTCTTTTACCGCCGCGACGATGGTGGCGAAGTTGTCGTCCAGCAGCACGAGGCTGCTGGCCTCGCGTGCCACGTCGGTGCCGCCCTTGCCCATGGACACGCCAATGTCGGCGCGCTTGAGGGCCGGGGCGTCGTTCACGCCGTCGCCCGTCATGGCCACGAAATGGCCCTGGGCCTGCAGCGCCTCGACGATGCGGATCTTCTGCGCCGGGTCCACGCGGGCATACACATGCACCTGCTCCACGCGTGCGCGCAGTGCAGCGTCGTCCAGCTGGGCCAGGTCGGCGCCGGTGAGCACGGGCGCATCGGCATGGGCCACGATGCCAAGGCGGTGCGCGATGGCGCGCGCCGTGGCGGGGTGGTCGCCCGTGATCATCACGGGGGTGATGCCCGCGCTCATGCAGTCGCGCACGGCGGCCTGGGCTTCCGGGCGCGGCGGATCGATAAGGGCGATCAGGCCCAGCAGCTCCAGCTGGCTTTCCACATCATCCAGGGCATTGGTGTCGGGCAGGCGCGCGTGGTTGCGCCGGGCCAGGGCCAGCACCCGCAGGCCCTGTGCGGCGAGCTGGTTGGCCGTGGCCAGCACGGCGGCGGTGTCCAGCGGCTGCCCGCCTTCGGGTGTCCACTGCGCCGTGCAGCGCGGCAGCACCGACTCGGGGGCGCCCTTGGTGTAGGCCACGAAGCCACTGCCGCCATTGCCGCAGCGGTGAAAGGTGGTCATGCGCTTGCGGTCGGATTCGAAGGGCTGTTCCTGTACGCGCGGGGTGGTTGCATCGAGCTGTGCCTTGTCCAGCCCGCCTGCATGGGCGGCCAGAACCAGGGCGGTTTCTGTGGGGTCGCCCTGCCAGTCGGTTGGGTTGGCGCAGGGGCTGGGGGAAATGGGGGCGCCATCGTCATCGCTGCGTGCGTGGCGTGCGGCATCGTTGCACAGCGCAGCGGCGCGCAGGGCTTCTGCATGCACGGGGCCGGGTAACGGGTCGCCAGGTGCCCAGCGCTGGCCCTGTGCCAGCAGCAGTTCGGCGTGCATGTGGTTCTGGGTGAGGGTGCCGGTCTTGTCTGAGCAGATGGTGGTGACCGAGCCCAGTGTTTCCACCGAGGGCAGCCGGCGCACCAGTGCCTTGACCGCCACCATGCGGCGCGCGCCCAGCGCCAGCAGCACCGTGACCACGGCGGGCAGCGCTTCGGGGATGGCCGCCACGGCCAGGCTGATGGCGGTGAGGGCCATCAGCAGCGGGGATTCCCCGCGCAACACGCCCACCGCAAAAATCACGATGCAGATGGCGATGACCCCCAGGGCCAGGCGCTTGCCGAAGGCCGCCAGGCGCAGCTGCAGCGGCGTGCTGCGGTCTTCGCCGCCCAGCAGGCGGGCCACCTTGCCCAGCTCGGTGTGCATGCCGGTGGCCACCACCAGGCCCCGCGCGCGGCCGTGGGTGGCTGTGGTGCCCTTGAAAGCCATGTTGACGCGGTCGCCCAGGGCACTGGTGTCTTGAGCGGCCAGGGTGTCGGTCTGCTTGGCCACGGTGACCGATTCGCCCGTGAGTGCCGATTCGTCCACCTGCAGTTGCGCGATCTCGATCAGGCGCAGGTCGGCTGGAATCTGGTTGCCCGCCTCCAGCAGCACGATGTCGCCGGGTACCAGCACGCTGGCGGGCACCACCTGTACTTCGCCGCCGCGCAGCACGGTGGCATGGGCCGCCGAAAGCTGGCGCAGCGCGGCCATGGCCTGGTCTGCCCGCCAGGCTTGCACGAAGCCGATGATGGCGTTGAGCACTACGATGACCAGGATGACCAGCGTGTCGGTGAGGTCGCCGATCACGCCCGAGATCACGGCTGCGCCCAGCAGCACCAGCACCATGAAGTCCTTGAACTGGTCGGCCAGCAGCGCCAGGGGGCCACGCCGTGCGTGGTCCTGCAGTTCGTTGGCGCCGTGCTGCAGTGCGCGCTGCGTGGCCTCTTCATCGTGCAGGCCGGTAGCGGGATTGACCTGGTAGGCCTGGGCGAGTTCGTGGGCGTCGCGCAGGTGGGCATCTGCTCGGGGGGCGTTGGCAGGGGTAAGGGGGTCGGTCGTCATGCAGTATTTCTGTTGGGGCGATGAACGATGCCGTGGGGGGGGCTCACGCGCGGGTGGGGGTGTTCACAAGGAGGTCCCACCTTAGCCCAAACACATGTCATGCTTTGCAACTAAGCCGATGCGGGACGTCCCCGGTGGATATGTATGCTATATAAAACATAGCTGCTTGCGCTTATCCAGTAAGGGCTATAGGCCTATTTGACCAATAAATTTGGCCCGCTGGACCCGCATGGCCCATTCAGCTATTGCGCGGTCACGGTCGTCAGGGAGCCTTGTGGGGCCTGGTCTTGTAGAAGGCAACCGGCGCTTCGGGCACTTGCTGGAGCACGGCGCGCTTGATCTTGCCTATGACATGCATCTCGCAAGGCTTGCAATCGAAGCGCAAAGTGAGCTTTTCCTTGCCATTGATCAGTTGCAAGGGCTCGGCCCGAATGGTGCCCTGCACGCCCGTGACGCCCTTGGCCTGCTGGGGGCAAAGGCTCATCGAATAGCGCACGCAGTGCTTGGTGATCATGAGGCTGACCTCGCCTTCCTCCTCATGCGCCTCGTAGGCCGCAGCGATCACCTTTACACCATGGCGCACGTAAAAATCGTGTGCCTTGTGGTTGAACACGTTGCCCAGAAAGCTCAGCGTGTCTTCGGGGTAGGGCGCGGGCGGCTCCACCGGGGCGGCGCGCGGCAAGCGTACAAAGCCCTTGCTGCGCGATGCCTCCAGGTCGCTGAGCGCCTCGCGGCGCAAGGCGTTGAGCGCCGAGGCGGGCACAAACCAGGGCTGCGAGAGCTGCAGGGCAATGTCGTTGACTGCAAAAATCGTGGCGCCAAACCGGCCCAGCTGCTCGCGCAGGCTGGCTTCGGCCCGGGCGGCATCGGTGGCGCTTTGGTGGACGTGCTGAATGCGCGCGCTGCCCGTGTAGCCGTCTTCGTCGGTCAGCGTGAGGGCCAGGCCGCCGGGTTGCTCAGCCAGCTGCACCCACAGGCCGATGCGCCGGTCGCTCGATTTTTTGTCGAGCACGCGCACCCAGTCCATGTCGCGGTTGCGGTTGATCTCGGTGCCCTTGCGCAGGTCTTTGAAGCCCTCCATCGGGTCTTTGGGAAACACGCGCCACTGCGTGGTGCTGCGCGGCGAGGCCGGCTCGGCCCGGTTGATGGCCATGCCCACCAGCTCCTTGTGCAGGTCGTAGTAGCACAGGCCGTCGCCGTTGTGCAGGATGGTGGCGGGGTTGCTCACTTCCAGCTCCACAAAGTCGGGGCCTACCTTGGTGACCCAGCCAATGGCCTGGCCGGGGTTTTTGGGGGTGTCAAAGGCGCCGATGTCTTCCTTGCGGCCGTTCACAAAGTAGTCGGTGAACTCGCGGTTGAAGTTTTGCAGCGGGTCGGGCGTGAACGTGAAGGTGGTGCTCCCGCTGGACGAGCGCGACAGTGGGTGGCCCGAGGCCTCGCGTTCTTCGATGATCTCGTCCAGCAGCGTGCGGTAGTGGGCGGTGATGTTCTTCACATAGCCCATGTCCTTGTAGCGCCCCTCGATCTTGAAGCTGCGCACGCCCGCGTCGATGAGCGCGCGCAGGTTGTCGCTCTGGTTGTTGTCTTTCATCGAGAGCACATGCTTGTCGTGCGCGATGAAGCGGCCTTGCGCGTCGGTCACCTGGTAGGGCAGGCGGCAGGCCTGGCTGCAATCGCCCCGGTTGGCACTGCGGCCCGTTTGCGCGTGGCTGATGTTGCACTGGCCGCTGTAGGCCACACACAGCGCACCGTGGATGAAGAACTCGATGTTGGCGCGGCCGGGGGCATCGACCGGGCCCAGCGCCTTGTGCACGGCGGCAATCTGCTGCACCGTGAGTTCACGCGCCAGCACGATTTGCGACAGGCCTGCGTCCTGCAGAAAACGCGCTTTTTCGGGTGTGCGAATGTCGGTCTGGGTGCTGGCGTGCAGCTGGATGGGGGGCAGGTCGATCTCCAGGAGGCCCATGTCCTGGATGATGAGCGCATCGGCACCCGCCTCGTACACCTGCCAGGCCATGCGGCGCGCTGCCTCCAGCTCGTCATCGCGCAAGATGGTGTTGAGCGTGATGAAAATGCGGGTGTTGAAGCGGTGCGCGTGTGCAATCAGGCGCTCCAGATCGCGGATGTCATTGCCCGCGCCGGCACGGGCGCCAAAGGCGGGGCCACCGATGTACACGGCATCGGCGCCGTGGTTGACGGCCTCGATGCCGATGTCGGCGTCGCGGGCGGGGGAGAGCAGTTCGATCTGGTGGGGCAGCAAAGACATGGGGCAATTATCCCAGCGCCGGTTGCCGGGCGTGGCGGCCGGCACGCACAGGCTTGAGGTACTGCTGGCCGTGACTGCGACAGACGCTGCAGGTGAGCCCTTTGCAACCGACAAATCCATAAGCGAAATTAATTCACCAGAAAAATCCATGCTTGTTTGCCCATGCTGTGGCTGCGGCCAGACACGGGCGTACGATGCGGGGTTTTGCGCCCCTGTGGGGTGCTGTTTTTCTTCAATATTGATGGAAATGGAGCCGTGATGTCTGCTTACCGCCTGCGTTTTTCCCTGCAATGGACGGCCGCTGCCGCCCTCGCCGTGGCCTGTGGCGCCACGCTGGCCCAGGACGTGCAAACCGTCAAGATCGGCCACGCTGGCCCCATATCGGGTGGCATTGCCCACATCGGCAAAGACACCGAAAACGGTGTGCGCATGGCGGTGGACGACCTGAACACGCAGAACCTGGTCATTGGTGGCAAAAAGATCAAGTTCGTGATCGCCGCCGAGGACGACGCCGGTGACCCGCGCCAGGCCACCGCCGTGGCACAAAAGTTGTGCGACCAGAAGGTGGCCGGTGTAGTGGGCCACCTGCAGTCGGGCACGTCCATTCCCGCATCGTCGATCTATGACAAGTGTGATCTGCCACACATCACGGCATCGGCTTCCAACCCCGACCTGACCAAGCCCGGCTACAAGACGTCTTTCCGCCTCATTGCCAATGACAACGCCCTGGGCGCGGCGCTGGCCCTGTTTGCGGCAGATGCCCTCAAACTCAAGAGCGTGGCCATCATTGACGACCGCACGGCCTACGGCCAGGGCGTGGCCTCGGTGTTCAAGGCCACGGCGCTGCAAAAAGGCCTGAAGGTGGTGGCAGAGGAGTTCACCAACGACAAGGCCACGGACTTCATGGCCATTCTCACGGCCATCAAGAACAAGAAGCCCGACGCCATCTTTTACGGCGGCCTCGATGCACAGGCGGGCCCCATGCTGCGCCAGATGGAGCAACTGGGCCTGGGCGACGTGAAGTATTTCGGCGGCGATGCCCTGTGCACGCCCAAGCTGCCCGAGTTGGCCGGCAAGTCGCCAGCTGTCAAGAATGTGACCTGTGCCACCGGTGGCGCATCGGTGGACAAGATGCAGGGCGGCGCCGATTGGAAGAAGCGTTACGACGCCAAGTTCCCCGGCCAGTTCCAGATCTACAGCCCCTATGCCTACGACGCCGCCATGGTGCTGGTGGATGCCATGAAGCGCGCCAACTCGGTGGACCCGCTGGTCTTCGGCCCTTTCCTGAGCAAGACCCAGTACAAGGGTGTGACGGCCAACATCAGCTTCATTGCCAAGGGTGAGCTGGCGGCGCCTGCTGTCACGCTTTATACCTACAAGGATGGCACCCGCGTTCCGCTGAACTGATACAGGCTGGATACAGAGCAGAGCAGAGCAGGGCATCGCGGCGCGGGCCGGGCCCTGCCCGGGGCGTGCGGGTGAACGGGGGGGCCTTGCGGCAAAAACCACGGATTTGCCACTACAGTGGGGCCCATGTATCTGCCGCCCCAGTTTCATTCACACGACCCGGCCCATGCCCGCGCCCTGATGCGCGAGCACCCGCTGGCCAGCCTGGTGTCCACCGACGATGAAGGGTTTCCCTTCGTCACCCACCTGCCGCTGCATGTGCAGGAGCGGGGCGACACGCTGGTGCTGCTGGGCCATTGCGCCCGGCCCAACCCGCACTGGCGCTATCTGCAGGCGCGGCGCGAGGCGCTGGTGACTTTCATGGGGCCGCAGGCCTACCTTTCGCCGTCGGTGTATCCGGATCTGGCCCGGGTGCCCACCTGGAACTATCTGGCCGTTCACTGCCGCGTGCAGGCCCGTCTGATTGAGGAACCCGCTGCCAAGGATGCGCTGCTCAAGCAGCTGATTGGCGACCACGAGCCGCCCTATGCGGCCCAGTGGCGCGGCCTGGGCGAAGCGTTTGCGCACAAGATGCTGGCGGGCATCGTGGCGTTTGAGCTGGAGGTGGTGGAGCTGCAGTGCAAGCTCAAGCTCAACCAGCACCGGCGTGAATCCCATGCCGCCATGTACGCACAGTACCGGCAAGGCGATCCCGATGCCCAGGCGCTGGCGCAATGGATGGAACGGCTGGGCATGGTGCCCGAGTCTGCAAACAACCCGGAGGTCTGACATGCGTGGAGTATTTGGATTGGTGGGCCTGGTGGTGGCGCTGGCCATTGTGGGTGTTCTGGCCAAGAAGCAACTGGCGTCCACCCGCACGCCGGTGCCTTCGTTGCAACAGCCTGCCGCGTCAAGCGGCGCTGGCACCCCGGCGCCGACGGGCACTGTGCGCGAGCAAAGCCAGCAGGTGCAGCAGCAGGTCAAGCAGCAGATGGAAGGCCTGATGCAGCAAGCCCGGCCCATGCCCGATGATTCCAAGTAAATATTGAACAAAATGGCCTGTAGCGCTTATGGATAGAGCGCTAACAGCTATTAAATATATAGCAATGCAATTGGAGCAAGACGCGCACTGGATGCGCCAGGCGCTGGCCCAGGCACAGGCCGCAGCGCTGGCGGGCGAAGTGCCGGTGGGGGCGGTGGTGGTCAAGGATGGCCAGGTGATTGCCACGGGCCGCAACGCACCGGTGTTGGGGAACGACCCCACCGCACACGCGGAAATCGTGGCGCTGCGCGCAGCGGCGCAGCATCTGGGCAACTACCGGCTCGATGGCTGCACGCTCTACGTCACGCTGGAGCCCTGCGCCATGTGCAGCGGCGCCATGCTGCATGCGCGCGTGCCGCGCGTGGTGTTTGGCGCAACCGATCCCAAGACCGGCGCCGCAGGTTCGGTGCTGAACCTGTTCGGGCATGCCGAGCTCAATCACCACACAGAGGTGCAGGGCGGGGTGCTGGCGCACGATTGTGGTGCGCTGCTGAGTGCATTTTTTCGCCAGCGGCGCACCCAGCAGCGCGCCGAGGCCCTGGCGCGCCATCCGCTGCGCGACGACGCCCTGCGCACCCCGGATGCGGCCTTCGCCCATTTGCCCGATTACCCCTGGGCGCCGCATTACATCAGCGACCTGCCCAGCCTGGCGGGGCTGCGCATGCACTACCTGGACGAGGGGCCGCAACAGGCGCCGCGCACCTGGCTGTGCCTGCATGGCAACCCGAGCTGGAGCTATCTCTACCGCCACGTGCTGCCCGTGTTTCTGGCGGCGGGCGACCGCGTGGTGGCGCCCGACCTGATTGGTTTTGGCAAAAGCGACAAACCCAAGAAAGATGGTTTTCACCAATTCGCATGGCACCGCCAGGTGCTGCTGGAGCTGGTTGACCGGCTGGATCTGCGCAACACGGTGCTGGTGGTGCAGGACTGGGGCGGGATTTTGGGCCTGACCTTGCCCATGGACATGCCCGGGCGTTTTGCGGGCCTGCTGGTCATGAACACCATGCTGGCCACGGGCGATGCACCGCTGCCGCCCGGCTTTGCGCAATGGCGCGAGATGTGTGCCAAAAAACCGCTGTACAGCGTGGCGCGCCTGTTTGCGCGCGGCAACCCGCACCTGACCAGCAGCGAATGCGCGGCCTACGATGCGCCGTTTCCCGACCGTGGCTACCGCGCCGCACTGCGCGCGTTTCCGGCGCTGGTGCCCGGGCAGGCAGACGCCGAGGGGGCGGCCGTGTCACGGGCGGCACGCGATTTCTGGCAACACGACTGGCAGGGGCGCAGCCTGATGGCTGTAGGCGTGCAAGACCCGGTGCTGGGCATGCCCGCCATGCAGGCGCTGCAGCGTGGCATCCGCGGCTGCCCACCCCCCATCGTGCTGCCGAACGCGGGGCACTTCGTGCCTGAGCATGGCCAAGCCATTGCCGTGCAGGCTGTGGAATACTTCTCGCCCTGATGGCGCACGCCCCTGAGGCGACGCATCCCCCCCTTTTTCTTACGGAGCAGGCCGCTGCCTGGCCTGAACGCTTTGCCCCACCACCACGACCCGTCGCACTGCGAACACGACCACGGCCCCCAACACATCTACATCTACTCGCCCGCTGGCGCCATCCGCGACAAGGCCGCGTTCAAGCGCGGCATTGCGCGCCTGAAGGCCATGGGCCACGAGGTGGAAGTGGACCCCGATGCCCAGGCCGTGCACACGCGCTTTGCCGGTGATGACGCCACGCGCCTTGCCGCCATTCACCGCGCAGCGGCCAGCGGGGCCGACGTGGCGCTGATCACGCGAGGGGCTTATGGCCTCACGCGCATCCTCCCGGGCATCCGCTACAAGGCCGTGGCCAAGGCCATCGATGGCGGCATGAAGTTTGTGGGCCTGAGC
The DNA here is from genome assembly GCA_003268905.1 of Acidovorax defluvii. Lineage (GTDB taxonomy): Bacteria > Pseudomonadota > Gammaproteobacteria > Burkholderiales > Burkholderiaceae_C > Acidovorax > Acidovorax defluvii. The sequence continues at coordinate 15,294 of QLTU01000026.1, forward strand.
GATTTCACGGCGTTCCAGAGTGCCGTGCTCGCGCAGACGGGCGCAGTGACCTGGGCGGGCCCCGGGTTGATCGGCGACTTTGGTGTCGAGGGCGAGCCCGACGACATCATGCTGGCCTGCTTTGATGACCTGCTGACGGGCCACGGCGAGGGCGCTGGCTGGCGCATGGCGCGTGAAAAACCGCAAGCCGACGGCAAGCCGGCAGTGGCCGACATGTACGTGAAGAACGCCACCCTTTGGGGCGGCAACCTGGCTGTGCTGACGGGACTGGTGGGAACGCCCTATCTGCCCACGGTGCGTGGCGGCATCCTGTTCGTGGAAGACGTGGGCGAGCACCCCTACCGCATCGAGCGCATGCTCACGCAACTGCTGCACGCGGGCATCCTGGCCCAGCAGAAGGCCGTGGTGCTGGGGCAGTTCACCAACTACAAGCTGGCGCCCCACGACAAGGGGTTCAAGCTGCAATCCGTGGTGGACTGGCTGCGCACCCAGATCAAGGCGCCCGTGCTTACCAATCTGCCATTCGGGCATGTGCAAACCAAGGTGTTGCTGCCGGTGGGGGCGAAGGTGTCGCTGTCAGTGGAAGACCGTGATGCGCTGCTGTACTGGGGACACCAGCACTGATGGCAGATTAAGAGCGGCTAACAAAACTCTTCTGGCGTCGTTGCAGCGTCTTGTCGTACTACTCGTACTGCCTGCGACGCTGCGCCTAGCCAGAACCGCTTCGCTGAGTTTTGTTAGCCGCTCTAAAGATTAGCGGGCCTGGATGCCCCGCCCAGCGTGCGGGGCAGCTGCCCCTGAAACAGCGGTGTCAATTGGGTCAGCGTGGCATTGGCGACGGCCTCGCCCCGCAGCGGCACCAGCATGGCGCGCAAATCCATGCGCAGGTACCACAGCGCTTCGATATCGCTCGCGTAGCGCAGGCGCATGTTCATGCGGGCGACTTCGCTGCCACCGAGGCCCACCAGGCACTGGATCATCGCGTAGCGAACTTCTTCGAGACCATGGTTGCGCACCCATGAAGTCGACGCAGGAGCATCGCGGCCCAGCAGGCCGTGCAGACTGTTGCGAAGATTGGGTTTGTTCCAGCGCATGAAGAAATGGCAGGCTGTCTGCGAGTGGCAGAACGGGCCAAGTTACGCGGGAGCAAGGCGGCGCGCAAGGGGTGTGCTCCTCTTTTTGCAGAAAGACAACACGCCACGGCCACTTTTTTCCACTTTACACGGGGTGGGGCTTTTTTGGTGGGGGGCGCAAGAGGCTGGACGGGCGATGGTTGGATTTTTGCGAACGACCGTGTCATTTAGCGCGTGCGCTGCAGCAGGGCTTGCACTAAACTGATCTGGTTAAAGGCAATAAAGGGCGTGAGTTCATGAGTGTTCTGTCGACGGTCGTGTTTGCGGATATTTCAGGCAGCGCGTCGTTGTATGAAACCCTTGGCAATGAACGAGCCACCGAGGCCGTCACCCAGGTCACCCAGTGGATTGGCGGCACCATCGAAGCCCATCGCGGCCGCATCGTGAAGAATCTGGGCGACGGTGTACTGGGAATTTTCGGAGACGCGGCAAGCGCTGTCTCGGCCGCTGCGGCCATGCTGCGCGGACACCAGGAACGACTGAGCCGATGGCCCCTGCCGCTGCGCATGAATATCCGCGTGGGCGTGGCCAGCGGCGATGTGGTGGATGTGGACGGAGATTGCTATGGCGATGCCGTGAATGTCGCTTCCCGATTGTGTGAGCGCGCCGGGCCCGCAGAAATCTGGGCCACGGAAGCCGCGGTGCTGCTGTCGGGCGCCGCACCCTCGGTGTGGTACCGCAAGCTGGGCACGATGGGAATTCGCGGCAAATCCGAAAAACTGATGCTCTACCAGGTGGAGTGGCGTGAAAACGAAGATCCCGACTCGTTGACCATGCAGGCCGCGCTGGTCAGCCAGTTCGCACCCGTGGACTCGGTCCTGGGGCAGATCCAGTTTTCGTGGCACGGCGTCGACCTGTCCTTCACCTCTGCCGAGGCACCCGTGCACATTGGCCGCGCCACCGATGCGCGCGTGTGCATCAACGACCCCCGCGTTTCACGGCTGCACGCGCGCATCGATTGGCGCGGCAGCGGCTTTGTGCTGACCGACATGAGCAGCTTTGGCACCTGGGTGCGCTTTGATGGCAGCGATGTCCCCGTGCAACTGCGCCGCGATGCCTGCAACCTGCATGGCACCGGCGAGATGGCGCTGGGGGTTTCGTTTGCTGATTCGAGTGCTCCCGTCGTCAAATTCCAGGTGGCCGGAGGCTGCGCGCACCTCGGTTGATTGCCCGCGCGCCCCGCGCCATGCGCTGGCAAAGGGTCGGGTCACACCGCACCGGCCAGGGCAGCGCCCATTTCCATCAAAAGCTTGAGGAGACATACACCATGGTGTGGGCACAACGCGCATTCGTCGCACTGGTAGCAGGGGCCTTGCTGGCGGGGGGCGGCATGGCCGTGTATGTGCAGCGTGCTTTTCCGGCGCTGGATGGGCGCTTGGCGGTACAAGGGTTGCGCCATGGCGTCAGCGTGCAGCGCGATTCAGCCGATGTCACGCACATCCAGGCGCAGTCTGCGCAGGATGCGTGGTTTGCCATGGGTTACGTGCACGCGCAAGAGCGCACCTGGCAGCTCGAATTCAACCGCCGGGTCCTGCATGGCGAGTTGTCCGAAGTTTTTGGCCCTGCCACGCTGGAGACCGACAAGCTCATGCGTGCGCTCGACATCATGGGCCACGCACGCCGGCAATATGCCGGGCTGCCCGCCCACGCCCGCGAGGCGCTGCAGGTCTACAGCCAGGGCATTCATGCCTTCCACAAAAACCTGCCGCAGGCATTGCCCCCCGAGTTTCATGTGCTGGGGGTAAAGCCCGGCGGCGCCACCGGTGCTGTCTGGCAGCCTGAAGACAGCGTGGGCTGGGCGTTGATGATGGCGCTGGACCTGGGCGGCAACTGGGGCAACGAGTTTGCCCGCCTGTCGGTGGCCAGAACGCTGGACACCGGGCGCCTGTGGCAGCTGATGCCGCCCTATCCGGGCGAGCCCCCTGCGGCGTCGGCCGATCTGGCCAGTTTGTACCGGCAACTGGGCATCTACCGGGATGCCGCAACGCCAGCTAACCCCACCGACACCCTGGGCGGCAAGCCCGAGGCACAAGCGCCGCGCCGCAAGGGACCGGGGGCGTGTTTTCGCGCCAGGTCAGCCAGGGCATGCTGGCCTGGGCACAAGACCTCACCCGCAACGCCGGCACCTCTGAAGGCAAGGGCAGCAACAACTGGGTGCTGGCAGGTTCGCGCACGGTCAGCGGCAAACCCTTGCTTGCCAACGACCCCCACCTGGGCCTGAGCGCGCCGGCCATCTGGTATTTTGCGCGGCTCAAGGCGCCGTCGGGCAGCGCTGCCGATGGCACCCCCATTGGTGCCCTGGATGTCATCGGCGCCACCTTGCCGGGGCTGCCCTTTGTGGTGCTGGGCCGCACCGACAGCGTGGCCTGGGGTTTCACCAACACCGGCCCGGATGTGCAAGACCTGTATCTGGAGCAGATCAACCCCGCCGACCCCGGCCAGTACCGCACGCCCGAGGGCTGGATGCCCTTTGCGCAGCGCACCGTGACCATTCGCGTCAAGGGGCAGCCCGATGTGGTGCTGCCGCTGCGCGCAACCCGCCATGGCCCGGTACTGAGCGACGTGCAAAAGCCGCACGCCGAGGTGCTGGACCTGCGCAAATATGTGCTGGCGCTGCGCTGGAGTGCGCTGGATGCCGACAACCAGACGGTGCTTGCCGGGCTGCAGACCAACCAGGCAAAGTCGGTGGATGCGCTGTTTGAGGCGCTGGAGCCCTACCACTCGCCCATGCAGAGCGTGGTGGCCGCCGATGTGCACGGCAGCATCCGCTTCAAGGCCATGGGCAAGGTGCCTTTGCGCCACGCGGACAATGACATTCGCGGCGTGGCGCCGTCGCCCGGCTGGGATGCGCGCTACGACTGGCAAGGCTGGTTGCCCTCTGCCCAGGCGCCCCAGGACGATGGCGGCAGGGGCTGGGTGGCCACCGCCAACCAGCGCGTCACTGCGCCCGACTACCCGCATTACCTCACGCAAGACTGGGCGTTGCCATACCGTTTTGACCGCATTGCCCAGCTGATCGAGGCGACCCCCCGGCACGATGGGGCCAGCATGCAGGCCATCCAGGCCGATGTCTTGTCGCTGGCCACGCTGCGGTTGCTGCCCCATGTGCGCAAGGCCTCGCCACAGCATCCGCTGGCGGTACAAGTGCAGGCATTGCTGCACGATTTTGACGGCGTCATGGATGCCCACCGGGCCGCCCCGCTGGTGTTTGCCGTGTGGACGGACGAGCTGGCACGGGGCGTGATTGCCCCCCACATAGGGGAAGATCGCTTCAAGGCCACCTACGGCAAGCGTGACTACCGCGCCGCCCTGGAAGGAATTCTGGAGCGCGACGACGCCTGGTGGTGCCAGCCGCTGTCGTGTGCCGACCAGTCGGCAGCCGCGCTGGTGCGTGCACTGGATCGCCTGCAGGCCGACTATGGCCCCGACCCGGCTCGCTGGCGCTGGGGCGATGCCCATCCTGCGCTCAGCAGCCACCGCCCCTTCGGCAACGTGGCGCTGCTGGCACCTTACTTTGATGTCAACGTGCCTTCGCCCGGCGATGCCTACACGGTGAATGCGGGGCAATACAACGCGGGTGACGCCAGGGGCGCTTTCGTGAACCGCCATGCGGCTTCGCTGCGCGCGGTGTACGACCTGGCCGACCTGGAAAACTCACGCTTCATCTACCAGACGGGCCAGAGCGGGCTGGTGTTCTCCCCACGCTACCGCGACATGCGTGCCACTTGGGCGCAGGCGGGTTACCGCAACCTGCAACGGCAGCCTGCACGCATGCAGCACGATTTGCGGCTGGTGCCCGCGCCATAGCGTCTCTTACCTCGAAAAAAGGCAGGACGAGTACGTGAAAGGGTGCCCAGGCACAGCGCAGGCCAGCCAAGGGCGCAAATGGCGGCGGGACGGGCCTGGAGCGACCGGGGACGCCGCTCAGCACCGCCCTCGCGGCAACCCTGCCGGGTCAGCGTCTTGATCGTCTGAATATATGAAAAAAAATGGCTCTAGCCCTTTATGGATAAGCGCTAGCAGCTATAAATATGGAAGCAAATGGTTCGGTGTCGGGCAGCACGTAGGCCACGCCGCTGGAGCGCCCAAACAAGGGATCGATCCACTGGTTGTAAAACGCCTCGGGCGCATTGATGCAGCCATAGCTGATCCGTTTGTCCTGCGCGCTGCGGCTGGCCAGGCGTTGCAGGCGCCGCTCGGAAGCGCTGACGCTGCGCACGCGGTGCAGCGAAACCGCCGATTCGTAGTCAATCCACACGATGTCTTCGCCGCGCAGGTTGCGGCCAGGCTCGGTCACAAAACGGCCGGCAGGGGTGGTGCGTTCTTCGGGGCGAACCTGGGCCAACGGGCGCTGGCCGATGCCGGGCACCGAATGGTCGCCGCGCGCCGCACCCAGCAGCACCGGGGCAGAGCCCAGCCACCGCGCCTGTGCCGAAAAAACGTGGATGCGGGCGGCCAGTTTGTCTACCACCGCAAAGGGCAGGCCCTGGTTGTCGCCGGTGCCTTCGATCCAGCGCACCAGCTGGCGCACCAAAGGGCTGGTGCCAGCAGCAGGGTGGCCATCTGCGAGCGGCGTTGCGGGCAGGTTTGCCGACGCTGCGTGGCCTGCCGGGGCCATCACTGTGGCAATCCATGCACCTGCACCACACAGCAAGGTGCGGCGGTTCAGCGGCAGGGGATTCAGGGGTGGGCAAGAACGAGGCATAGCGCCTGCCATCGTATCGTCTTGGTGCGCGCCGATGGCTGCCATCGCGGTGAAATCATTCCATCTGTGCGGGGTGTGTGCACAAAATGCACCCTGGCCAAGGGTGATCCGCAGAGTCGTGAGGCGTGTGAAGATTTTCTCGCTGCAATTGTTTTCTTTGCAGATGAAAAAATGAGCCAAAACAGGCTTGAGCCCTTATTCTGTAAGCGCTGGTAGCTATCAAAATAAGAAAACCCGCCCAGGGCTGCCGAGGCAACCCGAAGGCGGGGAGGGGTGGCAAGCGGGCCTTGCCAATACCGGTGTGCGTGGCACCCGCCAGCGCCCAGCGGTGTTGTCAGCCAGCAGCCGCGGGCGATCAGGGCTTTGGCGGTGCGTACTTGCCCAGTTCCATCTTGGCGATGGAGTTGCGGTGCACTTCGTCCGGGCCATCGGCAAAGCGCAGTGTGCGTGCCTGGGCGTAGGTAAAGGCGAGCGGGAAGTCGTCACTCACGCCGCCGCCGCCGTGCGCCTGCATGGCCCAGTCGATCACGTCGCAGGCCATGGTGGGTGCCACCACCTTGATCATGGCGATTTCGGTGCGTGCGACCTTGTTTCCGGCGGTGTCCATCAGCCACGCGGCCTTGAGCGTGAGCAGGCGGGCCATGTCGATCTTGCAGCGCGCCTCGGCAATGCGCTCTTGCGTCACGCCTTGCTGCGCCACGGTCTTGCCAAAGGCCACGCGCGCCATGGAGCGCTTGCACATGAGTTCCAGTGCGCGCTCTGCCAGGCCGATCAGGCGCATGCAGTGGTGGATGCGTCCGGGGCCAAGGCGCCCTTGTGCGATTTCGAAGCCACGGCCTTCGCCCAGCAGGATGTTGGAGGCTGGAACGCGCACGTTCTCGAACAGCACCTCGGCATGTCCGTGCGGTGCGTCGTCGTAGCCGAACACATTGAGTGCACGCACGATCTTCACGCCGGGTGTGTTGGCGGGCACGAGGATCATGCTTTGCTGCGAGTGGCGTGGGGCGTCCGGGTCGGTCTTGCCCATGGTGATGAACACCGAGCAGCGCGGGTCCATGGCACCCGATGTCCACCATTTGCGGCCGTTGATGACGTATTCGTCCCCCTGGCGCTCGATGCGGGTGGCGATGTTGGTGGCATCGCTCGAAGCCACGTCGGGTTCGGTCATGGCGAAGGCGGAGCGGATCTTGCCCTCGAGCAGCGGCTTGAGCCAGCGGGCCTTGTTTTCTGCGTCACCGTAGCGGGCGATGGTCTCCATGTTGCCGGTGTCGGGGGCCGAGCAGTTGAACACTTCGCTGGACCACAGCACGCGGCCCATGATTTCGGCCAGGGGGGCGTATTCCTGGTTGGTCAGGCCCGCGCCGTGGTAACCCGAGGCCTCGGCTGTGTCCACCGGCAGGAACAGGTTCCACAGCCCGGCGGCCTGGGCCTTGAGCTTGAGGTTTTCGATGGTCTGCAGCGGCGTCCAGCGCTTGCCCACGGCCGTGTTGGCGGCCAGCTCGGCGGCGTAGGCTGCCTCGGCCGGGTAGATGTGGTCGTCCATGAACTGGAGCAGCTTGGCCTGCAGTTCCTTGGTCTTGGGGGAGTAGTCAAAGTCCATGGGGGGTCTCCGTCAAAAAAATCGATCGTGGGTTTAGCTGCGCTGGGCGAACGACCAGGCCAGCTGGGCCATGGGGCGCGCCGTATCGCCCGAGGCCTTGGCCTGCGCGCTGGAGGCTGTGCCCGCCTCCACCCGCTTGGCGATGCCCTGCAGGATGGCGGCGATGCGGAACATGTTGTAGGCCATGTAGAAGTTCCAGTCGGCGCGCAGCGCCTCGGGCGTGGTGATGCCCGTGCGCTCGCAGTACAGGCGGATGTAGCTGTCCTCGTCGGGAATGCCCAGCGCCGCTAGGTCTTGGCCCGCGATACCCCGGCCCATCGCGGCAGGGATGTGCCAGCTCATGCAGTGGTAGCTGAAATCGGCCAGGGGATGGCCCAGGGTGGACAGCTCCCAGTCGAGCACAGCAACCACGCGCGGCTCGGTCGGGTGGAACATGAGGTTGTCGAGCCGGTAGTCGCCATGCACGATGGAGACCTTGCTCTCATCGCGGGCGCTGGCGGGCATGTTGGCGGGCAGCCACTCCATGAGTCGGTCCATCTCTTCGATAGGCTGCGTGATGGAAGCCACATATTGTTTGCTCCAGCGTCCGATCTGGCGGTCAAAGTAGTTGCCGGGCTTGCCATAGCTTGCCAGGCCCCTGTCGGCAAACTTCACCGAGTGCAGGGCCGCAATCACGCGGTTCATTTCGTTGTAGATGGCGCCGCGCTCTGTCGGCGTCATGCCGGGCAGGGACTGGTCCCACAGCACACGGCCCTGCATGCACTCCATCACATAAAACGCGCGGCCAATCACCGATTCGTCTTCGCACAGCACATGCATGCGTGGCACTGGCACATCGGTGCCATACAGGCCGCTCATCACCGCAAACTCGCGCTCGATGGCATGGGCCGATGGCAGCAGCTTGGCCACAGGGCCGGGCTTGGCGCGCATCACATAGCTGGCGCCGGGGGTGATGAGCTTGTAGGTGGGGTTGGATTGCCCACCCTTGAACATCTCGACCGTCATGGGGCCGGTAAAGCCCTCCATGTTGCGGGTGAGCCATGCGGTCAGGGTGTCAATGTCGAATGCATGCTGCTCCGAGACCGGGCGCGTGCCAACGAAGTGATCAAAGTTGCTCATAGTTCCAAAAGGTAGTCGCACTGAGAGGGCGTGGTTGCCGCACCGCAGGCGCAAGAAAATGGGGCCTGCAGCAGCCCAGGGGCGCTGTGCTCAGGCGTCGGCTTCGGCTATCCGCATCAGCGCCTGGCGGTCGCGCACCACCAGGCCGCCCGGCTCGATGCGGATGGCATCTTCGCGCTCCATGGCCTTGAGTTCCTGGTTGACCCGCTGGCGCGATGCACCCAGCAGTTGCGCCAGTTCTTCCTGTGCCAGCTGCAGGCCAATGCGCATTTCGCTGCCGTCCGACAGGCTGGGAATGCCGTAGCTGCGCACCAGGTGTACCAGCTGCTTGGCCAGGCGTGCGCGCAGGGGCAGGGTGTTGAGGTCTTCGACCAGGCCGTAGAGTTGCCGGATGCGCCGCGCGTGCAGGCGCAGCATGGCTTCGTAGAACTCGGTGTGCGCCGCAAGAATTTTCTTGAAGTCGGCCTTGGCCACGCACAGGATGGTGGTGTCGCCATGTGCATAGGCGTCGTGCGTGCGCCGGTCGCCGTCGAAAATGGCCACGTCGCCGAACCAGATGCCCGGCTCCACATAGGTCAGCGTGATCTGCTTGCCGGAGATGGAGGTGGAGCTCACCCGCACCGCACCGCACGCGCAGGCAATCCACTCCTCGGGCGGGTCGCCGCGGGCGGCTATGAGGCCGCCATCCTTGAAGCGTTTGACGCAGGCACATCGCAGGATGTCGTGTCGAAGGGATGGTGAGAGGGATGAAAACCAGCGACCTGAATTGATCGCTTCACGTTCTTCGATAGTAAGAATCGGGTCGTCCATGGCCTGTCTTTTGTGTGACTTGAAACAGAACCATTGTCGCGTGAGGGACGGTCACTTACTGTCAGGGTTGTCACCTGCGTGTCTGCTGCCTTTGCCCAAAGCAAAACCCCCGAAACCTTGTGGGGCGCCGGGGGTGGGTGGGTGGGTGGTGAAGTGGGTGGCTATTCGTATCGCGGGGTGTGCTTGTCCAGAAATGCCGCAATGCCCGCACCGGCATTGGCGTGGTGCAGATTTTTGACAAAGTGGTCCCGTTCGCTTGCCAGGTGTGCGGACAGGGTGTTGCGGGGCGCATCGCCGACCAGTTCCTTGATGCTGGCCAGCACGTTGGGCGCCCGCGCATTGAGCTGCTCTGCCAGCGCCAGCGCGGTCGTCAAGGCACTGCCGGGCTCGGTCACGCGGTTGACGATGCCCAGGTCGTGCAGGCGCTGGGCAGTCAACCGGTCGCCGCACATGAGGATATCGGTGGCCAGCTGGCGCGGCAGCGCCTGCGACAGGCTCCAGCTGGCGCCGCCATCGGGCGACAGGGCCACGTTGCTGTAGGCCATCACAAACACCGCATTGCGGGCCGCCACCACCAGGTCGCAAGCCAGTGCCAGCGAAAAGCCGGCGCCTGCCGCAGCGCCTTCGACTGCTGCAATCACCGGCTTGGGAAAAGTACGAATGGTCTCGATCCAGCTGTGCAGGCCTTCGATGCTTTGCGCCTGCACCTGCGGGTCGGCCTGGCGGCTGGCTTGCAGACGCAGCAGGTTGCCTCCTGAGCAAAACACGCCTGCGGCCCCGGTGATGACAACACTGCGCACCTCGGCGCTGCTCTCGGCCACGTTGAGTGCCTCGATGCCGGCGGCATACATGGCGGGGTCAATGGCGTTGCGCAGCTCCGGGTTGCTGAGCGTCAGAACCAGGGTCTGGCCCTCGCGGGCGGCTTGAAGTTGTGCGGGCATGGGGGTTTGCAGGCGGTGGGGTTGGCTACGTAGTCAATGCTCTTCAACGTGCGCCAGGCTCAGGCCGATGGCCCCGCGCCGGCGCAACCAGGGGCTGGGGCGATACCGCGTGTCGCCATACACCGTTTGCATGTTGAACAGCACTTCGAGGATGTTGGTGGGGCCCCAGCGGTCGCCCATGGCCAGTGGTCCGAGTGGGTAGCCAAGCCCCAGCGTGACAGCGGTTTCCAGGTCACGCGGGCTGCAGATCTGCTGCTGGCAGATGTCGCTGGCAATGTTCACGATGGCGGCCACCACGCGCTGGGTGACAAAGCCACCGCTGTCCCGGATCACGCTAACGGCCTTGCCGTCGCGGGCAAAAAGGGCGTGTGCAGCGTCCCGAATATCCACGCGCGTGGCCGGATTGGTGGCCAGCACGCGCCGCCGGGTGGCAGCATCGTCAATGAGCATGTCGATGCCGATGGTGCGGGCGGGATCGAGCCGTTCCACGACCGCGACGGTGGTGATGTCAAAGCCCAGCGGTGCCACCACCGAGATGGCAGTCTGCGACGGTGATGCGCCTGTTTCGATGGTGGCGCCCAGGTCCTTGAGCAGTTGGTAGAGCTCGGCGCGGCGCGCCGCGCGTGTGGAAACCCACACCGGCGGAATGCTGGCCACTTCGGGCACAGCGGGTTCGGCAGGTACCTGCGCCACGCCGTTTTCGTAGCGATAAAACCCTTCGCCCACCTTCTTGCCGAGTATTCCGCCCGCCAGACGCTGCGCAGTGATCACGCTGGGGCGAAAGCGCGGTTCTTCGTAATACTGGTGGTAGATCGACTCCATCACGGGGTGGGAGACATCCAGGGCCGTTAAATCCATGAGTTCGAACGGCCCCAGCTTGAAGCCCACCTGGTCGCGCAGGATGCGGTCGATGGTGGCGAAATCGGCCACGCCTTCACCGACGATGCGCAGCGCTTCGGTGCCAAATCCACGCCCCGCATGGTTGACGATGAATCCTGGGGTGTCTTGCGCCTGCACCGGTGTGTGCCCCATCTGACGCGCATAGTGGGACAGTGACTCGCACACTGTGGGGGCTGTCTTGAGCCCGGCAATCACTTCCACCACCTTCATCAGCGGCACGGGGTTGAAGAAGTGAAAGCCCGCCAGCCGTTCGGGCCGCCGCAATGTGGCCCCGATGGCGGTCACCGCCAGTGAGGATGTATTGGTGGCCAGCACGGCGTGTGGCCCCACCACGGCCTCCAGTTGGGCAAAAAGGGCCTGTTTGGCATCCAGACGCTCCACGATGGCTTCGATGACGAGGTCGCACGACGCCAGGTCGGCGATGGTGGCGACGGGCTCAAGCAGGTTGCCCCAGCCCTGGGCCTGTTCATCGGAAATGCGTCCTTTGTCTTGCAGGCGCTGCCATTGGGCCTGTATGCTGCCGCGCGCCGATGCTGCGGCGTCCGGTTGCATGTCGAGCAAGAGAACCCGACTGCCGGCCTGGGCCGCTATCTGTGCAATGCCTCGGCCCATGGCGCCCGCGCCTACGATGCCCACGATGGGAAACTGATTTTTCATGGCGGCATTATGGCGTTGGCGTTTAGTGACACTTGTGTGCAAAAATGACCACACCAAAAAAAGAAATTTTTGTGAAATTACGTAACGTTATTTTTGGGGCCGGGTGTTGGGTGGTCGTTGGCAGTGCCGCAGTCATTTCGCTGGGGCAAAGCCGGGGTGCCGTCATCCTTGGTGCTCCGGTCGATCTCGTCTTTGATGTGCAACCCGACGAGGGGGCAGATATTGCCTCGTCCTGCGTCACGGCAGATGTGGCGTTTGGCGACACACCTGTTGCCGAGTCCCGGGTGCGGGTGTCTGCGTTGCCCGAGTTGCCGGGCCGCTCCCCTGCGGTGCGTTTGCAGGTGGCGGGTTCGGTGAATGAGCCCGTCATCTCTGTCACGGTGTCGGCTGGGTGCGCGGGCAAAGTCACCCGCGCCTACACTTTTCTGGTCGATCCGCCCGTTGCCTACGTGCCCGGTCGCGTGGTGAACATTGACCAGCTGGCGTCGGCCCCCCCCCGCATCAGGCCGCGATGCTGGCGCAGCTGCAGGTCGCCTCACCTCGCCGCCCGCCGTGCGCCGCAGCGTGCAAGCGCCGGCCGATCCCAGCGCACAGGCCGACGTCGCCACTCCTGCCCCTCGCAAGCCACAGGCCGCCAAGCCGCGAGTCCGCGTCGCACCGCCGCGCACGCCGCGGGTGGTTGCGCCCAAAGCACCTGCACGCGAGGTGAGCGCTGCCAAGGTGGCTGCCCCGGCCCCGGCGCCAGAGCGATCACGCCTTGTGATGGAGCCGCTGGATGCCTTGGCCGACCCGTCCGTTGCGTTGCGTCCTTCGGCTGACATGGGGGCCTTGCCGACTCAGGCGTCGGCCTTACAACGGCTGGAAGCGGCAGCGGCCTGGAAGGCCATGAACATGGCACCCGAAGCGGCGCAGCGAGATGACGAACGCGTGCGTGTGCTCGAAGCCGAAATGGCCGCCTTGCGTGCCAAATCCGCCTCCGACCAAGCCAGCTTTGCTGAATTGCAGCAGCGACTTGCCTTGATCGAGAGCCAGCGCTTTCCTGCAGGGCTTGTTTATGCGCTGCTGGCTTTGCTGGCGTTGGTATCGGGCCTGCTGGCCTGGGTCTGGAGCAGGGCGCGCCGTGAATCCCGGCTGGCCATTCAGGCCTGGCGCGATTCAGTCGCGTTGAGTGCCAGGCACGGCGATGCCGGTCATCACGATCCCCATGATCTGGTGCCGCACCCCCACGATACTTGGACCCCTGAGGATTCGTCGCAGTTTGCGGAAGACACGCATATCCAGTCAGGATCGCAGCCCCTGCAGCCTGTCGTGGCACCCGCGCAAGCAACGCCTGAGCGCGCGCAGCAACCCCTATCGGTGGCAGAAACCGGGCCACGTGCTGATAGCTTCTCGCATATCGTCAACCCCGAAGCCCTTTTTGACCTTCAGCAGCATGCCGAATTCTTTGTTTCGGTAGGGCAACACGATCAGGCCGTTGAGGTGCTCAAGAAGCACATTGCAGCCCACCGCCAAACATCGCCATCGGCTTATCTTGAGCTCTTGCGGCTGTACCACACGCTGGGGCGCTCGGACGATTTTGCCCAGCTGCGCGATCAGTTCTGCAGCCACTTCAATGCGCAGGTGCCTGAGTTCTCGGCGTTCAGCCGCCAGGGCCGACCTCTGGAGCATTACCTTGATGCACTGGCCGCCATCGAAGCAGAGTGGACCTCGTCCTCCGTGCTGCAGTTGCTCGAAAAGTATCTGTTCCGCAGGGCGGGGGATGCATCGGTTGCACCGTTTGATCTGGCGGCGTTTGACGATCTGTTGCTGTTGCTGGCCATTGCGCAAACCACGCCGGCAAGCGCTCGTGGGGCAGCGCCTCCGCGCATGCGCACAACACCACTTGCTTCGCCGCTGGATGCTCTGGACGGCGCAGTGTCAGAGCCGTTGCACGTTAAATCGCCTTCGGCTGCGGCCCCCGTTGTCGATCTGCCCCTGGATTCGCTGACTGCCAGCCTGGAGTTTGATTTTGGCCATCATGCGCCCGCAGCGCCCGAACTTTCCAGCAATGCAGTCCTGAAGCCCGCCGCACCAATAGAGTCCAATGAGCTGGACCTGGATTTGTCCGATCCTCCGCACCTTACGCTCAGCGATCTGCCACCCGTTCCGGTCTCGGTGGCGCCGCGTCCAGACCAGCCGATTGGCTTTGGCATGGCCAACGATCTGGTGGAAGTGCGCCTTGAACTCGAAGAGCTCGAACAACGCAAACCCGAACCCAAGGTGTGAACCGAACCCGGGGCGCTGCGGTGCCGGGTCGCTTTCGGTCATGCTGACGTGAGAACCACCCCCGCTACCGACGCTTGTGCGGCGTGGTGGGGGTGTTGCAGCCACCGGCAAATCCCCGGCAGCCTGGACGCTGACCCATTTACGCTGTCCCAGCGCCAGGGCGCTACGTTGTGGCCATGCGTGCCATTAGCTGGCGCGCAGCCTCTTCGGGGTTGGGTGCGTTGACCAGCGCCCGCACCACCGCGATAGAGCCCACGCCGGTGCCCAGCACTTCGCCAAACTGATCAGCGCCAATGCCTCCAATGGCCACCAGTGGATAGCCTTGCATCAGGCGCGCATAAGCCGCCAGGCGGCCTATGCCCTGGGGCGCCGTCGCCATTTTTTTGAGCGTAGTGGGAAACACCGCCCCCAAGGCGACATAGCTGGGGCCCACGGCGTCGGCGCGCACCATTTCTGCGTAGCCGTGCGTGCTCACCCCCAGCCGCAGGCCCGAGGCCTGCAGGGCTTGCAACTCGCTGGGTTGCAGGGCGTCGAGGTCTTCCTGCCCGAGGTGGACGCCATAGGCCCCAGCCTCAATGGCCTGGCGCCAATGGTCGTTGATGAACAGCAGCGCCTGCGTGCCTTGCACCGCCTGCACGGCTGCTGCCACCTCGCGCGCCACGGCGGCGCAGTCGTCTGATTTGAAACGCAGCTGCACGGTGGGTACGCCGGCCCGCGCCATGCGCCCCACCCACACCGCATCGGGCAGCACGGCATACAGGCCCAGCTGCTGCGGACAAGACGCAAAGGCGCTACGCCGTGGCGCTGGCTGCAGGCCAAAATCCTGCGGCTCATCAGGCCATGGCGTGGGCGCAAAATGGCCCATGCGCGCGCTGCGTGCCTGCCATGCGTGGGCCACGCACTCTGCATCGTGCGCAATGAACCCGAGTGCGCTGCAAGCCTGAAGCGCAGCCTGGTACACCGGATCTGGCGATGTGGGCGCTGGCGTGGGCTGCGCCGCAAAGCCGGGAAACGCGCTGGCATGGTGCTGCAGGATTTCTTGCAGCATGGCGTGGACATCACTCATGGGCGTTATTCGGGTGTGTGGTGCCAGAAGGGCGTGCCGAGCACCGGTGTGCTGGCCTGTGCGGTGTCCTGGGCGGCCATGGCGCCGGCCTTGCGGGCAGATCGCCCCGCCTGCACCGCGTCGGCAAATGCCCCGGCCATGGTGACGGGGTCTTGCGCCAGTGCAACGGCAGTGTTCAGCAGAACGCCGTCATAACCCCATTCCATGACCTGGCAGGCGTGCGAGGGCAGGCCCAGGCCTGCGTCCACCAGCAGCGGCACATCCAGGCGCTCGCGCAGCAACTGCAGCGCATAGGGATTGACCGGCCCACGCCCGGTGCCTATGGGGGCGGCCCAGGGCATCACGGCCTGGCAACCCACGTCCACCAGGCGCTGGCACAGCACGAGGTCTTCGGTGCAATAGGGCAGCACCTGAAAGCCGTCCTTGATGAGTTGCGCGGCAGCTTCCACCAGGTTGAGCGTGTCCGGCTGCAGCGTGTAGTCGTCGCCAATCAGCTCCAGCTTGATCCAGGGGGTGTTGAACACCTCGCGGGCCATGTGCGATGTGGTGATGGCCTCTTGCACGCTGTGGCAGCCGGCGGTGTTGGGCAGGATGGGCACATTCAGGCGGCGCAGCAGCTCCCAGAAGCTGTTGCCCGCCTCGGCACCCAGGCTACCCTGGCGCCGCAGCGATGCCGTGAGCATGGCCGGGCGTGCGCGCTGCACGGCGGCTTCCAGCACGCTGGGCGATGGAAAGCGTGCCGTGCCCAGCAGCAGCCGGCTGGTAAAAGACTGGCCGTAAAGAACCAGGGCGTCGTCGGAGTGGGTGGGGGTGGAAGGATTCATGGCAAGCGGTGGTGTCAGCCACCCGTCACAGGAGAGATGATTTCCACCCGGTCGCCGGTCTGCAGCACCTGTTCGGTATAGCGGGTGTTGGGAACAAAAACGGTGTTGACCGCCACGGCGAAGGGCGGGCGGGCCGCCACGGCGGCAAGCGCGTCCGCCAGCGTGGCGCCGTCGGGCAGTTCGTGGGATGTCTGGTTGATCAGAATGTTCATGGCAACGCGCGGCTATCGTCTCCGGTGGGCAGGGCAAGATCAAAGCGGGAGGCCAGCGGCGACTGGCCCGTGGCCATGATCTCCAGCACCACGTCGAGCATGGCCGGGGCGATCATGAAGCCATGGCGGTAAAGGCCGTTCACTTCCAGCACCCGGGGTTGCGATTGGCGCACGGCGGGCAGATTGTCGGGCAATGTGGGTCGGCACTGGGTGGCGATTTCCACAATGCGGGCTTCGGCAAAGCCGCTGTGCACGGCGTAGGCGGCGCTCAGCAGCTCCAGGGTAGACCGCACGCTGGCGGGCGACAGGTCGTCGGATTCGATTTCCGTGGCGCCAATCACAAACAGATGGTCTTCCTTGGGCGCAATGTAGATGGGGTAGCGCGGGTGCACCACCCGGGTGGGGCGCCGCAGTGTGACCTCAGGCGCGTGCAGGCGCACCACTTCGCCGCGCACGCCGCGCAGGGCGCGCCATTGGTCGCGCGCGCCCAGGCCGCGGCAGTCGAGCAGCCAGTCGGCCTGCCCGGGGGACCCTGGGGAAAATTCGCCTGGGTCGCGCGGGGTGTGCCAGTGGCAGCGCACCTGCAGGCGGTCCATTTCGTGGGCCAGCGCTGCGAGCAACTGGCGGTTGTCCAGCTGGCCTTCGCCGGGCAGGTACAACCCTTGCGTAAAGCGGTGCGCCAGGGTGGGCTCGGCAGCAGCCACACCGGCGCTGTCGAGCACCTGCATTGCGGGCAGATCGGGAATGGTGGTCTGGGTGGTTTCGAGCAGGCGCTGCAGCCGGTGGGCTTCGGCGGCGTCCTGGCGGTGCCAGACGATCAGCGTGCCTTCTTGCTGAAAGAACACCGGCTGCTCCAGCGCAGCCAGCATCTGGGGCCAGCGCGTGAGGGAGTATTGGCCCATGCGCACCACCCCCGGTTCGGTCACGGCCGACTCGGCCAGCGGGGCCACCATGGCGGCAGCAATGGGCGCCGCGGCATGCTCGGCGGCCGGGCCACCGCTGTCGAAAACTTCGACAGTGTGGCCCTGGCGGGCCAGTTCAACAGCCAGAAGCCGGCCCATCAGGCCGGCACCCAGAATGACAATGGAGGAAGGTTGGAGTTTCATGGGTCCTACTGTGGGCAACAGGAGGACAAAACGGGGCTGTGCCGTTACTGGAAACTCCCCACGCCAGCATGACCTGGATCGGGTAGCGGAGCCCAGCACCCGCAGGTGCTGTGAAAACTTGTCGTTTCGTGGCTCCAGGGTCTTTCTCAGTCGCGCGCCACACTGGCGGGACACCCCTGTTTCGTCCGTAAGCCAGAATTACAGCATATCCCTTTGCGCGTCGGATTGACCTGGCGCATAGGCCATAATTTTTGCCATGACAACTCCAACCAGCTTCGCCTCTCCGCAACCGCGCTATGTGCGCGTGCTGTCCATCGCCGGTTCCGACAGCGGCGGCGGCGCGGGCATCCAGGCCGACCTCAAAACCTTCAGTGCTCTGGGCTGCTACGGCATGACGGCCATCACCGCCATCACCGCGCAGAACACGCTGGGCGTGACGGGCATTCACGGCGTACCGCCCGACATGCTGCGTGCGCAGATCGACGCCGTAGCGCAAGACATCGGCGTGGACGCCGTCAAGATCGGCATGCTGGCGTCACCCGAGGTGGTGCGCGTGGTGGCGCAGGCCATCCGCACCCACCGCCTTCCCCATGTGGTGCTCGACCCGGTGATGGTGGCCACCAGCGGCGACCGGCTGATCGCCCGCGAAACCGTGCAGGTGCTGGTGAACGAGCTCTTTCCGCTGGCCGCCGTGGTCACACCCAATCTTGACGAAGCCGCGCTGCTGCTGGGCCGCGAGATTGAAGGCATCGACGACCTCGACGACGCGGTGCGTGACCTGCTGGCCCTGGGCGCACCCGCTGTGTTGCTCAAGGGCGGGCATCTGAAAGGCGAGCGCGTGGTGGACCTGCTGGCCACGCGGTCGGGCCTGCGCCAGCGCCTCGAAAGCGCCCGCATCGCCACGCACAACGGCCACGGCACGGGCTGCACGCTGTCGTCGGCCATTGCCGCGTTTTTGGCGCAGGGCCACAAGCTGCCGCAGGCCGTGGAAAAGGCCCGTGCCTACATCCTGGGCGCCATTGCTGCGGGTGCCGACGTGCACACCGGCCAGGGCCACGGGCCACTGAACCACGGGTATGCGCCGGTGGCGCAGGTGGTGTTGCGAGCCTGATGGAGAAAGTTTGAATCTTTTCGGCCTCTTGCGCTTATGCAGTAAGCGCAAGCAGCTATCAAAAATGTAGTGCCCTGCGGGGGGAGGTGGATGCGCTGCGGTCCTTCAGGCCTGCCGTGGACGCGTCACCCAGGCCAGCACAAAGCTCACCGCCAGCGTTGGCAGGGCGGAGCCCAGCCCGGGCACCACTTTGGGCGCCAGGTGATACATCGCAATGCCCAGCAGCCACAGCACCACGGGCACCGCGTTGATGCGACGGGCGCCTGCCAGCAGCGCCGGTGCGTTGGCGCCAAAAGCCAGGCGCCCCAAAATGACGCCAAACAAGGGCACGAACACCGAGCTCAGCAGCAGCAAAAACGGCTCCAGGCTGTGCATCGGCAGCACCAGCGCCAGAGCAGTGCACAACACCGTCATGGCCAGGCCCCAGCGGCGCACGCTCCAGCGCGGCAACAGGCTGTGGGCCGAAACGGCGCCCGAATAGGTGTCGCCGTAGGCGTTGTCCACCTCGTCAATCAGGATCAGCGATAGCGCAATCAACCCGCCCTGGGCCAGCAGCAGCGCCTGCACCAGGTCCTTGCTGGGCAAGGTCAGCGCCACCAGCACACCGAGCGCATAGCACCACAGGTTGGCCAGCGCATAGCCCAGCCAGGTGCCGCGCAAGGCCGCGCCGCCGTTTTTGCCGTGGCGGGCATAATCGGCCACCAGGGGCAGCCACGAGATCGGCATGGCAATCACCAGATCCAGCGCGGGCAGTACGCCCATGCCGCCTTCGCCTTTGCGGTTCCACAGCGCTTCAAAACCCTGGGCCTGCGCCAGCGACAAAAATTGCCAGCTCAGCCACAGAAGCGACACCACCACCAGCGGCAGCGCCACGCGCGCAATCACCTTGCGCACCAGCTGCACCATCGAGCCGCTGATGAGCAGCATCACCACGCCGCCCCACAGCAGCGTGGCCAGCACTGGCCAGTGCGCGCCTGCCATGGTGGCCGATTGCTGACCGATGGCTACCGTGGCATCGCGCATCACCACCAGCTCAAACGTGCCCCAGCCCACCAGCTGCACGATGTTCAGGATGATGGGAAGCCCCGCAAAGGTGCGGCCATACACCGCATGCATCAGGCCCGCGCTGGCCAGCCCGCTGTCGCAGCCCAGCTTGGCCACCCAGCCCAGCAGCCCCGCACCCAGGATGGAGCCCGCCACGATGGCCCACAGGGCCTCTTGGGTGCCCAGTGCGGGCATGAGATAGGCGCCCACCTGCATCACCAGCAGACCCACGCCCAGGCTGAACCACAGCGACGCGTGGTCATGCCAGGCAAAGACGCGCCGCTCGCTCGAAACGGGTGTCAGCGCCTCGTTGGTAGATGGGGTGTGGGTGCTCATGCGGGTTCCTTGGCAGTGCGGTGCGTTGCAGCGCAAGGAAGACCCGGGCCAAGCGCGGTCAAGGGCGTGAAATGGCGGACGGGCTTCCCTGCGCGAGGATGATCTCAGTCAGGTTCAAAGGGACTCTCTCAGCCCGTGCAGCGTTGGCGCTGCAGGGCACCCCTAGCGGTGCAGCGCCTGGGCGGCGGTGCGGGGCTGATTTTAGCGGGGGTGTGGGGGGCGGGCGATGACGAGCCCTTATCGGCCCAGAGCAGCCTGGCGCGGCCAAAAGCAGCAGCCGCTCAACGTTGGCATCTGGCTGGGGAGAGAAGGGCCGGCCAAAGGGCGCATGCAAGCCTCACTGCGGCTGCAAATGTTTGGCATCGCGTGTCTCTATTCCTGAGGCATGCTGGAGATGGGGCACAAGGCCCGGCGAATGCGTTTGGCGACGACCACGCTGCGTACATGGAAGGCCGCTATCAGTAGGTAGCCCGCGTGTGTCGGCGGGAGTGCCGCTGGGTGACTGTACTGAAGTTCCATGTACAAAATGCCTGTGAAGAAGGTGGTCAGTAAAAGCAACCAGATGTGTAAGCCAACGTCCGGGGCGAAGACCTCTCCGGTTTCGTGAATTCGTATGCCCATCACGGTTTGCCAGTCGTCTTGGTGTTCCAGAATAGCGGTGATTGTTTGTCCGGATTTCAGCTTGGGGTCTCCGTCCACCAAAACTGAAAAGTATTTTTTCCCGCTGGATTCAAAGCTGAACAGCGTTCTTCGCATGTTTCCTGAGAAAGCATCAGGCTGAACATCGAAAACACGATCCAAGCGAATACTGATGGGGTGCATATGTCGTTCGGTGATCCGGATGGGGCAATATAAAGTCAGATGTCATGCCAAACTCCTCTGCGCTTCGGTTTTCCGGATTGTTTTACGCCCTAAAGACGGTTCAGATGCTTGCGCCATCCTGCATACATCTCAGTGGTCAGTTCCATGCGGGTGCCGTTACAGCCAAACGCCTGTAACGGCCATGCGGCCGAGAAAAGAAGCGAATGCAAGCCAAAGCAGATTGATGGCTTGAAGAAGATGAATTGCCCTCTTGCCATGAAAATGCCGTATGGAATAAGCGACGAGTCCCAAAGGCACAAACAGAAGAAGTTGGAAGGTTGCTCCTAGTTCTTGGCGAGGAGAGCCGATCATGCCAACCAAGACGGCACCGACGCAGAGGACGAAAACAGTTACACCGTGCAGCGAAACGGCAATGCGCTGAATGAGCGAATCAGTAGGTGGGGAAGTGCGGAAATAAACAAGACTCGTAACCAGCGGCACCGACGCGGCCACCAACCAGAACACCATTGCAACCTTGAAAGTGAACATAGGACTCGGTAGCTCAAATGAATGTACCCGGAAGAACCTGAGAGATAACCTGGGCGATGCGGGATATTCTGGATACTGGTTCCTCCTGAAAGGAGCTTGTAGTTTGGGCTTGCGACTGCTTCACTGTTCATGCCCTCAGGTACAAAAAATCGATGAGATCCCGCAAGCGTTCGCTGGGGAAACTATAGCTGCGAACCTGTGTAATCTGGGCACCCGGCAGATAACTTCCGGGCCGGTAGTTGGTCGAGTAGCAGGCGCCACCGACCGACTCGGGGCGCCACCCCACCGTCTGCTGCGGGTCCAGGTCCGTCACCTGCCATGGAACCCGAACCTCCACACAGACAGAGTCGCGTTCTCAGTTTTCCGGTTTCCCCACCCCCAGCAACCCCTGCAATCGCTCGCTGCTCGTCGTGTATTCCAGCGGCAGCTTGTGCCCCGCCAGCCATTCGGCGGCGGCGAAGGCGGCCAGCGTCGCTTCGTGGAAACCACTCAGGATGAGCTTGCGCTTGCCGGGGTAGGTGATGGCGTCGCCCACGGCGTGGATGCCGGGCGTGCTGGTGGCGAACGTGGCGGGGTCTACAACGAGCTGTTTGCGCTCTAGCTGCAGGCCCCATTCGGTGATGGGGCCCAGGCGCGGCACGAGGCCCAGGCGCACGAGCAGCAGGTCTAGCGGCAGGCGCTGCGGTGCGCCGGCGGGGGTAATCAGCTCCAGCGCGGCGAGGCGCCCCTGTTCCTCGACGATGTCGCTGGCCACGCCGATGGCGACATCGATGCGGCCCGCGGTGCGCAGGGCTTGCAGTTGCTCCAGCAGGGCGGGTGGTGCGTCGAACACATCGCGGCGGTGCTGCAGTGTGGTGTGGGCGGGGCGCAGCGCATCGGGGGCCGTGGCGCAGGCAATGGCTTGCTGCACGGCGGGTTCGTCGCCGCCGTGCACCACCACGCGCTGGCCGGCGAGGCGGGTGCCTTCGTCCAGGCGGTAGTGCAGTTGCCTGCCCTCATAAGCATCCAGGCCGGGGAGCTTGAGGGCGCGCGGCATAAAGGCGCCCACGCCGGCGGCGACGAACACGGTGCGCGCCCGCAGCTGGGTGCCCTGCGCGGTGCCAACAAGGAAGCCGCCGTCCGGCTGGGCCTGCACAGTGGCCACCTGCTGGCCGAGGTGGAACGTGGGCGCGAAGGGTTGAACTTGGGCCAGCAGGCGCTGCACGAGTTCGTGCCCGGTGCAGGCCTCAATGGCGGGAATGTCGTAGATGGGTTTGTCGCCGTACAGCTCGGCGCACTGGCCGCCGGGGTGGGGTAGGGCGTCGATGACGTGGGCGCGCAGGCCGTGCAGGCCCAACTGGAACACCTGGAACAGGCCGACAGGCCCCGCACCGATGACGACGGCGTCAGCGGCGGTGGGGGCCAGGAGGGCAGTGGCGGTGTTCACGGGGTGGGGCGCGGGTGTGGGGCTGCGCAGTGCAGGCCCGGGAGGGGCGCCTCGCGCGAAATCAGCGGACCAGGTCCTTGACCTTGCCTGGCTTGCCGTTCCACTCGTCGGCGTCTGGCAGGGCGGGCTTGCGCTTGGTGATGCTCTTCCAGCCGTCGGCAAAGGCCAGGTCGGCGTTGAGCTTGATGAACGCGAGCTGGTCTGCGGGCAGGTCTTCTTCGGCAAAGATGGCGTTGGCCGGGCACTCGGGAATGCACACGGCGCAGTCGATGCACTCATCGGGGTCGATGACGAGCATGTTCGGGCCTTCGCGGAAGCAGTCCACGGGGCACACGTCCACACAATCGGTGTACTTGCACTTGATGCAGTTTTCGGAAACGACGTGGGTCATGGCAGAAATTGTGTGGGTCGGTGAAAACCCTTTATTTTAGAAGCTTTCACCGACGAGATTGGAGGGGCCTTGCGGCGAGTGGGGGTTCAGTGGGTTGATGCAGGTCAGTTGACCAGCACGGCACCGGCGGTTTTGTGGCTGGCGGTGTCCACCAGGATCAGCGATCCGAGCACGCGGGCGGTGCCGAAAGGGGCGGCCGGAATCGCCTCTTGCAGCACGAGCTGAACATGGCCAATGGCGTTGGGATCGAGCTGCGTGGCCGATTCCTCGGCCAGCGTGTTGATGTTGAGCTTGTGCACCACGGCTTTCACCTTGGCCTTGACCCAGCGGTGGCCATGCAGCGCCCAATATACGCGGCCTGCCACCAGGGGTTCGTCGTCCATCCAGGCGACGGTGGTGCGCAGCTCGCGGCTGGCGGGCCAGGCCGGCGTGGCGGTGGGTGTGTCGCCAAAGTCGTCTTCCGCAGGCGCTGCAGCGGCAGTGGGGGCGGCCAAAATCCAGTCACCGCGCGACACATCGACTTCGCGGTCGAGGATGATGCCGGCGCTCGTGCCCGCGGGCACCTTGCCTGGGCGGCGGGCATGGTCCAGCACCTGGGCCACGGTGGCCAGCTGGCCGCTCGGGAAAATCTGCACCGGGGTACCGGGCGCGACGTTGCCCGCAGCCACGCGGCCCCAGAACACGCGGCGGCCTTGCGAGGTGTCCGATGAAGATGACGAGGATTTTTCAACCCATTGCACCGGGAAGGCCAGGGCCAGCGCCGTGTCGGCGGGCGTGTTGGGCAGCGCTTCGAGCACCTGCAGCAGCGTGGGGCCCTGGTAGCCGCACCAGCCTGCGTTGGCGTCCACCACGTTCCAGCCCTTGAGGGCCGACACGGGCACCGTGGCGTGCACCGCAATGCCGGCGGCCTGGGCAAACGCGGCCAGTGCGCCCTGAATGTGCTTCCACGCCAGGGCGGGGTCGGCCACCGCGTCGAGCTTGTTCACGGCAAACACCAGCGAGTGCACGCGCAGCAGGTGGGCCAGCAGGCTGTGGCGGCGGGTTTGCGGCAGCAGGGCGAGGTCGGGGTTCTGCCAGTCGAGCTTGGTGGCATCGACCAGCACCACGGCGGCATCGGCGCTGCTGGCGGCGGTGACCATGTTGCGCGTGTACTGCTCGTGGCCCGGCGCGTCGCCAATGATGAACTTGCGCGTTTCGGTGGCGAAGTAGCGGTAGGCCACGTCGATGGTGATGCCTTGTTCGCGCTCGGCTGAGAGGCCATCAGTCAGCAGGGCTAGATCGGTCTCGCCGCCGCGCTGCACGCCGGCCAGGTGGTCTTGCAGCACGGCCTTGCTGTCCACCAGCAGGCGGCCAATCAGCGTGCTCTTGCCGTCGTCCACGCTGCCGCAGGTGATGAACTTCAGCGCGGAAATAGGGTCATTTGTGCCGTTTGCGCTTACTGGTATTGCGCTAGCAGCTATTGAATTCATAGTAGTCATCAGAAGTACCCGTCTTTCTTGCGCTTTTCCATCGAGGCGTCGCTGGTTTTGTCGTCCATGCGCGTGGCTCCGCGCTCGCTCACGTCGGCGGCCAGGGTCTCGATCACGATGTCGGCGGCCGTGGCGGCAGGGCTTTCCACCGGGCAGGTGCAGGTGATGTCGCCCACGGTACGAAAGCGCACCTGGCGCGTTTCGACCACTTCGCCTTCGCGCGGCGGCGTGAGTTCGGTCACGGGCACGAGCAGGCCCTTGCGTTCGACCACCTGGCGCTGGTGGGTGTAGTAGAGGGAGGGCAGGGCAATCTGCTCGCGGTCGATGTACTGCCACACGTCCAGCTCCGTCCAGTTGCTGATGGGGAACACGCGAAAGTGCTCACCGGGCTGCAGGCGGGTGTTGAACAGCGTCCACAACTCGGGGCGCTGGGCCTTGGGCTGCCACTGGCCAAAGCTGTCGCGGTGGCTGAAGATGCGCTCCTTGGCGCGGGCCTTTTCCTCGTCGCGGCGGGCGCCGCCGATCAGCGCGTCAAAGCGGAATTCTTCAATCGCTTCGAGCAGCGTGACCGACTGGTGCACGTTGCGCGACTCGCCCGGATGGGCCAGGCGCACGGTGCCACGCGCCATCGAATCTTCGACGCTGCGCACAATGAGTTCGGCGCCCAGCTCCTTGGCACGGAAGTCGCGAAAGTCCGTCACCTCGGGGAAGTTGTGGCCCGTGTCGATCATCAAGAGCGGGTACGGAATGCGGCCCGCGCCAAAGGCCTTTTCGGCGCACTTGAGCATGACCAGCGAATCCTTGCCGCCCGAGAACAGCAGGGCGGGGCGTTCGAAAGCGGCGGCCACCTCGCGCAGGATGAAGATGGTTTCTTCTTCCAGCGCGTCGAGGTGGCGGTTGCTGAGGTGGCTCAGCGTGGAGGTGTCGATGCGGGCGTTCATGGGTGAATGTGCTCAGTGGTTCGGTTCAATGTCCGGGACGTATGCAACTGGCGCAGTCCAGGCGAGGGCAGCCACGCAAGGGCCGCCTCGTCGCGCTGGCTGCGTCCCCCTGCCCGCATGGCGCAGCCATGCGAGAGCGGGGGGAAGGCGCGAAGCGACTCAGGGGGGTGGTCATTTCAATGCGCCAGGTGCAGGCCGCACTCGCGGTTGTCTTCGCCCTTGGTCGGGTCCACGTAGTCGAAGTTGTTGGGCAGGCCGTGCTTGACGCAGTATTCGTGCAGGTCTTTGGATGACCAGTGCAGCAGCGGTGCGACCTTGATCAGGCCATCGGGGTTGATGCTGACGGGGTCCATCTGTGCGCGCACGGCGGTGTCGGTGGCGCGCAGGGCGGTGAACCAGACTTGCGGTGCGGTCTCGCGCAGGGCGCGGGCAAAGGGCTCGAGCTTTACCTCGGCGGTGAAGGCGGCGTGGCGTGGATCATGAAGCGCAGGCGTTGCGCCCTCCACCGCCTCGCGGTGCGCGCGGGAGCGGCGTGGCACGTAGATCTTGAGGTTCAGCCCCAGTTGCTTCGTCACCTCGTCGGCGAAGCGGTAGGTGGCTTCAGTGTTGTAGCCGTTGTCCATCCAGACCACGGGAACCTGGGGGTTGACGCGCGTCACCAGGTGCAGGATCACGGCCTCGAACGGGCGAAAATTGGTGGTGACGATGGTGGGCTGGCCCAGGCCCACGGCCCACTCCACCAGGGCCGACGCATCGCGGCCCCAGCGGGCATTGACCTGCGCCAGGTCGAGCTCGCGCACCGCGCTCATGCCGCCTCCCGTGCGAAGAGCGGGCGCGGCTCCAACGCATCGCCCTGGTAGAAGGCGCTGTAGCGCGCAAACTGGCGCTCGGCGGCCGCCAGGTTCTGGCCCTCGGCCAGCACGGCGCTCGTGAAGCCGCTGCGCGCCATCTGCACCAGCTGGTCGATCAGCACATCGCCTGTGGCGCGGAGGTCGCCAGCAAAGCCATGGCGGCGGCGCAGCAGCACGGCCTGGCTGAACGCGCGGCCGTCGGTGAACTTGGGAAAGTGCAGCTCGATGCGCTCCACGCCCTGCAGCGCGCCGCTGGCGACGATGTCGGTCAGCTCGGCGTCGTTGGCGATCTGCAAGGTTTTTTCGGTTTCAGCGCTTGTGGGTAAAGCGCTGGCAGCTATTATTTTCATAGTGATCTGGATTTATTCGGTGATGGCTTCTTCTTGCGCCTGCTTGGGGTGGCGCGCGCCGTTGGCGGCGTCCTTGAACGGGTCGTGGCCGATGCGGCGCAGCGCATCAATGAAGAACTCGCCAGGCTTGCGCAGTGCGCGGAAGGTGGTGAGCACGGCCTCGATCACGTCGGGCACTTCCGAGGCGGTGAACGAGGGGCCGACCACCTTGCCCGCCAGGGCCGGGCCAGACAGGCGCGTGCCGTCGGCACCGCCCAGCGTGATCTGGTACCACTCCTTGCCGTCCTTGTCGACCCCGAGGATGCCGATGTGCCCGCTGTGGTGGTGGCCGCAGCTGTTGATGCAGCCGCTCATGTGCAGGTCGATGGGCCCCAGGTCAAAGACTTCGTCGAGGTCCTGGTAGCGCTCGGTGATGGCCGCGGCAATGGGCAGGCTGCGCGCATTGGCCAGCGAGCAGAAGTCGCCGCCGGGGCAGGCGATCATGTCGGTCAGCAGGCCGATGTTGGGCTGGGCCAGGCCCAGCTTGCGCGCGGCTTCGTACAGGGCGGGCAGGTCGCTTTCGAACACCCACGGCAGGAGCAGGTTCTGCTTGTGCGTCAGGCGCGCCTCGCCCGCACTGAACTGGTCGGCCAGCTGTGCCAGCGCGCCCATCGTGTCGGCGTCGGCATCGCCGGGTGCAAAGCCCACGCGCTTGAACGACAGCGTCACGGCGCGCATGCCGGGCAGGCGGTGGCCGGTGACGTTTTGCTGCAGCCAGCGCTGGTAGAGCTGGCCGTCGGTCTTGACGCTGCTGGGCAGGTTGGCGGGTTTCAACTCGGGAACCACAAAGTTGGCCTGCACGCGGTCCAGTTCGGCCTGGGTGATGGTGTGCGGGGCGCCGTCCTGCTCCACGATGGCCTTGTACTCGGCCTCCACCGCGTCGATGAATTGCTGGCCCTCGGCCTTCACCAGGATCTTGATGCGCGCCTTCCACTTGTTGTCGCGGCGGCCGTAGCCGTTGTAGACGCGGATCACCGCCTCGATGTAGTTGAGCAGCTGGTTCCAGGGCAGAAACTCGCGCACCACGGCGCCGATGATGGGCGTGCGGCCCATGCCACCGCCCACCTTGACGGTAAAGCCCACTTCGCCCGCACTGTTCTTGAGCGCCTGCACGCCGATGTCGTACCAGCCGGTGGCGGCGCGGTCTTCGGCGGAGCCGTTGAACGCGATCTTGAACTTGCGCGGAAGGAACGCGAACTCGGGGTGCAGCGTGCTCCACTGGCGTGCGATCTCGGCGAAGGGGCGCGTGTCCACGATGCCGTCTTCCGCAATACCTTCATACGCCTCGGTGGTGATGTTGCGGATGGTGTTGCCGCTGGTCTGGATGCCGTGCATGCCCACGCTGGCGAGCAGGTCCATCACGTCGGCGGCCTTGGTGATGGGGATCCAGTTGAACTGCACGTTGGTGCGCGTGGTGAAGTGCCCGTAGCCGTATTGGAGCGGCGCTGCGTGCAGTGTCAGGCCGGGCTGGGCGGCCTGCAGTTCGTCCTGCGTGGCCTGGGCATGGGCCAGCAGCTCGGGTGTGGGCTTGTCGTAGTCGCGGGCGATGCGGGCCAGCATGTGCAGTTGCGTGCTGCTGATTTCGCCGTAGGGCACGGCAATGCGGGCCATGGGGGCGTAGCGCTGGATGTACCAGCCGTTTTGCAGGCGCAGCGGCAAAAGCTGTTCGTCGGTCAGTTCGCCGCGCTGCCAGCGGTCGAGCTGGTCGCGGAACTGCTGGGCGCGCAGTTGGACGAATTGCTTGTCGAATTGGGTGTATTGGTACATGGGGCAATGAGCCTCTTAAATCAAAACGAGTTTGGCGCCCGCCCAGGCGAGCAGCACGGATAGGGCCGAGCGGATCAGGCGCTCGGGGGTGCGGGAAACCAGGCGCGAGCCCAGCCAGATGCCGGGCAGCGAACCGGCCAGCAGTTGCAGCAGCAGCGGCCAATCAACCGAGCCCAGCGAAGCGTGGCCCAGGCCGGCCACCAGCGTCAGCGGCACGGCGTAGGCAATATCGGCAGCAATGATGCGCGGCAGCGGCAGGTGCGGAAACACCAGCAGCAGCACGGTGACGCCAATGGCCCCCGCGCCCACCGAGGTGAAGGTGACCAGCATTCCGATCACCGCGCCCAGCAGCACCGGCAGGCTCCAGTGGCGTGGCTCGGCGGCGTTGGCCGCATTGGCGCGGCGGGCAGCCACCTCGGCAGCCTGACGTTGTGGCGAAAACGCCAGCACCTTGTAGGCCGTGGCAGCGGCCGTGAGCAGCAGGGCAATGCCCAGCGTGCTGGTCATGAGGTGCTGCGCTTGTGCAGTGGCCGGCCCCATGCGGTGCAACAGCCACAGTGCCGCCAGTGCAGCCGGTATGCTGCCCGCGCACAGCAGGCCCACCACGCGCCATGGCACCAGGCGCTGGCGCGCCATGCTCACGGTGCCACCCATCTTGGTGAAAGCCGCAAACAGCAGGTCGGTGCCGATGGCCAGGTGGGGTTTCACGCCAAAGAAGAAGATGAGCACGGGCGTCATGAGCGAGCCGCCGCCGACACCGGTCAGGCCCACAATCAGCCCGACGGCAAAGCCCGCAAAAACAAACGCGAAATCATGCATGGCTGCGAATGTAGAGGCGCGGCTTATGAAAACAAACGATTGTTTCGTGCTGCCCTTATGCGAATAAGCTTATGCACCAGCTGCGGCGCAGGTTGCGCGGGCTTTGATGGGGTTTCGTGCCTTGTTGGTTTCGCCGCCGGGGCGAGCAGCTACCCTGCAAGGGCCGCCCCGGCGCGCTGGTGGCGTCCGCCCAACCACACGCAGCGCCTGCGCGATGGAAAAGGCGCGAGGCGGCTCAGAAGGTGTTTTATTTTTCCAGCCGCTCCGTGCCCATGGCGCGTGCCAGGCGCGCGTCCAGCGGCAGCGGCTCGGCGTTCAACAGCGCGGCCAACAGCTCGCCGCACAGCACGGCCCGCGTGAGCCCGCGCGCGCCCATGGCCGTGCAAACCCACAGGCCGGGCAGGGCCTGGGCATCGACAGGGCCGACGATGGGCAGGCGGTCGGTCGAGGTGCAGCGCACGCTGGCCCAGGCGCGCACTGCGGCACTATCCGAGGGCGATGTGCTGGCAAACGCCGCCTGCAGCGTGGGCGCCGCGTTGGGCAGCAATTCCTGCAAGCGCCGCCAGTTGGTGGCATGGGCAGCCGCCACTTCGGCGGAGGTGAGCGGCAAGGCGTCCACATCCCGTTCAAAGGTGGAACCCATGTGCCAAGCAAGGCCCGCGTCTCGCGGAACGTGGGCGACCAGGCCGCCATTTCCGTTGACCGGAAAAGGGGGCAGGGCAGCAGCCCCTGCGTCTTGCACGCCCCACGACAACTGACCGCGCACAGACTGCAGTGGCAGGGTGGGTGCTGATGAGGCTGCAAGCAACGCATTGCAGGCCGGGCCTGCGGTCAGCACCACGCATTCAGCCTCGGCAATGGTGTGGCCGTGGTCATCCAGTGCCTGCCATATTCCGGTGGCGGTGCTGTCCCCGGTGGCGGCGCTGTCGGTCGCCGGGCTGCGCTGCAGCCGCGCTACCGATTTGCGGGGGCACCAAGCGATGCCAGGCTGCGCCAGCAATGCGCGGACCAGGCGCGCGGGTTGCACCCAGCCCGCTTTCGCATGCCAGCAGGCGGGGGTGTCTTGCGCCAGCCCGGCGGCTTGCAGGGTGGGCGCGCTGGCTGCCTGGCTCCAGTCGGCGCCCGGGCTTTGTTCCCAGCCTGCGGGCAGGCCCAGGTTCTGCTCGGGCCGGCGCTCCAGCACGCCGCAAGGATTCCAGTCCACGCCATCCTGCAACAATGCCTTCGACTGTTGCAGCATGGCGCGCACGCCGCTGCGCGATACGCGCGAGAAAATATTGTCGTCTGGCGAGAGGTGGGGCGCGAACAGCCCCACCGGCAGTCCGGAGGCGCCTGCCGCCGGTGCATCGCCCATGTCCAGCACCTGCACCTGCCAGCCGCGCCGTGCCAGGCTGGCAGCCGTGGCGGCGCCTGCCAGGCCGGCACCAATCACGATGCAGCGGGCCGGTACAGCGTGCGAGGGGGTGCTGGGAGCGGGGCGCGAGGTACGCGGCTCCCACCGAGGATCGAAGGTGGCTTGCAGGTTGTCGCGCTTGGGCGGCACGCCCGGCACCTTCTCTACATGGAAGCCGCATTGCGTGAGCGCATCGCGCACTGCGCGCGCAATGGTCCAGGTGGCCAGGCGCGTGCCCCGGCGGCAGCAGCGCGCCACGGCCTTGAGCGTGTGCAGGTTCCACAGATCAGGGTTGTGCTGGGGGCTGAATCCGTCCAGGTAAACCGAATCCACGGTCCATTCCTGCTGGCGCAGCACCGTTTGGGCGTCGCCAATGCACAGTGTCAATAGCACGCGCCCGCCATCAAAGATGAGGCGGTGCACGCCGGGCAACAGCCCCCAGAACTGGTCGTGCAGTTCCTGGGCCAAGGGCGCAAGTTCCGGGTGGGCCGAGGCAGCGCGCAGCAGGTCAGCGGCACTGACGGGCCAGGCCTCTGTCGAGATGAAGTGCAGCAGGCGGGGGCGCTGCGCATCGGTCCGCCACGCCGCCCAGGTGACCAGAAAATTCAGCCCGAAGCCGAACCCGGTTTCGAGAATGCGCCATTGGGCCTGTCCGGCCCATGCCGCAGGCAGGCCGCAGCCGTGCAGGAAAACCTGGTGCGCCTGATCCAGCCCACCGTTTTCACTGTGATAACGGTCGCCGAAGCGGGGGCTGTACGGGGTGCCGTCCGGGAGCCAGTCAATGGGTTCGGACATGAGGAGCGATGAAAAAAGACGCGGGTCCGCGGTGGCTTGCAGGCCGAGGCCTGACCGGCACCGTCAACCGATTACCGTTGTGAATGAAACAGCTTATTGCTGCACTGGACCGCATTACGCGCTGGGCGGCACGTAGCCTGCAGCGGCGTGTGCGCCACCGCCAAAGAAATGGTTTTGACGAACCCACTTTTTGCAGCGCTGCACTGCGTTACGCGCTGGGCGGGACATATCCCGCTGCGGCGTCTGCGCCGCCACCAAAAAAGTGGTTTTCCATCTGTCGGGCGAGGTATTGGCGGGCGCGGGCGTCGGCCAGGTTCAGGCGGTTTTCATTGACCAGCATGGTCTGGTGCTTGATCCAGTCCGCCCACGCCTGCTTGCTCACGTTTTCCCAGATGCGTTTGCCCAGTTCACCGGGGTAGGGAGGAAAGTCGAGACCTTCGGCTTCCTTGCCGAGCTTGATGCATTGAACCGTGCGTGCCATGGGATTTCCTTGTGTGATGTGCGAGCAAAAAGGGTTGCTCAGATGATTTGGATATAAAGAACTGAAATCTTAGTCGTTCCAGTTTTGAAGATGGCCTTCCAGAATGCGTTTCATCGGTGTTTTGCACCGCAACCCATTCATAAAAGAGGCTTTCAATGAACTTTCGCCGCAACTTTATCAAGTTTCCCTTCGCCGTCGCCCTGGCTGGCAGTTTGGCCCTGACAGCATTGCCGTCGTTTGCACAGTCTGTGACGCTGCTCAATGTGTCGAACGACCCTACCCCGGAGTTGTATGTGGAGTTCAACGAAGCCTTTGCCAAATATTGGGACGGGCGGACCACTTTGCCGACAAGGCGAGCTTCGACCAGATCTATTCGCGCAAGAAAGCCGCCGCCCCATGACTCCCCGGTCGGCCTGGCCGCAGGTGCCACTGCTGGGCACGGCGCTGTGGCGCGAAGGCGCCGAGGATATTAAGCATAAAAGGCTCTCTTCCGTTTCGGGTGGAGCGCTACAGTTCAAAAAAATCTGTTGACACCCCCTGAACAGGAGCCGTTCCGATGCAAGAAGCATTGTTTTG
>QLTU01000027.1 GCA_003268905.1 Acidovorax defluvii
TACACTTATCCACAGTTGCTGATTCCAAATTCAGCAATCCGCCCTGGGTCAATATTGGATCGGCAGGGTGGGTCAGAATTCAAGTGGCGCCAACAGCTATGGTTCCAGAACGCAGAGAACCAGAAGAAGCTCGACGCCGGCAAGCCCGGAGCGCACACGTTCGCCAGCGATGCCTTCTACGCCTTGGTCGGCTTGTATCCCGGCAAGGGTGGTCATCGTCAGCTCTGGCAAGAGCTCCCGGGCAACTTGTCATTGCGCGCACTCCTGCTCACAGCCCATTCGGACCCCTCGCAGATTGGACGCGAAACCGCCGACCGATTCGCGGAAGCGATGCTGGACAGCGACAGCAATTTTGCAGCCCGCTCGTTCGACCGGCTGCGCGCAACTCGCGCAGCGCAGGCTCACCCGTACGACGCGAACTTCCTGCACACGGTGCTCAGCACCATGACCAACACGCAGCGCGACTTGGTGTGGTCCGAGTGGCTGCGGACGAACGCGACCGAGATCGAGCGCGACCTAAAGTTCCTCACTGAGCGATGGGAGAACGAGACTCTTGGGCCGGCCGAGATCAGACGCGTTCGGTGGGTGATGTGGACACTAACCTCCACTGTCCGATACCTGCGCGACTTGGCCACACGCGCGCTGTACTCGTTCGCCCTAAAACAGCCCGCGCAGTACTTTGAGCTAGCCTTGGAATCGCTGAGTTGCACGGATACGTATGTCCCTGAACGGATGTTCGCCGCAGGCTACGGCGCCGCCCTGTCGGTCTGGGCAGATTCGTCGGCAGCGGCTATGCGGCAGACACTTCCCACGACGGCGAAGGCCATCGTGCGTACGGTCTTTACACCTGGCGCCGTGGCTCCAACGCGCCACACGCTGCTGCGCCAATACTGTCTGGGCATCGTTGGGCTCGCTCGGAAGATTCAACCTGACTGCGTTTCGACTGCGGACGCTGCGTACATCATCCCTCCGTTCGCCCACACGCCGTCTCCCTTCGATGCGCCGCCTGCTATTCCGGCGGAAGACATCGAGAAGGCTGACCGCGCTGCAATCACAATGGATTTCGGCAACTACACATTCGGCCGACTCATCCCGGGTCGTGGGAACTACGACTACAAACACCCGGACTACATCGTGGTCCGAAAGGCAATCGTCACACGGATGGTTCAGCTGGGATACGACCCAGAGAAGTTCAAGCCCGTCGATGGGAGGCTGAACTCTTGGCGTCAACAGGATGGCGACAAAAAAAAGGTCGACCGCTACGGAAAAAAATATGGCTGGATTGCTTACTTTGAGATGTGGGGACAGCGTTACGACCACGGGCTGCTGGACCCGATGCGAAATCATGGTCGGCCGTCAGATGTTGACATCGACCCGACGTTCCCGCCCAAGCCGCGACACCTGACGTTGCAGTTGCCGGAGCTTTTCAACGGCCAGCCCACCGAACCGAAAGACTGGATCATCGATGGCCCACTCCCTGACTATGAGAATCTGCTCGAAAGCTCCGAGCTCGATGGAATTGCCGGGCCCTGGGTGCTCCTCGACGGGTTCATCGAACAAAACGCCAAGAGTGACTACCGGCAGGTTTTCAGCTTCCTGCGCGGGCTTTTGGTCGACCGTGCGGACGTCGAACCGTTGACGAAGCTTTTTGCCGGCATGAAATATCCGGGTAACGACGCAATACCCTCCTGCCGGGAGAGCTTTTATACCTATGCGGGCGAGATGCCATTCGAGACTGCGCCTGGAATGCTGCCTCAGATACCAAATGAAGACGAGTATGAGTCCCCAAAAGTATCAACAGACCGCTGGTCCGGAAACGGCATTTCGGTGGTGATCCCTGTTCAGCAATACTGCTGGGAGAGTTACCACAGCCAACTCAATCCGAATGGAGGGACGGAGTTCCCGTCAACTGAGCTTTGTGAGGCATTGGGGTTGAGCTACCGCGCAGGTCAGTGGGACCTCCATGACGCACAAGGAGTCGCTTCCTTGTACCGCGAGGTCGGTGAGGATGACAAGGAGGCGCACGGCCATCTTTCATACCTTCGAGCTGATCTGCTCGACCTCTACTTAGAGACAACCGGCAAGGCCCTGGTCTGGCTTGTATGGGGCGAACGTGGACTACATTACCGGGCAACTGAGAGCCGAAGCCTGCATGCGCTGATGGCTGATCACAAGCATATCCACAAGCGCGCAGTCGTTCGGGTGGGTATCGTACCGGCAAAAGGAATGTCGAAAATTTGATGACGCACTCCGCCTGGCCGGCTCTATACAAATATCTTCGACCGCACAACGCTCCGGATGGCCTGCCGCCAAGCGGTTCGTCCCGAGATTAGTCGCCGAACACACCGCAGAGTCTAGAAGGCTACTGTTTTACTGACGGGGTAGCGTCCGGTAAAAAGACCGCAAAGAGTTGACTTTCGTCCTTCGACACCGAGGTTGAGAACATCTGCACCCAGCCTGACGCAGTCTGCCGAACAGTGCGGCTGAGCGTGCAGAGCTTCCAACCTTGTGAGCTGGGGCACTATCACGGTGCTGAAGGGCAGATGGTCGAGAAGTCACAGCGACCGCAATGATGACCGACGGTAGGTGTGTTGTCGCCTTTGGCGAAACGCTCAGCAGCTTTGTAGGCTTTCGTCATTTCTATGACTTTCGAGCCGTCGACCTTGTCGGTCTTCTCGGACAGCACATGGTGCAGTGACATCGAGGTAGGCCCGGGCAAACTTAACCCGCGCAGCACCGGGTTCATGATTGTCTTGTACTCGCTGATTCCACGGCGAGAGAATCGCAGGATTGCATATTCAGTCCCGCCATAGGTCCCGTCGATTCGAAAACCCCATGGCATCTGCAGCGTTAATCCAGCAATGTTCGCCGTGCTCTGTTCAAACCTTCCACCTCGTTCCTTCAAGGCCTGCACCTGACCTTCGCCCCGTTCGAGCGCATAGAGTGCGTCAGCCCACAGCGAGGGGTCTTCCACAGCGCTAGGCAACTTGCGGGTAGTCCAGGCAGCACCAAGCGCGAGTTGTGCCGAGCCCGACGAGCCGCTTGAGAATGCCTTGAGCGCGTCCATCACCGCCCATCGAGCACGTAGCGAAATGTCAATATCGGATTCGGTCTGCATCTCCAGGACGTGGCTATACCAGTAGCGCAACGAGCACATTGCGTAGCTGTAGAAGTCTTCGAAAGGCATCGCCTTAGGTGCAGAAAACGCGGCTTCCGAAGAGGACTTCACCGCAGTCAGAGAAGGTCCGCTGTACTGCCTTGATAGGTACTTCCTGGGGTAGTGCTCCAATTGCGGAGCGGTGGAGTTCTTGAACTTGGTATCCTGATAGAGGTATAAGTGATGCTTCGCTCTTGAGACAGCCACATAGAGCAGGTTGTTCCGCTCTACCGATTCCTCAAACTTGTATTCTTCCGTCGTACTGCCGAGTGCTTCAGGCGGCACGATGTCGAGAATTCCATCAGGCCGCCAAGTGGGTTCTCGGCTTCCGTAGCTGTCGGCGCTCACGTAACCGACGTGCACAGCCTCGAACTCCAGCCCCTTGCTGCCATGAACGGTCATCACGCGTACGCCGTCGAGCACAGCTGCCTCCGGCGGAAGCTCGCGCTGACCTTGGCCATCGCCGATACGCTGCCGCAGCCGTTGTCGCAGCAAGTACCGAGACAGCCTCGCCTCTTTCATCTCGCCGTCGCCGTTCCGCACGCTATAGGCGAACTGCCAGAGAGCAACACGGCTCACCCGAGCTCGCACACTGTTGTCAGCGGCAGGTGGGAGGCCGAAGCGCTTATCCAGCAATAGATGGCAGATGAAAGCCCATGGATTCGAGCCGTGCTGGAAACGCCCGATGAGCTCACGGATGGATGCCGTGACCTCCAGTCCGCGAGGACTAAGCCCCGGCGGCGGCGCATGAATCCAACGACCTCTCTGGAAGGCCACGTCGCTCTCTGCGGCCTTCAGCAGCACGTCTACGTCTACCAACGGCATGTTGAGAGATGGAATCCCTGCGAGTCCGACTATCGCCTTTGGTCTACGCTCGACCAAAAGCTGGATGAGACAGAGGATGCGCTTGACCTCGGTCCGTGCGGTCAAGTCACCGACGTAAATGATGGGAAGCCCCGCCTGCTCCAATAGCTCGGCGGACCGCTCTACGTCGCTCGACTTGCGGCAAAGCACTGCCTGACGGCCGAAAGGTACCCCGCCGGCCTGCAGTTCGCGAATTACTTCGGCGATCGCGCCGAGGAGAGCATCGCCATCTCGGCAATTGACA
Organism: Acidovorax defluvii; assembly: GCA_003268905.1. Taxonomy (GTDB): domain Bacteria; phylum Pseudomonadota; class Gammaproteobacteria; order Burkholderiales; family Burkholderiaceae_C; genus Acidovorax; species Acidovorax defluvii. Next base: position 4,266 of record QLTU01000027.1, read on the forward strand.
ACAACCGGCTTCGAGCCCGATACGCCTTTGGTGGCGACGACCTCATCGAGCCTCAGCGAGCTCTCGAGAGCGTGGTCACGTCCAACATGCTGCGTGAGGTCGACGACCTCCTGCGAGCTCCTACGATTGAACGTCAGGGGATACCGTTGGATTGAAGTTCCAGCTGCGTGCGCCTTGAACTCGACATCGAACTTCTGGAGGCTTTTCAGCGAAGCGCCGCGCCAATGGTGAATTGCTTGCCGAACGTCGCCGACCACCCAGATATGCTTCTTATATGCCACCTGGCGAAGCATCTCGACCATGGCCTGTGTGACGTCCTGGTACTCATCGACTAGAACGTACTGGAAGCGATCGACCAGCTCAACGAAAGGTGTCCTGTCATCTTTGAGGGCAATCGCTGGCTTCGAGATGAGGTCAACAAAATCGACGGTGCGGCGCTCCTTGAGCAGCGTCTCATGCAACTCGAAAAGCGTGGCCACATCGAGCCTCTTTTGCAGAAGCTCGGCGTCTTCGACCTCATCGCTCTCGACGAAGCTCCGATAGGCTGCGGGGGAGACCAGTTCCTCCTTGAGCCTTGTAATGCCGTCAACGACGGGCCCAAGCCATTCGTACGGGTCTTCGACACGAAGGAAGTGCTGAAGGTCGACGCGAGGTAGTGCCTTGACTAGATGGATCATCGAGCCCATCAGATCCGAGACATGAAGGTCAGAGTCGAGCTGGAAATGCTGGTGATACTTCCGCAGGAACTCCAGCCCGAAGGAGTGGAAGGTGCCCGCCCATATGTCGGAAGCGTTGGGAATTCCGGCGCTGCGTAGTCGCTCGACCAGTTCCAGCGCCGCCTTGTTCGTGAATGTGAGGACCAGAATCTGGCTCGGATGCACATGCTTCTCTTCCACCAGGTACTTGACCCGATGGATGAGCGTCGTGGTCTTACCTGTACCCGGCCCCGCGACCACGTTCGCGGCTCGTTCCTCGGCGCTGGCTGCGGCGAGCTGGTCAGGACTCGGCACACTCAGGGCGCTCGTTGTCTCGGGGACTTCGGGAAGGAGCAGCCCGTCAAGCATCTGCTGTCGAACGAACTCCAACGGGATGCCCAGTTCTACTGCGATCTCCGCAGGCCCATTTCCGGCCGATGCAAGTTGACGAGCAACGGCTCGCGGCAACAAGAGCTCGCGGGCGAACACATTTGCCTGTAGCTCCTGCCGCTCTCGCGCTCCGTAAGCTTCAACTTTGAGAACAGCGGGACTCCCCGCGCTGCCAAGCAACGTCTCTAGGTGGGCAACGGTGGTCGCCGGCTTCGTCGCGTCCAGGAAGTAGTGGCCCAGCTCGTGCGCAACGAGGCCGCAGAAGTCTGCGCCCCACTCCTCAACTTCAGAGCTCACGTAGATGAACATCTGCTCGCGCTGTAGCACGGCTGTCCCACCGCCGAGCTCGGTGTAGGACGGCGGGACAGGCTCAACTGCGATGTTCAGGACGGATTCGATCTTGTGAAGAAGGTCCCTTGCTGCAATTGGCCCGTGCGCGAGCATTGGATCCAGCAGGGCTCGGGTCGCATGCGCTTCACTTCGAGCACGCTGGAATGGATTCATAGGTCTCAAACTCCCAAATCAAGAAGGGCCTTGGTGTCTTCGGCAGAGAGATTTAGCGACTTCACAGCGGAAGTCCATGTTGTGGGTGCCGTCGAAAGTCGAGGTTTCACCCCTTCCGCCTTGAACGCAGGCACTAGCCGGCGGTCGAAGCTACCCCGGAACAATGTCGACAGCAGCGATTCGGGAGCCTCGAATGCCGTCGCAAGACGTGCGAGCAACTTTCTCGGAGCCTTCACGTTTCCTGCAAGGATGCTGGAAACGAGCGGCGCTGCTGAGGGCTGAAGTCCAAGCTTCACCACCAAATTTCGAATTGAAACGCCCTTACAACTCGAAACTTTGGACTCGAGCAACGCCAATGTCCTCTGCAATGCAATGCCGTGAGCCGTGCAGAGAACCGTCAGTTCGGAGACCGACTTCTGATACTCCTTTGCGATGGATCGAAGGCGAACGGCGTGCCCCGGATCCAAGCGAACCATGACCTGCTCGGACGTCGAGCCATCCCACTCTTGGAGCTCGTGGCCAAGCATCTCGAAGAGCGACGTCGGGCTCGCATGAAGCGACTGTGCGACGACGTCTTCAAACCCGAAGAGCACAAATCGGCGGCAGACCTCCGCAAAACTCGTCGCCTCTTGAGCAGCGACCGAATCTAGATGTTCCTTCAAACGCAAAGGCAACGAGGCCCCAAGCGTCTGCTGCCTCACTTTCGACAGCGTTCGTTCGGGTGAGGAGGGATCTCCCCTCAATGTGGACTCAGTCTCGCTTGAGTTCATTTGAACGGTCTCCGATGATGCGGTAGAGGCTGTGAGCAAAGACGCGATCTCAGCGAGGACTAGCCGGATGGCCTCGCTGGAAGAGGTCGCGGCCACTTGGCGCCTTCCAGCACCGGCTACTTCATATGAAACGGACACGCGACCCTTGGCCTCAGGATGCAATTTGGCTGTCCGAAGAATGTTGGAAAATGTGTCCGGGAGCCGGGACAAAAGCAATTGCCCTTGAGCAAAGTCTGCCGGGTCTAGCGCGGTTCGCATAAACGCCCTCCATGGCTATGGGGGGCTTGCGCATGCCCCTTGACACCAGTGTAGACGCATATCAACAATGTATCAACCCGTGGAGAATTTATGACTGCGCCAAAGCTGGCTGTGGCCGTCAGGGCTGCTGTCGCAGACTGGAAGCAGGCGACTACATTGGACCAGCGAACAACTGCTCTGGCTTTTCCTGCTGAACTCGGGAGGGCCCTTGGCAGTGCGGTGGCGAACAAGCTGGAGAGCGCAGGCGAGGACTTGACCGCAATACGGCAGGACGCCATCTCGGCCCCATTCGTTCTTCTTGCTGGGGTGTTTGAACCTAGCGAACTGCCTGACACCCCGGATTGGTTTACGCCTGTTCCTGACGTTACCGGAACGCAAATGGGCCGCGCTGCGGCTATCGCTGCCCATGCTTTTCTTGGCTTGGAGACCGTTTCTTACGGCTCCGAGAACAGTGGCGAACTGTTTGTCAGTCTGACGGCGATTCCTGGCGAGGGTAAGTTTGCGCGCAAATCGCAGGGTGGGCTTCGCGGCCACACCGATGCGGTGAGCTTCCCTTTCAATGGGGACAGCGATGCCTCGAATTCCCGAATCGCGCCGTCCCCCGACTTGGTGACTTTGGTTGGCCTGCGAAATCCGAATGCGGTACCGACGACAGTGATGGTGCTAGACGAAGCTCTTGGGAAGCTGTCGCCGGAGGATGTGCACGAGTTGAAGCAGGGTCAGTTTTCCATCGGCTCTCAGGCGACCTTCATCGAAGGTATGCGGGACATCCTCGGGGAAGTCCACGTCGCGATCGATGAGCCGGTGCTCAAGGACGCTGCCATCGGCACAATTGTTCGCTTCAGCCACTCCAATGTGTCCCCAACCGAACCCGGCGGAGCAGCAGAAATTGCCGCCGAGAATTTCGCGAAGGCTTGCGGCGAGATTGCCAAGCCTGTGGCGATCGAGCCGGGAGACGTTCTGCTCGTAAACAACCGGCTGTGCCTGCATGGCCGCGCAGAAGTTGGCGGAGATATAGGCGGGCACTCAAGATGGCTGCTTCGAACCTATGCCTTGAACACGACGCAGCTCGATGACAGTAGGCGGCATCTTGGTGACCGGCCAACTCATGTGCTCTATCCATAGCGGGATTTGACGGCCGTCCAGCAACTCACCTGCAACCTTGCCATTGGATCGCAGGACAGTTTTGAAGATCTGGATCGCCCAGTTCGCCAACAGGCTTCGAGATCTTGCTGCTCTGGCTGATGGAGCCGTACATGGCTACGCAGGTGGCTGAAAGCTGGTCGCGTCGATTCAATGATGCCTGTGTACCCGCTCGTCCGGTCTACACGCCCCCCAGGCGCTTACTCACACTCAGATCGTGAAGCCGCGGCATGGTGGAGACCCTTAAGAGCGGGCCTGAAGTGGTCCTCGCTGCTCGGGATGCCTGCGAGTTAGGGCCAAGCTGAGGGCGAGGCCCTTTTGCACGATCGGATCATCGACGGCAGTGGCGCCTCGACGTTCAGTGACTGGTTTGCGGAATTCAATGCAGCGGTCAGGTCTCCCGTCGAGTGACCGCAGGCAGCCTCAAGCCGTCACGCCGTAGGTCTGTTCTGCAGTGATTGCTGTAGGTCACCGCCGACGGGCCAGACCACCATCACGGTCAACTTGTAGTCGCCCGACCCAAGTTCTCGGGCACCACCGAACGACTGCGGTACGAGGAATGCCAAGACAATGCCTACTCGAACCCAATAATGCGCAGTGATGGCTCTACACCACGTCGCACCGAGCGCTCAGGCCGTGCAGGGCCAAGTCGCTCAAGGCTTTGGCGGGGGCGGCACAGCCTTTGGCGATGATGTTGACTTTCATGCCGCTCGCTTGCGGAGACAGCGCAGTGTGGGTGATGCAGTGCTGGGTCATCATGCCGGTGAGATAAATATCGGTGATGCCTGCTTCGCGCACGATTTGCTCCAAGTTTGTTTTGAAGAAACTGTCGGCCTCGCTCTTGACAACGATGGGCGCATCGACCAACGCGGCAGCAATGGCGCTGTGGGTTTTCACGCCTTCGGTGTCGGGCTTGAAAAAGGGGGCATCCGGAGAGTTGACGTGCTGCACACCAACCACCAGCCACCCATCGCGCTTCGCTTGTTCAATGGCCTCCACTGCAACTTTGCAAGCCTCGTCGGCATTTTCCAGTGTGAATGCGCCACCAGGAAAGTAATCGTTCTGAATGTCGATAACGATCAATGCGTTTTTCATTGGGTTTCCTTTTGCAGGATGAGAGGGATTGGAAAAACTGCCTGTGCTTTCAGGCAGCTTTATTTCTTTAGAACTTCATGACCTCGCCATCTTCAGGAATCATCACCCGATCCCGAATCTTGTTCTCTTGCACAAACTCACGCAATTCCTTGCGGCTGAGCGACATGTGGTTCACGGAGTCCATGTGGACGGCCACGATGGCTGCCTTGGGCGCTGCCTTGGTGGCTTGCAATGTGTCTTGCTTGCCCATGATGATGGGATGCTCTTCAAAACCACTCACGAGAGCGCTTCCCGTGTTCAGGATCACCACGTCTGGCCTGTGCTGCGCCAATGCCTGATCCACTTCCGGGCGCCATACGGTGTCGCCCGCGACATAGACCGTTTTGGCTTTGGGCGCAGAAAACACGACGCCCATGACGGAGCCTCCCATTTGAGCGCGTTCAGGGTCTGCATAAAACAAATCAGTGCCGTGCTGGCCGCCGGTTTTGCTCAATTTCACACCATTGAAAGTGGTGGTGCCTTTGAGGACGCGCACATCCTTGAAGCCTTGAGCACGAATTGTTTTGGCATCTACTTCGTTTTGCACAAACACGGGCAGGTTCTTGGGAATCTGCTGTTGCGCAGCTTCATCCCAGTGGTCTGTGTGGGTGTGGGTCACCACGACGGCTTCGACGCTTTTCAGCACCTCGTCGACCGAGAAAGGCATTTCTACCAATGGGTTGCGCAACTCGCTGCGATAGGTGCCTTCAAAGCCTGGGAATCCCCCCTTGGGTGAGAGCATGGGATCGACCAGAAATGTGGTGCCAGAGAAGTCAATCTTGACGGTAGCATTTCGAATTTGCTGGACCTCGACGGAGCTCGCCACAGAAGTGGTAGCTGTCGTTACGCTTGTATCGGCATAAGCTGTGCCGCTGGCAACGAGCACGGCGATGCCACTCAGGACGATGGCGCTGCGCAATGGGTTGAAGACTTTCATAGAAACGTTTCCTTTTCAATAATTCGCTGATTGCGCGCAATCGAGATTCCGTTTGTGCGTTGGTGTCAATTTTGCGGATGGGATCGGTTTCGCACCATTGGCCCAAATGACAACGGTAGATAAAATCGGGCCAATTTATGGCCATCATCTCTGGAGATTCCATGCAGCCCGTCCATGTCGCAGTCCTTGCTTTCGAGGGCGTCAGCCTTTTTCATCTCTCGGTGCCGGGCATCGTGTTCGGGGTAACGCCAGCGCCAGCTGGACAGCCGCCGTACGAAGTGCGCTACTGCGCGCCGGCTCCCGGTCGCGTTCGCTGCGACCAGGGTGTGGAGATTGAGGTGCCTGGCGGCCTCGACGCGATGGAGAATGCTGATATCGTCATCGTCCCGGCCTGGAACCATCCAGAAAAGGCTGCGCCAGCAGTCCTGTCGGACGCACTGCGACAGGCCCACGCACGCGGCGCCCAGGTTGTCGGCCTGTGCCTGGGCGCCTTTGTGCTGGGTGATGCGGGCCTGTTGGACCAGCGCCGCGCGACAACCCATTGGGCTTGTCGCGAACTTTTCGCCCTGCGTTTTCCAAGGGCCAACTTTCTGCCTGACGTGCTCTATGTGGACGACGGTAACGTCATCACGTCCGCCGGTACAGTTGCTGCGATTGATTGCTGTCTGAGCATCGTGCGTCAGCGTCACGGCGCTGACGTTGCCAATCGCGTGGCGAGGCTACTGGTAACACCGCCACACCGCCAGGGCGGACAGGCGCAATACATCGAGCAGCCGGTGCCTTCGCTGCCCAGTGAAAGCCGCTTACCCGGCGTTCTGGAGTGGGCACGCGAGCATTTGCCCGAGCCGCTGTCACTGGATGTGCTGGCCGACGTAGCGCGCATGAGCCGGCGAACCTTTACCCGGCGGTTTCGCGAGGCCACGGGCATGACGTTCGTCAAGTGGCTGGCTGCCGAACGTATCGCGAGAGCTCAACAGCTGCTGGAAACCACGGAATTGCCGATTGAACAGGTTGCGACCGAAGTGGGGTTTGGCTCTGCATTGTCCCTGCGTCAACACTTTGCGGGCCAGCTGCACACTTCACCATCTGCATACAGGCGGCTCTTTTGTGAAGGCCAGCACGGCGCTTTGGATGCCTCACTCCCACGAGAGACTTGACAGCCCATCAAAGCCTGTAACGCCCCCGGGGCATGGAAGACTGCTTTGGCAGATAGTGCCTATTCGTCAAGACCTGTCACCGGCAGCAACCAGCCTGAAACGGTCAACTGAACCGCCCCGGGGCGGTTCACAACTGATCAACTGCGACGAAATTTCACTTTCCCCCGAGGAGCAAATTTCAGTGCAGGCGCATCCCAACGAGTAGTTGGCTCCACGCCAACACGAATGGCGCACTCAGCGCCCATTCGCGCCCTGCGCAATGGCCATTTGCCCCATGTTTCGGGGCATTACGCCCCCTGCACGCGCACCTGCCCCATGCAAGTCAGCAATTGGTGCCTCGCCATCCACAGATTGCCCAGTGCAAACATCGTGACGATCTGCGCTGTGTTCTTCTTGAGCCCTCGGTAGCGCACCTTCACGTACCCGAACTGCTGCTTGAGCACTCTGAATGGGTGCTCTACCTTGGCCCGGATGCTGGCCTTGGTGCGCTCCAACTGGTCGATCAGCGCCTCAAGAGGCCTGTCCTTGTCCAAAGCCCGGCGCAGCCCTGGACGCAGGGCCACATGCCAGCATACCGTTGGCTTGGCATCAGGGCGCTTGTCCACCCCTTGGTAACCCGCATCTCCAAAGGCGTCTGTCTCCTGCCCGTGCAATAGGCTGTTGGCCTCGAGCACATCACCGACATTGCCGCTGGTGCCTCGCACCGTATGCACCAAGCCCGAGTCCGCATCCACCCCAATGTGGGCCTTCATACCGAAGTACCACTGGTTGCCCTTCTTGCTTTGATGCATCTCGGGGTCACGCTCGCCGCTTTGGTTTTTGGTGGAAGTGGGTGCAGCAATCAGCGTGGCATCCACCACCGTGCCCGCTTTGAGCTGCAGCCCTTTGGCTTGCAGCAGCGCATTAATAGTAGCGAGGATCTGATCGGCCAGCTTGTGGCGCTCCAGCAAATGCCTAAAGCGCAGGATGCTCGATTCACTGGGGATGTGGTCGTCCCAGTAGGACAGGCCTGCGAAGTCGCGGAATGCTGGCACGTCGTGCAGCGCTTCTTCCATGGCCGGGTCGCTGAGCTTGAACCACTGCTGCATGAAGTGGATGCGCAGCAGGGTCTGCACTGCAAAGGGCTGCTGGCCCCGGCGTCCACTCTCGGGTGCATAGGGCTCTATCAGCGAGACCAGTTCAGTCCAGGGAACTACCAGTTCCATGGCATCGAGGAACTCGCGCTTGCGGGTGCGCTTGGTGGTGTGGCTCAGACCCAGGCTGCTTTGCTTCATGCGCGTATTGTCTGGGCTTCGGGCTTGCTCAAAACACATCGCAGAGGGATTCGTGCAGAGAATCCCTAGGGGTTTCCAAGCCTTCCCGCTCGCAACTGCACTTCAGGCATGAGCAAATGAATGCGTCAAAATAGTGAAAACGCCACAAAACATCAGGAGGGAACATGGCCAGACGCAAGAAATCCACTCCACTGGAAGATGTTCTGGACTTGCTCGCCATGCTTCCCTGGTGGATCTGCGTGGTGCTCGCTGCGGTCAGCTATTTCCTGCTGCACCGCCTAGCGGCGCCCATCCAAGCCTCCGATATTCAAGGCCAAGGAGGCGTCATGGTGGGAGCCATGGTGCAAAAGGCCTTTATCCATGGCCTGGCAAACGCCGGTCAGTACATCGTGCCACTGCTTTGCCTGGCAGCAGCAGCCCTCTCAGCCTGGCGGCGTAAACAGCGCCAAGCCTTGGTTTCGGACGTGATGCAAGCACGAAATTCCGACGTCCTGGACGGAATGAGCTGGCGGGAATTTGAGATGCTGGTCGGTGAAGCCTACCGACTGCAGGGATACCGCGTGACAGAAATCGGCGGGGGCGGCCCTGATGGCGGTGTTGATCTTGTCCTGGCCAAAGGCGCTGAAAAATTCTTCGTGCAATGCAAACAGTGGAAGGCCTACAAGGTGGGTGTGACCACCGTGCGTGAACTCTATGGCGTCATGGCAGCCAAAGGTGCCACGGGCGGCTTCGTGGTCACCTCGGGACGGTTTACGGCCGATGCCAAAGACTTCGCTCAAGGGAGCAACATCGAACTCGTTGACGGCCCCCTGCTGTTCGCAATGATTCAGCAGGCACGGGGCGCGCAAAGCCAACCGGCAGCAGCACGACGAGAGACTCCAAGCTCCATGGGGAGCATAGAACACCAACCCAGAACTGCACCACCCGACCCCCTGGCCACCGCCAAGGCCGCGACCCAACCCGAATGCCCACGTTGTGGTGCTGCTATGGCTCTGCGTACCGCCAGACAAGGGGCCAATGCCGGTAACACGTTCTGGGGCTGCTCAACCTACCCCAAATGCCGGGGAACAGTGGCTGCCAGCTAGTTCGAGTGGGAAACCAATGCGCCTTTTGTCATTTTCACCTTTGACCCCCACCCGCCATTTTCATTGGTCATTCGCACTGCTGGGCCTGTTGAGCTTCAGCATTCCTGCCCACGCACAAAAGCCTGTCTACCGCTGCGAGACAGCAGGCAAGGTGAGCTATTCGGATGCACCCTGTGTGGGGGCCAAGGAAATCGATGCAACACCTACACAAGGTATGGACAAAATGACCGGTGCCAGCCGTAAGGGCGCTGATGTGCGGCGGGATGAACACAATGCCTCGATGGCCGATGCCTTAAAGCCACTCACGGGAATGAGCCCTGAACAGTACCGGGTCTACAAGCACCGATTCAAACTCAGCCCAAGAGACAAGGCGGAATGCACTCGGTTGGATGCCGCACTGCCTGAACTCAAACAGCATGCCGCTACAGCACCTCCAAACGAAAAAGCCCTGGCCGATGTGGAGCTGTACAAGGCACGCAAACAGTTCAACGACTTGAACTGCTAGCTCAAAAGTTGTGCCCGTCCTTTGGCGAGAAGCTCGAGTTCGGGATTGTCGCCATAGCGCGGGGAACGGATCGTGTGGCGGACACGGGCGCAGCGTTCGCTGCAGAGCTGACCTGGGCTTGGTTGCTTGAGGCTGATTGCAGTTGCTCAGATTCTTTGGACGAACGGCAGTTTTGATCTTGAGCGGTCATTTGCGAAGCACGGAGTCTATTTACTCGCAGACCAGTCAGGACTGCCCTATTCAGACGCACGGGGGGGCTTGATGCCCAATTGAGTCCAGCCGGCCAGCTCCTCAGCCGTTGTTTCATCGAGACGCGCTATTGCACCCGCAGGAGGGTTGCCTGACAACTCGATGAAAGACCCTGGCGCAAGCCGATCCACGAAAATGGCCAAGCACTTGCCTCCGCCCTTACTGGACTGGTACGCAACAGCTTCAAAATCTGCGGCCCTGATGAGCTCAGACAAAATTTGACTCGGCGCGGGTAGGCCGAATTGAATTGGGAGTACGCGCCAGTTGTGAAGCGCAGCCGCATCGTGCAGTTGCTTGCCGGTAGTCATCATGCGCAGATCGTTTGGATTGAACTTCAGCTTCTTCTTGATCCGTTCAGCTCTGTCCGGCATCTTTATTTTGCCCAGAATTCGTGCCACAGGTCCGAGAGTCGTTGGCGTCATCGGGAAGACGCGTGAAAGGTTGCCGTTGAGGACAACGGTGGTGTGGCTCTTGCCCGGGGTGAGAGCCAACTCCTCTGGGCTCAATCCTTCGACCATTTGACCTGCATCTATTTGGAATTTCTCCCGATACGCCGTTGCGTGATCAGACGTCAAATAGAGAGATGGCCATGGACTGAAAATCTGGCTGTCAATCTCGGTCCCAGCGTTGAATCGGCCACCAATGCTGGTAAGGCTACCGGCTGCAGACAGCGGATGCAGAGTCCACTGGTAGTCAACGATCCGGACCCAGTTCTCGAGTTGTAAGGATTCTGGCGTCGTTTCTCGCAAAGCCGTCAGCAGCTCTGGGCGTCGGCGTCGGCGTTCAGGCTCGAGATTGAAGTAAAGAATGTCCTGGAGCTCATCCAGGTCTGCTGAGAGCTCACTCCAGCGCTCGAGCGACACCTCGTTGAAGCGGTCTAACTCGAGAATTCCTTTAATTGGAGACGTACCTGCGGCAGCACCCCGGGGTGCTGGTGGGGCGGGCTTCCTGCTGCGCCCTTTCAATTACTTGACCTGCACCTGATTTGTCATGGCTTGGATGATAAATCGGCGCAGTCTGTCGTACCGCCCCAGACGGATCATGTCGCGAGGTGATACGTCTCCCAGTAGCGGGTTTCTAGCTCGAAACCAAGCAACTGTCTTTTCGGGGTCCCCCGAAAACTGCCTGGCAACCAAGTTGATAGTCGAGGCTATCTCTTCCATCCGAACTAGAACCGCCTCTGGGATGTTGTCATCCCAGCGGACGGAAGACTCTGCGACAGCTGCAATTCGGCCTACGTCCGCCTTCTTCAAGGACAAAAACTGGGCAGCCTTTTTAGCGTCGAAAGTCGTCCCGTGGCCGAACTGCAAAAGGTCTTCAGGCACGGTGTCGAACAGACCAAATCCAGACTGGCCAGAGGCCTGGCGGACTGCGGTTGCTTCCATGATTGCCTGTCGATGAAGTGGAGAAGTGGGATGTCAATTATGGCAGAAACACAATCAAACCACATTTGAACCATGTTTATACACCATTGCGAATGACCGTGCCCTTCTGTTTTTACGGTATGTGCTTGGACGAAAGCCTGCGATAACTTAAGGGCTGGCCTTGATGAAGGACCCAATTACCGCAATGTTTCCGACAACGATGAGTTCATCGAGCGGCCGCGACCCCCGGCTATCGCAGCAAAGCTGCCACAAGGAACGACAGTGATTACGCCGTTGTTGGATTTGACTCGATTGCTTTGACAATATTTTCAGCAATGGTCAGCTCACCTTCAGCTGGCTACCCCTCCTTCACCGTTTGAGACAGGCTGGTGGCAGATTTTCAGGAGCTCTTTCAGTCGCTACATGTCGGCGTCATTGATGGTCCGTCTGTGGATCACATCAAGTCTTGAAACCTGACCACTTTGGAGATAAGCGTTCTTATCGTTGCTTCTGAAACGGTCGAAGTCGGTACTAGGCGCTCGCGATGACAGCTTGATTGCTGGGTGCGGCGCAGGACTCACGAATTAGGAGTTCGGTTGGCACCTCCACGCGCACTTCCTGCGCGTCTTCGCCGGCCTTGAGCTTGTGCAGCAACAAAAGCGCCGCTTCCCGCCCGAGGGCATATGCGTCATAGCGGATCACACTGATCGACGGCGTGGCGAGCTGTGCCAGCGGGCTGTCGTTGGATGCGATGAGCGACAAGTCCTGAGGAATGCGTAACCCCTTCATGCGCACGGCGGGCAGCACACCGCTCAGAAGGTGCATGCCAGCAGCGATGAGTGCCGTGGGAGGCTGGGGCAAGCTGAGTAACAGTTGCGTCTGGCGAAAGGCGTAGTCGGAAGAGAAGCTCTCCACGCGTAGCAAAGACTCGTCCAGCGTCACGCCGGCAGCGCGATGCGCATCCATCACACCGCGCAGACGGTCACGACCGACACGGTTGTTGCGTCCGCCACTCAGCAATGCGATACGTCGGTGGCCCAGTCCCAGAAGGTATTCAACGGCCTGGCGTGTACCGCTGTAATGGTCGGCACCTACGGCGGCCACTGCTGGCGACAACTCGCGCTCCAGCAGCACCGTGGGAATACGCGCTGCCGCGAGTGATTTCCGCACGCCTGCATGCGATTCTTGTTCTACGGTGAAAAGCAGCCCCTCGGCCTTGCGCCTGGAGAAAAGGTCAATCAGCGCCATCTCACGCTCTGGATCGCCGTCGCTGCTAGCTACCACGAGCAAGTAGCCGTTCTGAGTGAATACGTCTTCGGCGCCTTTGACCATCGCCGCATACAGCGGATTACGAATGTCCGAGAAGATAAACCCGACCATGCGGGTCGAGACACCGCGCATTGCCTGTGCCGCCACGCTGGGAGACCAGCCCAGCTCGGCGATAGCTCGGTTCACGCGCTCGCGCGCCTCCGCTTTAACGGTGGGCGCGCCATTTACCACGCGCGAAACCGTACCGATGGAAACACCTGCGGCGCGCGCTACGTCATGCACGGTGACGCGGACGATGGCTGGCGAAGATGCAGGCGGGTTGGAGGCCATGGTGAGCAAAAAACGGGACCTGGCACAACCAGCGGTAGCTTGGGCCGCGTTCTCAGTAGGCCTTACGGAACAGTTCCAGGAATTCCGCGGTGGTTGTATGGCGGGGGTTCCAGCGATTGTAGTTGGCCTGTGTGCACAGAGTCGCCATCTCGTCGAAGCGTTCATCACTCACACCGGCGTCGCGCAGTCGGGCAGGAATGCCCAGGTCATCGCACAGCTCGCGGATCCCAGTGACGGCCTGGCGTGCGGCCTCCAGGGTGGGGAGGCTGTCCACGTGGTAGCCCATGGCACGTGCCACGCGGGCATACTTTTGCGGTACCGCGGGGAGGTTAAAGGCGGCCACGTGTGGCAAGCAAAGCGCATTGGAGAGACCGTGCGACAGGTGGTAGAACGCGCCGACGAAGCGGGCCATGCAGTGCACGTTGCCCAGGCCCGTCTGGCCGAAAACGATCCCTGCCAGCGCCGAACCGACGAGCATGTTCAGGCCGGCCTCCAGGTTGGACCGGTCGGCCACGAAGGGACGGATGTTTGCGGCGATTAGCTCCACGGCTTGCAGGCTCAGCGCATCCGACACCAGGTTGGACTGGCGCGAGATGTAGGCCTCGAAGGCGTGCACGAAAGCGTCCAACCCCGAGTGGGCCGCCACATGACCCGGCATGGTGACCAAGGCGAGTGGGTCGAGGATAGCCACGGCGGCAGGGTTCAAAGCCGCGTGGCGAATCGACATCTTCAGGTGGCGCGTGGTGTCCGAAATCACGCATGAACCTGACACTTCTGACCCGGTGCCGGCGGTGGTGGGAATGGCGATGAGCGGCAGTGGCGGCTTGCTGAACTTCTCGATGCCTTCGTAGTCGTGGATGCGCCCACCGTTGGTGGCCAGAATACCCACGGCCTTGGCCACGTCCATGGTGCTGCCGCCACCAACTGCCAGGATCGCCGTGGCGTTATGCGCACGGCACACGGCGAAGGCGCGTTCCACCGTGGTATCGCTGGGGTCGGCTTCAATGTCCGTGAACACCGCCGTGGCAATGTTTTGCTCGGCCAAGATGGCCTCAATGCGTTGGTAGAAGTCACCACCTTGCAGCGCGCGATCCAGCGCGATGAACAAGCGCTGACAGTCATAGCCCTGCAGTACGGAGGCCAGTTGTGTGTGGGCGCCAATGCCCAGATGAATACGGGTAGGGCAAAAAAAACTGGAGATTGGAGAAGTCAGCATGGGTTAGTCGCAAAAAATTCGCCCCGACTCTGCGGGGCGGTAGTGGATCATTCCTTGATGGAGGCGCCGTTTTGCACCAGGGCGGTCCAGCGCTGGACTTCAGAGCGCACATAGCGGTCGAACTCGGCAGTCGGCATACCCCCCGGATCGGCGGACATGCCCGCCAGCACATTCTTCATGCCTGGCGTGGCCAGTGCATCAACGATGCCGCGGTAGATCTTCTGCTTGACTGCGGGCGGCGTTCCCTTTGGCACAGCGATGCTGTACCAGGTGGTAGCGACGTAACCGGGCAGGCCCGATTCGTCCAGTGTGGGCAGCGCAGGGAATGCGACCGCACGCTTGAGCGTCGTCACTCCCAGTGCCTTTACATGGCCGCCGTTCAACTGCGCTGCAGCGGAGCCGGCCGAATCGATGGCGAAATCGATGCGCTCGCCGATCAGGTCCGTCATCATTGGCGCGGCGCCCTTGTACGGAATGTGCGTGGCCTCCACCTTGGCGAGTGACTTCAGCAGTTCGGCAGACAAGTGCTGCGTGCTGCCGATGCCTGCAGAGCCGTACGACACGGCACCCTTGCGGTCCTTCATGTACTTGATCAGCTCGCCCACATTGGCCACGGGCAGCGACTTGGGCACCAGCAGCACGTTAGGTACCTGCGCCACGCTAGTGATGGATTCCAGATGGGTAGTGAATTCGTACGGCAGGTTCTTGTACAGCGCAGCCGCCGCGGTATGGCCTACGTTGGCCAGCAGCAGGGTATATCCATCTGCCGGTGCCCTGGCCGTGAGGGCGGCGCCCACTGTGCCACCGGCACCAGGCTTATTGTCAACGATGACAGGCTGCGACCACAGCGTCTGTAACTGGGTTGCCAGGGCGCGTGCAACCAGATCGGTGGTGCCGCCAGGTGTAAATGGCGCAATCAGTGTGACTGGCTTGGTGGGCCAAGCTTCGGTCGTTTGTGCGGCAGCGCTCGCTGCCAGTGTGACGCCAGCAACAGCCAGGCAGAGGCGCCGCAGGGTGCGGGTAACGGATTGCATAGGGAAGGTCTCCGGTCAGTGGTCTTGTGCTAAAGGGGGAGGGGAAGAAGCGGGTTCAGTCCAGATTCACGCGTAAACCTTGGATCAGTGGACGCCAGCGCTCGATCTCTGAACGCAGCAAGCGTGTCGCGCCGTCCGAGCTTTGGTGATCGTCGTTGGGGATTTCGATGCCCGATGTGGCCAGGCGGGCCAGCACTTCGGGGTCGCGCAGGGCAACCCGGGCAGCACGGTTCAGGCGATCCACGATCTCTGGAGGGGTTCCTGCGGGGGCAACCATCATGTTCCAGATGTCGTAGTTCAAATTCTTGAAGCGGGGAGACTCTCCGGCAGCCGGCACATCTGGGAGTGCCTTGATGCGCGTAGGCCGCAACACAGCCACGCCCTTGACCTTCCCCGACTTCACGTAGCCGACTGAAGTAGTGGAGCTATCTACCATGTAGTCCACATGACCAGCGATCACGTCGGTCAGTGCCTGACCTGCCCCACGGTAGTTGATGGCCTCTACGTTCAGTCCCAGCGCGTTGTTTAGTAGCACACCACCCAAGTATGAGCCTGAGCCAACTCCAGCGGCACCAAAGTTCACTTTGCTCTCTTGCGGCTTCACATAATCGTGCAGCGCCTCCAGGCCCGTTGGTGGAAAGTCCTTTCGCGCCGACACTATCTGAGGAGCATCGCCGATCGAGGCAATACCCACGAAGTCCTTGTGCATGTCATATGGAAGCTTGCGATAGAACGAGTTGCTGGCCGCGAGTGTGCCCACGTTACCCGCCAGCACGGTATACCCGTCCGGTTTTGCACGAGCGGCTCGCGCATTGCCCACGGTACCGCCAGCGCCAGGCGTGTTTTCCACAATCATCGGCTGGGCTAATTCGCGTGCCATGCGCTCAGCAATCACGCGCGTCAGTACGTCGGTGGGGCCGCCCGCCGCGAACGGCACGATGATGGTGATCGGCTTCTCAGGATAGGCGGCCAAGGCCAGCGCAGGCAAGGCCAACATGGCGGCCGCGCAGGTGCGTCGCAGTGCGGAAAAAGCGGTGTGTGCTCGCATGGAATGGTGTCTCCGGTTTGGTTCTTTTGTGGTCTTGGATTAGGGCGTACCGCCCGTGCAGTCAGGGGTTGAAGATGACAAGACGTTCCTCCGTCATTTCGCGCATGGAATGCCACGGGCCTTCTTTGCCAAAGCCACTGTCTTTCACGCCACCAAATGGCATCACGTCAGAGCGCGCGCTGGAGGTCTCGTTGATCTGCACAGTGCCAAAGCGCAGCGTTCGCGTGGCAATAAAAGCGCGGTCCAAGTTGGACGTGAACACGCCTGCCGAGAGGCCGTATGGCGTGGAGTTGGCGCTGGCGATGGCGTCTTCAAAGCGGTCGAACGCCTGCAGCGACACCAGCGGGGCGAACGCTTCTTGACACCAGGCATTGGCGTTCGCAGGCGCCCCCACCAAGACGGTAGGCTGCACGACGGAACCCACGCGCTGACCACCGCAAAGCAGCGTGGCGCCAGCCGCCACGGCTTCCTGGATCCAGTGTTCGGCGCGCTCAGCCGCGGCTTGACTGATCAGTGGGCCCACACGCGTGGCGGGATCGCGCGGATTGCCTGCGGGAAAGGCGGTCGCGGCCTCGGCCAGCCGGCGCGCCACTTCGTCCAGCAATGGGCGTTCCACGTACAAACGCTGCACCGAAGTGCATACCTGCCCTGCCTTGCGAAAGGCGGCGTTGACGATTTTGGGAATGGCCCGGTCCAGATCCGCGTCCGCGCAAACGATAGTGCTGGCGATGCTACCGAGTTCCATCTGCGTGCGGCGTAGGCCTGCGGCCTGCTGGATGATGCGGCCAACACGTGTGCTGCCCGTGAAAGTGTAGAAAGCGATGCGCGGCTCTTCCAGTAGCCACTGCCCCACCGTATCCCCCTCGCCCTGCAACACAGCGAGAAAGTCGGCCGGCATGCCAGCTTCTAGTAGCACTGAACCCAACAGTGCGGAGGTGAGAGGTGTGAGCGCCGAGGGCTTTAGTACGACCGGATTGCCTGCACCGAACGCCGGAGCCACCTTGTGCAGTACTGTGTTCAGAGGCGAATTGAACGGTGTGATGGCGCAGACAATGCCAATCGGGTGGCGCACGGTGTAGCCCATGCGCTGGTGCGCACCAGGGCTAGCGGCAAATGGCACTACGTCACCCACCAGGCGCGTGCATTCTTCAGCGCAAAGGTTAAGCGTGATGACAGCGCGGTCCACCTCGCCAGCAGCGTCCGGCAGGGTGAAACCGGCCTCGGCCACCATGGCATCCACAAAGGCCTGCCGACGATCGGCTAGCAACACGCCGGCGCGCCGCAGGATCACGGCACGCTCGGCTGGCGGCGGAGCGCCGCGTTCCAGGGCCTGCGCAGCTACGTCTATAGCGCGTTGCACCTGTGCCGGCGTGGCGGCGCTGATCTGAGCCACGGTGGCTCCCGTGAATTTGTCCGTGACGGCAAACGCTGATCCTTCTGATGTCCACTTCCCAGCGATCAGACAACCCGTCATATTTTTTAAAAAGTGAAACGTTTCTTTGTTATTTTCCACAGGATTAGCCTTTTTAAACATGGATAAGCTTGCAGCGTACTGCCGATTTTTGAATCGTTTCATTGTAACGTTATAAATTTAAATTTTGACCTAATTCGGGTATGTACTTAGCAGCTTGATGAAGCCGAGCCATCAGCGTTGCCCGCCACCTCGGCCGCTAAGATCTGTCGTATAGCCGTCCCGACGGCCGATGGCACAGTGGCGGCCCACTCAGCAGGGGAAGAAGGTATTGGCCTCATGTGCGAGTGCCTTGAATAGTTGCCCGACGACCGTCGGGACCGATCGGCCCTGTCGCAAATGTGGAGGCGAGCGCTGAAACGGTGTGGCGGCGCAGGACCGCGCAAGCCAGGACAACCATCACCACACATGAACGGCCAGCCCCGCAGGCAAATAGCGCGGGGAGATCGACATGGGCATTGCTCGGTTTGCCACGCTGAGCGATGGCAGCTACCTGGCACCTCTGGCAACTGCAAACGCCATGATGTCCGCCTGGCCCGCTATCAGCGCTCAAGAACGCGCAAGCGCAAGTGGTTGCCAACTAGAAGAAGGCCAAGTCCCGTACATGCCCACATCGGCAATCGCCGCCAGGACTTCCTGCACAAGGCGACGGCCACCATTAGCCAGAGCAACGCGATGGTGTGCATTGAGGATTTGCATGTCAAGAACATGAGCCGCTCATTGGCAGCCAGCATCAAGGTCCTTGGTCGAGGTGTTCAGGTCAAGAGCGGCCTGAACAAGGCTAACCTGGACCAGGGCTGGTTCGAGTTCAGGAAAGAGCTCGACTGCAAGCTCGCCCGGGGCGGTGGCGTGCTTGTCACCGCGTCACCGCAGTGCACCAACCAGGCATGCCACAAGGGTGGGGATGTCTCGCCCGATAACCGCAAGAGACAGTCGGTATTTGTGGGTAACTGCTTATCGCAAATTCACCAATTTCAGGGATAGCCAGGTGGGGGTGGCTCTGTTTTAATTGGTTTCGCTGACCGAATTGGTTACCTGAGTTAACAGGAAGAAACGGAATTTACCGTGTTGTTCCGGTGTGCCTGCCAGTAACTGGGGCAACGAGGTGCCCAACAAGTTCAGTCTTCTGGCGCTCCGTAGCAGTGCAGCTTTGAACTTGCAACATTCTTTGGGTTGCGAGTGCCGTTTTTCGACGTTGAGGGAATCATGCGATCCATTTGTTTCATCCAGCTCATCCGGCGCAAGGGCCATTTCGCTTCAGGCCGAGGTGCGCAAGGAGGCTTCACTTTGGTGGAACTGGCGGTCGTTCTTGCCGTTATCGGCCTGATCATCGGCGCGGTGGCCATCGGCAAGGATGTGCAGCGCAACGCCGAGTACACCAAGATCAAGAACAAGTTTGTGGACCAGTGGGAGCAGGCCTACAACCAGTACTACCAGCGCACCGGCGTGGTGGTGGGGGACAGCCAGATTGCGCCGCGCGTCATGGTCAATGGCGTGAGTTACACAGCGGCGGCAGGCAAACCCACTTCGGGGGGGGATATGGCGACGCTTGTCCCTGCGGGCTCTGAGCCCGCGCAGGTGTGCGCCCGAGATCCCGAAGCGGGCGTGATGCGTGCGGACACCCCGTTTGTGCGGGACGCCAATGATCTTCGCGCCTACATGACGCGTGCGGGTATTCGCATGCCGCCCGGTCGCGCAGAAGGGCAGGAAGACCTGTACGTCTACACCGACACCAACGGCTCGCCGCAGGAAATCCAGGTCTGCTTCCAGTGGAACCGACCTGGCAGCCCCGAAGGCGCCGGCAATGTGATGGTGATCGCCGGGCTGACGCCAGACCTAGCGCGCATGCTCGACCAGATGATCGACGGGAAACCAGACGCTCAAGAAGGTCGTTTGCGTCTGCGTGGTGTTGCTAACGGCACCCCCAACGGCCCGGGGATCGAGTGGGCGGCCAACAACACCTTTGGTCGCGATGCCACGCCAGACCCCGTAACAGGGGGCACAGGTGCCGGCAAGACGCGCGACGAGGAGCAGGTTATCACCCTGACCGCCATCTACAAGATGAACCAGTGAAGCAAGGCGAAAGAAAAAACATCATGAACCAAGCATTCAAGGGCCCCACACGCCGTCTGCGGACGCAGCGCCAGCAGGGTTTCACACTGGTGGAACTCGCTGTGGTGCTGGCCGTCATCGGTCTGATCATCGGCGCGGTGGCCATCGGCAAGGACGTGCAGCGAAACGCCGAATACACCAAGGTCAAAAACAAATTCATTGACCAGTGGGAGCAAGCCTACAACCAGTACTACCAGCGCACCGGCGTGGTGCTCGGCGACAACCAGACGGCGCCACAAAACATGGTGAATGGCGAGCAGTATTTATTGGCAGGGACGCGATCCGGCCGCAACATGACGGGTGTGACGCCGCCCAACGCAATCTGCCGTGCCGCAGCGGGTCAGGGAATGACCCGGACATTTACCGCGGCCACCGATCCTGATCTGCGCATATTGATGAGCCGGGCCGGTATCCGGATGCCTCCCGGCCGTGCCGAAGGCCTGGAAGATCGCTATGTCTACCTGGACAGCAATGGCAACCCGCAGGAGATCCAGGTCTGCTTTCAGTGGAACGTGCCATTGACCCACTCCTCGGCGGACAACGCAGTGGGCGAAGGTGCCGGCAACGTGATGGTCATCACGGGCCTTACGCCCGACCTGGCGCGCTCGCTCGATCAGATGATTGACGGCAAGCCCGACGAACGCGAAGGGCGGTTTCGCCGCCAGGGCGTGGAGAACAACGCAGGCGGTGCGGTCAATGCGCCAGGCCAAGAATGGAATCGTACCAACCGCGACCTGATTGGTACCAATAACAACCGCAGTTTCGACGAAGACCAGGTGGCCATCGTGACCGCCATCTACAAGATGAACCAATAAGCGTTCTTTCATCTTTCTTTCCTACATATCGACCCATCGCCGGAGTTTTTCATGTCTAGAACCCATTCTTTTCGAAGGCTGGGCCGCAAGGTCCAGCAAGGTTTCACGCTGGTCGAGCTGGCCATCGTGCTGGCCGTCATCGGCCTCATCATCGGTGCCGTGGCCATCGCCAAGGACGTGCAGCGCAACGCCGAATACCAGAAGACAGTCAACAAGTTCGCCTACCAGTGGAAGATGTCCTACGACCAGTACTACCAACGTACCGGCGTGGTGGTGGGCGACTGCCAGCAGGCGCCGACCTACATGATCAATGGCGCTGAAACCCAGATCCCGGCCGGCACCGATGCCTGCACCCGTGCGGGCTCCATGGGTGTTGCGGGCATTCCCGAGAATTTCGCCAACCGCGGCCTGAAGATCTGCAGCGGCCAGGGTTACAAGGCCGGTGATGCAGGCGTGGGCGATGCGGCCCTGGCGACCCAGAACCTGCGCACTCTCATGACCCGCGCTGGCGTGCGTATGCCGCCCGGACGTGGAGAAGGACATGAAGACCGCTTCCTCTACATCGACTCCAATGGCAATGCCGTCGAGCTGCAAGTCTGCTTTCAGTGGAACACCTCCGGCACCGCCAGTGGCGCAGGCAATGTGATGGTGATCCGGGGGCTTACGCCCGATCTGGCGCGCTTCATGGACCAGGTTGTCGATGGCAAGCCCGACTCGCGCGAAGGCCGCTTCCGTATCCAGAGCCGCCCTGCGCACACCGCAGCGGCTGAAGCCAATGCGCCAGGTACTCAGTGGGAAGCCAACAATACCGAAGGCAACAACATCGCCGACACGGCGGCCAACAGCGCGATGACCAACAGCGATTCGCGCCAAACCGTCACCAACACCAGCGGCAACGCGGGCGGCAACGCCACGGGGCGCACCTTTGACGAAGACCGCGTCGTCTTGCTGACCGCCCACTGGACGATGGAGCAGTAATTGAACGGCACCCGTACGCTCAAGCTTGTCTCCTTGGCGCTGGCCACGGCCCTATTGGGCGGTGGTGCCTGGCTGGCGCAAGGCGGGCTCAAGCAACTGGCGCGGGAGCGCCAGCAGTTCGCGCAGTTGCAGCAGGAGCTGGACAACGCCCGCCGACTGTTGCCCGAAGTGCAGCAGCGCGAGCAACTGGTGCGATCCATCCAGAACGTCTCACAGCAAGTCGGGCGCATGGGCTTTGATCCGTCCCAGTGGGGCGAGCGCAGGCTGCGTCGCGCTCAGGGGCCTGCCAGCCGCGCTGAGGCAGCTCATTTTCTGGGTGAGCTCGGCCGTGGTGGCGCGGGCCACATCTTCGTGGCGGATGTGTTCGACATCGCCACGGTGACGCCTGATGCCGGTCTGTTTCACGCGCCACAGCCGGGCGACCAGGGACTGACGCTCGGGGTGACAGGCACGCTGCATTTTCAGACGGTGTCTTTCTCTGTATTACCCCGGGTGACACCATGAACGCAGAACATGTCTATCGCATTGCTAGCGCCGGATGGTGGCATTGCCACGGCCACGAGGCAGAGGAAGTGGCTGCGTGGCCCCGCTTGACGCACAGCGCGCTGGTGGTGCTTGATCTGGATGACGTTTTCACGGACGTATGGCGGTTTGAGGGCAAGTCCGAGTACGCAAGCGCCCTGATCGAGAAACGAGTGCGCACCGAGGGGCTGGTGGACGGCGCCGCGCATATTGTGGTCCACCGTCTGATCAAGCTGCCACGTGGATTCCAGGCATTCTTTTCGGCGGTTTCGCTGGAGACTTGGCAGCGATGCACGCAGTGGGCAAAGGAACAGGCAGATCACTGCTTGATGATGATGGCCCCCGGCCTGCTGTGCCACAACGTGGGCGATGACAAAGCACGCCTGATGCTGTCCCAGCGGCGGCTGATGTGTTTCGCCCAGACCGAAGCGGGCATGATTTTTGGTGTGACCCAGGCGCTTGGTTCCGGCCCCTCGGCCATGGCCAGTGCCGCCAAGGTGCTGACGGCCAACCACAGTGCGCTGTTGTCGCGCCTGGGGCCGGAAGCGGTGCAGTGGGGCACGCTGTGGACCACCCAGGCAAGCGACATCGACACCTGCCTGGATGCGGTGCGCAGCGTGCTGGGCGGTGCTCCGTTCGTCATGCCTGCGCAAGAACTGGCTTGGGCGGGTGAGCGCGTGCATGCAGTCCTGCCAGCACTTGCGCACGAGTCCGCGGGCCGCCAGGCTCTCAACCCAGCGGTGGACAGGATGGCCTGGCGTGCCGAGCGCTGGGTGGCTCCGATGGCGGTCGTGACGGCCCTGGTGGGGCTGATGCTGGCGATTGTGGGCGTGCTGGTGGGCCAGCTGGCCGAGCAGCAGCGGACGGCCAGCATGAATCAGCGCTCCGAACTGACGGCTCTGCACGAGCGCATCCAGGCGGTTTCCACCGTGGAGGCGCCACAGAAGCTGTTGCCTTTGGCAGAGTTCTCTCTGGCCATGGAAGCTGGTGCCCGGCATGACCCAGTGGCCTTCATGGCACTTCTTAAAGCGGCGTCCGGCAAGGACATCCGCATACAGCGGGTGCGCCTGGAAGCTCCTGCGGGGCAGGCTCGCGCCCGCGCTTTCCGGGTGGATGGTGTGGTGGCTCCCGGCGCTTCGGCGTCGGTGACTCGGTGGGTGACGCAGATGGCTGCTGCCGGCTGGACGCTCAAAGCCATGGACCCCACGTTTGCGGTTCCCGGCGCTTTTTCATATGAGCTGGTTGCAGCGCAGACAGCATCAGGAAATTTGAACCTATGAGATATGCGGCTCTGCTCTTGAACGGTCTTGCCATTCTTCTTTTGGGATGGGGCCTGTATGGCGTGTTCCAGTTGACCCAGGCCCATACGCCATCGGTGAGGCCGATGGTCATGGAGCTGGCTCCCTTGCCGGCGGCCTTGCGCAATGATCAGAAACGCGTGATGGATGCCTTCGATGCCATGTCACGCATCCAGTCGCAGACTTCCAGCGGCGCAACCGATACGCTGGGCCTGATTGCATTGCCTGTGCCGGGCAGTGACGTGGTGGGCAGCGTGCAGCTGCCGCGGCGTTCGATGTCTTTGCATCTGGATGACCTCGCCGCCGAGACCCAGGCCGTGGTGATCGATGGCCAACTGGCACAGCAAGGGGCCCGACTGGAAGGCGGAGGCAGAGTGGTCCGTGTACGTCCGAACGAGGCCCTGGTCACTGAGCGCTTGGGGCGCCAAAAGCTCACCTTGCCGGAGGATGAACTGCGGGTGGGGACTTTGCGCTGGCCCGATGGTTCGCTGGCAAGCATCAATACCCAGCAGTTTCGCGCAGGCCTTCCAGGTGGACAGCCCGGCCCTGTCAGAACCCTTCCGTAAAGAAGGCCGTTTGTGCATGAGTGGCAGCCGGTGTTCCTGACCCGGTTGCGTGCCCGAACGAACGCCTCCCACCAAAATTTCAAGCATCACGTTAGTTGCGCCAAGGACAGCGATATGAACCATCCTCCGTTTTTCAAGCCTCTGGCCCTGGTATGTGCCGCCCTGGTACTGAGCGGGTGCGCCAGCCAGCCGCCACGCAGTGCTTCAAGCCTGCCCCCGCCTGACACGGCGGCGGCAGACCTGCTGCGCGAACACGCCGCCCAGGAATCGCAGCGGCTGCTTGCCCACCAGCAAATGCTGTTGGCCGAGATGAACAAACCAGCCTCCGCACCAGTCATTGCCCCCGTGGCCCCCGTGTTTGATCCGCTCGAGGGAAAGCTGATCAACGTGGCGATGTCCAAGGCCAGCATCAGCCAGATTCTGAGCGCGTTTGCCGATTCTGGAAAACTCAATCTGATTGTGGACCCGAACGTTCTCAAAGGCGGGCAACTGGCAGACATGTACCTGCGACAGGTCACGCTGCGCGAAGGGTTCAACGAAGTGCTGCGCACCTACGATGTGGCCGGCGAGTTCCGAGGCAACACTTTGCGGGTGAATCTGACGGAAGAAAAGTTCTTTGCGCTTAACTTTTTGAACGCCAAGTCCAGCATCCAGATGGGTTCGGGGGGCAACGTATTCGGCAGCAGCAACTTCGGCGGTGGGGGCAGCAGCAGCGGCAGCAGCGGTGGCAGTGGTTCCGGCGCCCAGCAGGGCAACCTCACCATGTCGGGTTCTGGCGGCGCCAACACCGATCCCTATCTGGAAATCGAGAGTGCGCTCAAGTCGGTGCTGGGAGACAGTGCCCATGACCGCTCAGCCCAACAACAGATGCACAACCAAAACCAGCGCATGTCGGCGGCGGGACCATCGACTGCACCCTGGCTCGCCGGCTCGGCTACAGAAAGGCCTGAGGCCCTGCTTCAGGCGCCGCTGGCCACAATGGGCGAAGACAGCGGCTTTACGCTGAACAAGATGACCGGGACGCTTTACGTCAAGGCCCGTCCCTCGAAGATGCGTGCCGTCGAGAAGATGCTGGCCCAAGTGCACAAAGTGCTGGGCAAGCAGGTGTATGTCGAGGCGCAATTGATTGATGTCCAGCTTTCGGACAATTTCGAGTTTGGCGTGGACTGGACGTCTTTGCGCAGCCGCTTGGCCGCCGGTTTCGGCTCTTCTCCCATGCAGCTCGGTGGCAGCTCCGGCCTACTGCCCAATGCGGCAACAGGTTACCCCGCGCGCTCCATCTCGATTCCTGCTGCTTTGATTGGCAGTGTGGCAGGGCCAGCGCTTGGTGTGTCCTACCAGGGCAGTAACTACGGGGTGGTGATCAATGCGCTGCGCTCCTTCGGCAACCTGAAGGTACTATCCAACCCCAATGTGCAGGTCCGCAACGGTACACCTGCGCTGCTGTCGGTCGGCACCAGTTCAAGGTATGTGTCGCAGTCAGCCTCGACTCAGACGGTACCGGGTGGCGGAGCGTCCACGACCTCGTCTAGCGTGCAGACGGACACCGTGTTTTCTGGCGTGATGGTCGGCGTGCTTCCGATGGTGCGCGACGATGGTCGCATTGAGCTGCTACTCAATCCGATGCAGAGCGATGTGGACCCCGCCAGCCTGCAACTGGTATCTGTGGGTGGAGATAACCTGGTGTCACTTCCCAAGGTGAGTTACAAGGGCCTGACGACAACCCTCAACGTAGGCGATGGCGATGTCGTCGTCGTCGGTGGACTGATTGACCAGCGCAGTTCCAACAATGACCGTGGTGCACCAGGTGTGTCCGATGTTCCCTTGTTGGGCAAGATGTTTGGCAATGAAAACAAGGTGCACGGTAGCCGCGAACTGGTGATCGTTTTACGGGTACGTGTGCTATGAGTCTCATCCACGATGCGCTGAAATCTTTCGACGTGCCCCAAGAGTCTCAAAATGCCGTGGCGCGGGCACGCGCTGTACCCGCGCGTGCTCGCCCTGCGTGGCTGGACGCCACGCTGGCTTTCGTGGTCGTGTTGCTCGGGGGTGTTCTGGGCTTGTACGTATGGCAAAGCCAGCTGCAAAAGAAGGCCACCCTATCTCCCATTGCAGCTGCACCTGCGTTTGCTACAGTGCCCACGAGCGCCTCGCCGCTGTCTGGCGACGCAGCCGCTTCTTCTTTAGAGGTTCCAGCGCCCTTGCATGCCATGGACCCTCAACCTGGTGACGGTGGTAACGCGCAAACCGCGGTTGTCAACCCGCAGCCTGTGGACACCGGCGCAGCACCGTTGAAGTACGTCCAGCCCGCACCAGCTCCGACACCGGACGCGCAAACGCACAAGGCGGCGGCATCGGAGTACGGTACTGACGCGCCGTCCGCGGCTGTGCAGGCCCCTGCCAGACTGGCTCGCTCTAACAAACCTGCGGCCACAGCGGCCTCGAATACACCACCGCCTGCCGTGGACGATGCACCGATAGAGCTTCGTTTTGCCCGCTTCGTCACGGCAATGAAGGAGGATCGGACAGACGATGCGAAGCAAGAATTGGCAGCGCTGAAGGATCGGCTGCCGGCAGGTTCGCTGGGGTTACTGCGCGCTCAGGCCTGGTTCGATCTCCGGGCCGGGAGTGATGCCTCGGCTGCGGATGGCTACCGTACGATTCTTGAGCGCATGCCAGGCGATGAGGAAGCTGCCATCAACTTGGCCAGCATCAAATCGCGCCAGCAAAAGCCCGAGGAAGCGCGTGCGACGCTGGATGCGGCTGTGCGTTTGCAACCCGATTCTGCCCCACTGCGTGCCGCTCTGGCCCAGTTCACCCCTACGGCGCGGCAATGACGGCCAGCCCCATCTATGCAACGCTGGGGTTGTCACGCAACCCATTTCCGCCTACTCCGGATGCGGGGTCCTATTTCTTTACGCCTCGTCTGGAAGAGGACTTCGCCGAGATCGTGCATTGCATCGAGGCCCGTAAAGGGTTTGTCTTGCTCACGGGCGAAGTCGGCCTGGGCAAAAGCACACTGGTGCGGCGCTTGCTGGATACGCTGGAGGGCAAGGGCTGCCACTCAGCACTGATTCTGAACACGTTCTTGCAAGACAGCGCGTTGCTATCTGCCATCCAGAGTGATTTTGGATTGCCTGCGACGGACTCCGTAGAGCAGGGACTGGCCCGTCTGACGGAATTTTTGATTGCCAAGCACCAGGCGGGTGAAGTCAGTCTATTGGTGATAGACGATGCACAGAACCTGAGCGTGGAATCACTGGAGCTTGTGCGCTTGCTATGTAACCTGGAAACGGGCCAGGAAAAGCTGCTACAGATATTGCTGGTGGGACAGCCGGAACTCGAACAGACGTTGGCAAGAACAGAGCTGAGACAACTCAAGAGCCGGATTGTCAAGCACGCGCGCCTGAGCGGTCTACATGAGGACGAAGTTATTCGCTACTTCGATTTCCGGATCAATGCAGCAGGAGCAGAAGGGCGCCTGTCCATTGCGCCGGTGGCAGCAGAGGCTCTGCACCGCGCTACGCAGGGTAATCTGCGTCAAATTCATCTTGTGCTGGACCGTTGCCTTTACGGACTTGCGGGTACCCGTGCATCGGTGGTGTCTGTGGCGCTGGTTCGCCGCGCTCTGGCGGACTTACCTAAGTTGGGGGCAGAGGTTGAAGTGGGGAAATCTGCTGGCGGTTCGCGCCACCGCAGGGCCTGGGTTCTGGCAGGTCTGTTGGCCGGAACCACCGCCACCGTGGCCGTGGCGAGCTTTGGCCTGGCGCCTCAACAGCAGATCGCTCTGTCGCTTCACGCTGGTGAAGCTGGGGTGTCATCCACATCTGCGCCTTCCAATCCAGCGACGTCAGCCGCACAGGTGGTTTCAGATTTCGCACAAGCTTCTACTGCAGTTGGCAAGGTATCCCCCCCACAACACTGTGAAAGCCAACTGAAGTCAGTTGCAACCGCACGCGACGTCATGCATGTGCAGCGGCTGCCGACTGGCGTGGCCTATCCCTTGAAATTGACTCCCCGTCTCTGTCGTTTCGCAGTGGGAAATGACTCTTGGATTGCGTGGCTGGGACGCAATGAAGCACTGACCATCGTTGCCGCCCAACAAGCGACGCGCAAAGTGCAAGGAGAACTCCGACGCATGGGCTTGCTTGATGCACGAGGGCCAGACGGCCTTTTTGGTTCGAAGACGGGGGAGGCGATCGCTCGCTTTCAGCGGCTAAACGGCTTGGCCCCCACGGGACAACCTGACGAAATGACCTTCCTACTTCTGGAGCATCAAGATGCACCCCACCGCTGAGTTTTTGCTGGACGGCTCGGGACTTTTGCAGCCTTCCCGTGGTCCAGCCGCAGAACGGCTGACGGCATTGAGCAACAAAAATCCCACCCTTGGCGCCGCATTGGTCAATGCCGGACTGGTTTCGTCGGTGGCCATCGACTATGTGCTGCAAAAACAAAAAATCGAGAAGCTGCCCCTGGGAAACCTCCTGGTCGAGCTGGGCTTTTCAAGCGCGAAGGACGTGGCACGTCAGTTGGCTGTGCAACGCGGTCTGCGCTTTGTCGATGCCGACGAAATGCCGGAAATCGACACGGCAGTGGCAGGGATTTTCAATCGATCTCTTTGCCTTACCTATGGATTCCTGCCAGTGCGGGAAAACAGTGACGGACTCATTGAGATTGTGCTGGGCGACTCCCAGCCAGACGCGGTCACGGAGCTGGTGCAGCGGAAATTAGGGAAAGAGTGCCGCTTCTATCAAGGCGAATTTGACAGCGTTGCACAGGCTATTCAGCAACACTTTTATTTTGCAGAGAACCCTCCCGCCCGTCTGATCGAGAGCGAGGTGCGCAAGCTGGAGGCCGACGTGGATCGCGCCTACAGTCCGGCCCGACTTCTGGAGCACATGCTGCATCTGGCGGTGCACGAACGGGCGACCGATATCCATCTGGCGCCCACGGCGCGCAGCCGCTCGGTGCTGTTGCGCGTGGACGGTGTACTGCGCCCCGTTTTTGCGCTGTCACCCGCGCTCGATCGACTGGTGGTGTATGTCAAGCTTCAGGCGGAAATGGATGCCAGTGAACAGCGCCTTCCGCAAGATGGCAGTTTTACGGCCCAGGTGATGGAAAAAAACTTCACCATCCGGGTGTCTACGCTGATCTCCGAATTTGGCGAACGCATGGTGATGCGCCTGTTGCCGGAGCGTAGCAACCTGGACAAACTGGCCGATCTGGGCTTCCTGGAAGAGGATGTCGCGGTGATGGCCAAGGCCTTCTCACGACCGCACGGGCTAATTCTGATCACCGGTCCCACGGGGTCGGGAAAGAGCACCACGCTGCATGCGGCTCTTCGCATGCAGCCGCTCGTTGAGCGCAACGTGCTCACCGTGGAAGATCCTGTTGAGTACCGTGTGCCAGTGGCCTGTCAGACCGAGGTCAATCGCCGGGCTGGCTATGAGTTTGCCAATGCCATGCGGCATTTCCTGCGGCACGACCCGGACATCATTCTGGTCGGCGAAATCCGCGACTCTGAAACAGCGCGCGCGGCGCTGGATGCGTCATCCACCGGCCACCTGGTGCTATCAACGCTGCACGTTGGCAGTATTTTTGGTGTCATGCCACGTCTCAAGCTCCTTGGTGTTGACGCAGAAACGATTGCAGAAAACCTGGTCGCCGTGATTAACCAGCGTCTCGTCCGGCGCATTTGTCCGCACTGTGCCACGCCGCGTGTTGCCAGTGACGATGAGCGCCGGTGGCTGGATCCTGCCAGCGCAGATGAGACGCTACGGGTTTTTTATGGGAGGGGCTGCCACCACTGCCGCGACACCGGTTATCTAGGGCGGCTTCCCGTCTATGAATTGCTGGCCGTCAACCGCGATCTGGCCGACGCGATTGCTTCGGACGCGAGCCGCGCCGAAATGCGCCAGCGTGCGCAGACAGCTGGTATGCGCCCCATCCTGACGCTGGCTCGTCATCGCGTTCTGGCGGGTGAAACCACCATGGAAGAGATCCTGCGCACGGTGGGCGAGGACTGAGCCTCATCGACGGAACCTTTACATGGCCCATCTCAACACTTACTACTACCGGGTGCTGCTCCCGCATGGCGCAGTGCGGTCGGGCCTGCTGCGCCTGGCAGTCCAGCGCGATCTTTCGGCACGGATGCGCTTGGAGGCTGAAACAGACGGCACCGTGGTCGGGCTCTGGCGCTTCCCGCAGTGGCTGGCGGTTGTCACCGACATGCTGTTGCACCTGTTTCGCAATCAGGTGCGCGGTGATGACCTTGCCGGCTTCCTGCGCGACATGGGCCTGATGATGCGCGCGGGAGTGCCAGCACTTGACGCACTGATGACGCTGGTGGATGAAAGCAATGGCGTCGGCAATAAGGCCATGGCAGCAGTTGCGCGCAACATGCGGGACGACCTGAACGCCGGGGTTGGCATGACAGAGGCGTTCAACCGCCACTCCAATGTTTTTCCTGAGACGGTGCGCAATCTCGTTGCTATCGGCGACCAGACGAGCACGCTCGACCGGATGCTGGGCGAGGCGGCCGAGCATGTCGAGCGCATGATCAACATCCGGCGCGACATCAAAACCGCTCTGATCTACCCGGCCTTTGTCTTTGCCAGCATCATCGGCGTTGCTATCTTCTGGATCTATTACGTCGTTCCAAACATGGCGCGGCTGTTCAAGCAGCTGCAGGCCAAGCTGCCGCCTATCACCGAGGGGCTGGTCGCGTTTGCCGATCTGCTTTCTGTCCATCTTCCATGGGTGCTATTGGTGACCACTGCGGTCGTTGCGCTGGGCGTGATCTCCTTCAAGCGGTCAGAGCGGTTTCAGCTGGCTACCTACAGCCTGCTGCACCGCTTGCCCATTGCTCGCACGCTGCTGGTGTCATCGGGCATGGCGCACATCTCCGAACATCTCTCCATCCTGGTGCGGGCGGGTGTCGATCTGGTGTCGAGCTTGCGCATCCTCGGTCGTGCCACCAAGAACCGCTACTACCGCAGCCGGCTAATCCAGGTGGCCGAGTCGGTCTCGCGAGGGGATTCTGTGTCTTCTTCCATGCGACGTGTGGGAGGTTTCCCTGCCATGGCGGTGCGCATGATCTCAGTGGGGGAAGAGTCTGGCAGCCTCGATGAGCAACTTTCGCATTTGGCGGGGGACTATCGCAAGCGCCTGGAAGTGCTGGTCAAGTCACTTGCAGAAATCCTCAAGCCCGTGATCATTCTGGTGGCTGGCGGACTGTTTCTGTTCCTGATTGTTGCTTTGCTGTTGCCCGTTTACGACCTGGTACGGCAGTCAGTCACGCAAAGTATGGGAGGTGGGCTGTGATGCGGCTAGCTCATCCGTCATTGTTTCAAAGCGGGCGGCTTCGGGCGCCCGGATTCCCTGATGTTTCAACTTCTATCGAAGCCTTCCAGCTTTCCAAGGCAGGGCACTGAATGCGTAAGCCTGTATTGATTGGCGCTGGCCTGGGGTTCCTGGTGCTGGCCTTAGTGGCGGGTGGCTTCTGGATGGCAGGTAACCCTCAGCCGTCGACCGCCGGTCCTGATTTGAAGACGACCGCGCGAAACAAGGCCACTTTGCTGCAAGAGGGGGGAGTGTCAGCCCAGCCATCCATTGGCCACGCGGCTTCGGCACAGCGTTCTACGAAGGAGTCACAGGAACGCCGAAGGCGCCTGGCCGAGTTACGGGCCGAATTCAACGCCCTGCGAGCCCAGGGAACGCAGGCGCCGCCCGAAAAAATGCTGGCAATCGTGAACGAACTGGAAGCGCTTTCTCCGCCAGGTATCGATCCTCGCTATTACCAAACCTTGCGCAACATGCTGGACACCAGTGTCCGAATCCAGACGCTCAACAACGAACTGCAGTCTCTGTCCAAGAGCACTGCGCCACAGGATTCGGCACGCCAGCAGGAGATCCTTGCCGAGATGCGAACTCTGGGAGAGCGTGCCAGTACGGAGGCGCGCAATCTACAGACGTATGCGCCGACTTCCCCATCGGGGGTGAAGTCGCCATGATCTGCGCGAGTTTTCGCAGAAGTGTTCATGTGTCTCGCACTGCGCAGGCCGGTTTCTCGCTGGTGGAGGTCGCAATCGCGTTGGTCGTTGCCGGCCTGATGTCCTGGGCGGCATTTAGCGGTTATGAAACGGTGTTGGCACAACAGGAGATCGAACGCGGTCGCGCAGAAGCCCAGCAACTGCGTTCGGTCGTTCGCGCCTTTGCGCTGCGACATGGTCGTCTTCCGTGTCCCGGCGCCAATGCCGACGGCTACGAGACTCTGACGGGCGGGGTTTGCACCAATGGCAACCAAGTGGGATGGTTCCCTTACGTGAGTGTGGGGCTTGAGCTTCCGGCGGACAGACTGCGCGCTCGGTACTCGGTATTTCGTGCAGCGAATGCCA
This sequence comes from Acidovorax defluvii, assembly GCA_003268905.1. Classification (GTDB taxonomy): domain Bacteria; phylum Pseudomonadota; class Gammaproteobacteria; order Burkholderiales; family Burkholderiaceae_C; genus Acidovorax; species Acidovorax defluvii. The sequence continues at coordinate 36,786 of QLTU01000027.1, forward strand.
CCGCCGCGCAGGATGCCGACCTCGCCGTGGCCAAGGAGCGCACTGTCGATGCTGCCGGATCTGCCACCTTTCTCGATGTCACCGACCTCATCGCCGCGCTCAACAACGCAGCCACACTGCCGTTTGCGGCGACGAGAACCTATCTGACGGGCGATGCCGGAGCGACGGGAGCGATCGACTGCGCTGCCAACCAGGTCATGGCTGCCGCCTATTGGGTGGTCATTCCACTTCAGGACAAGGACGGTAATGGCAATCGCCTGGATGCGCCACACACCGTAAATAGCCTATGCGCTGCCAGTCCCTTCGCACCGCTGCTGATGGTGTCTGACGACGTGGTCGAGGCGGAGTCGCCTGTCCAGCTGGCCGGCTGGTTGCGCAAGAGTCTTCCCTAGTGGTATCTGCCTTCCATTTACATGCTGATGACTAATTTGATAGCCCCCCGATCCTGCCGAGCGCCTAGCCGCTCGCGTGGCTTTGGCTTGCTGCAGGTACTTCTTCTGATCGCCGTGATGGCCGGCTTGGCGGCCATGGGCTACCTGCAATGGCGTGAGCGCACTCTCGTCGATTCCTCGCGTCAGGAGCGTCAGGCATTGGCGCAGGCAGATCGGGCCATCATCACCTTTGCCACAGTGATGCACCGCCTTCCATGCGCGGACACCAATCGGGATGGATTCGAGGATTGCACTGTCGTGGCGGACCAAAAGGGCTGGTTGCCATCGGCCAGTTTGCGCCTGGCGGGTGCAGATCCCGGGGTGGATGTGGGGCAGCTGCGCTACCTGGTGCAGCGAGGTGCGGATGCCAATAACTTGACCGTTCGGACCGATGCATGGAGGCCGCTGCAGTATGACGAAGACGGTCAGACTTTCTTTGCCATGCGCGCTGGCGGATACCCCAACGACATTCTGACTCTGACCGATTTTTGTCAGCGCTTGGAGACGGCACGTACCACGCCGCTGAGCGCGACCCTTGCTCAGGTCAATGCGGTGCCAGTACGCGCAGTGGCGTACGCGCTGGCCCACCCCGGCAGCAATGATGCGGACGGCGATGGCGATCTGTTTGATGGGGCTAATTCCAATGCCGGAACAAACACCAGCCGGATGGAAGATCCGGCCCGCAGACCCCAATTAACCAATTACAACGATATCGTTTTTGAGCGCTCGTTTGCCAGTCTCCAGTCAGACCTGCAATGCCGGCCTCTGATCAATTCCATCAATACCGTGGCATTGGGGAACGACGTAGTCGCGCAGGTTGCAGATATGCGGGATGACAACATCGAGTCTGCGCGACGGGCCGTGGCGTTTACTACCCTTGCGGCCGTCATGACAGGGCTGGAGATTGCGCTGGCGGTGGCAGAGGGCATTTCCGACGCCGGCAATGCGGCAGCGGAGTGGGTTGGTTGCGCCTTATCGCTTGGATTGGCTGTCAACTTGTGTGCAGCGGCTCCGCAACATACGGTGGCCGCAGGTCTGGCGGGCGGGGTAATTTACGCGAATGTTGCAGTAGTTGCTCTGAATGCTACTGCGGCTGGCATTGCTGGATCAGCATTGACACTCGCGGATGATGCGGCTACTCCAGAGCAGGTGTGCCCTGCGAGAGATCAGACGCTTATCAATCAGGCATTGGCCGATGCGCAGACTGAGGTCACGAACGCTATTAACGCGCGCATCGCTGTGCAGACGGAGATCACCAACAAGACGATCGAACGCAACAACGCAATTGCCGCCAGGAACACGGCCGTAGCGTTGTTGAGAAGTGTGGTACGTGGGCCAGGAAGTTCGTCGAGTATCGATACGCAGATGACCACGATGTTCACCGCGACGGGCAACTGGGGTAATGCGTCATACAGTTTGGATTTGGCCAACTCACGCTTGACCCAGGCGACGAATGAGCGAAACCTATGGGCCGCCGAGGTCGCCAAATACGACAGCATGTTGGCCGATACAGCCGGAACCATTGTGCGCCTTACCAACGAGATCGCAGCTCTGGATGCACAAATTGCGACCAATCCTCCCAACAAGGCTGCACTGCAAGACACGCGCTCCGGAAAGGCAGCGGAGCTGAGATTGGCACAGGATCCTGCTCTACTCACAAGTGCCCGAGACGACTCAGTCGCGTCGCTAGCCACCGCACAGGCCGTGTTAAATACCGCGACGTCAACCCGCAATTCAGCAGCGTCGACTTTCAACACTGCGCGAAACAACTACCAGTCCGCTTATGCAAACCTTGTCAATGGTGCTGCGCGATACACCATCTATGACAGCAGTGGCAATGTGGTTGGCTACGGTTGCACCACTGCGTGCGTTTTGGGGGATATCGATGTGTCTTCGGCATTTAGCAGCGCGTTTGTGGATCTCTTTGGATATTCAGCCAGTACCAGTCCGTCGATTGATGCGAAATACCTCAAACCAGTCAAGCTGCAGAAAGAGCTCGACGCATTGAATGAAAAACTCGTTGCGGCCCAGAAACGAGAAACCAAAGCCCTTGATCAGCGTGACCAGGTCCAGCAGTTGATCAACAACCCCGCGCCCTGCAACGTTACGGGCTCTGCAGTGATTCCTATGACTCCTGACCAGGCTGAAAGCATTTTGGTTGAAGTGGATCGAAAGGGGGGCACCCGGTGAAAAAGCGCTCCTTGCCTCGCCGTCAGACGGGTTTTTCCCTAGTGGAGTTGGGGGTGGTGATGGCCATAGTTGGCATCATCGGCATCATCGTGTGGCGCTGGGTGGTTTCAACGCGTGAGCCCTTGCAGAGGCCCGCTATTTTGAGTCAACTGGCAGAGGCGCAGGCTGCCGTGGAAGGCTTTGTGCTAACTCGTCATAGGCTGCCTTGCGCTGCTGCAGACGCAAACGGCAATGAGGATTGCGCCAACACCACCTCTGCCGTTTATTTGCCGTGGCGCATTTTGGGCCTGAACAGTAGTTTTGGCGCACTGCACTATGGCGTTAACAGAGGAGGAGTGGGCCTAGACCTCGCCGTTCTGCCACCCACATTGGTCAGCCCAGATTTGAACATCAACTTTAGTCCTGATATTCCTGTGGTCGCGCTGGACACCGATTCTGCGGTGAACGCGGCTGCAGCCGATGTCAAGGCGGCCATCACGGCTGCCAGCCATCGGCGCACGCAGGTCAACGGTCTGGACTGGTGCCGCGTACTGCGCCGATTTGCTGGCAATCTCACGGCTGCAGGGGTGCTCGAGGCAGGCAATCTGACTGCCAGTATCCCGGTGGCATTTGTGTTGGTGCATCCGGGCGTGAACAACGTCTTTGAAGGCAGCAACGTCTTGGGTGGCGTTGGCGGATGGCGTTTCGATTTCCCGGGTCGACCCCAGGCCTTCGATTTTGATGACATTGCCGTGGCAATAGGACCGGCCGATCTGTCGGCACGCATCGGCTGTGCGGCTCGTCTGGGTAACATGCAGGTAGCGGGCCAGGGTGCATACACCGCTTATGACGATGCGCGCGTGGTGCAGGAGTATTGGTCCCTGAGGCTGTTCGATATTGATCAGGCGGAGTCTGCGTTGGCAAGTGCCCAGACAGGTGTAGCCTTGGCTGCTGTGAATCTGGCGCTGGCAACGGGAAGTGCAGCATTAGCAGTTGCCTCTGCTGCCAATACCGAAGGCATAACGATCTTCGGCATCGTACTGTCCGTGGCTAATGCTGTAGCTGCTGGGGTCGAGGTTGGCTTGGCAGCAACGGACTTGGACGAAGCCAAGGAAGTATTGCAGGCATCCAAGGACAAGGAGGCCGCTGTGCGCGCCTATGTCATTCAACTGTATGAAACCTTCACGCAATCATTGAATGCTGCGGTACTGATGGATCAGAAGGGGCTCAATCCATGAGATACCGCATGCAGGGGTTCACCCTGATTGAATTGTCCCTGGTGCTGTTGGCTCTGGGCTTGATACTGCCGGGGGCCGTGATTTTCTGGCAACTGTCCGAGCGGCATCGTGTGACGACGGTCCAGATGGATGTGCAGACGCAGTCACGCGACGCTTTGGTGGGCTTTCTGCATGCCAACTATCGCCTGCCTTGCCCCGCGGCAGATGCTCTGGGCGTGGAAGACTGCGCTGCGACGCGCCAGGTGGGCTTTTTGCCCTGGCGGTCATTGGGTCTGCCCAGGCCGGAGGCAGGGGGCTTGAGCTATGGGGTGTACCGTGCGCCGTCGGCAGCTGGGGTTGCTATAGCGCCGCTGGACCAGGACCTCGCTTTGGCCCGCGATCGCATGAACCCGCTGCGCGTACGCACCCCCAACCCGATCCCGGAAAACGCCGATGCCCCCAACCCCAAGGCCCCGCCCATCCCCACGGTAACCGCCGGATTGCTCGGCGCGACGCAATCTGGGGACGACGCGGCTCCACTCAATGCGGCCTGCGATGCATCCAATGTGCCTCCCTGCCCACTGGGAGTGGAGAACGCGGTCAACCTTCTCGATGTATGCCTGGCGCTAAACACCGCCAGCGATGCACTGGTGGCGCCTGCTGGGCGTCTGGCCACCAAGGTTGGGGTCAACCGTCGCACGGCAGCGTTTGTTATTGCTGCGCCGGGCATGCTGGATGCTGACGGGAACGGCCAATTTTTTGACGGCGCCAATGCATTGGCAACCAATGCCGATCCCACCTTCGAGGCGCCCAGTCGGGCCGTTACCGACACCTACGACGACGTCGTGATGGCCGCCAGCCACACGGAACTGTTTGCCGAACTGCACTGCGGGGCCGCGCTGTCTGCGGTGTCCCATGCGCACTTCAACGTGGCAACTGGCGCATTGTTGTTGGAGCGAGCCATGTATGACTACCGGGACCAACTCTACATTGCTGTGGTGCTGGCCAGGGCCGATGTGGCTGCTGCCACTGCAGGCGTAGCCTCTGCTGTTGCCGGCTCGCTTGATGCTGCCAAGGAGTTGCTCTCAGCTACGGCGGATACGACAGCCTCCGTGGGTGCGCGGGCCTTCCAGATTGCACTGGCCAAAGTGGGAATTGGTCTGGCCGTAGCCAGTGACATTGCCGCAGCTTATGCATTGGTGGATGCCGGGTTGTCTTTGGCAGAAGCCCAGGACGTGCACCGCGATTTTGCCGACCGCACCACCGCGATAACCAATTTGTCTCGATCTGTCAACGTGAATGCCTTGACGGCGGATGCCATTGGCCACTGAACTTTTTTGCTCACCGAATTACGCACCATGATCCCCATTCATTCCCTGCCCAGCCGCCGTGCGACGCACCGCCAGCATGGTTTCTCGTTGGTAGAGCTGAGCATTGTCCTGATCGTGATCGGCCTGGTGCTGGGAGCCGTGGCCGTAGGGCGCGATCTGCAGCGCTCTGCTGCAAACCAGCGCCTATCCACGGACTTCATCCAGGGCTGGCAACTGGCGTACGAGGCGTATTTCAACGGCGTCGGCCGCCCTCCCGGCGACAATCCGACGAATCCCACAGGACGCGTCAATGGCGAGGTTACCCCTGCGGGCACCGAACTCTGCAGCGCCACCATGATCAACGCCTTTCTTGCCGCCGGCATCCGGGTGCCCACCGGACGCACCGAGGGGCAGCAGGACCGTTATGTGTACCTCGACAGCAACGGAAATCCTCAGGAAGTGCAAGTGTGCTTTCGGAGCGTGGATTGGGCGGAGCCTGCCGCCACTGTCGGTAACTATGTGACGCGACCGCGCAACGTCATGGTGATCAAGGGCGTCACGTTCTCCCTGGCCGGAGCACTGGACCAGCAGATCGATGGGCGCAGCGATGCCCGTTTTGGCAGCCTGCGCGAGAGCAGCATGGCGGCCAACGTGGTGGCCAACAACCCGGGACAGATCTGGCCCATTGATGACCGGATGGCTCTTAACAGCACCACACCGACCTCGCTGGACGAGTCTCAGGTGGCCGTCACCACGGCTTTCTTTAAGATGATGCGCTGAATGTTGCTTTCTGACTACTTAACACTTTGAAGTCTAAGTCGTCAAAAATGGAAGTAAAAAAACAGAAATAGTTGGTTCCAGCAATTAACTGCATGTACGGGGGGCCATTTGCGATATCGCAGTAACTGGCAATTTGAGCCAAAGTAGTGCAATCCTTGCTTTCAGGGATAGGCGGGGGATGGCCGGTCGCCTACGATCGCACACTTAATCTTTTTGCGCATTGCGTGCCCATCCATGCGAGCCACTTCGCTTTCCTCTGCCGACTCGACGCTGCCTTCCCCGGTGCTGGTGGTGGAGGACGAACCCTTGCTGCAGCAGCGCCTGCGCGGCGTGCTTCTGGGACTGGGCTATGCGCCCGATGCGCTGGTGTTTGCCTACTCGCTGGCCGAGGCGCGGGTGTGCCTTGCGGCGCAACCGATGGCCCTGGCGCTGGTGGACTTGGCGCTGCCCGATGGCAACGGCATGGCGCTGATCGAGCAGATGCGCCTGGAAGACCCGGGGCTGGGCATTCTGGTGGTGTCGGCCTGGAGTTCCGAGGACGCCATCCTGGGGGCGCTGCGTGCGGGCGCGACGGGCTATGTGCTCAAGGAGCGCGACGATCTGGAGGTGATGCTGTCGATCCGCAGCGTGCTGCGCGGGGGCGCGCCGATTGATCCGTTCATTGCGCGGCGCATTTTGCAGCTGCTGCCCCAGCCTGCGCCTGCGCCGGTGTCGTCAGTGGCCGCCGCTGACATCACCCCCCTGGAAGAGGCGCTGAGCGCACGCGAGTCGCAGATTTTGCGGCTGGTGGCCGATGGGATGAGCAACCGCGAGATTGCCGAGCAGTTGTTTTTGTCGCGCCACACGGTGGAGTGCCACATCAAACGCATTTACCGCAAGCTGGCCGTGCCCTCACGCACCCGCGCCGTGCATGAGGCGCGGGCCCGGGGGTTGCTGGCGTGATGGGGTGCCTGGGGTGGCTGCGCGACAGGCCCGAGGGCGTGCTGGCGGTATGGGCGAGGTGGGTGGTAACGCTGGTGCTGGCGGTGGGCGGGCCGGTCTGGGCGCAAGCGGATGCCCCGCCGGGCGGTTCGGCATGTGCGCCGCGCGTGCTCTCGGTCATGGCCGTGCGGGCCCTGGACGGTGTCGATGCAGCGCCCCGGGGCGGCATGGCCGACCGGCCTGCGCAGGGCTGGGAGCCGGTGCAGCTGCCCGATGTGTGGACACGCCGCTGGCCGAACCACGATGGCGCGGTGTGGTATCGCATCGATTGGGAGCGCCGCTGCGCAGGCGGCGCAACAGAGGCTGCGCCAGTGGCCCTGGGGTTGAGCGGCATGAGCATGGCAGGCGAGGTGTTCATCCACCGCGATCTGCTGTGGCGTGATGCCTCGCTGGTGGAGCCGCTGTCGCGCAGCTGGAACAAGCCGCGCTGGTGGCTGCTGCCCGAATCAGCCCTCAACGCCGGTGTGAACACGGTGTGGGTGCGCGTGGTGGGGTTGTCGGTGCTGTCGCCTGGGTTGGGGACGCTGCAGCTGGGGTCTGCCCCAGAGGTAGCGCTGCAACACGAGCGCAGCCACTGGCAGCAGCAGACGGTTTATTTCATCAATGCCGTGATGTCGGCCATGGCGGGGGCGATGTTTTTGCTGGTGTGGTGCCTGCGGCGGCAAGAACATGCCTATGGCTGGTTTGGCCTGATGTCGCTGGGCTGGTTGGTGTACCTGACCACATTTTTGGCCGACACGCCCTGGCCCTGGCCCGACACGCTGACCAAGTCGCGTGTCAGCATGGTGGCACTGGTGTGGTATGTGCTGTGCGCATGCCTGTTCACCTTCCGCTTTGGTGCACAGCGCTTTGCGCGTGTGGAGCGGGCGCTGTGGGTGCTGGCAGCTGTGGGCGCTGCTGCAGCGCTGCTGGCGCCGCAGGCGATGGCGCGGCAGGTTTTCATGGCGGTATGGCTGAGTGCGGTGGCGGTTTTCTTGGCCAACTGCATTCAGTTCCAATGGCACGCTTGGCGCCCCCGCGCCGCAGGGCGCCAGTGGGGGCACATTCTGTTGGCGCTGTGCTGGCTGGTGTTTGTGGTGGTGGCTTTGCACGATCTGTTGATCGTGGTGGGCACGTGGGAGGTAGCACGCAGTTGGGCGGCCCTGAGCGGGCCACTGATCGTGACGCTCATGATGCTGCTGCTGGGCGGTCAACTGGCCCAGCAGATGGGCAGCGTGGAGCGCTTCAACCGCGAGCTGGAGCAGGGGGTGGCCCGCGCCCGCGCCGATCTGGCCCAGGCCCTGGAGCGCGAGCACGCCCAAGCGCTGGAGCACACCAAGCTGCAAGAGCGCATGCAGATCGCACACGATCTGCACGACGGCCTGGGCGGTAGCCTGATGCGCAGCATGGCGCTGGTGGAGCTGGCACCGCAGCCACTGGCCAACCAGCGCGTGCTGTCGCTCTTGAAGGTGCTGCGCGACGATTTGCGCCAGGTAATCGACCATGGCTCCAGTGCCGGTGCGCAGGTGCCCGATACACCGGTGCAGTGGGCTGCGCCGCCGCGTCACCGTTTTACGCGCATCTTCGATGAAATGGGCGTTACGTTGCAGTGGGATATGCCCCCGCAGTGGCAGGGCCGGCCCAGCGCGCTGCAGTGCCTGGGCCTGACGCGGCTGGTGGAGGAGGCGCTGTCAAACAGCATCAAACACAGCCGGGCGCGGCAGGTGCGTGTGGAATGCACGCAGCCGCAGCCTAATACGCTGCTCCTGTGCGTTGAAGACGACGGCGTAGGTTTTGACGTGCAGGCCGTGCAGCACGCAGGGTTAAGCGTCGGCATGCGTAGCATGGTGACACGTGCAGAGCGCATCGGCGGCGCGCTCGAGGTGGTGTCAAGTTCTGCAGGTACCAAACTGACGGTGAAGCTGGCGTTGCTCTGAGAACTGCTGTCCAGAATAAATAAACAATAGCCTGTTGCGCTTCGTTCACTTGCGCTAGGCATCATGGTTGCCGCCTCTCGGATGCCGCTGAAGTCCAAAAAGCTCTCATCAATGGGTGCACCTCATGCGGGTGAACCAGCATAGCCCCCGAGAAACTGCTGCGCGTCATGCTGATACAGGTGCTGCGCTGCCAGCAATTGATGGCGCACCATCCACAGGTTCGATAGCGCAAACAGCGTCTTGAGCTGCAGCGTGTTCTTCTTGAGCCCTCGGTAGCGCACCTTGGTATAGCCAAACTGTCGTTTGATCACCCTGAAGGGGTGCTCCACCTTCGCCCGGATGCTGGCCTTGATCTTCTCTACCTGCTCTATCAGCGCCTCAATGGGGTTGTTTTCCTTGTCCAGCTCTTTGCGCTTGCCTGGGCGCATCGCCACATGCCAGGTGACGTCCTTGCTTGTTGGGGTCTCCTCGTTTTCAGTGCAATAAGTGACGGTACGAAAAGCTAGCACTGGCGCGGAGGTGGTGTTGGTAGATCGTTGATTTCATTGACTTTC
>QLTU01000028.1 GCA_003268905.1 Acidovorax defluvii
AGTGCTTTCCTTTGCGACTGGCCGGTCAACAAGAGAGCATCCTATGCACTCTTGGCCCAACCTATTGCTTGGTGCACTTCGTTCTGGAATCCGCCTTGTATAAATCCGCAAAAACGTGCCTTTGCCCTTTGAATAGGCAGTTTGGGCTTGAGCTCAGGCGGTGTGGGCTTCGGCCATGGTGTCCCAGGCCTTGAGGGCTTCGGCGGCGTACATCAACGATGGCCCGCCGCCCATGTAAACGCTCACGGCCAGCATCTCTTCGAGTTCGGCGCGTGTGGCGCCCAGCTTCAGCAGTGCCTTGACGTGAAAGCCGATGCACCCTGAGCAGTGCTGGCTTACGCCAATGGCCAGGGCAATCAGCTCTTTGTGCTTGGCGCTGATCGCGCCCTCGGCCATGGAGGCCTGGGCGAGTTGGGCAAACCCGCGCATGGCGTCAGGCTGGGCCTTGCGGAAGGTGGCCAGGCTTTCATTGATGTTGTGTATCAGACCTGCATGGTCAAAGGTACTCATGACTGAAATTCCATGAAATAGGGAGTCAAAACAGGCGGGTCGAAAAAATCACTTTCGGGGCCGCTGGCTGGCGCGGCCCCATCCGCCGCTCTCGCGCGGCCAGGGCTGCGTCAGTTATCGCTTCAGGGGGCAGGTGTTGATGCCCAGCAGCGTGTAGGCGGGGCAAAAGCGGAACAGGCCGGTGGCCAAAGGCACCACGCCCAGCCAGCCCCACCAGCCCACGGTGCCGGTGGCAGCCAGTGCAATCAGTACCAGTCCGGCCACGATGCGCAAGACACGATCAATGGTTCCAACGTTGATTTTCATGATTTTTCCTTTGCTTTGGGTTGCTGTAGCCCCTTGAGCGGGCCGCTTTGCGAAAAGGCGATGCGGCCGGTAAGCCGCTTCACCCGGTTACTCGAACGAGGGCGTCACCGGTTTGACCACAGGCTTGCCGGCGGCCACCCAGGCATCAAACCCGCCGGCAATCGATTGCACCTGCAGATATCCCATGTCCTGCATGGCACATACGGCCAGCGCTGCACGGCCACTGGTCTTGCAATACACAACCACCTTGAGGTCGCGTGACTCGAGCGCGGGGGTGCTGCTGAGCTTGAACTCCAGCAGGCCGCGCGAGGCGTGGATGGCGCCGGGCAGGTGTCCTGCGTGGTATTCGTCGGCCTCGCGCACGTCGATCAGCACGTCGGCTTCACGGATGGCCTGCTCGGCCTGGTCCACGGGGATTTCCTGGGCCCGGGTTTTTGCGGCGGTGACCAGGTCGTGGGCGGTTTTCATGGCGGTTCCTTGTGGTGTGTAGAAATATACAAAAGATAAAGCGGGCAGGGTTGCGCTACCTCAGCCGCGGCGTATGGGACGCTGCAGCTGCAGCGCCACGCTGCCCACCGAGCCGCCGTTGGCCACCTGCTGGTAGCCCTGCTGCCGCAGCCACTGCGCCGCCATGCCGGAGCGTGCACCCGACAGGCAGCACAGCACAAGGGGCGTGGCTTTGTTCGGCAAGACTTGCGCGCAATCGGCGCCCAGGCGGTCTAGCGGCAGGTTGATGGCGCCGTCCACATGGCCGGCTTCAAACTCGCCGGGCGAGCGCACATCAACGACCAGGGGCGCGGCGGGCGGCGGGAGTGTGGTGGTTTCCATGGTGTCTCTGGGAAGATGAATGGGGTTACTTCGGGGCCGGCGCATCCTCGGTGGCGGCGTGCAATGCACGTTCGTCCAGTTGCCCCGTCAAGGCCAGCAGGCGCAGGCGCTCCAGCGTGAGGGATGTGCGCAGCTGCGCCATGGCCAGCTCGGCACCGGCCGCATCGTTTTGCGCGTTGAGCAGGTCCAGCGTGGTGCGGTCTCCTACCTGGCGGCCGAGCTGGGTGGCATCCAGGCGGGCCTGGCTGGCGCGCAGGGCTGCGTTCTGTGCCTCGGTGCGCGCTGCGCCTGACTGCAGGCGCAGCCACGCGGCGCGGGTTTGCTGCGCCACCTGTTGGCGTGCGCGGTCGAGTTCGGCTTCGGCCTTGGTCTGCAGGTGCAGCAGCTCTTGCTGGCGTGCGCTGCGTTGGCCGCCGGTGTAAAGCGGCACGGTGACCTGCACGCCCACCATGTGTTGCTGGGCGGTGTTGCTGCCGTGGCCGTAGCGGCCCGAGCCGCTCAGGTGCTCGCGGCTTGCCTGTGCGACCAGGTCCACGGTGGTGCCTGCGCCGCGGGCATATTGGGCGACATCCTGGCGCGCCACCTCGACGGCCAGGGTTTGCTGGCGCAGGCCAGGGTTGGCTGCTGCCGCCTGGTCCAGCCACTGGGGCAGGGCCGGCAGGGCGGGGGAGGCCAGCAAAGCAGGCGCCGGCGCCACCTGCAGCGCGTCGACCGACCAGCCGGTGGTGTCCGCCAGGGCGCGCTGGGCGATCTGTAAATCCACCTCGGCTGCAAGCACCTGCGCATCGATGGCGCGGGCGCGCGCAGCGGCTTCGTGGGTGTCGGTAACGGGAGCATCTCCCAGTTCAAAGCGGTCTTGCGCCTCCACCAGTGCCTTGTTCACGGCCGTTTGCTGGCGCTGCAGCAGGCGCAGTGCGTCCTGCGCCAGCGCCACGGCAAAGTAGCGCTCGGCGGTTTGCAGCATGAGGGCCTGTTCGGCAGCCTGCCACTGCACATCGGCCAGATCGGCAGACAGCGTGAGCTTGCGGCCCTGCGCCGTGCGCTCGGGGCTGTAGATGGGCATGCGGGCACCAATGCTCCAGCGCGCCCCCGGGCCGTTGTCCACCGACGTGTTGAACGCCACATCTGACGAGGTGCCCATTGCGGGCGCAGAGAACGACGCCCCGGCGGTCGAGGTTCTGGAGCCCATGGCACCCCCCGCCGCCGTGGCAGCCACCGTGGGGCGCCACAGCGCGCTGGCCTGATCCCGCCGCGCCTGGCCCGCCTGCAGCGCAGACTGCGCCACGGCCATGTCGGGGTCATGCTGGCGTGCAGCCTGCCAGGCCTGCAGCAGGTCGGCCGCGTGGGCGCCCGTGAGGCCCAGCGCCAGCAAAGCGGCCCACAGCGGCTTCATGCGCATGGTGTGACCTCCGCTCAATTGCCTGCCGCCGCGCCCAGCTTGCGCATGATGGTTTCCATCAAGCACCACCGGGTGAAGCCGCTTTGCAGCAGATTGACGCCCACAAAGGCGGTAAACCACAGCCAGTTGGCGTTGTGATAGATGGGGCTGCCCGCTACGCCCAGGGCCAGCGACAGCAGGATGAAGAAGCCGCCGATGATGCGAACGAGTTGCCAAGAGGTCATGATGAAGCTCCGAAGTTGAAGGATGGAAAAAACAAAAGGGTTGCAGGTTTACTTGGGGCCGGAGGGCTCTTGCAGGCGCGCGATGCCCAGGATCTTGAGCACATATTTCTCGTAGATCGGGTCGGTATTGCCGGACTTGATCTTGCCGAGGAAATATTTCTCGAATGCGATCTTGCCCAGGTGCACCCATTTGCCCTTCTTGAACCAGTTGACGTTGCGCGGCGGAATCTGCGGCAGCGCAACAAAGGCTGCGCCGGTGTCGCCCATGTCGGCCAGGCAGATGGCGTTCCAGGTGGCGGTGGCGGTGGCGGGGTGGCCTTCCAGGTCGTCCGCGATGTTGTGCACGATGGCCGACACCATGGTTTCGATCATGTAGCCGGTCTTGGGTGCGCCGGTGGGCACGGGCGTCACCTCCACGGGCGGAATGGCCACGCACACGCCCGCTGCAAAGATGTTGGGGTAGGCCTTGCTGCGCTGGTGCTCGTCGATCAGCACAAAGCCGCGCGGGTTGCACAGGTTGGGCACGGCGGCCACTGCGTCCACGCCCTTGAAAGCGGGCAGCATCATAGAGAGCTTGAATGGCAACTCGTGCTGCTTGATCAGGTTGCCCTGTTCGTCGAGCTGGTCCACCATCATCTTGCCGTCTTCCACGCGCGTGGTGCGGGCGTTGGTGATCCACTTGATGTCCTGGCCGCGCAATTCGCTCTCGAGCATGCTCTTGCTGTCGCCCACGCCGCCCAGGCCGAGGTGGCCGATGTAGGGCTCGCTGGTGACATAGGTGAGGGGCACCTTGTGGCGCAGCTTGCGCTTGCGCAGGTCGGCCGAAACGATAAAGGCAAACTCATACGCCGGGCCAAAGCAGCTGGCGCCGGGCATGGCGCCAATCACCATGGGACCGGGGTTTTCGAGAAGCTTCTCGTAATCTGCCCAGAAGCCTTGGGCGTGGTCCACCGTGCAGATGGAGTGCGTGTGGCCATCGATGGGGCCTGCGCCAGGCACTTCCTCGAAGGCCAGGCGCGGGCCGGTGGTGATCACCAGATAGTCGTAAGGCACGGTCTGACCGTTGGCCAGCGTGACGCTGTTACCGGTGGCGTCGATGGTCTGGACAGCGCTGGCAATGAAATCAATGCCCTTGCGCTGCAGCAGCGGGCCGATTTGCAGCACGATATCGTCGCGTTTTCGCCAGCCCACCGCGATCCAGGGATTCGAGGGCACGAACTGGAAGTAGTCCACCGCGCTGATCACGGTGACGCGATGTTGCGTGGACAGCTTGCCGCGCAACTCGTAGGCTGCGGGCATGCCGCCAATGCCTGCTCCGATAACGACGATATGGGCCATGGTTTGTCTCCTGGGGTGCCTGGTTGAAAATCCGTGCAGATCAGTGCGGCGCAGCCTCTGTCGGGCCACTATTGCCGGCGGGTGAAATGGATTGCCCGGAAACGGACTGGCCGCTGCCAGGGTGCCGGTGCTGCTTGCGGTAGGCCGCGTAATACAGCGTGGGAATGACCACCAGCGTCAGCACGGTGGAGACAAAGATGCCAAAGATCAGTGAAATGGCCAGGCCATTGAAGATCGGGTCGTCCAGGATGAAGAACGCACCAATCATGGCCGCCAGCCCCGTCAGCACAATGGGCTGGGCGCGGGTAATGGCCGAGTGCACGATGGCGTCCTTGAGTGGCGTGCCCTCACGCACCTGTAAATTGATGAAATCCACCAGCAGGATGGAATTGCGCACGATGATGCCGGCCAGCGCGATCATGCCGATCATGCTGGTGGCCGTGTACTGCGCGCCCAGCAAGGCGTGGCCTGGCATCACACCAATGATGGTCAGCGGGATAGGCGCCATGATGATCAGCGGCGTGAGGTACGAGCCAAATTGCGCCACCACCAGCAGGTAGATGAGGATCAGGCCCACGGCATAGGCAGCGCCCATGTCGCGGAAGGTTTCAAAGGTGATCTGCCACTCGCCGTCCCACTTGATGGCGTAGTCGCGCAGTGCATCCGAGGGCTGGCGCACAAAATATTCCACCAGCGGGCCGCCGCCGGGAGTCTCGATCTGCGCGATGGCGCTGCGCATCTGGAACATGCCGTACAGCGGGCTGTCCACCTTGCCGGCCATGTCGGCCACCACAAAATTCACCGGCAGAAGGTCTTTGTGATAGATGGGCTGCTCGCGCACGGTGTCGCTTACCGTGACCAGCTCACTGATGGGCACCTGCTTGCCCGACGCGCCGCGCACGGTCAGCTGCAGCAGCGCGGCCAGATCGCCATGGCTTTCTTCGGGCAACTGCAGCACCACGGGGGCGGGGTATTTGCTGGCATCGTGCAGATAGGTGGCGGCTTCGCCGGCCAAGCCAGCACGCAGCGTGCCCACAATGGCCTGCTGGGGTATGCCCAGCAGCGCGGCCTTGCGCCGGTCGATCAGCAAAAGCTTGCGCGGCGCGCTGGCAATGCTGCTGTCATCCACGTCCACCAGACCGGCGGTCTGGCTGAACACTGCACGCACGGCCTTGGCCATCTGGCGCCGACCTTGGGCTTCGGGGCCATAGATTTCGGCCACGATGGGCGACAGCACCGGCGGCCCTGGTGGCACTTCAACCACCTTGACATTGGCACCCATGTGCTGCCCGATCTGCTGCAGGGCAGGGCGCACGCGTGTGGCAATGGCATGGCTCTGGTCCTTGCGGTGTGATTTGTCCACCAGGTTCACCTGGATGTCGCCCACATCGCCCCCTGCGCGCAGGTAATACTGGCGCACCAATCCGTTGAAGTTGATGGGTGCGGCCGTGCCCGCGTAAGCCTGGTAATCGGTGACCTCGGGCACGGTGGCCAGGTAGGCACCGAGCTCATGCAGCACCGCAGCGGTCTGCTCCACCGGTGTGCCGGCAGGCATGTCCACCACCACCTGAAACTCTGACTTGTTGTCAAACGGCAGCATCTTGAGCAGCACCAGCCCTGTGGCGGGCAGGGCCACCGACAGCGCAATCAGTACCGCCACGCCCAGGCCCAGCATCCGGCGGTTGCGGGGGCCGCGCTGGTCGTCGAGCAAGGGCGTGAAGATGCGGGTGAAAAGGGGGGTGATGCGGGCTGCCATGCCTGAGGGTGCAGCGGGGGCGTGGCCTGCGCTGCCGCCTTGTGCAGGGTGCGCCTTCATCCACAAACGCGCCAGCCAGGGCGTGACCACGAAGGCGATGGCCAGCGACAGCAGCATGCCCATGCTGGCGTTGATGGGGATCGGGCTCATGTAGGGGCCCATCAGGCCCGACACAAACGCCATGGGCAGCAGCGCGGCAATCACCGTGAACGTGGCCAGGATGGTGGGGCCGCCCACTTCGTCCACCGCGCCCGGAATGATCTGCGCGAGCGTCTTGCCCGGAAAGAGCTGCTGGTGCCGGTGAATGTTTTCAACGACCACAATGGCATCGTCCACCAGGATGCCGATGGAGAAAATCAGCGCGAAAAGTGACACCCGGTTGAGCGTGAAGCCCCAGGCCCACGAGGCAAACAGCGTCACGGTGAGCGTCAGCACCACCGCCGTGCCCACAATGGCGGCCTCGCGCCGGCCCAGCGCTATAAACACCAGCGCCACCACCGATGCCGTGGCAAACAGCAGCTTCTGGATCAGCTTTTGCGCCTTGTCGTTGGCCGTGGCGCCGTAGTTGCGCGTTTCGGCCACTTCAACGCCATCCGGAATGACGGTGTTGCGCAGCTGCTCCACCCGATTCATGACGGCGTTGGCCACGTCGATGGCGTTTTCGCCCGGCTTCTTGGTGACCAGCAAGGTGACTGCGGGGTATTCACCGCCACCGTTGGCCTCGGCCTTGCCGTGCCACACATAGCGGCTGGGGGGCAGGGGGCCATCGCTGACTTCGGCCACGTCTTTCAGGAAGAGCGGTTTGCCGCCACGCACCCCCACCATCAGCTCGGCAACGTCGCTGGCCTGCATGAGAAACGGGCCTGCCTCTACGGCCACCGCCTGGTTGCCGCTGATGAGTTCACCCACGGGCATGCCCATGTTGGCGGACTGCAGCGCGCTGCGCAGATCCTGCACGGTGGTGCCGGTGCTGGCCATGCGCGCCGGGTCCAGGAGCACCATGACGGCCCGGCCCGGGCCGCCCACCGTTTGCACTTCGCGCGTGCCGGCCACCCGCTTGATTTCAGCTTCCATGCTGTGGGCCACGCGTTCCAGCGCAAAAGCGCCGGTGTCTGCGTTCTTGCTGAAGAGTGTGAGGGTGACGATGGGAACATCGTCAATGCCCTTGGGTTTGATGATGGGCTCCAGCACCCCCAGATCGCGCGGCAGCCAGTCGGTGTTGCTCCGCAAGGTGTCATGCAGCCGCACCAGCGCTTCGGTGCGTTCAACGCCCACCTTGAACTGCACCGTAAGAACCGCCACGCCGGGGCGCGAAACCGACATCACATGTTCGGTGCCCGCCATCTGCGAGAGCACCTGCTCAGCCGGGGTGGCCACCATCTGCTCCACATCGGCCACCGAGGCGCCCGGGAATGGAATCAGCACATTGGCCATGGTCACGTTGATCTGCGGCTCTTCCTCGCGCGGCGTCACCATCACGGCAAACACGCCCAGCAAAAACGCCACCAGCGCCAGCAACGGCGTGATCTGTGCGCTCTGGAACAAGGCCGCAATGCGGCCCGAAATGCCCAGGGCCTGCGGTGTGGGGTTGTTCATGTCGTCCATCTCAGCGCACCTTGGCGGCTGCCTGCGGATCGGTGGCTACCTTGTCACCCGGACGCAGGCCACTCAGCACCTCAACCTGTTCGCCGCTGCGACGGCCCAGTCGGACCTGGCGCAACAGGGGCCGGCCCTGCGCATCCAGCACATAGACACCCGTCATTTCTGCACGGCGCACCACAGCAGTGGCAGGAATCTGCATCCGCAGTTCGCCTGCTGCGAGGACAGCTGCAGGCAACCACAGCCGGGCAAACATGCCGGGAGTGGCATCCTTCACATCCGGGGACAACGCAACACGCAGTTGCACCGTGTGCGTTGCAGCATCCACCGTGGGCAGCAGCTGGATCTGGCTGGCCTGCACGGATGTGCGCGCGTTCGTCAGCCCGGGAATTTCGATTTGCAGATTCTGACTGCCGGCCAATGCGGCGGCTGCCATTTGCGGAACCATGGCGGTCACGCGCAAGGCCGAGGGGTCATACAGCCGCACCAGTGGGCGCCCCGGCATCGCCATGTCGCCCAGCGCCACCGGAACCTCGCTGATGACACCAGCGTAGGGCGCTTTCAGCACATAAAAGCCCGACTGCGTGGTGGCGGCCCCTGCCTGCGCCTGCAACGCCTGCACCTGGGCCTGGCTGGCCTGCAACTGCGCCTGGGCGCGGTCAAGCGCCGCCTGGCTGATGTATTGTTTTTGAAAAAGCTGCTTTTGGCGCTCGAACTCTTTGCTGGCCACCTGCATGCTGGCGCGGGCTGCATCCACCTGCGCCACGCTGGCGGAGGCACTTTGCGAAGCCGCCCGGGCATCAATACGCACCAACTCCTGCCCGGCCTTGACCGTATCGCCCACTTTCGCGTGGAGTGCAACGATGGCGCCCTGCACCTGGGCTGACAGCGTGGTGTCACGCACGGCCTCCACTACACCATCCACGCTGGCTTGCCGGGTTGCGCCATTGGCCAGCACTTCGTGGGTTTTGAGCGGTGTGGCTTCAACAGCCCACGCAGTTTGCACAACCAACAGGCAGGTCAGCAATGCGGCAGTGGCGAGTCGAGGCATCAGCATCCGGTTCTCCATACCCATCAGTGGGTTCAGTAGCAGTTTGTTCATTATTTAACTAAATAGCTAATTAGTCAATTATTGTATGATAGCGACTGGCCTGATCTTGGGTAGCGCTGGTGTCTCCAGCCCTTCAGGCCCAGGAGTGACGAATGAAAAACATGCCTCCAGAAGCGCTGGAAGAGGTTGCCGGTTACTTTCAGGTGCTGGCCGAGCCCACGCGTCTGCGCATCCTCAACATCCTGCGGGACGGAGAGCGCAACGTGGGCGATCTGGCGCAAATGTGTGGCTACACGGCAGCCAACGTGTCGCGCCACCTTTCGTTGATGACCAAGAACGGCCTTGTGACGCGGGAAGGGCGGGGCACCAGCGTGTATTACCGTTTTGCAGACGAATCCGTGTATGCGTTGTGCGACCTGGTGTGCGACAACATTGCCCGCCAGATCGCGCGCTCGGAAGCCAGCAGGGCCAGTTTTTCAGTGCCCTCTGATTTGGAGTAGCGGCTGCCCGGGGTCGCACTGCCTGATTGCTGCAAGCTTTTTGCAAAACCTGGTCGGGCCGCTGCTGTGGCAAGGCCGGTAAAGTACCGGGGCGGAAGCGACGCACGAACCACTCTGAACGCCCCATGAGCACCACCCCCACCCCCATTCAGACCGATTTCATCATCATCGGTGCCGGAATTGCCGGCGCTTCGGTGGGCTATTGGCTCGCCCCGCATGGCAAGGTGGTCATCCTTGAGCGCGAATCCCAGCCGGGCTACCACTCCACGGGAAGGTCGGCTGCCCTTTACATGGCCAGCTACGGATCGGAGCAAGTGCGCGGCCTCACGCGCGCCAGCCTGGATTTTTTCCAGAACCCGCCCAGCGGGTTCACTGATTACCCGCTTCTCAAGCCACGGGGCGCCATGATGGTCGCCACCGCCGGGCAGTTGGATGCGCTCAACGCGCACTGGAAAATGCTCAGCGCGCTCGACCCCCATGCACAGTTCATCACCGGCGAGGAAGCGTGCGCGAGGGTTCCGGTTTTGCGTGCCGACCAGGTGGCGGCGGCGGTTTACGAGCCCCATGCCTACGACATGGACGTGGACGCTATCCACTCCAGTTTTCTGAAAGGCATTCGCCGCGCGGGCGGCAAGGTGCAATGCAATGCGCAAGTGACCGCGATGCAGCGACAGGACAACGCATGGGTGGTGACGGCCGGTGAGCAAAGCTGGACTGCGCCCGTCGTGATCAACGCAGCCGGCGCCTGGGCCGATGTCATTGGGCAACTGGCGGGGGCCCAGCGAATCGGGTTGGTGCCTTGTCGTCGTTCGGCATTTGTGTTTCCCGCGCCGCCAGGCTGCAACACAGAGCACTGGCCCATGGTCATTGGCGCCAGCGAAGACTGGTACCTCAAGCCGGACGCCGGGATGCTGCTGGGGTCGCCAGCCAACGCGGATCCTGTTCAGCCGCAAGATATCCAGCCAGAAGAGCTCGACATTGCCATGGGCATTGCTCGCATTGGTGAAATGACCAATCTGGAAATCCGGCGCCCCACCCGTACCTGGGCGGGGTTGCGCTCGTTCGTTGCAGACGGTGGATTGGTGGGTGGACCGGACGCGCAGGCCCCCGGGTTCTTTTGGGTGGCGGGGCAGGGTGGCTACGGCATCCAGACCTGCGCGGCCATGGGCGAGGCATGCGCGGCGCTGGTGCGGGGGCTTCCAGTGCCACAGCACATTCAGCGGCAGGGCGTGACAGAAACGGCTCTGAGTCCGCAGCGGCTATTGGCATAGCAGAAGCTCAAGGCCCCCAAGCGTGGCCTTGGACCTCGCCGCACCGAACTCGTTTCGGGCAAGCGGCCTTGCTAAAAACTGCGGACACACCCGCCGGCCAGGTTTTGCAGCGACGCGGTCTCGATCAGCGCCCAGATGCGCTTTTCGCCACGGATCCAGCAGCGCATGCGCCACTCGGAAAGCAGACGGCTCAGCGTTTCGGCGCGGATGCCGAGGTAGGCGGCCAGTTGGCGCTGGCTAAAAGGCAGTTCCACACGATTGCCCTTGTCGGCGGGCAATTGCAACAGATAAGCGGCCAGCCGCTGGGGCGCGCTGCTGGTCGTCAGCCATTCAACTTCATTGACATAGCGGTATAGGCGCCGGCTGAAATCTTCCAGCAGTCGGAGCGCCAGGGCTGGGTGCGCCTGGCAAGTGTCGCGCAGTGCGTGGCGCGCCATGCGCCACACGGTGGTGGCGCCTGCGGCGCGCGCCATCATGGGGTAGCGCCCGTGGCCCATGAAGAGGGTCGGCAGGGATTCATGTAAAAAACCGCAGAAACAGGCTTAAGTCCCTGTCACAGTTGGTTTTTTCTCATTTCTCTTCGTCGATTTTTCGGCCCCTTCAATGGGGTCCTTCGCGGACGCATCAGGACTGGGCGCCGTAGCGCTGAAACGCTCCAGCATGCTGGCCACGACCTGCTCTTGCGCCGCGACGGATGACTTGGCTGCAGCCAGCGCAACTTCCAGCTGTTGCTTTGCCATGAGCAGTTCGTCGGCCTTGGCCTGCAACAGCTCGTTTGAAGCGCTGAGCTGTTGGACGGCCGCCTCCTGCTCCACCAAGCGCCGGCCCAGCTCCTCAGTGCGCCTTTGAGCAAACCCCAGTTCATCCTGGAGCAGCCGTAGGCCCCGCACCTCTTCCTGGACCTGATGCAGATCGCCCTGGGCACGTGACAAATCGCCAAGCAAGCGCGCGTTGTCCTGAAGGGTGTGGACGGCTTGCTGCTGCTTGGTTGCCAATGTCTCGTTCACGGTGCGCAGCTCGGCCTGGAGGTACTGCACCTGCTGCTCATGCTTGCGCTGGTCCTGATCGCGTTGCTCTTTGGAAGACTGCCGGAAATGCTCCAGCGCCTGATGCGCATGCTTATGCTTTTCTTCCAGGGATTGGCGATGGCGTTCTTCGGCCGCGAGGCGCTCCTGCAGGTCGGCCACCTTCTGGGCGACCTGCGTGCATTCCAGGATCTTGCGGCTCAGCGCTTCGCTGGTTTTGCCGTGAGCGGTTTTTTCCTCGACCAAGGTGCGCTGGGTGTGCTCCAGTTGCTGGCGGGTAGATTGCGATTCCGTTTTCAGGGCTGCGGCGGCTTGCTGCTGCTGGCTCAACTGCTCGGCGTGCCTGGCCTGCGCCGTGGTGACCCGCTCTTCCGCTTCCTCGTTGACGCGGGCGGCCAGGCGGCCCACTAGGTCCTGGATCGCCTCGCTGACGGCTACGCGGGTGCCGGTGGCCCCACCTTCCTCTTCCTCAATCTCCTTCAGGTAGCGATGGATCGTGCTCTTGGAGCCGGTGCCCAGCTCTTCACGCACCGCATCGATGGACGGATTGCGCCCCGTGGCCAGCAATTTATCGCGGGCGCGTAGCACTTCCGACTTGTAGATCCCGGCCCTGGCCATGGCTTACCTCTTTATTTCGTACCGTAGTATGTACCATACTATTACATACTATTTTAAATGTCAATGAATTGAGGATTTGCCTATTTCTAACATTGGGTAATGGTAGATTATCCAGTGTGAAGGATGATTTTGGTCGGAGTCCTGCCTGCGGGATCTGGGGGTGGCCTCGGCTGATCACTGGAAGTTGTCGTAAAAAACAGAACTGTTGCCGATCAACTGCTCGCGCGCCGCCAGAGCTTTGAGGATTGACTGGATCTCGCCCCGAAGTGCCGCGACGAGTTCCTCAATCCGCTCCGGCGGCATCCGCGCAGAAATGGCGCCGACGCTGACTGCACCCACGGCCGGGCCACCGCAACCCGCAATGGACATGCCAATACCACAGCCGCCTGCGGACAGGCGACCATTGTCAAATGCGTAGCCGTTGCGCCGCGTCTGTTCGACCAGAAGCCACAACTTGTCCGGTGCATGCTCGCCGGTCAGTTGCTGGCGATTGACCCGAATCGCGTCCTCGATGGCGTCATCGGGCAGGTCAGCCAGCAGGGCCAGGCTGGCCGCACCCACACCCAGCGGTCGGCGTCCACCAATGTCCAGCGGACTATAGCGAATCGGAAACTCACCCTCCAACCGATCCACGCAGACCGCCTCGTAACCTTCGCGCACGGACAGAAAGACGTTGTCGCCCGCGCGCGTGGCCAAACGTACCAATGCAGGTCGAACGGTGTGCTGCAAGGCATCGACGGGCACGGATCGATGCCCACTGTCAGTCAACGCCGCACCCAGTGTGTAGCGATTGCTCTGCGCGAAGCGGTGAAGTGCGCCCACCTGGCACAAGGCAGTGAGCATTCGATGCACCGTGGGGTGGGGGAGATCCAGTGCCGTCGCCAGCACCGTCATGCGTGCACCCAACGGTCCGGCATCGGCCACAGCCAGCAACAAGCGCCCAGCCCTGGCGATGGATTGCGCACCGCCTTTTACTTTGGAGACTTCAGGATTGTTCATATGGTGGACACGTCGCCTTGGCTCAAATAGGTCACCGCCCTAGTATCACCGCACGAACTCCTACACTTTTCGCCATATGGACACTGACGCAAACCCTTATCTCGACGTTCCTGCGGCCGACACAGCAGCCACCGCAGTGCCGACCAACCGACTTCGTCTGACTGGTGGCGCGGCGCTGGCCAAGGCCATCCAGGTGTTGCACGACGGCCCATTGTTCGGCATGGCCGGTTTTCAGTTTGCTACCTACTACGAAGCCATCCGCACGTCGGGCATGCGGCACTGGCTGATCAACGACGAGCGCTCGGCCATGTTCGCCGCCGACGCCTGGGCCCGCGTCACCAACCGTCCTGCGGTGGTCGATGCCACGCTCGGCCCCGGCGCCACCAACCTGGTGAGCGGCCTGGTCGAGTCCCTTAACGCCGGTATTCCCGCCGTGGTGCTGGTCGGTGATGCCCACCGCCTGCACGCGGGCAAGAACATGACGCAAGAGGGGCGGCAGGTGGATATCCTGCGCCCGGCGGTGAAGGAGTTGCTGCGGGTAGAACACGTCCAACGCATCCCGGAGCTGGTCGGTCGCGCGTTTGACCTGGCACTGCGCGGTCGGCCCGGCCCCGTCGTCATCGACGTGCCCGAGGACGTGGCCCACGAGTCCTGGGACTTCGACCCCGAGGAGTTCGACGCGCTGGCACGGCGCGGGAAACCCCTGAAAACCCGTGCCAGTGCCGCACAGGTGGCCACCGCCGTGGAAGCAATTTCAGCCGCGCAGCGCCCTGTGCTGCTGGTCGGCGGCGGGGTTCATCTGTCAGTCGCCTACGAGTCGCTCGCCAGTTTCGCCCGCTCGCAGAAGATCCCTGTGGCCCACACGCTGAGCGGCAAGGGCGCTATCGCGTGCAATGACCCATTGTCGCTCGGTGTCTTCGGACGCTACAGCCGGGTGGCCAACGACCTGATCACCGACAGTGATTGCCTGATCGTCGTCGGTTGCAAGCTCGGCGAGATCGCC
The DNA here is from genome assembly GCA_003268905.1 of Acidovorax defluvii. GTDB lineage: Bacteria > Pseudomonadota > Gammaproteobacteria > Burkholderiales > Burkholderiaceae_C > Acidovorax > Acidovorax defluvii. Next base: position 14,428 of record QLTU01000028.1, read on the forward strand.
ACCCGTCGCTACGCCCTCCTGCCCAAGGGAGTACCGGTGGTGCAGATCGACATCGACGCCTCGGAATTCGGGCGTACCGGCGTGAACGGGATCGCGTTGTGGTCCGACGCGGCCGAAGGCCTGGACGACCTGGCGCAAGCTTGCCTGCCGACACCGGAGACTTTGCGGGCCCGCCAAGGCCGAATCGATGGTTCGCACGTTCTGCTGTCGCAATGGCGCGCCAGTGCCGCGCAACGCATCGACAGCGAAGCTTCGCCGATCAACGTGGCTAGGCTGCTGCGCGCCGTCAACGAGGTACTGCCCGAGGATGGCATCCTGATCGCCGACGGCGGCTTCGCCACACATTGGAGTGGCCTGTTTTTTGACACAAAGAAAGCCGCCAGGCAATTCGTCGCCAACCGCGGCTTTGCGTCGATCGGCTATGGCTTGCCCGCTGCCCTGGGCGCTCAGCTGGCCGCAGGGTCGCGCCGGGTGATCTAGTTGACCGGCGACGGCGGTCTGAACATGTCGTTGGGAGAACTGGAGACCGCACGCCGCATGGGCGTGCCCCTCATCCTGGTGGTGCTGAACAACGCGGCGTCGGGCTATGTCAAAGCCATGCAGCACGCGATGTTCGGACCTGGCAACTACCAGTCCAGCGAGCTGTCGGAGATCGACTACGCGGCTCTGGCCGAGGCCGTGGGTTGTTTCGGCCTTCGTGTCGAGCGCCCGGACCTGCTTGAGTCTGCGCTGCGCATGGCACTGGCCCAGACCGACCGCCCGACCTTGGTGGACGTGGTGGTCACCCGGGATCCGGCACAGATGTTGCCCGGCATCGACGAACGCGGCATGGCCATGAAGGCTGGCGACCGCCCGATCTGAACACCCCTCACAACACATCAGGAGACAACATGACAAACAATGCATTTCTTCGTCGGCGCACGGTACTGGGCGCGATAGCCGTGTGCCCGATCCTCGCCCGCAGCAGCGCAGTCTGGGGGCAGACGCTATCCGACAGGCCATTGCGCTTCATCCTGCCCATGGCCGCAGGGTCAGTTGGAGACGCCCTTGCCAGGGGAATGACCTCCCACCTGACACAGGCGCTCAAGCGTCCCGTGGTGGTCGAGAACCTGCCTGGTGCGGGCGGAATGACCGGCACGGCGCAACTCGTGCGGGCACCTGCCGATGGGTCAGCACTCGCACTGGTCTCGACCTCGCACGTCATCAACCCCTTCGTTTTCAAGGCCATGCCCTACGACCCGATCAAGGACGTGACCCCGATCACGGTGATCGGCAAATCGATGATGGTGCTGGTGGTGAACCCGGCCGTGCCCGCGCAAAACCTCGCCGAATTCGTTCGGCTGCTCAAGGCCAGCCCGGGCAAGCTCAACTATGGCTCTTCGGGCAACGGCGGTGTCACCCACCTGCCGGCCGAGATGTTCCATCGCGAGGCCGGTGTCAGCGCTCGCCACATTCCGTACAAGGGACTGAGCGCCCAGGTCACCGACATCATCGCCGGCGTGGTCGAGTACGGTTTTGTCCCGGTGGGAGTGGCAGTGCCACAACTCAAGGCTGGCAAGCGCCGCGCACTGGCCGTGACTGGGGCGGTGCGCAGCCCAATGCTCTCGCAAGTACCCACCATCAAGGAAGGTGGTCTGGCCTCCTACGTGTACGAACCCTGGCTCGCCATCATCGGCCCAGCCGGCCTAACGGCGACCCAGACACAGTCACTCTACGGTGATGTCCGCACCACGCTAGAGCAGGAGGAGATGCGCACAATGATGGATGCACAGGATATGACCCCCGTCACCATGACACCCAAAGAGACGGCAACCTACTTCCGCTCAGAGATGGCCGCGTACGGAGCCTTGGCGAATTACGCGGGGCTGCGGGCAGAGTAACGTGGATGTAAGTAAAATCCCGAGGGTGTGAAAACTTTTGTATAAATGAACAATACACAACACAGCAGGTGTTGATACTGCCCGCGTGAACACAATGACATTCACGATGCCTGAAGCCAGGATCGGCGACAGCGACCTGCTCAAACCGCGATGATGGTTGTGTTGCGCTCTTCCAGAATGACGCAGCGTGCAAATGATCACATGGACGTGGCGGACGATGATCAAACTATTCCTATATACTTGCGATCGTCGCCGCCGATAGGCAAGAATCAACGGTTCCTAGGGAAACGATGAAACGCAGCATTCGAGTGTGCCCACCTGAGATCTCCCCTTCGTGGTCAACATCGAGTCGTCGAGATGACAGGGTTGCCACAACGACAACCCCTATTTCAATTGCTCGAACCTGGTGACAAGTCCCTCTATCACCGCGACCACTCAGCTGGGTGTCCAGTACAGCGTACTCAAACTGTACTCATGGCCCGAGCTCAGCCGCGTTCCATCTGATCTCGTCTTGGACGCCGCACGTGTCTGCGCCTTGCTGGCAGTACGTCCAACCGGCGCTCCCCTGATTGCACGCCTGCTGGACCTCCCACGCGAGCGTGTCGCTCACATCGTGGAACTCCTCCATCTTCACGGACATTTGGATGGCACGGCGATGGACGTACGCCCTGCCGAGAAAGAGGAACAGGCGACGCTCGATCTGATGGCAGATACAGCCTCAGCCAAGTCCCCCACATTGCTGGGGCGACTTTGGCAGAAGCTATCTGGACGGAAAGACTGACTGTATGGAATGGTCCATCCTTTTCATGGGTCCCGTGGGTGCAGGCAAGACTCGCGCAATCCACACTTTGTCTGACATCGCCGCCGCTGGCACCGAAGTGGAAGCGACCGATGAGACGGCATTGATGAAGCAGTTCACCACCGTCTCTATGGATGCGGGGGTGTTGGACCTGGGATCTGGCGACAAGGTTCGCCTGATCGGGGCACCGGGCCAGGACCGATTCGACTTCATGTGGGACATCCTGCTCGAACAGGCCAAGGCTGTGGTGATCATGATCGACCACAGTCGCACTTCCCGCCTTGATGATCTGGACAAGTTTGTGTCTGCGGTCCAAACGCGTGCCTTTGGGCGCCGATTTCCGATGGCGATCGGTGTGACGCATATCGACGAGGCTGCCACGCGTTCGCTGGACATCTACCGGGAGAGGCTCACTCAGCAACCTCCATCATTTGCCAGCGCCCTGGTTCCGGTGTTTCCGGTCGACGCACGCGAAGCTAACGATGTGCGTGCGCTGGTCATCAGCGTTGGAGCCATGCTGGAAATGGAGATGCGTTTTGCAGCTCGGACCTGATGCTGGGTCCGAACCCGTTCTATCGCTGCAAGGATTCGGCATGTCGATGCACGACCGAATCATTCTCCAGTCCGTCTCGTTCGACCTGCCGCCGAGCGGTTGCACTGTCCTGCTGGGACCGTCTGGCACCGGAAAATCGTCCCTCGTGCGCACCTTGGCGGGGTTCAACGATCACCACCCGGCCATGCGGCATTGGGGTCGAACCAGTTACCGGGGTTCGCAACTGGTGCAGGGCAACCGGCCCGCACTGGTTGTACAGAAGGCGCAGCTGCTGGTCTCCACTGTGCTTGACAACCTGCAGGACGGATTGCCTGACCGCTCGCGCATGACGCGGGCCGAGCAGGTCGCACACATCAGTCGGGTCGTTTCCGAACTGGGCGAGACTTGGGTGATCGATGCGTTCGCCGCGCCGGTCATCGACCTCGGGCTGTCTCAGCAGCGGATAGTGTCGATTCTGCGCGCGATGTTGGGTTGCCCCTTGCTTTTGATGCTGGATGAGCCCACCACAGGGATGGTCGAATCCGACGCCCTCCACCTTCTGACGCTCGTGCAACGACTGGCCGCGAACCGGGCGATCCTGGTGGTTCTGCATCACCTGGGTCATGCCCGATTTGTCGCCGACAGAGTCATCTTGATCGCCAGCGGTAGCGTCCAGGAGTTTGCGGACACCGAGACCTTCTTCAGCGCCCCCAAGAGTGAGGCTGCGCAACAGTTCATCCGCACGGGATCGTGCCCCGAATACCCGATCAAAGAAGTTGCGCCCCAAGATGCTTCGACGGCCACAGCCGAGTTTGCCCCAGTCGCATCATTGAAAGCATCACCCAGTCCGATGCCGCGCAATGAGCCAACTGAAGCCGAGCGCCCCGACTCGCCACCGGCGCCCGTTTCCGGGCCAACGCAGGACATCGGAACCCCCTCGGCGTCGGCCAAAAGCGCCGCGTGCGGCCCCAGAGGCTTCGTGTGGCTGCTGCCCGGTCAACTGGCTGGTACTCCTTGGCCGGGGATCTTCCGAGAGACCAGTAGAGATCTCGACGATCTGCGAAACGTGGGCGTCACTCGTCTGGTGAATCTGACCGAAGAGGTTATGGATCCTGCAGCGCTGGCGCCTTTCGGCATCAGCGCACACACCTTGCCAATGCCCGACATGCATGCGCCCACGGCCGCCCAAGCTGCGCGGCTGTGTGCCGATATCGATACTTGGCTCCGGTCCGGTGAAGTCGTGGCACTGCATTGCCGGGCTGGACTCGGGCGCACCGGCACCCTGCTGGCGGCCTATTGGCTGTGGCGGGGCCACGGTGAGCGCACCGCCGTCGATGCCACCAACAGGATTCGTCAATTGAACAACAACATGATCCAGTCTCAGGAACAGGTCCGGTTTCTGGAGGAATTTGCCCTGCGACTGACTCATAACCCCCATTCGCGGCCGTCGGCCTTGAATCCCATCTGACTATGGGCAATGGTCTTTTCCAACAAATCTCCCATCATCTAGGACAAACCCATGAGCAAACTCGACGACACCCTCCAACGCGCCCTGACCAGCATTCCCGAATGCGTCGCTGCCGGTTTTGTGGACCTGGCCTCCGGGATGGTGCTGAGCATCAAGACCGTTGACTCCCACCCCAGCGAAGTCTTCGACATGCTCGCGGCCGCCACCGCCGACCTGTTTCAAGGTCCGAACGTCGTCGCAATCGAAAAGGTTTTCAAGAAATCGCGCGGCCTGCCTGAAAACGTCGAGCAACATTACTTCCAGGAAATCATTGTCAACAGCGACAACCTGATCCACGTGTTCCTTCGAGGCAAGCGCCAACAACAGGTGGTCTGCTTCGTGTGCCGCAAGGGAGCCAACCTGGGGATGGTGCTCACCAAGGCACGTGTTGCCATGCCTGAGGTTGAAGCAGCGCTCTGACCCATCGCAGCAGTTATCTGATTTGAAAGGGACGTCATCGTGTCGAACGCAGCCAACCATGACCAACGCGCCAGCAAGGTACGCAGCCTCCTGCGCGCCCTGCATGCCACGCTGGCCGAAGTGGAGGCTTCCGCCGTCGTCTCGCGAGACGGCATCACGGTGGCCTCCTTAATGGCACCCAGTGCCGACAAGGACCGCTTCGGCGCCATGTGCGCGTCGCTGCTGGCGCTGGCCGATCGGGCAGCCAGAGAGGTAGACCGTGGCCGCCTTCGGCAGGTGATCCTGGACGGCACTGGAGGCCCGATGCTGTTGACCCAGGCTGGCGACACTGCGGTGCTGGCCGTGGCAGCTGCCCCACAGTCCAACCTCGGCCGACTCATTCTGGAAACCCGCAAAGTATCGATTGAACTCGCGGCACTCATGAGCGCGAGCGCCTGAGGCGATTTCCCTATCCTCACAACATGACATCACTGCACTACCAAGGACACACGGTCCACTGTCGAGCAAAAGAAACCGCGCTGGACGCTTTTGTCCGGGCTGGATTGGGCATCACGTTTTCATGCAAGAGCGGTGTCTGCCAGCGCTGCATGATCAAACGCCTCGATGGCCCACCGCCCGAAGATGCCAAACGCAAGCTCCCGCAGCGCCTTCAGGACGCAGGGTATCTGCTGGCCTGCCAATGCACACCTGCGGAAGACATGGTGCTGGCCCCACGGTCACCCGAGGACATGCTCACGTCTTGTGTGTTGATGCAGATAGACCGGCCTGACAACCGCATCTGCGTGCTCAGCTTCGAGGCTGTCTCGGAGCTGGAATTCACCCCGGGACAGCATGCCCAACTGCTGCATCCAGATTGGGCCGATCCCATTGGCATGGAGCTCATGGGTCGGGATGAATCTACAAACTGGATACAAGCGACAGTCCACATCCCCGACGGTCCGTGTCCACATTGGCTGACGGACTCCGATGCCGCCTTCGGAGTGACATTCGATCTGCGCGGCCCATTCCCGGTCGAACCATCGCAGGAAGTGACCCCACTGCCCCCAGACCCTGAGCTGTGGACAGCGCTGGACGGCGGTCGGACTGTGCGGGCTGTGCTGGAGAGCTTCTACGAATCGGTCTATGCCGATGCCTTGCTGCGCCCCTACTTTGAGCGTGTCACCATGGACCGCGTCATCGGGAAGCAATATGCCTTTCTGATGCAGAGCATCACTGGCGAAGCGGTTTACATCGGGGAGCGCCCCCGCAACTCTCACCACTGGATGGTGATTCCGGACAGCGTGTTCGATCACCGACAGAAACTCATGCTTGACGCACAGCAGGCGCATGGACTCACTGAGGAACTGATCGAACGCTGGTCACGCTACGAAGAGCAGTACCGGCCTGACATCGTGAAGTATTCGCCCTGGGCGCGCCGGATCGGGGATCAACTTGTGGAAACCGAACGGTACGATTCGCTGGTGCTGGGCGAAGCAACCGTCTGTGACTATTGCGCGCTGGAAATAGCCGCCGGCACCGAGGTTCGCTACCACGTACGACTCGGTCAGGTCGGGTGCAAAAACTGCGCTCCATCTCTCAAGACTGCCTGAACGACTTCGGTGAGTCATGGGCGACACATCTGCGCACGACAGCTCCGGTCCAACCGACCGCTACCTCGTTGCGTTGCCCGCGGGCATCCGACAGTGGGTTCGAACCCCTGTTGCCTCCTGCGAACGGATGCTCATGTTGCACATCCTGTCACACCCCGGCGGATGCAAGGTCGATGTGAAGGCCCTGTCGCACGCACTCGGCGTCGAAACCAAGGCGTTGAGCAAGGCGTTGTTTGTCCTGAACCGGCACCATGGCATCCGTGTGCTGACCCGTCCGCAGCCGATCACAGCGACTTCGCTTTGGACTTGCCTGAACAATCATCTCACCGGCATGTCCCAGCGCTCCAACGCCACGGGCATCGCCCTTGCCGACCCCTACGGGCTTTGTATTGCCAGCGCACATGTGTCCGAGTTTCAGGCGCAACAACTGGCTGCCGTCAGTGGGCTTGAGAACACCAATCGGACCGTCCAGTTGGTACCGCTGTTTGTGGACCTCAACCATCAGCCGTTCTCCGTGTGCAGCCACGAACCCATCGAAGGGAGCGACCCGGGATGGGTCGCATTGGCGCACTGCTTGGTTATGTTTTTCAAACGCCCCACGGCTTCGTCCCACGCCGTGTCCCAGTCTTGAAATACTCCTCCATGAGCACTGATCCGAATGATCCATTGACGGTGATCGAGCAGGCGTTTGCCCGCATCGCCGAGTGTCCTGGGTTCTGCGGGGCCGTGCTGGCAACATCCGATGGACTGGTTCTGGCTTGCACGGGAACACTACAGGGAGATGTGGCAGCCGCCTGCGCAGCATCGCTTTCACTCGATGTGCGATCAGCTCTCGAAACAATGCGCCAACGTGAGGCACAGGAGATCATGCTGTGGAGCGACGATCGGGTCTGGTACGAAATCTGTCTGTCCACATCCCATCTCCTTCTTGCGGTGTCTCTCGAACACAAACATTCAGGCGCTCTCCGCCTGGCAATTCGCAGCGAACTTGATGTTCTTCAGGTGGCATTGCTGCATCTGTAAAACCCGATTCAGACACGCATCTTTCTATCTTTCGCGACGTCTTGATCTCACTGACTCGTTTCCAGGCAGTCTCAATTGTGATCTGAGGTCTGTTCGTTCAGTAGAATAGGCACGCGAACTCATATTTGTTTGAAATGATGCCAAAATTTGATTCAGATCAAATCAAGTGGCTTCAACAAGAGCCAAGCGCGCCTCCAAACTGACCAGCGCGCAAGCTGACTAACCCACCACAATCACACACTGCAGCTCGACATCATGCGCAACAACCAGCCCGTCACACAGCGAGAATACGAGTTCCCAGCGGACGCGACGCTGATGTCGACCACCAACACGCAGAGCCACATCACCTAAGCAAACGCGGCTTTCATCGCTGTCAGCGGCTTCGAGCGCAACGAGATCATTGGGCAGGCACACAACATGGTGCGTCATCCTGACATGCCAACGCAAGCCTTCGCCGATATGTGGGCAACGCTAAAGGCTGGTCGCTCGTGGACCGCGCTGGTGAAGAACCGTCGCAAGACAGGTGATCACTACTGGGTAAGGGCCAACGCAACGCCCATCGTCCGCGGCGGTAAAGTCATTGGCTACATGTCTGTGCGCACCAAGCCTCTTCGCGCAGAAATCGAAGCGACCGAGGCTGTGTACCGCGCGTTCCGTGAGGGACGTGGTGGTCGCTGGCGTTTCCACCAGGGGCTGATCGTTCGCTCTGGCGCGATGGCATGGGCCTCGTGGTTGCAGGTCATGCCGGTGCGCTGGCGGCTGCGGCTGGGCGTATTGAGCCTGACAGGGAGCACTGTAGGAGCAGCCGCCGCAACTGGCGCGGAAGGCATGGCATTGCTCGGCTTTGCTGGCGCAGTTGCGGTGCTCGGCGCGACGGTATCGACATTTCTGGAGGCGCAGATCTCGCGTCCACTTGAGCAGGTGCTTCGGCAAGCCTTGAGTGTGGCGGCCGGTCAGCCGGGCGAAAACGTCCAGCTCAACCGCGTGGACGAGATCGGCATGATCCTGCGCGCGGTAAATCAGTCTGGCCTGAATCTGCGCTCGCTGGTCGATGATGTGAGCGAACAGGTCGCAGGCGTGCAGGCCACGAGTTCCGAAATCGCCCAGGGCAATGGCGACCTTAGCGCGCGCACCGAACAGACTGCCTCGAACCTCCAGGAGACCGCCGCCTCAATGGAGCAGATGAACTCCACGGTCAAGAACAATGCTGATACGGCGCGAAGGGCGGCCCAACTGGCCAGCAACGCGAGCGAAGCGGCCGCTACCGGTGGCGCAGCCGTTGGCCAGGTGGTCGGCACGATGGATGACATCACCGCTGCGAGCAAGCGTATTGCCGACATCATCGGCGTGATCGACGGTATCGCCTTTCAGACCAATATCCTCGCGTTGAACGCTGCGGTGGAAGCTGCCCGCGCCGGCGAACAAGGCCGCGGCTTTGCGGTGGTGGCGGGTGAAGTACGAAGCCTCGCGCAACGCAGCGCGGAGGCAGCCAAGGAGATCAAAGGTTTAATCGGCGCGAGCGTCGAGAAGGTGGAAGGTGGCGCGCGCCAGGTGGACGAGGCCGGTCGCGCGATGAACGTGATCGTCGAACAGGTACAGCGCGTGAACGCTCTCATCGGCGAGATCAGCAATGCGACGCAGGAACAGTCGAGTGGCATCGGTCAAGTCAATGTCGCCGTGTCACAGCTCGACCAGATGACGCAGCAAAACGCGGCTTTGGTGGAACAGTCGGCGGGGGCCGCAGAGTCGCTGAAGGTGCTGGCGGGCCGGTTAGCAGAGTCAGTGGACGTTTTCAAGTGCTAGTCGCTAGCTAGGGCCAGTTCACACCCACTACGCCTGGCACCAACCTGAGTCAAACTCCAGCCAGACTCCTGCGCTCCATTCAAGGGCGAGCGGGGTGGACAAAGTGTCGCGACCCTACCCCGACAGCACCCGGCGGCGTGACGCAAGTCACAGCCGTTTTGGCGTTATGGACTGTGCACCCTGCACACGCGACCCACCTGCCGGGACAATATTGGCTTCCCATGGAGTCGACCCCAGTCACAAGCGCCGCCTCAAATCCAGCCATGTGCCCCCCCCCCCGGAGACATCACTTGCCGCCCTGTATCGCCCGTTGGCTCCGCGCCATGCGAAGACCTCACTCGCCCTCACGTCTGACCGATCTGCAAAGCGTGCGCACCGCAATGCTGCAGGCCGTGGACGACTGTGTGGGTCCGCCGGCCCAGCGCCTGCAACTAAAAATCCATAGGGCCCACACCCATCGCGAACTTTGGCAGTTGCGCAGCGACGCATATCACCTGATCGCGCTGAGCCATTGCCAGTCCATCGCAGACGAGAGAATTCACCGCCTTCTGCACCTGTTCGAAAACCGGGTGGCCCCGCAGGAACTCAGCCGGACACCCTGACGCCCCTTCGGATTTTCACCCGTTGGCACATCCCCTGCCGATCGACGCGCGGTGGTGATGAGCGGCCCACCAATCCAAGACAGAACTTGTGCTCGGTGATGTGGAACGCGGTAAGCAATGGGATGGTCAGCCCCCCCAACCGCAGCCACACCTAGAATAGAAGGCGAGTATCTGGAGAGCGAATATCTGGGCTCCACCTTGCTGGGCAAGTAGATACTGGAGAGCAGCACCGACGAGCTGGTGGCGGCGTGGATTCAAGTACGCCGCCGGGTAAGCAAAGCGCGCACAATAGGCATGCCTGGAAACCTCGGCAAGGGCGGCCATCCCAGCACAATCACTCCATGAGCCGCATTGCCCAGTACATCGAAGCCGCTGAGCGCGACAACACACGCCGCAGCTACGCCGCAGCCATTCGCCATTTCGAGGTGGAGTGGAAAGGCCTGTTGCCAACGACCGCTGATGCGACCTCCCGTTACCTGGCCGACCATGCGGCCACGCTGGCGATCAGCACCCTTCGCCAGCGACTCGCAGCACTGTCTCGTTGGCACGTCGACCATGGTTTTACAGACCCGACCAAGGCACCCTTGGTGCGTCAGGTTCTCAAAGGCATCCGCTCCATTCACTCCGTTGCAGAAAAGCGCGCACGATCCCTTGAGATCGATGTCGTCCAGCAGATCGATCAATGGCTGGAGGTGGCCATCGGCAATGCAGAACGCTGCGATGACCGACCGGCGCGGCTTCGCCACACCCGCAACCGCAGTCTGCTGCTGCTGGGATTTTGGCGGGGATTTAGATCGGACGAGTTGGTCAACCTGCGTGTGGAGAACGTGGAAGTCTCGCCTGGCGAAGGGCTGTCGTGCTACCTGAGTCGCAGCAAGGGCGATCGGCAGATGCTGGGCCGCGTATACAAATGTCCGGCGCTGTCCCGCCTCTGTCCGGTGACGGCTTTCAATGCCTGGGTGAGCCTGGCCGGTCTGACGCAAGGTCCGGTGTTTCGCAAGATCGACCGCTGGGGGCGAATCGGTCAAGAAGGGCTGCATGCCAACAGCCTGATCCCGTTGTTGCGCAGCCTTTTGGCAGAAGCCGGGGTTGCCGCTTCCGAGGCCTACAGCAGTCACTCCATGCGCCGCGGATTTGCCGGTTGGGCGCGCGCCAGCGGTTGGGACATCAAGGAACTCATGGAGTACGTGGGCTGGAAGGACGTCAAATCGGCCATGCGTTATCTGGATGCCTCCGGAAGCACACTTCAGGCCCGGTTTGAGGAGGGTCTCGCAACACGGGACCCAGCGGATCGGTCACCACCGCCTTCGATGCATGCACCGACCGAGCAAACTAAGGAACAGGCCCGGGGTCCCCGCCTGCCTGAGCCCGCAACACTATCGGCAATCCTGCGCGTCACGGTGTCGCTGGCCCGGTTCAGTCCACAATCGCGTGGTCTGGCGAGAGGCCGGCGGCTGATCGAGCAGACCTGCTTCGAGCGCTACGCCATGCAGCGCCTGAACACCGAGGGCACACAGTACGAGCTGACAGTGCCCCACGAATCCAGGGATTCACTGGAAGAGGAGATTGCCTCTTTGCTCGATGACATGTACCGCATCGCCGAAGACAACCAGTGCCTGCTGGAGGCCACGTTTCACGAGCCGGCCACCGACTCGTATTGGGACTGAAGGGACGGGAAATCATGGCGGATGGCGCGACGTACCAGCGGGGTAGGCCTCGCCAATGACGACTCTTCACGAGACGGCCTACCCCCATCTGAAGCCCGATCCCACCGAGCGGGAGCTGGCAGAACTCTACACACCCACCGAGGAGGAACGGGTGCTGGTGGCGGGAGTGGGAAAACGACCGTTACCACGCGTGGCTGCGCTCGTCCATCTGAAGGTTTTCCAGCGTCTGGGGTATTTTCTGGCGCTGGCCGATGTGCCGCAGGTGATCAGGGTACACGTTGCACAGCACGCGGGTGTCCTGCGGGCGCCGGCGCTGGTGGACCTCAAGCGCTTTGAGGCCTCGGGCTCGCGCATGGTAGTCTTCACAGCCTTGCGCCGCCACCTGAACGTAAAACCACTCAACCCGGCGGGGTTCGCCTGGCTGGACGTCGTGGCGGACACCGCGGCCGAGATGAAACACGCCGTGGCCGACATCATCAACGTGATGCTGGAGGAGTTGGTCCACCATCGCTACGAATTGCCCGCCTTCTCGACGCTGGACCGGATGGCTTTTCGTGCCCGGGAAAAGAGCAACAACCAGCATTTCTCCGCCATCGCTGGGCAACTGACGTCACAGACCAAGGCCTTGATCGATGGCTTGCTCAAGACGGCCACGGGCTCGTCGGCGTCACCCTGGCAAATGCTCAAGCGCGAGCCCAAGCGGCCCACCAACAAGGAAACACGGACCTACATCCAGCACATCCGGCGTCTGCAGCACCTGGTGGAGCAACTTCCAAGGCCCGACGTGCCCGTGCCCAAGCTCAAGCAGTTCCGGCTCCTGGCGCGCGCGCTCAATGCCACTGAGATGGCCGAACTCAAGCCACAAAAGCGCTATGCGCTGGCGGTGATCTTCATCCGGGCGCAGCACGCCCAATCGCTGGACGACGCTGCCGACCTGTTCATCCGCCTGATGCAGAACCTGGAGAACAATGCCCGGCAGAAACTGCTGTCGTTCCAGCAGGAGCGCGTCCACAAAACCGACATGCTGGTCGGACAGCTCAAGGACATCCTGGGCGCCTACCAGTTGGATGGGACCGACACCCAGCGCGTCGAAGCCATCAGCACGACCCTGGTGGCCGAGGTGGACGAGCTGCTGAACGAATGCGAACAGCACCTGGCCTATGCCGGGCGCAACCACCTGCCGTTCCTGCTGCAGCCGTACAAGATGGTGCGAGCGCAGCTGCTCAACTGCATCGACATCGCGTCGCCCAAGGCCAGCAGCGAGGACCTGGTGGTGGAGCGGCTGATGGAGGCCCTCTCCAAACTGCGCGACAACCGTGCCGACACCGTGCCGCTGGACATGCTGGGCCTGAGTGAAGACACGGATTTGCGCTGGATGTCGGCCCAGTGGAGAAAGCTTGTGCTGGTCAAACCGGCAGGCAAGGGCCGTGCGGAGTCCGTCCGCCGCCGGTATTTTGAGCTGGCCGTCATGCACGCCGTCAAGGACGATCTGAAGTCCGGAGACCTCTTCATCAAGTTCGGGGAGCGCTACGACGACTACCGCGAGCAGTTGGTCGACGACGAAACCTTTGAACGTGAGCTGGGCGACTATGGGCAGGTCACGGGCATCGAGACGGAGCCCGGCGCCTTCGTGTCGAAGCTGAAATCTTCCATGGCGCTGCGAGCCATGGAAATCGATGCTGGTTTCCCGGAAAACGCCCATGCAGAAATCGTCGATGGGCGCCTGATCCTCAGAAAACCGCCTCGCTCAGACCTCGTCGAGGCCGCTGCGCGCATCGACGGCATGATCACCGAGCGGATGGATGCGGCCAGCATCGTGGACGTCATGATCGACACCGAGCGCTGGCTGGACCTTCACAAGCTGTTTCGTCCGCTGGCGGGGACCGACAGCCGCCTTGAAGACTTGCGCATGCGGGTGATCACGACCTTGTTCTGCTATGGCTGCAACCTGGGACCCGTTCAGACCGCCAAATCGATCAAAGGGTTAAGTCGGCGTCAGATTTCCTGGCTGAACCTGAAATACGTCAGCGAAGACCTTCTGGACAAGGCCATCGTCAAGGTGATCAACGCCTACAACAAGTTCGAACTGCCCGGTTACTGGGGCACCGGCAAGCATGCGTCGGCCGATGGCACCAAGTGGAACCTGTACGAGCAAAACCTGCTATCCGAGCACCACATCCGCTACGGTGGTTACGGCGGCATCGGCTACTACCATGTCTCCGACAAGTTCATCGCGCTGTTCAGTCACTTCATTTCTTGTGGCACCTATGAGGGCATCCACATCCTCGATGGGCTGATGAGCAACGAGTCCGACATTCGGCCCGACACGATCCACGGTGACACGCAGGCGCAGAGCTACCCGGTTTTTGCGCTGGCTCACTTGCTTGGCATCCAGCTCATGCCGCGCATCCGAGGCATCCAGGACCTGAAATTCCATCGCCCGCAGGCGGGCGCTGTGTACCAGAACATCAATGCACTGTTCAGCGACGTGATCGACTGGCCGCTGATTGAACTGCATTTGCCGGCGATGCTGCGGGTGGCGGTGTCCATCAAGACCGGCAAGATCACGCCATCGGCCATCCTGCGCCGACTTGGCACTTACAGCCGCAAGAACAAGCTGTACTTCGCCTTCGTCGAACTCGGCAAAGTGATCCGGACCATGTTCCTGCTGAGCTACATCGGGGACGTCGGGCTGCGCAAGGTAATCCACGCCGAAACCAACAAGAGCGAGCAGTTCAACGGCTTTGCTGGCTGGTCGTTTTTCGGTGGAGAGGGGATCATTGCCGAAAACATCCGGCACGAGCAGCGCAAGGTCATCAAGTACAACCACTTCGTGGCCAACATGATCATCCTGCACAACGTGGTGGGCATGACACGTGTACTGCGAGAGCTTCGCGACGAAGGCACCGAGATCACGTCGGAAATCCTGGGTGGCTTGGCACCGTTTCGCACGGCCCACATCAACCGGTTTGGTGACTACACGCTCGACTTCCGTCGGAAGATCGGACCCCTGAATTCCGATGTCACCATAATTCCAATGGAATCATAGGGTTAGGTTGGTTTCTGCGGTTTTTTACATGAATCCCTGCCGACCCTCATGAACATTGCCACCTCGGCAACGCTCTGGCCGCTGGGGTAGCTGTGGAATATGCGCTCCTGTCCATTGCTGCTGAACCGAACCAGCTCCACGCTGCCTTGCACGACCAGAAGCCAGTGGTGGGCGGTGGCACCTTCATGAAACACGATGTCACCGCTGCGGTAGTGGCGCAGTTCTGCCTGTTCGACCAGCTTTTGCAAAACAGAGGGTGGCAGCCCCTGCAGCAAGGGGTGAGCGTTCAGCCAGGCACCAGGGCCGCTGGCGGCGTCGCAGTTGTTGATAAATGTCATTGGTGTGAATTTTCAATTCGCGGATAATATTGCAAATGCGAATGAATACCAATAACGTTTACATGTCCACGCCTCCTATGACTCCCCTTTCGTGTTTCTCCTTGCGCACCACTGCGGGCGTGCTGCTGGTGGCGGCCCTGGTTACCCAGGCGCAGGCGCAGGAGGCGGTCAGCCTGCCATCCGTGACAGTGCAGTCCAGCCCTTCTGGCGCCGACATGCCCGCGCGCAACGGCGTGGAAAAAGAGCGCAAGCGCCTGCAACAGGTGCCGGGCGGCACCAATCTGGCCGAGCCGCAGAAGGAGGCGCGCATGGCCACCCTGCGAGATGCACTCGATTACCAGCCCGGCATCGTGCTGCAGGACTTTTTTGGTGGAACCGACCAGCCGCGCCTGGGTATCCGTGGCTCGGGCATTCAGAGCAACCCGGTGAACCGGGGCGTGCTGCTCTTGCAAGACGGCTTGCCGCTCAACGAGGCCGACGGCTCTTTCATCATTGGCCTGATCGAGCCGCGCAACGCGGCTTACGTCAGCGCCCGGCGTGGCGCCAATGCCATCACCCCCGGTGCCACCACGCTGGGCGGAGAGGTGGATTTCGTTTCGCTCACCGGTGCCGATGAGCGTGGCCGCGTGCGTGCCGAGACCGGCAGTTTTGGCCGCCAGGGCCTGCAGGGCGCTGTGGGCGTGGTGGGCGAGCAGCTCGATGGCCGTGTTTCCGTCAGCAGCGACCGGTATGACGGCTATCGGCATCACTCCGCGTCGCAGCGCGACGCTTTTCAGGCCAATGTGGGTTTCCAGGGCGATGGCGGATTTGAAAACCGCACCTACCTGAACTGGACCGACCTGGCTTTCCAGATCCCCAGCGTGGTGCCCAAAGACCGCATCGGCTCCGACCCGCGCGGCGTCCTGGGCGACGGCAAAACGCCGCAAGACCAGTTGCTCAACGTCTACAAGCGCGACCCGCGCCGCGCTGCCACGCAGCTGCGTCTGGCCAACCGCTCCACCTGGGGCAGCGAGGCGCTGCGCCATGAAGTGGGTGTGTATTGGCAGGACACCGACGATCTGTTCAACAACCAGACCAACCACACCGTGACGCACAGCCGCACCACCGGCGCGCAGTGGCAAGTCAGCGGCCGGCCCGACGGCACTGCTGGCGCCGTGGGCTGGCGCACCGCGCTGTCGTGGGCGCAGAGCCAGATGGAGCGCGACCTGTACGCCACCAACCCGGCCAACGGCCAGCAGATGCAGCGCTTTGGCTCCTACGACCTGGACGCCAGCAACCTGCAGGCCCTTGCGTCGGCCGACTGGCGCGTAGCCCCGGGCTGGACGGTGCTGGGCAGCCTGCAGTGGAGCCAGGTCACCCGCGATGCCGCCAGCCGCACCAGCGCGGCCCAGCTCGACCAGGACTGGAACTTCGCCACACCCAAGATCGGCGTGAACTGGAAGCTTTCGCCCGCCACGCGCCTGTGGGCCAACCTCAGCCGCAGCCACGAGGCGCCCACCTACTGGGAAATCCTTGGCGCCACCGTGGCGCCCAATAACCCGGCCGCTGCCAGCGCCGAGCTGGTGCGCCTGACAATGCAACGCGCCACCACGCTCGAACTGGGCGGCCAGGGCCGCCTGGGCGAGGGCGCGCAGGCCCTGCAATGGGACGCGGCGGTGTACCGCAGCGTGGTGGCCGACGAACTCATCTCCACCACCGACGCCAATGGCATCAAGGTGGGCACCTACAACTACCGGGGAGGAACGCTGCACCAGGGCGTGGAGTTGGGCCTCTCGGGCAGCCAGCGCATGGGCGTGGGGGCGCTGGACTATCGTGGAAGCTGGACCTACAGCGACTTCCACTTTCGCGCGGGTGAGTACGCGGGCAAGCAGATCGCCGGCGTGCCGCGCCACCTGATCAATGCCGAACTCATGGTTCGTTTGGGTGCCTGGCGATTTGGCCCCAACCTGCGCTGGGTGCCGGTGAGCACGCCCACAGACCATGCCAACACAGCGGGCACCCAGCAGGAGTCGTATGCGCTGCTGGGCCTGAAGGTCGAATGGCGCGACGGCCCCTGGGCCGTGTACCTGCAGGCCGACAACGTGACCGACCGCCGTTATGCCAGCAGCTACGCCATCCGCAACCAGGCCACGGCGGCCCAGCCAGGCTACCTGCCGGGTCTGGGGCGCAGCCTGACAGCGGGGCTGACCTACAAATTCTGACCCTCCCTGTGCCGCTTCGCTCCTTCCCCTCTGTCTGCTTCGCTTTGTTGCGCGAAGGGGGAACGCCGCCAGCGCGGCGGGGCGGCCCTTGCGCGGCGGCCACTGGCCTGGGCAGCGCTGGTTGCATGGTGCGCGCGTAATGCACGCGCCATGAAGAACAGAGGAAACCCTTTTTTGAGCCCTTGCGGCCCGTGCCGCAGTAGCAATGGCCCGCTGCGGCCGTGGAGTACGACCATGCACGATGATTTCCTGAACCCACAGACCACGCTCTCGCGCCGCCATGCGCTGGCACTGCTGGCCGCACCCCTGGCCGCCGCACCCGCGCTGGGCGTGGCCGCAGCTCTGCCGCAGATCACGCTGGCCGGGCCGCCCGCCATCGTTTCGGCGCCGCTGATCCACATGGCCGAAACGGGAGCCCTCAAGGACGCAGCGCAGCGCACGGTTTTCACCGCCTGGCGCGACCCCGACCAGCTGCGCATGATGGCCATGGGCGGCAAAGCCGATGTGCTGGCCATGCCCAGCAACGTGGCGGCCAACCTGTTCAACCGTGGGGCAGGGGTCACGCTGCTCAACATATCCACCTGGGGCGCGCTGTGGATCGTCACGCGCGACGCTCAGCGCAAGACGCTGGCAGATTTCAAGGGCGAAGAGATTGCTGTGCCCTTTCGGGGTGACATGCCCGACATCGTGCTGCAATTGCTGCTCACCAAACAGGGGCTGGACCCGCTGCGCGACTTCCGCATCCGCTATGTGCCCACGCCCATGGAGGCCATGCAGCTGCTCATCACGCGCCGCGTCTCGCACGCGCTGCTGTCCGAGCCCGCCGTCTCGCTGGCCCTGCGCAAGACGCGCTCTTTCCCCGTGGGGTTGATTGCGCCGGATCTGCACCGGGGGGCCGACCTGCAGCAGGAATGGGGCCGCCTGCTGCGGCGCGCGCCGCGCGTGCCACAAGCGGGTATTGCCGCTGTGGGTGTGGTGCGCTCACAGCCGCAGGTGCTGGATGCCGTGGCGCAGGCCTATGCGCGCTCGCTTGCCTGGTGCCGCGACAACGCCCTGGAATGCGGCCGCATGATGGCGCGCCACATCGACCTGCTCACCCCCGAGGCCGTGGCCGACGCCATTGCCGTGAGCCTGATGGACGCCGTGCCTGCCGCTGCCGCACGCGCCGAACTGGAGTTTTTCTTCGGACAGCTCATGACCCGAACCCCCCAGCTATTGGGGGGCAGGCTGCCAAGTGAAGCGTTCTACCATGCCAGCGCGCAGCGACCACTGAGAGGAGGGCAGTGATGTTGCGTTTGCTGTGGCGTGTGTTTGCGGGTCTTCCCGCGTATGTATGGAGTGGCTGGGGGGCTGCCGCCAGCCTGCTGCTGTTGCTAACAGCCTGGGAGGCCGTGGCCGCGTTGTACGACCCGCTCATCCTGCCCGACCCGCTCACGGCTTTTGCCGCGCTGTGGGCGCAGGTGGAGCAGGGCGCTGCCTGGCCCGCGCTGTGGGCTACGGCACGCCGCGCGCTCATGGGCCTGGCCCTGGCGCTGGGTGTGGGCAGCGTGCTGGGGCTGCTGGCGGGGCTGTCTGTCACCGCCTCGGTGCTGGCGCGCCCGCTGGTCACCGTGCTGCTGGGCACGCCGCCCATTGCCTGGCTGGTGCTGGCCATGCTGTGGTTTGGCATGAGCGACGGCACGCCGGTGTTCACCGTGTTCATTGCCTGCTTTCCGGTGGTGTTTGCCAGCGCGCTGCAGGGCACGCGCACGCTCGATTTGCAACTGCGCGACATGGCGCGCGCCTACCGCCTGCCGCTGGGCATGGCGCTGCGCGAGGTGTACGGGCCGCATGTGCTGTCGTACCTGTTCCCGGCCTGGGTCACCGCGCTGGGCAGTGCCTGGAAGGTCGCGGTGATGGCCGAACTGCTCGCCAGCACCGACGGCGTGGGCGCCGCGCTGGCGGCCAGCCGCTCGCAACTGGACACCGCCACCACGCTGGGCTGGATCAGCGCCGTGGTGGGCTGCTTGCTGGTCGTCGAATATGGATTTTTGGAACCACTCAAGCGCGAAGTCGAACGCTGGCGGGAGGCGCCGCGATGAGTTTGCTGCTTCAAAATGTGCGCCACAGCTACGCGCTGACCGAGGTGCTCGGCGGCGTGGGCCTGGCGCTTTCGCCCGGCGGCGTGCTGGCGCTGGTCGGCCCCTCGGGCTGTGGCAAGACCACGCTGCTGCACCTGTGCGCGGGCCTGCTCGATGTGCAGGAGGGCCGACTGGAGAACTCCTTTGCGACCCCCGCGCTGATGTTCCAGCAACCACGCCTGCTGCCCTGGCAAACCACCGCCGACAACATCGCCTTGGGCCTGCGCGCGCAAGGCATGGCGCGTGCCGCCGCACGTGAGCGTGCCCACGCCATGGGTGCCATGCTGGGGCTCGATGCCGAGGCCATGGTGGCCTATCCGCACCAGCTCTCGGGCGGCATGCAAAGCCGCGCCGCGCTGGCGCGCGCGCTGGTGCTCGAACCCGATCTGCTGCTGATGGACGAACCCTTCGCCGCGCTCGACATCGGCCTCAAGGCACAGCTGCACCGCCTGCTGCTGCGCCACCAGCGCGAGAAGGGCACGGCGGTGCTGATGATCACGCACGACCTCATGGAGGCCGTGCGCCTGGCCGACACCGTGCTCGTCATGGCCGCCGGGCCGGGCTGCATCGTGCACCAGCACAGCCCGCAAGCCCCGGCCCTGGCGCGCACCGACGCCATGGTCTACCACGACACCGCCGAGTTGCTGCGCGTACCCGCCGTGCGCGCTGCTTTCGGGCTCGATGTGCTGCAGGACGAGGGCGCCTGCGCCACGGCGCCCGGCTCGGCCGTCAACGTGTTGCCGCTACAGGGCCATCGCCTGCAGGCCTTGCAGCCCGCGCCAGCGCAAGGTGAAAAGAAAGGAATGCGATGCGGATGACAAATACGGCGCCTTTAATCCAGGCGCCGAACTGGTGGGCGCTGGAGCACCCGCTGTGGATGTGCGCGATGCGCCCCTTTTTTGTGTTGACCATGGGCTCGGCCGTGCTGTTGGTGGCCTTGTGGAGCGCTGTGTTGGCCCTGGGTCTGCCGCCGCCCCGGGTGGCGGGCGGCGCGCTGGTGTGGCACGCACACGAACTGCTGCTGGGTTTTGGCCTGGCTGCGGTGGCAGGCTTTGTGCTCACTGCTGTGCCCGAATTCACTGCCACGGCAAGCGCCAGCCCTCGCACCGGGCGTCTTCTGGTGCTTCTTTGGCTACTGGGCCGTCTGGGGGTTTGGCTATCGGGTGCTGCGGGGTTGCCGGCTCTGGCCCTGGCCGCCCTGGCGCACCTGGGGTTGATTGGCGGCCTTCTGATACTGCTGTTGCCCGCGTTGCGCACCGTGGCCGGAAGGCGCCATCATGCCTTCGGCTGGGCATTGGCGGCGCTGTTCCTGCTGGCAGCAGGTTTTTACGTTGATGCGCTGCGCGGCCAGTACCCCATGCGCTGGCTTTTGGCCGTGCTGGGACTGGTGATGGTTCTGATCATCGTGGCCATGAGCCGAATTTCCATGCGTATCGTTAACCGGTCCATCGATGAGGCGGGCGAGGGCGGTGCTCCCTATCTGGCGCGTCCTCCCAAACGCAACCTGGCCATTCTGTGCATCGTGCTTTTCACGCTGTCCGAGTTTTGGCACCCGGGCGGTCGCGTCAGCGGCTGGTTGGCCTGCGCCGCCGCTGCCGCGCTGTGCAACCTGATGGGCGACTGGCATGTAGGCCGCCCGCTGCTGCGGCGCTGGCCTTTCATGCTTTACGCCGTGTACGTCTGCATGGCGCTGGGTTACGCGCTCATCGGCACAGCCTTGCTCGCGGGCGGGCCAGGCGCTAGCGCGGGTCGCCACCTGCTCACCATGGGGGCACTGGGTCTTTCGATCTATGTGGTCATCAGCATTGCAGGGCGTGCGCACTGCGGCCACCCCTCGGACGAGCGCCCCTGGGTGGTGCAAGGTGCCCTGTTGATCGGTGCTGGGGCCATGCTGCGTGCGGGAACTGCCTTTGCCCCCGAAGTCGCCACGGCACTGCTGGGAATGGCCGGTATGTGCTGGGTGGGCGGCTTTGGCCTGATGGCATTGCGCATGCTGCCGGTGCTGTGGGGCCCCCGGCCCGATGGAGGGCGCAGCTGCGAGGGGTGACATCCACACAGCTTGGGCGCCACACCCGTCTTCTGTATCGTTGCAATGAATTCACTCGGACTGCAACATCGGTGGCGAAATCGTCGCATAGGCCTGACCAAGGATACGCTGGTAGGTCAGCGCCCAAAACTACCCACAGCAACTGCGAGGTTCGTCGGGCTAATTTTGCCGCTCGCTATTTTGTGTTGGATCGCCTCCGGACATGCTTCGATGGAAGCGAGGTCATATCCAGGTTGTCGCCCAGATCCGCGTGATTGGCGCAATGTAAGTTAACATAATATACATCGTATCTACTAGCTTGGGTCTGCATTGCCGTCGCAATGACCTGTGCACTCGTCTGGAGCTGGCTCAGAAGTTCAGGGCCATGTATCGCAGCCTGGGCATGGATTTGCCCCAGTGCGCGAAGTTTCTTCATGTGACCGAGCGGACTTTACATAACTGGGAGTCCGGCAAGCATGACATTCCGTACGCCACGTTTAAGCTGTTGCGGCTCATGAACGGCTTGGAGCTGCCGGGGCAAACTTGGGCTGGCTGGGAGTTTCGGGGTGGTAAGCTGTGGTCACCTGAGGGGCGTTCGTTCGAAGGAACCGACGGCTCCTGGTGGTCACTTCTGGTCCGTCAAGCGCATGGCTTTCGGGAGTTGATGGCGCGGGGCGCTGAGGGCCGCGTGGCGTCGGGCAAGGCAGCGCCGCACGCCGCCACGCGGCCGGCAGCGCCCGGCTCCGATGCGCCAGCATCGGAAAGGCGCGAAGCACCCGCGCAGGTTGTTTTGCAGCGGTCGATGGCTCCCATGGGGTCTTTCGGTTTCTGTGCCCCCCCGAGTAACACGGGGGTAAACAACGGTGTTTCGTATAGTGGGATAGGGAGGTAAGCGCCATGGATCTCTATTCGGCGCCCCGCCCCCCTCGCAAGAAGCCCCAGCCTCGCGCAGTGCTGAGCGGCAAGTTCCAGTCCATTGAGCCCATTGATGACGCCAAGCTCTTCGAGTTTGTGCGTGATGGCCGTCGTTCGTTGTTGGGTGCTGTGGCCTTGTTGCAGGGGGTCAAGATCGGCGGCGATGAGGTCGAAGCGCTTCGCGCTCGTGACTTCGTTGTGTCGTACCTGCAGGAGGTTGCGGCGACCTTGGCTCCTTATTTGGTGGTTGGTGAGGCAACGCCGCGCAACATGGGCTTTTGCGATGACTGAGCCCGTGGCGCTTATTGCCTTGGCTGCGGCCGCCATGGCGCTGCGCATTGTTTCTGGGGGTGCCCTACCCCTAGCCCCTGCTCCTGCGGAAATCGTTCCCGGGAGCGTTATTAAGGCGGGGACCCCGGGTGTTGAAGCCACCCGGAACCCCTGACCAAAACCCAGCTGATAAGGAGCTGAAATCATGGCTGTTCGAGAGTTTAAGCCCGCTACGTGCGCGAATGACGTGTTTGATTGGATTACCCCTGAGGAGGTTGTCCGTCTTGCGCTGGGTGCCTTCTATGGGGAGTGCACCCGGTGGCGTGCTGCCCCTGATCCTGAGGCTGTTCTCCCTGATTGGTACTCACGGGAGGGGTTCCTTGAGGGGCTGGCTGATCGTCTGGCGCTTCGGCTTCGAGTTCATGCCCATGACTTGGGCGTCCTTCCTGATTCGCGCTCTGCTGCGCTTGAGGCTCACCATCAAGCGTTCCCGGATTGGGTTACCCCCTTCGAGTTCAAGCCCGCCATCTCGGCCTGAGGTGCGCGCCATGAAAACCACATCAAAAGCTGCCATCTCTACGTCAATGGCTGGCATGTTCCGCCATCCGGTCGGCGCGTGGGTACATCCTGAGCGCTTTAAATCTGGTGCTGTCTGGTATCGCCCGTTGCGTGCAATGACTCGGCGCGGAGTCCTTGGCGCTGCTCTCGGTTGAGCCTGCAATGGGGTATGGGGCATCGCCCCATGTAGCGAAGCGCGACATTCGGCCTGTACGTCAACGATGTGAATCGCCGCGTGGCAGTGCTGTTACATCCACCTTGGCGCTCATTCGCGCCATGAAAAACACTCTTTAGTTGTCGCATCCCGGACGATCATAGGGTCGCTTGTGAAACAGATGCGGGTGTGTCTGATACCACTCTTTCATCGCCTGCATCGGCGTATTGCTCTTG
>QLTU01000029.1 GCA_003268905.1 Acidovorax defluvii
GAAAGTCAATGAAATCAACGGTCTACCCAGACCACCCCCGCGCCAGTGCTAGCTTTGCGTACCGTCACTTATTGCACTGAAAACGAGGAGACCCCTTGGTGGAGCAGGTGCTCACGCGGGCACAGGAGGTGGCAGGCACACCGCTGTTGGTGACGCCGCATTCGGGGACATTGCTTCGAGAGGCCGAGGCGCTGGAGGCGATTTCTAAGCTGATGAAACAGGTGAACCGGCGGGGGTTTTGGCAGGTGCGGCCACCGGGCGGGCCTGCATCTGGCCGG
Source organism: Acidovorax defluvii (assembly GCA_003268905.1). GTDB lineage: Bacteria > Pseudomonadota > Gammaproteobacteria > Burkholderiales > Burkholderiaceae_C > Acidovorax > Acidovorax defluvii. The sequence continues at coordinate 279 of QLTU01000029.1, forward strand.
GAATGACAGAGTTGGTTCTAACCCAGACCCGTCGGCTGAGTGGGTCCTTGGTGAGGCGCTGTCCGGCTTAACCCTTCAGATCGGCACCGTCTTTCGGTCAGCCCAACCCCGAACCATAAACACAAAAATGTGAGCTTAACCACGCGCCATAGTGTTGGGGTTGTGCGCAGATAACAATTTTGCTATCCTGCGCATCACCCCGTTACTGTAGGTGCTCCATGGTCCGCTGTCATCTGTCGACCCTCATGGGTCGCGACAAGCTTCGCATCTCCGACGTTTCGCGCCTCACCGGCCTGAATCGAAGCACTGTCACGTCCCTTTATAAGGAGACGGTGACGCGATTGGATGTGGCTGCCATCGACGCTCTCTGCAATCTTTTCCGCTGCCCCGTCGGCGAACTGTTCGAGCATGTGCCCGACGCCGACAGGAGCCCTGCGTGACGCTCAATGCAAACCGTTGGCATGTCATTTCCGAGTCCAACTTTGCATGGGAACGCGAAGCACTCGAATGGCTCCGAACCCATCTGCCCGACCGTGACCCCTGGCATGTTTGGACCAACTTCGAGTTCATTGACGACGAAGGCAAGGTCAACGAGGTGGACGCCCTGGTGTTGTCACCGGCGGGCCTCTTCCTGGTCGAGATTAAAAGCCGCCCCGGCGTGCTGCGCGGCGACGCGCACAGCTGGACCTGGACCACGGATGGCCGCAGCTCCACCTACGACAACCCGCTGATTCTTGCGAACCGCAAGGCCAAGCGCCTGGCCAGCCTGCTGCGGCGCCAGTCGGCCATCATGAAGGCGAAGGTGAGGTTGCCCTTTGTGGAGCCAGCCATCTTTCTCTCATCCTCCAGCCTGGCATGCAAGTTGGAGGGGCTGGCCAAGTCCGCCACCTATCAACATGGGCGACCGGGTTCGTTGGACGACCCGGGAATTGTGGGCGCCCTCAGTAATGGCATCACCGTCCAGGGCATCGCACCGGTGGACGCTACGCAAGCGCGCGCCATTGGCAGGGCGGTGATTGAGGCGGGTATACGACCCTCCAACAAGCACCGCCAGGTCGGCGATTACAAGCTGACAAGGCTCGCGGCTGAAGGGGAGGGCTTTCAGGATTGGGATGCTGGCCATGTCAGCGTCGACACCATTCAACGCCGCGTGCGCATCTACACCGTGGCTTCGGCGTCCACGCCAGAGGTCCGCGCGGCCCGCCTGCGCCAGGCGCGTCGCGAGTTCGAAGTGCTCGAAGGCATTGACCACCCGGGCATCCTGCGCGTCAACGACCTGAAAGAAACTGAACTCGGCCCGGCGCTGATCTTCGACCACGACCCGAAGGCCGTGCGCCTGGACCACTTGCTGCACGAAAAAGGCAAGACGCTTACCGTTACCCAGCGCTTGCAGATGGTCCGCGACATTGCCGAGACGTTGAAGTACGCGCATTCCAAGCGGCTCTACCACCGCGCCCTGGGGCCGCAGAGCATCCTGGTGCATGGCGTGGACACTGGCGCGCTGCATCTGCGACTGATGAACTGGCAAACAGCATCGCGCAACGTGGGTAGCTCCGCCTCACCCAACACCGTGCACCGCACCACCGGCACGCGCCACGTAGAAGACTATGTCGAAGACCCGGGCCTGCTCTACCTGGCGCCCGAAACCACCCGGGCCGACCCCTCCCAAGGTGCCAGCCTGGACGTGTTCTCGCTCGGCTGCATTGCCTTCTACATCTTTACGAGTCAGCCTCCGGCAGAGTCCACGCTGGAGTTGTCCGAAAAACTGCGCGCAGGGCAGGGCCTTCGCCTGTCAGACACCCTCGATGGCTGCGGCGCCCGCACGCAAGAGCTGATCCAGTTCGCCACTGCGCCCGACCTGCTGGCGCGCTACGACACCATCCAAGGATTCCTCGACGACCTCGATCTGGTGGAGGACGAACTCACCACGCCCGACCCCGAAGCCACGGTAGACCCCAGCATCGCCAGCACCGGCGACCGACTCGAAGGCGGGTTCACCGTTATCAAACGCGCGGGGCGTGGATCTTCTTGCGACGCCCTGCTGGTACGCCGCGACGGCAGCGATGAAGAAAGCGTGCTCAAAGTCGCTATCGATATCGGTCACAACGAGCGCCTCCTGGCCGAGGGCGAGGTACTGGCCCGCCTGCACCACCACAACATCGTTGCCCACCGCGAGACCCTCACCGTCGCTGGCCGCACCGCGCTACTGCTCAAAAGTGCGGGTGACAAAAACCTTGCGCAAAAGCTCAAGCAAGAAGGCCGTCTGTCGCTCGACATGCTGCAACGCTTTGGCGAAGAGCTGATCGAAGCCGTTAACCACCTTGAAGCCGAAGGCGTTGCCCACCGCGACATCAAGCCTGAAAACATCGGCATTGCAGAAAACCGCAACAAAAAGCTGCAACTGGTTCTGTTCGACTTCTCGCTGTGCCGCACCCCGGCTGACAACATCACGGCCGGCACCCACCCTTACCTTGACCCCTTCCTGTCCCTGCGCAAACCGCCGCGTTGGGACTTGTATGCCGAGCGCTTTGCCCTGGCCGTCACGCTCTACGAAATGGCCGTAGGCCAGCCCCCGGTGTGGGGCGATGGCCAGACCTCGCCCGCCATGCTTGACGTCGAAGCCACCATCGAGAAAGACGTATTCGACCCCGTCACGCGCGAAGGCTTCACCCGCTTTTTTGAAAAGTCCCTCAAGCGCGACTACCGCGAGCGGTTCGACAACGCCGAAGACATGCTCCGCGCCTGGCGCGCCATTTTTACGGCACGCCAGACAGCTCACCCCAGCGACACCACGCCCGCCAGTGGCCTTGCTGCCATTGCCCCCACGGCCAGCCCGCAGACCACCATGGCCGAGCTGGGCTACACCCTCGAAGCCCAAGACGTGCTGGAGCGCATGGGCGTGCACAACGCCCGCCAATTGCTGGCGGTAGACCGCATCAAGTTCCGCTACCTCAAGGGCGTGGGCGACAAAATCCGCAAGGAGATCCGCCTCACAGCCAAAGAACTGGCCCGCCTGCGGCCCGACCTTACCCAAGGCCGCAGCATTGCGAACGATGCTGACGACGAGGCCGACCGCGCCGTCAGCATCGACGCGCTGGCCAGCCAGCTGCTGCCCCGCCGCCCCGCAGGCGATGACCGCCCTGAAGAGGCAGCCCTGGCCTACTACTTGGGCCTGGACGACGCCGTCAAAGCCGGTGCCTGGCCCAGCCTGGGCGACGCCGCCCAGGCGGGCGAAGTCGAACGTGCCACCCTCACCGTCACCCTGGTCAAAGCCCGCGAGCGTTGGCTCAAAAACCCTGCCTTTACCGAACTGCGGCTCCAGCTAGACACCCTGGTGCGCAGCCAAGGCCAGGTGATGAGTGCGCAAGAGGGCGCCTTGGCCCTGCTGGCCCTGCGCGGCTGCGCCTCGCAAGACGAAGCTGAGCGCCTGCGCCTTGCCACCGCCGTGCTGCGCGCAGCGCTGGAGGCCGAGTCCCACCTCGACCAGCCCCGGTTTGAAGCCTACGACCACCAACCCCACGCGCTCATTGCCAGCGCTGCCCCCTGGGCCGACTACGCCCGCCAGCTCGGCACCGCCGCCGATGCCTGCGCGCTGGCCGACCCCCTGCTGCCACCGCCCCGCGTGCTCGAGATGCTGGAAGGCGTGCCCCTGCCGTCCCCCGAACAACTGGGTGGGGCAGCTCCACAACCCCTGCTGCCCACCCGCCTGCTGCGCCTGGCGGCCTCGGCATCGCGCAAGGCCGCAGTCTCCAGCCGGCAAGAGATGTACGCCAGGGGCATGGCCCCACTGCAGGCGCTGCGCCAATCGCTGGGTGCGCTGGTGGGCGCGCCAGAACTGCGCGTCAAAGACCTGCAAGACCGCGTGCGCGGCCGCTACCCCGAGGCATCGCCCCTGCCAGACCGCCCCAGCCTGGACCGCCTGCTCGAAGAAGCCGGTGCGCCACTCACCTGGGACGTAACCGGCGCCGATGGCCGGGGCACCTACCGCCTGGCCACTCTGGGCCGTGGCCAGACAGCGGGCACCACCACCCAGTTCTCGCGCCAGACCACGCAACTCAGCACCCACCTGACGCCAGAGGGCGACGCAGCCCAGGCTGCTGCGGTGGAAGAACGCCTGCAACGCACGCTGCAACAAGGCGGCTTGCTTGTGCTCACCGTGCACCCGCGCCTGGCCCGCCATGCCGATGCCGAGCTGCAGCGCCGCTTTGCCACCGTGCAACGCATCAACTTCGATGCCCTGCTGCTGACTGAACTGCGCGCCCAAGCCCAAGCCATGAAGGTGGACTGGGCCGTGGTGCTGCAGGCCGACGCCGCCGAGCGCACCAGCCGCCACTGGACCAACCTGCAGCGCCTGGTGCAGCGCACCCTGCCAGCCTTGCGCACCGCCTTGCTGCACAGCTCCCAGCCCATCTTGCTGGTGTGCGCGGGCCTGCTCGCGCGGTACAGCCTGATGCACCTCGTCACCGAGCTGGAGGAACACGCCGGCCGCCCCGGCCACACGCCCAGCGCCTGGCTGCTACTGCCCACCAGCGCCCAGGGCCTGCCCACCATCGACGGCGTGGCCGTGCCCCTGGTCAACAACATCAACAACGCCCGCGCCTTGGCACTGCCGCAGGCCTGGGTAGAAAACCAGCACCGCGCCGCCCCAGTGGCGGCGCTGGCATGAATAAGCATCAAATCTGCCTCTAGCGCCTACTGGGTAAGCGCGAGCAGCTATCAAATTTGAAGAAAACCAAGGCCGCCTTTCATGATCCACGCCCCCCAACTGCTGGCCGACCTGACGCGCCTGCTCAAACGCCTCGAAGCCGACCTGCTGCAGCGCATTGAAGAGGTTCCCGACCTCAAAGCCAGCCTGCAAGCCGAATGGCAGGCCGCGCGCGACGCCGAGCGCTGCGCCGAAACCTTTGAGAGCTGGGTGGACCAGGTCATCACCCAATCGGGCGTGCACTGGCTGCTCAGCTGCGTGTTCTTGCGCTTTATGGAGGACAACCAGCTGGTAGAGCGCCCCTGGCTAGGCGGCACGCCGGGTTCAGGCCGCCTGGCGCTGGCACGCGACCGGCACCACGCCTACTTTCAGGCCCACCCGCACGAGAGCGACCGCGACTACCTGCTGGCCGCCTTTCGCGAAGCGGGCCACCTGCCCGGCCTGCAGACCTTTTTTGACGAAGCGCACAACCCCGTTTTTCGCCTGGGCATCAGCGGCGATGCCGCCATGGCGCTGCTCAAATTTTGGTGGGAGGTGAACGCCGACACCGGCGCCCTGCAGCACGACTTTACCGACCCGGCCTGGAACACCCGCTTTCTGGGCGACCTGTACCAAGACCTGAGCGAGGCCACGCGCAAGCGCTACGCCCTGCTGCAAACGCCCGAGTTTGTCGAAGAATTCATCCTCGACCGTACCCTCACGCCCGCGCTGCGCGAATTTGGCTACCGCGAGGTGCGCCTGATTGACCCCACCTGCGGATCGGGCCACTTTTTGCTGGGTGCCTTCCACCGCCTGCTGGCCGAATGGCAGCGCAATGAGCCTGCACGCAACCCCGTGGACTTGGCGCAAAAAGCGCTGGACGCCGTGGCCGGTGTGGACTTGAACCCCTTTGCCGTGGCCATTGCGCGCTTTCGGCTGCTGGTGGCCGCCTTGCAGGCCAGCGGCGTGCAGCGCCTGGCCAACGCGCACAACTTTCAAATATCCGTGGCCATTGGCGACAGCCTGCTGCACGGCACCCGCTTTGGCCTCACGCAAAGCCAAGACCTGTTTGACGCCGCCCAAACCCACGCCGACACCGGCCTGGCCCACGCCTACGCCAGCGAAGACCTGGCCCAAGTGCAGCGCATTCTGGGCCGCCAGTACCACGCCGTGGTGGGCAACCCGCCGTACATCGTTGTCAAAGACGCGGCGCTGAATGCCGCTTACCGCCAAAAATACGCCAGCTGCCACATGAAGTATTCGCTGGGCGCACCGTTCACCGAGCGGTTCTTTGACCTGGCTGTGACGGGCGCCGGTGGGCAGGGCGCGGGCTTTGTCGGGCTGATTACCGCCAACAGCTTTATGAAGCGCGAGTTTGGTTCGAAGTTGATCGAGCAGGTGCTGCCCCGGCTGGACCTGACCCATGTGGTGGACACCAGCGTCGCCAAGATTCCCGGTCATGGCACGCCTACCGTCATCTTGCTGGGGCGCCACCGCCCGCCTGTGGATGCGGTCGTACGTACCGTGATGGGCATTAAAGGAGAACCTAGCGAACCCGCCGACCCGGCGAAGGGACTTGTCTGGAGTGCCATCGTCGGCCAGATCGATCAGGCGGGCAGCGAAAGCGACTTTGTCAGCGTCGTCGATACGCCACGAGCGACTTTGGGCAAGCACCCATGGAGCATGGGCGGTGGTGGTGCAGCTGATGTGAGCGAGATGCTTGCATCAGTAGCAAGCCAGACACTTGGCAACGTGGTGCAGGAGATCGGTGTTTTTGGTATGACCAACGCAGACGAAGTGATCTTGGCTCCTACATCAGCGTTTTCTCGTCGGGGCGTGGAGTCACGCTTTACTCGCGGGATGGTCTTGGGAGACCTCGTTCGAGACTGGTCTATTACACCTGCTGAAGCAGCCTTGTTTCCCTACGATGCTCAGGGGATTGTTTCTCTCGACGACGCTCCGGGTCTTGCCGCATGGATGTGGCCGTGTCGCACCGTACTGGGTAATCGAGCGACCTTTGCAAAATTGACTTACTTTCAAGAAGGCCGTCCTTGGTGGGAATGGCACCAAATTGCGTTGAGACGTGCGATTGGCCCAACCATAACCTTTGCCTTCGTCGCAACCCACAACCACTTTGTGCTGGATCGTGGCGGGAAAGTATTCAACCGTTCTGCCCCGATCATTAAGCTGCCCGTCGGCAGCAGCGAAGATGAGCACTTGGGGTTGCTTGGGCTGCTCAATTCCTCGGTGGCATGCTTTTGGATGCAGCAGGTGTTTCATAACAAAGGTGGGCCAGGTGGCGGCAGCAGCAAAGATGAGAAGTGGCACGACTTCTTTGAATTTGCCTCTACAAAGATGGCTGACTTGCCCATTTGCGCTGGTCGCCCTCTGACTAGCGCCCGCCAGCTCGACACCCTGGCCCAGCAACTGGCCCGCGTGCAGCCCGCTGCCCTGCTTGCTTCTGATTTGATAGCTGGTAGCGCTGATCCAGAAAGCGCTGGAGGCCAATTTGACCCTCAAAGCCCTGCCGCCACCGCACCCCTGCCCAGCCGCGCCAGCCTGGACGCCGCCCGCGCCCAGGCCGAGCAACTGCGCGGCCAGATGATGGCCTGGCAAGAAGAACTGGACTGGGAATGCTACGGTTTGTATAGCTGCTTGCGCTTGCCAGATAAGCGCTGCAGCCCGTTTTTATCTATAAATCCGCCAACCATCGCACTGGGCCAACGCGCCTTTGAAATCGTGATGGCCCGCCGCATGGCCGCAGGAAGTCTGCAAACCAAATGGTTTGAGTGGTTGCACATTCAACCCGTCACTGAAATTCCCGCGCATTGGCCCGCTGATTACCGCGAAGTGGTGCAACGGCGTATTGCTGCCATCGAGTCAGATCGCAGCATTGGCTTGATGGAATCGGCGGGCTGCAAGCGCCGTTGGGAAGCGACCCCTTGGGAAACATTGGAACAAGCCGCCCTGCGGGATGCCCTGCTGGCCCGGCTGGAAGCGCCCACGCTATGGCCCGCCAGCGTTGAGCAGCCCGCGCAGCTCACCAGCACTGCCCGCCTGGCCGACACCGTGGCCCGCGACGCCGCCTTTATCCACCTGGCGGCTCTCTACGCGGGACACACCGATTTCGACCTGCCGCAATTGGTGGCCGAACGGGTGGCCAGCGAAGCCGTGCCCGCCTTGCCCGCCCAGCGCTACACCGACACTGGCCTGCGCAAACGCCAGCAATGGCAAGCCACTTGGGCACGGCAACGACTCGAAGACGCCATCGACGCAGAGATAGACCAAGCCGAACAGGTGCGCCGCCAAGAGCTGATAGACATCGTCACCCAGCAAGCCGCCGAGCATGGCAAGCAACCGGATGCCGATGCGCTGGCCTGGGTGCAAGAAACCCTGAACAAAGAGTTTGTGCCCCTGCGCAAAGAGCGCAAAGCGCAAGAAGTTGGCCCCATCCCCGTGCCGCCCAAGTACCAGAGCAAAGACTTTCTGAAAGCCGATGTCTGGCGCCTGCGCGGCGGCCTGGACGTGCCCAAAGAGCGTTGGGTCAGCTACCCCGGCTGCGAGCGTGGGGCCGACGGCAGCCTGGTCATCGCCTGGGCCGGCTGGAACCACCTGCAACAAGCCACCGCCGTGGCCGCCTACTACCTGGACATGAAAGACAGCGAAGGCTGGGAAGCCGCCCGTCTGCAACCCCTGCTGGCCAGCCTGCTGGAGCTGGTGCCCTGGCTGGAGCAGTGGCACAACGACCTCGACCCCGTGTTCAACGCGCGCATGGGCGACTACTACCGCAGCTTCGTCACCGAAGAAGCGCGGGCGCTGGGCTTTACGCTGGAGGATTTGCAGGGGTGGAGGCCGGCTGCAGCACCAGCTCGGCGTGGACGGCGGCGGACGGTCTCGTGAGCCAGGTACTCGCCCCCCAAGCCTCGCGCCGGCTGCCGTTCACACATGTGCGCGCCTGGGCTGTCATGGACAGTGTCCGTATGCCAAAGGACGAGCTCAGTGTGGTGTTGTCGGCGACGGCAGACGGCACCTACAGCTTGGAGCAAGACATCACTGAGGCCATGCAATTCGTTGATCGAGGGCAGGCCATTGGGAGAGCAATGCTTGCTGGCGGGCTGCTGGGCCAAAGCCAAGGCACGACGAAAGAGGAGCGTCTGCAGGCATCTTTGGCCGCATTACACGACGAGCGTAATCGGCAGATCGGAACATTTCCGGTTCTGTTTTTCGTGGGGCATGGCGAAGTGGATGTGCGGTTTGACTCGCCATTGCACGAGGACGATGACGAGGTGGTGACTTTTGACGCCTTCGACAAAGGCTCGGTACGCCAACAGTTTGAGCACGGCCATCGGGCAATGCAGTTGGCGCTGGCGCTGGAGTCGGGCGATCGCATGCGCTTTCGCGAAGTGGGTGGCGGCACCTACTGCACCATGCCCAGTGGCAAGCCTTTTCACAGCATCAGCTTTCACATGGGTGCGGAAGGTAGCGTCTCCAGGTCATTTATGCCCGGCTCGGTGCCGAGCATCGCGCGCAGGTTCGCGATGCTCAACAGTCAGAGCGAGCTCGCGTCCACGGTTCGTTTGTTCGCTGACATGGCTGCTTTCGGCCGGGAGCCATTTCGGGCCTTCGTTTCCGGCTGGACTGCTCTGGAAATTCTTGTGAAGAAGTCTTTCAAAGAATACGAGAGCGAGTTTTATGAAGGTCTGACCTTTCCTCATCAGCCTGAGCTGGCGCAGCAATTTTTGGAGCGTGCACGAGCATCTTTAGGCAAATCTCTCAACGTGCGTGATCAGTTCCTTGCCATGTCAGCGGTGCTGCTCCCGCAGCAGTCGACGGCTGATGCACAGGCAGATCTCGATGCATTCCTGGCTATCAAGAAGCAACGGGACAACATCGCCCATGGAGGCGAGTTCGATGAACCTCGGCTGCCTTTGGCAGAGCTGAATCGGCTTTTGATGAAGTACCTAGCTGCACATGCTGACAGCGCCAGGCTGAAACCACTTTGTAGCGGTCCAAATTTATCACCGTGATAAACTATTCGCACACTTACTGGCATGTTGAACCGACTTCGATCCAGCGTCCGAGCCTGAACAAACGGTCTAGCCGCAAGATTATTGGCGGGCCTTTGATCAAGCTGGAAGCGGTACAGGCACTGCTCAAGAGCGGTGTTTTCGACACCGACCAACTGTGGTTGGCAACAAACGACTGTGAAAAGGATCTTTTAAAGGAGCGCTGGTCCATCTACGACGTGCTTCAAATGCTGGCCGATATGGATGGCACGGTGGATTACTACAAGTCCGAATGGTGTGAGGTGTTGGGAGACCGATTTGTACCCTGCGATGTCTACCGAACACCCTACGACGCAGAACGCAAGCGCCGGCATCCCAAAGGCTTGCTGGTTTACATAAAGTTTTCGATTGAGTTGGATGGGACGCTGACCATAGCGCTCGTTTCCTGTCATGCAGCCTGAACGAAAAAAGGAAGAGTCATCATGAACAGCCCGAAGAACCTCCCTCTGTGCCCTGCCTGCCGCAAGGGGCATCTGCACGTCACCACGCGCAACGAGGTCTTTCGTCCGCGAAGTGTTGAAGTGGTGGTGGAGTTGCTGGCCTCGAAGTGCGACGCTTGTGGTGTGCAGACCACCCGTGCGTCGCAGCATGAGGAAAACCTGCGCCGCTTGGCAGCGCGCAAGCAACACTACGGCAGTGTGCTGATGGGCGAGGAGATCATGACGCTGCGCAAGCGCTACGGCCTCACGCAGCAGGCTGCGGCCAAGATTTTCGGCAAAGGAAAGATCGCGTTCTCGCGTTACGAGAACGAGGTGACCTACCCCGACGACAGCACCATGCTGCTGCTGCGCATGGCCCTGGAAAAGCCGGACAGCCTGAAGTGGCTGGCTGACAAGGCTGGGGTGGAGCTGCCAATGTGGCAAGAGCGCTGCAAGGACGGGCGTCCCTCGCTACGGATGGTGGAGGCATCGCAGAAGGTGCGCACGGCCGTGAGCGAGCAGATCGACATACCAGCGAAGATGTATGGCATGCCGTCGTCTGGCACAGGGTGGCATGCATTGATGCCTATGGGTCACACACCATCCGAGATTTTTGAGCGCACCTGGGACGCAACAAGGGTGATGGCATGAAGGCAAGCCCCATACAGCTGCTGCAGCTGATGTTCAAGCACGTGAAGGTTGAGCTCGACCCTGAGCACCTGCCTGCTGAGGTGCCCAACCCGTTGACTTCGGTTTTCACGTTCGACGGGGTTGGAGTGCACTCGGAGGTGGGAATTGGCGAACCAGATCCAGATCATGAAAAGGGCACGCTGTTTTTTGTCGGGCTTCGGGTTGTAGTGGACAACGTGCCCGATCCGGAACGGCTAGAACAGAAGTTCGCCCCCTACAAGGTGGACGTGGCAGCTGAAGGTGTGTTCTTGGTGCCCAAGAGCGCGGAGCAGCAGCCCGAGGACGCTGAAGACTTGGCAGTCGTAAATGGTGCCTCCATGTTGTGGTCAGCGGTGAGGGAGCAGGTATCGATGCTGACCTCGCGTATGCGTGCTGGTCCAGTCGTTCTGCCCACTGTGCAGTTTCTTGATTTGAAGAAGCGGAACGGGGCGTCAGAAGTAGCGGCTTCTCCTGCGGTTGCCGCAAAGAGAGTGCGTCGTTCAGCAAAAACCTGAAGCGTGCGACCACCTGCAAGGAATGACCGTGATCAGAAGCTTCTACATCGACAACTTCAAGTCGTTGATCGATTTCCGTCTCCCTCCAGAGCCTCACCAGTTGGGATCTTTTACTTGTCTGGTTGGGTTGAACGGAGCGGGTAAGTCCACGGTGCTACAGGCTTTTGACTTTGTCGGGCACTTGGCCAACGGGCAGGTGGCGGCTTGGCTTAAGCAGCGTGAGTGGAAAGCCGCTAATCTAACCAGCCGGTTCCTCAAAAGGAAACTGATTCCATTCGGACTGGAAATCGAGGTGCCCGGTGAGGGGCGCATTGTGTGGAGTGGCTCGTTCAACACCACTGAGATGCGCTGCACCGCAGAGACTGTGACTGTCGATGGAGTGGAGCAAGTGCTTCACATAAAGGACGGTCAATTGCTGGTGTCTGGCACAGACAGCAAGCCCTCGGTGCAGTATCCCGTGCGAGCCATGAGGTACGAGGGATCTACCCTTTCGTTCATTGATGTTCGCGATGTTCATCCTGCCTTGGGTGTACTCAAGCACGTTGCCGCCAATCTGCGTTCGCTCGATCTTTTGTCTCCCCAATCGATGCGCCGACGTGCCAAGGAGGGTGCCGATATTGGCTACGGCGGTGAGCGTCTGAGCGCCTTTATCCATGGGCTGCCCTCCCAGGACAAGGAGGCGCTGACCACGGCGTTGAAGAAGTTCTACCCTCAAGTCGCTGAGCTTGCCACCACCGCGTTGCGTGCCGGCTGGAAAAATTTGCGCGTCGTGGAACAGTACGACGGTGCAAAGAACATTCCGCATCAGAAGGAATTACTAGAAGCCACCGATAGCAAGGTGGGGGCAAAAGCTTTCCGGCTTGAGTCGGATGCTCGCCAGGTCAATGATGGCTTGCTACGCGTGTTGGCCATCCTCTCGCAGGTGAGTCTTTCGGATGTTGCCCAAGGTATATCTGCATTGGGTACACCGAATCAAAGCTGTGTGCTTTTCGATGAAATTGAGAACGGCATCAACCCGGAGTTGATGCAGAAACTTGTCGAGTTGCTGCTCGAAGCACCGCGTCAGGTAGTCGTCACTACCCACAGCCCTTTGGTACTGAATTACCTGCCCGATGCCGTTGCTAAGGAGGCCGTATTGCTGCTGTACCGCAACAAAGAAGGGCATACGAAAGTGGTCCGGTTGTTTGATCTACCGAGCACGCAGAAGAAGCTGGCTCTGCTGGGGCCTGGAGAGGTCTTTGTTGACACGAACCTGGGTGATCTTCCCGCCGAGGCGATGACGCTTTCCCAGATCGCACCGGCGTCATGAGATTGCTTCTTTCAGGCGAAGGGCCCACCGATCTCGGTCAGGAGAAGCCCACCCCAGGCGGGGTGGCGTTCGTGCCGGGGCCGATGGCCTGGATCGTAGACAAGCTGCTGGAGCGCTATCACACTGGGTACAGCCTGCTGGAGGCGCATCAGGCCGGCGCGGATTGCGTCACATATGTGCGAGAAAAGGCTCTGGCAGATTTGGGCAAACGAGGCTCGCCACTGTTGCCTGGTCTGAAGTTTGGCAAGGGCACGGCTTTTTTTGCTCGCAACGCGCAGGCCTTAGGACTATTGGCCAAACAGACCTGTGAACAAGAAGCACAGCCAGTGCTGGCGGTGCTGTTCCGCGACGGCGACGGTGTCAGCGCAACGCCGACGGGGGAGTGGCAAGAGAAAGTGGATTCGATGCATCGCGGCTTTGCGCTGGTTGAGTGCGATACGGGTGTGCCGATGGTGCCTAGGCCCAAATCAGAAGCCTGGTTGTTGTGCGCACTACGTTTACCCGGCTATGTGAACTGTGCGCCGCTTGAAGATGCGTCTGGCAACGATGCCAGCCCGAACTCGCTGAAGAAGCAACTTGCTGCGCTGTGCGGCGGAGAGGATCCATCTGCAGATCAGCAGACTGATTGGATCGTTACCGGAGCAGTTGATCCACTTCGCATCGATATGCCAAGTTTCAACGCATTCAAACAATCACTTTGCGCAGCTGCCCAGAACGCGGGATTGCCTCTACTGCCATGACTGATGCCCTGCTTATCCAGAGCTTGCTGACAACAAAAGTTTGAGGGAAAAGAACCAACATGACCTTAGTGAGAGACCTCATCCATATCCCCGAGCGGGTGCATCAAGGCGACTTTGTTCTGCAACTGTCCAAGGGCGTGACCGAGCCAGAGCAGACGCTTCGCGATTACGTGGTGACGCCGCAGCTGGTGGATGCCTTTGCCAATGCACTGGGCTTTATCCAGCAAGCAGTGCAGACCGGGGGCAGCAAGGCGGCTTACCTGCATGGCAGTTTTGGCTCCGGTAAGAGCCACTTCATGGCCGTGCTGAATTTGCTTTTGGCAGGCAACACCCAGGCGCGGGCGACGCCTGAGCTGGCCGATGTGGTGGCCCGCCACAGCTGGACGGATGGGCGCAAGTTCTTGCTCGTGCCGTACCACATGATTGGTGCGCGCGATATGGAGTCGGCCATCCTAGGGCAGTACGCTGAGTTCGTGCGCAAGCTGCATCCCGATGCGCCGGTGCCAGGTTTTTATCTGGCCGAAGGTATGTTCAAGGATGCACGCGATCTGCGTGATCGCATGGGTGATGATGCCTTCTTCGCCAAACTCAATGAGGGTGCCAGCAGCGGAGGCGATGGCGGCTGGGGGGCATTTGAAAGTGGTTGGGATGCGGTGTCCTTTGAAGCTGCAATGCTGGAGGCGCCGAACGGTGAGGAGCGCTCGCGCCTGGTGGGCGATCTGATCACGCAGTTCTTCTCTGCCTACCGGACGCTGGCGGGCAGCGGCGAATCGTTCGTGTCGCTCGACGATGGCCTGAGCATCATGAGCCGGCACGCCAAGGCGCTGGGCTATGACGCTGTCATTCTGTTTCTGGACGAGCTGGTGCTCTGGCTGGCCAGCCATGCGGCGGATGTCAACTTCGTCAGCCGTGAGGGCACCAAGCTGGTCAAGCTGGTAGAAGCCACCAATGCCGATCGGCCCATTCCGCTGGTCAGCTTTGTGGCGCGCCAGCGTGACCTGCGTGATCTGGTGGGTGAAAACCTGGCCGGTTCGGTGCAGGTGCAGTTCAGTGATGTGCTCAAGCATTGGGAGGCGCGCTTTCACCGCATCACCCTGGAAGATCGCAATCTTCCCGCGATTGCCGAAAGGCGCGTGCTGCGCCCGCTGGATGAAGCTGCGCGACAGACCTTGCAGGGCACCTTTGACGATCTGCTGAAGATGCGCAAAGAGGTACTCGACACGCTCCTGACCACCTCGGCAGACCGGGACATGTTCCGCAAGGTGTACCCGTTCTCGCCAGCGCTGGTGCAAACCTTGATTGCCGTGTCGGCCGCCCTGCAGCGCGAGCGCACGGCACTCAAGTTGATGCTGCAGCTGCTTGTAGACCGCCGCGCAGACCTGGAGCTGGGCCAGTTGATCCCGGTGGGAGACCTGTACGACGCCATTGCTGAGGGTGATGAACCCTTCAGCGAAGGCATGCGCCTGCACTTTGAGAATGCCAAGCGCCTTTACAACCAGCGCTTGCTGCCGATGCTGGAGCGGCAGCACAACGTGACCTGGGATGCGATCAAGCTGGGGCAGGCCGACGCGGCAGCGGCCAAGAACTTGCGCAATGATGCCCGGTTGCTGAAGACGTTGCTGCTGGGGGCACTGGTGCCCGAAGTGGAATCGCTCAAGGCTTTGAGCGCGCAGCGCCTTGCGGCTCTGAACCACGGAACCTTCCGCTCGCCCATCCCAGGGCGCGAGGCGCAAGACGTGCTGCGCAAGTGCCGTGACTGGGCCGGCGAAATCGGTGAGATCAAGATCACTGAAGACCAGAATCCGATCATTTCCATCCAGGTGACGGGTGTCGATATCGAGCCGATTCTGCGTGCTGCAGAGGCCAACGACAACCCAGGCAACCGCCGCAAGCGTATTCGAGAGGCGTTGTTCAAGGAATTGGAAATTGCAGACACGGGAGACTTGTTCAACACCTACGAGTTCAACTGGCGCGGTACGAGGCGTGAAGTCGAGCTGCTGTATGAGAACGTGCGCGAGATGACCGATGACCGTCTGCGTGGCCGCTCCGGCACGTGGACGGTGGTGCTGGACTTCCCGTTTGACGATGCCAACTTCGGCCCGGCCGATGACCTGGCGCGACTGGGGACCTATCGAGGGGGCGATACCAAGACGCTGGTGTGGATTCCCTCGTTCCTGAGCAACAAGGCCCTGGCCGACTTGGGTCGTCTGGTCGTGCTGGATTACATCCTGCAGGGTGATCGCTTTGATACCTATGCGGGCCACTTGTCGTTTGTGGACCGCGTGCAGGCGAAGGCACTGGCCCGCAACCAGTTCGAACAACTGCGCATCAAACTGCGCTCACAGTTGGAAGTGGCCTATGGCGTCAGCACCGAACCGCAGGACGCGATCAACAGCCCGTTGACAGCTGACCAGCAGTTCCGTTCACTGGACCCGACGCTGTTGCCAAGGCCTCCCGTGGGCGCGGATTTTCGGTCGGCTTTCGAGAGCCTGCTGGGCCAGTTGTTTGCCCATCAGTATCCGGCCCACCCCGAGTTCGATACCGAAATCAAGCCGGCCGTCATTCGCAAGATCTGGCCTGAGGTGCAGAAGGCGATTGAGGCGCCGGGGCAGCGGGGGTTGGTGCAGGACACCGGCGTCCGGAAGCTGGTGCGCTCGGTGGTCAACCCCTGCCAGCTGGGGCAGATGGCTGAAACGCACCTGCTGATCGAGCCGCATTGGCAATCGCACTTTTCACAAAGTCACGCGCGAGACGGTGGCGGTGCCATCACGGTCGCCAAGCTGAGGCAGTGGATCGACCTACCTAAACCCATGGGGCTGCCGCTGGAGCTGCAGAACCTCATCATTTTGGCGTTCGCTGCATCCACCAGCCGCCGCTTCACCATGCGTGGTGGGCCATTCGAGCCGTCGGTGGACAGCATGCCCGATGAACTGGAGCTGCGGGAGCAATCGCTGCCGAATACGGTTGACTGGCAACTGGCGTTGCAGCGAGCATCCAGCCTGTTTGGATTGACCCTGGGTCAGACGCTCAACGCCGCCAACGTGGGCAAGCTGGTGGACGAGGTCAAGCAGAAGGTCGCGGAGAAACGCGACGCGGTGACGCGCCTTGTGGTGCACGTTCGGGATCGTGCCGGCCGATATGCGGCCGGAGCCGCGGGCGCTCGCCAGCAAACGGCAGAGTCTGCCCAGTCCCTGCTCGCCGCAGTGGCGTCGGCTGCCGATTCAGAACTTGTCGCAGCGCTGGCCGGTGCCGATCTTCAGACCTCGGAGGCTGCCGTTGGTCGTGCCTTGGGTCAGGCGAGGGCCTGTGCCGATGCGCTGGAGTTGGGCAGCTACTGGCAGCTGTTCGACGTGGTGCTGAAACTGAGCGATCACCGAGCGGAGGCCGCCCAGGTCATTGGGCGTCGTCTGGCCGAGGTGCTGACCAGCGATGAACATGTGCTGGGATTGAAGGGCAGGCTTGATGAATTGCATCGTGACGCCATGGCTTTGCTCGCTGCTGCTGCACCGGTGCCTGCCCCTGAGCCGGCTTCTGTGCTCGTGCCGGGGTTATCTGCCCCTGCTCCAGTGACGATCCCTGCTGTGCCGGCCAATCTGGCGCCGGAAGTGGTGGCCGAGAAACAGCAGTTGCATCTGTCAGGTGCTGAAGCAGTGGCCGCGTTGGATGAATTGAAGGCCCGTGTGATCAGTGAGCGTGATCTTGAGTTGACACTGAGCTGGCGTCTGCAACGCAAGGGCACTCAGCAATGAGCTTGTCAACGCCGCAGATAAAGGCGCAGTTGGAGCGCGTACTGGACAGTGACCCAAAAGCGCAAGCCGTTGCGATTCGTGCGTCCGCCAAACAGGTTTGGCCGGAGTTGGTTAACCCGCATGGGAAGCCGTTTTTGTTGCGATGGTGCGAGTCCTCGTTGGCCATCCGCGAGGCGCTGTGCGAGCTGGAACAGCTCTCCCCGCCAGTCTCGGGTATGGCAGTGATCACGCCGTTGTCAACGCATGAGGTTGCTGAGGACATCGCTGCCAGGCTGGCCCGCGCGCGGGTGTTTCAACCAGAGGGGTGGGATATCGTTCGCATGATGTTCCAGGCCAAGGAGACTGATGCACGTCTCGGCCGATTTGCCTGGATGCCGCAGGCCTTGATCGACGGCGCGGCACAGGGCGACTATCAGCCTGTGGCCAACGGTTTTTTGGACCTGGAAACCGCTTGGCGCGAGGTGTTGGTGCGTTTTACCGGGATCGATGTCGCCCGGCCAGACGCAGTGACGCTGTTGACCTGGTCGATGACGCCGGGTGCAGATCCTCGATTGGACCCTCTACCGACCGCAATGCGCTTGGCCATCCTGGCCTGGCTGGGTGAGAGCGCCGGTGTGGCGGGTGCGATGGTGCTGGGCTGCGTCGAGGCCGGTCGCACGGGCGATGCCTTGCCGCTGGGGCTGGTCAGTGGCGTGATCTTTGCGGCAGTTGGTGAAGGGCAGGCCGCGCTGGGCCAGGCGGCGATCCGCCTGGAACGGTTTGTCAACGACAAGCATGTGGGCGTTAAGGAGGGCCGCGACTGGGCCGCCGCCGCAGAGCAGGTGGTTCGCAGCTTGGGCGTGGAGGCCTGTCGGGCCGCCTTGGACCGAGCTGATGTCTTGCTGCGGGAGCTCCGTATTTCGGAATTTGCACAGTTGAGCGATGTGCTGCCGTCAGCGCTGGATCAACGACTCACTGATTTCGCTTTGGCGCTGAGTGCGCACGCGGCAGAGCCCAACGAAGCCAGCCTCCGGCAGG
The DNA here is from genome assembly GCA_003268905.1 of Acidovorax defluvii. GTDB lineage: Bacteria > Pseudomonadota > Gammaproteobacteria > Burkholderiales > Burkholderiaceae_C > Acidovorax > Acidovorax defluvii. The sequence continues at coordinate 18,447 of QLTU01000029.1, forward strand.
TGGAGTTGCAAGCCGATCGCGCGCTGAAGCACACGCTGATGAACGACCAGCGGCCACGCATGGAACGTGTCGAGATGGCACGACGTTTGGCACGCTGGCTGCTCAGCCCGATGGCCTCCGGTGCCTCGCTGCCCGATTCGATGGAATGGCAAGCTGACCAGGGCGCATTCGTTGACTGGGCCAGATTCAGGCTGCTGGGAGGCGATGAGCTGACCGAGTTGTCGAACGCCTACGCCGTGTGTCGCCGGGCCGCCATCGCGCGCCGCGACGTTTTTGCCAAGCCTTTTGCCAAGGCCCTGGTGCAATGGAACGCGCAGACTCCCACGAACACCGGGCGAGTCGTACCGATTGAGCAGGTTTTGGACCGCGTGGTGGCTCCAATTGCAGCCGTGCAGCCCGTGCTGCTGTTGGTGATGGATGGTTTGAGCAACAGCATTTTCCGTGAGCTGTTCGCACGGGCTGCAAGCCACGGCTGGGCCGAGCTGGTGCCCGCGTCGCAGTGCAAGCCCTTTGTTGGCGTCGCCGCAGTGCCCACGATCACAGAAGTAAGTCGGACCAGCTTGCTGTGCGGGCGACTGACCACGGGCGCGCAAGCGCAAGAGAGGCCGGGCTTTGCAACGCACGCGGCGTTGGTGGCAACCAGCCGAGCAGATTACGCGCCCAAGCTCTTCCACAAGGGCGACCTGGCCGATGCCGGGAATCTGGCTACGGAAGTGCGCGCAGCGATCGCCAACCAAAAGCAGCAGGTTGTGGGCGTGGTCTACAACGCCGTGGATGATCACCTCAGCGGGCCGGATCAGCTCAACCAGCGTTGGACGCTGGAGGACTTGCGCCTGCTTTTGCCATTATTGCGGGAGGCTCGCGAAGCCCGGCGCGTGGTGATCATCACTGCTGACCATGGCCATTTGCTGGAGGATGGGACCACGCAGATTCCCGGCGGTGAGAGCGATCGTTGGCGACCGGGTGGAACTGCGGCATCGCCCCAAGAGTTGGCGATCAGCGGTGGCCGCGTAGTCACCAGCGATGACTCCAATGCGGTGGTTTGCCTGTGGGGGGAAAGCAGCCGGTATGCCGGCCGCAAGAACGGATACCACGGTGGCCTGTCACCCCAAGAGCTGACAGTGCCACTGAGCGTTTTCGCTCCGTTGGGCACCATCTTGGCGGACTGGAGTCCTGCGCCGCCGAACCAGCCTGAGTGGTGGGAATTGCCACCGCTTCTGCAGTCCGACAAGCCTGCGGTTGCAGCAACACCACAAGCCAGGCCCGTTCGTAAGAAGCCGGTTCAGACCGAGGCACAACCAGGCCTTTTCGGTCCCGTCGATTCGCCGCCCCCCGCAGTGGATGTGGTTGCTCAGGACTGGATTGCCGGCCTGCTGGCCAGTCCGATCTATGCGTCTCAGCGTCAACTGGCGGCGCGTGTAGCTCTGCCGGACGACAAGATGAGGTTGCTGCTGGAGGCGCTGGCCGAGCGTGGCGGGAAGTTGTCCCGGACGGCACTGGCGAATCGGCTGGCTCTGGCCGAAGTCCGCATGGGAGGCCTTCTGAGCGCTGTGCGCCGGATGCTGAACGTGGACCAGGCTGCGGTCCTGACCGTTGATGAGGCGGGAGGTTCGGTCGACCTCAACATCACCTTGCTGCAACAGCAGTTCAAGTTGCCCAAGCAGGGAGGTGCGCGATGATCAGTCCAGCCCGCAGAGAAGACATCGTCAGCGCGCTGCGCAGGGGCACTGTTCCAAGCAGTGGCCTTGATGCACTGGCAGTCGGCATTGAGACTTTCGCGCCAACGCTCATTGAAGAGCTGGAGTCTGTAGCATCTGGGCGCGGCGGTTTCAAGGCCGTCCGCGGTGAGTACGGCACCGGAAAAACCTTCTTCGGGCGTTGGCTGCAGGAGCGTGCGCGCTCCAGGGGTTTCGCTGCGACAGAAGTGCAGATCAACGAGACGGAGACACCGTTGCATCGACTGGAGACCGTCTACAGGCGGCTTGTCGAACACCTGGGTACAGCGGACATGGCCAGCGGCGCATTCAGAAATGTGATCGATGGCTGGTTCTACGCGCTGGAACAGGATGTGCTGGCCGATCCTTCGGTGGACCCAGACGATGCACCGGGGCTGCTACAGAGGACGGATGCGCTGATGGAAGCCCGTCTCTCCTCTATTAGCAAGACGGCTCCGGCGTTTTCGGCGGTGCTACGCACCTATCGACAGGCCCTGGCCAACAACGATGGCATGCTGGCAGAGGGTCTGATCAGCTGGTTGGCTGGGCAGCCCAACGTGGCCGCCAGCGTTAAGCGTGCAGCCGGTATCAAGGGCGATCTGGACCACTTCGGCGCCAGCAACTTCCTGGTGGGCCTGCTCACGATCTTGCGAGACAGCGGATTCGCAGGTCTCGTGTTGGTGCTGGACGAGGTGGAAACCCTACAGCGCATGCGCACCGACACCCGCGAGAAAGGGCTTAATGCCCTGCGGCAGTGGATTGATGAGATCGATGCGGGCCGCTATCCTGGCTTGTACTTGGTCGTTACCGGAACGCCGGCGTTCTTTGATGGCCCCCAAGGGGTGCAGCGCCTGGCTCCGCTGGCCCAGCGGCTGCATGTGGACTTTGGTACGGATCGCAGATTTGACAACCCCCGCGCTGTCCAGATCCGCTTGGCCCCGTTTGACCACAGTGCGCTGCTTTCGGTGGGACGGCGTGTTCGAGACATCTACGCTGAGGGGTGCGAGCACGAGCAGCGCCTGCGGTCTGTTGTGGATGACAGCTACCTGGACACTTTGGCCCGAGCCGTGGCGGGAGTTCTTGGAGGAAAAGTGGGTGTGGCGCCTCGTTTGTTCTTGAAGAAGCTCGTCGCAGATGTTCTGGATCGCGTGGATCTGCACGCGGACTTTGATCCCCGTCACCACTATGCGCTGACCCTTGCTGAAACCGAGATGTCTGCCTCTGAACGGGCTGCGGCCAGTGCGAACTCCGTGGACGACATCGAGCTGTGACCGAATTCGAACAGTTGCATCCATCCCTTCAGTACCACGTGGTTAACACGTTGGGCTGGAGCACGCTGCGCCCCACGCAGTTGGCTGCGATTGCTCCGATTCATGCAGAGGAGCACTGCCTGTTGTTGGCGCCCACCGCAGGGGGAAAGACCGAAGCCGCAGCGATTCCTCTTCTGTCCCGGATGCTGAAGGAGTCCTGGCCGGGAACCAGCGTCCTGTACATCTGCCCCATTAAAGCGCTGCTGAACAATTTAGAGCATCGGCTGACCCACTACGCCGGGCTCGTCGGCCGTACGGTGGAAGTCTGGCACGGGGACGTATCGCAATCCCGCAAGAAAAAGGCGCTGAAAGAAGCGCCCGACATCCTTCTGACGACACCGGAATCGATCGAAGCGATGCTGATTTCCGTCCGCGTGGACCGTCCTACTTGGTTTGGCAATTTGCGCACCGTGGTTGTAGACGAATTGCATGCCTTCGCCGCAGATGACCGTGGCTGGCACATGAGATCAGTGCTGCAGCGGCTGGAGCACTATCTGTCGCAACCGCTGCAACGTATCGGTCTATCAGCCACAGTCAGTAACCCGCAAGAGCTTCTGGAGTGGTTTGCTCCGGTCGGTGCGCGGCAGGTGGTGGGCAGCGCCTCTGTAAGCATCGAAGCCGATGTCACCATCGATCACGTCGGCACTCTCGAAAACGCAGCGACGGTGATTTCGCGCCTATATCGGGGGGAGAAGCGGCTGGTGTTTTGCGACTCGCGCAGCAGTGCGGAGCAGCTGAGCAGCAGTTTGCGCGCCAGGGACGTGCGGACCTTCGTGAGCCATGCGTCTCTGAGCGTGTCTGAGCGACGGCAGGCAGAAGCGGCGTTTGCGCAAGAGAAAGACTGCGTGATTGTCGCCACATCAACGCTGGAGCTGGGAATCGATGTAGGCGATCTGGACCGGGTCATTCAGATCGATTCACCCTCCACCGTGTCGTCGTTTCTGCAGCGCATGGGGCGCACGGGCAGACGGACGGGGAGCTTGCGAAATTGCTTGTTCCTGACCACGAGCCAGGATGCATTCTTGCTGGCTCTGGGTGTTACGTACCTGTGGTCGCAGGCCTGGGTCGAAGCTACGCGCCCACCCGAAGAGCCCTGGCCAATCGTGGGGCAACAGATTCTCGTGGCCACACTGGAGCGTGGTGAATGGCCAGCGAGCGAGGTGCTGTCGCTCTTGGCCCGCTGTTTCCCAGAACTGCCCGTCGAGGGATTCAGGTTGATGATGGACCACATGGTTCGGCAAGGCTATCTGGACATGGATGAAGGTTTGGTGCGCGTCGGCCCAAACACGGAGCGCGAGTTCGGCCGTGGCCATTACCGTGATCTGCTGGCTTCTTTCAGCGGCGCTCAGCTCCTGACGGGGCGGTGTGGCAGCGCTGAGGTCGGCTTCATCGATCCGACAGTGCTGACTGGCGAGGAGCCTCTACGGCTGCTGCTTTTGGCTGGTCGCAGTTGGCTGGTCAAAGAGATTGAGTGGTCCAAGAAGATCGTTTGGCTGGAACCTGCAAAAGAGGGCGGCAAGGCCAGGTGGATGGGCAGTGCACGCAGTCTGAGCCGCGAGGTCTGCCAGGGTATTCGAGCCGCACTGGTTGGAGACGCATCGACTGTGGTCCATCTTTCTCAGCGCGCAAAGATTGAGCTTGTCGCTTTGCAGGGTGAGCTGGCTCTGTCCTCTGATGCGGACTTCATGTCCAGGACCGATGGCAGCCTGATTCGCACATGGACTTTTGCTGGCACGAAGCAGAATCGGACCTATGCACGAACCGCTGCCAAGGGGGGAGGGCGCATCAAGTTTGATGCGCTGAGCGTTCAGGCTCCGGCGGCAGCGTTGATACCTGATGGGGACAGCGTCTCGGATATCCAACTGACCGATGATGAGTTGGCGACGTTGGCAGAAGGGGTCAAGTTCGCATCGTGCGTTCCCACAGAGCTCCTTGGCAGGACGGTTGGCTCCCGGTTGTTTACTATCAGTTTGAACAATAAATCCGTGAATTCTCCCTGCTAGGCGAGTGATGCGCGAAGCGGCATCAAGGCAGAGCCGAATCGCCAGGAGGGGCGACTAGCGGAGGTTGTTGGTTGTTGCCGCCGACCGGAAATACTCGGCCTTGAGCGTGTCGAGGAAGCTCTCAATGGCCGCGTTTGTTGCCGCCGACTGAAAACTGACCAACTTAGAGGGCATGGGGGGTGCGGACGAAAACTTGGACTACTAGAAGGTAGTTCATGTATTCCTACGAAGACCGAATCCGAGCCGTTGAGCTCTACATCAAGCTCGGCAAACGCACCAGCCCGACCATCCGTCAGCTGGGTTACCCAACCAAGAATGCATTGAAGGGGTGGTACCGCGAGTATCAGCAGCGGCTCGACCTGCCGCTGGGATATGCCCGTCGGGAGCCGAAGTTCTCGCAGGGCCAGAAGGCAGCGGCCATCGAGCACTACCTCACACATGATCGATGCATCGCTGCCACCATGAGGGCGCTGGGCTATCCAGGGCGTGGAACGCTAACCAAGTGGGTCCGCGAGGCATTCCCTGAAGCCAGGATGGCCCTTGTCGGCAGTGTGGGCCAGCGAAGATATCCCGAGAGCTTGAAGCACGCGGGAGTGATGGAGCTTTGCACCCGGCAGGAACTCCGTCAGACGCGCACGCTCGATATCTCCTGCGCCCGGATACTGCATTCCGACATGCGCGTGCCAGTCGGACGGGAAGTTGACAATGAAGCGTCCGTGCTCAGGACCGAACTGCCGCCGGAGAAACGCCAGTTCAAGAGCCGTGGACGCTGCACAGGGATCCACTCCGTAACGATCATTCATCGAAGAGCTCCGTCCAACGCTCCTCGAAAAAACCATGCGACCAACGGTCGATGAACTCGCCTTCACGGGAAATTCGGAGATGCTTCACTGTGGACATTCCGTCAGGATTTGGGTCCACGTACAGAACAACCACACTTTCGCGACCAAGAGAGTGAGGGTCAAGAGAACGATCTGGGTCAGCGGCTTGTCGAATCCTCCTCAACAAACGGAGCAGAAGGTGCTCGCTGTGGGTTTCGGCAATGATCTGGTGGCACCCCCTTGCGTTGTGGCCACCAAAGTGCTTGCACAGTACATCAGCAGCTTTGCGTGATCGGCATGCAGATCAGGACGATCTGCCAGTTCAACGCTCAAAATCTGCCTGCCTAGCTTAAGCGTATTTGTCAGCTATTTCAGGGTAGTGGCCTTGGGCGCAATAATTGCTAGCTGTGTTCAAAACCGCTTTACCAAAGGCGGATTCAAGTCTGAAGTGCAACACCTGCCACCGAGTAAGGTCCGCAGATGCAAAGCACCCCAGCCAGGCGTTACCAACAACTCCAGCCTGAAGACCGCGTGACGCTGGCCAGCCTGGTCCAGCAGAAATTCAGCGTTCGCGCCATGGCCCAGGTCTTGGGGCGATCACCGAGCACCATCAGTCGAGAGTTGCGCCGCAACGCACAGCCCGCAGGCTACGCCAGCGCCTGGGCACGCACCTGCGCACAACGGCGGCGCCTACAGGGCCGCCCACCGAGCAAGCTCCACAGTGATGGCATCCTGTTTGGCCTGATGCGCCACTTCCTGTGCGAGCGCTGGTCACCCGAACAGATTGCCCTGACACTGGCCCGCATCTTCCCCAAAGGCCATGAGCATCGCGTGTCACACGAGACCATCTACAACTGCATCTACGCCCAGCCAGTAGGCGAGCTCAAGCGCGAACTCATCGCCACCCTGCGCCACGCGCACAACAAGCGCGTGCCCCGCAGCAAAGGACAAGACCGCAGAGGTCAGATCCCTGACATGGTGAGCATCCACATGCGCCCGCCCGAGATTGAGGATCGGCAGTTCCCCGGCCACTGGGAAGGCGACCTCATCAAGGGCGCGGCCAACGCCAGCGCGGTGGGCACCCTGGTCGAGCGCACCAGCCGATTGCTCATGCTCGTCAAGCTGCCCGAGTTCAAACCCGCCAGCGCGGCCAATGTGATGCAGGCCTTCACTGACAAGCTGCTGGGCATTGCCGCGCCCATGCGCCAGAGCATGACGTACGACCAGGGCAGAGAGATGGCTATGCACAAGGAGCTGAGCCGCCGCACAGAGATGGCGGTGTACTTCTGTGACCCGCACAGCCCTTGGCAACGCGGCTCCAACAAGAACACCAACGGACTTGTGCGTCAGTACCTGCCCAAAGGGACTGACCTCTCAGGCTACAGCCAGGAGCAGCTCGATGCCATTGCCGATCAGATCAACAACCGACCTCGTAAGGGTCTGGGCGTACGATCCCCGCTAGCGGTCTATCGAGAGCTCCTGCTCAATCGCCCGCAGCAATCCACCCTCGTTCATTGAACCCCAGGGTGTTGCACTTCAGACTTGAATCCGCCAGGGGATTGCTGTGCTCAAACAGAAAATATCTAAACTGCGCGACAAGATTCTGAATCTCGTTGTGGCCAGAAATCGGGCCTGGGGTACGCAAGATGACGCGGCTTCTTGAGTTACTGATTCAAGAAAGTGGCGAGCCTGGACGGGTGAAGTCCAAGCGAAACAGCGCAGGGTCTCTCCGATCAGGCTCAGGCAAAAGAGCACGCGACAAAGCGGCGCGTGTTGCATCCGGATCCACCGAAGTGATGGTGAAGATCTCTGGTTATGGAAAGGGCGGGGCGCATGTCAAAGCACACTTGATGTATATCTCCCGCCACACCATGGCAGGCAAAGAGAAGGTCGCGCTTGAGAACGACAAGGGCCAGTTGTTGGACGCTGTTGACGATGTGAAGCAGCTCTTTGCGGACTGGCGTGGCGATATTGATGCGAAGAGTCCACCAGGGCAGGCCCCGAGCCGGCGTGACACCATGCACATGGTCTTGTCCATGCCTGGGAAGGCCGATCCGCTTGCCTTGCGTGAACGGCCAGATGGCAGTGGTCAGTGTCAGTATTTGCGGAACGGCATGAACTACAATGCGTCCTTAGGACGCATTGTAGTTCATGCCAGCATATGATAGTAAAAATCTTCTTTACATGCCGTGTACCACTTGTTAGCATCACTGTCCTTAGGACAGTGATGCTAACAAGTGAATGATAATTTGATGTTGCCAGAGGCCTTGAACGCCTACATCAGACCTATCCAGGAACGGTTGGGGGTGTGGGAGCGGCCTGTCGTCACGGGGTACGAGTTGGGCGTTTTGGCCGCGACCCAAGCCACAGACGATCCGATTTCACTGTCTTTGTATACAAACATTGTCCGGGTCTTGACGTCATTTGGTTTGATTTCACCGGCCAAGGAGTTCAAGGCTGGCACGGTTTATCAGCTTTTTGGGCGCAACAAGCCGCTCCCCATGGAAGTGGCCTGCTCCGTTGACCCATTCGCATACGTCAGTCATCTGAGCGCCATGGAGTACCACGGCGTCACCGACCGCTTTTCCAAAATTCTGTACCTTTCCACTCCACCCGAACGGGAGTGGAAGGAGCAAGCGGCTGCACGCATGGACAAGGACCTCAAGATACGCAAGGAGGGATACCTTGCGGCCAAGCTGCCCGTGTTGAAGTTTCAGAAGTTCGAACGCATTGATGGGATGCGGATTGAGTTGGTGCGTCGCTCGCATCGTGGTGCCTTTAAGACGATCAAGTCGCCGTCCATTCGCGTTGCAATGGTGGGTCGAACCTTCTTGGACATGCTCCGCGAACCGGAGCTGTGCGGCGGGATACAGCATGTCGTCGATACCTACCGGGAATATGCGGTCAAGTATCTGAAACTCATCATTGACGAGGTTGGCCAGCACGGGACGTCGATTGAGCAGGCGCGGGCTGGCTACCTGCTGGAAACGGTGTGTGGTCTCTCGGATCCAGTCATTGATGCGTGGGCGTCCAAGGTTCAACGAGGAGGCTCCCGCAAGCTGGACCCACAGGCAGAGTACGCATCTGTTTTCTCTGAAAGATGGGCGCTGTCGGTCAACGTTCCGTCACTGGATGCGTCGCAAACCGATTCGGGGGACTCATGAACGAAGTTGAAATCGACGCGTGGGTGTCACAAGCTCCACAAGGCCAACGGGGCTTCCGGGAGGCGGTGCACACCATCCTCGACGGTATTGGCCATTCCCAGAATCTGAGTGCCAAGATGGTGATGAAGGGTGGACTTCTGCTGGCCATACGGTATGCCAGTTCTCGCTACACCCGGGACTTGGATTTTTCTACCAGGGACAAGTACACGGCAGAAAGTGTCGAGCTGCTTTTGGCAGAACTGCGGGAGGGGCTTGTCACTGCAGAGGGCCGACTTTCCTACGACACGCTTTGCCGTTTGCAGTCTCACAGGGTTGAACCCAAGGGCGAGAACAAGACCCACCAGAGCCTGGCCTTGAAAATCGGGTTCGCGAACCGGAGCAATGCAGGGCAGATGGCTCGCCTGGAGGCAGGTACTTCGCCTCAGGTGGTCGAAATTGACTACAGCTTCAATGAGGCTGTTTTTGATGTGGAGGTGCTGGAATTGGATGGAGGGGCAACCATCCATTCCTACACCCTGAACAACGTGCTGGCTGAAAAGATGCGTTCGCTGCTTCAGCAGCCCGTTCGAAGAAGAAACCGCCGACAAGACGTCTATGACATCTGGCTATTGCGGGAGTCCGGGCCTGCGCTTACTGCTGACGATCTCGTCAAGATTCATGAGATTTTGGTGGCTTCTTGCGGCTCCAAGGGTATCGTTCCGGACATCCACTCCATGGAATCGGCCGAGGTTGTATCCATGGCGCGCACTGGGTACCAGGAGTTAGCGGCAGACGTTGATGGCGAATTGCCGCCATTCGACGAGGCGATGGGTCAGGTTGTGAAGCTGTATCGCTCTCTGTCATGGTGATACTGGCCAGAGCTGGTCAGTAGATCGAAAGGGTTGGACGTTGGCAATCGGCCAGGCGCCGACCTTCGACGCGCCGGGACGGCCGGCCGTTTCAGGCTGGGTGCAGAAGTTCACCAGCGACTGCTTTGCGGCACCTAAGTGCTGGACAACGAGTCCAGCGGTCTGCGCATCACCATCCATCTGCAACACGTGGGTTTTGATCATGGTTAACTTAGCTTTGCGCTCCTCCGCCTAGTGTTGTGCGCATAGCTGGCGCGCCGCTCATCTTCCAAAGCTGCTCAGCCGCTCTGTGCCCGCCGTCGCAGCGCATCCATCTGAAACAGGCAGCGGAACCTCGCCCAACAATCCCGCTCCGCGCGATGTTGCGTTTTCGTAAATGCAACATTACTCCAATGGTTTGTTGCGCTTTAAAGCTTTTAAACCGTTTTAAAAAGCACATGATGTCGCGTTTTAGATGACTTGAGCAACAGTTTCTGTTGCGCTTTTATGCAAATAGCGGTACTATGTGGACGTACAGCGCTATATCCTGTTTTCATGCCTAAAGCTAGTGCCAATCCTGACCTGCAGCAGCTCGTGCGTTCGCATATCGCGGCTACGAGTGCTTGCGAGCTTGGCCGGGTGGCAGGCGTGCATCGGTCTACTGTTCTTCGGTTTTCCGAGACAGGGCGCGCAACTTCTGCAACCGCGCACAAGTTGACGGTGGCCATGGCAACTCTTTCGATTGCGCAAAGCAATCCTGCGGAGAGTGCTACCGCATCGAGTGGCAACCCCGGCGCTGGTGGCCATGCTCATGCCGCGGTTCAGCAGCAGATCCCCCAGGAACTGTTGTCGCTTCGGACGATGCTGCAGACGCTCATATCCCTGATTGATGGACAGTACGGCCGCCTCGATTTGCCGGCGGAGCGCAATGCCGCTCCTGCAGATACAGCGTCGGCAAGTTAGTCAACGAGGAGAATTCATGGCAACGGCAAACCTTCGCCCTGATCAGCGCAAGTCACTTCAACGCACGCTGGATGTACTCATGGAAAGTCGTCGCAACCGTCCTAGGGTCGCAAACGCAGAACAGCAATCGCTTTTGGAGCCGATCGAGCCAGCGCCAGCCAATTTCGCGTTGCCTCCACAAATTGCCGACCTCGTGTTCCAGATGCCCGTGCGCCGGCGTCTGGTCGATCTGGTGCTCGCGCCTGAAACCACTGATGAAATCCAAGAGTTCCTGTACGAGTTCTCTCAGGCCGGAAAGCTTCGGAATCACTCGCTGGATCCTCGGCATACGGTGTTGCTGGTCGGCCCACCTGGAAACGGTAAAACGAGCTTGGTCGAAGTCATTGCCAGCGAGCTGTCGCTTCCGCTTCTGGCTGTCCGCTACGACGCGATTGTCGACAGCTACCTTGGCGAGACGTCGAGCAGGATCCGCATGCTCATCGATTTCGCGTCGCGTACGCCTTGTGTGCTGTTCTTCGACGAGTTCGATGCGATCGGCAAGGAGCGAAGCGACAATCAGGAGACCGGAGAGATCAAGCGGGTGGTGAGTTCGCTGCTGATGCAGATGGACAGGCTTCCGAGCCACGCTATTGTCGCCTGCGCCACCAACCATCCGGAGATGCTGGATCGGGCCGTCTGGCGGCGCTTCCAGGTACGCCTGGAGGTATTTCCTCCCAGCAAAAGGGAACTGAAGGTCTGGTACGAGCGCTTCGTGCGGGCACTTGATCAACCGACCACACTCTCCTCGGAAACCTTTGCCAAGGCCATGGCTGGGCGCAGCATGGCCGAAATCGAGCAGTTCATGCTAGATGTCAAACGCAAACTCGTCCTCTTCGGCGATAAACTGAATGCAACCCAGGCGGTTCAGCAAGTTCTGGCAAGAATGCGCAACCAGCCAGGGACTTCAGCGATCGAGGAGGAGACAGATGCGCGAGTACCCCCTGGTAAGAGTAGGCCGCGAGCCCGCAAGACAGGCTCGACTGCCCGGCCGACGCCCCCACTTTCCTAAAAAGCTTCCGTACGCCAAGCAGCTTGAGCGCCTTGGCCGGAAGTTCGAAGAAGCCGCCTCATCCGTCGTTTCGTTCACGGAGAACGCTCGGATCGCGGCCGATCCTCGAGCCGTCATCCCTGAACGCGCGCTTGTCCTTGAGATCATCGGTCCTGTCGACAAATTCGACCAAGCCGTCCAAGCTCTGGGCCTGGAGTGGATGGGAAGCCAGCATGCCGATGAGTCAGAGGAAGAGCAAGATCCGGCGGCACCCACCGATGACCAACCTCGTGCCAAGATCTTTTACCTGACGATGCCGAGCGAGAGGGGGCTACGCACCCTTCTTACGGCTTGGAAACGATTCAGTTCCAACAAGCCACCCGCTTCCAAGGAAGAAAAGCGGCTGTGGGACGTCTTTGGCTACCTGGCCGACTTTCGGACCTGGTCCGTGCAGGACCGGATCGACCCATCACTGGTGAGGTATGTCAACGCGCTGTTGCTGTCCCGTCCCGATGGCCTGGTGTCCGTTGAGGTCGATCTCTGGTACAGGACCGAGCAGCAGAGACGGGATCAGTCTGTCGAGAAACTCAGGGCGATCACGGCGGAGTATCAGGGCGAGTTTGTCGATGTCGTGGACATTCCCGAGATCAACTACCAAGGTGTGTTGCTGCGCCTGCCCGGCCGGGTTGCGAGGCAGATGATCGAGGGCGGCGACGGCTTGGCGAGGCTTGACGACATCATGAGGATCCGACCTCAAAGTGCATTCGACGGCGACATCATGGACGGTCCGCAGGTGGCACCCAGCCTGGAGCAGGCTGCGGTACCGGATACCAACACACAATGCGTCGCAGCATTGCTCGATGGCTACCCGGTTCTTGACCATGACGCCCTGCGTGGTCGCGTGGTTGTTCATGAAGTGGACGTGACAGCCGCCCAAGTACAGGTAGGACACCGTATTCACGGAACCGCAATGGCATCCCTTGTGGCGCATGGTGATCTGCGAACAAGCTCGGATCCATTGCCATCCCGCATTGCGGTCATACCGGTTCTCACCGGTGGTGGTGCGGTAGAAGGCATGCCGGCTGGCAAGTTGGCAATCGGGGTCATCTACCGGGCCTTGCAGGCACTGGTCAGAGAGCGCCAGTCCGAGACGTCGGCCCTGTCCAGGGTCGTGGTCGTCAACCACTCGATCTGCGATACCTATGCCCCGTTCGTTCGTGCGAGCTCTCCTTGGGCATGCCTGATCGACCACTTCAGCCATAGCAACCGTCTGCTGTTCATCGTCAGCGCAGGCAACATCAAAGCGCCAATACCTATCAAAGGGCTCTCCAGCGCGCAGGAGCTGATCGACATGAATCCGCAGGAACGCGATGCGCTTGTGATCGACAGCCTTCGCGAGTCCAGCGGCACCCGTGGGCTCCTCTGTCCGGCTGAGACGCTCAATGGTCTGTCCATTGGCGCACTGCACTTTGACGACAGTCCAGAAGGACCTGACACGGAAATCGATCCGTTCCTCGATATCGAGATGATCTCACTCGGTTCAGCGCTCGGCCTGGGGCTGAATCGAAGTGTGAAGCCGGACCTGGTCGAGTCTGGCGGCCGAGGGGCTTTGAGCGTCTCGGTCAATTCTGATGGCGCCGTTCAGGTGCATCCCAGCCCTTCCAGCGAAATGGGGCACAAGGTGGCGCGACCTGGTCTCACGGGCGAGTCCAATCGGTATGGCCTGTCGATGGGTACCAGCGACGCGGCTGCGTTGACAACGCGGTCCGCGGTTCAGATCGCGACCATGCTCGAAGAGGTGTTTCAGCAGGACGGGGAACGCTGGAGCGACAAGCCCACGAGAGCGGTGATGCTCAAAGCACTTCTGGTGCATGGCGCACGCTGGGGAAGCGTTGGAGAGTTGTTCTTCAACTTGATCAAGGACCCTGACAACCACCACCACCGAGTCTCTGAAAAGGACCAGACATCGCGCTTCGTCGGCTTCGGTAAGCCTGACTCGGATCGAGTGCTGGGAGGTACCAAGAATCGGATCACGCTGCTCGCGGATGACCAGATCAAGCACGAGGATCGGCATGTGTTCCGGCTGCCGGTTCCATCTCACATGCTCAAGTCGCGGGACCTGCGTACAGTGACGATCACGCTGGCATGGACCTCCCCGGTTCACGTGTCCTCTGTCGACTACCGTGCGGTGACTCTGAAGCTGGTGGATGGCGATGGGCAACAGAAATTTTGGCAAGGCGTTGACAGAGGTGCTATCCAAGCGCAGCCGGTGCAGTTCACGATGGAGCGGGGAACAATCGCCCATCTTCAGTTGTCGGGCGATACGCTGTGGCGTTACGGGAAGGCGACCGACGCGCAGCTGGAGATCGCTGTCCAGGCGATGGCTAAGCACGAGTCTATGAAGCACATACAGGTGCCCTACGCACTCGCCATCACCCTGGAAGTGGCGCAGGGAATCGATACCAAGGTGTATGAGGAAATTCGGGACCAGGTTCGTGAGCGTCAGGGGCTGCGCACCAGGGCTGCAACAAGGAGGAACTGACGTGGGCGAATTCAAACGTGAAAACTCTCTCGGGGCGTTGCCGGTTCAGGACATCGCTGACTACCTGATCGCGATCGGGGACGTGGAAGAGGCCGGCCGTTTCATCAGTGGCGGGGTGGCCGCGCAGGGCTTGCCTGGTTACCACCCAGCCTACAGCCACAAGGGAATGGTGGTTGGTTTCATCGAGCCTTCTGAAGATGACGATCTTCCAATCCAGCCGGCCTCCTCGATCCAAGCGGATCGCACCTTGCAAGGGCAGAGAATAAAGGTCACTCTGGATCGGTTCTATGTGGAGGCCTACCCTGGTTTGGGCGAGCACATCATCCTGTGTGAGTTCAACGGCAAAAACCAAATTCGGCCGGAAGGCGAAGTGCTGAAATTCGCCAAGAAGCTCAGTGCGAATGACCGGTCCGCTGCCGCGGTGGTGAACGCCCCTGTCTTCCTTGGCCTCACTGTTTCCAACGATGGCATCGAGTTTGAGGGGCGCACCGTCAATGTCCGCAGCAGAGGTAGTGAAGCCATCCTGGGCGCACTTGATTCGCCGGTCTTCAAAGCAGGTCTATCCCTGATCAACACCGCACAGCCTGCGCTGAAGCCCTTTGTGAGCTTGGCTACGGCAGCAATCAAAACGGTAGAAAGTGGGACCTTCAACAAGCAGGTGCACGAGTTCAACTTGGGTCTGGATTTCAGCGATAGAGCTACCTCCACGCGCCTGAGGCTGGGGACGTACATCGTGGTCCAGACGGATGCAAACACCTGGAATTGGAACGACTTCAACTGGCAACGCGGCTCATCGCAGCTGCAAGATCGCCGCCCGGTAGCAGGTGAATCGATTGGGTTCAACTACATAGCCATCGGCGTTAGCCGGTTCGAAAGCCCTGAACCTATAAGAGGTCGCCGCTAGCCCAAGTGAGAGCGGGTAAGCTCTTTGCCTGGCTGGGCAAAGCATTCAGGCTTCTAAATCGCCCGTGCTTTGAAGGCCTTTCCTGGCGCTCCGATCGGCAAGACTTGCGTAGCGACTCATTCGCGATGAGACCACTAGAGCCAATGGCCTGAAAGACGAAATGATGACGCCATATGAACCGCCCATTGAGCCGCTATCCGGGAACTGGAACGAGGACAAAGCGAAAATTTTCAAGCTGGCTCAAACCCCTACCAGCGCGCAAGAATTCCCCACTCTTGTGCAATCGGTTCATGCCCTTTTCCGTGCTCTCGCGCCGGCAGCAGTCTCTCCGCTCGGGATTGAACAGCGAGTAGGGCTGAGCAGGAAGATCCACAACGAGTTGTACCCGCTGGGTCACTTTGCGGAGCTTCACTTTGCCGCCTCTGCTGAAGTCCAGATTACCTGGCACGACGGCAGTCAGTCCTTCGACGCTACGGTCGAGGATCGCCGGGCTGAATTGGAATTCTCGAGCAAGTTCTTGGAGATCACCACGCTGCAAGATAAAGAAGACGCTGACCAGCTGGATGCGTTAAATCCAACAGGCATCGTGAGCTTTTCAAGTAGTGAGCACCCGGTGTTGGCGGATCACCGCCGCAAGGTCGGTCTTCTAAGGAGCGTCCTGGAGAAGAAGGCGAAGATTACTTACCCGGCTGGTACGGCGTTACTTGTCTACACCGACGAATTTCGCTTCAAGAGCTTCACAGTTGGGGCACCGGCACCCGTTATCGATCAACCGCACGACTGTGGTGAAGTGCTTGACGAAATGAAGTCGTCGCTCGGAGGCTTTGACGCAGTTTACGTCTTCAGCAAGCAAGCCATCTACTGCACACTCTCAGGTGGCGAGGTCTTCGTTGAACGCGAAGAGCCTGACCCGGCCTGAATGTGGCGCTGCGCGATTGCAGGCCAGGCTGAACATATCAGCCGTTCTGCCTGATCAGTGGGCGTAGTTGACACCTGGATTTGCTTCGCGCTCAAACGCAGCTACGTTGGTCTCAGGGTATCCGGATCTGGATGGGTTTCCGGCCTCTGAGTCGAGTTGGGTCATCTTGGCGTAAAGCAGGATTTGCCGTTGCTGGCTGTGCGTGTTACTTTGTCCTGAAACCGGATTCCATTGTGAGAGACGCAGATATGAAGCCTTCCGAAGCGTTAGCCTCGAACCGGGCTGCGATCCGGCAGGTGGTCGAGTCACACCGCGCCCGCAACGCTCGGGTATTTGGCTCTGTTCTTCACGGCCAGGACACCGACAGCAGCGACTTGGACATCCTAGTCGACCCAACGCCTGAGACGACCTTGCTGGACATCGGCGCGATCCGCCATGACCTCAGCAAGCTCCTTGGCGTGTCGGTAGACGTGCTGACGCCTAATGCCTTGCCCGATAAATTCCGGGCCACGGTACTCGCGGAGGCTCGCTTGGTATGCCCCGCGATCAGCAACGACTTGCCGATTACCTAGGCCACATCGCCGAGGCCATCGAGCGCATTGTTCGCTACACCGGGGGCATGGACGAAGTGGCAGTCCTGAACAATCAGCTGGTGCAGGATGCGGTGATCCGCAATTTCGAGATCATCGGCGAGGCCAGTAACAACATTGAGAAGCACCATCCGGATTTCGCGGCTTTGCATCCAGAATGCCTTTGTCGTTCGCTTACCAGATGCGCAACGCTGTTGCGCATGGCTACTTCAAGGTGGACTTTGAAATCGTTTGGAAGACGATCCACCGTGACCTTCCGGCCTTGCACAAACAGATTCAGGACGCGCAGGCCAGCGCCCCCAATCGAAGCATCGAAGGGATGAGGCCTTGAAGAAGGGCGATCCCGCCAATGAGGCGGCTTCGTTCTTGCCCGACTGCGCTGGCCTGCCCGAGTAGCCGTGGGTTGCTGTTGGTGCCGGCGCGTGTGGTGCAGCCTGGAGCGATTTACCTCTTTGGAGTCGCCATGGCGCACTGGGAGATTGCGGCGCTGCGGCTGACTGGGGGCGCTTGGGTTGCCTGCGTGTATCGCACTGGGGGTGATGTCTGGAAGACTGAGGGGAAGTGTCACGCCTTGCGGAGATGTGTTCGTCAGCCACTTCCGGACTGTGGCTTTCAACGCACTGCTGTTTCTCCATTGCGCCAGGCAACCCGCGGTGAAGGGCGCATTTCGGTCGTCGATTGCATAGTCGTCTCACCTAATTCGTGAACGTCTCATCAATTTGAAAACCCGACAGTAATGCACCCGATATGCAAGTGATGTCAGTGCCAGCGGTCTGGAGGACGAACAAGACGTTGCCATCGTCCTTGCAGTCTGGCTCCATGGGCGATCTAGAGATCCCCGCCTTCCTGCGCCGCCAAGCCGATGACGTTGCACTTCCAGCCTTCCTGCGCAAACGCGACCAGATCATCGACCACCAGGACCTGCGCTATTGGGCGGAGTCGGAGCATTACGAAGGTCTGACTCCACTGGGGATCAGCGAGTGGCTGCGCCTCACCCCCGCATCCCAATGGCCATCGACCTATGCGGGCCTGCGGCAAATGGGCTTGGGTGTTGGACTGGTGGACTGGCTGGAACTGGCCGTGGCTTCGCAGGCAGGCGCTGTGCATGCCGAGTCCAAAGTGGTCGAGGCGTTCCTGTACCTGATGTCCCGGCGAGACACCTATGAATCGCTGGCCAAGTCCGAGGGCCTGATAGGCGCCCTCCAGTCCACCGTTCTGCGGCTGCGCGAACTGGGGTCTCCTCGTTTTCAGTGCAATAAGTGACGGTACGCAAAGCTAGCACTGGCGCGGGGGTGGTCTGGGTAGACCGTTGATTTCATTGACTTTC
>QLTU01000030.1 GCA_003268905.1 Acidovorax defluvii
AACCCGAAGGTCTTTGCACTTTCTTCACCAGCCACCGCCTCCGGCAACTCGCTACTCTCAGCGCAGCCTTGAATTATATACCGGGTTTTTACCCAGATAAACCCAAAATCACACCTTTTTGCAAACCTTCTTCTCCACCACCCAGATCTTCCCAACAGGGACACCTCTGAACAGCGAAGCCTGCAACTATAGCATGGAAAAATGAGGAAAACCGGAAATGCGGGGACACGTCATCTGCATTTTTGGAATACCATACCAGCGGCCCTCAAACTTTCCACTTCTCAAGCAACTTGTCGGGTCCCAAGCTGTCATAGCCCTCGAACGGCTGGTGGATCCAAGGATTGGTGGACAAGAATTCCACCGAGTAGTCAGGCGAGAAAGTTGACTGCCCCTTCGTCCAGATAACCGCGCTTCGCAACTCCGATATGGGAGCGTAGCTCGTCTTGAGCATGTCGATCACCGCATGCAGCGTATGACCGGAGTCTGCCAGATCATCTACCAACAACACACGCCCTGCAATTTCACCCTTGGGGGTTGTGATGAAGCGTGCGATATCCAGGTGACCTTGAACCGTACCGGCTTCAGCACGGTAGGAACTCGTCGACATGATTGCCAAAGGTTTGTCAAAGATGCGGCTCAGGATATCTCCTGGACGCAATCCACCTCGAGCAAGACAAAGGATGGTGTCGAACTCCCATCCCGACTGATACACTTTTAGAGCAAGTTTTTCGATAAGGCTGTGATACTCGTCATAGCTCACGTAGAGATGTTTGCCGTCTTCCGTCAACATGTTCGCTCCTGATTTGATAGCTGGTAGCGCTCAAAAATAAGCGCCTAGAGTGTTATGCCACGTAGGGATGGCGCATCAGGATGGTGTGATCACGATCCGGGCTTGTAGAAACCATGGCAATCGGAACACCGGTAACTTCCGCAATGCGTTCCAGATATTGCCTTGCACCAAGGGGCAGCTTGGAGTAGTCCGTCACACCGACCGTTGAATCGCTCCAGCCCGGCATCGTTTCATAAATGGGTTGGCAACGGGCAATATCGTCTGCGCCCATCGGCAACAGGTCAATCAGCTCACCGTCGAGCTTGTAGCCGGTGCACAGCTTCAGTTCATCCAGCCCGTCGAGCACATCAAGCTTGGTGATGCACAGTCCTGACAGACCGTTGACCTGAGCACTGCGCTTGAGCAAAGCTGCATCAAACCAGCCACAACGGCGACTGCGTCCAGTCGTTACACCCTTCTCGGCACCCACCGTGCTCATGTGATAGCCAGGCGTTCCGGGTTTTTCCCAATCCAGCTCGGTAGGAAATGGTCCGCCACCCACGCGTGTGCAGTAGGCTTTGGTAATACCAAGAATGTAATGGAGCATGCCGGGGCCAACACCCGAACCCGCGGCGGCGTTGCCTGCGACACAGTTGCTGGAGGTTACGTAAGGATAGGTGCCATGGTCCACATCAAGCAGGGTGCCCTGCGCACCTTCGAACAGGAGATTATCACCCGCTTGGTGCGCGTCGTTGAGTTCCCGCGAAACGTCTGCCATCATGGGCTTGAGAAGTTCTGCGTGGTGCATGGCCTCGGTGTAGACCGCATCGAACTGCACCTCGCCATCGCGGATGTAAGGAGTGAGGGCGTCACCAAAAACGAACTTGCCAGACCCCAAAAAAGTTGTCAGCACATGGTTGTGCAAGGCGAGGAGTTCGCGCAACTTCGCTGCAAACCGTTCGGGATACTTGAGGTCCTGAACCCGCAACGCACGGCGGGCAATCTTGTCCTCATAAGCTGGACCAATCCCCCGGCCGGTGGTGCCAATCTTTTCCGTGCCGCCTTGCTCACGGGCAGCCTCCCGAGCAACGTCAAGCGCTGCATGGAATGGAAGGATCAAAGGGCAGGCCTCACTGATGCGCAGGCGTGAACGCACTTCCACACCGGCTTTCTCAAGTCCCTCAATTTCCTCGAAAAGCTTGGCTGCAGACAGCACCACCCCGTTGCCAATGTAGCACTTGACCCCGGGTCGCATGATGCCACTCGGAATCAGATGCAGCGCGGTCTTCACGCCATTGATAACCAACGTATGCCCGGCGTTGTGGCCGCCCTGGAAACGGACAACGCCCTGCGCGCTCTCCGTCAACCAGTCCACCAGCTTGCCTTTTCCCTCGTCACCCCACTGGGTGCCGACCACGACCACATTGCGACCTTTGGTAACTTTCATCTCAAACCCAATTCAATTGTCAGTTGCTTCAATAGCTTGCACGATCCACTGTCCAGAAACTGATACCAGTTCTCGATCGCAATGGAACTCATCCACTTCACTTTCATGCCCCGGCAACACGCAGACAACGGTTTCGCCGCAACTACGCAAAGCCGCAATGGCCGCATGGACGTCATGCGAATCGCCCCACGGCGCCCGGATGGCAGCCTTGAGTCCGCGCGGCGACACCACGCTCACCACCTGCTTGATGTCAAGGCTGAAGCCAGCGGCGGGCCGATTGCGACCAAACACGGCACCGACTTCGTCGTAGCGCCCACCTCGCACCAGCGCATCGCTGGCGCCAGGGGCATAGATGGCAAAGCGCATTCCGCTGTAATAGGCGTAGCCCCTCAAATCGGCCAGATCAAAACTGACACGGACGCCTTGAACACGGGAAGCCAGCCACTTCAAATTCAATAGCACTTCGCGCACGCCAGGCGTGCGCTGCAGTGCTTTTTCTGCTTCAACAAGAACCTCTTCGTCGCCATACATCTGCAACAACGCCAGCAAGCCCTCGCGCGATGCCGCGGGGAAATGGCGTGACAGGAAGGCCAACTCACTGGCGTCCTTGTTTGCCAAAGCCGTGTGGATGGACTGAAGCAAAGGGGCATCCACCGGCACGCCGGCAAGCAAACTACGAACAATACGCACGTCAGCAAGGTCCACGCTGGTGTCCTGCACATTCGCAACCCGCAGGCAATCCAGGGATAGCTGCACAGCCTCAAGGTCAGCTTCCAACCCGGCATGGCCATAAATTTCTGCGCCAAACTGCAGAGGCTCACGCGTCGCATGAGGACGGTCAGGGCGCGTGTGCACCACCGGGCCGCAGTAACACAGCCGGGTTACGCCCTTGCGATTCAACAAATGGGCATCAATGCGGGCGACTTGGGGTGTGGTGTCGGCGCGCAAACCTAGTGACCGACCAGAGAGCTGGTCGACCAACTTGAAGGTCTGCAGATCAAGCGCCTCGCCGGTTCCCGTCAGCAAAGACTCCAGGTGCTCCAGCAAGGGCGGCATGACAAGCTCATAGCCATAGCAGCGGGCTGTATCAAGCAGCCCGCGACGCAATTCTTCGATGTGCCGTGCTTCAGACGGCAAGACATCGGCAATGTGATCCGGCAGGACCCAAGCAGACATGGAAATTGGAAGGCTGTTAAAAACGCGATTCTACCGGCAGGGACGAAGTAACCCGAAAGCCCCCGCAGGCTTGGGAGTCGCGCTCGGCAGAATCAGAAAAGCAGCATCACGATGCCAGACAGAATGCAAAGCAATGCAAAGAACCGAATTTGGCCATCACGCAACTGCACCATTTGCGTAAACACACGGCGCCAGCTGGCAGGTGACAGGAACGGCAAGAGCCCCTCGATCACCAACACCAAAGCGAACGCCGTCCAGAGACTATCGGTCAACTCCATGTAATGCAGCCAATGGCATCATTTGCGGGCCGGCTGCACAGCGGGGGAACTCGAGCCACCCCGAAAGACCTTGAAAAACTCAGACGAAGAAGGGTCCAGCACCATAACGTCGCTCTTCTTGCTGAAGCTTGCCTTGTAAGCCTCAAGACTGCGATAGAACTGAGCAAATTGAGGGTCGCGGCCAAAAGATTCAGCATAAATGCGCGCGGCCTCGGCATCCCCTTCACCCTTCACTTTTTGCGCATCGCGGTAGGCATTGGCAATGGTGATCTCGCGCTGACGATCCGCATCGGCACGGATCTTCTCCCCTTCAGCTCCGCCCGTGGAACGCAACTCATTGGCCACGCGCTTGCGCTCTGCCTCCATACGGCGATAGACGGATTCCGTGATCGCCTCAACATAGTCCACCCGGGTAATGCGAACATCGACAACGTCTACACCCCAAGGCTTGGCACCGCGGACGGTTTCCAGAACCTCGCGCTTCACGTCCGCCATCAAGTCCTCTCGCTTGAGTGACAAGAGTTCCTTGACGGTTCGCTTGTTGATTTCTTCCTGAAACGCATTGCGCACCACCCGATTGAGCTGCATTGCGCCAGCAGTCTCATCCAGTCCGACATTACGTATGTATTCGGTCGGCTCGGAAATGCGCCAGCGCACATACCAATCGATCACCACGCGTTGTTTTTCCGCCGTCAGCATGGGCTCGGTATCCGTGCTGTCGAGCGTCAACAACCGCTTGTCGATATAGGACACATTCTGAAATGGGGGCGGCAGCTTGAAGTTCAGCCCCGGTTCCGTGATGACCTCCTTGATCTGCCCGAGGGCGTACAGCACACCAAACTGGCGCTGATCCACCACGAAGAGCATGGAGCTCATCAATGCGAGAACTACCAGAACGGTAGAAGCAATAAATCCAACTCGGTTCACAAAATGCTCCTATCGGGTTTCACGGTCACGCGTGCGACTGCTGTCACGCGCACGGGAATCGTTCGACAAACTACCGGCCGCAGCCGATGACGGCACCGCAACCGCCCCGCCACTGGCGGGTACTTCAACAGCGCCGGACGACTGCGCAACTCCCTGCATGATCTTGTCCAGCGGCAGATAGAGTAGGTTCGAACCCTGCCGGGACTCCACCAACACCTTGGTGACGTTGCCATAAATCTGCTGCATGGACTCCAGGTACATCCGGTCACGCGTAACCTGAGGGGCCTTCTGGTATTCCGCCAGAACGGAAGTGAAACGTTGTGCATCACCTTGGGCTTGGGCCACGATGCGGGCCTTGTAAGCGGCCGCCTCTTCCTTCAGGCGCGAAGCAGAGCCAACAGCACGTGGAATCACATCGTTGGCATAGGCCTCCGCTTCGTTCTTTGCCCGCTCCCTCTCCTGCCCAGCCTTCAATACATCGTCAAAAGATGCCTGAACCTGCTCAGGTGGGCGCACGCCTCCTTGCTGCAAATTGATGCCAACCACCTCCACGCCCACTTTGTAGCGATCCAGGATTGTCTGCATCAACGTGCGCACCCTTGGTGCAATCTGATCGCGCTCTTCAGCCAAAGCTGTGTCCATACGCATCTTGCCAACCACCTCGCGCACCGCAGTCTCTGCAGCCTGCACCACGGCATCTGCTGGATTCTTGCTTTCAAAAAGCCAAGCCCGGGCATCGCTCAAGCGGTACTGGACAGCAAACTTGATTTCGACAATGTTTTCATCTTCGGTCAACATGGCCGACTCGCGCAGCCCGGTGCTTTTGATGACATTGTCCCGCCCCACGTCAGCAGATCGTATCTGGGTCACAAAAACCAGTTCGTGACGCTCGATCGGATAAGGAAGACGCCAGTTGAAACCAGCCCCTTTCGTACTCTGGTATTTGCCAAATTGCGTAATGACTGCCTGCTGACCTTCCTGGACGATAAAAATACCGGTCCCCATCCAGATCACAAAAACAATACCGGCAATGAGCCCGATGCCCACGCCAGCACTCTTCATGTCTGGTTGAAACCCACCTCCATTGCCCCCACCAGGACCGCGCGAGCCACCGTTCTTGTTGCCGAACAGCCCGCCCAGCTTACGGTTGAGGTCGCGCCACAATTCATCCAGATCAGGCGGTTGCCCGGTGGGGCCGGAATCACGCCCACGCCCACCAGCAGCCGGTGCTGGTGGGCGCTCAGACTCAGGGCGACTGCCATCCTCTGCCTTGTCCTCGCCGCGCCCCCATCGTGGATCGTTCAAATTGAACATCCCACGGATGCGTTCCGGCAGCATGGCCCAGCGTGGGTTACGGTTTTGGAAATTCATGCGCAAAATCTCTGGTTCTCTGATGACATTGTTTCAACCGGCATTGTGCCCAATCAAGACGCTTCGGTCGGGAATTCAGCGAGATCGCCTGGGGTCATGTCAGTCTGGGCCGCAAGTAGGGTCTGGGCCAATTTCTGCCGCAGCGCACCTAGACCCTCACCAGTCTTCGCACTGACAAACAGACGGTCTACTGGTCGACCGTCCAGGTCGTACATATCCTGCAACAAGGCGGGGCGCTGCTCAGGCGGCACCGCATCAAGTTTGTTGAACACCAGCAGTTGGGCAATATCGGCCGCACCGATCTCGCGCAACACCCGTTGAACTTGATCGATCTGCTCAGGAAAGTTGGGGTTGGATGCATCGACGACATGCAGCAGCAAATCCGCATCCACCGCCTCCTGCAGCGTGGCCTGGAAGGCATCTACCAGGCCGTGCGGCAAATCTCGGATAAAGCCGACGGTGTCGGATAGCGACACGGATCTATCGGCCTCCCCCAAATACAGTTGCCGCGTTGTTGTATCCAGTGTTGCAAACAGCTGATCAGCAGCATACGCCCTGGCCTTTACCAAGGCATTGAACAAGGTCGATTTACCGGCGTTGGTATAGCCCACCAGGGAAATATTGAAGGTTTCACGCCGCTCACGCTGGCGCCGTTGGGTCGAGCGCTGGCGCTTCACCTTGACAAGGCGTTCCTTGGTCCGTTTGACAGCGTCGCTGATCATGCGGCGATCAAGCTCAATCTGAGTTTCGCCCGGCCCCCCACGCGCACCGATTCCGCCCCGCTGACGCTCCAGGTGCGACCATCGACGAACGAGGCGAGTACTCAGGTACTGCAGACGAGCCAATTCGACCTGCAGTTTGCCTTCGTGGCTGCGTGCTCGCTGCGCAAAAATCTCCAGAATCAGCAACGTTCGATCATTCACCGGCAATTCAAGATGACGCTCGAGATTGCGCTGCTGTGCGGGACTCAGCGATTGGTCAAAAAGCACTTCTACGGCACCGTGCATTTGGGCAAGCATACGGATCTCATCCGCCTTGCCCGAGCCGACAAAAAGCGCAGCATCCGGCGCCTTGCGCTTGCACGTGATGCGCGCAACGGGCTCAAGACCAGCAGTTTGCGCCAGCAACCCCAGCTCTTCGAGGTTTGAATCGAAATGGGGAAGCCCGAAATCGACGCCCACCAAAAGTACTGGAGCGCTGGGAGTGCGAGTGGAATCAGTGGAACTCAAACGAACCGGCCCATCTGCGGGGCCGACCTTTGATGGTCGGCTGTGCGACGCCATCCACAATCAGACGCCGCTGTTGTCGGCATCCGGGGCGGCGTCTGGTGTCAAGAAATTGACTGCACGTCCCGGCACAATTGTGGATATGGCGTGCTTATAAACCATCTGGGTCACTGTGTTGCGCAGCAACACCACATATTGGTCAAATGATTCGATTTGTCCCTGCAGCTTGATACCGTTCACCAGATAAATGGAGACCGGCACATGCTCCTTGCGCAAGGCGTTCAGGAAAGGATCTTGCAGAAGTTGGCCTTTATTGCTCACGATATGCTCCGTGTTCAAGTGTTGTTGTAAACCAGCACCTTACCACAGCGCGCACCGCAGCCAAGCATAGACCTGCGTCAAACCCCTCCGCAGTTCACGCTCTTGCTCTAACTGGCGTCTTTGTCGGCAAAGGGATTGTGAGAAGTCTTCATTTCAATGCGCAGCGGCGTCCCCACAAGATCGAATTCTTTGCGGAACCGCCCCTCCAGAAACCGCTTGAAAGCATCTGTCACATGCTCCAGGGAATTACCGTGGATCACAATAACCGGTGGATTCATGCCGCCTTGGTGGGCGTAACGCATCTTGGGGCGGAACATGCCCGCGCGCTTGGGCGCCTGAAATTGCACCGCCTCCAAAAGCACTCGTGTAAGCACCGGTGTCGACATCTTGCAGGTAGCCGCCTTGTGCGCTTGGGCAATGGAAACCCAAAGGGGGCCAAGACCCTGCCTCTTTTTCGCCGAAATGAAATGCATTGCTGCAAATTTCAAGAATGCCAGCCGTGTCTCAATGGAGCGCTCAAGTAGTTGGCGCTGATAGTCATCGACGGCGTCCCACTTGTTGACGGCCAGAACCACAGCGCGCCCGCTCTCAAGAATGTAGCCCGCAATGTGTGCGTCCTGGTCTGTCACACCCTGGGTGGCGTCCACCAACAGCAACACTACATTCGCTGACTCGATCGCCTGCAGGGTTTTAACCACCGAGAACTTTTCGATTGCTTCAAACACCTTCCCCTTTCGGCGCAGACCGGCAGTGTCTACCAACTCAAATCGTTGCCCGTTGCGCTCAAAAGGCACCGTGATGGCGTCGCGCGTGGTGCCCGGCATATCAAATGCCACCAGCCGCTCTTCACCCAGCCACGTGTTGATCAGGGTGGACTTGCCCACATTGGGACGACCGGCAACCGCCAACTTGATCACGCCTTTATCGACGCTTTCTTCGGTGTCGTCCGGATCCGGCAAATGAAGCGGCTCAAGAGCAAGATCGACCAGCCCCCGGATACCCTGTCCGTGGGCGGCTGACACAGGGTAGACGTCTCCAAGGCCTAGTTCATAGAACTCTGCCAGCTGAATGCCCTGCAGCATGCCCTCGGCTTTGTTTGCCACCAGAATGCACGGTTTGCCAAGGCGACGCAGATAGTTCGCAATATCGTGATCCTGTGCCGAAACACCCGCGCGGGCATCCACTACAAAGATCACCACATCGGCCTCCGCCACTGCCTGCTGCGTTTGCTTGGCCATCTCGCGGTAGATGCCGCTCGATGCGTCTGGCTCGAATCCCCCTGTGTCGATAACGATGTACTCGTGCTTGCCTTGCTTGCCGTTGCCGTAGTGCCTGTCGCGCGTCAATCCAGCAAAGTCGGCCACGATGGCATCCCGCGACTTTGTAAGACGGTTGAACAACGTGGATTTTCCGACGTTCGGACGCCCCACGAGGGCGATAACTGGCTTCATTGAATGCAATCCATTAATCAGGACGGAAGCCGTATATCCCGCCATTGCGGGTTACGGCCACCAAGGTATCCGCAGCGACAACCGGCGCGGCGGCGATGCCGGAGGCATCCGTGGTCAAGCGATTCAAGGGACTGCCGTCGTTGCGAGACAGCAGATGCACGAGCCCGGCATCGTCCCCTACAACAACCGACCGCCCCAGGAGCAGCGGAGCCGTTAACTTTCGAAACTTGAGCCTATCCGATGTCCACGCACGCGTACCATCTGCTCTTCTCCAGGCAATCATTGAGCCATTGCTCTCAGACCCAAAGACAAGTTCGCCGTCACCATGGATGCCATCGCTTCCAGCAGCAAGTTGTGTCCAGGCCACGGTTCCCCGTGAAGTGTTCACACAGCCCACCGTCGCTTGAAATGAGCGTGCGCAGACACTGTCGCCGACACGAGAAACGCGGCCTACCAGTTCAACCAAACGCTCCACGTCGTTGGTGCCACGGGCACTGGCGAGAGGGGCCTCCCACCGTACACTGCCATTGTCAGGATTGAACCCAACGAGTCGTCCTGACAACCCGACCACCAGCGTGTCGCCCACAGCCAGAAGCACCCCGGATTGGCGCAACACCAAAGGCTCACCCGGGCGGGATTGAATCCACAAACGTCGCCCCGTCATTGCATCGTAGGCAGAAACCGACCGGTCAGCAGAAAGGACGAAAATGCGGTTTCCTGCAACCAAGGGGGCTGTGAATGTCTGCGTCTGCAGAGGCTGACGCCAAAGCTCACGACCAGACTCCATCACCACCAAAGCATTGCTGCGGGAAACTACGGCGGTCCATTTTCCGTCGCTTCCCACACCGGCCGAAAGAGGCTCCCCCAGCGCCGTGCGCCAAAGATCTGCCCCTGAGCGAGCATCCAAAGCAACCACAACGCCGTCCGCCGATGCGAGTGTCACCACATGGCCGCTGACATGCATATCCAAAGGAAGGCCCGCGACGCTTCCGATCCGCGCGGTCCATACATGGTTGACCCCCAGCACGGGCACATTGAGCCCAAGATCTGCAGGCACAGGCTTGGAGCTCCCGCCCCAGAGAGAGCAACCACTCAAAACTGCCCCGACCAAAAGCACGGACGCGACATGCCTGGCGTGCGAGATCCAAGGCGAGGAACACGAGGTTAGAGCGAATCTCATTTTTTGTTCTCAGGTGTTGCACCAGCAGTCACATCAGCACCTTGTGGACGGACACCCAGTGCGTTGAGCTTGACTTCCACCAAACGGCGATATTCCACGCGGTCATCAAACGCCTTGAATGCGCGGTTGTACTCAGTAACGGCTTGATCCTGTTTCCCCTGCAGAATCAAGATGTCCCCCTTGCGATCCGCGACAACCGCCTCGAACTCGGCTGGAAATGAGCCCGAGACCTGCTTGAGCGCTTCGTCCAGTTCCTTCTGATCCATCAGTACACTGGAAAGACGCAATCTGGCAAGCGCCTTGTAGCCGTCATCACTGGCCTTTTCTGCAACCCAAGTCAATGCTTCACTGGCGCCTTTGATGTTGCCGACATCCAGCATGGATTTTGCAAGCATCAGCCCAGCTTGGGCTGTCTGCGTTGTTCCCGCATAGCTGGCGCGCAGATCGCCGAATGCCTGCTCCATGCGAGCCTGGTCACCGGCACGAGCAGCTACATCCACGGCGTCAAAAAGTGCTGCCGCCTGAATTGCCTGGCGATTCTGCCAATACTGGTACCCATTCCAGGCTGCTACAGAGCCAAAAATCAAGATTGCCAAGGCACTGATCAATGTCCCCCAGGTATTCCAAAAATGCTTGAGTTGATCAAGCTGCTCTTGTTCTTCGAGATCGAGGTGATTAGCCATGAATTTATTTGGAATTAACGGGAAAATTGCAGGGCGCTGGCCCACTCGGAAACGCTATCGAGGCGGTGTTCGGTCTGCATGCCACTGCCATCTCGCAATGACTTGCACAGCACCACGCCACGCGCTAACTCATCTGATCCAAAAACAAGCGCATACCGTGCACCGCTGGCATCTGCTTTCTTAAACTGGGATTTCATGCTACCCATGCCCTCACCCGACACAGGAGCACCATGCATCTGCACGCGGACACCGTGCCCACGCAAACGCTCAAGGGTTGTAATGGCAATAGGCAAGGTCGTCATATCCGGGATAACAGCATATACATCCGGACATACCGGGGGAATGGCTCCACCTTGCTCTTTCAGGAGCTCCAGAACGCGCTCTACTCCAAGCGCCCAGCCAACCGCAGGAGCGGCCTTGCCACCAATCTGCTCGACAAGATAGTCATAGCGTCCCCCACCGCAAATGGTGCCCTGTGAGCCCAACTGGTCGGTAACAAACTCAAACACGGTGAGATTGTAGTAATCCATCCCACGCACCAAGCGAGGATTGACCCGCCAAGACACTCCGTTGGCATCCAGAATGGCCTTCACTGCATTGAAATGGCTGAGGGACGCTTCGCCGAGAAAATCAATCAATCGAGGTGCCGCCTCGACAATCGACTGCATGGCAGGATTCTTCGTGTCCAGAATTCGCAGGGGATTGCTGTGCAAGCGACGGCGAGCCTCCTCGTCCAGAGCATCTGTATGGTGCTCCAGGTAGCCGATCAAAGCGGCTCGGTGCGCCTTGCGTTCGTCTGGCTGTCCCAGACTATTGAGTTCAAGGCGCACGTTTTGCAGGCCAAGCTCTTTCCACAACGCATTGGCAAGCAAAATCAATTCAGCATCCAGTTCCGCACCAGGAAACCCAAGCGCTTCTGCACCGATCTGATGAAATTGACGGTATCGTCCCCGCTGCGGGCGTTCATGGCGAAACATCGGACCCATGTAATACAAACGTTTTCCACCGTCATACAACATGGAGTGTTCAGCGACCGCACGCACCACTCCCGCCGTTGCCTCCGGCCGCAAAGTCAATTGCTCGCCGTTCAAGCGGTCCTCAAAAGAGTACATCTCCTTCTCGACAATGTCAGTGACCTCACCCAGGCCGCGCACAAAGAGCGAAGTCGGCTCCACAATGGGAGTACGAATGTTGCGATACGCATACCGCTCCATGAGTGCTCTAACCTTGCTCTCCAGCCATTCCCACCGTGCGGATTCGGGTGGCAGGACGTCGTTCATGCCTTTGACAGCGGTCAGCTTTTCAAGCTTCGACACAAGGGTTCCTTTTTCTATGCTCACAGCAATATTTTTCTTTTGGAAATGGGAAAACGAGAAACAGGGCTTGCCAACAACTGGCAGTTCAACCCTACGGTGACCGGCTTACGGCTATGCAGCCGAGGATCCGGCACCAAACCGTTTTTCAATGTAGTTTTCGACAATCTGGTGAAATTCATTGGCAATGTTGTCACCACGTAGCGTGAGGGCTTTTTCACCATCGATAAACACCGGAGCCGCGGGCACCTCGCCGGTTCCTGGAAGGCTGATTCCGACATCCGCATGCTTGCTTTCACCAGGGCCGTTCACGATGCACCCCATGACCGCAACCTTGAGACTTCCCACACCGGGATAACGCACACGCCACACGGGCATCTGCGCACGAAGGAAATCATCAATCTGTTTGGCCAGATCCTGAAACGTTGTGCTGGTGGTGCGACCACAGCCGGGACAGGCTGTCACGCTGGGCACGAACATCCGCAATCCCAACGACTGCAGAATCTCAGATGCCACCACAACTTCCTGCGTCCGGGCCTCCCCCGGCTGGGGCGTGAGCGAAACCCGGATCGTATCGCCGATACCCTCTTGCAGCAGGATCGACAAGGCGGTGGCAGAGGCGACAGTTCCCTTGGTGCCCATACCTGCCTCTGTCAGCCCCAGATGGAGCGCATAGTCGCAACGGCGTGCCAGCTCACGGTAAACCGAGATCAAATCCTGAACGCCGCTGACCTTGCACGACAGGATGATCTGGTTGCCGTCCAGACCCATGTCTTCAGCACGACGAGCCGATTCCACTGCCGAGGTGATCAGCGCTTCATACATCACCTGGCGCGCATCCCAGGGGAGGGGTCGGCGGCTATTGGCATCCATCAGGCTGGCAAGAAGCTCTTGATCAAGACTCCCCCAGTTGACACCGATGCGAACCGCCTTGTTCCACCGCATCGCAGCTTCGATCATCTGGCCAAACTGGCGATCACGCTTGTCACCTTTGCCAACATTGCCCGGATTGATACGGTACTTCGACAGTGCCTGTGCACAATCCGGAAAATCCGTCAGGAGCCGATGCCCGTTGTAATGAAAATCCCCGACCAAAGGAACGCTTTCCCCCATGCGGTCGAGTTGCTCCCGGATATACGGAACCGCTGCTGCCGCTTCCGGTGTGTTGACGGTAATACGAACAAACTCAGACCCTGCCTGAGCGAGTTCTTTCACCTGGATTGCCGTGCCGATGGCATCTACGGTGTCCGTGTTGGTCATGGACTGGATGCGCACAGGCGCATCACCACCCACCGTGACTATGCGAGAGCCCCACACCACCTGCGCCTGCCTGGAACGGCGAGGAGACGGTGCCGCCACGTTGATAGCTGCAGTATCGCTGACCATTTTTTCCACTATTTCACCTCGAAGCGAGCGACATTTTCACGGGAAACGGGCCCGATATCGTAGGGCTTGCCGCGAACAAAAACTTCCGTGGCATCTGCCCGCCCGATCACAACAGCCAGCGGCAACACGCCGGACACAGAAACCAGCTCATTGGGCGCCAAATTGCGCTGCAAGACCAGTGCACCTGCCGCATCACGAACCTGTATCCACGACTCGCTACGTGCTTTGAAAGC
Source organism: Acidovorax defluvii (assembly GCA_003268905.1). Lineage (GTDB taxonomy): Bacteria > Pseudomonadota > Gammaproteobacteria > Burkholderiales > Burkholderiaceae_C > Acidovorax > Acidovorax defluvii. Next base: position 13,762 of record QLTU01000030.1, read on the forward strand.
GAGAACACCGGAGGGTGCATCGGCGGCAGGCGCGCTGCTGGGGGCAGATGCTTCCACCGACGGCAAGACGATGGGATGTGAAGCGATTCCAGCAGGCTTGATCGATTCCCCAGCAGGCAATTCGACACCCACACCAGCTGCAGCTGCAGGGGCAGGGGCAGGGGCAGCGGAAGGGACGCGCTGTTCTGCACCCACTGCAACCGAAATTTCCTGCGCGACGTTCCCTGTAGGCATCGGAATTTTTGTAGTTGTTTCCGGTTGCTTGAGCAAAGCCGATAAATCCGCATCCAGGCCCCGGGGCAGGAACATCATCAAAGCCGCGCCGATCAACAACAAGCCAACAGCCCATACGAAGGATCTGGAGCCGGCCCCCTTGAACGGAGCCGCAGACGATCTACCGGCGAATCCCTTGACGGGCGCGTTCAAACCCACATCTCCGGCTGAGAGTCTAGGTCCCTCCCCCTGGGGCAGAAGCGCCAGAACAGCTTGAGGATCTATCTTGAGGGTGCGACAGACACTGGACGCCAGTGCACGGACGAACACCATGTCCGGCAATGCAGAAAAATTATCCGCCTCCAGTGCTTCAAGCTTGGCAACAGGCACCTTCAGGGCAACGGCCAATGCGGCAATGTGCAGCCCTGCCGCCTCACGGGCATCTCGCAGCAATGCACCCGCCGTCACTGACATACCTTGGCCAGGCGTGTCAGCTGCAGACGACGCAACCAACAACTCACTCATTGAATGCCCCGCGTTCAAAAGCACCCCACTCACGCGAATCAAGGAACCGCTTGCGCAGCTGATCAGCGAGTTGCCTCATAGCCACGGTGTCGCCCAAAGCACGCTCTACCTTGATCCCCAGCCACAGCGATTCTGCGTTGGCGTATTCGCTGTTATTGAGACGTCGGATGTAAAACTGCGCACGACTCAGATCATTGCGACGCAAAAGGAGTGCCGACAAGTGATAGCCAACCACAGGGTTGGCAGCATCCAGTTCGTAGGCCTTGATCAGCGACTGCTCGGCCTCTGCATAGCGCTCAGCGCCAACTTGACAAAGTCCCTTCGCCATCAATGTTTTGCTGCGCGCAGCGTAGGCAGGATTGTTCAGTGCACGGGAAAAGTTCTGATCAGCTTCTGCGTATTTTTTCTGCTGACACAGAAGCCAGCCAAAGTTGTGCGAGAGATTGGCGTCGCCAGGGCGCAAAGCCAGTGCCCGGCGAAAACTCTCTTCTGCCTGCGGAAAATCGTTGAGGCGCAAATAGATGAGACCGCGCAAGTTGTAGGCATCGGCATAGGTCGGATCAGATGCAAGCGATTGCTTGACCTCATCCAAAGCGACGGCAGTTTGCCCCATCTCGAAATAATTGGATGCCAGCTCCAAGCGGATTCGGGCACGGCGGCGCGCTTCAGGTTCGTCGGACGGCGTCACCAGATCCGCAGAGGATTCAGGCGCCGATGTCCCGCCATTGGTCGCACATCCTCCAAGCGCAAAAAAACAGGTCAAGGCACCACAAGCCATGAGCGTCCAGCGGCAATATTGCTGCCAGCGTCCAATCGATCCCACCATGTAGCGCCTCCTTAATAAGTAGCGACTTAAGTCACCTGTTTGAGCACGATTGTGCGTTGCTTTGCCATGCGCGCAGCCGCATGCGTACGGTCTTTGACATCGCCGGCCAGTTGGCCGCATGCGGCATCAATATCATCCCCGCGCGTCTTGCGCACTGTCGTGACAATTCCCGCGCCACTTAGTACTTTTGCAAAAGCGGCGACCTGTGCCTGAGAAGAACGCAAGAGTCCTGAGGCAGGAAATGGGTTGAACGGAATCAGGTTGAATTTGCAGCGGATCGCGTGGCCACGAACTGGTTTGACCAACTCAATCAATTGATGGGCATGCTCAATCTGATCGTTCACGCCATCGAGCATGCAGTATTCAAATGTAATGAAATCCCTTGGCGCATGTTCAAGGTAGCGGTGGCAAGCTTCCAGCAACTCCTGGATCGGGTATTTTCGGTTCAGCGGAACCAGAAAATCCCGCAGCGCATCATTGGGCGCATGCAACGAAACTGCAAGGGCCACCGGACAGTCCTGCGACAAGCGATCCATCATGGGGACAACGCCCGACGTAGACACTGTGACCCGCCGACGCGACAGTCCGTAAGCATGGTCGTCCAGCATAACCTTCAGCGCGGGCACAAGGGCAGCATAGTTTTGCAGCGGCTCGCCCATGCCCATCATCACCACATTCGAAATAATGCGGGAAGATGATCCCAGGCGTCTGCGCAAGGCGTGCTCGGCGAACCACAGCTGCGCAACAATTTCACCCGTGGTGAGATTGCGACTGAAGCCTTGGTGCCCGGTCGAGCAAAACCGGCACCCAACCGCACAGCCGGCCTGCGACGATATGCAAAGGGTTCCCCGGTCATCCTCAGGAATAAAAACGGATTCGACAGCATTGCCACCGCCCACGTCAAATAGCCATTTGACGGTGCCATCGGCCGAGACATGCTCACTGATGACAGGCAGGGCCTGCACATGCGCACAGCCCTTGAGCTTGGCGCGCAAGGCAGCAGCCAAGTCGCTCATGGCATCAAAATCATCAGCCCCCCGCTGGTGAATCCAGCGGAAAAGCTGCGTGGCACGAAACCGCTTTTCTCCGAGCTGCCCACAAAAGTCGGCTAACCCGTCGAGGTCAAATTCAAGAAGATTGGTTTTCATGGTTGCCGCGTCCAAAATCGGTCGCAGCGGCCCCCAGCGCTTGCTTTATCCAAAAGCATTGGAACGAGCGTGGGGACGATCATGTCAGCGCGAGTAGACGTTCATGCCTGGGAAGAAGAACGCGATCTCCACCTGAGCAGTTTCAGGCGCATCGGAACCGTGCACGGCGTTGGCATCAATGCTGTCTGCAAAGTCAGCACGAATGGTACCGGCCTCAGCCTTCTTGGGATCCGTTGCACCCATCAGTTCGCGGTTCTTCAAAATCGCGTTCTCGCCTTCCAGCGCCTGAATCATGACGGGGCCGGAAATCATGAAATCAACCAGATCCTTGAAGAAAGGACGTGCCTTGTGCACCGCATAGAACTGCTCAGCCTCCAGGCGCGAGAGGTGTGCCATGCGGGCAGCAACGACCTTGAGGCCAGCGGCTTCAAAGCGGGCATAGATCTGGCCGATGACATTCTTGGCAACTGCGTCGGGCTTGATGATGGAAAGAGTACGTTCGATGGCCATTTTGATTTCCTGATGTGATGTTGCTGTAATTTTTTCGCCCGTCGGGCAAAGCTTTCGATTCTAACCGGGCAAGGAATCCCCAAAAAATTAGCGATTTCCGCCGCGACGCTGCCCGCCGCCGCCAGTACGCCCACCGCCGCCCGTGCGGCGCTGATCCTGACGGTGGCGTGACAAACTGTCCACGCCAATGTATCCGACCGACGTTTTCATGGGATCGGGTTGTGCACTGCCTCGCTGGCGATCCGGGTTTCCACCTCGTGCACTAGGATCAACAGACCTGCGAGGTGCCTGTCCACGCGGTCCACCTGCACCGCCGTTGGCTCCTGGCGGACGCTTTCGGCCATCGCCCATGCGTTTACCGCCGCCTCCACGGCTCCGATTCCCCCGGTCTCCACCAATGGGCACTTCGTTGCTGCGGGCCTCGGTGACTTCCGGGCGTCCAGCCGAGGCGGCCTGAACCAGGGCCCGAATATCACTCTCATCGAGCTCCAGCCAGGCCCCCCGTTTCAGCCCCCGGGGCAAGACCATTGCGCCGTAGCGGATCCGGATCAGGCGACTGACCGCGTGGCCCACCGCCTCCAGCATGCGACGAACCTCGCGATTGCGCCCTTCCGATATGGTGACGCGATACCAGCAATTGGAGCCTTCACCACCTCCATCCTCGATCGAACCAAACGCAGCCATGCCGTCGTCCAGCCGAACGCCGTCCAGCAGGTGCTGTTTTTCTTCGTTGCTCAGGGCTCCCAGGACGCGCACGGCATATTCCCGCTCCAGTCCAAACCGGGGGTGCATCAGCTTGTTGGCCAACTCACCCGAGCTGGTGAACAGAAGCAGACCCTCAGTGTTCAGATCCAGGCGACCGACGGACTGCCATTTGCCTTGTTGCAAACGAGGAAGCTTGCGAAACACCGTCGGCCGGTTTTGCGGGTCATCGTGGGAAACCACCTCGCCAACAGGCTTGTGGTAAGCAATAACACGCGCAGGTGGAGGATCAATGCGATAGCGGATCGGCTTGCCATTCACCTTCACCTGATCGCCAAACTGCACGCGTTGACCAATGTGTGCAGGCTCGTTGTTCACCGAGATCCTGCCTTCAAGAATCAACTGCTCCATCTCCAGACGAGAGCCCAGCCCGGCCTGCGCAAGCACCTTGTGAAGTTTGGGCGTTTCCACCTGAGGCAACAGCACGCGCTTGGTTGCTACGGCCTCGCCACCGACCTCATCGGCATCGAAACGACCCGAAATGACATCTTCAAACTGGTAACCATCGACCGCGGCAGCCGTAGATCGCTTTCCAGACCCGGTGAGGCCAGCTGGGCGCGGCGTCGCCTGGCGCCTGGCACCGGCCTCGCGCTTGCCAGCGGTCGACTGCGACGTGGTAATTCCGCCGTCAGATGGAACATCGGCATTGCTCAATGGAGCTGCTGACGCCACTGCGGGCTCATGTTCCGCGGCAAGATTCGCCGACAGGTGCAGTGCATCGCCCTCGCCGGAGAACCCGGCTGGAGCCTCAAGCACCACATCCCCAGCGACGCCAGCCATTGGCTCCGCTTTTTTGCGGGTGTTTTTGCGTGCTACAGCTTTTTTGGCAGGCACTGCGACGTCAGAACTCTCCGTCTCTTGAGACATGTCCTGAGGATCTGAAGTGGAATCGTTCATAAATTATTTCCCGTGACGCCCCCTGGGGCGCCAACTTGTTCATCACGGAGATCCGTCTCCGCACTTGGCTTGGCCTGCGTCTGCTGCTGCGCCTCTTGCAAATCCATCCCGGACAACCCTTCATCGCCCAGAGGAAGGCGGTTTGGAACATCGTCTCCATCCATCTCCAAGGTGCCCTGCAGGTTTCCCAACGAGGCCATTGCCTCCAGGACATTGGAGCTACCGGTGGGGTCATCCAGCACCGGCAACTGATCCAGCGATTGCAGCCCCAAATCGTCCAGAAACTGGCGCGTGGTGGCAAACAACGCTGGGCGGCCTACGGTTTCCCGATGCCCAATGACCTCCACCCAACCTCGATCCTCCAGTTGCTTCACGATCAGACTATTGACCGTGACACCCCGGATATCCTCGATGTCCCCGCGCGTCACCGGCTGGCGATAGGCAATGATGGCCAATGTCTCCAGCGTGGCACGGGAATAGCGCGGGGGCTTCTCCGGGTGAAGCTTGTCCAGGTACTCCCGCATTTCGGGGCGGCTTTGGAATCGCCAACCGGAAGCTACCTGCACCAGCTCGACCCCTCGCAGGGCCCAGTCCTGCTGAAGCTCCTGCAAGAGGACTTTCAGTGTGTCCGACCCCAGCGCATCATCAAAAAGTACACGCAGCTCTCGCACAGCCATGGGCTGCGCAGCGCAGATCAGGGCGGTTTCGAGGACCCGTTTGGCATCCACCGTATTCATGGTTCAGCGATTCCGGGAAAATTTTGGTCATGCGCCGATTGCAGGCACCACACCAACTGCAAGATTCAATCAAGGGCGCACCAAGAAGAAACTCTGGAGCGACGCACCACCCGGCGGGAGACCGCCTTCGGGCGAATGCGGCCTGGCAGGCCGTCAGGGCGGATTGTAGCCCACGCCCCACTGGATCAACGCCTGCGCCATATCGTCCGGCACTGGCGCGCGAAACTCCAGCGCCCGCCCTGAGACCGGATGCACGAAACAAAGCCGGTAGGCATGAAGCGCCTGGCGTTCCAATCCCGCAGCGGGAGCCCCTCCATAAAGACTGTCCGCCACCAGCGGATGCCCGATGGATGCCATGTGGACCCGAATCTGATGGGTGCGCCCAGTGTGCAAGGTGCACTCCACCCAGCAACCGAGGTCATTGCCTGCAAGCCATCGCACATCCGTGCGCGCAGTTTTGCCGGGATGACTGTCCAGGTTGACTACAGCCATGCGCAAACGGTTGCGTGGATCGCGCCCGATGGGGGCTTGCACCGTCCGGCTGTGGGGCCCCGTCCAGGGCCGGTACGCCAAGGCCAGGTATTGCCGATGCACTGCCCGCTCGGCGATCATGCACACGAGCGCATCCATAGTGGCCCGGTCCTTGGCAACCACCATCAGGCCACTGGTGTCCTTGTCAAGGCGGTGCACGATGCCCGCGCGGGGCACCCATTGCGCCTTTTCATCGCGCGCAAGAAGCCCGTTCAGCAGCGTTCCACCCCAGTTTCCCGGGGCGGGATGAACGACCAGGCCCGCCGGCTTGTTGATTACCAGCAGGTGCTCGTCTTCGTAAACCACATCGATGGGCAGCGACTCCGGGCGAAATGCCTGGCTCTGCAGCGTCGGGCGCATCTCGACCGAGACCGGGTCGCCGGCCTTCACCCGCACAGCCGCCTTGGTGGCCGGACGACCGTTCAGTGAAACAAGACCCTGCGACAGAAGCTGCTGCAGATAGCTGCGGGAAAACTCGGGCACCAGCTCGACCAGCGCGCGGTCCAGGCGCGCGCCATGCTGGGCCACACCCACCACCACTTGCCGCAACTCGGATTCAGCCTCGGCAAGGCCAGTAAACTCATCCGATAAGCCGAGTTCATCCGGGGTTTCGGCCGAACCCGCGGCAGACACGGCCCTACCGGCTGTTATTTCGTCGAGACGGCCCGTTGGGGCTGCATCAGGCACGGCAGACAGTGCGACAGAAGTCAAACTCAACGCGCTGGCAAGTAGCGGACAGGGTCCACGGGTTTGCCCTGGCGCCGAATTTCGAAGTGCAGCTTGACGCGGTCAGCATCCGTACTGCCCATTTCCGCAATTTTTTGGCCGCGCCGCACCGTCTGGTCTTCCTTGACCAGCAATGCCTGGTTGTGCGCATAGGCGGTCAAAAAGGTGTTGTTGTGCTTCAAAATAACGAGATTGCCATAGCCCCGCAGACCGGCGCCCGCATACACCACCCGCCCGTCAGCCGCCGCAAGAACCGGATCTCCGGCTTTACCGGAAATATCGTAGCCCTTGTTGCGGGCCTCATCAAAACCTGCCAGCAGAGTGCCAGAAGCAGGCCAGATGAAAGGAACGTCGTCTTCCGATGAGGCTGCTGCCGCAGCGGAGGTAGGGGCTGGGATTGGCGCAGGCACAGCCACCGCAGCACTGGCGGCAGGCTTGGGCGTGCTGGCAGCCGAAGCAGGAACAACAGCCGAAGAGGCAACAGGACGCGCCACCACGCCCGTTTCGGTGGCCGCCGTGGCCGAGGGGGGCGCCACTCGCAGCACCTGCCCCACCTCGATCAGGTTGGCATTGTCCAGGTTGTTCCAGCGCGCAATGTCTTTCCAGCCTTGGCCATTTTCAAGGCCAATGCGAATCAGCGTATCTCCGGCCTTGACAGTGTAGTAACCCGGTTTTCCTGCATTCTCAGCCCCCGGCAAGGGCTTGATGGGTGTCACCACCACACCAGGCACTGACGAAGGCGACGACGAGGCAGAAGACGTTCCACGGTCCTCCACGGGAGCCTTCGTCATACGGGTTCCGCAGCCAGCAAGCACCAGCGCCGTCAACGTGACGGAAACCCCAACGACAAGACTACGTGATACCAACATAAGCATTCCCTTCAGGCAATCCCCGATTTTAGAGGGACAAAATGAACCGGTTCGAGAACGCTTTGTTTCAATCCGTGCGCGGTTTTGTCGATGACAAGCAACACTTGCTGCCCGCCAGCAAGCGCCATGGGCGCCACGAGGCGCCCGCCCAAGGCCAATTGATCACACCAGGCCTGCGGTACGGCTTCGCCGCCAGCCGCTGCGATGATGGCCGCATAGGGTGCGCCCTTGGCATAACCTTGCATGCCATCGCCAAACAACAGGTGCACATTGGCCAGCCGCAGATGGCGCAGATTGTCGCGCGCCTTCTCGTGCAGGCCGCGCAAGCGCTCGATCGAATACACCTCGCGCGCTAGACGACCAAGCACCGCGGCCTGGTAGCCGCAGCCGGTGCCGATTTCGAGCACGCGGCCCAACCCGCCGGTCCGCGCGCACTCCGCGCCCAACAGCAGTTCGCACATGCGCGCCACCACGCTGGGCTTGGAAATGGTCTGCGCCAGACCGATGGGCAAGCTGGTGTCTTCGTACGCCTGGTTCACCAACGCACTATCAACAAAGCGGTGCCGCTCCACCGACGAGAGGGCCTGAAGCACCAATGGTGATGCAATGCCGCCCGCCGCGAGCTTTTGCACCATGCGCGCGCGCACCGCAGCCGAATCCAGCCCAACACCGTGGGGCGCTGCCGGCACATTGGGGCGCACCGTCGGGCGCAACGGGGCTGGCGCAGGCTTGGAGGCGGCACCCCCAGCGCCATCCAGGCGGGCCGGAAAACCGGGTCTGCGCTGCATCACCGCTGCGGGGCCACTGAACCAGCGGTCACCAGGCGGGACGCCGTCTGCGCCCAATAACCCAGATTGTCGTGGTCGGTCAGATCCACCTTCAACGGGGTCACCGACACATGCCCCTGGGCTGTCGCGTGAAAATCGGTGCCTTCAGCTTCATCCTTGGCTGCGCCAGCCCCGCCGATCCAATACATCACGTCCCCGCGCGGGCTCTCCTGCACGATCACCCGCTCGGCCGCATGGCGGCGTCCCAAGCGGCACAGTTTCAGGGGGCGCAATGCCTGCAGCGGCATGTTCGGAATGTTGATATTGAGCAACCACGGCGCCTCGGCCACCAGGTTCTGCGCCATCATCTGCGCAACGATTTCGCGGGTTTTGTGCGCCGCAGCCTCGATTTCGCCCCAGCCTTTGTCCACCTGGGATACCGCCATGGCCGGAATGCCAAAAAGAAACCCCTCCATGGCAGCGCCCACGGTGCCCGAATAGATGGTGTCGTCGCCCATGTTGGCGCCGTTGTTGATGCCGGATACCACCAGATCGGGTCGGTATCCAAGCAGTCCCGTGAGGGCGATATGAACGCAATCGGCCGGCGTGCCATTCACATAGCGAAAGCCGTTGGCTGCCTTGTGCACATACAGCGGTGAATGCAGGGTAAGCGCGTTGGACTTGGCACTGTTGTTGTGCTCGGGGGCAACGACCTCCACCTCCACCCCGTCAAGGGTTTTGAGCGCATCGTGCAGCGCCACGATGCCTGGCGCCTGGTAGCCGTCGTCGTTGGAAATGAGAATCTTCATGGTTGCAGTAGAGGTTGCAACGGATTGTAGGTGCGGCACCCCGCGCGCGAACGCCCGGGGTCAGCGAGCGGCTGCCAACGCGGCCGTCGCTCGGGGGACAACCCCTGCGCGGCCCCCCCACCTATCATGCGCCCCATCATCAAGAGACAGACCGGAGACATACCCATGCACGCTTGGCTTTGCACGAACCCCACCGGCGTTGACGCGCTCACCTGGACCGAACTGCCCACCCCCACCCCCAAAGCGGGCGAGGTGCTCATCGAGATCAAGGCCGCCAGCCTGAACTTTCCGGATCTGCTGATCGTGCAGAACAAGTACCAGATGAAGCCACCCCTGCCATTTGTGCCCGGCTCGGAGTACGCAGGCGTGGTGGCAGCCGTGGGCGATGGGGTCACGCATCTGAAGGTCGGCCAGAACGTTGCCTGCCTGTCGGGCACCGGTGGCTTTGGCACCCACACCATTGCCCCGGCAGCCCTGTGCATGCCGTTGCCAGACGGCTTTTCGCATGTGGATGCGGCCGCATTCATCATGATCTACGCCACATCCCACCACGCGCTGGTGGATCGCGCCCAGCTCAAGGCCGGCGAAACCGTGCTGGTGCTCGGCGCCGCCGGTGGCGTGGGCACCGCAGCCATACAGATCGCCAAGGCCATGGGCGCACGCGTGATCGCAGCGGCCTCCAGCGATGAAAAATGCGCGCTGTGCACCTCGATTGGCGCCGACGCCACCATCAACTACAGCAAGGAAAACCTGCGCGATGCGATCAAGGCCTTGACCGATGGCAAGGGGCCGGACGTGATTTACGACCCCGTGGGCGGTGACTTTGCCGAGCCGGCCTTCCGCTCTATCGCCTGGCGCGGCCGCTACCTGGTGGTGGGTTTTGCCTCGGGGCCCATCCCGGCACTGCCATTCAACCTGGCGCTCCTCAAGGGTGCCTCGATCGTTGGGGTGTTCTGGGGCGACTTTGCCAAGCGCGAGCCCAAGGCCAATGCCGCCATGATGGGCGAGCTGGCCCAGTGGTATGGCCAGGGCAAGATCAAGCCCGTGATCGACCGCACCATGCCCATGGCCGAGCTGCCCGCGGCCTATGCCCACATGGGCTCGCGCGGCGTGATGGGCAAGCTGGTCATGGTTAACTGAAATCGAACCACCGAGGCGGACGGCTTTGCCGTGAAGCCGCCGCCCTGTGTCAAACTCACGCACCCCAGACCCCTGACACGGATGCTCGCACATGGCGGACCGACAACCCTCTGAAATTGCCCGCGAAACGCTCAAGCAACTGGCCATCCGACGGCTGGCCCCAACGCCAGACAACTATCTGGCGCTGTATGACGAAATTGCCGGCATCAGCACCCCACCGGCGTTCCCGGACGGGCCGCTAAAACACATTCTGCGGGTGCTCCCGGGCCAGACCCTGGCACAAAAGCGGCTGCTGGGCCAGTTGGAGCGGGCGGTGGACAACAGGGACTGGACATCGCTGCAAAGCGTGATGGTGGGCTACGCCAATCTGGGGCTCAACCCGGCCACCGCCGAACCCGTGGCCGCCGAAACCACCGCGTTGACCATCCTGCCCGAAGACCTGGCAGAACTGCTGGCCCGCCTGATCGACAACACGCTGCCCGCGCTAGGCGAAGACGATGCCCGCGTGCATGAAATGGCCCAGCAGCTGACCCAGTTGCTGCGCGAGCCCGCCCCACCCGTATCCACGGTGCAGCTGATGCTGGGCAACTTCACCTACCGCCTGTCGTTTGCCACCGAAGACCAGGCCGCCATCCGTTCCAGCCTGCTCGATCTGCTGCACATGGTGTTCGAGAACATCGCCGCGCTGAGCGTGGAAGACCGCTGGCTTAACGGCCAGGCCGAGGCCCTGATGGCCGCCTCCACACCGCCGCTCACGCTGCGCCGGCTGGACGATGTGCAGCGGCGCCTGAAAGACGTGATCTTCAAGCAGACCGAAGCCCACGCCCGCACCGTCGAGGCCCAGGAGCAGATGAGGGACATGCTGTCCACCTTTATCGAGCGCCTGGCAAAAATCACCGACTCCAGCACCACCTACCATGGCACGATGGAACGCTGCGCCGACCTCATCGGCAAAGCTACCACCCTGGAGGAAATTGCCCCCGTGCTGCAGGAAGTGATGCAAGCCACCCGCTCCATGGCGCTGGACAGCCGGACGGCCCACGACGAGCTTCACGAACTGCGCGAGCGCACCGAACTCAAGCGGGCGCAGGTGGCACAACTGCAGCAGGAACTCGACCGCGCCAGCGCCCAGGCACGCCACGACCCGCTCACCGGCTCGCTCAACCGCAAGGGGCTGGACGAGGCCATGGAGCGAGAACTGGCCCGTGCGCGCCGCATGGGTGCGCCGCTGTGTCTGGCGCTGCTCGACATCGACAATTTCAAGACCATCAACGACCGCCTCGGCCACACCGCCGGCGATGCGGCACTGGTGCACCTGACCCAGGTCACCCGCGAAGTCATGCGCCCCCAGGACCTGCTGGCCCGCTATGGCGGCGAAGAGTTCGTGCTGATCTTGCCCGACACCACCGTCGCCAACGGCGTAGCCGCCATGACGCGCCTGCAGCGCGAGCTGACCACCCGCTTCTTTCTGCAAGGCACCGAAAAATTGCTGATCACCTTCAGCGCCGGGGTGGCCCAGCTGGGTGACGGCGAGACCAGCGCCGATGCCATTCGTCGGGCCGACAAAAGCATGTACCTGGCCAAACGCTCGGGCAAGAACCGCGTCATGGCCGCCTGAGCGGCTGGAGCGGCTGTCGCTTTCGCCCTGCAGCCAGCCGCGACACTCCGCACCATGACACCCCTGCAACGCCGCGCCTTCCTGCAGCGTGCCGCCCTGGTGGCCGCTGCCGGCACCCTGCCCCGCTGGGCCTGGAGCAACCACCCGCTGCAGCACGACCCGTTTGCCCTGGGCGTGGCCAGCGGCGACCCCACACCCGACGGCGTGGTGCTCTGGACCCGACTGCTGCCAACACAGCACGGCGATCTCAGCGATCCGTTCACCGTGCGCTGGGAGCTGGCCGACGACCCGGCCTTTCGGCGCATCGTGCAGCGCGGGCAGGCCACGGCGCTTCCCGCACTGGGCCACAGCGTGCATGTCGAGCTCACCGGGCTGGCCCCGGCCCGCTGGTACCACTACCGCTTCATGCTGGGCGACGCCATCAGCGCCACGGGCCGCACCCGTACCGCACCTGCGGCCGATGCCATGGGCGCCCATCTGCGCATCGCCTTTGCCTCATGCCAGCGCTGGGAGCACGGCCACTACGCCGCGTGGCGCCACCTGTGCGCTGACCAGCCCGACCTGGTGCTCTTTCTGGGCGACTACATCTACGAATACGCATCGCCACCAGCCACCACGGGCCTGGCCCGCGTGCACGCGCTGCGGCACGCCAGCACCCTGGCCGACTTCCGCGACCGCTATGCGCTGCACAAAAGCGACCCGGCCCTGCAGGCCGCCCATGCCGCCTGCCCGTGGGCCGTCACCTGGGATGACCACGAGGTGCAGAACGACTACGCCGGCGCCCAAGGCAAGGGCAGCCAGGGCGACCCAGTCGCTTTTCTGGCCCTGCGCAGCGCTGCCTGGCAGGCGTTTTACGAAAACATGCCGCTGCGTGCAGCCAGCCTGCTGGCGCCCGACTTTGGTGCCCTGCAGGTGTACCGGCGCCTGCGCTGGGGCAGGCTGGCCCAGGTGCACCTGCTCGACACCCGCCAGCACCGCCAGTGGCAGGCTTGCCGTGCGGCCGACACGGGCGGGGCTGCCGCCGTGCGCCCGCAAGACTGTGCCGCCCACGCCGACCCGCAACGCACCCTGCTGGGCGCTGCGCAGGAGCAGTGGCTTGATGCGGGCCTGGCCGCCGATGCACAGCACGACCGCACCCGCTGGAGCGTGATCGCGCAGCAAACCCTGTTCTCGGCCCGCCGCTACCCCTCGGGCGTGGTCTCCACCGACAGCTGGGACGGCTACCCCGGCGCCCGCGCGCGCCTGCTGCAGTCACTGGCCCGCCACGCACCGCGCAACAGCGTGCTGCTGGGCGGCGACATCCACCAAAACTATGTCTGCAAGGTGCTCACCGATGCCGGGGCTGACGGCCAGCAGCCTGCCGGGCCGGTTGTCGCCAGCGAGTTCTGCGGCACCTCGATCAGCTCGCGCGCGGGCACCACACAGGACAAGGTCGATGCCATCGCCCGCCACAACCCGCATGTGCTGTTGGCGCGCTGCGACCAGCGTGGCTACGGCCTGGCCGACATCACCCCGCAGCACTGGACCACCAGCTTGCGGGTGGTGGACGACCCCTTGCGGGCCGACAGCGGCGCATCCACCCTGGCGCGCTTCGTGGTGGAAGACGGGCGGGCGGGCCCCGTACTGATGTGAACCGATTAGCTCACGAAATGATAGCTAGTAGCGCTTACAGGTAAAGCGCTAGAGGCCAAAAACAGCACAAATCCAAGGCGCTGTTCCGCAATGTAACAACGGTCGGCCCCCAACCGCCCGCCCGCTACCATGGATTCCCGCCCACCCCATGGAGAACACCGGATGCCCAAGACCACCCCCCTTCGCATTGCGCTGATCGCCGCCGCCGCGCTGCTGGCCGGTTGCAACACCGCGCCGCCGCTGGCCTACACCGTGCCCAGCCAGCCCGAGGGCTCGTCGGGCACCACCGAAAAACCAGGCTGGGCCACCGAAAAGTTTGCCGTGGCCGCGGCCAACCCGCTGGCCACCGACGCGGGCTACCAGGTGCTCAAGGCGGGCGGCTCGGCCATCGACGCGGCCATTGCGGTGCAGATGGTGCTGACGCTGGTCGAGCCGCAGTCGAGCGGCATTGGCGGCGGCGCCTTCCTGCTGCATGCTGCGGGTGCCCGCGTGGAAGCCTATGACGGGCGCGAAACAGCACCCGCTGCCGTCACCGACAAGCTCTTCATCGGCGCGGACGGCAAGCCCCTGCCCTTCAACGACGCCGTCGTGGGCGGCCGCTCGGTGGGTGTGCCGGGCACGGTGCGCATGCTGGAGCTGGCGCACAAGGAACATGGCAAGCTGGCCTGGGCACAGCTGTTCCAGCCCGCCATCCAGCTGGCCGAAGGGGGATTCAAGGTCAGCGCCCGGCTCCATACCCTGCTTGCCAATGAAAAATTTCTGTCGCAAGACCCTGTGGCCGCCGCCTACTTCTACGACGCCGCCGGCAAACCCTGGCCCGTGGGCCATGTGCTGAAGAACCCCGAGCTGGCCGCGGTGCTGCGGGCCATCGCCCGGCAAGGCTCAAAGGCGCTGCTCGAGGGCGACGTGGCCCAGGCCATCGTGGCCAAGGTGCGCACGCACCCCACCAACCCGGGCCAGATCAGCCTGGCCGACCTGGCCGGCTACCAGCCGAAAAAGCGCGAAGCCCTGTGCACCAGTTACCAGGTTGCGCCCCACGACTACCGCGTGTGCGGCTTTCCGCCACCGAGTTCGGGCGCTATTGCCATCGGTCAGATCCTGGGCATCCTCCAAAACACCAACGCGGCTGCCATACCACTGCAAGACGGTCTGCGCGGCCCCGCCCCCGGCGCCGACTGGCTGCACCTCTACACCGAAGCGGCGCGCCTGGCTTTTGCCGACCGCGCACTCTACGTGGCCGACCCCGATTTCGTGCAACCCCCCGCCGGCAGCTGGATGAGCCTGCTGGAGCCCGCCTATCTGGCCAGCCGCGCTAAGCTGATCGGTGCGCAGAGCATGAAGGTGGCGCAACCGGGCACGCCGGGCGCCGGGCGCACCAGCTTTGCCCCCATGCCCGAGCAGCCCGAATACGGCACCAGCCACATCAGCATCGTGGACGCCTTTGGCAACGCGGTGGCCATGACCACCACCATCGAAGACCAGTTTGGCTCACGCCAGATGGTCACCACCAGCGCCGCGCGCCGCGGGGGCTTTTTGCTCAACAACGAACTCACCGACTTCAGCTTTGCCCCCACCGACGCCCAGGGCCAGCCCATTGCCAACCGCGTTCAACCCGGCAAGCGCCCGCGCTCGTCCATGGCGCCCACGCTGGTGTTCGACCAGGCCAGCGGCGAGCTTCTGATGAGCGGCGGCAGCCCCGGCGGCGCGGCCATCATCCACTACACGGCCAAGACGCTGTATGGCGTGCTCAACTGGGGCCTGATGCCCCAGCAGGCCATCAACCTGCCCAATTTCGGCTCCATGAACGGCCCCACGCTGCTGGAAGAAAACCGCTTCCCTCCCGCCACAGTGCAGGCCCTGTGCGCACGCGGCGCCGAGGTGCGCGAGATGAACATGACCAGCGGCCTGCAGGCCATCACCCGGGGCCAGGCCCATGGCAAAAAGGTATGGCTGGGCGGCGCCGACCCGCGGCGCGAAGGCGTGGTGATGGGTGACTGATAATAATCAGCATCAAAACAGGCTCTAGCGCTTTATAAATAAGCGCAAGCAGCTATATAAAACATAGCAAATACACATGCCCGCACCGACCCCGCACATGCCCCACAGCGCCGGCACTTCGCTGGTTTCCTGCGCCGAGCTGCAAGCCCTGCTCACCCAGATCTTTTTACGCCACGGCACCTCGGCCGAAGTGGCCGCCGTGCTGGCCGCCAACTGCGCCAGCGCCCAGCGCGACGGCGCCGACAGCCATGGCATCTTCCGCATCCCTGGCTACCTTTCCACGCTGGCCAGCGGCTGGGTCAATGGGAAGGCCGTGCCGCAGGTGCAAGACGTGGCACCCGGCTACGTGGCGGTGGATGCCGGCAACGGTTTTGCACAGCCCGCCCTGCAGGCCGCACGCGGCCTGCTGATCGACAAGGCGCGCCGCAACGGCATTGCGCTGCTGGCCATTCGCAACTCGCACCATTTCGCCGCGCTCTGGCCCGACGTGGAGCCCTTTGCCCGCGAAGGGCTGGTGGCGCTGGCCTTCGTGAACAGCATGGCCTGCGTGGTGCCCACGGGTGGGCACAAGGCCTTGTTTGGCACCAACCCCATCGCCTTTGCCGCGCCGCGCACAGGGGGTGACCCGCTGGTGTTTGACCTCGCCACCAGCGCCATCGCCCACGGCGACGTGCAGATTGCCGCGCGCGCGGGCCACACCCTGCCCGAGGGCTACGGCGTGGACCGCCACGGCCAGCCCACCTGCGACCCGGCCGCCATCCTGGACGGCGGTGCGCTGCTGCCGTTTGGCGGCTACAAGGGCTCGGCCCTGTCGATGATGGTCGAGCTGCTGGCTGCGGCGCTCACGGGCGGCAACTTCTCGTTTGACTTTGACTGGTCGCAGCACCCCGGCGCCAAAACGCCCAGGACGGGCGAGCTGCTCATCGTGATCGACCCCGGCAAGGGCGCTGGCCACAATTTTGCGCAGCGCACCGAAACCCTGGTGCAGCAAATGCGCGCCGCCGGCCAGGCCCGCCAGCCCGGCGACCGCCGCTACCAGCAGCGCGCCGAATCCGAGCGCCATGGCATCGCGATCGACAGCGAAGAATTGGCCAGACTGCGCAGCCTGGCAGCAGCACCCCAGCCGCCAGCCGGGTAAGCGCGCAAACTAGCTGCGCTCGGGGCCGGCCTCTGGCCTAAGCGGCCTGCTGCGCCAGCAACAGTGCCAGCGCCTTTGGCAAATGGGCCGCAATGGCTGCCGGATGCGGGTCGGAGAGCCGGGGCACATGGCCCAGCAAGGGGGCCGAAAGGCCCGCCTCCAGCGCAGCCAGGTTGTCGGCACCATGCGGCATGGCGGCATCGACCGTGTTGGCCACCCAGCCGGCCAATGGCAGGCCGCGCGCGCGCACGGCTTCGGCCGTGAGCAGCGCGTGGTTGATGCAGCCCAGGCGCAGGCCCACCACCAGCACCACCGGCAGCCCCAGGTCCACGGCCAGGTCGGCGGTGTCCCAGCCAGGGACTAGCGGCACCCGAAACCCGCCCACGCCTTCGACAAATGCGATGTCCGCCCGCGCCGCCACACCGCGCACGGCGGCCAGCAGCGAATCGCGCGAGATGGTGCGGCCCTCCAGGCGGGCGGCGATGTGCGGCGCACAGGGCGTGCGCAGTTGCAGCGGGCCCACCTCGTCATCGCGCAGGTCCATGTTGCTGGCCGCGCGCAGGCGCAGCACGTCTTCATTGACCCAGCGGCCGTCCACGCAGTCCTGCCCCGCCGCCAGCGGCTTGATGGCAGCCGCGCGCAGGCCCGACTGCGCCGCCAGGTGCGTGAGCGCGGCGGTGATGGCGGTCTTGCCGATCTCGGTGTCGGTGCCGGTGATGAAAAATGCCCCCCACGCTCCGCCGCTTCGCGGGTCGCTGCCCCCCCGAGGGGGCTGCTTTTCATCTTGGGGCGGCCCGGCGCTGAAAAATGCCCCCCACGCTCCGCCGCTTCGCGGGTCGCTGCCCCCCCGAGGGGCTGCTTTTCATCTTGGGGCGGCCCGGCGACGAAAAATGGCCCCCACGCTCCGCCGCTTCGCGGGTCGCTGCCCCCCCGAGGGGGCTGCTTTTCATCTTGGGGCGGCCCGGCGACGAAAAAACCGCGCGTCATGCCAGCTCCGCTGCGGCTTCGGCCAGCGCCTCCAGCAGGCGATCAATGTCAGCCGCGCTGTGCGTGCCACACAGGGTAATGCGCAGGCGTGCCGTGCCCGGCGCCACGGTGGGCGGACGAATCGCCGGCACGCGCAGACCGGCGCGGTCGAGGATGGCGGCCACCCGCAGCGCGGCAGCGTTCTCGCCAATGACCAGCGGCTGGATGGGTGTGTCCGACGCCACCAACCGCCAGCCCAGGCCAGGGTGGCGCGCCAGGATGGCGCCCACACCGGCCCGCAGCTGCGCCTGCAGGCGCACGAGGTTGGCGCGGCGCTTTTCGCCCTCTTCGCCCGCCATCAGCGCCAGGCTTTGCAGCAGCGCATGGGCCACGGCGGGCGGCGCGGCGGTGGTGAAGATATAGGCACGCGCGGCCTGGATCAGGTATTGGATGACCGTGGGGTGCGCGGCCACAAAGGCGCCCGCCACACCGGCGGCCTTGCCCAGCGTGCCCACCATGATCAGCCGCTCGCTGCGCAGGCCAAAGTGCGCCAGTGTGCCGCGCCCCTGCGGCCCCAACACGCCGAAGCCATGGGCATCGTCCACCACCAGCCAGGCATCGTGCCGTTCGGCCAGCGCAAGCAGGGCATCGAGCGGGGCCACGTCGCCATCCATGCTGAACACCGCATCGGTGACGATCAGCTTGATACGGGCCGTGCAGGCACCCAGCAGCGCATCCAGCTGCGCCACATTGCAGTGCGCATAGCGCTGCACCGACGCCTTGGCCAGGCGTGCACCGTCGATCAGCGAGGCATGGTTCAGCTCTTCCGAAAAAATCACCGCATCGGCATCGCCCAGGGCCGTCAGCACCGCCAGGTTGGCCATGAAGCCGGTGCAGAAGAACAGCGCCTCGGCGTCGGGAATGGCGGGCGCCACGGCCGCCTCCAGGGCACGCTCCAGCGCCGCGTGCGCGCTCGAATGCCCGCTGATGAGGTGCGACGAGCCCGAGCCAGCACCGTACAGGCGCGCGCCCTCGGCCAGCGCGTCGGCCAGCGCGGGGTGTGCGGCCAAGCCCAGGTAGTCGTTGCTGCAGAACATCAGCAGCTCGCGCGATTGCCCATCGGCACCGCGCACGCGCTGCACCGGTGCCGTGGCGCTCTGGGCCTCGCGCAGCACGCGTGTCAGATCCTTGGCTGCGATGGCCTGCAGTTTCTGGTTCAGGTGGTCAAGCAGCATCCAACACCTCCGACAGCGTGGCCATCAGGGCCTGGAACAAAAACTGCGCCGTGGGCGCGTCAATCAGGTAAGGCGGCATCAGGTACACCGTGGCGCCGATGGGACGGATCAGCAGCTCGTGCGCGCGTGCGGCCAGGTGAAAGCGCTCGGCAAACCGCTCACCGGGCTCGCGCACGTCGAACGCCAGAATCATCCCGCGCTGGCGCAGGTGGTGCACACGCGGATCGGTGGCCAGCGGCGCAAAGGCCTCGGCCAGCAGCCGGGCCTGCACGCGGTTTTTTTCCAGCACCTGGTCGGCAGCAAAGCGGTCGAGCACGGCATTGGCCGCCGCGCAGGCCAGTGCGTTGCCGGTGTAAGAGTGCGAATGCAGGAAACCGCGCCCCACCTGCTCGCTCCAGAAGCTCTGGTAGACCGTTTCGGTGGTCAGCACCAGCGACAGCGGTAAGGTGCCGCCGCTGATGCCCTTGGACAGCGTGATGAAGTCGGGCCAGCCGCACTCGCCCTGCTCGAATGCAAAGAAGGTGCCGCTGCGCCCGCAGCCCACCGCGATCTCGTCGGCAATGAGGTGGATATCGAACTCGTCGCACAGCGCCCGCACGGCGCGCAGGTAAGAGGGCTCGTGCATGGCCATGCCTGCGGCGCACTGCACCAGCGGCTCGATGATGAGGGCGGCCACATGGCCGCGCCGCGCGGTGAGCACGCGGCGCAGGTCGGCCAGCGCGCGCGACTCGCTGCCCGGGCCCTGGCGCGCATCGGGCGAATCGACGATGTGGGCGCGCATCAGCAGCGGGTCGTAGGCATCGCGGAACACCGCCACATCGGTCACGGCCAGCGCGCCAATGGTCTCGCCGTGGTAGCCGTTGCGCAGGCAGACGAATTCGCGCTTGTCCGCCTGGCCCCGGTTGCACCACGAATGAAAGCTCATCTTCAGCGCGATCTCGACGGCCGAGGCGCCGTCGCTGGCAAAGAAGGCGTGGCCCAGGGCGCCACCGGTCAGCGCCGAGAGCTTTTCTGCCAGCTCGACCGCGGGCGCATGGGTGCAGCCAGCCAGCATGACGTGGGGCAGGGTTTCCAGCTGGTGCGTGATGGCGGCGCGGATACCGGCATCCGAGTGCCCGAACAGGTTGACCCACCACGAGCTGTTGGCATCGAAATAGCGCCGCCCTTCCAGGTCGAAAAGCCAGGGCCCTTCACCCCGGGCGATGGCCAGCGGTGGGGTAACGGCGGCACGCGCCATCTGGGTGCAGGGATGCCAGACCGCAGCCAGGCTGCGGGCGGCCAGATCGGGGGAGTTCAGGGACTTCAATCAACAACTCACTTGCCCGGAAAACCGGGCATGGATGAAGGGCCGGCGCAAGGCACATGCACGCCCCCGCGCGGATGGGGATGAAAAACCGGGGCAAGTATCGCACCCGGCCTCCACCCCGGTCACACCGCTTTATCGGCGCACCGAAGCCAGGGGGCAGTATTTGAACCAAATAGGGCGCTAGCCCTTATGGATAAAGCGCAATAAGCTATTAATATAATAGCAATCAAAACACTGCCAGCGTGGCCGGCAGTACTCACACGGTCAGACGTTGATCGCCGTGGCCGACCCGGCCTGCTTGCGCAGCTCGAACTTCTGGATCTTGCCCGTGGCGGTTTTGGGTATTTCGCCAAACACCACGGCGCGCGGCACCTTGAAACCGGCCAGGTGCTTCTTGCAATGCTGCACGATGTCATCGGCCGTGGTCTGCGCGCCGGCTTTCAGCTCCACGAAGGCGCAGGGGGTTTCGCCCCACTTCGCGTCGGGCTTGGCCACCACGGCGGCGGCCAGCACGTCGGGGTGGCGGTAGAGCACGTCTTCCACCTCGATGGACGAGATGTTCTCGCCGCCCGAGATGATGATGTCCTTGCTGCGGTCCTTGATCTTGATGTAGCCGTCGGGGTATTGCACGGCCAGATCGCCGCTGTGAAACCAGCCTCCGGCAAAGGCTTCCTCGGTGGCCTTGGGGTTCTTGAGGTAACCCTTCATGGCGACGTTGCCCTTGAACATGATCTCGCCCATGGTTTCGCCGTCCCAAGGCACTGGGTGCAGGGTTTCGGGGTCGAGCACCTGCACATCACGCTGCAGGTGGTAGCGCACGCCCTGGCGGGCGTTGAGGCGGGCGCGCTCGCCGATGTCGAGGTCGTTCCAGGCATCGTGCTTGGCGCACACCGTGGCCGGGCCGTATACCTCGGTGAGGCCATAGACATGGGTCAGATCGAAGCCCATCTTCTCCATGCCCTCGATCATCGAGGCGGGCGGCGCAGCGCCGGCCACCATGGCCTTGACGCCTGCGGGCACCCCTTCCTTCATCGCGGCCGGGGCGTTGACCAGCAGGCCGTGCACGATGGGCGCGCCGCAATAGTGGGTAACGCCGTGGTTGCGGATGGCATCAAAGATCGCCTGCGCCTCCACCCGGCGCAGGCACACGTTGACACCCGCGCGCGCCGCCACCGTCCACGGAAAGCACCAGCCGTTGCAGTGGAACATGGGCAGCGTCCACAGGTACACGGCGTGCTTGGGCATGTCCCACTCCAGCACGTTGCTGATGGCGTTGGTATAGGCACCCCGGTGGTGGTAGACCACGCCCTTGGGGTTGCCGGTGGTGCCGGATGTGTAGTTGAGAGCAATGGCATCCCACTCGTCGCCGGGCAGCTCCCACGCGAACTGCGGGTCGCCGTTGGCCAGGAATTCTTCATAGGTGCGCTCGCCCAGGCGCTGGCTGGCGGGACCATACAGTGCGTCCTCCACATCAATCAGCAGCAGCGGCGCCTGGCTCTGGCGCAGCGCCAGGGCCTTGGCCATGGTGCCCGCGAACTCGGGGTCCACGATCACGGCCTTGGCCTCGCCGTGGTCAAGCATGAAGGCAATGGCCTCGGGGTCGAGCCGCGTGTTCAGCGCGTTGAGCACGGCGCCTGCCATGGGCACGCCAAAGTGCGCCTCCACCATCGGCGGCGTGTTGGGCAGCATCACGGCCACGGTGTCGTTCTTGCCGATGCCCGAGCGCGCCAGCGCGCTGGCCAGTTGGCGGCAGCGCGCGTAGGTCTGGGCCCAGGTCTGGCGCAGATCGCCATGCACGATGGCCAGGCGGTCGGGATAAACCTCGGCGGTGCGCTCGATGAAACCCAGCGGCGACAGGGGCGCAAAGTTGGCCGGGGTGCGCGGCAGGTGCTGGTCGTACGCAGAGGTCATCTCATCCATCCTTGGGCAAAAAACAGGTAATTTCCCATTACAGCCCGTGGGGCTGACAGCGCGCTGAAAGCGCCCTGGCCGCAATTTACGGCAGCCCGCCCGGGAAGCACCGGGCATCGGCGAAAATACGCGCGTGTCCATCCCCCAGTCGTTCATACAGGAGTTGCTCTCGCGCGTCGAGGTGGTCGATATCGTGGGCACCTGGAAGAGCCACTGAAGCCTTTTTCCGCCTGCGCGCAGAGGCGGGTAAAGACACCATCCAACGAGAGCGGAACCCTGCGCAATTGGCCGGGCCAACACGCGCAGCGTCGTTTTTGCCAGCCAGCACCTAGTGTCCTGAGTTAAAAATTCATTGAATTATTTTCCCTGATGGCAATCATTCGTGTAGGGTGTTACACGACGAGGTGGCCATGAGCGCAAGAC
>QLTU01000031.1 GCA_003268905.1 Acidovorax defluvii
AACCCGAAGGTCTTTGCACTTTCTTCACCAGCCACCGCCTCCGGCAACTCGCTACTCTCAGCGCAGCCTTGAATTATATACCGGGTTTTTACCCAATCAAACCCAAAATCACCTTTTTGCAAACCTTCTTCTCCACCACCCAGATCTTCCCAACAGGGACACCTCTGAACAGCGAAGCCTGCGACTATAGCATGGAAATTTGACGGCATTCAAGACGGGTTGTACAGAACTTCAAGCGCGCGCTGCCACCGCCTCCTCCAGTGCGTCCACGAACAGGAAGGCCACGTTGCAGCCGGTCTGGTCATAGATCTCCTGGAAACAGGTGGGGCTGGTGACATTGATCTCGGTAACGCAATCTCCGATGACGTCCACCCCTGCCAGCAGCAAACCACGGCTGTGCAAGACAGGGCCCAGCGCTTCGGCAATCTCCCAATCGCGTGCAGACAGCGGGCGCGCCACCCCTTTGCCTCCCGCCGCAAGGTTTCCCCGGACTTCACTGCCTTGTGGGATTCGCGCCAGACAGAAAGGCACGGGCTTGCCGCCGATGACGAGGACGCGCTTGTCGCCCTCTGTGATCTCGGGAAGGAATTTCTGAACCATCACGCTTTGGGCCCCATGACGATTGAGGGTCTCCGTGATGCTGCCGAGATTGAGGCCGTCTGGGCCAACCCGGAAAATGCCCATGCCGCCCATGCCATCGAGCGGTTTGAGGATGATGTCCTGGTGTTCGGCATGGAAACGCTGGATGTCTTGTGGATCGCGCGTGACCAGCGTGGGGCCGATGAACTGCGGAAACTCCATGATCGCCAGCTTCTCGGGGTGATCGCGCAGGGCGCGCGGCTTGTTGAAGACGCGGGCGCCCTCCCGTTCGGCCTGTTCAAGCAAGTGGGTGGCATAAAAATATTCGCTGTCGAAGGGCGGGTCTTTGCGCATGAGCACGGCATCGAACGCCGTGAGCGCTGCACTGCGCAGGGGCTGCGCCTGAAACCAGTTGGTGGAATCACCCGTGAGGACAATGTCCCGCACCCGTGCAGTCACTTGGCTGCCGCGCTGCCAGACCAGATCCTGCGGCAGGCAGACCGCCAGCGTGTGCCCGCGCCGCTGTGCTTCGCGCATCATGGCAAAGGTGGTGTCTTTGTAGATCTTGAAGCTTTCCAGCGGATCGGTGATGAACAGTAGTTTCATGGTTTCTCAGGAAAAAGGGCCGCGCCGAGTAGGTCGACAGGGCGAACAGGTGGCCGCCTTGGGGGGCATTGCCGTATTCGATGCATCGGATCCAAGTCAGACACTGCCGACGTGGGAACGCCTGTACTGTTGCACAAATAGCGCAAGGCTGCCGGCGACCACGCCCCAGAAGGCAGATCCCACCCCCGCCACCACCACGCCGCTCAGGGTGACCAGGAAAGTGATCAGTGCCGCCTCGCGGTGCGGCTCGTCGCGCAGCGCGGCGGCCAGGCCACTGCCGATGGTGCCCAGCAGCGCAAGGCCCGCAATGGCCACCACCAGTTCTTTGGGGAACGCTGTCAGCAGCCCGGTGACGACCGCGCCAAAAATACCGATCACCACATACAGCAAGCCGCAGGACACCGCCGCCGTGTAGCGTTTGTCGCGGTCCGGGTGGGCTTCCGGGCCCATGCAGATGGCGGCGGTGATGGCGCTGAAATTCAGCGCATAGCCACCAAATGGGGCGAGCACCAGGGTTGCGAGTCCGGTCATGGTGATGAGACGGGAGATCGGCAGGTCATATCCCGTGGCGCGAATCACCGCCACGCCCGGCAGGTTTTGCGACGCCATGGTGACGACGAACAGGGGAAGCGCCAGGCTGATGGCGGCAGACAGGGTGAACTGCGGTGCCGTAAACACCGGCATGGCCAGCTCGAAACGGATGGCCGACCAGGACATCTCACCACGCAGCGCGACAAATGCAATCGCCAGAGCGAGCGTGATGACCACGGCATAGCGCGGGATCCACCGGCGTGCCACCAGATAAGCCCCCAGCATCAGCAAGACCAGGGGCAGCGCAGTTTGTGCCGCTGCGAAGGCCTGCATGCCAAAGCGCGCCAGCACCCCCGCCAGCAGCGCAGCGGCAATCTCCGTGGGAATGCGGTTCATGACCCGCTCGAACCAGCGCGTGACGCCCGCCAGCGTGATCAGCACAGCGCACACCATGAAAGCGCCCACGGCCTCGGCCATGCTGAAGCCCCCGGCCAGCCCGGCGCTGGCCAGCACGGCCGCCCCCGGTGTGGACCAGGCCACCATCACCGGCTTGCGCAGCAACAACGATGGCACCAGGGAACACAGCCCCATGCCCAGCCCGAGAGCCCACATCCAAGAGGTGATTTGCGCCGGCGTGGCCTGAAAGGCTTGCGCCGCCTGGAAAACAATGGCCACAGAACTCGTGAACCCCACCAGCACCGCGACAAAGCCAGCCGTAAAGGCCGACAGGCTCAAGTCTTTGAAAAATTGCATGAGGGGCATTCTGGCACCGGATCCGGCCAGTCCGATCTGCGTGCCAGGCCCCATGTGCGAGCCAGACAACTATGCTTTTAATAGCTGCTAGCGCTTAACCCATAAGGGCTAGCGGCCTAAAACACTATAAACAGATTAAATTTCGATCTTGGAACCCAGCTCGACCACGGCGTTGCTGGGCAGGTGCAGGAAATCGGCGGCGCCACTGGCGTTGTGGTGCATCTGGGCAAACAGCTTTTCGCGCCAGGGCGCCATGCCGCTGCCGATGGTGGGGATGATGGTGTCCCGCGAAAGGAAGTAACTGGTGGTCATGGGTTCCACATCACAGCCCTGCACCCGCAACTGGTGCAAGGCACTGGGGATGTCGGGATCGTCCTTGAAGCCGTATTGCACCACCACCTGCCAGCAATCGTGGCCCAGGGGCTCCACCTGCAGGCGCTTGTCCCGTCCGATCCAGGGCACCTCATGGTTGCGGACGGTGACAAACAGGTTCTGGCGGTGCAGCACCTTGTTGTGCTTCAAGTTGTGCAGCAGTGCGTTGGGCACGGCTCCCGGCTCGGCCGTCAGAAACACGGCCGTGCCATCGACGCGGGTGGGCGGGCTCAGGAACACCGACTCCAGAAAATCCTTGAGGTCGATGGCATCGGCGCGCAGCTTGTCGTTGAGCAGGCGACGCCCTTCCTTCCAGGTCATCATCAGCACGAACACGCCCCCGCCAATCATGAGCGGGAACCAGCCGCCCTGGAACAGCTTGAGCAGATTGGAGGCGAAGAAGGCCAGGTCCACCGCAAAGAAGCAGCCCGTGGCCGCGATGCACAGGGCCAGCGGATAGCCCCAGCCATAGCGGATGACAAAGAACGTCAAGGTGGTGGTGATCAGCATGTCCAGCGTGACGGCGATGCCATAGGCCGCAGCCAGGTTGCTGGATGAGCGGAACATCACCACCGCCAGAACGATGGCGACGAACAGTCCCCAGTTCACCAGTGGCAGATAAACCTGCCCCGTGTCACGCACGCTGGTGTGCTGGATGTTCAGGCGCGGCAGGTAACCCAGCTGAATGACCTGCTTGGTCACGCTGAAGGCCCCGGTGATCAAGGCCTGCGATGCAATGACCGTGGCCAGCGTGGCCAAACCCACCAAGGGAATCAGCGCCCAATCGGGCGCCATCATGAAGAAGGGGTTTTTCACCGCTTCGGGCTCGGCCAGCAGCAACGCGCCCTGGCCAAAGTAGTTGAGCGTGAGCGAAGGCATGGCCACGCTGAACCAGGCCAGGCGGATGGGGCGCTTGCCAAAGTGCCCCAGGTCGGCATACAGCGCCTCGGCCCCGGTGACGCACAGCACCACGGCCCCCAGGATGATGAAGGTGATGCCTGGATGGGCCCACATGAACCCCACCGCGTAGTGCGGGCTCATGGCCCAGAGGATTTCAGGGTGGGTGACGATGTGCGAAACGCCCAGCACGGCAATCGTCAAAAACCAGATGAGCGTGACCGGGCCGAAGAACTTGCCAATGCCGCTGGTGCCCCGCTTTTGCACGGCAAACAGGCAAAACAGCACCACCAGCGTGAGCGGAATCACGTACTGCTTGAAATGGGGCGAAACCACCTCCAGCCCCTCCACCGCGGACAGCACCGAGATGGCCGGGGTAATGACGCCGTCGCCATAAAAGAGCGAGGTGCCGAAGATGCCCACCGCCAGCAGCACCTTGCGCAGCCGGGGCTTGTCTTTCACCGCCTGCGAGGCCAGCGCCAGCATGGCAATGAGCCCGCCCTCGCCATTGTTGTCGGCGCGCAGTACCAGCACCACGTATTTGAGGGAGACGATGACCGTGAGGGTCCAGAAGAAAATGGACAGGATGCCGTAGATATTGTCTGGCGTGAACGGCACGTGGCCCGAGCCAAACACCTCCTTGACCGCGTACAGCACGCTGGTGCCGATATCGCCATAGACAACACCGATGGCGCCCAGCGTGAGCGCTGCGAGCGATGATTTGGAGCTTTGCACTGACACCCCCCGCTGCACTGGGCAAGACAGGGTTCCGTAACTTTTGGGAACGCTATTGTGCCCCTGCCCCCTGGTTCGCGCCGTTGCGCCAGAGAGCCTGTTGCAGTGCAGCAACTACCCTCTGGCCTCCGTGCTCAGGGCGTGGCAGGAGAATCAAACCGGTCAGTCGTAGATCTCTGCGTCGGGATTGGTGGCTTCCAGCTCGTAGCTGGCGGCCAGCATGGCCAGGCGCGCCACCACGCCATACATGTAAAAGCGGTTCGGCGCACTCACGCCAGGGCGCACGCCTGGCTGGGGCAGGTGGGTGCTGTGCTCGAACGCCAGCGGCACAAAGCTGGCACCGGGGGCATTGAGGTTTTCGTCCACGCCGCGCTCGGCATGCATGCGGTAAAAGCCGCCCACCACATAGCGGTCCATCATGTAGACCACGGGCTCGGCCACGGCCTCGTGCACGCGCTCCTGCGTGAGCACCCCCTCCTGGATGATCACATCGCTGACCGGCTGGCCGTCCTTGATGACGGCCATCTTGTTCTTGGTCTTGCGGTTCAGGGCGTCCAGCTCCTTGGCGTCGCGCACGGTCATGATGCCCATGCCGTAGGTACCGTTGTTGGCCTTGACGATCACGAAGGGCTTTTCGTGGATGCCATATTCCTTGTACTTGCGCCGCACCTTGCCCAGCAGCGCGTCCACTGAAGTTTGCAAGGCGTCCATGCCCTTGTCTTCGGCAAAATCCACGTCGCCACACTGGCTGAACATCGGGTTGATCAGCCAAGGGTCGATGCCCAGCATCTTGCCGAAGCGCTTGGCCACCTCTTCATAGTTCTTGAAATGCGTGCTCTTGCGACGCACGCTCCAGCCGGCATGCAGCGGCGGCAGCAGGTATTGCTCGTGGATGTCTTCCAGAATGCCGGGCGCGCCCGCGGACAGGTCGTTGTTGAGCAGGATGGTGCAGGGGTCAAAATCCTTGAGCCCCAGCCGCCCCTTGGTGCGGATCACGGGTTCGAGCATGACCGAATCGCCGTTGGGCAACTCGATCAGGGTGGATTTTTTGATCTCGGGACTGATGGAGCCCACCCGCACATTCAGACCCGCCATGTTGAAGATGCGCTGCAACTGCACCACGTTGGCCAGATAAAACGTGTTGCGCGTGTGGTTCTCGGGAATGATCAGCAGGTTGCGCGCCTCGGGGCAGATCTTCTCGATGGCGGCCATGGCGGCCTGCACGGCCAGCGGCAGCATCTCTTTGGTGAGATTGTTCCAGCCACCGGGGAACAGGTTGGTGTCCACCGGCGCCAGCTTGAAGCCCGCGTTGCGGATATCGACCGAGGTGTAGAACGGCGGCGTGTGCTCCATCCACTCCAGGCGAAACCAGCGTTCGATGGCGGGCATCGAGTCGAGAATGCGCTGTTCGAGTTCGTTGATAGGCCCCGTGAGGGCCGTGATGAGATGCGGAACCATAGATGCCCTCTGGAAGCGATTGCGATGGATTGTAGGGATTTGGGGTCGGGCCCGGGATTCGCAAGGCAGCGGCGTGGGCAGCCATCCGCCCGCTAGCGCCGCCAGAATGCCGGGGTGAGCAACGCCATGAAGCTCAAAATTTCGAGCCGCCCCAGCAGCATGGCCAGCGTGCACACCCAGATCTGGAAGTCGGTGAGCACCGCAAAGTTGGATGCCGGGCCCACGCTGCCCAGACCCGGCCCCGCGCAGTTGACGCTGGCCAGCACGGCCGAGAACGCCGTCACCGGGTCCAGATCGGTCAGCAGCAACACCATGCTCAGCCCGAAGATGGTGGCGCCATACACCAGCATGAAGGCCAGCACCGAGAAGATCACGCGGTTGTCTACCACCGCATCGCCCAGCCGCACCGGCTGCACGGCGCGCGGGTGCACCAAGCGGTTCATCTCCCGGCGCGCCTGCTTGAGCAAGATCAGCATGCGCACCATCTTGATGCCGCAGCCCGTCGACCCCGCACTGGTGGCCACACCCGACAGCAGCAGCATGAACACCGGCGCAAACACCGGCCAGGCCAGGTAGTCCACCGTGGCATAGCCCGTGGTGGAGGCCAGCGACACCAGGTTGAACATGCCGTGGCGCAGGGCATCGAGTGGCGCATACACGCCCTTCACCCACAGCAGCACGGCCACCAGCAGCCCCCCACCCACCAGGGTGAACAAGGTGGCGCGCAGCTCCGGGTCGTGCCAGAAACCATGCCAGTGGCCCTTGCGAATGGCCACAAAATACAGTGCAAAGTTGCAACTGGCCACCAGCATGAAGACGATGCAGATGGCTTCCAGCAAGGGCGACTGAAAATACCCGAAGCTCTGGTCATGCGACGACAGCCCGCCCAGGCTCACGGTGGAGAACATGTGCATCAGCGCATCAAGCGGCGCCATCCCAGCCGCCCAGTAGGCCACGCCGCACAACGTGGAAAACAGGGCATACACGCCCCACAGCCCTTTGGCGGTGCCGGTCATGCGCGGCGTGAGCTTGGTGTCCTTCAGTGGCCCCGCCGCCTCGGCCTTGAACAGCTGGCTGCCGCCCACCCCGAGCAGTGGCAGCACGGCCACCGCCAGAATCAGAATGCCCATGCCACCCATCCACTGCAAAAAGGTGCGCCACACGTTCACCGAGACAGGCAGCGTATCCAGGCCCACCAGCACTGTGGAGCCCGTGGTGGTAAGGCCCGACACGGCCTCAAAGTAGGCATGCGTGAACGACATGGGCCGCCCGATGTGGTGCGCCGCCAGCATCAATGGCACGGTGGAGAACAGCGGCAGCAGCATCCACACCAGCGACACCAGCATCACGCCATGGCGCGGCTGCAGTTCTTGCCGGAACAGGCGCAGGCGCCACCAGAGCCAGGCGCCCGCCGCCAGCGTGCCTGCCATGGCCAGCGGGTAGACATGCCACACCCCGTCTCCGGTCCACAGAGATACCGCCAGCGGCAGCCCCATGGACAGCGAAAAGATCATGACGAGGATGCCCAGCACACGCAGGACGGGAAACATGTCCACCATGGTGTTCTTGCGGGTTTCGTGTCAGAAGAAGGTGGGGCTCACGCGGAAGAGCTTTTCCACATCGCGCACCAGCCGCTTGTGCGGCAGGAAAAACACCACATGGTCGTTGCTCTCGAGCACCGTGCCGCTGCGCGGAATGATCACCTGCGGCTCGCGCAACTCATCGGCCGACACGTCGGGCGAATCGGGCAGGCCCCGCACGATCAGGCCAATGTGCACATCGCGCGGCAGGGCCAGATCGCTGACCTTGCGGCCCACCACGCGCGACGTTTTACGGTCCCCGCGCACCACGATCTCCAGCGCCTCGGCCACGCCACGGCGCAGGCTGTGCACGGCCTGCACGTCACCCTGGCGCACATAGGCCAGCAACTCGCCCAGCATGGCCTGTGCAGGCGACAGGGCAATGTCGATCTGCGTGCCATGCATCAGGTCGGCATAGCTGCGGCGGTTGATGAGCGCCAGCACGCGGCGCGCGCCCAGGCGCTTGGCCAGCAGGCAGGACATGATGTTGTCCTCGTCGTCGTCGGTGAGGGCCAGAAAAAGATCGATCTCGTCGATGCTCTCGTCCCCGAGCAGGTTTTCGTCCGTGGTATCACCCTGCAGCACCAGCACATCCGACGGCAGGCGCGAGGCCAGCTCGATGCAGCGTGCGCTGTCGTCCTCGATGATCTTCACAAGAAAGCGCCCCGGCTCCTTGCCCAGTTCCAGCGCCAGGTGCAGGCCCACGCGCCCTCCCCCGGCTATCATGATGCGGCGCACCGGCCGCACCGGTGATGCGTCGCTGCGGTGCAAAGTGGCCAGCACATGGGCGATGTGCTCGCGCGCGGCCAGCACAAACACCTCGTCGCCGGGCTCGATGCGGGTTTCGCCAGCGCAGGCAACAAAGCGGTCGGGTTCTTCCGGAAAACGGCGGTAAATCGCCACCAGGCGCACCGCCACATCGGGCGTGCTGTTGCGCATCTCGGCCACGGTGTGGCCCACCATGGGCGCGCCAGCCCGCGCCCGCACCGACACCAGGCAGGCCCGGCCGCCCGCGAACTCACGCACCTGCATGGCCTCGGGGTAGTCGATGAGCTTGCCGATGTAGCGGGTGAGGGATTCCTCGGGGCAGATGATGCGGTCCACCGCAAAGCCCTCGGGGCCTACCAAGCGTTCATCGCGCTGAAACCCGGTGGAGCGCACGCGGGCAATGCGCTTGGGGATGTTGAACATCAGCTGCGCCACCTTGCAGCACACCAGGTTGGTTTCGTCCTGCGCGGCACAGGCGATCAGCAGGTCGGTGTCTTGCGCGCCCGCCTCGGCCAGCACGGCGGGCTCGATACCGTTGCCGACCACGCCGCGCAAATCGAACCGCGACTCCAGATCGCGCAGGCGTTCAGCGTCGGTGTCGATGACGGTGATGTCGTTGCGCTCCGACACCAGGCTGTCGGCCACGCTTTGGCCCACGCGGCCCGCTCCGAGGATGATGATTTTCATGTGGTATTGGCCTTCAGAGCAATACTATCAAGCGCTACCAGCTATGAATACAGGAGCGAATCAGACCCGAACCTCGCCTTCGCCCAGCACCACGTACTTGAGCGAGGTGAGTCCTTCAAGCCCTACAGGCCCGCGGGCGTGGAACTTGTCGGTGCTGATGCCGATTTCTGCCCCCAGGCCAAACTCGAAACCATCAGCAAACCGCGTGCTGGCGTTCACCATCACGCTGGCCGAGTCCACCTCGCGCAAAAAACGCTGGGCGTGCAGGTGGTTGGTGGTGAGGATGGCGTCGGTGTGGTGGCTGGAATAACGGTTGATGTGGGCGATGGCCTCGTCCACATCTGCCACCACCTTCACGCTGATGATGGGGGCCAGGTATTCTTCGGACCAGTCCTGCTCGGTAGCGGCCACCAATTGGGCGCCCTGCACTGACTGCAAGAGGGCCAGCGACTCGGGGCAGCCGCGCATCTCCACGCCCTTGGCGGCATAGATGGCGCCGATCTGGGGCAAGAACTCGGCCGCCACACCGCGCGCCACCAGCAGGCCTTCGCTCGCGTTGCAGGGGCTGTATTTGCTGGTCTTGGCGTTGTCGGCCACTTTCACCGCCATGGCGATGTCGCAGGGGTCGTCCACATAGGTGTGGCAGTTGCCATCCAGGTGCTTGATGACGGGCACCTTGGCATCGCGGCTGATGCGCTCGATGAGGCCCTTGCCGCCGCGCGGAATGATCACATCCACATACTGCGGCATGGCAATGAGCTGGCCCACGGCCTCGCGGTCGGTGGTCTGCACCAGTTGCACCGCATCTTGCGGCAGACCGGCCTCGGCCAGCGCTTGCTGCACCAGCCTGGCCAGTGCCTTGTTCGATTCGATCGCCTCGGAGCCGCCGCGCAGGATGCAGGCGTTGCCGCTCTTGATGCTGAGGCTGGCGGCCTCGATGGTCACATTGGGCCGGCTCTCGTAGATCATGCCGAACACGCCGATGGGCACGCGCATCTGGCCCACGCGAATACCGCTGGGTTGCTGCTTCATGCCCATGATTTCGCCAATGACGTCGGGCATGGCGGCCAGCTGCTCGCAGCCTTGGGCGCAGGTTTCCAGCACCTTGGGGCTGAGCTGCAGGCGATCCACCATGGGCTCGGCCAGGCCGGCGGCGCGGGCGCGCTCCAGATCGCGGGCGTTGTCGATCTGCAGGGCGGCCGTGCTTTCACGCAGCAGCCGGGCAAGCGCCTTGAGTGCTTTGTTTTTAATAGCTGCTGGCGCTCGCGCCATAAGGGCTGAGGCCGTTTTTGCCTGTAAACCGAGGGTGTGGGTGTATTCGGTGACGTTGAGGGCATTCATGGCGCGATTTTGCCGCAGATGCGCCCCTGCCGAATCCCCAGGGCCCTGCTGCCCTTGCCACGGAGAGCGCCAAACCGACCCGCCGACTACGGCAGCAGGCGCGTTTGTCCGACACCGGCGTGCTAGCACCCCTCCTAGCATGAGCGCTTCCCCACCTACCGGAGACCGCCATGAGCGTCGCAAAAGTCATTGAAGTCAGTGCTTCCAGCACCACCAGCTTTGAAGATGCCATCAACCAGGGCATTGCCCGCGCCTGCGACACCATCGCGAACGTGCGCGGCGCATGGATCAAGGAACAGAAGGTGTCCATCGAGGGCGGCCGCATCGTCAGTTACCGGGTGAACATGCAGGTCACCTTCGTCCTCGACGACAAATAATTTGCCCGCGCTGCGCAAAAGCAGCCCCTGGGCGCGCCTTATCCGCGCCGGGGCAAGCCCGCGCAGACGCGACCCAACTGCAGCGCCAGCCGCTGCAGGGCCTGCCAGCCATTGGTGGGCCAGTCGGGCACTTTCAGGCCCTTGACGATGCCATCCACCGTGTGGGCCGATTGCAGCAGCTGGGCCAGTGCGGCGTCGCTGGCCTTGGGCAGGATGCGTTCGAACAGTCGCTCCTTGGCCCCCCACACGCGGTTTTCGCGCAAAGCCATGGGCAGCGGGCGCCCCGCATTCATGGCGTCTTTCACCCGCTTGAGCGCCCGAATATCTTCGGACAGCGCCCAGTGCACCAGCACCTCTGCTTCGCCCTCGGCCTGCAGGCCGTCGAGCATGCGCTGCACGCGTGCCATTTGCCCGGCCAGCACCGCCTCGGACAGCTTGAACACGTCGTAACGCGCCACGTTGAGCACGGCGGCCTCCACCTGCGCCAGCGACAGTTCGCCCGCCGGGTGCAGCAGTGCCAGCTTCTGGATCTCCTGGTGGGCGGCCAGCAAGTTGCCCTCCACCCGGTCGGCAAAAAACTGCAAGGTGCGCTGCCCCTCCTCGCCCGCTGCCACGCGCTGGCCCTGTGCGGCCAGGCGCTGGGCAATCCACTGCGGCAGTGCGCCGCGCTCGATGGGGTCGATCTGGATCGAGGTGCCGCAGGATTCGAGCGCCGTAAACCATGCGCCGGTGCGCGTGGCTTTATCCAGGCGCGGCAGCATCACCAGCGTGAGCGTGCTGTCGTTGCCCCGCGCCGATTCAGCCAACTGCTGCAGTGCCACGCTGCCTTCTTTGCCTGGCTTGCCCGAGGGGATGCGGATTTCGACAATCTGCTTGTCGGCAAACAGGCTCAAACTGCCGCCTGCGGCCAGCACCGCGCTCCAGTCGAAGTGGGCGCCCGCCACGGTGTACGAGCTGCGCTCGGTATAGCCCTGGGCGCGGGCCGTGGTGCGAATCGCATCGGCCGCCTCCTGCTGCAGCAGCGGCTCGTCGCCGTGCAGCACGTACAGCGCCGACAGGCCACGTTGAAGATGTTGGGAAAGTTGGGCCAGGGCGACTTGCATGGGCAAAGTTTATCGCCCCGGGGCAGCGCGCCTGGGGGCCGCGGAGCTTGGCGCCTGTCGAGGGCTCCTGCACCAGCCCTCTCTCACGGGCGCCATGTGCTGCTCAGATTGAGCACATGGGCGGGGGGCAGATGGTTGGCGCACTAAGATCACGGCGTTGCCCGCTTTTTCGTTGCAGCCGTGGCGCAAGAGAATGCCGCACCGCCCGGCGGCCGCACCCTTTGCCTTGCCAGACCCCCACCGCATGAACACCACCACCGCCCATCCCGCTGCACCCACCCGCTCAGTCCGCCTGATTGGCGCGCCCACCGACATCGGTGCCGGCGCACGCGGGGCCTCCATGGGCCCGGAGGCGCTGCGCGTGGCGGGGCTGCAGCAGGCCCTGGAAAGCCGGGGCCTGCAGGTGTGCGACCTGGGCAACCTGACCGGCCCCGCCAACCCCTGGCTGCCGCCCGTGAATGGCTACCGCCACCTGCCGGAGGTGGTGCAGTGGAACCAGCGCGTGTTCGATGCGGTGTTTGCCCAATTGCAGCAGGGCCACCTGCCCATCTTGCTGGGCGGCGACCACAGCCTGGGCCTGGGCAGCATCAGCGCGGTGGCGCGCCATTGTGTGGAGGCGGGCAAAAAACTGCGCGTGCTGTGGCTCGATGCCCATGCCGACTTCAACACCAGCGCGCTCACGCCCAGCGGCAATGTGCATGGCATGCCGGTGGCCTGCCTGTGCGGCTTTGGCCCGCAAGAGCTGACGGGGCTGGCCCGCATGCCCGGCGGGGGGCCTGCATTGCGGGCAGATCAGATTCGGCAGATCGGCATCCGCAGCGTGGACGCGGGCGAAAAGCGCTTTGTGCACGAACAGGGGCTGGAGGTGTTCGACATGCGTTTCATCGACGAAGTGGGCATGCGCCAGACCATGCAGCAGGCGCTGGCGGGGCTGGACGACGAAACGCACCTGCATGTGAGCTTCGATGTCGATTTCCTGGACCCCGACATTGCGCCCGGCGTGGGCACCACGGTGCCCGGTGGCCCCACCTACCGCGAAGCGCAGCTGTGCATGGAGATGATTGCCGACAGCGGACGGCTGGCCTCGCTCGACGTGGTGGAACTCAATCCGGCGCTCGATGTGCGCAACCAGACCGCGCTGCTGGCCGTGGACCTGGTGGAATCGCTCTTTGGCAAAAGCACGCTGATGCGGGTGCCTGCCTGAAGACCAGGCCGCTGCAGCGGCCTCAGCGCCTGGCCACCGCCAGACGGCGCAGCAACTGCTGCACGATGTCGGTCTGCATGTTGCGAAACAGCAGGGCCTCTTCCGCCTCCTTGGCCAGGGCGATGGCTTCGTTGTAGCTGATCTCGCGCTGCTGGAGCAGCTCGGTGTCGGGAATCAGCTCATCGCCTGCCGGCGTGCGCAGCTTGAAACGCACACGCAGGCGCAGCTCCAGTTCACGCACCTGCCCCGAGGCGTTGAGGCCCACCACCGCGCGCTCGTGCTGCTCCGACAGCAGATCGAGCACGGCCTGTGCCGTTGGCAGCGCGGCCGGGTCGCGCAGCACCTGCAGCTTGCTGCCCGATCCCTCCAGCGTGCGCGTCAGCTCCCGCGCCAGTGGCGAGCCTTGGGGGGCCGCCACATACAACGATGCAAAGGAAAATTCGGGCACCCCCCGCAGGCGAAAACCGCAGGCGGTCAGCAGGGCCACAGGGGCAAGGGAGAGCAGCGTGCGCTTGTTCATCATGGTCAGACCACCACGTTCACCAGGCGGCCAGGCACCACAATCACCCGCTTGGGCGCTGCGCCAGCGGCCTGGGCAATGAAGGCCTCGCTGGCCAGCGCGATGCGCTCGATCTCGGCCTTGTCGGCCTGGGCGGGCACATGGATGGAGCCGCGCAGCTTGCCGTTGACCTGCAGCATGAGCTCGATCTCGTCCTGCACCAGCGCATCGGGGTCCACCTGAGGCCAGGGGGCATCGAGCAGATCGCCCAGGTGCCCGGCGTAACCCAGTTGCGACCACAGGCTGTGTGCCACATGCGGCGTGGCGGGGTACAGGCAGCGCAGCAAAATGCCAAAGCCTTCGATCAGTGCCACCTGGGCGCCCGCGCACTCCAGCGCCTTAAAGTCTTCGAGCGCGTTGATCATCTTCATCGCGCCCGAGACCACCGTGTTGTACTGCATGCGCTGGTAGTCGTAGTCCACCTGCTTGAGCACGGTGTGGATCTCCAGGCGCAGTGTCTTGGCTTCCTTGCCAAATTCAACGTCTTTCAGGCTGCTGACGCTTGCCACGCTTGCGGTAGCAGCTCCCATATCCATAGCAGAAAGTTTGACGCCAAAGTTCCACACGCGGCGCAGGAACCGGTAGCTGCCTTCCACGGCCGCGTCGTTCCACTCCAGCGTGGCTTCGGGCGGGGCGGTGAACATGGTGTACAGGCGGGCCGTGTCGGCGCCGTACTTCTCGATCAGGTCCTGCGGATCGACACCGTTGTTCTTGGACTTGGACATGGTGCCCACGCCCTCGTAGTCGATGGGCGTGCCCACGGGCAGCAGGCCGTCACCACTGGTGGCTTCGTTCTTGAGCTTGGCACCGATGATCTTGCCGCCCTCATCGAGCACATGCTCCACATCGTGCGGCCAGAAATAGTCCTTGCCACCCTTGGCGGTGCGGCGGCTGTAGATATGGTTGAGCACCATGCCCTGCGTGAGCAGCTTGGTGAAGGGCTCGTCCACCTTCACCAGGCCAAGGTCGCGCATGACCTTGGTCCAGAAGCGCGCGTACAGAAGGTGCAGGATGGCGTGCTCAATACCGCCGATGTACTGGTCCATCGGCATCCAGTAATCGGCGCCCTCGGCAACCATGGCGTCGGCATTCTTCGGGTCGCAATACCGCATGAAGTACCACGAACTGTCCACGAAGGTGTCCATGGTGTCGGTCTCGCGGCGGGCGGCCTTGCCGCACACGGGGCAGGTCACGCCGGCATGAAAGCCCTCGTGCTTGTGCAGCGGGTTGCCCGAGCCATCGGGCACGCAGTCGGCAGGCAGCACCACGGGCAGGTCTTTTTCGGGCACCGGCACGGCGCCGTGTTCGTCGCAGTGAATGATAGGGATCGGCGTGCCCCAGTAGCGCTGGCGGCTCACGCCCCAGTCGCGCAGGCGCCAGGTGGTTTTGAGTTCGCCCAGGCCTTTTTGCGCCAGCGCATTGGCCACGGCGGCCACGGCGTCCTTGTAAGAGAGGCCGCTGAAGTTGTCAGAGTTGATGGTGACGCCGCGCTGTTTGTCAGCGTACCAGTCATGCCACTGGTGGTAGTCGAAGTGCTCGCCATCCACCAGCACCACCTGCTTGATCTCGATGCCGTATTTGAGGGCAAACGCAAAGTCACGCTCGTCGTGCGCGGGCACGCCCATCACGGCGCCGTCGCCGTAGCCGATGAGCACGTAGTTGCCCACCCACACCTCCACCGGCAGGCCCGTGAGCGGGTGCGCGACGAACAGGCCAGTGGGCACGCCCTTCTTCTCTTGCGTGGCCAGCTCGGCTTCGGTGGTGCCGCCGCTCTTGCATTCTTCAATGAAGGCCTTGAGCGTGGGGTTGGTCTTGGCAGCGTGCGCGGCCAGCGGGTGCTCGGGCGCCACGGCGCAGAAGGTCACGCCCATGATGGTGTCGGCGCGCGTGGTGAACACGTACATCTTGCCGTCGCCAATCAGCGCACCGTCATCCCCTGCAATCTCGTGTGTGAAGGCAAAACGCACGCCCTCCGATTTGCCAATCCAGTTCTCCTGCATCAGCTTCACACGCTCGGGCCAACCGGGCAGCTTGTCGCCGGTCACAAAGTCGAGCAGCTCTTCGGCGTAGTCGGTGATCTTGAGGTAATAGCCCGGAATCTCGCGCTTTTCCACGGTGGCGCCCGTGCGCCAGCCCTTGCCGTCGATCACCTGCTCGTTGGCCAGCACGGTCTGGTCCACCGGGTCCCAGTTCACCACCTGGGTCTTGCGGTAGGCGATGCCCTTTTCCAGCATCTTCAGGAACAGCCACTGGTTCCACTTGTAGTACTCGGGGTCGCAGGTGGCGACCTCGCGGCTCCAGTCGATGGCCAGTCCCATCGCCTGCATCTGCTTTTTCATGTAGGCGATGTTTTCGTAGGTCCACTTCGCCGGTGGCACTCCGTTCTTCAGGGCGGCGTTCTCGGCAGGCAGGCCGAAAGCGTCCCAGCCCATGGGCATGAGCACGTTGTAGCCGTTCATGCGCAGCTGGCGCGTGAGCATGTCGTTGATGGTGTAGTTGCGCACATGGCCCATGTGCAACTTGCCGCTGGGGTAAGGCAGCATCGAGCAGGCGTAGAACTTTTTCTTGCTCGTGTCTTCCGTCACGCGGTAGGCGTCGGTGGCGGTCCAGTGGTCGTGCGCGGCGCGCTCGACGTCTTGGTGGGAGTATTTTTCTTGCATGGGAGCTCTGCTGGATGAGAGGAATGCAGCCGCTGGGCTGCTGCTTTGCCAGATTTTAGGCGGTCACGGGGAACGCGCCCGGCCGTGCGCCGCACCCGGTGCGGGGTCTGGGCTTGCCGTCAGGGGCTCAGCGCGCCGCAGCGGGCTGTTCGGCAACAAACCCGATGCGCTGGAGCCCGGCGCTGTGGGCCGCACCCATGACTTCGACCACGCGGCCGTATGGCACGGCGGCATCGGCACGCAACTGCACTTCCGTATCGGCACGGGCCGCACCGATGCGCTGCAGCCGCTCGGCCAGGGCTGCCTGCGAAAGCGGCTGGTCCTCCAGAAAGGCCTGGCCCGTCGCATCCACCACCAGCGTGATGGACTGCGGTGCGGCGCCCGGCGTGGCACCCTCGGTGCGCGGCAGATCCAGCCGGATCGAACTGGCCATCAATGGCGCCGTGAGAATGAAGATGACCACCAGCACCAGCATCACATCCACCAGCGGCGTCATGTTGATGTCGCTCATGGGCTGCGGCCCGGGGGTGCGCTCCAGCCGGCCGAAACTCATGTTTCCACGCGCTCCGTCATGCCGACACGACCTTGGGGGGGCGCGGTGTCGACAAGGAGTTCGCGCAGGTCGCGCGCAAAACCTTCCAGGTCAGCCTCGATGCGGCCAATGAAGCGCCCGAACACGTTGTAAGCCAGCACCGCCGGAATGGCCACCGCCAGACCCGCAGCCGTCATCACCAGGGCCTCGCCCACGGGACCGGCCACGCGGTCGATGGTGATCTGCCCGGCTCCCGCCATGGCGCTGAGGGCGTGGTAGATACCCCAGACTGTGCCGAGCAAGCCAACGAAAGGGGCGGTAGACCCGACTGTTGCCAGAAGCACCTGGCCCCATTGCAGTCTGCCCAGCGCGCCGTGCAGGGCGTCTCGCAGCACGCGGGTGAGTTGCTGCGACAGGCTGCCGGATGCCGCCAGCGTGGCCCGCCCATCCGAATCAAGTTGTTTTGCTATTGATTTTGCAGCGATAACCATAGGAAGAACAAGCGCTTCACGGTCAAAAGACTGCAAACGCTGCACCGCAACGTCCAGCGATGGCGCCTGCCAGAAAGCCGCTGTGCACCGCGCCACGTCGCCCGTCGCCCGCCGCATGAGGCGCGCCTTCCAGAAGATCACCACCCAGCTGGCCACTGACATGGCGAGCAGCAGCAGGGCCGTGCCCTGCGTCACGGCATCCCCTTGGCGCCACCAGTGAAGTGCGTCCATGGCGGCTCGCCGGGGGCGCTAGTTCAGACCCAGCACGTCGAACATGTCGAACATGCCGGTCTTGCGGTCTGCGAGAAAGCGCACGGCGCGCAGGCTGCCCTGGGCATAGGTGG
This sequence comes from Acidovorax defluvii, assembly GCA_003268905.1. GTDB lineage: Bacteria > Pseudomonadota > Gammaproteobacteria > Burkholderiales > Burkholderiaceae_C > Acidovorax > Acidovorax defluvii. Next base: position 17,578 of record QLTU01000031.1, read on the forward strand.
CGCGGCTGGACGATTTGTGCGTGATCTCGATGCGCTCGCCAATGCCGGCAAACAGCACGGTATGGTCGCCCACGATGTCTCCGCCGCGGATGGTGGCAAAGCCGATGCTCGACGGATCGCGCTCGCCCGTGACGCCTTCGCGCGCATAGACGGCGCATTCCTTGAGATCACGACCCAGCGCATCGGCAATCACCTCGCCCATCTTGAGGGCAGTACCCGAAGGCGCATCGACCTTGTGGCGGTGGTGGGCTTCAATGATCTCGATGTCGTAACCGGTTGCCATGGCTTTGGCGGCCATCTGCAGCAGCTTGAGCGTGACGTTGACGCCCACGCTCATGTTGGGCGCCATCACGATCGCCGTGCGCTGGGCGCAGGCCGCAATCTCGGCCTTCTGCGGTTCTGTGAACCCCGTGGTGCCGATGACGGCTTTCACGCCCAGCTCGCAGCACAGGGCCAGATGGGCCAGCGTGCCTTCGGGGCGGGTGAAATCAATCAGCACATCAGCATCTTTCAGGCCCGTGCGCAGGTCTGCCGTGATGGCCACGCCACTTGCGTGGCCCAGAAAAGCCGTGGCGTCCGAGCCGATGGCGGGGCTGGCCGCAACATCCAGCGCACCAGCCAGCACCATGTCGTCGCTGGCGCGCAGGGCTTCGATCAGCATGCGGCCCATGCGGCCAGATGCCCCAGCCACCGCGACGCGCAGGACTCTGGAGGCGGGTTGGGAGGGCAAAGAGTTGCCTGTCATGTCGTTCCTGTTTCTATGAATGCGGAGGGCCATGCCGGGTGCCGGCACCCCCAATCGCAGGCCTTAGCGCGCAGGCGCTTCGAGCGGAGGGTAAGAGGTGGTGGTAACCGGCTGGGCAGGCACCGCCGCCGGTGTCCTGGCCGCGCGCTCGGGTGCCGGGAAACGCGCCAACTGGGCATCGGTGGCTTCCAGCACGGGCACCTTGCCCTTGGTGGAGCGCGACCCGAGAGTAGCCACAAACTCGGTTTCGGAGGGCATGGGGTCGCCCTCGAAACGCTGCAGCAGGTCTCCCTGGAAGAACACGGTGAGTTTGCGCGTCTGGATGTCTTCACCGGGGCGTTTGATGGTGAACACGTATTCCCAGCGCTCTGCGTGGAACAGGCTGGTGACCAGGGGCGTGCCGAGAATGTCGCGCACCTGCTGGCGGCTCATGCCCGGCGCAAGCGCTTCGACCTGCTCGCGCGACACGAAATTGCCCTGCACCACATCGACTCGGTAAGGCGTCACCACGCTGGCCAGGCGATTGCTGGCACTGTCCAGGCTGCTGCAGCCGGCCACGGCAGTGAGGCAGGCACCGATAAACAATGTCACGCCCAGACGGGCACTGCGATAGGCTTTGGCGGGCATGGAAAAGAGTCGTAAGGCTATGATCGATCCATTGTAGCGGCTGGTCCTGCGGGCCTGGTCGAGCCCGCCGACGCACGAAAGACACGGTCATGACGAATATCGACGAACTCAAAAGCACAGGCCTCAAAGCAACCTTGCCGCGCCTGAAGATTCTGGAGATTTTCCAGAAGGGCGCACAGCGCCACATGACGGCCGAAGATGTCTTTCGCGTCCTGCTGGAAGAACGCTCGGATATAGGGCTGGCCACGGTCTATCGCGTGCTCACGCAGTTCGAGCAGGCGGGCATTCTGATCCGCAGCAACTTCGAAAGCGGCAAGGCGGTTTACGAACTCGACGAAGGCCAGCACCACGACCATTTCGTGTGCACGTCGTGCGGCAAGGTGGAAGAGTTCTACGACCCCGAGATCGAAAAGCGCCAGCAGATCATTGCCAAGGCCAAGGGCTGGGTGGTGCAGGACCACACGATGGCCCTGTATGGCCAGTGCGCCCACTGCGCCGCCAAATGAAGCCCCCCTGAGGCGCTGCGCGCCTTCCCCCTGAAGGGGGACGCCGCCAGCGCGGCGGGGCGGCCCTTGCGCGGCGGCCGCCGGCTTGGCCGCGACGGGCTCTTGGGCCTGCGGACAGCGCGCACACAATTGCCTGGAACGGTTGCCGAGCCTGTTGCCCAACCTGCGGATTAGCCCCCGGTGTCGCGTTCCATGGCGCGGCGATGCCGCTCCACAAATTCCTGATAAGTGTCGATGCCGCGCAACTGCAAGATGGTGTTGCGCACGGCCGCCTCCACGAGCACGGCAATATTGCGCCCCGCCACCACCTGGATCACCACCTTGAGCACCGGCACGCCCAGCACGTCCTGCGTGAGCGGCTCGTAGGGCAGGCGCTCGTATTCGCGCTCCAGCGTTTCCTTGCGCACCAGGTGCACGATGAGCTTGAGGCGCATCTTGCGGCGCACGGCGGTTTCACCAAAGATGGCGCGGATGTCCAGGAGGCCAATGCCGCGCACTTCCAGCAGGTTCTGCAGCAGCTCGGGGCACTTGCCCTCAATGGTGGTCTGGTTGATGCGAAACAGGTCAACAGCATCGTCGGCCACCAGACCGTTGCCGCGCGAGATCAACTCCAGCCCCAGCTCACTTTTGCCCAGGCCGGATTCACCCGTGATCATCACCCCCAGGCCCAGAATGTCCATGAACACGCCGTGCATCGTGGTGCGGTCGGCAAAGTGCTTGGACAGGTAGGCACGCAGCACATCAATGACGAACGCCGACGACTCGTGCGTGGCGAACATGGGGATTTGTGCGCGCTCGCACATGGACAGCAGCGCATCCGGAGCAGCCTGTCCATCGGCGAGCACCAGCACGGGAGGCTCCAGCGTGACAATGCGCGCGATGCGGCGCTGGCAGTCTTCGGGGGTGGCATTGACGAGGTAGGCGATTTCTCGCTCGCCCAGAATCTGCACCCGATAGGGGTGGATGTAGTTGAGATACCCCACCAGATCGGCGCCCGAGCGTGCCGCACGCACGGCCACTTCGTCAAAGCGCCGCTCGGAAGCACCAAGGCCGGCCACCCATTCCCATTTCAGGGTGCCCCGGAATTCCTCAAACAGGACATCGGCACTGACGACGTTGGGCTTCAAGACAGTCCCGCGAAGGCGAAGAAAAAATCAGGCGGCCTGGGTGGACTGCCAACCGGCGATCATGCCGTGCAGCACCGCGGCGTCGTCACACGCCTTGAGCCTCTCGCGCAGCACCGAGTCGCTCAGCAGCTCGGCAATTTCGGAGAGGATTTCCAGGTGCTTCTGGGTCGCGGCTTCGGGTACGAGCAGAAAAATGAGCAACCCAACCGGCATTTCGTCGGGCGCATCGAAACCAATCGGCTGCGCGAGTTGAAACACCGCCGCCATCGGCGCCTTGAGGCCCTTGATGCGGCCATGCGGAATGGCCACGCCGTGTCCCAGGCCCGTGGAGCCTAGTCGCTCACGCGCAAAGAGGCTGTCGGTGATCAGCGCCCGCGAAAGACCGTGCTGGCCTTCAAACAGGAGACCCGCTTCTTCGAAAGCACGCTTCTTGCTGGTGGCGTCAACGCTCACGAGCACTTGAGCGGAGGGCAGGATGGATGCGAGTCGGTTCATGGTCAAGGAAACAATTATGCACACATTGGCAGAAACCCTGATCAAAACCCGCAAGCCACAAAAAAACCGCCCCGGGGGGCGGCTGCGGCCGACAGGCAGCGCATCTGCATGGCTTACGCGAGCATCTCGCGTTTGGATGCGTCGTAGTGGTCCTGGATGCGGTCTTTATGGCGCACGACCTGGCGATCCATCTTGTCCACGAGCTCGTCCACAGCGGCATACAGGTCGAAATGGGAGCTTTCTGCAAACAGGTCGCTTCCCTTGACGTGGATGTTGCATTCCGCTCGCTGCCGTTTCTCTTTTTCCTTCTGTTTCTCTACTGTCAGCAGCACCTTCACGTCCACTACCTGATCGAAATGGCGCGTGATCCGGTCGAGCTTGGTCGTGACGTAATTGCGCAAGGCGGGGGTAACTTCGAGGTGGTGACCGCTGATCGTCAAGTTCATAAGTAAGTCTCCTGTGGCTCTTTGACAAAAATGCCGCTCTGGATCAAAGGAACGGCCCGGCTAACTCGGATACATGCGTCGACGCGAATTCACTATGCCCCCGCGCAATGCCAAAAGCAATCCCATACCGCCCTTGGCGGGCGGGTTATGTCGGTGAAGGTGCCACGGCGAAAAAAAACGCGCACAATGGGTCGGCTGTAGGCAAAGTCCCCAAAACGCCCCCCAGTGCGTGCCCCACCAACGCGGCAGTTGCCCGCCTTGCAAGGCACCCCCTGCATTGCCACGGCCTTGCGCGCAGCCGCCCAGAGCCGGGGCCCCACCCGGTGCGCTGCTGCGTAAAATCAAACGGTTCGAAGCAGCCCTGATCGCCCGCAATCCTTAACACTTTCCTGGCACGGAACCCTCTTCACGCTCCGCCTGCCCGCACTACCACCATGACCCAGCCCAGCCCCCAAGCCCTGCACACTTCGGCCCTCACCTCCCTGCCCCTGCTGGCCCGCGGCAAGGTGCGCGACAACTACGCCGTGGGAGATGACCGCATCCTGATGGTGGCCAGCGACCGCCTGTCGGCGTTTGACGTGATCATGGGCGAACCCATCCCCGGCAAGGGCGAGTTGCTGACGCAGATGGCGCTGTTCTGGTTTGACAAACTCGGCCACATCTGCCCCAACCACCTGACGGGCGAGGCGCCCGAAAGCGTGGTGAGCGCCGCCGAGGTGCCGCAGGTGCGTGGACGCTCCATGCTGGTGCAGCGCCTGCAACCCATCCCGGTCGAAGCCGTGGTGCGTGGCTACCTGGCCGGCAGCGGCTGGAAGGAATACCAGGCGTCGCAATCGGTGTGTGGCGTGCCGCTGCCCGCCGGCCTGACCAACGCCGCCAGGCTGCCCGAACCCATCTACACCCCTGCGGCGAAGGCGGCAGCGGGTGAGCACGACGAAAACATCACCTTCGAGCGCACGGTCGAGATGATCGGCCTGGAGCTGGCCACCAAAATCCGCGACCTGAGCATCGCCATCTACAAGGCCGCCGCAGAGATCGCGCTCACCAAAGGCATGATCATTGCCGACACCAAGTTCGAATTCGGCTTGGCCCCGGATGGGACACTGGTGCTGATGGACGAAGTGCTCACGCCCGACAGCTCGCGCTACTGGCCGGTGGAGGGCTATGCCGAAGCCCTTGCCAAGGGCGAAAACCCGCCCAGCTACGACAAGCAGTTTGTGCGCGACTGGCTGGAGCAGGCCCAGGTCAACGGCAAGCCCTGGGACAAAACGCCGCCCTCCCCGCGCCTGCCCCAGGCCGTGATCGAGAAAACCGCCGCCAAGTACCGCGAGGCGCTGGAGCGGCTGACGGGCTGAGGTCCCGCGGCCACGCCCTTGCAGCGCACGCACCGGCCCGCTCCATCGATGTAGTAACGGGATAACACCCGCTGCGGCGCGTGCGCCGCAAGAATGGTGTTTCCCAGTACAACAACCCAGGAGACAACCATGGCCGGCAAGAAAATTCTGATGATCTGTGGCGACTACTGTGAGGACTACGAAACCATGGTGCCGTTCCAGGCGCTGCTGGCCGTAGGCCACACGGTGCATGCCGTGTGCCCCGACAAGAAGGCGGGTGAGCACATCAAAACCGCGATCCACGACTTTGAAGGCGCCCAGACCTACAGCGAGAAGCCGGGCCACAACTTCACCCTGAACGCCACCTTTGCCGACGTGGTGGCCAGCCAGTACGATGCCCTCGTCCTGCCCGGCGGCCGCGGCCCGGAATACCTTCGCACCTACCCCGCCGTGGTTGCCGCCGTGCGGCATTTCTTTGAGGCGGGCAAACCTGTGGCGGCCATCTGCCATGCCGCCCAGCTGCTGGCAGGCGCTGGCGTGCTGAAAGGGCGCACCTGCTCGGCCTACCCGGCGTGCCGCGCCGAGGTGGAACTGGCCGGTGGCCGGTATGCCGACATTGCCGTGGACAAGGCGCACACCGACGGCAACCTGGTCAGCGCCCCGGCCTGGCCCGCACACCCGGACTGGATAGCGCAGTTTCTGGCGGTGCTGGGCACGCGCATCACCCACTGAGCGAGGCGCCCCCGGGCTTGCCCGCTTGCGCGCCCCTGTGCGGGCGCGCACCATGGGGCCTGTTTTCTGCCCACCCGGAGAAGCCCGCCATGTGCCAGGTCTTTATCAGCGCCGACCCTGCTCTCTACACCTGCCGCGCCCGCTCGGTGCGGCTGCATGGCGTGGCCACCAGCATTCGGCTGGAAAACCTGTTCTGGCAGGTGCTGGAGGAAATTGCCGCGCGCGACAGCATGAGCGTGCCGCAGCTTTGCGCCCGCCTGCACGACGAGCTGCAGGCCGAGCGCGGCAGCGTGGACAACTTTGCGTCGTTTCTGCGTGTGTGCTGCGGGCGCTACCTGGCGCTGCAGCCGTCGGGCGGCATTCCGCAGGACCGTTCGATCCCGATCCGCAGCCTCAATGCGGGGCGTGTCCTGGCTACCGAACACCACCCCAAGCCGCGCGCTGCGGCACACCGGCGCGCCGCCTGACGACGCTGCCGGGCTCAGCTCAACTCAGCTCAGCTGAGCACCACGCTCGACAAGCGGCGGCGGTAGGTGGCCACCACCGGGTCTTCGGGGGGAATCTGGCCTTCGGCCACCTTCACCTTGGGCGGCTCGATGATTTCCAGGATGGCCACATAAGTCTTGCGGGCCGCCTCTTCGCTCCACGCCTTGTCGCGCATGAGGATTTCGAGCAGCTCGTCCATGGCGTCGGTCCAGCGCTGCTGCGCCATGAGCCAGCGGGCGCGGGCAAAGCGGGTGTCAAAGTCGCGCTTGTTGGCGGTTATTTTTGCATCAAATTCGGCTCCAGCGCTCTCTCCATAAGCGCTAACAGCTACATAATCAATAGCATCCATCCAGCACTTGAGCGCACCGAGCTTGCGCGAGGTGGCGGCTTTGGCGATCACGGGGGCGAAGGCCACCTTGGCGTCGTCGTCGCGGCCCAATTGCAGCAGCAGCTTGACGCAATCGAACCGTGCGTCGTCGTTGGCAGGGTCGGTGGCCACGGCGTGCTGCAGCTTTTCCAGGGCGGTGTCGGTGTCGCCTTCGGCCAGCGCATCCAGCGCCTCTTCTTCCTCGGCCTCTGCCACCACTTCTTCGGCGGATGGCACATGCTTGTCGAGAAATTCGCGCACCTGGCCCTCGGGCAGCGCGCCCATGAAGCCATCGACGGGCTGGCCGTTCATCAGCAGCACGCAGGTGGGGATGCTGCGGATACCGAACATGCCCGCCAGTTGCTGCTCCTGATCGGAGTCGATCTTGACCAGCTTGAAGCGGCCCGTGTAGTCGGTTTCGAGCTTTTCGAGGATGGGGCCCAGCGACTTGCAGGGGCCGCACCAGGGCGCCCAGAAATCCACCAACACGGGCACGTTCATCGAGGCGGCAACCACCTCGGCTTCAAAGTTCTCTACGGTGACGTCAATCATGATGGTGTGGGCCATGGGCCTGTGAAGCGATTTCGCGCTATTTTGGCCCAATGAAACAGCCCCACGCCAGCAAGGGAAGCGCAAAAAGTAAAATCGCGGGTTCCACCTACAGCGGTGCAGCGGGCGCAGCCTGCGGTCCGACACCTCCAACACCATGAAACCCATCCAGATCGGCGTGGTCATGGGTTCCAGCAGCGACTGGGACACCATGCAGCATGCAGTGCAGATTCTTGAACAGTTCGGCATCGGGCACGAGGCCCGCGTGGTCTCGGCCCACCGCATGCCCGACGACATGTTTGCCTATGCCGAAGCCGCCGCAGGCCGGGGCCTCAAGGCCATCATTGCCGGGGCCGGGGGTGCCGCCCACCTACCCGGCATGATCGCTGCCAAGACCACCGTGCCCGTGCTGGGCGTGCCGGTGGCCAGCCGCCACCTGCAGGGCGTGGATTCACTGCATTCCATCGTGCAGATGCCCAAGGGCATTCCTGTGGCCACATTCGCCATTGGCACGGCAGGCGCGGCCAATGCCGCCCTGTTTGCCGTGGCCCTGCTCGCCAACGGGAGCCCCGAGCTGCGCCAGCGCCTTGAAGCCTTCCGCACCGAGCAGACCGAAGTCGCCCGCAACATGACCTTGCCGCCCACCGCATGAACGACTCTGACAAGCCATTGAGCGCCGCACGGCCGCCCGAAGGCGCGCAGGCCCCCCTGGGGGGCAGCGCCACACATGCAGTGGCAAGCGCGGGAGCACCATTACTGCCCGGCTCGACGCTGGGCGTGCTCGGCGGCGGCCAGCTGGGCCGCATGTTCGTGCACCAGGCCCAGGCCATGGGCTACTTCACCGCCGTGCTCGACGCCGACCCGACCAGCCCGGCCGGGCTGGTAAGCCACCACCATATCCAGACGGGCTATGAAGACCCGAAAGGCCTGGCCGAGCTGGCCCGCCTGTCGGATGCGGTGACCACCGAATTCGAGAACGTGCCTGCGGCCGCCCTGGCCACCCTGGCCGCGCTGCGCCCCGTGTCGCCCGCTGCCAGCGCAGTGGCTGTGGCGCAGGACCGTGCGCAGGAGAAAGCCCACTTCGTCGCCTGCGGCGTGCCCTGTGCGCCCTATGCCGTGATCGAGACGGCAGCGCAACTGGCCGCCGTGGCGCCCGATCTGCTGCCGGGGATTCTGAAAACCGCCCGCATGGGCTACGACGGCAAGGGCCAGGTGCGCGTGAAAACCGCCGCCGAGTTGGCCGCTGCCTGGGCGTCGGTCGGCTCCGTGCCTTGCGTGCTCGAAAAAATGCTGCCGCTGGCGCTGGAATGTTCCGTGATCGTGGCGCGCGGTGCCGACGGCGCCACCGTGCATCTGCCCGTGCAGCGCAACCTGCACCGCGACGGCATTCTGGCCGTGACCGAGGTTTATGAGCAAAATCTGCCTCAAGCGCTTACCCAGCAAGCGGTAGCAGCTGCTGTTTCGATAGCAAACGGCTTGCGGTATGTGGGCGTGCTGTGTGTGGAGTTCTTTGTGCTGCAAGACGGCAGCCTGGTGGTGAACGAAATCGCCCCGCGCCCGCACAACAGCGGCCACTACAGCCAGAACGCCTGCGATGTGTCGCAGTTTGAGCTGCAGGTGCGCACCATGGCGGGCCTGCCGCTGGTGCAGCCGCGCCAGCACAGCGCTGCCGTCATGCTCAACCTGCTGGGCGACTTATGGTTTGCGCAGGGCGATGCCGAGCAGACACCCCCGTGGGCTGCCGTGCTGGCCCTGCCCGGCGCGCACCTGCACCTGTATGGCAAGCGCGAAGCCAAACGGGGCCGCAAGATGGGGCACCTCAACATCACCGCAGCCACCCCCGAAACGGCACGCGCAACGGCACTGAAGGCGGCGACCCTGCTGGGCATCGCACCATTCTGACCATGATTCTTGACGGCACCCTGCCCGAATCCATCGCTGCCGCAGCGCGGGCCGTGCGCAGCGGCGCGCTGCTGGGCCTGCCCACCGAAACCGTTTATGGCCTGGCCGCCGACGCCAGCAGCGATGCTGCCGTGGCGCAGATCTTTGCCGCCAAGGGCCGCCCCAGCGACCATCCGCTGATCGTGCATGTGGCCGATGCCTCGGGCATTGCGCACTTTGCCCGCGAAGTGCCCGGCTTTGCGCAAAAGCTGGTCGATGCCTTCTGGCCCGGCCCGCTCACCCTCATCCTGCCGCGCCGGCCCGGTGTGGCCACGGCCGCCACCGGCGGTCAGGACAGCGTGGGCCTGCGCTGCCCCGCCCACCCCGTGGCCCATGCGGTGCTGCAGGCCTGCTCCGCACCTGGTGATGGCCCCGAACTCGGCGGCCCGCCGGTGTGGGGGCTGGCCGCGCCCAGCGCCAACCGCTTCGGCCGCGTAAGCCCCACCACGGCACAGCATGTGCAGGACGAACTGGGCGCCGATCTGCTGGTGCTCGATGGCGGGCCCTGCGATGTGGGCATTGAATCCACCATCGTGGACTGCACGCGCGGCGTGCCGGTGCTGCTGCGCCCGGGGGCCATCTCGCGGGAACAGATTGCCGCGGTTTGCGGCATGCAACCGCTATCGAAAGAAGAGCTTCCCGCGCTGACCCCGCGCGCGTCGGGCACGCTGGAGGCCCATTACGCCCCCGCTGCCAAGGTGCGCCTGATGGACGCCAAGGCGCTGCAAACCGCGCTGGACCTGCTGGGCGCTGACGCTGCCCACATCGCCGTCTATGCCCGAAGCGCACTGCGCACCCGCTCGTCAAAGCTGGTCGTGCGGCGCATGCCCGATGACGCCAGCGCCACCGCCCAGCAACTTTTTGCCGTGCTGCGTGGCTTTGATGACCAGGCCGTGAAACTGATCTGGATCGAGACCCCCCCCGCCACCCCCGACTGGGAAGGCGTGAGCGACCGGCTGCAGCGCGCGGCCGCGGCCTGAGCCGGCTTGCCTGCCTGTTTGCTTTACATGCGCTGGCTGTGCGTCGTTAAACTAACCCCCACTTATCTGGAGAAATACATGGCAACAAATTGGATGCGCCGCACCGTGATGGTCGCCGCATGTGCGTCGGCAGCATTGCTCGCGGCCTGTGGTTCCAGCACCACGGATTCGGAACTCACGCCCGACCGCTTCATTGCCTTTGGCGATGCCTTCACCGATGTGGGGCAAAAGGGATCGCGCTACACCGTCAACGATGGCTCCGTCAGCAACTGGACGCAGCAGCTCGCCTCGCGCTACGGCAAGACGATCACGCCCGTGGCATCGGGTGGCCTGAGCTACGCAGCGGGCAACGCACGCATCACCGCCAAGCCCGACGTGGCTGGCGATGCGACCACCCTCACTGTCACCGAACAGATTGACCGCTTTCTGGCCGGCGGCGCCTTTGGCGCCAACGACGTGGTGTTCATCAACGCCGGTGCCAGTGACCTGATCGCAGGCATGGCTGCCGTGCGCGCCGGCACCACCACCCCCGCCGACATGGTGGCGGCAGCACGCAAGGCAGGCCAGGAACTGGCCACGCAGGTGCGCCGCCTCGTCAACGCCGGGGCCAAGCATGTGGTGGTGACCGGCACCTACGACCTGGGCAAAACGCCATGGGCCACGGCCATCAGCCAGACCAGCCTGCTCAACGATGCCAGCAGCCGATTCAACGAGGGGCTGCTGGTGAACATCGTCGATCTGGGCGCGAATGTGCTGTATATCGATGCGGCCTACTACGTCAATCTGTACACCAGCTCGCCCGGTTCGTACAGTTTTGACAACGCCACCACCCCGGTATGCACCTCGGTGGATGCCGGCAACGGCATTGGCATCGGCACCGGCCAGGTCAACTCGGCCTTGTGCACCACCGCCACCTTGCTCCCCAGTGCCAACCAGAACAAGTATGTGTTTGCCGACGCGGTCTACCTGACGCCATCGGCCCACCGCCAGCTGGGCGACTACGCGTACGACCGCCTGCGGGCCCGCTGGTAAGCCGCAACCGGCTCAGGCACCAAAAAGCCGACCCCTGGGTCGGCTTTTTTCATGCACGCAGCGTGCGCCGCCTATTTGACAGCGTCAAACACGGCCCGTGCCTGGGCATGGCAAAACGGCGGCTCGTAGGTGCCGTGGTAGTTGCCGTAATAGGTGGCAAACGCCTCCGAGGCCGGATCGGTGGGTGCCTTGCCGGCAGCGTACGTAGCCTGCACCAGGGCATCGACATCGACGGAGGTCACGTTGGTCAGGCCCCGGCTGTCAAAGTCAGCCTTCATGACCTGCTGGTGAATGGCTGGCGGCACCGTGGGGTCGCCCGCGCCACCGCACAGCAGCAGGCGCGCCTTCGGGTTCCAGCCCAGCAGGTCGTTCTTCTTGGCGGCCAGGAACAGCGGGTTGGTGCCACCGGCCTGGGCCGCAGCCAGAAATGCGGGCTGGAACACGAGGTCCCGGGCCTGGTTGGGCGTCACACCGGGGCCGCCGGGCAGCTTGCCGGTGGTGACCAGCGTGGTGTAGTTCAGCGTGGGGTTGGGCAGCAGGCTCTCGATGTAGTCGGAATATGGCGTCTTGAAAGCCGTCTTCACATCCGTGTACACCGTGCCGTACACCTTTTGCCATGAGGTCACCAGGTAAGGCACGAAGAACTGCACCCCGGCAATCGCGTCGGGCACGCGCAACGAGCCCGACAAGTTGTAAGGCCCTGCCAGATGGGCGCCAGCCACCACGTTGAATTCGGTGCCGTAGTCCCGCTCGGCTGCGCGCTGCGCCGCCATGGACGCGTGCCCGCCTTGCGAATAGCCGGTGAACATCACTTTGCCCGACAGGTTGGCACCCACACTGGACGCGGCCGCCCGCGCGGCGCGAACCGAGTCCAGCACCGTCGTGGCTTCGGAGTCAGCGTGCAGATAGGGGTGGTAGCCGTAGGTGGACTTGGCAAAACCAAGGTAGTCCGAGGCCACCACCGCATAACCCTGGGCGGCATACATGGCCGCCAGCAGAAAGGTTTCGCTGTCTTGCGGGTTGGCCAGGGTGCGGGTCTTTTGCACATCGGTGCCCTTGGCATAGGCCACCAGGGCTGCAGCCCCCGTGCAGCTGCCCGCGGGCACCAGCATGACGCCCGATGAATTGGTTTGTTCACCGGCCCGTGCGCCCACCGTGGAGTAGTTCAACCCCACCACCTTGACATCGCATTTGGCCTTGCCGCTGATGGCCTGCAGGCCGCTGCCTGCGGTCGCGGCATCGATCTGCGCGGCAGTCAGCGTGGCCAACGTGGCGGGCGCATCCACCAGATCCCCACGCTGGGGGCCGTCCGAGCCACCGCAGGCAACAAGCAACGCCGCAGCGGTGGCAACACAAGTGAGGCGGAAATACGTCATGAAGAAATCCCTTGGAGTAAGAACAGCGACGCATCGTGCGCGCACCTGCACTGCAGCATCCATAGGGAATTACGCCGACCGCACCCTTGCAAAGACGCCTGGGCGACACCCTCGGGGGGGGGCTTCAGGCCCGGCGGCGCGCGCCGTAGCGCAGCTTCATGCCAAGGATGGCACCCGCCAGCGCCAGTGTGATGGCATTGGCCACCACGATGGGCCAGGCAGCCAGCGCCACCCCGTAAGCCAGCCACAACGCCACGCCCAGCGTGAAGGTGCTGTACATGCCCAGCGAGATACCGCTGACATCGCGGGTGCGGAACGTGTGCAGCGCCTGCGGCAAAAAGCTGCAGGTGGTCAGGGCCGCAGCCAGGTAGCCGATGAGGTCGTGGAGGGGCATGGTGGTGTGGGCATCCGGGGCTATTGATCGCGCGCAGTCCAGTCCACCAGCGCATCAAGCACTGGTCGCGCGCCGCCCGCCTGGGGGTGGTTGACGATGGCCACCAGCACATAGCGGCGGCCGCTGGCGGCATGCACATAGCCCGCAACGGCCATCACGTCGCGCAGGCTGCCGGTTTTGAGGTGGGCAGTGCCTGCACGGCTCTGGCTGCGGCGCAGCGTGCCGTCCACGCCGGCAATCGGCAAGGACGACACCAGCTCGGGCATCACCGGCGACTGCCAGGCCAGCTGCAACATGCGCGCCAAGGCCTGGGCGCTGATGCGTGCGTCGCGGCTCAGGCCCGCGCCGTTTTCGGGCGCTGGCGGTTCGGTATCGCCCAGCCGGGCCTGCCACCACTGGCGCAATGCAGCGCGCGCACCGTCGAACGTGGCCACGCCATTTTGGCGCAGTGCCAGTGTGAGAAAGAGTTGCTGCGCCATCACGTTGTTGCTGTATTTGTTCACGTCGCGCACCACCTCGGCCAGAGCGGGCGATGTGGCCACAAACACGGGCTTGAGCCCCGCAGGCACCTTGCCATCACGCACGCTGCCCGTGAGCTTGCCGCCCAACTCGCGCCACATGCCCTCTACGGCGCGTGCGGCAAAGCTCTTGGCATCAGGGTACGCCGCCGCCCACACGCGCTCGCCACAACTGGCCGGATAGACACCCTGAAATGCGACGCGCGCCGGATCGGACAGCTCGGCCCGCAGGGCGGCGCGCCAGTCACCGCACGCGGTGCCGGGCGTCGCCAGCGGCACCGTGGCCTGGCGCTGCACGCCGGCAAGCGGCGGGTCGTACTGGATGCGCGCCAGCCCGGCGGCCACATCGGGCACCAAAGTCATGGCCACCGCGTTGTAGTTCATCAGCAAAGCGTCGGGCGCCGCGTTGTAGGGGCGCAGCGGTTCGCCATCGAAGCGGGCTGCGTCGTGCTCGGGCACGTCAAAGGCGGTGCGGTCCAGCACGATATCGCCCACGATGACCTGGATACCCTGGCCCTGCAGGCGGCGCAGCAGCAGCCACAGGCGCTCCATGACCAGCTTGGGGTCACCCTGCCCCTGGATATGGACGTTGCCCTTGAGGCTGCCGCCCTGCACCACGCCGTCCACATACACCGGTGTGCTCCAGGTGTGGGCGGGGCCCAGCAGGTCGAGCGCTGCATAGGTGGTCACAAGCTTCATGACCGAGGCGGGGTTCATGGCCACCTGCGCGCGGTGCGCCAGCCTGGGCGCCTGGCGGCCACCCTGCGCGTCCACCACCAGCACCGACAGGGCGTCACGGGGCAAGCGGGCTCGCGCCAGCGCGGCCTCCACCTCGGGGGGCAGTGGCACCAGCACTTGCGCCGGGACTGCACCGCCAACGAGGAGTAGGCACCCAAAACACCAGCGCACAACGGCTGCGCGGCAGCCCACAGGAACAAACATCATCGGCCAAGTCTATCGCCGGGGCACTCTCGCCTGGTGGCAAGCCTGGCGCCCGCAGCAGCGTGCCCCTGATAATTGCCCTCCGAACCCAGACCCTCCCGGCCCCATGAACCTGCTTGCCTTTGACACCAGCACCGACACCGTCTCCATTGCCGTACAGGCGGGAGACGCCGTGTGGCAACACACCGGGCCGGGTGGCTCGCAGGCCTCGGCCACGCTGATTCCGGCCATTCGCAGCCTGCTGGCGCAGGCCGGGATGTCGTTTTCCACACTGGATGCCATTGTTTTTGGCCGCGGCCCGGGGTCATTTACCGGCTTGCGCACGGCCTGCGCGGTGGCCCAGGGATTGGCCTTTGGAGCGCGCGGAGGCGCGGGCGTGCCGGTGCTACCGGTAGACACCCTGCTCGCGGTGGCCGAAGAAGCCCGCCACCAGCATGGCTGTAACCAGGTGGTGGCGGTGCTGGACGCACGCATGGACGAGGTGTACGTGGCGCACTGCGAATGGCTGCCGGCCCAGGGCGGCACTGCCGGCCATTGGCGCACCGACGGGGATTTCGGCCTGTGCGCCCCTGAGGCCGTGCAGGTGCCCGCAGGCTGGACACTGGCCGGCAACGCCCAGGCCGCCTATGCAGAACGCCTGGCCCCGGGCGCCCTGCACGCCAGCGCGCTGCCCACTGCCAAGGCCCTGTTGCGCCTGGCCCCGGCCTTTCTCGCCGCAGGTGGCGGCGTGCCTGCCAGCGAGGCGCTGCCCCGCTACATCCGCGATAAAGTGGCACAAACCACCGCCGAGCGGGCCGCCCTGCGTGCAGCCCAGGCCGCATCCGCTGCACAAACCGCACAAGCCACATAAGCCACCCACTTGCACCATGAACGCCGTCGTCTCGCCCCTCGCCAGCGCCCCCGAGGCACGCTTTGAGCCGCTCACGCTGGCGCGGCTGGACGACGTGCTGGACGTCGAATTCACCGCGTATTCCCACCCCTGGACGCGGGGCAATTTCACCGACGCCATGGCCTCGGGTTACCAGACCCAGTTGCTGGTGGCGGGCGACCACTTGTTGGGCTACTTCGTGGCCATGATGGGTGTGGACGAGGTGCATTTGCTCAATATCACCGTAGCCCCGGCCTACCAGAAGCAGGGCTGGGCCCGCGTGCTGCTGGACGCTCTGGCGCTGTGGGCGCGTGGGCGGGGCGCCCAGTGGCTCTGGCTTGAAGTGCGCGTGAGCAACGAGCGCGCCCTGCATGTCTACCAGGCCCATGGCTTTCGTCGCGTGGGAGAACGCAAGCGCTACTACCCGGCCCCCGCAGGCCAGCGCGAAGACGCCGTGGTCATGAGCCTGCCCCTGTGAACCCACCGACCGCCCAGTGCCTGCCGTTATGAACCTGTCTTTATGAGCCTTCACCTCGATGCGCGCCAGCGCGCCATGCTGCAAGAGATGGGCGTCACCATCTGGGCGCCCGCCCAAGTGTCTGCGGCCCCAGCGCCCGTGAACGATGCCGCCCGCAGCCAGGGGACAGCAGCCGAGCCCCCCACGCCCGCCCCCGCCTTGGCGGCTGCGGGGGCCGACACCGCGGCGACACCGCGTGCCGTGCGGGAACAACGCGCAGCCGCTCCGGGCGGCGCCCCCGCACCCAGGCCGCCAGCACCCCAGGACGGCAGCCCCACGCCCGCATTGGTCCTGCACGCAGCGCAGGCGCTGTACCCCACGGCCGATCCGGCGCAAACGCCTGCCGGGCTGGGCGCCGGATGGCTGGTGGTTGCCGAGAGCCTCTCGCCCACGGAGCCCCTGGCGGGCGACGCGGGCCGCCTGCTGGACAACATGCTGCGGGCCATGCAACTGCACCGCCACCCCCGCGTGTTTCTGGCGGCGCTGGAGCGCCCGCAGGCCGGCAACGCAACCAATGCCCTCGAGATAGCGCCGGCACTGAATGAGATGGTGGCCACCCTGCGCCCCGCCATGGTGCTGGTGCTGGGCCATGTGGCAGCCCGAGCGGCGCTGGGACGTACCGAGCCCCTGGGCCGCCTGCGTGCCGAGCTGCACCAGCTGGCGGGCTGCCCGGCGATCGTCACCTACGACCCCGCCTTTTTGCTGCGCTCCCAGGGCAACAAGGGGGCTGCCTGGGCCGATCTGTGCCGCGCACTGGCACTGGTGCACGCCACCACCGTCCAGCCCTGAAGCCCGCCCGGCGCCATGGCCCGCAGCGCACGGGCGCCTTCAACCCAATGCCATAATCCGCGGCGTGAACTTTTGACGGAGACAGTTCCTTGGAAACCTACCCGAGTTGGTAGCTTTCAGCTCCCGGCCTGCCGCGGGGTTGAAAGCACCCCATCCCCATTGCAGACGCCACATAACAAGGGAGTGAGCCCATGCTCAACATCTTCACGCTTGCCAATGGCCGGCTGTTTCAGGAAGAGATCGAATCGCTGGAGGAGCTGACCCGCTTCCAGCCCATCTGGGTGGATCTGGAAAACCCCACGGTCGAAGAAAAGCGCTGGATCAAACAGCACTACGGCCTGTCCATCCCCGAAGACGCGATGGACGAGGACATTGAGGAATCCGCCCGCTTCTACGAAGAAGACAACGGCGACCTGCACATTCGCAGCGACTTTCTCATTGACGACAACGAGCAGCCGCGCTCGGTGCGCGTGGCCTTCATCCTGAACCTGACCAACTCGGACCTGAAAAGCAAGGGCGTCCTGTTCTCCATTCACGATGAAGACGTGCCCGTGTTCCGCCTGCTGCGCATGCGCGCACGCCGGGCGCCGGGCCTGATCGAGGATGCCAAGGAAGTGCTGCTCGCGCTGTTCGATGCCGACGCAGAATATTCAGCCGACACGCTGGAAAACATCTACGACGAACTGGAAAAGGTGAGCAAGCAGGTGCTGGCCGGTGACGTGACCGACACCCGCGCCGGTGAAGTGCTGGGCGCTATCGCCCGCCAGGAAGACTTGAACGGCCGCATCCGCCGCAACGTGATGGACACGCGCCGCGCCGTCAGCTTCATGATGCGCAGCAAGATGCTCAACTCCAACCAGTTCGAGGAAGCGCGGCAGATTCTGCGCGACATCGAGTCGCTAGACAGCCACACGGCCTTTTTGTTCGACAAGATCAACTTTTTGATGGACGCAACGGTCGGTTTCATCAACATCAACCAGAACAAGATCATCAAGATCTTCTCGGTGGCCAGTGTGGCGCTGCTGCCGCCCACGCTGATTGCCAGCGTGTACGGCATGAACTTTCAGCACATGCCCGAGCTGGCCAAGGAGTGGGGCTACCCCTACGCGCTGCTGCTGATGCTGGCCAGCGCGCTGGGCCCCATGTGGTACTTCCGCAAGCGCGGCTGGTTGAAGTAGCCCCCCCTGTGGCGCTGCGCGCCTTCCCCCCCGAGGGGGGACGCCTCCAGCGGCCCGGCGAAGCCGGTTCCGCGGTGGCGCTGGCCTAGGGTCCGCCAGTTTTTACGGGCAGTCAGCTTTGCTGATGGCGTTTATTGATCACGCGCTGGTGGTCATCACTTTCAACGGTCGTGCTCCAGTGATCTGAGGCGCCTGCCAGTCAAATACTAGCCAAATAGGCCGCTAGCGCTTATCAGCAAAGCGCTGACAGCTATTAATTTCATAGTTTTTGTAGAAACGTCTGCACCATGTGATCGGCGTAGCGGCTGGCAACGGTCTGCACAAACAGCGCAAAGTCGCCATGCGCGGCGTCGTCGGCGCGGTCGGAGATGGTGCGCACCGCCGCAAACGGCACGCCATAGTCCAGGCACACCTGGGCCACGGCGGCACCCTCCATTTCCACGGCCAGCACGTCGTGGCCCACCTCGCGCAGCGCGGTGCGCAGCCGGTCGGACTCGTGCGCGGCCGAGACAAAACGGTCGCCGCTGGCCATCAGGCCGTGGTGCACCTGCTGGGCAGTGTGGCCATTATTTGGATCGGCGGATTCCAGAACGAAGTGCACCAAGCAATAGGTTGGGCCAAGAGTGCATAGGATGCTCTCTTGTTGACCGGCCAGTCGCAAAGGAAAGCACT
>QLTU01000032.1 GCA_003268905.1 Acidovorax defluvii
AAGCCACGAACCCCGAGAACCAACGGCATGGTGGAGCGCTTCAACGGTCGCATAGCGGACGTTCTGAAGACCCACAGGTTCAACAGCCGTGAGGATATGGAGCAGACCTTGTTGCGTTACGTGGCCCTGTACAACCACCAGCTGCCGCAATCAGCACTCAAAAGCAAGACGCCTATGCAGACGATGAAAGAGTGGTACGCATCTCACCCACATCTGTTTCACAAGAGACCATATGATCGTCCGGGATGCGACACGTAGACTCGTGGTATTCCAGGCCGCCGGTCAGTTGTCCTGATCAACAACGGGATAAACGGCGTCGCCCCACAATGCGCTCGGGTTGTCCATCATCAGCGCGATGATCACGGGAACGAGTTTGCCCAGCAGCCGGGTGCAATCACGCAATTGGTCGCGGTTGACATTGCCGTTCCATGTCGCACCGCCGTGGATCAGTTGATTGCGTAGCGTGTAGAGGCGATTGAACACGACCGAGAGCAACACGGGCGTGTTACCGCTGACCAGCGCCGATTGCGCCGACTTCCTCGCGGAGGCGAACCGATCTTTCCATTCGCTCTCGTCGATGCGGCTGCGTTGAAACTCCCAGAACAGGTGGAAGACGTAGGGGTTGTTGAGCAGCGTGCGGATGCTGCCGGAAAACTCCTTCCAGATTAGCTCGTCGATGCGCTTGCTGGTGTCGAGGTCGCAGAGCTTTTGGAGGAAGGCCGTGAAAGTGGCCTTGTCGGACGTTCGGTCGCTGTCGTCAAGCTCCTGCGCATAGGCCGCGTTGAAGGCGATCCACAGGAAGATGAACTTGCCGTCCACGTCTTCCGCTTGCTCGGCACGATTCAGCCAACTCATGGCGCGGTGAACGCGCAGCGTCAGGCTAGTCGGATGTCCATCGCGCACCTGACGGTGGCGCTGCTTGAGTACAGAGTGCTGCAGCGAACTTTCGGTCATAGATTTGAGCGTGGACATAGATCAGGCTTTCGGGTGGGGCGAGGCTGGCGGCTCCGTTCGAGCGATCTGGCTCCAGCCTTTGTCGAACGTGAACGTCCGCGCGTGGGCAACGGGGTTCTGAATTCTGAGCACCCGAGCCTTCTCTGGGTCGGTCGCGTGTTCGACCACGTACAGCCAGTACGCATCGCCCTTCGCGCGGGCACAGTCAAATTGCGTGCGAGAAATTCCCACGGGCCGGCTTTCCAGACTGCCCGTCATCGACTTAACTTCGACCCATCGAACTTGCTGGCCACCGCTGTTGGTTTCAAAGAGATCGAACCCGGGGTTGCCTTCCGGTGTGCGTTGCAACCTCGGTTCGATGGAGGCGATCAGGGAGATGGCCTGATCCTCGATCTGCATCCGTGCCTCCTGATCGAGGTCATCGGGATCGGGGCCATCACCATCGAGATGCGTGCCGACATATGAAATGAACGGTCGCCCCCCTGCGTGGCCAGGTGTCCTCTTTCCATGCCCGTCGCCTTGGCCACCGCCCTTTTTTCCGGAGCCGCCGTGGCCACTTCCATTGCCCTGGCCACCGCCGCCTGAAGTCCCGGTGCCAGAGCGGCCTTGGCCAACACGCCCTGCACCAGTGTCCACATCGTCACCACCATCTGGATCAGGTGTGCCGGGCGGGATATCAGGCATGTCATCGCCGTACAAGTCTTTCGCGTCGTCGTACACGTCGTCGGATGGCTCGTCGGCCTCCGGCTCGGGTGCTGTCGATGGTACGGCTTCGGGTGGTGGATTGGTGATGCCCAGCCGGGAAGTCAGGTCAGCGACGTTGGTGATTCCGAGCTTGCGCAGTAGATCGAGCGCCGCCGGATCGATGCCCGCCTCTTTGGCCAGCTGATCAATGATCGGCGGCTTGAAGGCGATCTTGGTCAGCAGGAACGGATTGGGCTTCCAGCCGAGGGTATCGAACACGACGAGCCCCGGAGGCACAAGCTCGCCGCCGGCATCTGGCACCCAGCTCATCTGATTGAGCGTTCGGACGAAGGCGGCGTCGAACCGGGCGGTCTTTGCCTCGTGAGAGTAGCCCCACTTGTAGGAGCCGTAGAAGGCGGCAGTGCCGCGCCCCTCCAGATCAGCCAACGCCTCCCACAGCACCTTCACTCTGGCTGCGGCCTCCGCAGGCTTCAGCGTGGGTAAGAACTCCAGCAACTGCGTCAGTCCGCGAAGGGTGAAGTCCTCTGGAGGGCTCTCCCAGCTCGCACGCTCAAGGCCTGCTTCTCTGCGAATCTGCACTTTCTCGGAATGCCCCAGCCCGGATGGCGTTGCTTCAGGAATGAGGTAGCGGCTTGCGCCGCACGACACCAGCAGGTCGCGAATGTCTTCACCGCGCAGGCAGTCGTATTCGTTGTCGACGATCAAGATGTCGGGCACGCCTGCGAAGAGCTGCTGCAGGCGGTCGGTGGCGATGTAAATTTCTCCTGGCTTGGCAACGTAGCCTTTGCCATCGCCGGTATCTACCACCATCACAAAGGTGGTATCGCGCAGGACAGACCGTAGCTTTTCCTTCTGCGCAGTTGAGTCGGTGTTGAAAGCCGCTCGAATGCGCTCGATGTCGGCAGCGTAGGCGTCGTCGCCCACATCCACCTCTTGCTGCTGGTACTTCGGCAGGAGGTTCCAGATAACATCATCCACCGGGTCGGGTTCGGTGATGCCCAGGGCTATAAGGAACAAGCGCACCTCGGGTGTCGCACACACCGCGCGGCGCATCGTCGGGAAACTGGTGGCAATAGCGCTGGGCAGGAATGCCTTGGCTTTTCCGTTCTCGCGAGCGACGACGTGCGTCCCGTCATCGAGACGGATGAGCGGAACGGTATCCAGGTGGCGACGCAGCGCCTTTTCCTGGCCGCTCAGGAATTCGTACAGCCGCAACACCCACGCGTCGGATTGCGCCTCAAGGAACGCCTTCGTCAGGCTCGGCACTAGCTTTGTTGGCGTGATCTCGTCAATGTCGAGTTCGCGCATAAGGTACTGGCGAATCTCAGGTGCCTTGTCCTGGGTGATGTCTCCGGACAGCCAAGCGGCGACTTCCGAACCGAACAGCGCCGCAACCTGTTCCGGGCTGAACAGCTCGCGCAATTCTTGCGTTCGCGCCAACTTTGCTTGCTGGGCGGTGACATGTCCGTCGTCGAAGGTCGGGAGCAGTTCCTCGTCCTGAAACGCCTGTCGGACGGCGTCGAACATCGGTGCAAACCGCGAATCCTTTGGGAACTTCTCGCGGTCAAGCGGCAGGCAGCGCAGCGCCGCGACATCCAGCAATGCTTTGTCCCGCATCCAGCGCATCGCTTCCACCAGCAGGCTGGAGGTCTCCTTGACCAAGTGCTGGTTCCACGGCTCGCTGGGCGGAATGTTGTCGCGGCTTGGCGTGGTGCGGTACGGCCCCTGCACGAGAAATCCAAGGTGGCTTTCAACCACCGTCGGAAAGAACACCACCAGCGGCGACTTGGCCAGCGGCTGCACAGCCCAGCGACCAGGTACGTCCTTTAGCGCAACCAGAGAGAAGGCAATTTCCACCCGTCCGACCTTGTGCCCCTCGGCAGAAGACACATCGCGGTGGAACACCAGCCAGTTCTGATCGACTTCCGGCCGATCATCTTCTTTGCCGATCACTGTGATGCGCTGGACATTGAGGCCGAGCGATTCGGGGCTGTTGCGCAGATAGAACCCGGACGCGCCACCCTTGACGCTCCAATTGATTTCGTCAATGTGACGCAGGAATAGCAGCGCGCCCGGGCCCAAGTGGCGGAACCCTGTCGTGATGTCCTGCGCTGCGTTCGTGTCCTCCGGTTTCAGGGGCAGGACGATCTGCGTCTCGTCCGCCGCGCGCGCCGAACGCTCCAGTCGTTTCGGGAAGACATAGTTCTCGATGGCGAAATCCTCATCGCCAGAGTGAATCTCCGGAAGATCGGTGACGGTGTAGACGGACTTGAATCCGAGGCCGAAACGACCGATGGAGGACTCGTTCTTGGTGCTCTCGGCGATGTCGCAGACGCTTCGGACGTCGGCCTCATCAAACGGCTTGCCGAAATGCGAGAGCGTCAGGCGGGTCGGGTTCAGGGTGAACGCAACCTTGCGTGATCCGTGCCACTCGCCACGCCGACCCAGAGCATCCTCGGCGTTCTGGAGCAGTTCGAAGATGAAGTGCGTGCGGTCGTCGTACAGCCCAGCGGCCAGCTTCCCTGACTTCTGGGCGCCTTTGGTGCCGTAGCTCTCCCGGTTTTCTTCGCAAATTGCTTCGTAGTTAGATGCCACATCTCCCCCTCAATGGGGCCGCACGACATCTTCTCTGATGCCATGTTTGCCCAAGTTTGTCGATTCATGCCATCTTATGACAAGATACAGCATTAAAGCTACCCAGTAGCAGAGACCCAAAGGTGACCAGATGAGCGACCAGCCGGACGAGATCCTCACGATTGATGAGGTTGCCGCCTACCTGAAGGCTGGCAAGCGCACGGTCTATCGCTTGGCCGCCAATGGCAAGCTCCCGGCGTTCAAGCTCGGTGGGACGTGGCGATTTCGCCGAGCGGAACTGGATCAATGGATCGCCAGCCGCATCGGCAAGGCGATGGTGGATGAAGACGAGGGGGCGGAATGACCCTCAGCGCCACCGCCCTCCAGTCCAAGGCCAACCCTCAGCAGCTCGAAGCCATTCTGGCCACCGACGGGCCGGTGCTCATCATTGCGGGGCCGGGGTCGGGCAAGACGTTCACGTTGGTCGAGCGCATCGTTTACCTCATCACCCACAAGAGCGTCGCGCCGGAGTCGCTGCTGGTCGTCACCTTCACTGACAAGGCAGCGCGCGAGCTGACTACCCGCATCTCCAACCGGCTGACCGAGCTGAACATCCAGTTCAACCTGAACGAGATGTACCTCGGCACGTTCCACTCCATCTGCCTGCGGATGTTGGAGGATTACCGCGAATTCACCCGGCTCAAGCGCAGCTTCACGCTGTTCGACCAGTTCGACCAGCAGTACTTCCTCTACCAGAACATCAAGGGCTTCCGCGAGCTGCCCGACGCACAGCTCGTCATGGGTGACGACCAGACGGGCCGCTGGGCGCAGTCGGAAAACCTACTCAAGTGGCTCAACAAGGTCAGCGAAGAAGCGCTGGATGCGGCCACGCTGGCGGCGGCACCGGAAGTCGAAATCCGCGCCCTGGCCACCTGCTTTGCCAAGTACCAGGAGCTGCTCAACGAGCACAACTCGCTGGACTTCTCCGGCATCCAGTACGAGGCCCTGCAACTGCTGGAAAAACGCCCCGAGGTGCTGGCGCAACTGCGCGAGAAGCTCACCCATCTGATGGTGGATGAGTACCAGGACACCAACACCATCCAGGAGCGCATCCTTCTCCTGCTGGGGGGCGAGCGCCGCAATCTGTGCGTGGTGGGCGACGACGACCAGGGCTTGTACCGCTTTCGCGGGGCCACCATCCGCAACATTCTGGAGTTCCCGGCGCTGTTCGATGACGGCCAATGCAAGCAGGTCAAGCTGACCGTCAACTACCGCTCGCACCCGGACATCATTCGTTTCTACAACGAGTGGATGAAGGAACAGACCTGGGACGACGGCACGCGGGTCTTTCGCTTCGCCAAGCAAATCGTCCCGCGGGAGGACGACTTCCCCGATCTGCCGACGGCGCTGCGGCTGGCCGCCAGTGACGACAACGGCGACACCGCCAACTGGCACGCGGAGGTGCTGGCCTTTCTCAACAAGTTGAAGTCCTCCGGCCAGCTTGCGGACTGGAATCAGGTCGCCTTCCTGTTCCGCTCGGTCAAGAACGACAAGGTGGTGACGCTGGCGCGCTTCCTCGAAGCGCAGGGCGTGCCCGTGTTCTCGCCCCGCTCAAACATGTTCTTCGAGCGCGAGGAAATCCGCCTGGTGATCGGCGCGCTGATCTTCCTGTTCCCACAGTTCCCCAAGGTGCGGGCGTGGGCCGAAGGCGTCACGCTGCCCATCTGGGACTACTACGACCAGCTTTGCTTCAAGCCCTTCATCGACGAGCTGCGCAAGCCGGAGAACAATGCGCTGCTGAACTGGGCGCGCCCGCTGGCCAAGCGCCACGCGGTGCTGACGCAGAACACCGACTACGCCTTCTCCGGCCTGTTCTATCAGTTGCTGCAGTTCCCGCTATTCTCGCGCTTCCTCGCAGAGGAGGCCGTGCAAGGCGTGGACAAGGGGCGCGCGGCGCGCAATCTTGGCACCTTCTCCAAGCTGATCACCAAGTTCGAGTACCTGCACTTCGTCAGCGTGCTCAACCCGGAATGGCTGGAAAAGAACATCCGCGACCTGTTCAACCAGTTCCTACGCTTCCTGCAGGATGGCGGCATCGGCGAGTACGAGGACGAAGCCGAGTACGCGCCCAAAGGCTGCGTCTCGTTCCTGACGATCCACCAGTCCAAGGGGCTGGAGTTTCCGGTGGTGGTGTGCGGTTCGCTGGAGGCCGTGCCGCGCAAGCAATACAGCGCGCTCGACGTACTGCTGGAAGACGGCGGCTATCTCTCCAAGGAACGCTTCGAGCCGCTCGACCACATCAAGAACTTCGACTTCTGGCGGCTGTTCTACACCGCGTTCTCGCGTGCGCAGAACCTGCTGGTGCTGGCCGCGCAGGAAAAACAGGGGCGCGGCAGGTCGCCGTCCAAATACTTCGAACGGCTGTTCTACGAGCTGCCCAGTTGGCGTGATGTTGATCTGTCGGCGCTCACTTTCGAGGCCGTCAAGCAGATCAACCTCAAGCGCGAATACTCGTTTACCTCGCACATCACCGTGTTCGAGAACTGCGCCGAGCAGTACCGCTTCTTCAAGGAGCTGGAGTTCACGCCCATCCGCGAGAGCCCAATGCTGTTCGGCACCTTGGTGCACCAGACCATTGAGGATATCCACAAGACCGTGCTGCGCGGCGAAGAAGGCACCATCACCCTGGACGGCATCAAGGGCTGGTTCTCGGCCAACTACGCGATGCTGTCGAAGAAGGAGCGCGTCTATCTCGCGCCCTCTTCGCAACAGGCGGCGCTGCTGCACGTGCTGCGCTACTACGAGCGTGAGAACGGCCATTGGGATCGCATCAAGGAGGCCGAGGTCGAGATCTCCCTCATCAAGCCGCAGTACATCTTGAAGGGCAGCGTCGACCTGATCCGGGGCGAGCACGACACGGTCGAGATCATCGACTTCAAGTCGGAGAAGAAACCCGACATGGAGAAGGATCGGGAACGACTCAAGCAGTACCAGAGCCAATTGGAGGTGTACGCCCACCTGGTGGAGGAGCGCACTGGCCAGAAGGTCAGCCGGATGCATCTGTACTACACCGGCGAAGACGGCGGCAACCCTTACGTCTCCTTCACCAAGGACGACCGCGCCATCGGCAAAACCATCGCGCGCTTCGACGACATCGTCGCGCGCATCGAGCGGCAGGACTACGCCATCACCGCACGTCCAGCCAAGCTGTGCCAGAGCTGCGACATGCGCGCCTACTGCGACAACAAGAATTGGAAATTCAGGAACACCGACCAATGAGCAAGAACACCCCCGCGCAGGACAGCCTGCAACTGACCACGCCCGACGGCGGCACCACTAATGTCGAGAAGTACGAGTTCAAGCCGATCAAGGGTTACCCGATGCTCAACTGGCGCGGCAAGCGCCCATTCACCTCGACGCAGTACTACCCGGCGCAGTTGAAGGAAGTCCACGGCGAAGAGGTGGACGGCTGGCGCAACAAGATTTTTTGGGGCGACAACCTTCAGGTGATGAGCCACTTGCTGAAGGAGTTTCGGGGGAAGGTGGATCTGATCTACATCGACCCGCCGTTTGACTCAAAGGCAGACTACAAGAAGAAGATTTCACTGCGCAGCAAGGAAGTCTCGTCAGATCAAACGACATTCGAAGAAAAACAGTACACGGACATCTGGTCGAATGACGACTACCTTCAGTTCATGTACGAGCGCCTGATTCTGTTGCGCGAGCTATTGTCTGAAACCGGTTCCGTCTACGTCCACTGCGACTACCACCAGAATCACTATCTCCGCTGTGTCCTTGACGAAGTATTCGGTCGTGAAAACTTCCTCAATGAAATTGTGTGGAAGCGAGCGGAGACGGTTAAGGGGAACTCGGGGCAAGGAAGCAAATATTTCGGCGAAAACACGGACACGATTTTTCTATATCGACGCGGCGGAGATCATCGATTCAATCCACAGTACAAGCCTTACACGCAGGAATACATCGATGACTTCTACAAGTACACGGAGCCTGGTTCAGGTCGTCGATATCAGATCATTAGCATGACTGCCCCGGGCGGTGAAGGGAAAGGCAATCCCTTCTACGAAGTAATGGGCATCAAGCGGCACTGGCGGTATTCGAGGGAGAAAATGCAGGATTTGATCGACAAGGGGCTTGTCGTTCAAACTAAGGAAGGGAATGTTCCTCGCCGCAAAATCTACTTGGATGAAGGGTTGGGCGTACCAGTACAGAGTTTGTGGGATGACCTTCCAGCATTGAGTTCCCAGTCGAGTGAGCGAGTTGACTATCCAACACAAAAGCCCGAGACGTTGGTAAAGCGAATCATTGAAGCATCAAGCGAAAGTGGCGACCTCGTACTTGACTGTTTCATGGGTTCAGGCACCACGCAGGCGGTTGCGATGAAGCTTGGCCGCCGCTTTATTGGAGCCGATATCAACTTGGGTTCGATTCAAACGGCAACGAAGCGGATCAGTACAGTCGCCGACGATCTGCGGCAGAAATGCCTTGATGGCGAGGTCAAGCGCTACACCGGCTTCGAGCTGCACAACGTCAACCACTACGACGTCTTCCGCAATCCGATTCAGGCAAAGGACTTGTTGATCGAGGCGCTGGAAGTGCAGAAGCTGGAGTTCAGCACCGTGTTCGACGGCGAGAAGGACGGGCGCATGGTCAAGATCATGCCCGTCAACCGCATCGCCACGCGCGCTGACCTGAACGAGTTGATCGCGGGCTTTGACTACAAGGCGTGGGAACGCAAGCAAAACGAGGCCCCGAACCGTCCGGTCGAGAAGATCACCCTTGTCTGCATGGGCCACGAGCCCGACTTGGCCGCGCAACTGGAGCTCGCCGCCAAGCCCTTCAAGATCGACGTGGAAGTGGTGGACATCCTGCGCGACAAGGCCGACCTGGAGTTCAAGCGCGACTCGGAGGCCAAGGTGGCCATCGAAAAGGGCGAACTGCGCATCGAGAAGTTCTACCCGATGAACCTGCTGCAAAAACTCTCGCTTCAGAAGGAATCGGTCGAGGACTGGAAGGAGCTGGTCGAGTCGGTTCTGATCGACTGGAACTACGACGGTGCGGTGCTACAACCGGCGGTGGTGGATATCCCCGGCAAGAACGATCTGGTCAAGGGCGCGTACCCGGTGCCGCAGGATGCGGGCACCATCCGCGTGAAGATCACCGACCTGCTGTCTGAGTCGTGGGAAGGGAGTGTGAGCCATGGCGACTAAGCGCACGCCCAAGGCGGTCAGCGCGTCGCTCGACTTCGCCTTCTTCCAGTTCCTTTGGCAGTTCTACCAAGCCAACCGGGGCACGATCCGCTCGCACTACAAGGAGCTGACGCGCAAGTTCCTCGACTTCAACAACCCGGAGCGCAGCCCCAAGGCCTTTTTGCGCCAGCCGCAGTTCGAGGCGCTGGAAACCTACGTCTTTCTCAAGGAGTTCCTCGGCAACGCCAAGGTCGAGGAGATCTTTCAGCAGTGGTTTGCGAAACAAGGCCGCTTTGCCGATCGCGCCGAAGGCGGCGTGGTGTCGGGCAGTGCGGGCCAAGTGGGCCTGTTCGACAAGATCACGCAGGATCAGTACCAGGCCGTGTTCGCGGCGATGCGCAAGAACTCGCGCGTCTACCCGAACTACATCTTCGCGCTGACGATGGGAACCGGCAAAACCATCCTAATGGCCACATGCATCTTCTACGAGTTCCTGCTCGGCAATAAATTCGAGAAGGATGCACGCTACTGCCATAACGCGCTGGTGTTCGCGCCGGACAAGACGGTGCTGCATTCGCTCAAGGAAATCGAGTCGTTCGATCTGTCGCGCGTGGTGCCGCCAGAGTACGTCAACTTCCTGACCACGCACCTACGATTCCACTATCTCGAAGAGGCGGGCACCTCGCTGGATACGCTGGATCGTTCGCGCTTCAACATCATCGTTTCCAACACGCAGAAGATCATCCTCAAACGCCAGCACAAGGAAAAGACTTCGGTCGACAAGCTGTTCGGTGCGACCGGCGAAACGCTCGCGGCCACCGGCGTCTATGCCGACGCCGCCGACCTCTACAACTTCGACCAGCCGGAAGAGGAAGGCGAGCTGACCACCAACCAGCGCTTTGAAAAACTGCGGCGCCTGGAGCAGCTGGGCATCTACGTGGACGAGGCCCACCACGCCTTCGGCAAGGCGCTGGCCAAGGACATGGGCTTGGGCGCGAAGGAAACCGACACCAGCCTGCGCACCACGATCGACATCCTCGCGACCAGCCTGAGTGCGGCGGGCACGCGCGTGGTGGCCTGCTACAACTACACCGGCACGCCCTACGTGGGGCGCGAGGTGCTGCCCGAGGTGGTCTATGCCTACGGCTTGAAAGAAGCCATCGACAAGGCCTACCTCAAGAAGGTGACGCTGCATGGCTACGCCAACACCCGGACCGACGAGTTTGTCGACATCGCCATCGAGAGCTTCCTGAAGGAGACGGATGGGCTGCGGCCCGAGGGGCTTTCCCCGAAGCTGGCGTTCTTCGCCGCCACCATCGACGAACTGACCAGCGAGCTAAAACCGGCCGTGGAGCGCGCGCTGCTCAAGCACGGCATCCCGACCTCGCGCATCCTGGTCAACGTGGGCGACGACAAGCTCACCACCAACGACGACATCCGCGAGTTCAATCGGCTCGACACCGAAGGCTCTGAAAAGCAGTTCATCCTGCTGGTCAACAAGGGGCGTGAGGGTTGGAACTGCCGCTCGCTGTTCGGCGTGGGCCTGTTTCGCGAGCCGAAGTCCAAGGTGTTTGTCCTGCAGGCGACGATGCGTTGCCTGCGCGCCATCGGCCAAGCCCAGCACACCGGCCACATCTTCCTCTCGGACGCCAACCTCAACACGCTCAACGACGAGCTGCAGCAAAACTTCCGCATCAGCGCCGACGAACTGCAGAAGACCGGCAAGGACAAGGAACGCGTTGAAGTGCGCGTGGTAGAGCCGCCGGTCAAGATCAAGCTGGTGCGGGTGCGCAAGCAGTACCAGATGCGCGAGAAGCAACTGGTGACCGGGCAGCAATTGATGCCCGAGCGGGCGGATAAGCAGAAGTGGGGCGAACTGATCGAGAAGTACCGCTTGATCGAAACGCAGCAGGACGGCCTGACCGCCGCCGACGCGGCGCGTGCCTCCGGCAGTCGTACTTTCGACCTGACTTCGCGTCGGGAAAAGCGGGCTTTCTCACAGCTCTCGCTGGTAGCCGAGGTGTCGCGCTACCTCAATCGCAGCCCGCTGGAGATCGAGGAACTGTTGGATGGCACAAAAGAAGGCACCGATGAACTGGTGGCCATCACCAGCGAGTTCAACGAACTGCTTTACGACGAGATCATCCCGCGCCTGTTCCGCCAGCTCTACGACCTTGACGAGTCGCAGCAAACCGAGGAGCACGAGGTCGATTTAATCAAGCTGCCCCCGAACGGGTACTACGAGGTGTCGGCGGCCAAGGACAAGATCGTCCGGATGCACGACACGCAGATCAAGGACGAGGAGCGCGCCAAGAGCTTCCACCTCGACACCTATTGCTTCGACTCGGGCTCGGAGAACTGGCTGTTCTGGGATCTGCTGCGCGAGCAGCGCGTGAAGAAGATCTACTTCACCGGAATGCTGACCCACGGCCAGTCCGACTTCTTCATCCAGTACATCGACCCGGACTCGCGCACCGTCCGGAGCTACTACCCCGACTTCATCTTCCAGCGCGAAGAGCCCGATGGCAGCCTGAAGTATGTCATCGTCGAGGTGAAGGCCGACAACCAGATCGAAGATGCCGTGGTGCAGGCCAAGAAGGACTTCGCCCAGCAGATCGCGGTGGCCAGTGGCATGGAGTACCGCATTCTCAAGTCGTCGGATGCGGACAAGCGGCAGTTCCGGGCGCTGCTGTGAATTGGGACGTTGAAATGCTTTATCAACGTACAACAAGTAAGAGGCTATGTTTTTGATGAATTTTTATGTTGCGCTTGATCTGAATAACAAAGGAATGAGTCGGGCTATCGCCGATATTCAGCGTCGCCATCAGGCATTCAAAAACTGGTGCAATGGCCGTGATGGGGCTGAAGTTTTGTATGAGCTGCTTTTCCCAAACAATATGCCAATCACGGGCTATGTTTCCAATCGGCAGCGGGACAAGCAGAATCCACGATACGCACAGATGGCGATTCGAGTTAACGCCGCTGGGCGGGATTGGCCTTTTCCGGAAGGATGCGCCTTCATCGCCACGGGAAGTTGGCCCACCGAATCCTCTTCGCCACTCTTTCTCATCAATAGCTTCATCGAGACCGCCGATCTGCCTGCGCGATCTTTCGAGCGCGAAGTCACTGCATTTGCCGTTCATGACAGTCTGCAATTCACGCCGGGCCAGCAGCGCATTCAGCGCGTCAATAATCTGCTCACGCCGCAACTGCTGGCCGACTTGCCGCCAATCACGCAGCAAACCGAAAAGCAGTTGACCGAGTGGACTGAATTTCTTCGATGGAAAGAAAACCTCATCCGCCACAAGGCGCGCGGTTTGCGCTACATCAGCCGTGAATGGCGTGACGAGCAGTTGGTTTTTTCCTTGGTCGCGCAGAGCGCACAGGCTTTGCAAAAAGACCGCAAGGCCTTGGGGCGGGATGATCTTGTGGTGTTTCAGGTTGGGCAATCCAAAGAACCGTGGGTGTTCGGATTGCCTGAAAGGGAGGAACGCCGCCTTCCCCGGCTGGGGCAGGCTGGGAAACTCTCGGAGCCTGCATCGTTACCGAAAGATAGGAAATTACCCAAGGACGGCAACTCACCGGAATGTCCTTGGCCTGCGCCCGTGCTTGCCGAATTGACCGTCTCACTGACCGAAGACGACGCGAATGATCTCGCCAACGCCGAGGAACCGGATGTCTTGCGCGAGCGCATTCTGAATCGAATTCCGGAGTCCGGCTTCCTGTCCATTTCAACGGCGGGCGACATGAGCCTGATCAAACGCCATCAGCAGGCGTTGCGGCAGTTGCAAGAACAGGGTGGCTATGCGCCGTATCTAACTGATTATTTGTTCGAGGCTGCACAAGTTTCAGTGCCACAGCGTCTGGTGCCGGTAACGCAGTGGGCCAACGACAAGCTCAACCCGGCCCAGAAAGAGGCTGTGGTCAAGATTCTTTCCGCACCGGATTTGTGCTTGGTTCAAGGGCCGCCGGGCACGGGTAAGACCACCGTGATTGCGGAAGCCATTGTGCAACTGGCGCGGCGCGGGCAGCGGGTGCTACTGGCATCGCAGGCGCATACCGCCGTGGACAATGCGTTGGATAGGTTGGGTCATGACGGTTCCTTACGCGTAGTTCGGTTGGCACGGAATGAAAGCAAGGTGACGGAAGATGGCGCTGCCTTTGCGGGGCAGGCATCCTTGCAGCGTTATTACAAGGCCTTGGCAGGGCAAACCGAAGACCGTCTGACAGTGTGGAGGCGCGGTGACAAAGACTTGCGTCTCTTGCAAGAGTGGCATGAGCGCGCGACTTTCGTGTCGCATGACGAGAAGGAGTTGAACGCCAGACGCGGGCAGCTGGAAACGGACTTGGCATCAGCCCGCAGCCAGACAGCGCAGGCTCAGCAGGCGTATGACGCTGCCTGCGCGATGCTGGATGAAGAAAAGGCCAAACGTCAGCGCCTGCACAGCGTTCAGGCCTTGCTGCATGGCGAAGCCGAGACGCTGCATGGCGACTTGCGTGATGTGGAACCGCCTGCCAGAAATTTGGCGCAAGGCCTTGCTTCCTGCGAGGCGGCAGGATTGCTCGTGAAATTTTCTATGGACGATTGGCTGGCTCATGCAGGCAGTCGGGGTGCAATGCTGGCGCACATGCTGGCCGCGTGGCAGCGTTTCACGACTGTGCGAGAGGCCATTTCTGCAGACATTCGCCGCCTGCAAGAAGCTGCGAACGGCCCGATTCAGGATGCCAGCACCAGGCTACGCATTGAATCGCTCCGAAACGAGGTCAAAGCCTTGGAGGAGCAGATGGAGAAGGACGATGCTTTCGTAGATGCTTGGCGAGCCACGCGGAAGGAGCTCAAAGAGTTGGAGCAGGCTGGTGTGGGCTTGGAGCGCGGCCGTTATGACGGCCTGTTTCGCCAAGCTAGCAAATGGTGCGCGCCCAATGGAAACGCGACCCAACTTGCTGACGAAATGGATGCCTGCCTGATTGCACTGGATAGGGTGCGGCCGGTGATCGAACAGTCCATCGAAATCCTGAAGCAATCCGTGCAGACTCAGTTGTCGCAACCCGCTACTGAAGCCCCGAACGATGGCCTTGTCCGAGGCGCTCGGAACCAGGAGCGCAGCGCCCAAAGCAAGCTGGATAACTGGGACGAGCAGCGCAGACAGCATGAGCACAAGGTAAACGCCCTGTTGCAGGATGAGGCAATCACGCAAGGCAACCGGTTGCCGCTGGAACCTACTGCGAATTTGTCGCAGCGCATCGAAACCGTCGCCCAAGTTATCAAGGCCTTGGAGCAACGTCAGTCCAGCCTACAACATGAACGCCAGACATGGGGACCGTTGCTGGAAGATTGGATGCGCGATTTGAGCCGCAACAACGCCGCAGAAGGAGACTGGCAACATCTGGGTGCGGATTTTCTGGCGAACTGCAATGTCGTGGCCATTACCTGCAACGAAAACGAGCGCACGCTGGATGATGCCGGACAGACGAGTTTTGATGTCGCCATCATTGACGAAGTGAGCAAGGCTACGCCGCTGGAATTGCTGATGCCCTTGATGCGTGCGCGCCGCGCTGTGCTGGTGGGCGACCACCGCCAGTTGCCGCCGCTATTTCAGGAAGGCGACGAAGCTCGCAGCTTCATGGATGAAGTAGAAGAAAACGAAGCAGCCAACGCTGATGAAAACAGCGCAGGTAATCTTGCCGAAGCGCAAACCTTGCTGACACGCGACAACCTACGCCGGTTCGAGAAGATGGTCACAGCCTCTTTGTTCAAGTCGCATTTCGAGAAGGCGGACGAAGCCGTACGCGCACGACTCAATGTGCAGTTCCGCATGCACCCGCAAATCATGGCGATGGTGAACCATTTTTACGAAGGTCAGTTGGAATGCGGCCTCCTTCGGCCTGACGATGACCCAGATCCTAAGCTTCGTCGTGTTCACGGATTGACATTTGGGAATGTGGACGGTGGCTCGCCTCTACTCACTCCGGACGACCATGCGTTGTGGGTGGACACAACCTACAACCTGCACAACCAAATTCACCGTGAAGATATGGACGGCAACCAGCCCCGGCGCACCAATCGCCTGGAAGCGGAGTTGATTGCAGAAACGCTAGAGCAGATCGAGAGGCAATCTGTCGCGCAGGGCTACTCCCGATCAAACAAGCGCAAAGTTGGCGTGGTGTCTTTCTACGCCAACCAATGCCGAGAAATTCGCGCTGCCATCCGTCGCCGCCGTCCACAGGGTGCCAACGGTCGATATGAGTTTCTCGATGTTGAAGTCAATACGGTGATTCGCTATCAGGGCAAGGAAAAGTCGATCGTGCTGGTCAGCATGGTGCGCCACGATGGATACGACCCTTTGCGCTCGGGCAATCAGCCTCGGCGTCGTTCCAGTAAGGCCAATGTCGCTCGGTTTGAATTTATCAATGTGGCATTTTCGCGCGCACAGGAATTGCTGATCGTCTTCGGCGCGAAAAGCATGTATGCATCCTATGAGGTGGATTTGCCGCGCATGGACAGCGCAGGCAGCGTGAAGCGAGCCGTTTACAAAGACATTCTGGATCAACTGGAACGCGATGCACGGCTGGTACCGGCAAGGCAGTTGATGTCACCTGACATGCTGCCCCATGAACCACAACAGCAACTTGGCAGGTTCAATGCTCCACCCAATCGGACTGCGGCGCCCAAGCGCGAAAACTACGGCAATCGGGGAGGCCGCGCATGAAACTGGCAGAAATTTCCGTTCCCTTGCCCTTGTATCGCATTGATTCCGATGTGACCTATCACACCGAGCGCAAGCCCACAGTGTTCGAACGGATGGTGTTGCGACTGTGTGATCCTGGGCTCCATTTGCCAGACAAACCGAACTTGTCATTACTGGGTGTTTTTCGCGATCAACTGGGCGCAGGCGATGTGCGTGAACTGCTGGAAGGCTGCGTATCTGAACTTTCCGCTTTGGGTGCGCTGCCCATACGTTACGCTCTGGATACGCTCGAAGCACCTCTAACTGAGCTTGAATTGACTGCCGATGGCTTGCAATTCTTGCGCATCGACAGCCTGCCGGTGCGCTCGCGCACGATCAAAGTCAGTCACCACTACGACCCTATCGGCGATGAGATCAAACCGGTCAAGAAGGATGGTGGGCTGCAGAGCCAAAGCGGCATGAGCCGCATCAGCGCGGCCGACAACTCTTTGAGGCCGCAAAATCCCTTGTCGCAAGTTGAACGCGCCATAGCGAAGGAAACGTATGACTGGAAAAATCCTGCAACGGTTATAGATCGAATCGCGCCCGTGGTGCAGCCAGCGGGATGGATAGAGCGCCGACTTGAAGTCTCGTGCAGCGAGGACGGTGTGCTGACCGCGAGCGCCCCTCGTGATGCAGCATTGCAGCGCTGGTTGGAGCAAGCACAATCCGAACTGGCATGGGAAATTCTGCTTGCTGATGCACTGACAAGCGAGCCGAATGCTTTACTGCCCAACATTGACGCTTCTGTTTTACGAGATGTCCTCACTGCTCGCCCCATTGCAGCAACTAATGGGGGGGCAGCCAGAGCCCGGTTGTGCATTGTTGCGCAAGGCGTTGCAGCGACGGATGCGGCAATACCCACCATCGTTTTATCGTCTGAAGTGAGGGCACCGGAACTGGTTGCCAATGGCAAACAACCGACCATGTTCACGCTGCTTGTACCCACCCCCGCAGGAATGATGACGGGATTTCGTAGCTTGTCTCTGCCGCAGGTCGGCGGAGCGAGTGCTCAAGCAGAACTGGCCGGTAACCTCTGCCTCTACTGGGCTGGGCAACCGCGCTTGTGTGGCTTGGCGGTAACTTTGAACGACCAGGCTGCAACCGAGCTTTGGGCCAAGCTGCGCAGAGATTTAGAAGGCGCTTGCGAGCACTCCGATGACCCACGCATTGCCTTCATGTCCGTAGCATGGCGAGATGTCGATGCACTCGGCGAAACGGTGTGGCCGTGGCTTGCCACGCGTGCTGAACAGCCACTGGACGATCTGATGGCATTGGTCGAACCCGCTACACAAGCAATTGGTTTGTGGCGGCCCGGCAAAAAAGACTGGAGATCTGCGTGGGAAGGATCTCTGGCAAAAGCCATTCATGAGTCGTTGAGGCATACGCCCAATCAGCTGGAACCTGAAGAAGTCGTTTCACTTTTGACCCAGGTGGCTCAGATGTTGTCTGCAGACAAGGCTGTGCCTCTGCAAGCCGCGCTGCTGCGCCATGCGGCCCCCATTCGCGCCTTGGAATCATTGGCAAAGCTGCGATCTGCCTTGCCTTCCACCACTGAAATTCCAGAAGAATTGCTCTCCTTCGAATTGCGGCAAGTGTGGCTGGAAAACGCATTGGAGCGCAAAGAGTTGAAGCTGTATGGCCCACACGCCATACAGCAGGCGGTGCAAGATATTGAGAAAGCTGTTCAGGAGGTTTACCGGAGTATTGGCGATCAGGCGTTGAAAGCGGCGGGTGATGGCCAAATGGATGTGCGTACCTTGACCCCTCATGCCTTGGATGCCGTGCGCACTTGGCGCAAAGCTGCAGGGAGTTTCCACGGTCTAAAGGTATCGCTGCCCCTCTGGGATGCGTTGAATGAAGCGGTGGATAGCTGGAGCCTTCTGGCGCAGGAGAAACTGGCCCCAGTCGAGATTGGGCATCGCATCGTCGTGCTGGATACCAGCGCTCTGATGGAACATCCTGAGCTTTTGCAAGGGTTGAGCTCCAGCGATATTTTGGTGGTGCCGCTCCGTGTGCTGAGCGAGTTGGATGGTTTGAAGGGCAGTGAAGATGAGACTCGCGCGGCCAAGGCGCGCGCGGCCATTCGCCAGTTGGATGCAAACTCGTCCCATATCCGCCATGAAACAGACTACGCAGCCTTACTGCCTGCTGAATGGGATGCCAGGCAGCCCGACCATGCCATTCTTTCAACGGCGTTATTCTTTCGGCTGAATGATGTGTTGTTTGTGAGCAATGACATCAATCTACGCAACAAGGCGCAATCGCTTGGCCTGAACACGCAAGATTCCAAGTCATATGCGCCTTCGCGCCTTGTGCCCGCTGCTGCTGCGCCAGGGATACATTCACGGAATCAAGATAGAAGAAAAAAATCAAAGGAAATGAAACCATGAGTCGGGCAGACGAATATCGCTACCAAATTCAACGGCAACGCAAGCAAGAGCTTGATCGACAGCGGGTGCGCGAGACAACGCGTCCGTTCCTTGAACGCTACCGTAGCGTATTGAATGAAGTCGCCAGCCAAAGGCTGGACGATGTAATTCCAGCAGAGTTTCTTGAGCTGAGTTCTGAGCTTCGGCGCATGGAGGCTCTGCTGGAGTCTGACCCGTTTGCTGCCAGAGATATGAGCCGTTCCCTGGGTGCTCGGATCCACGGATTACCACGCTTTGCGCGTGAGCAGCGCCGTTCCCGTCAAGAGGCGGAGCTAGCCGCAGCTGAGGCATTCCGCAACTCGCAGCAAGCTGAGATCGAACGACAGTTGCAGCTGAGGGCAGAACTTGAAGCAGCATGGCGCGAGGGTTTGAGTGGCTGGAGCACACCTGTCGCACTCAACGCCGCGTTTGCCGAGTTGCAGCAACTACGGGAGCGACTACTTGGCAATGCTGCCAACAACATGACCTCGGCGCAAATTTCAGCCGCCTTGCGCGAAGTTCGGCAGCGATATGAAGAGGACGCTGAGCGCCAGTTGCAAGAAATGAAAATGCGTGTTCAGCGCGAGGCCGTGACCGACGTACTGACGCTGCAAAGAGAGCAGTTGGAGCAGGAAGCGAATAAGGACGGTGGCAAACGCGCTGCCAAGTTGCGCGAGGCATTGGCTCATGCAATAGGACTGGCTCCTGCTGAGCAGGCTGAAGCCTTGAACCAACTGGTGCAAGAACAAGATGAAGCTGCCGTAGACGAAAGCCAGCGCCGTGAAGTTGTGCGGGCGGTGTATCAGTCACTGCAACAAGCTGGTTTTGTTGTGGATAGGCCAGAGCATCTTGTATCGGAAGGGGAAGACCAAGTGCTGATTCGCGCCCGTCGCCCTGCTGGTGCGCAAGCAGATTTCCGCGTCAACTTGAGCGGCCATCTCAGCTACAAGTTTCATCAATACAAAGGCAAAACGTGCGAGAAAGATGTCGCCCCCGTCATGGCAACGCTACAAGATGCTTACGGCATCAGCCTGAGTGACAAACGCGTGATTTGGGTCAATCCCGACGACCAGGATCAGGATGCTCGCCCTTACCCTGATGCGACACAGGAGAGAAGCCAATGAGTTCAGCTTTGTTGCCGTGGCAGGAAGACTTTCGCCGCGAATGCGGCATACGGCGCGGTGTGATCTTGCACGGTAATACGGGTGATTTGACATCCGATCCGGAAGCGCCAGGGCAATGGACAGCGTTGCCTACCGCTTTGATGAACCTGCTGCGTCAGCGTGGGTACCAGCATGTAGTTTTCTGGAACCGCGTCAATGGTGTCAGCGGCGTTGATGCGAGGACTTGGGGGGAATTGCAAAGCTCAGTTACCCCACCTGCCGCAAGAGAAAGCACATCTGAGGAGAATGCCTATGACATGGGTGATTTGCCGTCTACACCTGTGGCGAGCTCTGCATCCAACGGCATCACGGCCAGCGCGGATGACTTACTGACTGTTGCTGCGCAATGGCTGCGGCAACCGCGAGCCGAAAAGCCTGTCGCTTTTGTGCTGGACTGGACGCAATATTTATTTGGCAGCGTCAATTCGTTGAGTGAGAACGAGCGCGGATGGCTGCTACGTCTGGGACAGGCCACCCGTGATGCCGCCATGTTTCGTAATGCTGAAAGCATTGGTCAACCGCAATCGCTGCTGGTGTTGCTGTGCGGGGGCTTGAATGTGTTGCCACCATCCATCTACCTGAACAACCCCTTGTTCAGGGAAATAGCAATTCCCTTGCCAACAAGGCAGTTTCGCGAGTCTGCCGTACTGGGTTTGAAAGAGGTGTTTCGGCTGCAGCCCTCTTTGCAGCAAGGCGGACGAGAGTTAGCTGACTTCGTGGATGGCTTGGAAGGCCAGAGTATCCGCGACATTCACAATCTCGCACGACTTTCACGACAGGAGACTGAAGTCTCAAGTGCCTTGTCTCTGCTCAACCTATATCGCCACGGCCGCAGGCACAGTCCCTGGGAGCAACTGGATCACAAAAAACTTCAGACCATTGTCGAAACCCTGGGGCAGCGCGTCAAAGGTCAAGGGGAAGCAATTGAATCGGTGCGGCGCATCCTCGTGCGCGCCTTCACTGGACTTTCGGGACTTCAGCACTCATACAGGCAACGTACTCCCAAGGGTGTGCTGTTTTTTGTTGGCCCTACGGGCGTCGGCAAAACTGAACTGGCGAAGTCCATTGCCGAATTTCTCTTCGGCGACGAAGAAGCCTGCATTCGCTTCGATATGTCCGAGTTCAATCACGAGCATGCTGACCAGCGGTTGGTGGGTGCACCGCCAGGCTATGTGGGCTACGAAGCTGGCGGGCAACTGACCAATGCGGTCAAGCAAAAACCATTTTCTCTGCTGCTATTTGATGAAATCGAGAAGGCGCACCCGCGCATCCTTGATAAGTTTTTGCAAATTCTGGAAGACGGGCGTTTGACGGATGGCAAGGGTGAAACGGTGTTGTTTTCGGATACCGTCATCGTATTCACATCTAATATTGGCGCAGCCGAAGTGAGCCATGAAAGCCGGGATGTACGTAATGAATTCATCCAAAAGGTGCGACAGCATTTCGTGCAGGAATTAAAGCGCCCAGAATTGCTGGGGCGCATTGGCGAAGCCAATATCATTCCTTTCAACTTCATGCGTGACGATGGTTTCTTGATTGACATTGCCCGCGCCAAGTTGGAGCCATTACGCAAAGGGCTGAAGGATAAATGGGGTGTTTCGGATTTGAGGCTGGTTAAGGAGGCCGAGATACTCGCCTTGCTGGTCAGGGAGGTGGATCGCGGAACGGGTGGTCGGGGCGTCCCCAACGCACTGACCAATAAGCTGATTGACCCATTGGCCGATTTTCTATTTGCACAAATGGCCGCTCCTGATCAGATCCGGGGAAAGGCAATTGAAGTTCATATTGCCGGTGGCAAATTGTTATTCGATTTGGAGTGAAATTGTGCATTGGCTGAACATGGCATCTCGCCTACCTTGCACCGAAGCCGAAGGCCCGGGGCGAAGAGCTGCATTGTGGGTGCAAGGTTGCAACAAGCGTTGCCGTGGCTGCTGTAACCCCGCATATCTGCAGCTGGTTGAACGTGAGCTTGTTTCGGCTGCATCGGTTCTCGAATGGCTGGAGAATGCGCACCATGCGCATGATCTTGAAGGGGTGACCTTTCTCGGTGGCGAGCCCATGTTGCAAGCACAAGGCTTGACTGTTGTTGCGCAAGGAGCGCAGTCGCTGGGGCTGTCAGTGATGGTATTTAGTGGATATACAAAAAACGAGCTTGATGTGCTGCAGCTGCCTGGGGTTGATCAACTGCTTCGCTACACGGATGTGTTGGTAGATGGCCCGTATGAGGTGAATTTGCCGGAGAGAAATCGCCGTTGGGCAGGCTCCGCAAATCAACAATTTCATTACCTGACAACGCGTTACGACGCACGGATTGAAAGTGATGGTGAAGTCGAGCGTGTGCTTGAAGTTCGCCTGAGAACTGATGGCTCGGTGTTTGTAAATGGGTGGCCAGAAAAGGTCTTGCGCTAAACCATTCCGCCAGCGCCAACAACATCCGGCACATCGTCATTGACGGCAAAAACCTGTGCTACGGGGGAAGCGCTTCCTCAGAATCGCTGTGCTTGAAGCCCTATTGATCCGGCCCCATTAAGATTGAATTTCTGAATCGACACAGCAGTGTTGACCGTCCACGCCGATACCAGCAGCTATCGGTGCAGATCCAGCAACTGCAGATCAACGTCCCATACTAAAACTACTGCAGTAGCCCATTCCAGCCGCCAGCACTAGCCTATTCTAAACTGCTTCGTCTGTGCATCGCGCCAGAATTCTAGGAAATTAAACATGGAGCTTCAAGGTCATCTGCTCTACATCGATATCACCCAGATCTGCGGCATCGGCTGTGCATTCTGTATGTACGCCGACAAGCACAAAGTGGGCATGAGCATGGAGTTGTCGACATTATCGCGGGAGAACCTCGCCACGTTGATAAATGAGCCGGCGGTGAAGCGCATCTCCATCAGTGGTGAGGGCGAGCCGCTCAACAACACTAAGGTATTCCACGAAATCCTTAACCTCTCGAACGGAGGCAAGCGATTCGAGTTCATCACAAGTGGGTTCTTCCCGCACGCCAAAATGGTCGAGTTCTTCGATGAGACCGATCGCATCGTCACCTCCAACGGAGATACGTGCAATATCCGTCTGAGCGCCGACAGCCATCACATCGAAAAGGTCAAATGGCGTGCCCACGGGTTTAGCCTTGACTATCTGAGGCGCCACCAGCCTTCAGGGCTCAGTTTCTCATTCCGCTCCATCGATACAGACAGACACTTTACGCGCAGGTACCTCACCCAGGAGTTACAGCGCTGGGGAATCAACGCCAATATCACCGAGTTGGGGCCCCTGGAGGATGAGCTAGTGGTGGGGCAGGAACGTTTCGGTATCGATTACAAGAATCTGGTGCACCCCACCGTGGGAACGCCCAAGGGCTATCTCGACATGTACGGCTACATTGCTGCCATCGAAGCGAAGGTTAGCAAGCGCTTCACATTCGGCAGCCTGAATCAGTCGCCTCAGGTTAATGGTATGGATGTGACCATCAAGCCCAATGGAGACGTATACCTGTATGGCATCGAAACCCAGTGCTTGGGCAATATGCATCTTGACCGGCTGGACTGGCCACGCCTGCAGGCTCTTTTGCTGAATGACCCGCTGGCCCGGGCACTCTACACCCAGCCTTTTACAGATCTACTGACTCAGTTGGAGAAACCCAATCTAGTGCACTCGATCATTACCCGGGTGAACAACCCCTATTGGTTGGTCAAGGAGTTGGTCAGGCACGACGGCATACTTCAAGCATGGGAGGCAGCATGATAGATTCACACAGCCATACTTGCTACTCCAAGCATGCCACCGGCTCCGTAAATGAGCTGGTACGCGCCTCGATCGAGGCAGGTGTCAGCATCCTGACCATCACCGACCACGCGCCGTTCCCCGTGGATGTAGACAATCGCCTGCTGGCGGGCGAGCTTGATCACTATTTTGCCGACATCGAGCAGGCGCGTACGGCCTATCATGGGGAGATCACCATCCTGCAGGGCCTGGAGTTCGACTACATGCCCGGGACCGAAGCCTTCACCCGTGACCTGTTGGCACGCTACCCGCTGGACTTCGCCATCGGCTCGTGCCACTACGTGGAAATGCCCGACGAGCCCATGGTCAAGGTCTGGGAGCTGCCACGGCTGGCGGCTGAAGTCTTCCTCGACCGCTATTTCGCCAACCTTGAAGGGCTAGTTTCATGCGGCCTGTTCGACGCAGTAGGGCATGCCGACACACTGCTGCGCGGCTTGCCGGAGGACGTATTCCTGCGCCGCTTCGAGCCCTTGCTGGCATTACTGGCGCACAGCGGCATGGCATTC
The DNA here is from genome assembly GCA_003268905.1 of Acidovorax defluvii. GTDB lineage: Bacteria > Pseudomonadota > Gammaproteobacteria > Burkholderiales > Burkholderiaceae_C > Acidovorax > Acidovorax defluvii. Next base: position 24,038 of record QLTU01000032.1, read on the forward strand.
GAGCTCAATACCTCGGGGCTGCGTAAGTCGAGCCTGACCTCGCCTACAGCGCAAGAAGTCCGGGGGCTGTGGTCGTACCCATCGCAACACCTGTTGCCTCAGCTTATCGCCCACAATGTGCCGTTCACTATCGGCTCGGATACTCACGCCCCCGAGGATGCTGGCGCGGGCGTGGCTGAACTGATGAGGGTGCTCCGGCCACTGGGGCTTGAGCGCATCAGTTACTACCAGGGCCGCAGACGAATCGATGTCGACATCGACATCCTGCTGCCTGAGGGTACATCCACCATACTGAAGCAAGGGGCCGCACGGTCATGACTCTGCTTTCTCCCATTGCTGTGCGTTCGTGGACTGAGATGCAGCAGGCATCGGACGATGTTCAGCTGGCTCTGTTTCGTCAGGCGTCGGCGCGCCCCAGCAGCAGCGATGTAAAGACCGGTTTTAGGGCATTTGCCGCCGACCTGCTGGCGCGTGGCCTGATTGACATGGGCGAGTACGTAACGATCTTGGGCGGTACCGCGCTGGTCTGCCTGGAGCCTGGACCGCAGGGCCGTTTCCATAACATGCGCACCGGCCGCGATGCAGGCGAGCTGACAGCAATCTACAGCAGGGCGAAGTATGGCGGCGTGGACGATATCCGGTACTTGGCTCGCTGCCTGGTCAACTACCTGCACGCCGAACTTGATGACCCGTGCTCGCAATGGACGGCACTGTTCCAGGACGCCAAAGCCTGTGGCGACTGCGTGGTGATGATGACTACCGGGTGGCGTAACGTGCCATCCACTGCCAACGTGCTTTATGAAATCGTGGTCGAGGCCGTCAACCTCAAGCTGGCGTACTTGGCCCTGCCCACCATCATCAATGTCAAACTGCCCAGGCTAGCACCACCCTGTGAGAACTACGCGAGCCTGAGCCTGGATGAGCGTGAACAGGTGAATCTGATGCAGGATCATGTCATTCCCGCCGAGAACTTCTATCGCTGGAGCGGGGTGCATGTGATCTTTGGTGATGACGTGCTGGTCACGGGCTCGACCGCCGACAAGGTGCTGCAGGAATCCTTGCGCAACGGCGCCAAGTCGTTCCGAGCGCTGTATCCGGTAGCGATCGATCCCCGTGTGGCGCTGGCCGATGCCACGATCGAGGACCGCTTGAATAGTGTGGCGATCACTCACCAGTTGGACGATGCACTAGCTCAGCTGCTGTCCGCCCCAGGCTACCAGCCGATCCTGCGCACGCTGCGCCTAGTGTTTGGCGAGGTCAACCGAGATGAGCTTGCGACATTTCTGCCCAAGGTGCCGGCCCCGGTTTGGCTTGACCTCTACAAGGCCGCCCTGGGGAACGAGTTCCTGGCTCAGGCGCAATGCGTGTCATCGCTGGTTATTCTCCGCTTGTACCTGACCAAGCTCGGCCTGTTGGATGACGTCGGCAGGGCGACGTTGTGAAGGGTCGGGCCAGCGTGCCGTATGTCACGTATTGGGAGCATGCGCCCGAGCAACCTATGCCGCCTTATGTCGCACTGGCCCTAGTATCGATGCGTAGGGTACTGGGGGGTCGCCTGCTGCTACTAACCCCGAGCACGATCGATGACTACCTGGGGCCAGACGTTCTCGACAAGGCGTGGACCTTCGAGCCGCTGGCGTTCTCCTTAGCCGACGGTATTAAGGCCATCATCGCCAAGAGCGATTTCATCCGCATGGCGTTCGTGCATCGGCACGGCGGTATCTGGGTCGACGCCGACACCTTGTTCCTGCGCGATCCGAGCGATGCGGTCTTACCCTATGGGGTGAGCGCCAAGCTTCACTGGTATAGCGAATGCCTGTTCGCCTCGCAGCCTGGTAACTCGTTGCTCGCGCAGGCCCTGCGCCAGGGGATGAGTACCCGCGCCCATGCCTGGGGCAATCCGGGCGGCATCAAGGACATCGTCGCGAGCGCGGTCGACGGCTTGGTGGTCATCCCGGGTGAGGTCTTCGACCCAGGGTACCAGCCGCGCTACAGCTTCTCCAATTGCGATGTCATGCGACGCCGCGATGTCGGCGTCACCGACTTTCTACGGCGGGATGTTGCCTTGCTTAAGCTCTACAACACTTACTTCAGGCGCACCTGCTCGCGCCTGGAGTGTTGACGCCGACCGAAAACTGAGCCACTTCAGGCCATCACCGCGTACCTGAGTGCCCACCCTGAGATTGATAGCGGCCTTGTGATTGACGATGAGCCCAACGAATTTCTGGCTGAATTCCCGCTTCTGGTTGTTGCCTGTGATCCCACGACTGGCATCTCCTGCCAGCACGTGCAGAACGAGGTCACGGCGTGGCTGAACCACGTAGGACCCATCCCTCTGGATGCAGAGTGTTGGCGCCACTTGAATTCTGACCCACCCTGCCGATCCAATATTGACCCAGGGCGGATTGCTGAATTTGGAATCAGCAACTGTGGATAAGTGTA
>QLTU01000033.1 GCA_003268905.1 Acidovorax defluvii
ACTAACGGCCAAGGTAAGCGGCTGGCTGAAAGCCAGTCCGCTTGAGCGCAGAGTTAGACCCGAAGGCCAAAAGGGGGCGCCCAGCCTTGAAGACGGGCGCGGCCCAAGAAAAAGCACTGCGCCAAGGAAGCGACGCAGTGCTGCAAAAATAATAGCTGGTAGCGCTTGCTGCACAAGCGCTGGAGGCCAAAAAGACTTGAAACCTGCGCAGAGAATGCAGGCGAAGCCCGGCGCAGCGCCAAAACCCCAAAGGAGAAACCTCTGGTAAAGGCGAACCGTTGGAATAAATGCTGGCCTGCATAAAGCGGAATATGAAGGGACTAACGGGCGAGGTAAGCCGACCGCCGTAGGCGGGTCGGCTTGAGCGTCGGGTTAGGCGAATTCATGCACCGAGTCCCAGGCGATGCCCAAGCCAACCAGTAAGCAAGCCGACGGCAACTACTCCTACTATGGCACAGACAATTGTGAGCGGGCTGGAGAACAAATAGTCGAGAACGATTATTCGGTGCTCGACGTCAAGGAACGCGACAACCAAGCCTATGGGTGCTTCTGCAAGCATGAATGCTCCCAACCAGAATGATCCAGGTTGCGACCAAAGCGAACTTGATGGCATTGATTGACCTAACGAACGAAAGTAAGCCGCCCGCCGAAGGCGGGTCGGCTTGACTGCCCGGTTAGACCCAGAAGCCAAAACGGGAAACCCCAAATTGACGATGGGCGCAAACCACGAAAAAACAGTGCGCCACCGAGGCGACGCACTGCTTGAAAAATGATAGCTGGTGGCGCTTGCCGCACAAGGGCTAGAGGCCAAAAAGGCTTGAAAACAGCGCAGCGCCCCAAGGCGAAGCCCGGCACACGGTAAAAACCCAGCAGATAACCGCTTGAGAAGATAAACGCCGGTGAATAAAACATGGGACTAAATAAAGCGGGTTTTTCGCAGGCTAACGCCTGAAATAAGCGGCGTGCCGGAGGCGCGTCCGCTTGATTTAATTGTTAGCGTGCTTATTTGCCAAACGATGCGGGTATCACTGGAACACTAACCACAACGCCCTCTTTAAACTCTGCGCTCATTTTCTCGGGACTACCGCCAGTCAGCATATTGACATTCACCCATACCCATCGGTAAGTACCATCGTTCCCCACTACTTGGGCTTGATACGGTCTACCCATAAGTGAAGTCACCTGTGTCTCCGTCATACCCACTTTGAGAGAACGAGCTTGATCCCACTTTATTGTTCCACTACCGGCACAGGCCGTAAGCAGAGCCACCGCTAGTATTGCAATCCATTTTTTCATGTGTTTCCTCCTTTTTGAAATTTTGCCGGCTAACGAACGAAAGTAAGCCGCCCGCCGAAGGCGGGTCGGCTTGACTGCACAGTTAGACCCAGAAGCCAGCACGGGAAACCCCAGCTTGACGACGGGCGCAAACTACGAAAAAGCACGGCGCCACGGAGGCGGCGCAATGCTTGCAAAATGATAGCTGGTAGCGCTTGCTGCACAAGGGCTAGAGGCCAAAAACGCTTGAAACTGGCGCAGCACCCCAAGGCGAAGCCCGGCACACGGCAAAAACCCAGCGGATAAATGCTTGAGAAGGTGAATGCCGGTGAATAAAACATGGGCCTGAATAAAGCGGGTTTCTAAGCGGCTAACTAGAATTAGACGACGGCCATCATAAGCAAGTTTGTCTGCCAAAACAAGATGTATCCATTGGTACATAGGGATAGTACCCAGGTGATGCTGTTTAGGCAAACCTAAAATTTTCCGGATGACATCGTCTTCCGATCGTGCTGCACCCACCGCGTCTGCCGGTCCGGGCGGCGCCCCAGCGCCCAAACTTTTGGATCGTTTGCGTGATCATCTGCGCACGCGCCATTACAGCATTCGCACCGAGACGGCTTATGTCGATTGGGCGCGGCGCTTTATCCTGTTTCACGGAAAGCGCCACCCGCAAGAGATGGGTGCGGCGGAGGTAGAAGCATTTTTGACACATTTGGCGGTGCAGCGCCAGGTGTCTGCATCGACCCAGAACCAGGCCAAGGCGGCGATTCTGTATTTATACAAGCAGGTGCTGGGTGTGGATTTGCCCTGGCTGGAAGATGTGGTGCAGGCCAAAACGCCCAGACGCCTGCCGGTGGTATTGACGGCCACCGAGGTGCGCACTTTGCTGTTGCACATGCAGGGCACCACCGGGCTGATTGCGCAGTTGCTGTATGGCACGGGTATGCGTTTGCTGGAGGCGCTGCGCCTGCGCGTCAAGGATGTGGAGTTTGCCCGGCGCGAGATTGTGATTCGCGAAGGCAAAGGTAATAAAGACCGCATCACCGTGTTGCCCGAAAACCTGATCGGCCCTTTGCAGCAGCAATTGCAGAAGGCGCGGGCGTTGCACGAAAAGGACGTGGAGGCGGGTTTTGGCCGTGTGCATTTGCCGCATGCGCTGGCGGTGAAGTACGCCCATGCGGACCGCAGCTGGGCTTGGCAATGGGTGTTTCCGTCGCCGGTGCGCTCTGTGGATCCGCGCCCCGACGCTGTGACGGGCGCTTTGCTGGAGCGGCGCCACCATGTGTACCCCGAGTCGGTGCAGCGCGCGGTGCGCGAGGCGGCCACGCTGGCGCAGATCGACAAGCCGGTGAGTCCGCATGTGTTGCGCCATTCATTTGCCACGCATTTGCTGCAGGCGGGCTACGACATTCGCACGGTGCAAGAGCTGCTGGGCCATGCCGATGTGAGCACCACCATGATTTATACGCATGTGCTCAACAAGGGCGGGCGCGGCGTGCTCAGCCCGCTCGATGCGCTGTAAAGCACAAAGGCCCGTCACCGGGCCTTTGTTTTGATGGGTTGCGGGGCTGGCAACGTACTGTTACCGGGTCAGTGGTTGCGGCACCAGTTTCAAGCCAAGCGCCTGCATCACCTTGACGATGGTGGCGTAACTCGGGTTGCCGGTGGCGCAAAGGGAGCGGTAGAGCGCCTCACGCGCCAGGCCGGTATCGCGGGCGAGTTGCGTCATTCCGCGGGCGCGGGCCACGTCGCCCAACGCCGCCGCAAGCAGCGTGGGGTCGTTGTCCTCCAGCACCACGGCCAGGTACTCGGCTATTTTTTCTTCGCTGTCGAGGTAATCAGACACGTCGAAAGTTTTCAGGTCGGCAATTTTGGTCATGGGTCAGTCCTCCAACGTTCTGGACAAGGCTTTGGCTGCATCAATGTCTTTGTCTTGTGTGGACTTGTCGCCACCGCCGAGCATCACCACGATGACCGCGCCGCGCTGGACGTAATACATACGCCAGCCCGGCCCAAAATCCTCGCGCATCTCGAATACGCCTTCACCCACAGGCTTTACGTCGCCCAGCAGCCCCAGTTCGACTTTCTTCAATCGTTTCAACAGGCGCACCTGTACTTTGAAGTCGCGCAGGCTGCTAATCCAGTGCTCAAAGGCTTCGTGCTTGCGGATCGTGAACATGTGGCGAATGTAACCTATAGATTACGATTTGCCAAGGGCTGGCACCGCGAAGGCTGAAGGCAAAGGTCAGAGGTCTGACGCGCAAGCCAGCGGGCCGCTGCGCGGCTTTGTCGCACAGCGGCCCGCTGAAGCATTAGCCAGCAGCTTTACGCCAGTTCGCTCACCGGCACGCAGCTGCAGAACAGGTTGCGGTCGCCGTAAACGTTGTCCACACGGCCGACGGGCGACCAGTATTTGTTGCCGCGCAGAGCAGCCACGGGGTAGGCGGCGGCTTCGCGGCTGTACGGGCGGCTCCACTCGGCGCCCAGCAGGCTTTCGGCGGTGTGCGGCGCGTTCTTCAGCGGGTTGTTGTCCTGCGGCCAGGCACCGGATTCGATCTGGCGGATTTCACCCCGGATGGCGATCATCGCGTCGATGAAGCGGTCGATCTCGAACAGCGTCTCGCTCTCGGTGGGCTCGACCATCAGCGTGTTGGGCACGGGGAAAGAGAGCGTGGGCGCGTGAAAGCCGTAGTCGATCAGGCGCTTGGCCACGTCCTCGGCCATCACGCCGCAGGTGTCCTTCAAGCCGCGCAGGTCCAGGATGCATTCGTGCGCCACATGGCCGTTGGCGGATGCGTACAGCGTGGGGTAGTGGTCTTTGAGGCGCGCGCTGATGTAGTTGGCGCTGAGGATGGCAGCCTCGGTGGCGGCCTGCAGGCCTTCGGCGCCCATCATGCGGATGTACATCCAGCTGATGGGCAAAACGGCCGCATTGCCCAGCGGGGCTGCGCTGACAGCTCCTGTTTTTGCAGCATTGCCCGCCGTGGCATGGCCTGGCAGATAGGGCACGAGGTCTTCCACCACGCATACGGGGCCGACGCCGGGGCCGCCGCCGCCGTGCGGGATGCAGAAGGTCTTGTGCAGGTTCAGGTGGCTCACGTCGCCGCCAAACTCGCCGGGCGCTGCCACGCCCACCAGGGCGTTCATGTTGGCGCCGTCCACATACACGCGGCCGCCATGGCTGTGCACGAGCTGGCACAGCTCCTTGACCTGGGTTTCGAACACGCCGTGCGTGCTGGGGTAGGTGATCATGATCGCGGCCAAATTGGCGCTGTGCTGCTCGCACTTGGCCTTGAGGTCGGCCATGTCCACGTTGCCGTTGGAGTCGCATTGGGTCACCACCACTTGCATGCCCACCATCTGGGCGCTGGCGGGGTTGGTGCCGTGCGCGCTGCTGGGGATCAGGCAGATGTTGCGGTGGCTGTGCCCCTGGGCTTCGTGGTAGGCCTTGATGGCCAGCAGGCCGGCGTATTCGCCCTGGGAACCGGCGTTGGGCTGCAGGCTGATGCCGGCGTAACCCGTGGCCTGGCACAGCCAGGCGCGCAGTTGCTCGTCCAGTTCCTTGTAGCCCTGCAATTGGTTGGCCGGGGCAAAGGGGTGCACGTTGGCGAACTCGGGCCAGGTGATGGGGATCATCTCGCTGGTGGCGTTGAGCTTCATGGTGCAACTGCCCAGCGGGATCATGGTGCGGTCGAGCGCCAGATCCTTGTCGGACAGCTGGCGGATGTAGCGCAGCATGCCGGTCTCGCTGTGGTGGGTGTTGAACACCGGGTGTGTGAGGTAGGCGCTGGTGCGGCGCAGGCTGGCCGGGATGAGGTCGGGCGCGTTTTCGGCCAGGGCCTCCACGGTGGGTTGCACGGCCGTGGGCGCGAAGGCGCGCCAGAGCAAGGCCAGGTCGTCGCGCGTGGTGGTTTCGTCCAGCGATGCGGCCACGCACTGGCCGCGCAACAGGCGCAGGTTGGCGCCCGCATCCAGCGCGCGCTGAACCACGGCGCGGGCGGCGTCAGCACTGCCCAGGTCCACCGTGAGGGTGTCGAAGGCGGTGCCGTGCAGCGGTGCAAAGCCCAGTTGCTTGAGGCCTGCGGCCAAGATGGCGGTGAAGCGCGCCACACGCTGGCCGATGCGCTGCAGGCCTTCGGGGCCGTGGTACACGGCGTACATGCTGGCGATGACGGCGGGCAGTACCTGCGCGGTGCAGATGTTGGAGGTGGCTTTTTCGCGGCGGATGTGCTGCTCGCGCGTTTGCAGTGCCAGGCGGTAGGCCGGCTTGCCGTGCACGTCCACGCTCACGCCCACCAGGCGGCCGGGCATGGAGCGCTTGAACTCGTCGCGGCAGGCCATGTAGGCGGCGTGCGGGCCGCCCGCGCCCATGGGCATGCCAAAGCGCTGGGTGGTGCCAATCACGATGTCGGCGCCCATCTCGCCCGGGGACTTGAGCAGCGTGAGGGCCAGCAGGTCGGCGGCCAGGATCAGCGCGGCGCTCTTGCCGTGGATGATGTCGGCGCTCATCTGCCAGTCGGCCACCCAGCCGCTGGAGCCGGGGTACTGGTTGATGGCGGCGAAGTAGTCGTCCTGGCCGATGGCGGCCATCCATTCGTCGCCCGAGCGGACCACCTTGACCGTGAGGCCCAGCGGCGCTGCGCGCGTCTGGATGACCTCGATGGTCTGCGGGTGGCAGTCGCCGCTGACGATGATGGTATTGCCCTTGGCCTTGACCGAGCGCTTGGCCAGCGTCATGGCCTCGGCGGCGGCGGTGGCCTCGTCGAGCATGGAGGCGTTGGCAATCGGCATGCCGGTGAGGTCGCACACCATGGTCTGAAAGTTGATCAGCGCCTCCATGCGGCCTTGCGAGATTTCGGCCTGGTAGGGCGTGTAGGCGGTGTACCAGGCGGGGTTCTCCAGAATGTTGCGCAGGATCACGCCGGGCGTGTGCGTGCCGTAGTAGCCCTGACCGATGAAGCTTTTGAGCACCTGGTTTTTGGATGCAATCGCCTTGAGCTCGGCCAGCGCGGCGGCTTCGGTCGCGGGGGGCGGAAGGTCCATGCTCTGGCTGCGCGCGATGGAGCGCGGCACGATGCCGTCGATGAGTGCGCGGCGCGAGGCCTCGCCAATCACCGACAGCATGTGGGCTTCGTCGGCCGCGTCGATGCCGATGTGGCGGGGCAGGAATTCACCCGCGTTTTCGAGCGCGGACAAGGGCAGGGCGGCAGACAACTGCATGGCGGGACCAGTCTCAAAGGCTATTAAAAAGAGAGCTGCCAGCGCTTGTATTTAAATAGATTCAGGCACTTTTCATATTGAAAGTGCCTGAATTCAAGCGCGGGCAGCTATGGTTTTTGCTGCGGCGCTCAGGCGCTGGCGGCAAAGCTCGAATACGCGGTCTCATCCATCAGGGCGTCGAGCTGCGAAGCGTCGGACAGCTTGACCTTGAAGAACCAGCCTGCGCCCAGCGGGTCGGAGTTGGCCAGCGCAGGGTCGGCGCGCAGGGCCTCGTTCACTTCCACCACTTCGCCGGAGACCGGCATGTACACGTCGGCAGCGGCCTTGACGGACTCGACCACTCCTGCCACGTCGCCCTGGGCGAACGTGGTGCCCACGGCGGGCAGGTCGACAAACACCACATCACCCAGGGCGTCCTGGGCGTGCACGGTGATACCCACCACCGCAGCATTCGCGTCGGCGGCGTTGACCCACTCGTGGTCTTTGGAAAATTTGATCGTCATGGGAAGGGCTCCTTTGGCAACTCAATGGATGAATCAGAAAAAAACGGGAATCTGCAATGTAAGCGGGTTGGCGTTTGCCCCCAAGCCCAGGCCAGGGCCGCCGCGCAAGGGCCGCCCCGCCGCGCTGGCGGCGTCCCCCTTGAAGGGGGAAGACGCGAAGCGGCTCAGGGGGGGTTTCATTGCCTTAGCCGCGGTAGTAGCGCGTGGGCACGAAAGGGGTGGCGCAGACCTCCATCGGCACGGCCTTGCCGCGCACGATGGCGTGGATGTGCGTGCCGATGGCGGCGTGTGCAGCATCCACGTAAGCCAGGGCGATGGGCTTGTCGAAGCTCGGGCCCAGCAGGCCGCTGGTGACTTCGCCGATCTTCTGGCCGTCTGTTGTTTGCAGCTCGGTGTGCTCGCGCACGGGTACGCGCTCCAGGGCGACGAGGCCCACGCGCTTGCGCGTCAGGCTGGCGGGGTTGTCGAGCTGGGCCAGCACCGTGTCGGCGCCGGGGAAGCCACCGGCGCGCGCGCCGCCGGTGCGGCGCACCTTCTGCATGGCCCAGCCAATGGCGGCTTCCACGGGCGTGGTGGTGGTGTCGAGGTCGTTGCCATAGAGGCACAGGCCGGCCTCCAGGCGCAGCGAGTTGCGCGCGCCCAGGCCGATGGGTTTCACTTCGGGCTGGGCCAGCAGTGCGCGCGCCAGGGTGTCGGCCTGCGCGGCGGGCACCGAGATCTCGAAGCCGTCTTCGCCCGTGTAGCCGCTGCGCGTGACAAAGCAGTCGCAGCCCGCAATGGAGAAGTTGCCGCCGGTCATGAAGACCAGCTTGTCCACGCCGGGCGCGAGGCGCGCCAGGGCCGTGGCGGCCTGCGGGCCTTGCAGGGCGAGCAGGGCGTGGTCGGGCATCGGAATGACCCGGCAGCGCTGGCCGATGCGCGCCTGGATGTGGGCGATGTCGCCCACCTTGCAGGCGCCGTTGACGATGACGAAGATTTCGTCCTGCGCCACGCGGAAGAACATCAGGTCGTCGATGATGCCGCCCGCGTCGTTGAGCAGCAGGCCGTAGCGCTGCTTGCCCACCGGCAGGTCGATCACGTCCACCGGCATCAGGCTCTCGAAGGCGGCGGCGGCGTCCGGGCCGACCAGGCGCAACTGGCCCATGTGCGAGACGTCGAACAGGCCGGCAGCCTGGCGCGTGTGCAGGTGCTCGGCCATGAGACCGGCGGGGTACTGCACGGGCATGGAGTAACCGGCAAACGGCACCATGCGGGCACCCAGTTCGATGTGCAAGGCGTTGAGCGGTGTGCTGAGCAGGGGGGCGGCAGGTGTGGACATGAAAGCTCCAGGGCAAATGGGGGCCGCGGCACATGTGCCACGGAATTTGCCCTGCTGTCCGCTTTACCTGAGAGATTCACCACGGCGCCCTGGCTGGCCGCGCGGCTTGCTCCTTCGGTGGGTGGCCTGTGCGTTGCGCGCGGCCACCTCTCTCCAGCAAGGGAACGCCCGCATCACTGCGGGCGTTTGCCAGTCCTTTTGCCTGAGCGTTCGGCGGGTGCCTGCGCCTTCGGCGGTGCCGCTCATCCTGCAATGCAAGGGACGGGGCACTCTCTCCTGACGGCGCCGATTGTACTTACTTCGCGTACACCAGATCGCGCAGCGTGAGCGAAATGGAGGGCACGTAGGTGATGACCAGCAGACACGCCAGAATCACGCCGACAAACGGCAGCAGGTGTTTGATGATCCGGTCCAGCGAGATCTTTGCCACCGTGCATGCGGCAAACAGGTTCACGCCAAAAGGCGGGGTGATCATGCCGAGCGCGAGGTTCACCACCATGATCAGGCCGAAGTGCACCGGGTCCACGCCAAAGTGCATCGCCACGGGCGCCAGGATGGGCGCCAGCACAATGATGGCCGCGCTGGTCTCGATGAACATGCCGATGATGAACAGCGCGGCGTTCACGCCCAGCAGAAACAGGGCGGGGGATTGCAGCACGGCCTCCAGCCAGCGGCCAATGGCATCGGGCACACCGGCACGCGTGATGAGAAACGCAAACAACCCGGCGTTGGCGATGATGAACATGATCACCGCCGACGAGATGGCCGACTTGCGCAGAATGGCGAACAGGTCCTTGATCTTGATTTCGCGGTAAATCACCACGCCGATGACCAACGCGTAAAAAACGGCCACGGCAGATGCCTCGGTGGGCGTGAAAACGCCGCCGTAGATGCCGCCCAGAATGATCACGGGCATCAGCAATGCCCAGCCAGCCTGCAGCGTGGCCTTGCCAAACGGCATGCGGCCATCGCCATCGCTCTTGCCCCAGCCTTTGTATTTGCACCAGGCCCACACAAACAGCATCAGTGAGCCGCTGATCAGGAGGCCCGGGCCAAAGCCGGCAATGAACAGCTCACCAATCGACACCTCGGCGCTCACGCCATACAGGATGAGCGGGATGGAGGGCGGAATGATCACGCCCAGCTCGGCGCTGGTGGCCTGCAGCGCCGCGGCATAGCTGGTGGGGTAGCCATGCTTGATGAGCGCGGGGATCAGGATGGCGCCGATGGCGAACGTGGTGGCCACCGACGAGCCCGACACGGCTGCAAAGATCATGCAGGTGAGCACGCAGGTCATGGGCAGGCCACCCTGCACGCCGCCCACGATGCTTTTGGCAAACTCGACCAGCCGGCGCGAGATGCCGCCGGTTTCCATCAGGTTGCCCGCCAGGATGAAGAACGGAATGGCGGCCAGCGGAAACTTGTTGATCGAGGCAAACATCTCTTTCACCGCGATCAGCATGTTGGCGTTGGCCACCTGAATGCCCAGGATGGACGCGAGGCCGATCGACACGGCCACGGAAACGGTGAGTGCAAAGCACAGCACCATGGTGGAGATCATGACCATGCTCATATTAGGGCCCCCACGCTCGGCATTGCATGTCCCCGCTGCCCCCCGAGGGGGCAGTTCGCTTGCTGGAGGCAGCTCGGCGCGGCGCTCATTGCGCAGTCTCCAGTTCCATGCGCTGGGGATCGATCAGGTTGCCGATGATGCCGATCACACAAAACAGGCCACCCACCGGCATGGCGAGATAGGCCCAGAACATCGACACCGATTCCAGCCCGGCCATGCTTTGCACGCCGCCGCGCTGCGCATAGTCCCAGCCCCACCAGATGATCACACCGATCAGTGCCAGCGCGGCCAGTGACACCACCCAGTCAAGCACGCGGCGAATGCGCGGCGGGCTCCAGCGGTACAGCACGTCCACGCTCACCATGGCGCCCTGTCGAAAGGCGGCCGGGATGGCCAGAAACACCATCCAGATCAGGCTGAAACGGATCAGCACCTCGGTCCATTCGGCGGGTTGCTCGAACACGAAGCGCATGAGGATCTGGAACATGCCCAGCGCAGCGGCCAGCGCCAGCATGGCGCAGGCGCACAGCATGGCCGCCCAGGTGCAACCGCGCTCAAAGGTAAGAAACATGTTTTTCATGGGCGGCACGGGCCGGAAAGCAGAAAATATGAATAAAAACGCCCGTTGGCGCTTTGCCGACGGGCGCTGATAGCTATCAAAAATAAAGCGCTGTGCGACTTACTTCACGTCGCGGATCTTGTCCAGCGTGGCCTTGCCGAACTGCTTTTCAAACTCGGCATTGACGGGTGCCAGCGCGGCCACGAACTTGGCCTTGTCCACGTTGTCGATCACGGTCATGCCCTTGGAGCGCAGGTCGGCCACGCCCTTGGCATCGTCCTCGTCCACGCGCGCACGGTTGGCCTTGGTGCCTTCTTTGGCGGCATCGAGGAAAGCCTGCTTGTCGGCAGCGCTGAGCTTGTCGAACGAGGCCTTGTTCATCACGAAGATGCAGGGCGAATACACATGGCCCGTGAGCGTGAGGTGCTTTTGCACTTGGTCGAACTTGGCCGAGATGATGACGGGCAGCGGGTTCTCCTGGCCGTCCACGGTGCCTTGCTGCAGGGCGGTAAACACCTCGGGGAAAGCCATGGGCGTGGTGATGATGCCAAAGCCCTTGTAGGCGGCGATGTGCACGGGGTTCTCCATGGTGCGCATCTTCAGGCCCTTGAGGTCGCCGGGCTCCTTCACGTCGCGCTTGCTGTTGGTCATGTGGCGAAAGCCGTTTTCGGCCCAGGCCAACGCCTTGAAACCCTTGCTGTCGAACTTGGTCAGCATCTCCTGGCCGATGGGGCCGTCGAGCACGGCGCGCGCATGGGCCTTGTCGCGGAACAGGAAGGGCACATCGAGAATTTTTGTCTCGGGCACAAAGTTGGGGATGGGGCCGGTGGAGCTGAAGGCCAGCTCCTGCGTGCCCAGCTGCACGGCTTCAACCGACTCGCGCTCGCCGCCCAGAGCCCCGTTGTAGAAGGTCTGCACCTTGTAGCGGCCGCCCGTGCGCTTTTCGACTTCCTTGGCAAAGGTGTCGATGGCCACGCCCTGGTGCGAGTTCTGCGCCGTCGAGATGCTGATGCGCATGGTGGTCTGCGCGGCGGCGCTGGCCATGAAGCCGATGGCAAGGCCGAGGCCGACGACGAGTCTGGTCAATTGCATGGTGTCTCCTGAAGGGGGGGATGGTTGCGTGCGGCCTGCGGTGCAGGTTGCGGCGCGGGCCTGCGCCGCGCACTGCAAAAATTATGGCGCTGCAACATGACACCGGGCATCGGGGTTTGTGCTGGTAAGCATGCTTATCAGCGGCGTGCCAGGCGCATCGCAGCGCACCGGGGTCGCATGCGCGACAGGGCAGCAATAGGGGACGCTGGGGGGATGATTGTCAAGCGCCCCGGGCGGGCGGTAACCCGCCGGGGCCTTGTCAGTTTGTGCACCCGGGTACGAGTGCCTTGATGCAGCAAAGTATGCCGCGCGGGCGGCGGATGAATCTTCTGAATTGGCGTTGATTTTGGCTATTGGCAGAAAAATATTCTGTCAAAGCGGTGTTTTTGAAATAATGCGCCACATGGACCGTCTTGACAGAAAAATTCTCTCCGTTTTGCAGGCCAACGCCCGCGCCAGCCTGCAAGAGATCGGCCAGGCCGTGGGCCTGAGCCCCTCGCCGTGTTGGGGGCGCATCAAGAAGATGGAAGAGGCCGGTGTGATCGAGGGCTACACCGTGCGCCTCAATTCGCGCGCGCTCGATCTGGCGGACACGGTGCTGGTGATGGTCACGCTCGACAGCCATTCCGACAACACGCTGGAAAAATTTGGCGAAACCCTGGCCAGCATTCCCGAGGTGATTGAGGCGCATCTGGTGTCGGGCGACTACGACTACCTGCTGCGCGTGGTGGTGAAAGACACGCGCGACTACGAGCGCTTGCTGCGCGAGAAGCTTTACAAGATCAAGGGCATACGCCACAGCCGCTCCAGCTTTGTGCTGCGCACGCTGAAGAAGGCCGATCTACCGTTGTTTGTGGACTGATACTTAAGCCAAATTGGCCTCTAGCGCTTATCCAGTAAGCGCGAGAAGCTATCAATTTGATATTAAACAGGCGCGGCCCGCGCCCACCTCAGCCCAGCAGCAGGGCGTCGTCCGACAGCTTTTCGCCGCGCACCTTCTCGAACATCTGCAGCAGGTCGGGCACATCCAGGCGCTTGCGTTCTTCGCCGGACACATCGAGCACCACCTGTCCCTGGTGCAGCATCACGGTGCGCTCGCCCACATCCAGCGCCTGGCGCATGCTGTGCGTGACCATCATGGTGGTCAGTTGGCTCTCGGCCACGATGCGTTCGGTCAGGCGCAGCACGAAGTCGGCGGTGCGCGGGTCGAGCGCAGCGGTGTGCTCGTCGAGCAGCAGGATGCGGGACGGCTGTAGCGCCGCCATCAGCAGGCTCACGGCCTGGCGCTGGCCGCCCGAGAGCAGGCCGATGCGGTCAGTCAGGCGGTTTTCCAGCCCCAGGCCCAGCGTGGCCAGGCGCTCGCGAAAGCCCTCGCGCATCGATGCCTTGACGGCGCGGCCCAGGTTGCGGAAGCTGCCACGGCGCTGTGCCAGCGCCATGTTTTCTTCGATGGTGAGGTCTTCGCAGGTGCCGGCCATCGGGTCCTGGAAGACGCGGGCCACGCGCTCGGCGCGGGCCCACACGGGCATGCGGGTGACATCGACGCCATCGATGGCGATGCGGCCGCTGTCCACCGTCTGGTCGCCCGAGATGGCGTTGAGAAACGTGGACTTGCCGGCCCCATTGGAGCCAATGACGGTGACAAATTGCCCGGCCGGAATGTCCAGCGACATGCCGCGCAGGGCACGCGTTTCAATCGGCGTGCCGGGGTTGAAGGTGATTTCGAGGTGTTGGGCGCTCAGCATGGGGCTCTTTCGGTGCGCGGGTTCAGGACGGCTTGCGCTTGGCGAACTTGCGCTTGAGCTGCGGAATGACCAGCGCCACCGCCACCAGCACGGCGGTGACGAGGTTCAGGTCTTGCGCCTTGAGGCCAATGAAGTCGCTGTTGAGCGCCAGCGCGATGAAGAAGCGGTAGGCGATGGCGCCAATGACCACGGCCAGCGTGGCATACACCAGGCGGCGCGAGGGCAGGATGCTCTCGCCCACGATCACGGCGGCCAGGCCGATAACGATGGTGCCAATGCCCATGGAAATGTCCGAGCCGCCCTGGGTTTGCGCAAACAGTGCGCCGGCCAGGCCCACCAGGCCGTTGGAAATGGCCATGCCCAGCAGCAGCATGGCGCCGGTGTTCACGCCCTGGGCGCGGGCCATGCGGGCGTTGGAGCCGGTGGCACGGATGGCCAGGCCCCGTTCGGTGGCAAAGAACCAGTCGAGCAGCAGTTTGGCGGCCAGCACGATGGCGACGAGGATCAGGGGGCGCGCAATGTAGTCGTCCATGCCTTCGGGCTGCAGCAGCACGAACAGCGTGGGGTCGTTGATGAGGGGCACGTTGGGGCCGCCCATGATGCGCAGGTTGATCGAATACAGCGCAATCATCATCAAAATGCTGGCCAGCAGGTCCATGATCTTGAGCTTGACGTTGAGCCAGCCGGTGATCAGTCCGGCCACTGCGCCCGCCGCCGTGGCGGCCAGCGTGGCCACCCAGGCGTTGGTGCCGGTGGAGATCAGGATGGCGCAGACGGCGCCGCCCAGCGGAAAGCTGCCATCCACCGTGAGGTCGGGAAAGCGCAGCAGCCGAAACGAGATGAATACGCCCAGCGCCACCAGGCTGAAGATCAGGCCGATTTCAACGGCGCCGAGCAATGAAAAGAAGGACATGGGGCAGCGGGGCTATGAATTGAAAAAGCAAAGCAGGAGCCACGCGGTGCATGACTCCTGCCGGAGGGGGCCGGGCCTGACGACCCGGCCCTGCACAGGTTGCGCGCTTATTGCACGACCTGTGCGGCCGACTTGACCAGCGCGTCAGACAGCTTCACGCCTTGTTTTTCGGCTGCGCCGGGGTTCACGAACAGTTCCATCTTGGTGCTGATCTCGGGCTTGATGTCGCCGGGCTTTTCGCCCTTGAGGATGCGGGCCACCATGCGGCCGGTCTGCTCGCCCAGATCGCGGTAGTTGATGCCGAAGGCAGCGATGGCGCCGCGCTTGACGCTGTCGGTGTCGGATGCCACCAGCGGGATCTTGGCATCCTGTCCCACCTTCACCAGCGCCTCGTAGGCCGAGACCACGTTGTTGTCGGTGCTGGTGTAGATCACATCGACCTTGCCGATCAGGCTGCGTGCGGCGCTGCTCACGTCCACCGAGCGGGGCGCTGCGGCCTCGACCAGCGTCATGCCCAGCTTGGGCAGCAGGGCCTGCAGTTCCTTGACCACAACGACCGAGTTGGCTTCGCCGGGGTTGTAGACCACGCCCACGCGCTTGGCACCGGGCACCACTTGCTTGACCAGGTCCATCTGCTTGTCGAGCGCCAGCAGGTCGGACACGCCGGTCACGTTGTTGCGCGAAGGCTCCCAGCTCTTCACGAGCTTGGCGGCCACGGGGTCGGTCACGGCCGAGAAGACGACCGGGACGGTCTTGGTCGCGGCAATCACGGCCTGGGCCGATGGCGTGGCAATGGCCACGATGGCATCGGGTTTGTCGCCAATGAACTTGCGCGCGATTTGCGCCGCGGTGCCGGTATTGCCCTGGGCGCTCTGGTATTGCCACTGGAGGTTCTTGCCCGCTTCAAAGCCGGCTTCCTTGAGGGCGGCCTGCACGCCGTCGCGCACGGAATCGAGGGCAGGGTGTTCGACGATCGCGGTCACTGCCACGGATTTTTGCTGCGCGCTGGCGGGTGCCACGGCGGCAACGGCCAGGGCCAGGGCACCCAGGGACATCCAGGGCATTTTCTTCATGTTCATCTGCGCGGTCTTTCTGGTTTTGGGATGGATCGGGTCGGCCTGCACACGCAGGCGCGGGGCCGACGGACAAGTTTACTGCGGCGCAACATTGCCACGCCGGGTGAGGCAAGCCTCCCCGTGGCGGGGTCGGGCTTTCAGCGCGGTGCGGTTGAAATATCAACAAAAAAGGCCTGCAGCGCAGGCCCTTCATGCGCAAGCTGCTATGGTTTTTACATGCCCGAATAGTTGGGGCCGCCGCCGCCTTCGGGTGTGACCCAGACAATGTTTTGCGTCGGGTCCTTGATGTCGCAGGTCTTGCAGTGCACGCAGTTTTGCGCGTTGATCTGCAGGCGCTGGGCATCGCCGCCCTTGGCCGTGTCGGGCACGAACTCGTACACGCCGGCCGGGCAGTAGCGGGACTCGGGACCGGCATATTTGGCCAGGTTGATGTTCACCGGCACGCTGGCGTCTTTCAGCGTGAGGTGCGCTGGCTGGTTTTCGGCGTGGTTGGTGTTGCTCACGAACACGCTGGAGAGGCGGTCGAAGGTGATCTTGCCATCGGGCTTGGGATAAACGATGGGCTTGCACTCGGCGGCGGGCTTCAGATAGGCGTGGTCGGGCTTGTCGCGGTGCAGCGTCCATGGGATGTGGCCCTTGAGCGCGAACTGCTCGATACCGTTCATCACTGTGGCCACGGTCAGGCCCTTCTTGAACCATGCCTTGAAGTTGCGTGCCTTGTTCAGCTCGGTGTGGAGCCAGCTGGCCTCGAACGCCTTGGGGTAGGCCGTGAGTTCGTCGTGCTGGCGCCCACCGGTGATGGCCTCATAGGCTGCCTCGGCGGCCAGCATGCCGGTCTTGATGGCGGCGTGGCTGCCCTTGATGCGGCTGACGTTGAGGTAACCCGCGTCGCAGCCCACGAGTGCACCGCCTGGGAACACCGTTTTGGGCAGGCTCATCAGGCCACCGGCCGTGATGGCGCGCGCGCCATAGCTGATGCGCTTGGCCGGCTTGATGCCCTTGGATTCGTCGCCTTCGAGGTAGTAGCGGATGTTGGCGTGCGTCTTCCAGCGCTGGAATTCCTCGAACGGGCTGAGGTAGGGGTTGGCGTAGTCCAGGCCGGTAATGAAGCCCAGCGTGACCTTGTTGTCTTCCATGTGGTACAGGAAGGCGCCGCCGTAGGTGTTGTTGTCCATGGGCCAGCCGGCGGTGTGCAGCACGAAGCCGGGCTGGTGGCGGGCGGGGTCGATTTCCCACAGCTCCTTGATGCCCAGGCCGTAGGTCTGTGGGTCGCTTTCGGCATCGAGCTTGAAGCGGGCGATGACCTGCTTGCCCAGATGGCCGCGTGCGCCTTCGGCAAAGATGGTGTATTTGGCGTGCAGCTCCATGCCGAGCTGGAAGTCGCCCGTGGGCTCGCCTTCCTTGCTTACGCCCATGTTGCCGGTGGCCACGCCCTTGACGCTGCCGTTGTCGTTGTAGAGCACTTCTGCGGCGGCAAAGCCGGGGAAAATTTCCACGCCCAGGTTCTCGGCCTGCTGCGCCAGCCAGCGGGTTACGTTGCCCAGGCTGACGATGTAGTTACCGTGGTTCTGAAAACAGCCTGGCAGCAGGAAGTTGGGCGTGCGAAACGACGATTTCTCGCCCAGGAACACCATGGCGTCGTCGGTGACGGGCTGGTTCAGCGGGGCGCCGAGTTCCTTCCAGTTGGGAATCAGCTCGGTCAGCGCCTTGGGGTCCATGATGGCGCCCGAAAGAATGTGCGCGCCGGGCTCGGAGCCTTTTTCGAGCACTACCACCGACACATCCTGGCCCTTTTCGGCGGCCAGCTGCTTGAGCCGGATGGCGGTGGACAGGCCTGCGGGGCCGCCGCCCACCACAACCACGTCGTATTCCATGGCTTCGCGGGGGCCGTGTTGGGCGAGGATTTCTTGGTTTGTCATAGCGTCTCGTCGGGCGTTTGATAATGGGGTGATTTTCTTCAGGCAGTGCGGCAAAACACTGTCTGGCTGGCGACTGATTGTATTCATGGGAATACACACAATCGAACGATCGTTCTATTTTTGATCCATGGAGAGACTTTAAATGGCTTACAGCATCGATTTGTCCGGCCGCGTGGCCCTGGTGACGGGCGCATCCAGCGGCCTGGGCGCGCAGTTTGCGCGCACCCTGGCCCGCGCAGGCGCTGGCGTGGTGCTGGCCAGCCGCCGGCTGGAAAAGCTCAAGGAGCTGCGCGCCCGCATCGAAGGCGAAGGGGGTGACGCCCATGTCGTTGAACTCGATGTGACCGACCTCGATTCCATCAAGGCCGCCGTGGCCCACGCCGAGACAGAGATGGGGTCCATCGACATTCTGGTCAACAACTCGGGCGTAAGCACCACGCAGCGCATCCAGGATGTGACGCTTGAGGACTACGACTTCATCTTCGACACCAACGTCAAAGGCGCTTTCTTTGTGGCGCAAGAGGTGGGCAAGCGCATGCTGGCGCGCTCGCGCGGCGCGGCGCCGGGCAGCTTCACGGGCGGGCGCATCATCAACATTGCCTCGATGGCCGGGCTCAAGGTGCTGCCGCAGATTGGCGCCTATTGCATGAGCAAGGCTGCCGTGGTGCAGATGACCCGCGCCATGGCGCTGGAGTGGGGGCGTTTCGGCATCAACGTGAATGCCCTCTGCCCGGGTTACATCGACACCGAAATCAATCACAGCCACTGGCAGACCGAGCAGGGCCAGAAACTCATCTCCATGCTGCCGCGTAAGCGCGTGGGGCAGCCGCAGGACCTGGACGCACTCATCGTGATGCTGGCCAGCGACCAGAGCCACTTTGTCAATGGCGCCGTGATCGCAGCCGACGACGGCTTTGCGGTCTGAGGTGCTGGCGGGCACGGGGACGGGCACCGGCATTCTGGCGGGACTGGCCGCTGGCGCGCTGTGGGGGCTGTCTTTTGTCGCGCCCCGCATGGCCAGTGGCTTTGCGGCCATGGATGTGACGGCAGGGCGGTTCATCACCTACGGGCTGGTAGCGCTGGGCATGATGGCCTGGGGCCTGCACACCCGCCGCCTGCCCACGCCGCGCCAGTTTGTCGCCGCGCTGATGCTGAGCCTGCTGGGCTTTACCGGCTATTACCTGCTGCTGGTGCTGGCCATTCGAGACATGGGCGTGGCGATGCCGGCGCTCATCATCGGCACCATCCCCGTGTGGGTGATGCTGCTGGGCAAGCCCCAGGGGCTGCGCTGGTCGGCCTTGCTGCCCGGACTGGGGCTGACGGTGGCAGGGCTGCTGCTGATGGCTGATGTTCCTGCCGGGGCGGATGAAGGCGCAAGCCAGGGACTGCATTTTTGGCGCGGCCTGGCATCGGCGGGCGGGGCGCTGGTGAGCTGGACGGCCTTTGCATTGCTGAATGCGGCCTGGCTCAAGCGCCACCCCGAGGTGCGCGCCACCGAATGGGCCAACTGGCTGGGCGTGGCCACCGGGCTGGGAGGGCTGGTGCTGTGGCTGCTGGCGGGCACACCGGCCGCCGCGCTGGCCGCCACGCCGGGCATCGGCTTTTTTCTGCTGCTGTGCCTGGCCATCGGCTTCGGCTCGAGCTGGCTGGCCACCATCTTGTGGAACCTGGCCAGCCAGCGTCTTTCGGCCAGCCTGTGCGGGCAGCTCATCGTGAGCGAGACTCTCTTTGCGCTGGTTTATTCTTTTGCCTGGGACGGCCACTGGCCCGCGCCCGCGCAGTGGGCGGCCAGTGTGCTGTTCACGCTGGGCATCCTGGCATCCATCAAGGCACACCGATGAAGATCGAAATCCCCGAAGTCAAGAAGCTGCTTTACGAAATGCGCTTTCCCGTGCGCTGGGGCGACATGGACGCCATGGGCCATGTGAACAACACGGTTTATTTTCGTTACCTGGAAACGGCGCGCATCGAATGGATGGTGTCGGTGGGCTGCAACCCCGACCCGAATGGGCAGGGCCCTGTCATCGTCAATGCGTTCTGCAACTTTTACCGGCAGCTCGAATTTCCGGCGGACGTGCTGCTCAAGTTGTATGTGAGCGACCCGGCGCGCACCACGTTCGAGACCTGGGGCACGATGGAACGCGTGGACCAGCCCGGCGTGGTTTGCGCCGCCGGTGGTGCCACCACCATCTGGGTGGATTTTCCACAGCAAAAAGCCGCCCCGCTGCCCGACTGGATGCGGGCATTGGTGGCTGGATGATTTTTGAGTAAAAATGGCCTGTAGCGCTTATGGGTAAAGCGCTATAAGCTATTAAAATAATAGCTATTCGGTGGACTTTTTGGCTTTGGGCAACCGGCCCATCAGGTAGAACTCGGGGTTGGGCTGCATGCCGGCAAAGTTGGCCATGCGGTTGGACAGGCCAAAAAACGCCGTGATGGCGGCAATGTCCCAGATGTCCTCGTCATCCAGCCCGTGGGCGTGCAGGGCAGCAAAGTCGGCGTCTTCCACTTCGTGTGCGCGCTGGCACACCTTCATTGCAAAGTCGAGCATGGCACGCTGGCGCGGCGTGATGTCGGCCTTGCGGTGGTTCACGGCCACCTGGTCGGCCACAAACGGTTTCTTTTCGTAGATGCGCAGGATCGCGCCATGCGCCACCACGCAATACAGGCACTGGTTGGCCGCGCTGGTGGCAGTGACGATCATCTCGCGCTCGCCCTTGGTCAGGCTGCCTTCTTCCTTGAGCATCAATGCGTCGTGGTATGCAAAAAACGCCCGCCACTCGGCCGGGCGGCGCGCAAACGCCAGAAACACGTTGGGGATGAAGCCCGCCTTCTCCTGCACCTCAAGGATGCGGGTGCGGATGTCCTCGGGCAGGGTGTTCAGATCGGGAAAAGGGTAGCGCGCGGCCATGGGGGTTGTCTCCTTACGAATGTCAGGGCTCCAGCATAGCCATGAAAAAGCCCCCGCACCGCCAGCGCGGTTGCGGGGGCTGCTGCGCTGGTCCGCGCAGGGGCGTTTTAGAGGCGACCGGCGCGCTGCGCTTCGATGGCGCGCGCCACGCCTGCGCCGTAGGCCGGGTCGGCCTGCGTGCAGTGCGCGATGTGCTTGTCAACAATGTGCTGGGACACCCCGGCAATGTTGCGTGCCGTGTTCTCGCAGAGCAGCTGCTGCTTGTCGGGTGTCATCAGGCGGAACAGGTCGCCCGGCTGGGTGAAGTAGTCGTTGTCGTCGGCGCGGTAGTCCCAGCGGTCGGCGGGGCCGTGCAGGGCCAGCGGTGGCTCTGCGTAGGCAGGCTGCTCTTGCCATTCGCCCTTGGTGTTGGGCTCATACGCAATCGTGCCGCCGTGGTTGCCGTCCACGCGCATGGCACCGTCGCGGTGGTAGCTGTGCACGGGGCAGCGGGGCGCGTTCACCGGGATGGAGTGGTGGTTGACACCCAGGCGGTAGCGCGCCGCGTCACCGTAAGAGAACAGGCGCGACTGCAGCATGCGGTCGGGCGAGGGGCCAATGCCCGGCACCATGTTGGCGGGGGTGAACGAGGCCTGCTCGACATCGGCAAAGTAATTGCGCGGGTTGCGGTTGAGCTCGACGATGCCCACTTCGATGAGCGGATAGTCCTTCTTGCTCCAGACCTTGGTCAGGTCGAACGGGTGGAAGCGGTAGGTGGCGGCATCTGCCTCGGGCATGATCTGCACGCACAGTTTCCATTGGGGGAACTCGCTCCGGTCGATGGCTTCGAGCAGGTCGCGCTGGCTGCTTTCGCGGTCACCCGCGACCACGGCGGCGGCTTCGGCATCCGACAGGTTTTCAATGCCCTGCTGGCTCACGAAGTGGAACTTGACCCAGAAGCGCTCGTTGGCCGCGTTGATGAAGCTGTAGGTGTGCGAGCCGAAGCCGTGCATGTGCCGGTAGCCGCGCGGAATGCCGCGGTCGCTCATCACGATGGTGATCTGGTGCAACGCTTCGGGGAGGCTGGTCCAGAAGTCCCAGTTGCTCTCGGCGCTGCGCATGTTGGTGTACGGGTCGCGCTTGACGGCCTTGTTCAGGTCGGGGAACTTGAGCGCGTCGCGAAAGAAGAACACCGGCGTGTTGTTGCCCACCAGGTCCCAGTTGCCTTCTTCGGTGTAGAACTTCATGGCGAACCCGCGGATGTCACGTTCGGCATCTGCCGCACCGCGCTCGCCGGCCACGGTAGAAAAACGCGCGAACATTTCGGTCTGCTTGCCCACTGCAGAAAAGATTTTGGCCGCCGTGTAGCGCGTGATGTCCTGGGTGACGGTAAAAGTGCCAAACGCGCCCGAACCCTTGGCATGCATGCGGCGCTCGGGGATCACTTCGCGGTTGAAATGGGCCATCTTTTCCAGGTGCCACACATCCTGCAGCAGCATGGGGCCGCGCGGGCCGGCGGTCAGCGAGTCCTGGTTGTTGGCAACCGGCGCGCCTGCAACGGTGGTGAGTTTGGTCATGGCGATGTCCCTTTCATTGGTGGTCAGACTGGCTGGAAAACGCTCGTGCCACAGCAATGCCAAGGCGCAAGCGGGAAGGCTTGGCGGCACCTGATGAATAGATCATCTGTATCGCCAGTAAAATGATTATCAATTATTGCTATTTTTACCGCAAGGTCGCGGGGATCGTATTTCTGCATGGTGGCGATAGGCATTCCAAGCCTTGCCGCATGATGACGGTTTTGTATAAAGGTACAAGACCATGGACGCGCACCAACAGGCCCAGTACGACGCTGGATTGATTCAGCGTAAAGCGGTGATGGGAGAGGATTTCGTTGCACGTGCTCTCGACGGTGTGACAGAGTTCACGCAGCCTATTCAGGAGTTCATCACTCGCAATGCGTGGGGCGATGTATGGCAGCGCCCAGGACTCGACATGAAGACGCGCAGCCTGATCACGGTGGCTTTTCTTACCGCCTTGGGCAAGCAGCACGAGCTCAAGGGCCATGTGCGCGGCGCGCTCAACAACGGTGCGACGGCGGCAGAAATCCAGGAAGTGTTGCTGCACGCCAGCATCTACTGCGGCGTGCCCACGGCGGTGGAGGCTTTTCGCACGGCCGCTGAGGTGATCGACGGGCCGAAGCAGGGCTGAACGTCTTTCTTTCAGCCCCCGGCCAGCAGCTTGTGCACCAGGTCTGCTGCGGTGGACGCGTTGTACTTGCGCATGAGGCGTGCCCGGTAAATCTCCACCGTGCGATGGCTGATTTCCAGCGTCCGGCCGATCTCCTTGGAGGTCAGCCCCTCCAGCAGGCGCGCTGCCACTTCGCGTTCGCGGCCCGTCAAATCGGCCTTCACGGGGCGCTGGGCGCTCAGGTCTTCAAAACTCCAGATGCCCGATTCATGGGGCGCATCGCGGTTCAGCGCGCGGCCCGAGACATGGCACCAGAAGACTTCGCCGTTGGCACGCTTCATGATGCGGTTGTCGGCGTAGTGGCCCTTGGCGTTGAGAATGGGCTCCATGTGCGCGCCCAGGCGCTCATACTCGTCTGCGCTTGGATACAGTATCTGGAACGACTGGCCGATGAGGACCTCGCGCGAAGCGCCAAACATCTCGCAGACTTGCCGGTTGCAGTCCATCATGGTGCGGTTGCGTGAAAGCACCAAACCCACGGGAGCAAATTCAAAGGCCAGTCTGTAATCAACGTCCATAGTGCAAATCTTTACGGGGTACTACTTATCTATCTAAGTAGTATCGTAGGGTATCAAAACTATCAAGGAGATCGTGGTGAAAAAGTTATTTCCTTCCGCAGCCAAGGCCCTTGAGGGCGTGGTTGCCGATGGCCAGTTGCTGGCCGTGGGCGGCTTCGGTCTGTGCGGTATTCCCGAGGCCCTGATCGATGCGCTGCGCGATTCAGGGGCGAAGAATCTCACCGTGATCTCCAACAACGCGGGTGTGGACGGCTTTGGCCTGGGCAAGCTGCTCGAAACGCGCCAGATCAAAAAAATGATTTCGTCTTATGTGGGCGAGAACAAGGAGTTCGAGCGCCAGTACCTGGCCGGCGAACTGGAGTTGGAGTTCACGCCCCAGGGCACGCTGGCCGAAAAGCTGCGTGCCGGTGGTGCCGGCATTCCGGCCTTCTTCACCAAGACCGGCGTGGGCACCATCGTGGCCGATGGCAAGGAGCTGCGTGAGTTCGATGGCGAAACCTATGTGATGGAGCGCTCGCTGGTGCCCGATGTTTCGCTGGTCAAAGCCTGGCGCGCCGACCAATCGGGCAACCTGCAGTTTCGCCTGACGGCACGCAACTTCAACCCCGCCGTGGCCATGGCCGGAAAGCTGTGCATCGTGGAGGTGGAAGAGGTGGTGGAAACGGGCGCGATCGACCCCGACCAGATCCATCTGCCTGGCATCTATGTGCACCGCATCGTGCACAACGCCCACCCTGAAAAGCGCATCGAGAAAAGAACCGTCACAGAGAAAGCAGGAGCCTGACCATGCCTTGGACCCAAGACCAGATGGCCGCCCGTGCGGCCCAAGAACTCGAAGACGGTTTCTATGTGAACCTGGGCATCGGCATTCCCACGCTGGTGGCCAACTTCACCGGTGACAAGGAAGTGTGGCTGCAGTCCGAGAACGGCATGCTGGGCATTGGCCCGTTTCCCACCGAAGACAAGGTGGACGCCGACCTCATCAACGCCGGCAAGCAGACCGTGACCACCATTCCCGGATCGTCCATTTTTGGCAGCCACGACAGCTTTGCCATGATCCGTGGCGGCAAGATCAACCTGTCCATCCTGGGCGCCATGCAGGTCAGCGAGCAGGGCGACCTGGCCAACTGGATGATTCCCGGCAAGATGGTCAAAGGCATGGGCGGCGCCATGGACCTGGTGGCCGGCGTCAAGCGCGTGATCGTGCTCATGGAACATGTGGCGCGCAAGAAGGACGGCACCGAGGACATGAAGATCCTGCCCCAGTGCACGCTGCCGCTCACGGGCGTGGGCGTGGTGGACCGCATCATCACCGACCTGGCTGTGATGGATGTGACGCCTCTGGGCCTGAAGGTGGTGGAATTGGCGCCAGGTGTCACGTTTGATGCGCTTCAAGCCAAAACGGGTGTCACGCTGCTGCAGTGAGGGCGGTGCTTGACCTCTCTCAAGAAGGGCCCGCGCAAGCGGGCCTTTTGCCAGTGAAGTCCGCTGTCCAAGGTCTTATATTCACAGCAGTCCCTTTTGAATTTTCCGCATGACTGATCCATTTTTGGCGGCCACTGCCCCTGACAGCCCGCACTACCTGCGTGCGCTCACCGACATGGCCGACCGGCGCGCGGTGGTGACCCAGGACGCCATCTATACCGACAACGGCATCAAGCTGGTGGAAAAAGGGGCCCGCATCGACAGCCGCCTTTACGACCGGCTGGTGCAGCACAAGCTGCGCGAACCCATCGATCGGCACCTGACGGTCGAGAATGCGGTGGATGTGCCGGCATTGGTCGCTGCGGGGCGGGATCTGGTCGAGCACAATGCATTGCCCCAGATGCTGGCGCAGGCCCTGGGTTCTGCCGTCAAGCTGCTGGCACCCTTGCGCTCAATGCCCCTGCCCGAGCCCATTGCCTTCAAACTCACGGTGATGCGCGAGCAGCGGCCTGACCTGTTCGAGCACAGCCTGCAGATGATGATGGTGGCCGTGTTCCTGGGGCTGAAAATCGGCCTGAGCGAACGCGACTGCATACCGCTGGCGGCTGCTGCGCTGCTGCACGATGCCGGGGTGCTGCACATGGACCCGGCCTGGATGGACCCCCTCAACAAGGTCACGGGTGTGCAGCGCAAGCATTTGGTGGCCCATCCCATCACCTCGATGCTGATGCTCAAGGATGCCGGCGTTTATCCCCGATCGGTGGAGATTGCCGTGCTAGAGCACCACGAGCGCATGGATGGCAGCGGTTATCCGCGCGGCTTGCCTGGGGCGGAAATTTCGCCCATGGGGCGCATCCTGCTGCTGGCCGAGGTGGTGACGGCCTTCTACGAAAAATACACCGACATGCCTGCCCAGCGGTTGTCTCTGGTGCTGCGCCTGAACCACCGCAAGTTCCCGGCCGCACTGGTGGCCCATGTGCTGCCCCTGCTGCAGGAAGACGTGACGCGCGATTCCGCCCTGATGCCCCTGGGCGCCGACGCGCCGGTGCAAATCGATACCCTGGCGGGCGCCTTTGAGCAATGGGAGCAGCTCAAGGCGGCATTGCCCCCCCGCCGCCAGGCAAGAGCCGGGCAGTGTGTTCGCCTTTGACGATATCCGGCTGCAGGCACTGCAAAAGGCGCTGATCGAAGCCGGATCCCACCCTCGGCAGCAAGGCGATCTGCTTGAACAGCTGCAAGGCGACGCCTTGGGGTTGGCCGAAGTCGCTCTGGTAGGGCGCGAAGCGCTGTGGCAGCTGCAAAGCATCGTCAACGCCTGCTACCGCCGCTGGCCCCAGCTGACGGATCGCGCCAGCCCTGCGGATGCGGCAGTGGCCGACTGGTGTGATTGGGCGATGCGCAAGTTGTAGCCGTCAGCCTTTCGGAAACACGGTTGCCATGGTTCGCCCAGAACCGTGGGCGGCTGTCACGACAAACCAACTGGGGCGGCAGGCTTGCCCTGTGCCAATGCGCTGGGGCGCCGGGGCATGGTCATGGATGGCCGCCTTGCGGCGGGACCAGGGCGCGCGTTCACCTGCTGCTGTCTTGCGGGCGCCATGGTGGCACTTTCTTCGTTGGGCGCAGGCAAGAAGGGCCGACCGCCCAAAACCCTGTGGCAAGTTTTGGCCCACGATTCAAAATACTGGTTATATTTAAGGGGTATCCACTTAGCTCCAGTGGCACCCCGGATGCTGTGTTTTTATCCAGCAATAATATCTGACTCCCGCTCGTCTGTCTTCTTGCTCACCA
>QLTU01000034.1 GCA_003268905.1 Acidovorax defluvii
GGGGCTTGAGGGCGTTGAGATTGCCCGCTCCATGGCGGCGCAGGCACCGATCCAGACCCGAGCGCGAGACATGGGGACAAATGAACTCTCGGGTGGTATGCGTCCGGTGAACCCATCTTGAAGCGATGGCTTCGTTCAGTCGAAGAGCGTTCATTCGCTGACGTGCCCGTCTTACGAGAAAGACATACATCCTGCGCGATCGGGGCAAAGTGGTGCCAACTGAGCATGCGTTGCGAAGATGTCCGCAGTCCTGTCAAAACCCGGTCATTCTTTTGGACTCAGGTGGCTTGGGATATTGACCGCAAACTGGCCTAGGGCGTGAGTGCAGTGCGCGACTTTCAAGTCAGCCATCGCTGCAGAAAAGAGCTCCGGCGTACCCGCTTCAGACTGGCTGCTTTCGCTTGATCCGCAGTGGTCACGAGACTGCTGGTATCAGGAGCAGGCAGTCAAAACGCTGCTGCCACAGCTTTGCGCTAGGCGGCCTCCGCATACATGCGTCAAAGCTTCCGTTGGGACACTGCCAGCTGCCCTCATATCTTCTGCATTATGAAATTTAGGACGATAAATGTGCGGCGTGCCGCAGTACATTCGACGGTTACACGTTTGCCCGTAAGACAGTTAGACCCCCGCATGGCCCTCAAAAAATCCGAACTCTATTCATCCCTCTGGAAGTCTTGTGACGAACTGCGTGGCGGCATGGATGCCAGCCAGTACAAAGACTATGTACTGGTGCTGCTGTTCGTCAAATACGTGTCTGACAAATACGCCGGCAACCCCAACGCGCTGATCGAAGTGCCGCCCGGTGGCAGCTTTGCCGACATGGTGGCGCTCAAGAACGACAAGGAAATCGGCGACAAGATCAACAAGCTGGTAGGTCGCCTGGCCGATGCCAATGACACCCTCAAGGGTGCCATCAACGTGGCCGACTTCAACGACGAAGAAAAGCTTGGCAAGGGCAAGGAGATGGTCGACCGGCTCACCAAACTGGTGGGCATTTTTGAGGGGCTGGACTTTGGCCGCAACCGGGCCGAGGGCGACGACCTGTTGGGTGATGCGTATGAATACCTCATGCGCCACTTCGCCACCGAAAGCGGCAAAAGCAAGGGCCAGTTCTACACCCCGGCTGAAGTCTCGCGGGTGATGGCCCAGGTCATCGAGCTGGGCCGCGCCACCAGCGGCAAACAAAGCATTTTTGACCCCACCTGCGGGTCGGGCTCGCTCTTGCTCAAGGCGCATGACGAAGCCAAAAGCCGCACCGGCCTCGACCTAGCCCTGTACGGCCAGGAAATGGACAACGCCACTGCAGCCCTGAGCCGCATGAACATGGTGCTCCACGACTGCCCCACCGCGGAAATCTGGCGCGACAACACCCTGGCCAACCCGCACTTTTTGTACATGGGTGCGCTGCAAACTTTCGACTACGTGGTCGCCAACCCACCGTTCAGCACCAAGGCCTGGAGCAACGGGTTTGACCCGCAGAACGACCTGTTCAGCCGCTTTGAATACGGTGTGCCCCCGGCCAAGAATGGCGACTTTGCCTTCTTGCTGCACATCCTCAAAACCCTCAAAAGCACCGGCAAGGGCGCGGTCATCCTGCCGCACGGGGTGCTGTTTCGCGGCGGGGCCGAGGGCAGCATCCGCGCCAACATCGTCAGGCGGGGCTTCATCAAGGGCATCATCGGCCTGCCTGCCAACCTGTTTTATGGCACCGGCATACCGGCCTGCATCATCGTGCTGGACAAAGAAGGCGCGGCGGGCCGCACCATGGCGGGCGGTGGCATCTTCATGGTGGACGCCAGCAAAGGCTTCATCAAAGACGGCGCCAAAAACCGCCTGCGCGCCCAAGACATGCACCGCATCGTCGACACTTTCACCCGGCAAGACGGCAGCGACCCCAAATACGCCCGCCTGGTGCCGCTGAGTGAGATTACTGCCAACGACTACAACCTCAACCTGCCGCGCTACATCGACAGCACCGAACCCGAAGACCTGCAAGACATTGAAGCGCACCTCAAGGGCGGCATCCCCCTGGCAGACATTGACGGCCTGCAGCGCTACTGGCAAGTGCTGCCCGCTGTGCGCCAGGCCCTGTTTGCCCCGGTTGCAGACGCTAAACGCAGCAAGGCCTACTGCCAGCTCACAGTCGAACCCAGCCAGATCAAAGCCACCATCTTTGGCCACAGCGAATTCACCACCTTCAACCAAACCGTTACCCAACGCTTTGCCACCTGGAAGGTCGCCCACACGCCGCTGCTCACCGGCATCCAGGTGGGCGACCGGCCCAAGGCGCTGATTGAAACGCTGTCTGAGAGCCTTCTGAAAACGTTTCAAGCGTTTGAAGCCGCGCCGCTGATCGACGCCTATGACGTGTACCAGCACCTGATGGACTACTGGGCCGAGACCATGCAAGACGATGTGTGGATGATCGCCACCGATGGCTGGCAGGCCTTGCAAGATGGCAAGCCCAATGTGGACCTGATCCCCGCCGGCCTGGTGGTGGCCCGCTACTTTGCCGCCGAGCAGCAAGCCGTGGAGGCACTGGAAGCCGAGCGCGACGCCATCACCCGCCAGATGGAAGAGCAGGATGAAGAACACGGCGGCGAAGGCGGTTTGCTGGAAGAGGGAAAAACCGACAAAGGCAAGCTCACTGCCAAGAGTGTGAAAGACCGCCTCAAGGCCCTGCAAGCCCTCGCCGTCAAAGCTGGGATCGCTGATGCCCAAGACGAAATCAAAGCCCTAAAAGCCTATGCAGCCTTGCTAGAGCAGGAAGCAACGGCCAGCAAAAAAGCCAAAGACTCCCAGAAGGCGCTGGATTCCAAAGTGGCCGCCAAGTACGCGCACCTGACCGTGGCCGACATCCAAACCTTGGTGGTGCAAGACAAGTGGTTGGCCACCTTGACCGCCAGCGTGCAAAGCGAGTTGGACCGCGTCAGCCAAACCCTGACCGGCCGCATTCGTCAACTGGCCGAACGCTATGCGACGCCGCTGCCTGCGTTGGGTGATGAGGTGGAGTTGATGTCGGGACGGGTCGACGAACACCTGAAAACGATGGGGTTCGTATGGAACTGAGGGCGGGATACAAGCAGACCGAGGTGGGGGTTATTCCGGAAGATTGGAGCTCAAGGAAGCTCGGTGAGTTGGCAACATTTCGCACCGGTCCATTTGGTAGCGCCCTGCATAAATCTGACTACACGTCGAACGGCATACCGATCGTGAATCCAATGCATATCTTGGACGGTGAAATTGTGCCTACCCAATCGATGACGATTACTGAAGCAGCGGCAACCGCTTTGTCAGAGTTCCGATTGAAAGCAGGCGAAGTGGTAATCGGTCGTCGGGGAGATATGGGACGCTGTGCAGTTGTTCGCTATGAACATGCTGGTTGGCTTTGCGGCACGGGTTCAATGATTGTTCGACCAAGTGCTGGTCTTGAAACCCGTTTTCTCCAGCGGGTTTTGTCTAGTCCCGTTGTCATTTCTGCCATTGAAGATACATCCGTCGGCTCGACGATGATTAACTTGAACCAGGCGACTCTGGGTGGCCTAACAATTCAAGTCCCACCGGTTGCCGAACAACGCGCCATCGCCACCGCCCTGTCGGATGTGGATGCCTTGCTAGCAAAGATCGACCAGCTCATCGCCAAGAAGCGCGACCTCAAACAGGCCGCCATGCAGCAACTCCTCACCGGCCAGACCCGGCTGCCGGGGTTTAGTGGGGAGTGGGAGGTGAAGCGGTTGGGGGACTTGCTGAGCTACGAGCAGCCAACGCCATACCTTGTTAAGTCTGCCGAATACGACAACGGAAACAGCGTGCCAGTTCTTACGGCTGGTAAGACATTTATTCTTGGCTACACCAACGAAACTGAGGGCGTATATTTAAGCCCCCCAGTCATCATTTTTGATGACTTCACGACTGCATCCAAGTTCGTTGACTTTACGTTTAAGGCAAAGTCTTCTGCCATGAAAATTCTTAAAGCTCGCGAGGGATGTGCTCACATTCGGTTCGCCTTTGAGCGGATGCAGATCATCGATTTTCAGTTGGGGGATCACAAGCGATATTGGATATCTGAATACAGTAAGTTACCAATTGAAACCCCGAGTCTTGTGGAGCAAACCGCGATCTCCAGCGTCCTCTCCGACATGGATGCCGAACTCGCCGCCCTGGAAGCCCGTCGCGACAAAACCCGTGCGCTCAAGCAGGGCATGATGCAGGCGCTGCTGACCGGCCGCATCCGGCTGGTCGGGGGAGATTAATGGCCAAATTGGCCTCTATTCCCCGTATAGCTTGAGTAAGCAGCTACCAAAGTCATAGCGTTTTCGGCGTCCAATCACCCCGCTGGGCTGTGTGACCAGCCGTAGCGGTTTGGTGTTCCTTTTTGGCTGGATTCCAGAAGATGTGGTGCGGATTTTGCAGATAATTATTTGCCTTGGTCAACCTAAGCGACTGTTTTTAAACAAATTTTCTGCGTAAACTGCAGAAACGTTTGCCCTTTGGTAAAGATGCTGGATGGCCATGGCTGAATTTAATCACTTTGATCTGGCGCTGTTGAACCCCGCCTTTGACTCCCCGTTGGTGGATGTGTTGACCGAGCTGGAGCATTTGCGCCGCCTGCAACTGGTGGGCACCACACCGGCGCCGGTGTTTTTTCAGCTCAAGCGCGTTTTTCACATGCTGGAGAGCTTGGGTTCGGCCCGCATTGAGGGCAACCACACCACCCTGGCGGACTATGTGGAAAGCTCGCTGGAGGGTGGTTCCAGCACGGGCGATCACCTCCGCGAAATCGCCAACATCGAACAGGCCATGGCCTTCATCGAGTCCTCCATGGAGCCAGGGGCTGCGGTGTCGGAGCATTTCATCCGCGAGTTGCACGCCCTGGCCGTGCGCGACCTGGTGCGCGAAGGCGATGCCACGCCCGGTGCTTACCGCGCCACGGCGGTGCGTATTGCCCAATCAAGCCACCTGCCGCCAGAGGCGGTGCTGGTGCCGGGCTATATGCAGGAGCTGGTGGCTTTTATCAACCAGCCCGACCCACCCAAGTACGACCTGATCAAGGTGGCCCTGGCACACCACCGCTTTGGCTGGGTGCACCCCTTTGGCAATGGAAATGGGCGCGTGGTGCGGCTGCTGACCTATGCGTTGATGATCAAGTACGGCTTTAACGTCAAGACGGGTGGCCGGGTGCTTAACCCCACCGCCGTGTTTTGCAGTGACCGGGACCAGTACTACGCCATGCTGTCCGCTGCAGACGCTGGCACGCCCGGCGGACTGGAGCAGTGGTGCATTTATGTGCTGCAAGGGGTTTTGACCGAGCTGAAAAAGGTGGACCAGTTGACCCGCTACGACTACCTCACCAGCCAGATTTTGAGCCCGGCACTCCACTACGCACGCGGTCGGGCACTGATCACCGCACAAGAAGAGGCCGTTTTGGCGGTAGCTATCAAAAAAGGCGTTGTCAAGGCGGCAGACCTCAGCGGCGCCATGCCAAACCTGAATGCAACGCAGCGCACGTACCAAATCAAGCGATTGGTAGAGCGCAAGATGCTGCAGCCCATTGGGCCCAACTCACGCCAGTACACCATCGGGTTTGACAACAGCTACTTGATGCGCGGGGTGATTCATGCCTTGGCGAGCGAGAGCTTCATTTCAGCACCACTGCAGGGCAAAGCATGAGCACCGTTGGCCAAATCGAAAAACAAACCCAGGCCCGCATAGTCGCCTTGTTGCGCGACCGCCTGCACTACACCTACCTGGGCAATTGGCTAGACCGTGCAGGCAATGCCAACATCGAACCAGAACGGCTGACTGCCTGGCTCGCCAAACAGGGAGTGGCACCTGCATTGGCCAGCCGCGCCCTCTTTGAGCTGCAAAAGGTGGCCAGCGACACCAGCCAAACCTTGTATGACCGCAACCGCGAGGTGTACCGCCTGATGCGCTACGGCATCAAGCTCAAACCCGAGGTGGGC
This sequence comes from Acidovorax defluvii, assembly GCA_003268905.1. Classification (GTDB taxonomy): domain Bacteria; phylum Pseudomonadota; class Gammaproteobacteria; order Burkholderiales; family Burkholderiaceae_C; genus Acidovorax; species Acidovorax defluvii. Next base: position 5,964 of record QLTU01000034.1, read on the forward strand.
GAAAACACCGTCACCGTCTGGTTGATCGACTGGCAGCATGTGGATGCGAACGACTTTGCCTTTGCCGAAGAGGTCACGGTAAAGGGCGCAGATGCCAAGGCGGCTACCAAGCGGCCGGACATCGTGCTCTACATCAACGGTATTGCCATTGGCGTACTGGAGTTGAAGCGTTCCACGGTGTCCGTGTCCGAGGGCATCCGCCAGAACCTGGACAACCAGAAGAAAGAGTTCATCCAACCCTTTTTCTCCACCATGCAGTGGGTGATGGCAGGCAACGACACCGAGGGGCTGCGCTACGGCACCATCGAAACGCCGGAGAAGTACTACCTGAAATGGGTGGAAGAGGGCGGCGACTATGCCGCAGAGCCCAACGCGCTGGACCGGCACCTGTTGCAGGTGTGCAGCAAGGCCCGGCTGCTGGAGCTGGTGCACGACTTTGTGGTGTTTGATGCAGGCACCAAGAAGCTGTGCCGCCAGAACCAGTACTTTGGCGTGAAGGCAGCGCAGAGCTTCATTGCCCGGCGTGAGGGCGGCATCATCTGGCACACCCAGGGCAGTGGCAAGAGTTTGACGATGGTGTGGCTGGCCAAGTGGATTCTGGCCAACCGCACCGGCGCACGGGTGCTGATCATCACCGACCGGACCGAGCTGGACGAGCAGATAGAGAAAGTGTTCAAGGGCGTGAGCGAAACCATCTGCCGCACCAAGAGCGGTGCGGACCTGATCGCCAAGCTGAACGACACCGAAGAAACGCTGCTGTGCACCCTGGTGCACAAGTTTGGCGGCAAGGGTGGCGACGCTGACGACGAGGGCGACGTCGCCAGCAAGGAGGCCACCAAGGCCTTCGTCGCCTCGCTACGCAACCTGCCCAAAGACTTCCAGGCCAAGGGCGACATCCATGTATTTGTGGACGAATGCCACCGCACCCAAAGCGGCGACCTGCACGAGGCCATGAAGGCGCTGCTGCCCCAAGCGGTGTTCATTGGTTTTACCGGCACACCGCTGCTCAAGGCCGACAAGCAAAAGAGCATTGAGGTGTTTGGCCGCTACATCCACACCTACAAGTTTGACCAGGCGGTGCGCGAAGGCGTGGTGCTGGACCTGCGCTACGAGGCGCGGGACATTGACCAGTCCATCACCTCACAAAAGAAGATTGATGACTGGTTTGATGCCAAAACCAGCGGATTGAACGACTTGGCCAAGGCGCAGCTCAAGCAGAAGTGGGGCACCATGCAGCGCGTGCTGTCCAGCCAGTCGCGGCTGGAGCAGATCGTGTCTGACATTCTGCTGGACATGGCCACCAGGCCCCGGCTGATGGATGGCCACGGCAACGCCATGCTGGTAGCAGGCAGCATTTACGAAGCCTGCAAGTACTACGAGCTGTTTAACAAAACCGAGCTCAAGGGCAAGTGCGCGATCGTGAGCAGCTATGCGCCCCATGTGCCCGACTCCAAGGGCGAATCCACGGGCGCAGGGGATACCGACAACCTCTTCAAATACGGCGTGTACCGGCAGATGCTGGCCGACTGGTTTGGCGAATCCCCTGAATCCGCACAAGGAAAGGCCGACAAGTTTGAACTGGCGGTGAAGAAGAAATTCATCGAAGAGCCCGGCCAGATGAAGCTGCTGATCGTGGTGGACAAGCTGCTGACCGGCTTTGATGCGCCATCGGCCACCTACCTCTACATCGACAAGAAGATGCAGGACCACGGCCTGTTCCAGGCAATTTGCCGGGTGAACCGGCTGGATGGCGACTCCAAAGAATACGGCTATGTGGTGGACTACAAAGACCTGTTCAAGCGGCTGGAAGGCGCCGTGCAGGACTACACCAGCGGTGCGCTGGACGGCTATGACGCGGAGGATGTGAAAGGCTTGCTGGAGGACCGCGTGGACAAGGCGCGCGAGAACCTGGACGATGCGCGGGAGGCGGTCAAAGCCCTGTGCGAGCCGGTGGATCCGGCCCGCGACACAGTGGCCTACCTGAGCTATTTCTGCGCCAGGGAATCCGGCAACGCTGCGCAGCTCAAAGAAAACGAACCCAAGCGGCTCAAGCTCTACAAGTTCACCGCTAGCCTGCTGCGCGCCTACGCCGCCATTGCCAGCGAAATGGCTGAGGCCGGCTTCAGCGAGCAAGAAATCGCCACGATCAAGGCCGAGGTGGACCACTACGCCAAGGTGCGTGATGAGGTGAAGCTGTCCAGCGGTGACTACATCGACCTGAAGGCGTATGAGCCCGCCATGCGGCACCTGATTGACACCTACATTCGCGCCGACGACAGCGAGAAGATCTCAGCGTTTGACGACCTGACGTTGATCCAGTTGATTGTGCAGCGCGGGCCTGATGCGGTGGATGCGCTGCCCAGCGGCATCAAGAAAAGCGAAGAGGCGGTGGCGGAGACGATTGAAAACAACGTGCGCAAGTTGATCATCAACGAGTCGCCCGTGGACCCGGCGTACTACGACAAGATGTCCAAGCTGCTCGATGCCTTGATCGAGCAGCGGCGCAAGAGCGTGGTGAGCTACACGGACTATTTGCAGAAGGTGGCCACGTTGGCGCAGCAGTGCACCGTGCCCGGTGGTGACGGGCCCGGCTATCCGCCGGCCATCCACACGCCCGCATTGCGCGCGCTGTTTAACAACTTGCACAGCAAGCAACCCGATCTGGCCGTGGCCGTCGATGCAGCCATCAAGGCCAGCCTGCAGGCGGGTTGGCGCGACAACTCCATGAAGGTGAAGAAGGTCCGGCTGGCCATACGGCACGTGCTGGCCACGGCGGTACCGGCAGATTCCGGGTTGGTGGTGTCAGACTTGGGGGCGGCAGTCGCTGCGCCACTGGACCTGGAAAACGAGACCGACCGCATCCTTGAGCTGGCAAAGCAGCAGCACCATGACTATTGAGGCGAAGCCAGTCGGCGTGAAGCGCATAACGGTCAGTGGCATGGCAGTGGAGGTCGTTCGCAAGGACATCAAAAATCTGCACCTGGGCGTGTACCCCCCGCTGGGCCGGGTGCGGGTGGCCGCGCCGCTGGTCATCAGTGATGAGGCCGTGCGGCTAGCAGTCATAGACAAGCTGGGCTGGATCAAGCGCCAGCGCGCTCAGTTTGCCATTCAGCCTCGGCAGTCTGAGCGTGAAATGGTCAATGGCGAAAGCCACTATGTGTGGGGCCGCCGCTACCGCCTGCGGGTGCACGAGCAAAGCGGTCTAGCCCGCGTGGCGTTGCGCGGCATTGCATCCATCGACCTCTTCGTGCGGCCCGGCAGCACGGTTGAGGCCCGCCAGAACGTCCTTCAGACCTGGTACCGCGCCGAGTTGCGGGCTGCGATTGCCGGCTTGCTGGCGCAATGGCAGCCCCAGCTGGGCGTGCAGGTGGCTGGCTGGGGCATCAGAAAGATGAAGACCAAATGGGGCTCCTGCAATGTGCAGGCAAGGCGTATCTGGTTGAACCTGGAGCTGGCCAAAACGCCGGTGCAGTGTCTGGAATATATCGTGGTGCATGAGCTGGTACACCTCATCGAGCGGCAACACAATGAACGTTTCACTGCGCTCATGGACCAGCACATGCCCGACTGGCCGCAGCGCCGCCAGTTGCTCAATGGGGCGCCACTGGGGCATGAGCAGTGGTCTTACTAGGAGTATTTGAGAATTTCATGGACAGTTGTTGATTGGTCCGCTTCTAGCCGACGGTGTGCGCTCGTCAGCGGAGACTGGGTGAATGACAACACCGCATATCAGACCGCTAATAGGGCGGCTGTAGGCTGGTTGCAGCCGGTCAACTCAGCAAAGTCAATGGCTGCTGCTCCCCAAAGCAGTCATTGGACTGAAATTGCATTACAGGTCCGCTCTACGTCTCAAAGCTGTCACTTGAGACTGACTCTGACGTAGGCGTTGATGTTCATGCGAGTAATCGCAGGCGCACCTGCCAGCCACATAGGGGTGATGACCGAGACCCCTTGAACCCTCACACGTTACACATGTCGCCTTGTGGCAATATTCACCGAATGTTGCAATCCTAAAAACATAGGAAGGAAGACATGTGGCACGACATTGAGGCCGAGGTTGACCTGCTCAATTTCGGCGTGGTGGCCCGCGCAGCAGCGGACCTTATACGACAGGCTGGCGGCACTCCACTGACTATCGGCGTATCGGGCGGTTGGGGAGCGGGGAAGTCGACACTGGTCAAGCTGACGAAGGCCGAGTTGGAGCAGGGAGCCTCCGCGTCCTCCGACTCATCGCGGTTTATTGTGATGGAGTTCAATGCCTGGCTGTATCAAGGGTATGAAGACGCCCGGCAAGCGCTATTGCAGGCTGTATCAGACCGTCTGGTCGAAGAAGCGAAGAAGCGCGAGACCTACATCGAGAAGGCGGTAGCGTTCGCGAAACGAGTCAAGCTGTTGAAGGTGGCGCGACTGACTGCGCCAGTGCTGGCTCATGCGGGCATTGGTGCAATCTCCGCCGGGCCACTTGGGGCATTTATCGGTGCGGCGACCGGCCTTGCAAAGGGGTTTTCTGATGAAGCCACCCGAGAAGAGAGCTTGGTGGCCCTCAAAGACGCCTACTCCGACCTTAAGCCAGAACTGAAGGAGTTGGTTGGCGAGCGGGAAGATAGCTCCCTGCCGAAAGAGATTCACGCGCTCCGAAAGGCATTTGAAGAGCTCCTGGCGGACATGCACGTGACCCTTGTCGTATTTGTTGATGACTTGGACCGATGCTTGCCGCCTACCACCATCGCAACTCTCGAGGCGATGCGCTTGCTGCTGCACGTCAAAAACACTGCGTTCGTGATTGCGGCAGACGAGGCAATGATTCGCGGCGCGGTCCGGGCGCACTTTGCTGGCGTCGACATTGAAAGCGGCATGGTGACGAGCTACTTTGACAAGCTCATACAAGTACCGTTGAAGGTTCCTCGGCTCGGCGTCAACGAGGTAAAGGTCTACCTTGCACTGCTTATGGCAGACTTGGCGGTGAGGCAGAAGCAGCTGACACCGAAGGATCAAGCTGAAGGGCAGAGCGCTCTTCTGACTTTGTTGAGGGCGGCGTGGGGTAAGGGCATATCGCGAGAGGACCTGACAAGGGCCTACGGGGACGGGGCAAAGGGCATAGCAGCTTCCCTTGAAATTGCTGACCAGCTAGCCCCACTGCTCGTCAGTGCAAATGACATCGCGGGCAATCCGCGGCTCATCAAGAGGTTTTTGAACAACCTAATGATTCGACTCACCATTGCCAAGGCAATGGATATGCCGATTGCAGTTGAACAGCTCGTGAAGGTCCAGTTGCTTGAGCGCGTCGCATCGCCCGCCGCCTTTGAGTTCTTCGTGAATTCAGTCGCCTCAAACCCGGATGGCAAAGCCGAATTTTTGGAAGCGCTTGAGCGAGCAGCCCAGGCAGATGAGGAGTACACCCCTCCGCATTCGTCTTGGTCAACTTCCTTCTACCAACAATGGGTGCGCCTAAGCCCGCGATTGGGCGGCTCTGACCTGCGAGCGTTACTGCATCTCAGCAGGGACCGTTCGCTTGGTCTGGCCGCCTACGACGAACTTTCTGAGGAAGGTAAGCGCCTGCTCGAAGCAACAATGGAGGTCAAGGAGATTTCCCAGGTCCTGGTGACACAACTCAGGAACCTGAGCCAAGGGGACGTGTCACGTATCCTGACCCGTGTCATCCGAAGGGCGCGGGATAGTCAGTGGGATGCTGTTGACCTTCTTCGCTGTCTCAACTGCACTGAAGCATGTCCAGAGCTGGGGGATCAGTTCGTGCAGGCGCTAGAGGAAATTCCTTCGGCTAGAAGGCCCTACGCAATCTTGCCGAAGCTAAAGAGCCAGGCGTGGGCTGCGATGCTGCTCGCAGATTGGCGTGACGATCCTGATACGGGGGATCAAGCCAAAACTTACCTGAAGTCTTTCAAGGGAGGGAGGTAATGGGAACCTCAACATCAAGCCGCGGCCCCGGCCCCAATGTAAGCCTTGACCCACCTTGGCTAGATGACGTCCTCGATGGATTAGGTGGCGACTCGGTGCCACCTTCAGATGCTGAGCCAACGTCACCCGCGGGTGCATCAGGAACTGCGCTGCCAGCGCGCTACGCCGAGGCGCGCCGTGAATTCAAGAAGTTCATCAAGAGCGGCAACACCGACAACTTGCGGGATGCGATCGGGCATTACTCGCGCAAGGGTAGCGGTGGCGCGGGAGCTGCATCGACTCGCATGCGTGCTTCCACACGTGCAGGGGCTGAGCTCTTTTCGTTCCTCAATGCTGTCAGCCAAGGTTCTACGGCTGAGGCTCGACAGTGGGTGCAGGACTTACGGGGCAATAGCCCGACAGCGGACGATGTGGTCGATGCCATCGTCCGGGAACTGTCCCCGCCCGGCGGAAGCGCAGATGAAGAGGCGCTACGCGATTCAATGGCGTCGGCTTTGACGGAGCTCGTTATCGAGAACCCCGCCATCGACCTGATGCATCTGCAGCTCTCCGACATCTGGGATTTGATGAAAAACTACCTCGCTTCGGAGGTAGTTCAACGGCTCTGCTTCGACCTTGGGCCGCTCTTTGAGAGTGCAAAGGTTGATCCGGTCCGTGCGGTTCAGCGGGAGAGAGACATGCGAATTTTCATCAAAGAAGAGATTGGCGCCCATCTCGATCTGCTCCGAAATTCGACACCGAATCCGTCCCGTGCGGACCTTGACGCCATCTTCCAAGAAACCCTGAAGATGACCTTTGAACTCTTCGAGGCTGGTGTATGACTCGTGTCTTCTGCGGTCCGAAGGACCATATTCCTTCGCAACGCGAATTCGGCGTCGAATACGTTTCGATGTATGAGCATGATGGGCTGCAGGACGTCAGTACGGTGGGAACGGCGCTCATCAAGGACATCATTGCTTCGGGCGTTTCACCGAGCGCGCGTAGCTGGGATTTCCTCACCCTGGCACTAGCGGTCAACGCTGCTGACAATGTGCTTGAGCGGGCCACAAGCGCAGATGGCTGGACCCGCCAGATCGAACTCGACGTGGTGCTGTACGAGCCCGCACCTTATCAAGCACTCGCTAAGGACATCGAGTATGCGTTGCGCTTCTTGACAGGCGACTTCTGGAAGCTGAGCTTCATTGATGGCGGTTACCCACCCCCGCGGCCAAAGGCGGAGGTCACGTTTGACGCTGACTGCGTTTGCTTGCTTTCAGGGGGCCTTGACAGCCTGGTGGGTGCACTCAACCTCACAGAAGAGGGTCGCCGACCTCTACTGGTTTCGCAGACCGCAAGAGGCGACAAGGAAACGCAGAGCCTCTTCGCTGATGGATTGGGTGGGAGCGAACGGCATCTTCAGTGGAATCAAAACATCCGCCCCAAGGTTGAGGACATCGAAGGATCGACTCGCGGACGATCTATCGGTTTCTTTGCCTTTGCCGCTGTTGCGGCTGACCACCTTGTAAACATGAACGCAGGCCTCCCTCAGCCTGTAGAAGTGTTTGTTCCAGAGAATGGTCTCATCAGCCTGAACGTCCCCCTAAACCCTGGCCGCGTCGGAAGTCTAAGCACGAAGACAACGCACCCTGTTTTCATGGAGCGCTTGCAAAGACTGTGGGACGGGCTTGGCATTCCTGCGGTGCTGCGCCTCCCGTACGCTACGAAAACGAAGGGCGAAATGATGGACGAATGCAGGGTGCCAACCCTGCTGCCCCAAGTCGCGTCTCACGCAACAAGCTGTGGGCGGTTTGTGCGCAATGGCTACAAGCACTGTGGTCGTTGTGTTCCATGCCTAGTCCGCCGTGCATCATTCATCCGGGCAGGCATTGCGGACAACACGAGCTACGTGTATCCCGACCTTCGGAGCGCACAGCCTGAGAACGACCCGAACGACATCGGAGCCGTCGCCGCAGCTGTCTTGAAGGTGGAGCAAAGCGGGCCGAGGGTGTTCACTGCGGGTCAGTTAGCCTTCGCTGAGCCGAGTCGGCGACGCGAATTTGAAGCGGTGGTTGAACGAGGGTTGGCTGAACTGGGCGTTCTCTTGCGACAGCATCAAGTTCTGTGATCGACTTTCATTCCCACCTTGACCTCTACCCTGATGGCTTAGCCCTCGCACAAGAGGTGAACCGAAGGAACGAGTTCACCCTCGTTGTGACAACGAGTCCTCGTGCATACAAGGCCACATCTCGGGTGTTTCAGGGGCTGCGCAACATCAAGGTTGGGCTTGGCCTGCATCCAGAGGTTGCCTTGGCTAAACAAGGTGAGTTCAGTGACCTGGTTGACGGCATCGCCCAAGCTCGTTTCATTGGCGAGATTGGAATGGACGGCTCTCGTCGATTTCGAGGCTCTTTAGACATTCAGGAGCCCATCTTCCGCGCAGCTTTGGCGGAGTGCGGCCGTCATCCCGGGAAGGTGATGAGCATCCACTCGAGAGGTGCGGAGAGGCGAGTTGTCGAGCTGCTGGCGACTACGAAGCATGCAGGAGTTCCCGTCCTGCATTGGTTCTCTGGCGGAATGTCCGATCTGGAAACCGCGATTCGTATCGGGTGCTGGTTCAGTGTCGGTCCTCTCATGCTCGCTGGTGAGAAGGGGCGGTCTCTGGTAGCCCGAATGCCACTCAATCGCGTGCTACCGGAGACGGACGGGCCTTTCGCCGCAGCAAGGGGAGTACCGCTTCAGCCTTGGGACGCTTGGTTGGTGTGCGAACCGCTGGCAGAAATTTGGAGCATGCCGGTAGCGGGGGTCGGCGACCAACTAAGGCAGAACCTTCAGCGGCTGCTCCAAGTTGCGAGTTGAGTGAAGCTACAGAGGCTATAGCCAGCGAGCTGAGGGCTAACGCTGGTCCTTGGTGGTCGGAGCTTATCGGTGCCCCAGCTGCGTTGGGTCCTGCCCATCAGGCTGATCTGAGTCGTTGGCGCTTCAGGGTTTGAGCGACCGCTCCTGCCGATCGCAGTGGTTGAAATTCGCTTGCCAGCGCATCAGCTTCATCCTGACAGCGGTTGCTCGACCGAGGTGAAAGTGTCCCCGTCGTGAAAACTGGTACCTACTGCGTATGCGTCCGGCCATCCCGCCTTTACAAAACGACAACAACGATGTTCGTCGGTGCGCGATATAACAAGTGGGTCTAGGAGACCTGAATGAACAAACGAATTGCATTGACGACCCTTACGTGCCTGCTGCTGCTCGGCGCGGGTGCTCATGCCGATGAAGGCAAGGATGAGTCCGGCAAGGGCAAGCGGCGTTACGAGGAGCGCTTCGAGCGTTCAGAGCGCGGCGAACGCTCCGAACGTTCTGATCGTGACCACCGTGACGGCAACTCGCACTTCCATCGCCAGGGACAAACTCGGATTCCCAATGGGCATCTGCCTCCTCCGGGCGAGTGTCGTGTCTGGTACCCGAATCGTCCCGCAGGACAGCAGCCCCCGCCCTTCAAGTGCGGCCAGTCACCAGGTCGGGTGGAGCCAGGGGGTTGGGTGTTCTCACCTGGGCCGAGCCGGCAAGAGATCGAGGTGTCTGTGTATGACGAACGTCGCCCGGGCATCGTGATTGATGTGGGGATATTCGATGCGCGCACAGGTTCTCTTCTCCGTGTGACGGGCGCGAGGTAAATCGCGCAGTCCTTGCTACCAGCGATGGGGTAGCAGCTGTTGGAGGACGGCGCTTCAATGTGGGGCGATTCAAGGGGCCGACTAGCCTCCAATCGATGAACACTTCGAGCCATCATGTGTCTATATTGAGGACTCCAAACATTGACACATTATTTCGGCTAAGTTGTTATTTTTCTTAGCTTCTAATGTGTTCATATTTCATAAAATATGCCAATGCTGTTCCATAAGACCCTCCGCAGCGAGCGCATGACATGCGCTGGCGCGGTGGGGGTGATGTCCAAGCTGGGTCGCCTCCCGCTGATTGCCCGCCTGGGCCTGGTGATGGGCCTCATAACCAAGAAGGACATCGAGGCAAGCGCGGCCATGGTCATCGACCCCCCCGACGTGCAATGCATGCCACGCGCCCCCCGCCGTCAATCCCGAAGGAGCCCCTTTTGAACACGCCAGCCACCTTTACCCCCATCACGCGCGACGAGACCACGCACGGCGAGATCTACTACCTCGCCAGCGAAGTGGATGGGCGGTTGCAGGCAAGCGCGGCTATCTCCAGTGCAGGCCGTCAGCAGCGTATGCAAGCCGCGTTCGAGGCCAAGTACCAGAGGGATTGGAACGACCCCGCAGGCGACGAAATGAAGGCCGTTTGGTCTGATGCCTGGGCAGCGGCCAACGCTGGCATGCCTTCATGAACATGGAAATCCCCAGCCCAGAGCAGTTTGCGGCCCGTTCGCTGCAGTCCTTGGACGGCCTCGCGCTGGAGTGCGATGGGCTGTCCCGCTCGCTTTCGATGCTTTTGCAGCGCGACGACATCGAGCACACCGTGTGCGTTGGTGAGCTGGTGGTGGATGGGGTGGGGCGCATTGCCCTGCACTGGTGGGTGGAACTGCCTGGTGGCGTTGTTTGCGATGCTCGGGCCCGTATGTGGCTGGGGTCCGACAAACGGGTGCCACATGGCGTGTTCAGGCCAGAGAGCACGCAGCGTTACAGGGTAGGCGAGACACGGGAAATGGTGTGTACGCCCACCACATTCTGGATCCTCACTGGCAAACCCCTTGAGGCGTTTCCGGCACTTCAATCATGCGCCAATACCGGCGCCAGCTGCAATTTCTCCTAAGAGCATTTTTTGCATGTACCAAGCATTAGTCTATTTGATTCGCTTGATGGACTCGTGCAGCCTCAACGCCAAACTCTCGATGCAGTATTGGGACGGCCATCGTTGGATCGGACAGGATGGTCGGCCCCACTGGCGCAAGGTCGGGGACTATCCAGCGTGGCGCGGCCTGAGCCGCTGCCTTGAGGTAGGGCAGGAGATCTTATTGCTGCGCGGATCCCAAGGCAGGATGCAGGGCCCCGGCCACGAGCGGCGGGTGCGTGCGCGGTTGCTGTCGGCTGACCTGATCAACGTCCAGGCCGAGTTGCTCGAAGACGACCCGAATGCCACGGTCGCTCCGTGCAAAGCGGGCGAAGCCGGTATCTGGCATGGGCTGTCTTTCATTGCCTTTTGTTAGAAAACAATCAGAATATTCGGTTGACATTAAACGCCGCCGCGTTTAACATTGAATCAATCGAATTTAATGGTTGGCTCTCATGCTTGCTTGCGCTCTCTCCATCACCGATCAACCTCAATCCCAGCGCCTGGTACACATGGTGCCGGGAGTTTTGCCATGACCCAAGGTCGTAAACCGCGCAAGCCCCGCGCGATCAGCGCCAATCCGTTCGGTGTGGCCCTGCGCCGCGCCACGCGACTGACGGAGACGGAGATTGCGAGCGCCATCGCGCCTGCGCGTGAGTGCCTCCAAAAGCTGAAAGAAGGCGTTGCCACAGAACACCAGCACGCGCTTTTGCACTCCATCCTGATGATCGCGCATGCCATCGAAGAAGGCGGCGTTGTGCGCGGCTTGTGCGAACAAATTGATGCCTCGCTGCAGGCAATGACAGACATCGGTGCGCGGTCTTTGGAGTCGGGTCAGTGGCGTCAAGCGGTGCTTTTCCCCCATGAGCTGGATGCCATTCAAGAGATGGTGGATCTGCACGACTACCAGCTGCGTCAAGTCAGCTTCGGTGAGCTGCAGGCAGTCACGCGCAAGCTCATCGCCAAGACCCTGAGCGAGGGTGGGGAGGCGGTGCACGTTTCGTACGAAGACATGGGCCTTGTGCCCGCCTAACGAGCCCGCAGAGGTCAAATGAAACTCACCGGCACCATGGTTCAGCGGCTTATGCGCAGGCATCGGGTGACCATGCGGGACATCAAGGCCAAGCACCACATCACGCTCAAGCGAATCCGCGAGGTCCGCGCCAATGGCGTGGAGGGATTTCTTGCGGCCGAGTGGCTTTTTCTCATTACTGGCCAGTGGCCAGGCACCCGGCCTGAGTAAGCGGCCGGATTTTTAAGGGAGATTTCGATGTCAGACACAACCCAAGACAGCGGTGCGACTGAAATGACCAAAGCGCTGCGGCTTGCCAAGGAGTACCGGGAAACCATGGACTCGGTAGTGCTGCGCCTTTGGGCTGCTGACGCCCGCGATGAACTGCTCAGCCAACAAGCGGCCCTTGCAGAAGCCCAGGCCGAGGTCGCCCGCCTGCGCGCCCTTGCCAACGAAACCCAGCCAGCGCCAGCACGGGACGGGGATCGAACGCCGAAATGCGTTGATGTTGATGAGCTGCGGCGGGTGATCTGCGGTATCGGAGTCGTCGGTGAAATCGACGGGCACAGCGTCATCCGCCGAGACTCCGTGGTTGAAATGATCGACCGCCGAATGGCGTCTGTCCGTGCCGCGTGCGGGGTGCTTGCGGTTGATGCGCTTGCGCAGGAAATCCGTCGCGTCGATGGCAATTACAGCCTCGGTGCTGGAGCCCTTGCTGAGGCCCTCATGCCGTTCCTGGTCCAGCACTGCGTGGTGCAAGGAGGCCTTGCATGATTGCAGTTGGACAAAAGCTGTGGTTCGTCCCCCGCGAGATGCGGTCCCCTTTGGCGCCTGGCTACTGGACGGTTGAATCAGTCGGCCGCCGCTGGATCTATTTCCAAGACAAGCGCTATCGGGCCGACAAGGACACGCTCATTGTCGATGGGGGCGACTACAACTCCCCAGGCCAATGCCACGTCAGCCGTGAAGCCTTCGAGGCCGAGCGGGAGCGGATGCGTGCATGGCATTACCTGCGTGTGCGGATGTCCGATATGAGTCGTCCTGGCGCATCTGTGACGCTGGAGGATATCCACGCAGCAGAGGTGTTACTGGGTCTCCAGAATGGCGGCCAGCATGGCTGACACAACAATTAGGAATCATAGCCAATGGTTGAAACAATGACACCACTTGTCCATCAAGGCGTCAGCGGGGCCCCTTTGTGCGACCTTCCGTTTCGAGCGATGCAGTTCGCACGGGAAGCGCACGCCAAGCAGGCCCGCAAATACACGGGCACGCCTTACGTGGAGCACCTGGGAGAAGTCGCAGGCATCACGGCGTCGGTCGCCAGCCACGAGCAGCTGCCGACCATGGTGGCTACGGCCTGGCTGCACGACTTCGTGGAGGACCAAAGAGCCCCAGACGATATCGATGGCGGGAGGGCTCTGGACCAGGTGCGCGATCTGTTTGGTGAGGCTGTCGCGTACGGCGTGTCTTTGCTGTCCGATCTTGAGCAGGGCAACCGGGCGCAGCGAAAGGCACAAGGGTGCCTGAGGCTGTTCAAAGCCCCTGCATGGGTACAGACGATCAAGTGTGCCGACCTCATCAGCAACACAGCGAGCATTGCGCTGCACGACCCTAAGTTCGCCGTGGTGTACCTCGCTGAGAAGCGGGCGCTCTTGGATGTGCTGACACAGGCACATCCGCAGCTTCGTGCCATCGCCTACGGGCAGCAACCCTAAGGATTCAAGAAATGACCCAGGCAGAAAACAAAATCCCTGAGCCTGTGTGCGCAGGTTTCATTCAGCTCGTGTTCTGCGATCCCCATTCCAACGAGAGCATTCCCCTCGGGGGCGCCGCATTTCCTTCTGTCCAAGAGTGGACGGTCGCTTGGTCCGCCATTCCCGAGAGCGACGACAAGAGCACGCTTTTCATGGCCGACTGCCTGGATGCTGACCGGGACATCGTGGACGACAAACGAGTCTCCGGGGCGGTGTGTGCCGCCTTGATGGGCCAGCCTCTGAGCGAGCTGGTCAGCAAAGGCAAAGCACAAGTGGTCATCGACCATGCGCGCTTCTTCTCCCGTCTCCAGCCTTGATGCCGCAGGTGCAGTTGCGAATGAATACCGACACCTTCAACACTGACAGCGGTCAAAAGCAGCAAACACAGGTGGACGAATTGGCGGCCCTGGTGCGACGACTCGCCCATTCCTTGCGCAAAGCCGCACCAGACAACGGCCTTTCGTGCCGAGCACTGGGCTACTTGGCCCGCCAAGGCCTTTCAGGGGCCCCGGTGCGCATGGATTTGCACCAAATTACCGAGCCCCGCGTGGATGCCACCGAACGCGACGAATTCGAGGTATTTTGGGTTTCCACCCGAGGTCGCAGGGCGACGCGCGATCTTGTGCGCCATATCCTTCAGCCGCAGGTCTATGTCAATGATTCAGCAAACCGGCACCTCATCACATGGCGCGCGGCCCGTGCAGAGCCCCAAATCACAAAAACAATCATAACGAGCGGTTGATATTGCATGACCACCAGTTCCCAAGCTCCATACCTCCCCCTGTCGCGTGATTACAACGTTCTGTCATCCGAGCTGCGAGAGGACGGCCTGCATGTGGCGATGGAGTGCTCATTGCTCCCCACCGAGTGCCCGTTTTGTGCCAGCCGTCAGTTGGGCAAGTGGGGTGCGCGGCCATTCACATTCAGGGATCTGCCGTACAAGGGCCAACCGGTGCAGATCTCGGGCACCGTCAGGCGCTACCGCTGCCAGTCCTGCGACAAGCTGTTCAACCAGGAGCTGCCCGAGGTGGCCGAAAAGCGGCAGATGACCAAGCGACTGCTGTACTGGATCGGGGATGAGGGCGTGCAGCGCACTTTCGTTTCCATCGCCAAGGAAATTGGGGTGACCGAGACGACGGTGCGCAACGCGTTCAACGACTTCGTTGCTCTCTTGGAAGAGGCGGTGCACATCGCAACTCCGACGCATCTGGCCTTGCTGGAGGTGGTTGCCTTGGCCAGCCCGCGCGTGTTGGCGCTCAATACGCAGTCCGGGACGGTGGTGGACATGCTGGCCACACCCGACAAGATCAAGCTGCACGGGTACCTTGGCGGCCTGCGCACGGCAGATCGTGTCCAGTTCGTGAGCCTGGGCTTGTCCCATGTGGCCATGGAAGCCGCGTGCGCGAACTTGCCGCATGCGGTGGCCTTCATTGACAAGCCCTATGTGCTGGACCTGGTGGATGGATGCCTGCAGGGCTTGATTGAGCAGCTGGTTGTTAGGCTGGACAAAGCCACGCGCACAGCCTTGGGGGTGGGTCGCAAAAGCGATACCGTGAATCTTTTGCGCTTGATGCAACGCGTACCGAGTGAGCAGGACGCACAGGCGATGGAGATGCTGTTCCTGCGCTCGCATCTGTTGCGCGAGGCTTACCAGCTCAGGGAGGCCTTGCACGCGGTTTATGACAACCCGACCACAACACCCGAGGACGCGGGCCAGCGCATACAGGCGGCGGTGGACACCATGAGCGACGAGGGCAGGGGGGTGTTTGCCGCGTTTATCGACGCCTGGAGCAAGCGACGGGCTCATATTCTGGCGTTCTTCAAGCCCGGAGCCTGGGACGCAAGCATTGCCAAGCTGGGTGACCTTTCGGGTCTTGGCGGCGCCATCGACCGCTACGGCCGTGGTTACGCATTCGAAGCGGTGCGCTGCAAGTTGCTTTTCCCCGAGAGGGTTCCGGCGTTTTCGTTCAGCTCGCCTGGGCTGTCGGTGGGGCGGCTTTTGGTCCATGGCGCGGGCTCTTCAGAAGCGGGCCGGATTTGACGACGCGGGGTGTGTGTACATACAATGTCCATGTACATACACGATTGGAGAGATCATGGCAACTGCTGCTATCGAACGTATCGTTGTCCAAGCTACGGCGCAGGACAAGCAAGCCATCGCGGCGAAGGCAAAGAACCTTGACATGCCAGTCGCCGAGCTGATGCGGCGGGGCGCGTTTGCGTACGCCGTCGATGAGTTGGATCAGGAGATCTTGGCACTGGCAGATGCGGCCAAGGGTGCTGCCGACCGTGCTGGATTGGCAATTGATGATTCGTTGTCTTTTATTGCAGCCAGCAATAAGCGCATTGCAAAAATGGAGATGGCCGCATCCAAGGCGCACAAGGCCGCTACTGGAAAGGTTTCCTGATGGGGATTACCGACAAGGTTTTTGACGCTCTCACTTCAATGATCAAGCTGGAGGACAAAGTGAAGTCCCAGTCCGAGGCAATGAAGACGCAGCAACTGAAGATTGAAAACCTGACCGAGCGGGTTATTCGCCTGGAAACGCAACTGGAGATGCTGATGCGTGCCGCTGAAATGAAACAGCTAAAAAATTAAGGTCGGCTTTAACCCGTTCTCCTTGGAGACATTGGATGGGTATATCGAGAAATCAGGGCTTGGCGGGCGCTGCGCTCACGGCCCACCCGACTTCGGGAATCTCCAGCGTTTAGGCCGGAGAGGATGTCAAGGCTTAGCGGATGGGCTATTTCATCCGAGCAATGCAGGCGTCCTTTACGGCCTTCAATTCGGTGCCCCGAGCCCCACTTGCAACAGCCTGCGCATCACACCGAACCGAGTTCTGCACGGATTTCATGTCCTTGTCCCATGAAAATGCGGACTCCAACTGGTCACCACCAAGCGTAAAAAGTAAAAATAAAGTTGCGACAAGCAACCCGATGGTGAGGGAAATCATCTTCGTCATGGTTTGATCTTGCTTTTTGATCATTTACACCTTCATTGAGGCTGAATTACAATTCAATTAATTGTAGTTCGATTTATGGAAGAGAATTCATGTCAGATCAATTTCGTGGCAATTCAGGCCAACATCGTGGCAATCGAGCCCCCCCGGCTGAAATGGTCGAGATGCGGGGCAACGTGACGGGGGCGCAGGAGGACGGCAGCTACACCGTTGCCCTCTCCAACGGCCTGCAGATCACAGCAAGCCTGGCAGGTGCCATGCGTCGGTTTGGTGTCGTCGTGAGCGTTGGCGACAAGGTGACGGTCGAGATGCCCGAGGGCCAGCCTTCACGGTCACGCATTACCTTTCGCCATCTGGCTTGAAGATTCGACATGATTGAGCATCCTCATTGGTTTGTAGCGTAATGTATTGCAGGACGCTTGCAGACTAAATTGTCCTCATGACCACGCGGCGAGGATGATGCAGGGGATCAGAGTTCATCAAATGCAACATTGGACGGTCTTATGGTGCATGAATAGACGGTGAATGATTGCATGTTTAGACGGTTCATTGATGTATATTTGGACGAACCAATCTGCACCGTCTGAACCTCATGCCCACCACAACCCCCAACCTGATTCACCGCCATGTGACCGGGCGCGTCAGTCAGTCGTTGCAGGACACACCTGCTGTGTTGGTGAACGGGCCCCGGCAATGCGGCAAAACCACCTTGGTGAAGCAGTTCGCGCAAGGGATGGACTCCAGCTTCCCAGACGACCCGGCGCTGCACGACCCATCGGAAGGGATGCCCTATCTGACCCTGGACGACCCTGCGGTACTGGACGCCGCTCGGAATGATCCAGTGGGCATGTTGAGGCAACTCGACATCGCGATCATTGACGAGGTGCAGCGAGCGCCGCAGTTGTTGCTGGCCCTGAAACTGTCCATCGACCAGGATCGTCGCCCCGGACGGTTCCTGCTCACCGGGTCGGCCAACTTGCTGGCTCTTCCACAGATCGCAGACAGTCTTGCTGGACGCATGGAGGTGCATACCCTGCTTCCCCTTTCTCAAAGCGAGCTTCTAGGCCGACCGAGCGACTTCTTGCAGCGCGCGCAGGCGCAAGACTGGCCGATTTCTCGCCCCGAGTGGGTGACACCGGCCGTCAACGGTGAGGCCAACATGGTTCTGAACGCACTGGCAGGGGGGTATCCAGAAATGCGCTCCAGAGCGAGCCCCGCGCGGCGCAGCGCCTGGGCCAAGGCATACATCCAGACCCTCGTGGAGCGTGATGTGCAGGACATTGCCCAGATCGAGCACCGGCATCACATTCCCCGGCTGCTGGAGGTGGCTGCGGCCCACTGCGGCCAGCTCTTCAATGCAGCCCAGATCGGAGGGCAGCTCTTGATGGACACCCGGACGGTGGAGAAGTACCTGGGCATTCTCGAAAAATTGTTTCTTGTGCAGCGCCTGCCCGCATGGGGCCGCAATGAACTGGGTCGCCTCATAAAGACGCCCAAATTGCATTTCTTGGACGCTGGTCTGCAAGCTGCCCTTATGCGGCTCACACCGGACTTGCTCATCAAGAACCGTGACCGCTGGGGATCGACCTTGGAAACTTGGGTGTATGCCGAGCTGCGCAAGATCCTGTCTTTGAACGATGACGCTTGGTATCTTGCTCACTATCGCGACAAAGACCAGGTGGAGGTGGATTTTGTGCTGGAGTCTCCAATGCGCGAGATCATCGGCGTTGAGGTGAAGGCTGCGGCCACCGTGCAGGCCAGAGACTTCAAGGGACTGAGGCGGCTTCAGGCCCATACTGGCAAAGACTTCATCACAGGCATCGTGCTCTACGACGGCGACAAGGCTCTTTCCTTCGGTGATGGTATGTGGGCCGTCCCGCTGGCGGCACTATGAGCCCCAAGCCGTGACCCTAACCCATGAGCCACATGGGCTACACCTACGACACCGCAGCCACGTCGCTCGGCGTCAGCCGTGGCACCTATGCCGATTGGATCGCAGGCACCAGCCGCACAACGGGTAAGCCAATCAAGATCAGCAAACTTGTCGCGTTGGCGTGCTCTGCAATTGCAGAAGGATTGCATGAATGGCCGTCTGGTAATGACGGGTCATTGCCTGTTTCGCTTGGGGCGTAACTGAGGCCGCTCAATTTCAGCGCCGCATGTGTTTATTTTGAATTGCGACATTACAATTGCCTGATGTGCGACCTGCGTCAATCATTCCAGCTCAATTGCGCAATTAAAATAAACAATGCAAACTAATCCACAAGCACGCCACGCACGAATTCTCCCCAGTTTTGCCGTATCCCAGGTGGTCAGCCCCTTGGAGGCGGGCATTGGCTCGGTGACAAACCGGGATTTGCTGGCATGGACGGGGCCCCTCCCTGCGGAGCACACCTGCAGGGAGGTCCGCGATCTGTTCATCAAGCGCATGCGAGCCCGGTTTGATGCGCTCTGGGACTCCAAAGTGGGTGTCAAGCTGCACGATGAATGGTTTACAGCCATGAACAGCTCGGAGCTTGTCCGCATGACGGGCTTGGTCGCGGCGGTCTCGCGAGAGGGATTTCCTGAGCTGAGTTTGCGTGAGGTGAAGGATCGTCTTCATCTGCCAGTTTCGGATGTGTTGGGTGTTTTGGCCAGATTGGAGGCGCTTTACTGGACGCCTGCCGCGACGGCGCTGGCCACGAGCGGCCAGAAAGCTCTGGTGCCCGATGGGATGCTGTCCCGTTCGCGTGTGAGCGATGAGTGGCGACAGCGGGTGATGGCCACCCTTGATTCGGAGTGGGTCGGAGCGCTGGAGCACGACGATCTGCGGTTCCCCCGCCAGGACGAAACCACCATCGATTCGTGGCTGAAAAAATGGCTGGACGCGGGCGACGAGATTCCTTTGCGTGTCATCGAGATTTGTGACCGTCTTTTGGCGGCAGATCGCGCCACATGGATGGCTGAGATTGAGCAGGTGGCCCACGCTCTCGCGAGCAGGCGGCAGAAGCGGGGGCACTGGAGTTCGGAGCGTCAGGCGAGGTGGGTGGCCATTTTCATGTCTCGGTACGCGGGGGTAGAGGGGCGCACGCTGCAGCAGGTTGGCGATGAGTTTGGCGTGACCCGAGAAAGGGTGCGCCAGATGTGCAGCGACATGCTTGATGCCCTGCAAGAGGCCCCGATCAAGTTGCCCGCTCTCGAAAAGGTGCTTGCGGCGGCGGCCCGCATCGCCCCTTTTGCCATCGATGAGGCAAATTTTCAGCTGGCGGGCCTTCTTGGGGAGGGCGGCGGCCTGAATGCGGCATTCGAGTTTGCCGAGGCAATAGGGTTGCCCACGCCCGCTCATGCGGTGGAGTCAAGGGCACGCACCTTTGATGGCTACAAGCCGATTGCTATTGTCGATACCACCCAAGAGGTTTCTCGCTGGGTGACGGAGGCGTTGGCCTACGCGCGCCAGGAG
>QLTU01000035.1 GCA_003268905.1 Acidovorax defluvii
CTTACCCACCTGCCGGGCAATCCTCTGCTAAAAGCAAGGGCCTGACCATGGACTCAGTGGGGAATGTTGTACGCCACCCGAAATAGAAGAGAACCTGAAAATAGCGTCAAGCGCTTATTGCGCATTGGTTTATAGCTATTAATAAGGTAGCATTGTGCATGAGGGCGCCAAGCCCCGCGCACCTGCTGCCCCAAGGACCCCATGACAAAAACCGTGATACCGCCCGTCGAGTTTGAGCCGGAGTTCATTGCCGGAGTGAAAACCATCTTTGAGGAAAAGATTGTTTTCAACCATGTGCTGGGCCTGAAGGTGGTGAGCCTGGCGCCCGAGCGTGTGGTGGCCCGCATCGACATGAAGCCCGAGCTGGTGGGGCACTATGCCTACAACCGCATTCATGGTGGTGTGATCAGCGCGGGGCTCGATGCCATGGGCGGTCTGGCCGTGATGGCTGCCATTGGCGCGCGCCACATGGACGAGACGCCCGAGCAGCGCCTGCACCGCTTTGCCCGGCTGGGCACCATCGACTTGCGCGTGGACTATCTGCGGCCTGGCATTGGCAGCCATTTCGAGCTGCGCGCCGAGGTGCTGCGCCTGGGCTCGCGCGTGGCCACCACGCGCATGGAGTTTTTCGGGCCCGACGGCGTGCTCATGTCGGCGGGCGCCGCAGCCTACATCGTGTCCTGAACCGGCCGCAGCGGGTGTGCCCATGCAAGTGGTGCAAGTGCATGCAACCATCGAACGATTTGGTTACCGAACTTGCGTGAGACGGCAGGTTGAAATGCCCCTGCGCTCCTACGATCCCTTCTTTTCAAGGAGATCCGATGGCCGTGCAGAACCCTTTTTTTGGCAAACGCGAACCCGAAACTTTTCAGCCCCGCCACACAACGGTCACCCCCAGCAGCAGTGTGAACAGTGTGGCCCCCACTAGCGCCAGCACCAGCGCCGCCACTGCGACCGCAGCAGCGGCCAAGGCACCAGCAGAAAACAGTGGCAGCAAGCTCACTGTGGGCCCCAACATCAAGCTCAAGGGGGTCGAGATCACCGATTGCGACACCCTGGTGGTGGAAGGCACGGTGGAAGCCACCATGGACTCGCGGGTCATCCAGATTGCCGAGCAGGGCGCGTTTCGTGGTTCGGCCGACATCGACATCGCCGAAATCCGTGGTGAATTCAATGGCACGCTCACCGTGCGCGACAAGCTGGTGATCTTTGGCACCGGCCGGGTCAGCGGGAAAATCCGCTATGGCAAGCTGGTGGTGGAAGAGGGCGGCCAGCTGTCGGGCGAAATCGCGGTGGGCGTGGGTACCAGCGCCAGTGCCCGCCCGGCGGCCGCAGCGCGGTCCGTTGAGGTGCCGGTGCCTGCGGTGGCGCTGGCCTGAGCCGCACCGTTTCGTCTCACGGGGCATGCCCCGAAGAGGCGTGCCAATTGGGCCATCGGCCCGGTCGTCGGGTCTTCAGGAATGCACCGGCACCGGGCGCGGCCGGCCATCGGCGTCGATGGCCACATAGGTCAGGCGCGCTTCGGTCACTTTCAGGTATTTGCCCTGGTCCGAGAACCGTTCGGCATACACCTCGACTTCCACCGTGATGGAGGTGCGGCCAATGCGCGTGACGGCGGCGAAGAACGACAGGATGTCCCCCACCCGCACCGGTTGCTTGAAGATGAACTCGTTCACGGCAACGGTGGCCATGCGGCCCTTGATGTAGCGCGCGGGCAGCACCGAACCGGCCAGATCGACCTGCGCCATCACCCAGCCGCCGAAGATGTCGCCGTTGGCGTTGCTGTCGGCAGGCATGGGTATGACCTTCAGAACCAGTTCATTGCTGGAGGGCAACGCGGGCGCGGCAAGGACGGGCAAGTCGGTCATAGGCACAATCTCGGTAAAACAACTATCGGAATTGTCCTTCATGCGCCACTACGGCGAGCCTTCTCCTCCCCCCTCTGCCACCAATCCCGCGCAAAAGCGCTCTGACTGGGCCACGCTTTCCCGCCTTCTGCCCTATTTGTGGCAATACAAGTGGCGCGTTGTGCTGGCCATCGTGTTCATGGTGGGCGCCAAGGTTGCCAACGTGGGCGTGCCGGTGCTGCTCAAAAACCTGGTCGATGCCATGACGATCAAGCCCGGCGACCCCGTTGCCGTGCTGGTTGTGCCGGCCGGGCTGCTGCTGGCCTATGGGCTTTTGCGCCTGTCCACCTCGCTGTTCACCGAACTGCGCGAACTGGTGTTTTCCAAGGCCACGCAGGGCGCGGCGCGCTCGATTGCCTTGCAGACCTTCGAGCACCTGCATGCCCTCTCCCTGCGCTTTCACCTGGAGCGCCAGACGGGCGGCATGACGCGTGACATCGAGCGCGGCGTGCGCGGCATCGAGTCGCTGATCTCCTTCACGCTGTTCAACATCGGTGCCACGCTGATCGAAGTAGCCATGGTGCTCACGGTGCTGGCGGTCAAGTTCGACGCCTGGTTTGCCTGGATCACGCTGGCTGCGCTGGCCTGCTACATCACCTTCACGGTGCTGCTGACCGAGTGGCGCACCAAGTTTCGTCGCGAGGCCAACGAGTTTGATTCGGCTGCGCACAGCAAGGCGGTGGATTCGCTGCTCAATTACGAAACCGTCAAGTATTTCAACAACGAAGGCTTCGAGGCCCGCCGCTACGACGAAAGCCTGCAGCGCCTGCGCGCCGCACGCCTGAAGGCGCAAAGCTCGCTCTCGCTGCTCAACACGGGCCAGCAGCTCATCATTGCCACGGGCCTGGTGGCCATGCTCTGGCGCGCCACGCAGGGCGTTGTCGATGGCCGCATGACGCTGGGCGACCTGGTCATGGTCAACGCCTTCATGATCCAGCTCTACATTCCGCTGAGCTTTCTGGGTGTGATTTACCGCGAGATCAAGCAGAGCCTGACCGACCTGGACAAGATGTTCACCCTCATGGACCGCGAGCGCGAGGTGGCCGATGCCCCCGGCGCGCAGCCGCTGGTGGGACTGGCCCAGCCCACGGTGCGCTTTGAAGACGTGCAATTTGCCTACGACCCGGCGCGACCCATCCTCAAGGGCATCAGCTTCGAGATTCCGGCGGGCAAAACCGTGGCGGTGGTCGGCCCCTCGGGCTCGGGCAAGTCCACGCTGGCGCGGTTGCTGTTCCGCTTCTACGACATCCAGCAAGGCCGCATCACCATGGCGGGGCAGGAAATCCGCAGCGTGACGCAGGCCAGCCTGCGCCAGGCGATCGGCATCGTGCCGCAGGACACCGTGCTGTTCAACGACACCGTGGCCTACAACATTGCCTACGGCCGCCCTGGCGCCACCCAGGCCGAGGTGGAGGACGCGGCCCGCGCAGCGCGCATCCACGATTTCATCGCCGCCACACCCAAGGGCTACGACACCATGGTGGGCGAGCGGGGGCTCAAGCTCTCTGGCGGTGAAAAGCAGCGCGTGGCCATCGCGCGCACGCTGCTCAAGAACCCACCCATCCTCATCTTCGACGAGGCCACCAGCGCGCTGGATTCGGCCAACGAACGCGCCATCCAGGCCGAGCTGCAAAGCGCTGCGCAAAACAAGACCACGCTGCTGATTGCACACCGCCTCTCCACCGTGGTGGATGCGCACGAGATTCTGGTGATGGACGCGGGCCGCATCATTGAACGCGGCACGCACGCCCAGCTGCTGGCCCAGGGCGGCCGCTACGCCAGCATGTGGGCCTTGCAAAAGGAAAGCCCCCCTGAGTCGCCTGCGGCGCCTTCCCCCTGAGGGGACGACGCCCTCGCTGCGGGGCGGCCCTTGCTCGGCGTCTCTCGCCTCGCGTGCGCCGGTTTCATGCGCTTTGCCCTAGACAATTGGGCGCAAGCTCGTAACTTCCTCCAGCCATCAGCGCTGGTTTTTGATGAACTGTTTTGATGTATGAAGCCTGTCCTGCTTGCCCTCACTTTTCTCTCGGAAGAACACCGTGCCCAGATGGCCGAGGTGTTTGAAGTGGTCTACGCGCCCGATGCAGCGCAGGCTGCGGCCGCGATTGCTGAACACGGCCCGCGCGTGCGGGTAGCGCTCACCATTGGGGCCATTGGCCTGTCGCCAGCGCAGATCGACGCGCTGCCGGCCCTCACGCTGATCTGCGTGCTGGGTGCTGGTTATGAAAACGTGGCGGTAGACCACGCCAAGGCGCGTGGCATCGTGGTGGCCACCGGTGCGGGCACCAACGACGACTGCGTGGCCGACCACACCTGGGGCCTGCTGATTGCGGCGCAGCGCCGCATCCTGCCGCTGGACAAGGCCACGCGGGCCGGTGTGTGGCGCACTGCGCTGCCGCTGCCGCCCAACGTGTCGCACAAGCGCTTGGGGCTAATCGGCCTGGGCACCATCGGCAAGAAGATTGCGCAGCGCGCGCTGGGCTTCGAGATGGAGGTGGGCTACCACAACCGCAGCGCTCGCACCGATGTGCCTTACCGCTACTTTGCCGATGTGGCGGCGCTGGCCGAGTGGGCAGACTTTCTCGTCATCGCTACGCCCGGCGGCGCTGCTACCCGGCATCTGGTCAACGCTGCCGTGCTCAACGCGCTGGGCCCACGTGGTGTGGTGGTCAACATCGCACGCGGCAGCGTCATCGACACCGCCGCCCTGGCCGCTGCGCTGCGCGAAGGCCGCCTTGCGGCTGCGGGCCTGGACGTGTACGAGAGCGAGCCTGCGCCTCCGGCGGAGCTGCTGGACCTGGACAATGTGGTGCTCACCCCCCACGTGGCGGGCTGGTCGCCCGAGGCGGTGCAGAACTCGGTGGACCGCTTCATGGAAAACGCTCGCCGCCACCTGGCGGGTGAAGCGCCTGTGACGCCGCTATGAGCATCAAAATGGCCTCTAGCGCTTATGAAATAATCGCCAGTAGCTATCAAATACATAGCGTATTGGGCTTGCTTTGCTTTGACTGCGCAAGGGGTACAGCATGACGCTGGATGTGGCCGACCTGCAGCAACGCCTGCGCGCCTTTGCCGCTGCCCGGCAATGGCAGCCGTACCACACGCCCAAGAACCTGGCCATGGCGCTGATGGTGGAGGCGGCCGAGCTGCAGGAGCTGTTCCAGTGGCTCACGCCCGAGCAATCGCAACAGCTCACCGCCGACCCCGCGCAGAAGGAACGCGTGGGTGAAGAGATGGCCGATGTGCTGCTCTACCTGCTGCAGCTGGCCGACCACACCGGCGTGGACTTGCGCGACGCGGTGGAGCGCAAGCTGGTGAAGAACGCCATCAAGCACCCGGCGCCGCCCGCTGGCCCGGCTTCGGCCGATGGACCCTAGCCGGGCAGCGCGCGCTCAGGCGTTTTCGGAGTACCCCTTGGGCCAGTTGTTGCTGGCGTGGTTGCACTCCTGCCAGTTGCGCCCGCGCGGCGTGTGGCCGATGCCGGGGTTGAAGGTGTTGGTCGGATCCAGCGATTGGTAGAAGCCCGCCAGCGCAGGCTTGGCTACGTACAAGTGGCCCACGTTGTGCTCGGCGGGGTATTCGGCGCGGCGCGCGTCCAGCAGCTCCCACATGCGGTGCTCCATGGCCAGCGGGTCCACGCCCTTCTTCACGATGTAGTCCTGGTGGAACACATGGCAGAAGAAGTGGCCGTAGTAGAGCTTGTGCACCACATCGCGCTCCACGTCCTGCGGCAGTTGCTCCACCCATTCGCGGTCGTTGCGGCGCAGGGCAATGTCCAGCGCCACGATGTCTTCGACCTCGCGGCGGTGTACCTCACGGTAGCGGATGGCGGCGCCTGCGATGGCAAAACGGTGCAGGAAGGCTTTGCGGCCCTCGTCGGCATCGCACTCGAACCAGGCGCCCTGGGTGCTGTTCGCAAAGTGCTCGGCCAGAAAGGTGCGTGTGGCTTCCACCTGGTCGTTCGATACGCGCACCAGCAGGTGGTGCTCGTACAGATCGCGCCACTGGCGCACGCGCCGGGGCAGGTGGCTGGGCAGCAGGCGCGTTACGGCCTGGATGGCGTGGTCCACAAAGCCGCGCATCCCCAGGCGTTCAAAGAACCCATCAAACCGGCTTTTGAGCGCAAAGGCCGCGGGCACGCGGGCCGTGCCAAAGCGGTCGATGAGTAGGAAGGTGTCCTTGCCGTACTTTTCGCCAATGTCGAACGCCGTGCGGTGGATGTATTCACCGGCAATGGGCGGGCGGGGCAGGGCGGTGAGCAGGTGGCGGCGCACCGCGGTGAGGTCATCGGGCACGTTGCTGCCGATGTAGAACACCGTGCTGGGCTCCTTGGGGAAGGTGTCCAGCCGCACGGCAAACAGGCACACCTTGCCTGCGGAGCCCGAGGCCTCGAACAGGCGGGACGGGTTGGCATTGAAGCGGGCGGGGGTGTCGGCATCCACAGCACGCACGTCCTGGGCGTAGCGGGCATCAGAGGCCGCGCGGCCTGTGTCGCGCTCAACGTCAGCCTCGGCGTAGTCGCCGTTTTGCAGCCGGGTCAGGATTTCTTCGGGTGTATCGCCCAGGGCGATGCCCAGGTGGTTCACCAGCTCCAGCGTGCCGTCATCTTTCACGCGGGCGTACAACGCCAGCTCGGTGTAGGCCGGGCCCCGGCGCACCAGCGCGCCGCCCGAGTTGTTGCAGATGCCGCCCAGCACCGACGCGCCAATGCACGACGAGCCGATGACCGAATGGGGCTCACGCCCCAGCGGGGCCAGTGTCTGCTCCAGCTTGTCCAGCGTGGCACCGGGCAGGCACACCACTTGGTCGCCTCCGGCAATCACCTGCACACCGGTAATGCGCAGTGTGTTCACCAGCACGATCTCGCGGTCGTAGTTGGCACCGTCGGGGGTGGAGCCACCGGTCAAGCCCGTGTTGGCGGCCTGCATGATGACGATGCGGCCCGCCGCCACAGCAGCCTGCAGCACCTTCCATTGCTCCAGCAGCGTGCCGGGGCGCACGACGGCCAGCACCGGGCCTTCGCCCGTGCGGTGGCCTTTGCGAAAGCGCCGGGTGGCCTGGTCGTCGGTGAGGACATGGGCAGCACCCACGGCGTTGCGCAACTGTGCAAGCAGGGCTTCGCGTGGAAACTGGGGGGCGCTGCTCATGCTTCGCGCACTAGCAGGTCGCCCGTGATGTCCGCCACTCGTGCCACGCTGGTCAGCGTCATGGCCACGCGCATCTCTTTTTCCAGCAGCTCCAGCAGGTGCTTGACGCCTGCCTCACCCGCAGCGGCCAGCGCGTAGATGTAGGCGCGGCCGATCATGGCGCAGTCGGCGCCCAGGGCAATAGCGCGCACCACGTCCAGCCCGTTGCGGATGCCCGAGTCGGCCAGGATCTTGATCTGGCCCTTCACCGCGTCGGCAATGGCGGGCAGGGCGCGGGCCGACGACAGCACGCCGTCGAGCTGGCGCCCGCCGTGGTTGGAGACGATGATGCCGTCCGCGCCGAAGCGCACGGCGTCCTTGGCGTCTTCAGGGTCCAGGATGCCCTTGATGACCATGGGGCCCTTCCAGAAGGCGCGAATCCACTCCAGGTCTTTCCAGGAGATGGATGGGTCGAAGTTGGCGCTCAGGTAACCCATGTAGTCCTGCAGGCCTGTGGGGTTGCCGCGGTAGGCCGAGATGTTGCCCAGGTCGTGCGGGCGGCCCAGCAGGCCCACGTCCACCGCCCAGCGGGGGTGCGTCATGGCCTGCCAGTAGCGGCGCAGCGGGGCGTTGGGGCCGCTCATGCCCGAATGCGCGTCGCGGTAGCGGGCGCCGGGCACAGGCATGTCCACCGTGAACACCAGGGTGGTGCAACCTGCGGCCTGGGCGCGCTCCAGCGCGTTTTGCATGAAGCCACGGTCTTTCAGCACATAGAGCTGGAACCACATGGGGCGCTGGATTTTGGGCGCCACTTCTTCAATGGGGCAGACCGACACGGTGGACATGGTGAACGGAATGCCGTGTTTGTCAGCCGCGCGCGCGGCCTGCACCTCGCCGCGGCGGCGGTACATGCCCGTCAGGCCCACGGGCGAGAGGGCGACGGGGATGCTGAGCTTTTCGCCAAACAGTTCGATGCTGGTGTCGAGCTGGCTCATGTCCTTGAGCACGCGCTGGCGCAGCGCCACGGCGGCGAAGTCGTCCACATTGCGGCGCAGCGTTTGCTCGGCATAGGCGCCGCCGTCGATGTAGTGAAACAGGAAGGGGGGAAGAAACTGTTGCGCTGCTGCGCGGTAGTCGGCGCTGGAGGAGATGATCATGATGGTTTTCTCATGTCTTGGTGGGTGGCTGCGCTGCGGGTAGCAGCGTCGGGGCCAGATCAAGGGGAAGGCGTGTGGAACGTTCGCGCCGGGCGCGGTCTTCGTCCATGCGCTGGATGGTGGTGCGCACATGCTCCAGGTGCTCGCCAATGCATTCGCGTGCGCGCTGCGGGTCGCCTTCGAGGATGGCCTGCATCAGCGCCTGGTGCTGCGCCGTGAGGGCTTGCAGCGTGATGGGCGCGCTCAGGCGGAACATGTCGTGGCGGTTGCGCTCCACGGTGGATAGCACCACGGTGAACAGGCTCTGCATCACCTGCACCAGCACCAGGTTGTGCGAGGCTTCGGCAATGGCCAGGTGGAACTGCGCATCGGCGCGTGCAGCCAGCTCGGCGTGGCCGCTTTGCTGGTGCTGCAGCATCACTTCAAAGCAGCGCTGGATGTGGGCTTTGTCTTGCGCGGTGGCGCGCTGTGCGGCCAGCCAGGCGGTGCTGGTTTCGAGTGCGTGGCGCGTCGCCAGCACGTCGTAGCGGTAGTGTGGGTCGGATTCGATCAGGCCCGCCAGCGGCACCATGGCTTCTTGCAGCCACTCTGCGGGCTTGTGGATCTGCTGCACATAGGTGCCATCGCCGCGCCGGGCCGAGAGCACACCCTGGCTGGTGAGCTTCTGAATGGCTTCGCGCACCGAGGTGCGCGAGACCCCCAGCTCCTCGGCCAGTTGCCGTTCGGCGGGCAGCTTCTGTCCGGGCTGCAGTCCGCGGTCTTGCACGAGGGCAAGCAGTTTTTCGACAACGTGATCGGCCAGGCGCATGGGGGCTCTCGGATTCAGGGTTTCAATGACCCGGAATCATCCATGGAAACACATACGCCTGCAGCGTGCAGATGATGCCGATGATGGCGGCGAACACCAGACTGTGCTTGACGGTGAAGCGGAACAGGTCCGATTCCTTGCCCGCCAGGCCCACAGCCGCGCAGGCAATGGCGATGGACTGGGGCGAAATCATCTTGCCGGTGACGCCGCCCGTGGTATTGGCCGCCACGGTGAGCACGGGCGACAGACCGAGCTGGTTGGCCGTGGTGGCCTGCAGTGCGCCGAACAAGGCGTTGGCGGATGTGTCCGAGCCCGTGAGGAACACGCCAATCCAGCCCAGGAAGGGCGAGAAGAACACAAACGCCTGGCCCGTGTGGGCCAGCGCCAGGGCCAGCGTGGCCGACAGTCCCGAGTAGTTGGCTACGAAGGCAAAGGCCAGCACCATACCGATGGAGTAGATGGGGATGACCAGCTCGCGCACCGTCTCGCCCAGCGTGGCCAAGGCCTTGGCGGGGGAGAAGCGGGCGAAGGCGATGGTCAGCACGGCGGCGATCAGGATAGCCGTGCCAGTGGCGGCCAGCCAGTTGAAGGTGTACACCGCGCCGTAAGGCGTGGCCTGCGCAACCACCGGCGGCATCTTGGCAACCAGCTTGTCGAGCATGGGCACGGGGATGCTGATGATGGTGGAAGCCAGCGGGCCGCCTGCGGCGAACAGCGCCTTGAAGGGCTTGAGGCTCCACAGCGTGACCATCGCGGTCAGGATGATGAAGGGCGACCAGGCCTTGAGGATGGCGCCTGCGGTAAGGGGCGCTGTGGCACCGGCTTGGGGCTTGGCTGCAGCGGGTGCTTTCGTGCCAGTGGTCTGGCTGGTCGCGCTTTCTGCCGTATCAAAACGGAAGATGCGCTTGGGCTGCCACACCTTGAGGAAGGCCGTCAGGGCAATCAGCGATACGATGGCGGAGGTGATGTCGGGCAACTCAGGGCCAATGTAGTTGGCGGTGAGGAACTGCACCACGGCGAACGAGCCGCCGCCCACCAGCACGGCAGGCCAGGTCTCCTTCACGCCGCGCCAGCCGTCCATGATCGCCATGATCCAGAACAGCACCAGGATGGTCATGAAAGGCAACTGGCGCCCGGCCATTTGCCCGATGAGGAAGGGGTCAATGCCCGACACCTGCCCAGCCACGATGACCGGAATGCCCATGGCGCCAAAGGCCACGGGGGGCGGTGTTGGCGATCAGGCACAGGCCGGCGGCGTACAGCGGCTTGAAGCCCAGGCCCACCAACAGCGCGGCGGTGATGGCGACGGGGGCGCCAAAGCCTGCGGCCCCTTCCAGAAACGCACCAAAGCAGAAACCCACCAGGATGAGTTGCAGGCGCTGGTCGTGCGTGACGGACAGGATGGAGCTGCGGATCACATCAAACTGCCCGGTCTTGACCGACAGCTTGTACAGAAACACGGCCGCCACAATGATCCAGGCGATGGGCCACAGGCCGTAGAAGAAGCCATACACGGCCGAGGCCAGGGCTGCGCTCACGGGCATTTGGTAGAACAGCAGCGCCACGCCCAGGGCCAGCAGCACCGTGACGGTGCCTGCCTGGTAGCCCTTGAGCCGCAGCTTGGTCAGGGCCAGAAAGAAGAAGACGATGGGAATGAGGGCTACGAGCGCGGACAGCCAGATGTTCCCGGCCGGGTCGTAGTTTTGTTGCCAGAGGTTTTGCATAACGAAGACAAAGACATTGAAACGCAGACAGGGGCCCAGGGCCCATGGCTTTCTTCACCGCAGTGGACGCGCCGACCAAGCGGCGTGGTCTCCTGAGGCTCGCGTTGCGGGTCGGCGGGCGACCTGTGCTGCGGGCCTGTCTGAAAGGGGCAGGTGGCGCCTTGCTTTCTTAGGTAGACATTGGCCTAAATTGGTATGACCAAAAAATGCTTATCCGTGCGAATTGGCGAGATTTTGGGTCTTTCTGGGAGCTATGCCTGATAGGGTTAATACTGATTTATGGTCTCTGCGGCTTTATTTTTCTATATTGGTATTACCAATTTTGAATCGGTAGGTTGTGCTGTGTCGGTCGGGCTTCTGCCCAGTTAGGGTCAGGTTTTTGGGCATAAAAAAAGCTTCTAGCGCTTGCTGTACAAGCGCTAGAAGCTATGGTTTTAGGAGCGTAGCGCTTACTTGCGTGCAGCAATCGCCTTTTCAGCGGCGGTGACCAGATCGGCGCCGATCTGGTTCTTCCACTTGTCGTACACGGGGCGGGTGGCCTTGACGAAGGCTTCGCGCTCGGCGGCCGACAGCTGGGTCACGGTCACGCCGTTGGCAGCGATTTCCTTGAGTAGCGGCTTGTCCGCCTCGACCATGCCTTTGCGGGCGATGGCGATTTCTTCCTTGCCGGCGTCAATGGCGGCTTGCTTCACGATCTCGCGGTCGGCGGGTGTCCAGCTGTTCCAGATGTCTTTGTTCACCACGAACACCAGCGGGTCGTTCACGTAGCCCCACATGGTGATGTGCTTCTGGGCCACGGTGTGCAGCTTGGCGGCCTGGTACACGGCGATGGGGTTCTCCTGGCCGTCCACCGCGCCGCTGGCGAATGCGGGCTGCGCGTCGGCCCAGCTCATTTGCGTGGGGTTGGCGCCCAGGGCGGTGAAAGTGTCCAGGAACAGGGGCGAGCCCACCACGCGGATCTTCAGGCCCTTGAGGTCGGCGGGCGACTTGATCGCGACCTTGGAGTTGGAGATTTCGCGGTAGCCGTTTTCGCCCCAGGCCAGCGGCACCACGCCTGCCTTGTCCAGTGTGGCGAAAATTTGCTTGCCCACGTCGCCCTGTGTCACGGCATCCACGGCAGCGTAGTCCGGGAACAGGAAAGGCAGCGAGAACAGGTTGAGCTGCTTGACCTGGGGCGACCAGTTGATGGTGGAGCCCACGGCCATGTCGATCACGCCTTGGCGCAGTGCGCTGAATTCGCGCGTCTGGTCGCCCTGGATCAGCGAGACGCCGGGATACAGCTTGATGTTGATGCGGCCATTGGTGCGCTCGCGCACTTTGTTGGCCCACAGCTCGCCGCCCTTGCCCCAGGGGAAGGCGGTGCCCAGCACCAGCGACATGCGGTATTCGCTCTTGTACGCGGTTTGCGCCAGGGCGGCGGGGGCGGTGAAAGCCAGGGCGGCTGCAGCGGCCACGGCCGAGGTGAGGAATGTACGCAGTTTCATTTTTTCAGTCTCCTTCAGTTCAATGTAGACAACGGTTGCACAGCGAAATCAGTAGCCCAGGCGCGCGGGCAGCCACAGGGCCAGTGGCGGGAAGGCAATCACCAGCACCATGACGAGGAACATGGCCAGCAGCATCCAGCCGACCCAGCGCACGGTGGACTCCATGCGCACGCCGGCGATGCGGCACGACACCATCAGGTTCACGGCCAGGGGCGGGGTGAACTGGCCCAGCGCGACCTTGAGCGTGAGGATCACGCCGAACCAGACAGGGTCCCAGTGGTAGTGCTGCATGATGGGCAAAAGCAGCGGCACAAAGATCAGGAAGATCGAGATGCCATCGAGGAACATGCCCACGGTGATGAGCAGCACGATGAGCAGCGCCAGCACCCCGTATTCACCCAGGCCCGAGTTCACGATGGCCTTGGCCACGGGGTCGATCACGCCCAGGGTGGACAGTGAATAGGCAAAGATACCCGCAAGCGACACGACAATGAGGATCACCGCCGACAGCTCGCCCGATTCACGCAGGATGGGGAACAGGTCGCGCACCTTGATCGTGCGGTGGATCACCATGCCCACAAACAGGCCGTAGAAAACCGCCACCACGGCGGCCTCGGTGGGTGTGAACCAGCCCGCACGCATGCCGCCCAGAATCAGCACCGGCGCGGCCAGGCCCCACAGGGCTTCGCGCAGGCTTTTCCAGAACGGTGGGCGCGGCATGGTGGCTTCCAGATGGCCCATCTTGTGCCGTCGCGCCATCCACACGGCGGGAACGATCAGTGCAAAGCCGGCCAGGATGCCGGGGATCATGCCCGCCGCAAACAGCGCAGGCACCGAGGCACCGGGCACCAGCACCGAGTAGATGATGAAGGCGACGGACGGCGGGATCAGGATGTCGGTAGCCGCTGCTGCGCCCACCACGCTGGCGGAGAAGGAGGGTGGGTAGCCTGCGCGCGACATGGCCGCAATCATCACGCCACCCACGGCGGCCGCATTGGCGGGGCCCGAGCCCGAGATGCCGCCCAGGAACATGGCCACGGCAATGGCGACCAGTGGCAGCATGCCGGGGCCACGGCCGACCATCGCCACGGCAAAGTTGACGAGGCGCAGCGCCACGCCCGAGCGGTCAAAAATCGAGCCCACCAGCACGAACATGGGAATGGCCAGCAGCGGGTATTTGCCCAGGCCAGCGTAGAAGTTCTGCGGCACAGCCAGCAGGCCAAACCACTGGCTGTCGGCATTGGCCAGCGCAATGGCGGCGGCACCGGCCAGGCCGAGCGCGGCGCCGATGGGCACGCCCATCAACATCATGGCCAAAAAGGCCACGAACAGCAGGGTGGCGATCATGCCTGGAAGTCTCCGTGGTGGTCTGCGGGCGGTGCCTGGCGGCTGCGCCGGACGAACAGGCCGATGGCGCGCGCGGCGATCAGCGCTGAAATCACGGGCAGCCAGATCGAATACCACCACTGCGGCAGGCCGATGCCGGGCGAGGTTTCGCCAAAGCGGTAGTCGTCCCACACCATGCGCACGCTGAGCACGGCGATCAAGGCGAACAGCAGGGCCACCAGCAGCGCGCCACATTGCGCCAGCAGCTTGCGGCGGGCATCAGAGCCGCCTTCGGCAAAGTACTCGATGCGGATGTGCTGGTCGCGTGCCACGGCGGCAGAGCCGGCCACCAGCGCCAGCACGATCATCAGAAAGACCGAAATCTCTTCGGTCCAGGCAAACGAGGAATTGGTGAAGTAGCGCACCAGCACGTTGGCGAAGGTGATGAGGGCCAGCGCCGCCATCACGATCACCGTGAGCCAGTCTTCAATGCGCAGCGAGCGGGGGGCGTTGTCTTCAGGCGCCGGGGACGCAGGGGCAGAAGCCGTCGGCCCGGGAGGGGGGGAGGGTGGCATGGGGGCAGAGTCTCGGGGAAACAAACATGGCGAATGCTGTCGCTCTGCCCGGCGGTGTTGTGCACCAGGGGCCTGGACGGCGCGCGCGCTGTGGGCGCGGCCACCTATTATGGGGTGTGTTGATATGCATGCACACCTTCGGGCAGTGCTGTCGGTGCCATCGGTGCGCGCGGATAATGCAGCGATGGAAACCAAGTGGCTTGAGGATTTTGTCAGCCTGGCAGAGACGCGCAGCTTTAGCCGCTCCGCCCAGTTGAGGCATGTAACGCAACCGGCTTTTTCGCGCCGCATCCAGGCGCTGGAGGCGTGGGCCGGAACCGATCTGGTGGACCGCAGCTCGTATCCCACGCGCCTGACTCCGGCGGGCAAGACGTTGTACGACCAGGCGCTGGAAATGCTGCAGGCCATGCAGAACACGCGTGCCATGCTGCGCACGCACACCAGCGCCGGCAAGGACATGATCGAGTTCGCGGTTCCGCACACGCTGGCGTTCACTTTCTTTCCGGCGTGGGTTTCGAGCCTGCACGAGAAATTCGGCCCCTTCAAAAGTCGCCTCATTGCGTTGAATGTGCACGATGCGGTGATGCGCCTGGTGGAAGGGGGCTGCGACCTGATGATTGCCTACCACCACTCTTCGCAGCCTTTTCAGCTGGATGCCGACCGCTACGAAATGGTGAGCCTGGGGCAGGAGGTGCTGTCGCCCTACAGCAAGGCCGACGCCGACGGGCAACCCCTGTTTCGCCTGCCCGGCCGTGTCGGCCAGCCGCTGCCGTATCTGGGCTATGCGCCAGGTGCCTATCTGGGGCGCATGACCGAGCTCATCCTCAAAGAATCGGGCACCGCCATCCACCTGGAGCGGGTCTATGAAACCGACATGGCCGAAGGCCTCAAGGCCATGGCACTGGAAGGCCATGGCGTGGCGTTTCTTCCGCACAGCGCCGTTAAAAAAGACGTGCGCGCGCGCAAGCTGGTAAGCGCGGAACCCCCGGACCACACGGGCTTGCAGATCGTGATGGATGTGCGCGCCTACCGTGAAAAACCCAGCGCAAAAGAGGCCCCCAAAGGCACGGCGCAAGCTTTGTGGGCGTATTTGCAGGGTTTGGGCTGATGCCCAAGGTGAATGCGGATATAAACTATTCATACAGTTGTTCGCGCATTCGGCGCCCAGGTTGGGCCGGACTGGGTTGAATGCGTTACGTTGGAAGTTTGGTGGCACAAAGATTGCAATCTTCAAGCCCATGCATTCAATGGACTGGTCTTGTTGAAGGCATCCCACGGCAAGTGGTTTCATGCCCATTGCGTTCAGCCCAACCGCGCTGAATCTGCTGGTCGGTTGTCTGTTGCGCGACTTCTGGTTACCCACTGTGGCGGGGTTTTCTGCCAACCGGTACGGCAGGTAAACCCCCTGTTCTGGACTGTGTGGCCCGCTCACAATGCGGGTAGACGCAAGTCTTCAGAAACCTTTTTGAAATGACACAAGGAGATAGAAATGAAAAAGCACATTTTCGCAATGGCCGTGGTCACCCTCGCGGCAGGCAGCGCGTTTGCGCAGGCTGGCGATACGCTGGCCAAGATCAAGTCCTCGGGCAGCGTCACGCTGGGCGTGCGTGAATCCTCGGGCCTTTCCTACACGCTGGGCAACGGCAAGTATGTGGGCTTTCACACCGAGATGGCCGAGCACATCATCTCCGACATCCGCAAGCAGTTGGGCCTGGCCGCGCTGGAAACCAAGTATCAGCCCGTCACGTCGCAAAACCGCATTCCGCTGGTGACCAACGGCACGGTGGACCTGGAGTGCGGCTCCACCACCAACAACGCCACGCGCCAGAAAGATGTGGCCTTTGCGGTGACCACCTATGTGGAAGAAGTGCGCATGGTCGTCAAGGCCAATTCGGGCATCGCCTCCATCAAGGACCTGAACGGCAAGAGTGTGGCCACCACCACGGGCACCACCTCGGTGCAGACGCTGCGCAAGAACGAGCGCGCCGGTGGCATCGACTTCAAGGAAGTCTATGGCAAGGACCATGCCGACAGCTTCCTGCTGCTGGAAACCGGTCGTGCCGATGCTTTTGTGATGGACGGCTCCATCCTGGCCGCCAACATCTCCAAGTCCAAGAACCCGGCCGACTTCAAGATCGTGGGCGAGGTTCTGAGTGTCGAGCCCATCGCCTGCATGCTGCGCAAGGACGACCCCGCCTTCAAGAAGGCCGTGGACGACTCCATCAAGCGCCAGATCGCCGACGGCTCGCTGGCCAAGCTGTATGACAAGTGGTTCATGCAGCCTGTGCCCCCGACCAACACCAAGATCGGTCTGCCACTGTCTGACGCCACCAAGGCCGCATGGGCCAACCCCAACGACAAGCCCATGGAAGACTACGCCAAGAAGTAATCCCCAGGATTGAACCGCCCCTTCGAACCGCGGGTTTGAAGGGGCTTTTTTGTTGGGCGCCTCTGGCGGGGCCCAACACCCTCCGTTTGAAGAAGGAACGATCCTATGAGCTGGGATTGGCAGGTGTTCTGCGAAGACACACTGGAGCGGCAGGTGGTGCAGGGCTGCTTTGGCAAAGGCGGCGACATCACTTATCTGGATTGGATGCTGTCGGCCTGGGGCTGGACGGTGTCGGTATCGGTGCTGGCGCTGCTGCTGGCGCTGGTTTTGGGGTCGTTCATCGGCACCCTGCGAACGCTGCAGGATCGGCCGGTCGTGGTGCGGCTGGGCAATGCCTGGGTGGAGTTGTTTCGCAACATTCCGCTGCTGGTGCAGATTTTTCTGTGGTACCACGTCGTGCCCACCATGTTTCCGGCCATGAAGGCCGTGCCGGGCTTTGTGCTGGTGGTGCTGGCGCTGGGGTTTTTTACCTCGGCGCGCATTGCCGAACAGGTGCGCTCGGGCATACAGGCACTGCCGCGCGGTCAGCGCTACGCAGGCCTGGCCATGGGCTTCACCACGTTTCAGACCTACCGCTATGTGCTGCTGCCCATGGCGTTTCGCATCATCATTCCGCCGCTGACCAGCGAGACGATGAACATCTTCAAGAACTCGTCCGTGGCGTTTGCCGTGTCGGTGGCCGAGCTCACCATGTTCGCCATGCAGGCGCAGGAAGAAACCTCTCGCGGCATCGAGGTGTACCTGGCCGTCACGGCTTGCTACATCGTCTCGGCCTTCGCCATCAACCGCATCATGGCCTTCATCGAGAAGCGCGCGCGCGTACCGGGCCTGATCGTGGCCGGTGGATCGGGAGGGCACTGACATGAACCTCAGCCTTGATTTTTCGTTCTACAACTGGGACTTGATCTCCAACTTCGTGCTCAAGGGGCTGTACTTCAGCCTCATGCTCACGCTGGTGGCCACCATTGGCGGTGTGATCTTCGGCACGGTGCTGGCGCTCATGCGCCTGTCGGGCAAGAAGTGGCTGGATGTGCCCGCCACCATCTACGTCAACGGCATGCGCAGCATTCCGCTGGTCATGGTGATTCTTTGGTTCTTTCTGCTTGTGCCGGCCATCATCGGCCGGCCCATCGGTGCCGAGGTGTCCGCAGTGATCACCTTCATCGCCTTTGAGGCCGCATATTTCAGCGAAATCATGCGGGCAGGCATTCAGTCGGTACCGAGGGGGCAGGTGTATGCCGGCCAGGCGCTGGGCATGACCTACAGCCAGAACATGAAGCTGGTGGTGTTGCCGCAGGCGTTTCGCAACATGCTGCCGGTGCTGCTCACGCAGACCATCATCCTGTTTCAGGACACCTCGCTGGTCTATGCCATTGGTGCCTACGACATGCTCAAAGGCTTTGAAGTGGCCGGCAAGAACTTTGGCCGCCCTATCGAGGCCTATCTGGCGGCGGCCGTGCTGTACTTTGTGA
Organism: Acidovorax defluvii; assembly: GCA_003268905.1. Taxonomy (GTDB): domain Bacteria; phylum Pseudomonadota; class Gammaproteobacteria; order Burkholderiales; family Burkholderiaceae_C; genus Acidovorax; species Acidovorax defluvii. The sequence goes on from QLTU01000035.1 coordinate 17,966, forward strand.
TGTGCTACGCGCTGTCCTGGGCGGTCAAGCGCCTGCACCAGAAGATCGCCATCATTCGATGAGATACCCACCCCCTGAGGCGCTGCGCGCCTTCCCCCTTGAAGGGGGACGACTGCCTTTGCTGCGGGGCGGCCCTTGCTGGCCGTCCCGCAGTCTGGGTCGCGTCCATGGCCAGCGCAGTGCGATGGGCAACTGATACGAGTTGGAGTGAAAAATGATTGAACTCAAAAATGTTTCCAAGTGGTATGGCCCCGTGCAGGTGCTGACCGATTGCTCCACCACCATCCAGAAAGGCGAGGTGGTGGTGGTGTGCGGTCCTTCGGGCTCGGGCAAGTCCACGCTGATCAAAACCATCAATGCACTGGAGCCCTTTCAGAAGGGCGAGATCTATGTGGATGGCATTGCCGTGCACGACCCCAAGACCGACCTGCCCAAACTGCGCAGCCGCGTGGGCATGGTGTTTCAGCACTTCGAGCTGTTTCCGCACCTGTCGGTGACGGACAACCTCACTATTGCGCAGATCAAGGTGCTGGGTCGCAACGCCGACGACGCCAAGAAGCGTGGCCTCAAGATGCTGGAGCGCGTGGGCCTGATCGCCCACAAGGACAAGTTCCCCGGCCAGCTCTCGGGCGGCCAGCAGCAGCGCGTGGCCATTGCGCGCGCTCTGAGCATGGACCCTATCGTGATGCTGTTCGACGAGCCCACCTCGGCGCTCGACCCCGAAATGGTGGGCGAAGTGCTCGACGTAATGGTGGGCCTGGCCAACGAGGGCATGACCATGATGTGCGTGACCCACGAAATGGGCTTTGCCCGCAAGGTGAGCAACCGCGTGATCTTCATGGATGTGGGCGGCCGCATTCTGGAAGACTGCTCGAAAGAGGAGTTCTTCAACAACCCCGACGCACGCCAGCCCCGCACCAAGGATTTCCTCAACAAGATCCTCCAGCACTGAGCACATTGCACTGCACGGTGGCACCTGCGGGTGCCGTTGGTGTTTTTGGGCGGGGTGTCGGGCTGCGCCGAGGGAAGGGCGGGTCCTCTTTCAGTCGGTAAGATCCCTGGGGCCGGAATCTTCCGGTGCGGCCAGTATGGTCTGAACGAGATATCAAAAATGAAACAACCCGTGGTCATCACCGCCGAACTCACCCCCGAAAACGCACAGGCGCTGGCGCGCTTCGTCAAGAACATCAGCCATGAGGGCATCCGGGCATGTTCCAGTGACGATGCAGAAACCTTCCTTGTGCGCGACGCCCTTGATTCGCTGCGCGAAGCGCTGGATCTGGCCGGCTTCGACCCCGTATAACCCATCGGTGCTCGCCAGCCGGGCGCCGATGGCGAATGCCCTGCGGCCGGGGAGTGATGGGAGAATGGCGCCCATGACTGCCGCCCCAGACACCCTTACCCTCACCCGCCCCGACGACTGGCACCTGCATGTGCGCGACGGCGCGCCCCTGCACACCGTCGTGCCGCACACGGCCGCCCAGTTCGGCCGCGCGATCATCATGCCCAACCTGCGCCCGCCCGTGACCACGGCGCAGCAGGCGCTGGACTACAAGGCCCGCATACTGGCCGCCGTGCCAGCCGGTGTGCAGTTTGAGCCGCTGATGACGCTGTATCTCACCGACAACCTGCCGCCTGAAGAAATCGGGCGCGCCAAGGCTGCGGGCGTCGTCGCCGCCAAGCTCTACCCCGCCGGTGCCACCACCAACAGCGACGCTGGCGTGACCGACCTGCGCAAGACCTACCCCACCCTCGAAGCCATGCAGAAAGCCGGCATGCTGCTTTTGGTGCATGGCGAGGTCACCAGCAGCGACATCGACCTGTTCGACCGCGAGGCTGCGTTCATCGAGCAGCAGCTCATCCCGCTGCGCCGCGATTTCCCCGAACTCAAAATCGTCTTCGAGCACATCACCACCAAGGATGCGGCCGACTACGTGCGCGAGGCCGACGGCTTTACGGCTGCCACCATCACGGCGCACCACCTGCTTTACAACCGCAACGCCATCTTTACCGGGGGCATCCGTCCGCACTACTACTGCCTGCCCGTGCTCAAGCGCGAAACGCACCGCGTGGCCCTGGTGCAGGCTGCCACCAGCGGCAACGCCAAGTTCTTTCTGGGCACCGACAGCGCGCCGCATCCCGCGCACCTCAAGGAACACGCCACCGGCTGCGCAGGCTGCTACACGGCCCACGCCGCCATCGAGATGTATGCCGAGGCGTTTGACAACGCAGGGGCGCTCGACAAGCTTGAAGGCTTTGCCAGCTTTCATGGCCCCGACTTCTACGCCCTGCCGCGCAACACCGGCACCATCACCCTGCGCCGCGAATCGTGGACGCCGCCTGACAGCTTTGCGTTTGGCGAAGCCGAGCTCAAGCCCCTGCGCTCGGGTGAAGCGTTGCCGTGGCGGCTCATATGAGTGGGGGGCCGTCTGTTGATTTCCGCATTGCGCTACTGATTGACGCAGACAACGCGCCAGCGATAAAGATTCAGGCAATTCTTGACGAGCTTTCGAAACATGGCGTCATCAACGTTCGTAGGGCGTATGGGAATTGGAAGAAGCCTGAGCTGAAAGCTTGGGAAGAGCGGTTGCATGAATTTGCTATTCGCCCTATGCAGCAGTTTGATTATTCAAAGGGTAAGAACGCCAGCGATATGGCGATGGTGATTGATGCAATGGAGTTGTTGTATACCGACAAGCCCCACGCTTTCGGGTTAGTCTCGTCGGACGCTGATTTCACACCTCTTGTTATGCATCTGAAGTCAAAGGGGGCGGTCGTCATCGGGTTTGGTCAGAAAAAGGCTCCTGAACCCTTTCAGAGAGCATGCTCGACCTTTCTATTTGTGGAGAACATCGGCACGGATTCGAGCGCGCCACTCGATGTAATTGGGAGTCAAGTATCTGCCGTGATGGCGGACATAGTGGCGGGGGATTCGAATGTGCTCCAGCCCATGCCCACGCCAAGACTCAAGATGGACACCCGACTCGTGAGCCTATTACGCGGAGCGGTGCAAGCGGTGGCAGAAGAAGATGGCTGGGCGCTCTTAGGAAGGGTGGGCAACCACATCGCCAATCAGGCGTCGTTCGACCCTCGCAACTATGGATACGAAAAGCTGGGGACCTTGTTCGAGGCGACACAGCTTTTTGAGATCAAGCGAGTGACGACGCGGATGTTTGTGCGTGACATCCGCCAAGCCAAGGGAAAGAACCTCCAAAAATCAGCAAATGTTTCGACAGCTTGATTGGGAAGTGCGGTGGCTGGATGCCATCCGCGATCAGGGTGTGAGTGTTCAGCGCGAGTTGTTTGAAGGAAAGACCGTGGCGCAAGCACTGAATGCCGTCTCCACGGCGCCCATTCACTTTGTCCCCCAGGCCGACCTGCCCGATGGCACCGCCTACGAGCAGTACATCTTCGACACCCGCCAGGTCCCCACCCGCGAAAACCTGCACGATTTCTTCAACGGCCTGGTGTGGCTGCAGTTTCCGCACACCAAGCGCCGCCTGAACCAGCTACAGGCCCAGGCCATTGCCGCCGATGGTGTGCAGGCCGTGCGCGGGCCGCTGCGTGACGCGCTCACGGTGTTTGACGAAAACGGCGCGGTGCTCAGTGCTCCGCCTGCGCTGTGGGCGGCGCTGCGCGCGCGGGACTGGCAGGCGCTTTTTGTCGATTTGCGCCCGCTGTGGCGCGAGGCGCGACTGGTGTTGTTTGGGCACGCCCTGCTCGAAAAACTGGTTTCACCACGAAAACCCATGGTAGCCCACGTCTATCAAGCGCCAGTAGCTATAAACTCAATAGCAAGCCTGGATGCCTGGCTGGCGCAGGCCGTGCAGCCCGGGCCATGGGCCGCCAAACCCTTCACGCCGCTTCCGGTGCTGGGGGTGCCCGGCTGGTGGCCAGCCAACGAGGTGCCGGGCTTTTATGGCGATGCGCAGGTCTTTCGGCCGCCCCGCGCGGCGCGCTGACACCTAATTCCCGTCAAGGCTTGTGTGATAAGGCCCTGGAGCTGGTTTGGACCTACCATTGCGCGATGAAATCGCGGCCATAGGGGCGCCCCGGGGGCGTGCAAGCAGCGCGGTACCGTGCCGCCGTCTGGTGGTGCAGGTGCTTGAAGCGCCGCCTCCGGCCCCCATCTGAGCCATCAAACACTTGTTGTTGTTTACCCCACGGAGAACTCATGAAGCGGATTCTTTTATTTGTGATGACCAACCTGGCCGTCGTTGCGGTGCTGGGGGTGGTGGCCAGCTTGCTGGGCGTCAACCGGTACCTCACGGCCAATGGCCTGAACCTGGGCGCCTTGCTGGGCTTTGCGCTGGTGATGGGCTTTGGCGGCGCCATCATCTCGCTGCTCATCAGCAAGCCCATGGCCAAGTGGAGCGCCAAGGTTCAGATCATCGACGGCTCTGGCTCGGCGGATGAGGCCTGGATCGTCGAGACCGTGCGCAAGTTTGCCGACAAGGCCGGCATCGGCATGCCCGAGGTCGGCATTTTTGAAGGCGACCCCAATGCCTTTGCCACGGGTGCGTTCAAGAACTCGGCGCTGGTGGCAGTGTCCACCGGTCTGCTGCAGGGCATGACGCGCGACGAGGTCGAGGCCGTGATCGGCCATGAGGTGGCCCACATTGCCAATGGCGACATGGTCACCATGACGCTGATCCAGGGCGTGATGAACACCTTTGTGGTGTTCCTGTCGCGCGTGATCGGCTACGCCGTGGACAGCTTCCTGCGCAAGAACGACGAAAACAGCTCGGGCCCCGGAATCGGTTACATGATCACCACCGTCGTGCTCGACATCGTGCTGGGCTTTGCAGCCGCCATCATCGTGGCGTGGTTCTCGCGCCAGCGCGAGTTCCGTGCCGATGCGGGCGCTTCCCAGCTCATGGGCCGCCGCCAGCCCATGATCAACGCCCTGGCCCGCCTGGGTGGCATGCACCCCGCCGAGCTGCCCAAGAGCATGGCCGCCATGGGCATTGCCGGTGGCATTGGCAAGCTGTTCAGCACCCACCCGCCAATTGAAGAGCGCATTGCCGCGCTGCAGAACGCTCAGCAGGGCTGATCTGGTTGGCGGCCCGGGCCTTCGGGCCCCGGTTCAAACAGACCGCCGCAGGGTTTGCGCCCTGCGGCGGTTTTGTTTTTGGGGTGCGAACTGTGCGGGGGCTATGGGATGTGCTTTGCTCCCAGACGAGGCATCTTCGCTATTGCATAGGATCATCTTCGACGACCGCATGACGGGCGCGAGTTTATGTTCCAAAAACAGGCGCTTGCACGTCAGGCTTCTTTCGCGTGTTCATGGCTTCGTCAGCAAATGTGATTTCGCCTGTTGCGGAAACTTGGTCATGAGCCACTTGAGCACTTCAAGCTGGTCTGCTGCGGTGGCGCGGCGAACCTGTACCAGAATCTTCTGCAGATCGGGGCGGGTCAAGGTGGCATTGGATGCGCCTTGGTTGCAGACCGAGCAAATGGCGCGCAAATTAGCTGCGTCATCGGTACCACCCATGCTTTTGTCGATGACATGCCCGAGGTGCAGGCGCGTTTTGCGGGTGGTGTCGTAGGGGTGGGGTTCCCCCGCTACGGCTCCGCACATCTGACAAGTGAAACCATTGCGGTCCAGCACAAAAGCGCGTGTTTCTTTTGAAATGGCGCGTGCGAACGCAGGTTGTGGCTTGGCGGATTCGAGCAGGTACTGTCCGGGTTTGAGCTCGCTGCGGTCGTTGTGCGTCAGGATCAGGTAGCCCTCTTCGGTGCGAAGCTCACGCACCCCGCGAGCCCATTCTGATTGGTTGTCAGCCACAGCGCGCAGTTCGTCCGAGTCCATCACACGCCCCAGATTCGCGAGGAAATGGGCGCGTAGTTTGCCTCGGGCACCGCCCCGGGCGGGTTTGTCTTGCATGGGTCAGGCTCTTTTGAGTTTGGGTTTGGCCGCTGCGTTGAGCGCGCTGCGAATTTTCTCGCCGACTGCGAAGGCGACTGGGGGCGGAAAGGCATTGCCGATTTGCCGGTAGGCCGCTGTTTTTTTCCCGCTGAATTGCCAGTGGTCCGGGAAGCCTTGGATACGTGCGGCCATTCGAACCGTCAAGCGAGGCATACCGATGAAGTCGGGATCCGGGGCCGCATTCGCAATCCCCATGCCGTCAACGCCAAGTGCAGCCCAGGCTTTTTTGGCACGTGTGGGGCCGAGGTCAGGGCCACCATGTTTTTTGCTGCCACCCACAAGGGTTGGAGCAATTTCGCATGCCTGCTTTTGCCATTGTTCTGCACCGCGCCATCCATCGGCTTGCATCAGATCCACCAGTGCGTCTCCCACTGTGGGGGGGCGTTGTGCATGAGCTTCGGGCCAGTTGAAGTAGGCTGCGGCATCTTTCTTTAGCGCTACAAACACAACCCGCGGACGCAATTGCGGTACGCCAAAGTCACTTGCGTGTAGCAAGCGCCATTCAGCGGTGTACCCCAGTTTTTGTAAGCTTTTAACGATGTTTTCACGGTAGTCGTCAAACACCGCATCCAACAAGCCCCGCACGTTTTCCAGCATCACCGCTTCAGGCATGCACTCCGACACCAAGCGGATGGCCTCTGGGAAGAGATCGCGTTCATCGTCGATTCCGAGCTGTTTCCCCGCTTTGGAGAATGGGGGGCACGGAACTCCCCCCGCCAACAACTCAATGCCGCGCCAACGATCTGCCTGGTAGTGGCGCACATCACCTTGGGTGACATGCCACTGCGGGCGATTGAACCGTAGGGTTTCGCAGGCAGGGGGCTCGATCTCGACCAGACTGACGTGTTCAAACCCGGCTTGTTCAAGGCCTAGCGCTTGACCGCCTGCACCTGCACAAATTTCGATTGAACTCAGCGACACTGCAATTCCTTGAGGTTAAAAAACTGTTTAAGCATAAGGGGTATCCATTTAGCTCCAGCAATGCCAGAATAACTGGATGGAAACCCAGATATTAGCGCCCACTCCCGGACAGGACTACCCCCGCACCTGG
>QLTU01000036.1 GCA_003268905.1 Acidovorax defluvii
TCTACTTCCGCACGACCGACGTGACTGGCGCCATCGAGCTGCCAGCCGACAAGGAAATGGTCATGCCTGGCGACAACGTGTCGATCACTGTGAAGTTGATCAACCCCATCGCCATGGAAGAAGGTCTGCGCTTCGCTATCCGCGAAGGTGGCCGTACCGTGGGCGCTGGCGTCGTGGCCAAGATCATTGCTTAATTTTTAAGCAGAACAAGGAACTTGCCATGTCCAAGCAAAAAATCCGCATCCGCCTGAAGGCGTTTGACTACAAGCTGATCGACCAGTCCGCTGCCGAGATCGTTGACACCGCCAAGCGCACCGGCGCCATTGTCAAGGGCCCCGTGCCCCTGCCAACGCGCATGAAGCGTTTCGACATTCTGCGCTCGCCGCACGTCAACAAGACCAGCCGTGACCAGCTCGAGATCCGCACCCACCAGCGTCTGATGGACATCGTGGATCCCACCGACAAGACGGTGGACGCCCTGATGAAGCTCGACCTGCCCGCTGGCGTGGACGTCGAAATCAAGCTGCAGTAAATGGCATCGGCGCTGCTGGCTTGCCAGCGGTGCCGTGTCCCTATAACGCGAACTTGCTTGAAAAAGCAGTTCGCGTTATACTTTAGGGCTTCGCCTAATTTGCGCCGTAACAACGACGCTGAGTGGGCGAGGTTTTATCAACCGCCTTTCATGCACGCGAGTGCAAACGCCGCAGCCAATTGAAGTTGTGGCGGTGGAAGTTTTGGAGAAACAAATGAGTCTGAGCAACTCCCTGGGGTTGCTGGGTCGCAAGGTGGGCATGATGCGTCTGTTCACCGATGACGGGGACGCAGTGCCTGTCACGGTGGTGGATGTGTCCAACAACCGCGTAACCCAGATCAAAACCCAAGAGAACGATGGCTACGTGGCCCTGCAGGTCACGTTCGGTTCGCGCAAAGCTTCGCGCGTGACCAAGCCAGAAGCCGGTCACCTTGCCAAGGCAGGTGTGGAAGCCGGTGAAATCATCCAGGAATTCCGCGTTACTGCTGATACTGCTGGCAAGTACGCCGCCGGTGCAGCTGTGCCTGTGACCGATGTGTTTGCTGTGGGCCAAAAGGTCGACGTGCAAGGCACCTCCATCGGTAAGGGCTATGCCGGCACCATCAAGCGCCACAACATGGCCTCGCAGCGCGCGTCGCACGGTAACAGCCGTTCGCACAATGTGCCTGGCTCGATCGGTATGGCACAAGACCCAGGTCGCGTGTTCCCCGGCAAGCGCATGACGGGTCACCTCGGTGATGTCACCAAGACCACGCAAAACCTCGATGTGATCCGCATCGATGAAGCGCGTCAACTGCTCTTGATCAAGGGCGCTATTCCGGGCTCCAAGGGTGGGTTCGTGACGGTGCGCCCAGCGGTCAAGGCCAAATCCAAAGGAGCGAACTAATGCAGCTCGAACTCCTGAATGACCAAGGCCAAGCCGCTTCGAAATTCGAGGCGCCTGAAACCGTGTTCGGTCGTGAATACAACGAAGATCTGGTGCACCAGATCGTGGTGGCCTATCAGGCCAACGCACGCCAAGGCACTCGCGCTCAGAAGGATCGCGAGCAAGTCCGTCACTCGACCAAGAAGCCTTTCAAGCAAAAGGGTACGGGTAACGCACGTGCAGGTATGACTTCCTCGCCTCTGTGGCGCGGAGGCGGTCGGATTTTCCCGAACATGCCTGACGAAAACTTCACGCAAAAGATCAACAAGAAGATGTACCGCGCCGGTATGTCTGCGATCCTGTCGCAGCTCGCCCGTGAAGGCCGTCTGGCTGTGGTCGATTCCCTGAAGCTTGATTCGCCCAAGACCAAGGTCCTGGCCGACAAGTTCAAGGCAATGAATCTGCAATCGGTGATGGTGATTGCCGACGAAGTGGATGAAAACCTGTACCTGGCCTCGCGCAATTTGGTGAACGTGCTCGTCGTTGAGCCACGTTATGCCGACCCCGTGTCGCTGGTGCGTTTCAAGAAAGTGCTCGTCACCAAGGGTGCAATCGACAAACTCAAGGAGATGTTCGCATGAGCACACTCAAGTTTGACGAAGGTCGTCTGATGCAGGTGCTGGTCGCTCCCATCGTGTCTGAAAAGGCCACCATGGTTGCCGAGAAGTCCAATGCTGTGACGTTCAAGGTGCTGCAGAACGCAACCAAGCCAGAAATCAAGGCCGCTGTGGAATTGATGTTCAAGGTCGAGGTCAAGGGCGTCTCTGTGGTAAACACCAAAGGCAAGACCAAGCGTTTTGGCAAGACCGTGGGTCGCCGCGACAATGTTCGCAAGGCCTATGTCACGCTGCAACCAGGTCAAGAGCTGAACCTGTCCGGGGAGGCTGCGTAATCATGGCTGTCGTAAAAATGAAACCCACCTCGCCCGGCCAACGTGCTGTGGTGAAGGTTACACGTGACCACCTGTACAAGGGTGAGGCGTACGCCCCATTGCTGGAACCACAATTCCAGAAAGCCGGTCGTAACAACAACGGTCACATCACCACCCGCCACAAGGGCGGTGGTCACAAGCACCACTACCGCGTGGTGGACTTCAAGCGCAACAAGGACGGCATTGCTGCCAAGGTTGAGCGCATCGAGTACGACCCAAACCGTACGGCGCACATCGCTCTGGTGTGCTATGCCGACGGCGAGCGTCGCTACATCATCGCTCCGCGTGGTCTGGAAGCCGGCGCAACGCTGATGAGCGGTTCGGAAGCCCCGATCCGCGCAGGCAACACGCTGCCGATCCGCAACATCCCCGTGGGTTCGACCATTCACTGCATCGAGCTCAAGCCCGGTGCCGGTGCGCAAATCGCTCGCTCGGCAGGTGCTTCGGCAACCTTGCTGGCACGTGAAGGTATTTACGCCCAGGTGCGTATGCGTTCCGGTGAAGTCCGCAAGATTCATATCGAATGCCGCGCCACCATTGGCGAAGTGGCCAACGAAGAGCACAGCCTGCGCCAACTCGGCAAGGCCGGTGTGAAGCGCTGGATGGGTATTCGTCCTACGGTTCGTGGCGTTGCCATGAACCCGGTGGATCACCCTCACGGTGGTGGCGAAGGCCGCACCGGCGAAGGCCGCCATGCAGTCGATCCTTGGGGCAATCTGACCAAGGGTTATCGCACCCGTAACAACAAGCGCACACAGGTAATGATTGTGTCGCGTCGCAAGAAGTAAGGGGTAACAGATGACTCGCTCTCTCAAAAAGGGTCCATTTGTTGACCATCACTTGCTGGCCAAGGTCGAAAAAGCCATTGCCACCAAGGATAAGAAACCAGTGAAGACCTGGTCGCGTCGCTCCATGGTCCTGCCCGAGTTCATCGGTCTGACCATTGCCGTGCACAACGGCAAGCAGCACGTACCTGTCTACGTCACCGACCAGATGGTGGGCCACAAGCTGGGCGAATTCGCCCTGACGCGCACCTTCAAGGGTCACCCCGCGGACAAAAAAGTCCAGAAGAAATAAGGAACGACCATGTCTGAAACACGTGCAGTCCTCCGGGGCGTCCGTCTGTCGGTCGACAAAGGCCGTCTGGTCGCTGATCTGATCCGCGGCAAGAAGGTGGACCAGGCCCTGAACATCCTGACTTTCACGCAGAAAAAAGCTGCGGGAATCGTCAAGAAGGTTCTGGAATCGGCTATCGCCAACGCAGAACACAACGATGGCGCTGACATCGACGAACTGAAGGTCAAGACCATCTACGTCGAACAAGGCACCACGCTCAAGCGCTTCACCGCGCGCGCCAAAGGCCGCGGCAACCGCATCAGCAAACCCACGTGCCATGTGTACGTGACGGTTGGCAACTGAGGCCAAGGAAGACTATGGGACAGAAAATCCATCCTACCGGCTTCCGCCTTGCGGTCAGCCGCAACTGGTCCAGCCGTTGGTACGCCAGCAACCGTGATTTCGCGGGCATGCTGGCCGAAGACATCAAGGTGCGTGAGTACCTGAAGGCCAAGTTGAAGAACGCCGCTGTGTCGCGCATCCTGATCGAGCGTCCTGCCAAGAACGCCCGCATCACCATTTACTCGGCACGTCCGGGCGTGGTGATCGGCAAGAAGGGTGAAGACATCGAGAACCTCAAGAAGGAACTTGCGGCTCGCCTGGGCGTGCCGGTTGCAGTGAACATCGAAGAAGTGCGCAAGCCCGAAATCGATGCCAAGCTGATCGCCGACAGCATCACGCAGCAGCTCGAAAAGCGCATCATGTTCCGTCGCGCCATGAAGCGTGCCATGCAGAACGCCATGCGTCTGGGTGCCCAGGGCATCAAGATCATGTCGTCCGGTCGTCTGAACGGTATCGAAATCGCTCGTTGCGAGTGGTACCGTGAAGGCCGCGTGCCACTTCACACACTGCGTGCCGATATTGACTACGGTACCTCGGAAGCCAAGACCACCTATGGTGTGATCGGCGTCAAGGTCTGGGTCTATAAGGGTGACACCCTGGGTCGCAATGATCTGCCAGCCGTGGAAACCCCACGTCCGGAAGAAGAGCGTCGCCCACGTGGCCCACGCCGTGATGGCCGCCCAGGTGGCGATCGTCCAGGTGCTGGCCGTGGTGGTCCACGTCGTCCCGTGGGCGCCAACAGCGCCCCTGCCGATGGCAGCGACAAGCCCGTTGGTGCCGGTGGCGCCGACGCAACCGCCGTTAAGCGCGTTCGTAAAGTTGACGCGCCCGCTACAGCAGCGGACGGCAAAGGAGAATAAAGATGCTGCAACCCGCTCGCCGCAAATACCGCAAGGAGCAAAAGGGCCGGAACACTGGTGTCGCAACTCGGGGAGCCTCCGTTGCGTTCGGTGATTTCGGTCTGAAGTGCACCGATCGTGGCCGTCTGACGGCCCGCCAGATCGAAGCTGCACGCCGTGCGATTTCCCGTCACGTCAAGCGTGGCGGCCGTATCTGGATCCGCGTGTTCCCGGACAAGCCAATCTCTACCAAGCCCGCAGAAGTGCGTATGGGTAACGGTAAGGGCAACCCCGAGTATTACGTGGCTGAAATCCAGCCCGGCAAGATCGTTTTTGAAATCGTGGGCGTGCCTGAAGAACTGGCCCGCGAAGCGTTCCGCCTGGCTGCCGCCAAGCTGCCGCTGCGCACCACGTTTGTCAGCCGCCTGATTGGCTCGTAATTCAGGAGAACATGCAATGAAAGCTACTGAACTGCGCCAAAAAGACGTCGCCGGCATCGAAACCGAAATCAAGGCCTTGCAAAAAGCCCATTTCGGTCTGCGCATGCAGAAGGCTACGCAACAGCTGGGTAACACCAACACGTTGCGTACCACCCGCCGCGACATCGCTCGCGCCAAGACCATTCTTGCTGAAAAGCAAGCCGCCAAGTAAGGAGCCCCTATGACGGAACCTAAAAAATCCCTCAAGCGCACCTTGGTTGGCAAGGTGGTCAGCGACAAGCGTCAAAAGACCGTAACGGTGCTCGTGGAGCGCCGTGTGAAGCACGAGCTCTACGGCAAGATCGTCGGTAAGTCGAGCAAGTACCACGCCCATGATGAAAATGGCGAGTACAAGCTGGGCGATACGATCGAAATCACCGAGAGCCGTCCGCTCTCCAAGACCAAGAACTGGGTTGCTACCCGTCTGGTGCAAAAGGCCGGCCTGCTCTAAGCCCTAATGGCGTAAGCCTGCAAGGACCTTCAAAACGACCCACAATGTGGGTCGTTTTGCTTTGTGGGATGCAATGTGCACCCCGGCGGACTCCCCCAGCCTCTCGGAGATGAACATGATCAAAGTCGGTGACACACTGCCCGCCACCACCCTGATGGAATACTCGGAAGTCGAGGGCGAAGGCTGCAGCATCGGGCCGAACCCCGTGCCGGTAGACAAGGCCACCGCAGGGAAAACCATTGCGCTGTTTGCATTGCCCGGTGCGTTCACTCCCACCTGCTCAGCCAAACATGTCCCCGGCTACGTGGCCAAGGCTGCCGAGTTCCGTGCCGCGGGTGTCGATGAGATCTGGTGTGTGAGCGTGAATGATGCATTTGTGATGGGCGCATGGGCGCGTGACCAGAAGTCCTGCGACAAGGTGCGCATGCTGGCCGACGGCGATGCCGCCTTTGCCAAAGCCACGGGCCTGACGCTGGATCTTCATGGCAAGGGCATGGGGCTGCGCAGCAACCGCTACTCGATGCTGGTGCGCGATGGCAAGGTCGTCACGCTCAATGTGGAAGCGCCAGGGCAATTCGCCGTCAGCGATGCCGACACATTGCTGGCGCAGGCCAAAGCTTGATTTGCTATTAAATAAATAGCTGCTAGCGCTTTTTGTAAAAGGGCTGGCGCTCAATTTGGCCTAAATAATATCCGCCTTGAGATAGTGCGCCCCGGGAATGGGGTTGTGATAGTAGGGTGGGATTTCGACGAAGCCGAAGTCTGCATACAGGGCCCGTGCGGATTCCATTTCGTCTAGCGTATCGAGCAGCACGCAGGCGTAGCCCTTTGCCCGTGCCGCGTCGAGCGCCGCTTCGGCCAGTTGGCGGCCCAGGCCAAAGCCGCGAAACGCCTTGCGCACATACAGGCGTTTCATTTCTGCGGCATTGGGGTAATCGGCTGTGTCCAGTGGGCGCAAAGCGCAGCAACCGGCGATGGCACCATCCACCTCGGCCAGCAGCAAGTGGCCGCGTGGCGCAGCGTACTCGCCAGGCAACTGCGCGAGTTCGTTCTCAAAATCCTGGAAGCACAGGTCGATTCCGAGGCTTTCGGCGTATTCCCGGAAGATGGCGCGCACCATGTCCATTTCGTGCGGCAGGGACGGGTTCAGCAGAGTGACGGGTAACTTATCCACAACGCAAGCTGGCGAAGTCAAAAAGACAGTGTAGCGGCAGGGAGGAATGATGGTCTGCACGCTGCACAACGTTCTCCGCAACGACAGCGCCCTCGCGGTCGAACACAGCGACCGCGAACACACCGTGGCATTGCAGAGCAATTTGAGTGCAGGCCATCACCACCGAAAAGGGCTGGTTCCGAGATGCAGGCCTTTGGTGCAACCGCGGGCAAGCTGTCCGATCAGCTTTCTGCCAGGAGTTTTTCAATCAGCCGGTGCAGTTCCGGAAAGTTGGGGGCGCCGACAAAGCTTTTGACGATTTCGCCACGCTTGTTCACGATGAAAGTTGACGGCGTGAGGCGCACGTCACCCCAGGCCTTGGCCACAGCACCGGTATTGTCGAGCGCGACCTTGAAAGGCAGCTTGCGCGATTCGGCAAAGTTCACCACGTAGCTCGGCGGGTCATAACTCATGGCCACGGCCAGAGTGTCAAAACCCTTGGCGTGGTATTTGTTGTGGGTGGCGATGATTTCGGGCATCTCGGCTACGCAGGTAGTACAGCTGGTGGCCCAGAAATTCACCAGCGTGACTTTGCCACGCAGATCGGCGGTGGTTTGGCTTGAGCCGTCCAGCAATACAAACGTGGATTCCGGTGCGACCGAACGCCCGGCGTCCAGATACACAAACGCCCCCACGCCCGCAAAAGCCACCAATGCGGCACCCACCGCCCAATGCTTGATACCCATGACATCCTCATCCAAAAGCTATGGGCCACGCCCAACGCTGCATTGTGCAGGACTTCTTGCCTACGCCTGCTGCCCTGTGTGACCAGGTTGGATTGACCTCAGGCAGCCATGAAAGTTCGTTCGCCCAGTGTGTCGCACTGCACGAACGCACGCCGCTGCTGATAATCAAGCCATGAAACGGACATTGCCCTGGGTGGCCGCCCTGATGCTGGCGGCATGCAGCCCCGCCCTGAACTGGCGCAGCGTGGCGCTTGACGGCGCCGCACTCACTGCCACCCTGCCGTGCAAGCCCGACCATGCCGTGCGCACCGTGGAAATGGCCGGTTTGCCGGTGGAGCTGGCCATGGCGGGCTGCGAAGCCGATAACGCCACCTTTGCCATCTCGCACGCCGCGTTGCCTGACCCGGCCCGCGCCGACACTGCGCTGGCGCACTGGCGGGCGGCGGCGCTGGCGCGTGTGGGCGCGGCCACCGTGCTGTCCGAGCAGGCATTTGCGCCACCGGGCACGCTGCCACTGCCGTCGGCGGCGCGCCTGGTGGCGCAGGGGCAGCGCGCGGACGGCGCCGCCGTCACGGTGCAGGGGGTGTGGTTTGCGCGCGCGATGGGCCCCCAGGTGCGGCTCTACCACGCCGTGGTGTACACCGCCAAGCCCCGGCCTGACGTGGCCGACGCCTTTTTTGCCGGTCTGACCCTTCATTGAACCTGTTGCCCCGGGGCGCCGCTATCGGTTTGTCTGCCGTGGCGCCGTTGCAGGCCGCCATAATGCGAGGCAAACGATCACACCATGAGCACCAGCATTCTCATCATTGCCCACGCCCCGCTGGCACATGCCTTGCGCGAATGTGCTTTGCACGTGTTTTCTGACTGTGGCGACAGCGTTGCGGCGCTGGATGTGCAACCCCACGCCGCACCAGAAGACAGCCTTGCGCAGGCGCGCGGCCTGCTGCAGCAAATGGGCACGCATTCCACGCTGGTGCTGACCGACCTTTTTGGCGCCACGCCCTGCAACATCGCCCAGCGGCTGGTGGACGGCGTGGGCTCGCGCCTGGTGGCGGGTGTGAACCTGCCGATGCTGCTGCGTGCCGTGAGCTACAGGGCAGAGCCCCTGGACGCCGTGGTGTCCCGCGCTGTCGTCGGCGGCACCCAGGGTGTGATGCAGGTGGCCATTGCGGCGCCGCAGAACCAGACTCGACGAAACTCCCATGATCAAGACCCACACGACCATCAACAATAAGCTGGGCCTGCATGCCCGCGCGTCTGCCAAGCTGACCAAGCTGGCGGGCAGTTTTCCGTGCGATGTTTTCATGAGCCGGGGAGATCGCCGCATCAATGCCAAGAGCATCATGGGCGTGATGATGCTGGCCGCCGGCATGGGCACCGAGGTGGAAATCGAGACCATCGGTGAGCGCGAGCAAGAGGCCATGGATGCGCTGCTCGCGCTGATCGCCGACAAGTTCGGCGAGGGCGAATGACAGGCGTGCCCGTGAGCGCACCGGGCGCGTGTCTGGTGCCCGCCGGTGCGCGGGGGCCGACGCGGTGATTGAACTGTTGCCAGAGAAGGATCTTCGATGACGTTTTCCGTCCACGGACTTGCGGTTGCCCGGGGCATCGCCATCGGCCGGGCCGTGTTGGTGGCTTCCAGCCGCGTGGATGTGGCGCACTATTTCATCCAGCCCGAGCAGGTGGCGGCTGAAATCGAGCGGGTGCGCCAGGGGCGCAACGCGGTGGCCGATGAATTGCAGCGCCTGCAGGCCGAGATGCCGCCCGATGCGCCGCCCGAACTGACCGCGCTGCTGGATGTGCACCTGATGCTGCTACAGGACGAGATGCTCACCAGCGGGGTCAAGCACTGGATTTCCGAGCGCCTGTACAACGCCGAGTGGGCCCTGACCACGCAGTTCGAGCTGATCGCGCGCCAGTTCGACGAGATGGAAGACGAATACCTGCGCGAGCGCAAGGCCGACCTGGAGCAGGTGGTCGAGCGCATCCTGCGCTACATGAAGGGCGTGGCCAGCCCCGTGGCGCCACCTGCCAGCAGCCCGCGCCGCAAGACCCAGCAAGATTTGCTGCTTGATGACACCGTGGATGTGCCCCTGGTGTTGGTGGCGCACGACCTGTCACCGGCCGACATGCTGCAGTTCAAGCAGAGCGTGTTCGCCGGGTTTGTGACCGACGTGGGCGGAAAAACCTCGCACACTGCCATCGTGGCGCGCAGCATGGACATCCCGGCCGTGGTGGGCGCGCGTGCGGCCAGCCAGCTGGTGCGCCAGGACGACTGGGTCATCATCGACGGCGATGCCGGGGTAATGATCGTGGACCCCTCGCCCATCGTTCTGGCCGAATACGGGTTTCGCCAGCGCCAGACCGAGCTGGAGCGCGAGCGCCTCTCGCGCCTGCGCCACACGCCTGCAGTCACGCTGGATGGCCACAAGGTCGAGCTGCTGGCCAACATCGAGCAGCCCGGCGATGCGGCTGCCGCCGTGCGCGCGGGCGCCGTGGGCGTAGGTCTGTTCCGCAGCGAATTCCTCTTCATGGGCAAAAATGGCAACCTGCCCGGTGAAGACGAGCAATACCGGGCGTATTGCGAAGCCATCGACGGCATGCAGGGCCTGCCGGTCACCATTCGCACCATTGACGTGGGCGCCGACAAACCACTGGACAAGGGCCACAAGGACACGCACCTCAATCCCGCCCTTGGTTTGCGGGCCATTCGCTGGAGCCTGGCCGATCCGTCCATGTTCCGTAACCAGCTGCGCGCGGTGCTGCGCGCAGCCGCCTACGGCAAGGTGAAGTTGCTGTTCCCGATGCTGGCGCATCTGCACGAAATCGAGCAGACGCTGGCCCAGGCGGCGTTGGCGCGTGCCGAACTCGACGCCCGGGGCGTGCCCTATGGCCCGGTCGAGCTGGGCGCCATGATCGAGGTGCCAGCAGCCGCCCTGATGGTGCGCAGCTTTCTCAAGCATTTCGATTTTTTGTCCATCGGTACCAACGACCTCATCCAGTACACCCTCGCCATCGACCGCGCCGACGAAGCCGTGGCCCATCTGTACGACCCCTTGCACCCCGCTGTGCTGCGCTTGGTGGCCGACGTGATCGTCGAGGGTCAGGCGCAGGGCAAGAGCGTGTGCGTGTGCGGCGAAACAGCGGGCGATGTGACCATGACGCGCCTGTTGCTGGGGCTGGGCCTGCGCAGTTTTTCGATGCACCCGGCGCAGATCCTGGCCGTGAAGCAAGAGATCTTGCGGGCCGACATCCGCAAGCTGGCCCCGTGGGCACAGCAAGTGCTGGCGGGGGAAGTGACCGCTGCATTGGCTGTGGCCTGACATGCTATATAAATAATAGCTGCTTGCGCTTTATCCATAAGCGCTAGAGACCTTTTTGGCCAAATTTTCTACCGGGCCCGCATGCCCAACACGGCGGCGCTGATGATCATTGCCGTGGAGATGGCAATGCTCCAGCTGAACGGGCGGCCGCTCACCAGCAGCAGCAGAGCGGTAGAGGCCAGCGGCGTGATGTAGCTCAGGATGCCGATGTGCCGCGCATCCCCGAGCTTGAGCGCCTTGTCCCAAAGAAAGAACGATGCGCCCAGCGGGCCCAGGCCCAGCACGGCCAGCAGCGCCCAATCGCGCGCCTGTAGCGAAGCGGCCGGTTCCAGCACCACATGGCACAGCAGCGAGAGCACGCCCGAGACCAGTCCGAACAGGCCAATGGCCGTGGTGGGGAAGGCCGCCACACGTTTGGTGAGCAGCGAGTAGGTGGCCCAGATGAACGCCGCCGCCAGCGCGGGCAGGTAGCCCCAGGCCAGCGTGCCGCTTAATTCGCGCCCGCCTGCAATGGCAATGGCCGCGCCGCCAAAGCCCAGCAGGGCCGCCAGCACGTGGGGCAGGCGCAGCGCCACGCCGGGCAACACCACGGGTGCCAGGACCACGATGAGCAGTGGCCACAGGTAGTTGACCAGGTTGGCCTCGACGGGCGGCGCGTGGCGCAGCGCGATAAACAGCAGGAAGTGGTAAGCAAACAGGCCATACACGCCCAGCGCCAGCGTGCGCGCTGGAATGCGCCATTGATAGGGATCGCGCAGAACAAAAGGCCATGCGGGCACACTGCCGATGATGAGGGCGATGCCCGTGAGCAGGAACGGCGGAATGTGCGTGAGCGAAACGCCGAGCGAGGCGAGCGAGGCCCACAGGGCGATGGCGCCCAAGGCGTAGAGATTGGCTTGCATGGCGCCGACTATAGGCGGAGCAGATGTGGCATCTCGTCGCAGCGTTGGAAGCGCAAGCCTGTTCGGGGCTGCGCTCCGATCAAGGGCTTACACGCCGGCGGCGTGGGCCTGCTGGTCGGCGTGATAGCTGCTGCGCACCATGGCGCCCACAGCGGCATGGCTGAAGCCCAGCTTGTAGGCTTCGGCCTCGAACATCTTGAAGGTTTCGGGGTGCACGTAGCGGCGTACGGGCAAGTGGCTGTTGCTGGGGGCCAGATACTGGCCGATGGTCAGCATGTCGATGTTGTGCGCACGCATGTCGCGCATCACCTGCAAGATCTCTTCGTCCGTCTCGCCCAGACCCACCATGATGCCGCTCTTGGTGGGCACGTTGGGGTGCAGGGCCTTGAACTTTTTCAGCAAATTCAGGCTGAACTGGTAATCCGAGCCCGGGCGTGCTTCCTTGTACAGGCGCGGCGCGGTTTCCAGGTTGTGGTTCATCACATCGGGCGGCGCAGCCTTGAGGATCTCCAGCGCGCGGTCATCGCGGCCGCGGAAGTCGGGCGTGAGGATCTCGATCTGCGTGCTGGGCGAGAGTTCGCGAATGCGCTGGATGCATTCCACGAAGTGGCCGCTGCCGCCGTCGCGCAGGTCGTCGCGGTCCACGCTGGTGATCACCACGTACTTGAGCTTGAGCGCGGCAATGGTGCGTGCCAGGTTCAGCGGCTCATCCTTGTCCAGCGGGTCGGGGCGGCCATGCCCTACGTCGCAGAACGGGCAGCGGCGCGTGCACTTGTCACCCATGATCATGAAGGTGGCCGTGCCCTTGCCAAAGCACTCGCCGATGTTGGGGCAGGAGGCCTCTTCGCACACCGTGTGCAGCTTGTGCTCGCGCAGAATCTCTTTGATCTCGTAAAAGCGCGTGGTCGGGCTGCCTGCCTTCACCCGAATCCAGTCGGGCTTCTTGAGCATCTCACCATGCTCCACCTTGATGGGAATGCGCGACAGCTTGGCTGCGGCTTTTTGCTTGGCCAGCGGGTTGTAGGCTTCGGTGGATTGCGCTTCGCGGACGACTTCAGGGGTGCTCATGGCTGTAGGCGGAGTTCAGGGCGCCAACCGGATGCTGAGCTGCTGGCCCAGCACCTGCGCGGCTTCTTCCCAGGTGGTGTGGACCCCGATTGTAGAAAGGTCCACGGTTTGCAAACCTGCGTAACCGCAAGGGTTGATGCGCGCAAAGGGTTCAAGGTCCATGGCGATATTGAGCGCCACACCATGGTAGGTGCAGTGCCGGCTGACCTTGATGCCCAAAGCGGCAATCTTCCCCAGCCCGTCAAATTCGGGCACTGGAGCAGCGGCGCCGACGCGCTTTTGTGGCCGCTGGGGCAGCAGCGCGTGGCTGTGCGGGTCATCCAGGCGCACATAGATGCCGGGGGCACCAGCCACGCGGTGGCCCGTGACACCAAAGTGCGCCAGTGTGCGGATCACCGCCTCTTCAATGCGATAGACGTATTCCTTGACGAAATAGCCCGCGCGCTGCAGGTCAATCAGCGGGTAAGCCACCACCTGACCGGGGCCATGAAAAGTGACCTGCCCGCCCCGGTTGGTGGCAACCACCGGAATGTTGCCGGGGCGAAGAATGTGATCTGATTTGCCCGCTATCCCTTGTGTGTAAAGCGCATCGTGCTCGCAAATCCAGAGCAAATCACGGCTCTCCGGCGTGCGGGTCGCCGTGTAGTCCTGCATGGCCTGCGCGGTGGCGGCATAGTCCACCCGGCCCAGCACGCAGAGGTCGATGGCCATGTCTTAGAGCACCACTTTCACCAGGGGGTGTGCTGACAGCGCGCGGTACAGGTCATCAAGCTGCTCCCGGCTGGTGGCGGTGATGGTGATGGTGACGCCGAGATAATTGCCCGCACGGCTGTCGCGCAGTTCAATGGTGGCGGCATCGAAAGTGGGGTCGAAGCGGTGCGCCAACTCGGTCACTGCATGCACAAAACCATCCACTTTGGCGCCCATGACCTTGATGGGAAACCGGGATGGGTATTCGATCAGAGAATCCTTGCGGGGATCATCGGTGGATGGTGCAGCGCCGTTGGCTGGGGGCGGTGTAGGAGAAATCATGGATGAGTGCTTCTATTTTGATAGCTTCAGATGCTTTACCATTGGGCGACAAAGCCAAGTAATGGCAATGCTTCACAGCGATGTCCTTGCTCGATAAGGGTGCAAGAAAGGTGTATTGTGGTGCCGCGCGCCGTTGGTCGATAGCCACAACAGGGCGGCGCGCGCACCACTTTCGCATCCGCGTTGCGGGTCTTAGCTATTTGCCACGGGTTTTTACTTATAATTAGAGGCTTTGTAAAAGTTCCAGCTTGTAACGCGGGCGTCATTCATCCATGAAAACAATCGCGCCTGTCACTGAAGCTGAGGCTGAAGAATCTGACTTCAAGCCCCTGACCGCCCAAGAGGCTGAGCAGTGGCGCAGTCGCAATCCTCCCGTATCGGTGTGGAAGATTGTGGTGGGTCAGGTGCTGGTCGGGGTGGTGGTGGCTTTGGCGGCTTGGGTTCTGACGGGCCGGGCGTCGATGGGTTGGTCTGCAGCCTACGGTGCTTTGGCGGTGGTGGTTCCGGCTGCCTTGTTTGCGCGTGGCGTGCTGCGCCACAAGGCGTCTGCCAATCCCCGGGCGGCCATGGTGGGGTTCTTTGGTTGGGAAATTGCCAAGATCGTGTTGACTGTGGCGCTGCTGGCTGCGGCGCCTCGGCTGGTGCCGGGGTTGAGTTGGTTGGCCCTGGTGGTGGGCATGGTGATCACGATGAAAACGTACTGGGTGGCGCTTTTGGTGCGGCCCGGTGTCCGAAAAACCGATTGATATAGAGAAGAGTTGTCCGATGGCCGCAGAAGCGCACGCTCCGACTGCAAGTGAATACATCGTTCACCACCTGCAGCATCTTCAGAACGTCAACCAGACCAAGATTGTTGACTTCACCGTCATCAACTACGACTCCATCATTGTGGGGCTCGTTCTGGGCGTCATCACGCTTTTGATTCTCTGGTCGGCTGCCCGCAAGGCAACTTCCGGCGTTCCGGGGCGCTTCCAGGCTGCCGTGGAAATCCTGGTGGAGATGGTTGACAATCAGGCGAAAGCCAACATTCACAACGCTGAGAGCCGCAAGTTCATCGCTCCGCTGGGCCTTACCGTGTTTGTCTGGATCTTCCTGATGAACTTCATGGACATGCTGCCGGTGGATGCGCTGCCCGCCCTCTGGGCGCAGATCTACGGCGCCGCTGGCCATGATCCGAGTCATGCTTACCTGCGTGTCGTGCCGACGGCCGATCTGTCCACGACCCTTGGTTTGGCTTTCGCTGTTCTGATCCTGCGCTTCTGGTACAGCGTCAAGATCAAGGGTGCTGGCGGTTGGGCGCACGAACTCGTGTCGGCTCCTTTTGGTACCAGCAAGAATCCGATCTTCGCCCTGATTCTCGGTGTGATCAACGTGCTGATGCAGATCATTGAATATGTGGCCAATACCGTGTCCCACGGCATGCGGTTGTTCGGCAACATGTATGCCGGCGAACTGGTCTTCATGCTGATCGCATTGATGGGTGGCGCAGCCGCGCTGTCTCTGTCTGGGGTGCTGCTGCCTGTGGGTCATGTGATCGCGGGCACCATCTGGACGCTGTTCCATATTCTGGTGATCACGCTGCAAGCATTCATTTTCATGATGCTGTCGCTGATCTACCTGGGCCAGGCGCACAACGCCCACTAAGCTTTCCCTTTCGTTGTTTCTTTCCTTAACTTTTCTTTTTTAACTCAGGAGTCATCATGGAAAACATTCTCGGTCTCGTCGCTCTGGCTTGTGGTCTGATCGTTGGTCTTGGTGCCATCGGCGCTTCGATCGGTATCGCACTGATGGGTGGCAAGTTCCTCGAATCGTCGGCACGTCAGCCTGAACTGATCAACGAACTGCAAACCAAGATGTTCATCTTGGCTGGTCTGATCGATGCGGCTTTCCTGATCGGTGTGGCTATCGCTCTGCTGTTCGCATTCGCCAACCCCTTCGCTTCGACGTTCTTGGCCAACCTGCCCAAGTAATTCCCGTTCAACGCCACTCTAGAAAGGTGTTGCCGTGAGTATCAATGCGACCCTGTTCGTTCAGGCCATTGTCTTTCTGATCCTTGTGTGGTTCACGATGAAATTCGTGTGGCCTCCGATCGCAAAGGCGCTGGATGAACGAGCCCAGAAAATCGCCGATGGCCTCGCCGCTGCCGACCGTGCCAAGTCCGAATTGACCGCTGCCAATCAGCGCGTCGAAAAGGAGCTGTCACAGGCCCGCAACGAAACGGCCTCGCGTCTTGCGGACGCCGACCGACGTGCCCAGGCCATCGTGGAAGAGGCCAAGGCCCGCGCCACCGAGGAAGGCAACAAGATTGTTGCTGCTGCCCGCGCTGAAGCCGAGCAGCAAACGGTGCAAGCCCGCGAATCCCTGCGTGAGCAGGTGGCAGCACTGGCCGTCAAGGGTGCCGAGCAGATTCTCCGCAAGGAAGTCAATGCTGGCGTTCATGCCGACCTGCTCAACCGCCTGAAGACCGAGCTGTAAGGGGACAATATGGCAGAACTCGCCACCATTGCACGCCCTTACGCCGATGCCTTGTTCAAGGCCGTCACGGCGGGTGCGGGCGTCGATCTGGGCAGCACCGCTGCCTGGGTGGACGAACTGGCGGCGATTGCCGCCAACCCACAGTTGCGCCAGCTGGCGGACAACCCCAAGGTGACGGCAGACCAGGTGTTTGACGTCTTCACGGGTGTAGCGCAGTCTGCGCTGCCCGAAATGGCGAAAAACTTCCTGCGTACAGTCATCGACAACGGGCGTCTCAACGCGCTCCCCGAAGTGGCTGAGCAGTTTCGTGCTCTTGTCAATCGCCGCAATGGGTCTTCGGACGCCGTGGTCTACAGCGCCTTTCCCATGGATGGCGCTGCACTGGCAGACGTCGGCTCGGCGCTGGAAAACCGCTTTGGCCGCAAGCTCAATCTCACCGTGCAGCAGGACGAGTCCCTGATCGGTGGCATTCGCGTAGTGGTGGGTGACGAGGTGCTGGACACTTCGGTCAAGGCCAGTCTTGAACAAATGAAAGCGGTCCTCACCGCGTAATGCGGCGAGGTCTTCGCGAACCAAAGAAAGAAGGAAAGAGTCATGCAACTCAATCCCGCAGAAATTTCTGAACTCATCAAGAGCCGCATCGAAGGGCTGGCCGCCAGCAGCGACATCCGCAACCAGGGCACCGTGGTGTCCGTGTCTGACGGTATCGTGCGCGTTCATGGCCTGTCGGACGTGATGCAAGGCGAAATGCTGGAGTTCCCCGCCACCAAGGACGGTCAGCCTTCCTACGGTCTGGCTCTGAACCTCGAGCGCGACTCTGTCGGCGCCGTGATTCTGGGCGAGTACGAGCACATCTCCGAAGGCGACACCGTCAAGTGCACTGGCCGCATTCTGGAAGTGCCGGTTGGCCCTGAGCTGATTGGCCGCGTGGTGAACGCCTTGGGTCAGCCGATTGACGGCAAGGGTCCTATCAACGCCAAGCTCACCGACGTGATCGAAAAGGTTGCTCCGGGCGTGATTGCCCGTAAATCGGTGGACCAGCCGTTGCAAACTGGCCTGAAGTCGATTGACTCCATGGTGCCGGTGGGCCGTGGTCAGCGCGAATTGATCATTGGTGACCGCCAGACCGGCAAGACTGCCGTCGCTATCGACGCCATCATCGCCCAGAAGGGCCAGGGCGTCACCTGCATCTACGTTGCCATCGGTCAGAAGGCGTCGTCGATCAAGAACGTGGTGCGCTCACTGGAACAAGCCGGCGCGATGGAATACACCATTGTCGTGGCTGCCTCGGCATCTGAATCCGCCGCCATGCAATACGTGTCGGCCTACTCGGGCTGCACGATGGGTGAGTATTTCCGCGACCGCGGCGAAGACGCCCTGATCGTGTATGACGACCTGTCCAAACAAGCCGTGGCCTATCGCCAGGTTTCGCTGCTGCTGCGTCGCCCACCAGGCCGCGAAGCCTACCCTGGCGACGTGTTCTATCTGCACAGCCGCCTGCTTGAGCGTGCAGCCCGCGTGAATGCCGACTATGTCGAAGCCTTCACCAAGGGTGCCGTGAAGGGCAAGACGGGCTCGCTGACTGCGCTGCCGATCATTGAAACGCAAGCTGGCGACGTGTCCGCTTTCGTGCCAACCAACGTGATTTCTATCACCGACGGCCAGATCTTCCTGGAAACCAGCCTGTTCAACGCCGGTATCCGTCCCGCTATCAATGCCGGTATTTCGGTGTCCCGCGTGGGTGGTGCAGCACAGACCAAGCTGATCAAGAACCTGTCCGGCGGTATCCGTACCGACTTGGCCCAGTATCGTGAGCTGGCTGCCTTTGCGCAGTTTGCTTCCGACCTGGACGAAGCTACCCGCAAGCAACTGGAGCGTGGCGCTCGTGTGACGGAATTGCTCAAGCAAGCCCAGTACAGCCCTCTGCCTATCTCGTTGATGGCTTCGACGCTGTTCGCTGTGAACAAGGGCTTCCTCGACGACATCGACGTCAAGAAGGTGCTCGACTTCGAGCACGGCCTGCACCAGTTCCTCAAGACCAGCCATGCCGCTCTGCTGGCCAAGCTGGAGAAGGACCGCGCCATGGACAAGGACGCTGAGGCCGAATTGACCGCTGCCGTGGGCGCGTTCAAGAAGTCGTTCGCTTAAACCGGACGAGGAGGCATCATGGCAGCAGGCAAGGAAATACGCGGCAAGATCAAATCGGTGGAAAACACCAAGAAGATCACCAAAGCCATGGAAATGGTGGCCGCATCCAAAATGCGCAAGGCGCAGGAACGGATGCGGGCAGCTCGCCCCTACAGCGAAAAGATCCGCAACATTGCAGCCAACCTCGGCCATGCGAATCCTGAGTACGTTCACCCGTTCATGAAGGTGAACGAGGCCAAGGCGGCTGGCGTGATCGTGGTCACTACCGACAAGGGCCTGTGTGGCGGCATGAACACCAACGTGTTGCGTGCCGTGACCACCAAGTTGCGTGAATTGCAGAGCGCTGGCGTGTCCACCGAAGCTGTGGCCATTGGCAATAAGGGTTTGGGATTCCTGAACCGTGTGGGCGCCAAGGTGGTGTCGCATGTGACGGGTCTTGGCGACACGCCCCATCTGGACAAGCTCATCGGCCCGGTGAAGGTGCTGCTCGATGCTTATGCCGAAGGCAAGATCAACGCGGTGTATCTGAGCTACACCAAGTTCATCAACACCATGAAGCAGGAGTCGGTGGTGGAGCAGTTGCTGCCCCTGTCCTCCGAGCAGATGCAGGCCGAAAAAACGGAGCATGGCTGGGACTACATCTACGAACCTGACGCGCAAAGCGTCATCGACGAGTTGCTGGTTCGCTATGTCGAGTCCCTGATCTACCAGGCGGTTGCGGAAAACATGGCGTCCGAGCAGTCGGCACGCATGGTGGCCATGAAGGCCGCCACCGACAACGCCGGCAGCGTCATTGGCGAGTTGAAGCTGGTCTACAACAAGACGCGCCAGGCAGCGATCACGAAAGAACTTTCGGAAATCGTGTCCGGCGCCGCTGCTGTTTAAGCAGCTCAACCAACATCTAAATTGGAGCGAAAAATGGCTCAAGTGCAAGGCAAGATTGTTCAATGTATCGGCGCTGTGGTGGACGTTGAGTTCCCGCGCGACCAGATGCCCAAGATTTTTGACGCTCTGAAGCTGGACGGCTCGGCTCTGACGCTGGAAGTTCAGCAGCAGCTGGGCGATGGCATCGTGCGTACCATTGCGCTCGGATCGTCCGACGGCCTGCGCCGCGGCATCATGGTGTCCAACACAGGCAACCCCATCACGGTGCCTGTCGGCAAGGCGACGCTGGGTCGAATCATGGACGTGCTCGGCGCGCCCATCGACGAGCGCGGTCCTGTCAGCCAGGAACTGACGGCATCCATCCACCGCAAGGCCCCTGCGTACGACGAACTCTCGCCTTCGCAAGAGCTGCTGGAAACCGGCATCAAAGTGATCGACTTGGTCTGCCCGTTCGCCAAGGGCGGTAAGGTGGGTCTGTTCGGTGGCGCCGGCGTGGGCAAGACCGTGAACATGATGGAACTCATCAATAACATTGCCAAGGCCCACAGCGGTCTGTCGGTGTTCGCTGGAGTGGGTGAGCGTACCCGTGAGGGCAACGACTTTTATCACGAAATGGCCGATTCCGGCGTGGTGAACCTGGAGAAGCTCGAAGAGTCCAAGGTCGCCATGGTGTACGGCCAGATGAACGAGCCCCCAGGCAACCGTCTGCGCGTTGCGCTGACCGGCCTGACCATCGCCGAGTCGTTCCGTGACGAAGGCCGTGACGTGCTGTTCTTCGTGGACAACATCTACCGCTACACGCTGGCCGGCACTGAAGTGTCCGCTCTGCTGGGCCGTATGCCTTCCGCCGTGGGCTATCAGCCTACGTTGGCTGAAGAAATGGGCCGTCTGCAAGAGCGCATTACCTCGACCAAGGTGGGCTCGATCACTTCCATCCAGGCCGTTTACGTGCCTGCCGATGACTTGACCGATCCATCGCCTGCCACAACGTTCGCCCACTTGGATTCCACCGTGGTGCTTTCGCGTGACATTGCCTCGCTGGGTATCTACCCTGCTGTGGATCCTCTGGATTCCACCAGCCGCCAGCTCGACCCGAACGTCGTGGGCGAAGACCACTACACGACCGCACGTGCCGTGCAGGGCACGCTGCAGCGCTACAAGGAACTGCGCGACATCATCGCCATTCTGGGCATGGACGAACTGGCTCCTGAAGACAAGCTGGCTGTTGCCCGCGCGCGCAAGATCCAGCGTTTCCTGTCGCAGCCGTTCCATGTGGCCGAAGTGTTCACTGGCTCGCCTGGCAAGTACGTTCCGCTGTCGGAAACCATCCGTGGTTTCAAGATGATTGTGGGTGGCGAGTGCGATCACCTGCCAGAACAGGCGTTCTACATGGTGGGCACCATTGACGAAGCCTTCGAAAAGGCCAAGAAGATGGCCTGATTGCCCGGCGGCTGAGCAGTCCACGGCGGTTCGGCCTTCAGCAATCTAGCAAACCATCTTTTCCCAGGAGCAATGATGAACACCATCCACGTTGATGTGGTCAGTGCCGAAGAGTCCATCTTCTCCGGTGAAGCGCGCTTTATTGCGCTGCCCGGTGAAGCGGGCGAACTGGGTGTGTACCCACGCCACACTCCGCTGATTACGCGTATCAAGCCCGGCTCGGTGCGCATTGAAATGGCCGATGGCAGCGAAGAGTTTGTTTTCGTGGCCGGGGGCATTCTGGAAGTCCAGCCCGACTGCGTGACCGTGTTGTCCGACACCGCCATCCGTGGCAAGGATCTGGATGATGAGAAGGCCAATGCTGCCAAGGCTGCCGCAGAAGAGGCCTTGAAAAACGCCAAAAGCGAAATCGACCTGGCCAAGGCGCAATCGGAACTGGCTGTCATGGCAGCGCAGATTGCTGCATTGCGCAAATACCGCCAAAAGAGGTAAGTCAGTCCCCCGGGTGATCGCGTCCCAGAAACCCGGCTTTGCCGGGTTTTTTTCATGGAGCCAGTACACGGACATCGCTGCAGATGAGACAGGCTGGTCGGTGGGCCTGGACACATATGGTTCAAGGGATGTGGGGTTCGTCGGGCAATTCGTTGGATCGGGCTGCGTCCGGTGACGCCGGAAAATGATGGCATAACAAAGCTGTGACTTCGTTCACTGCCAAACCCATGCCCTCTTCAAATTGCCCCGCGCGGAAGGCCTGCGACATGCGGGCAACCATCTTTTGCCACTCAGCGGCGCCGACGTGTGCGTGGATTCCCCGGTCGGCGACGATATCGATGGAATGCTCTGCAAGCAGAACATAGATAAGCACACCGTTGTTGTGCTCTGTGTCCCACACGCGCAGCTTGCTGAACATCATGAGGGCGCGCTCGCGCGCGGGCGCATTGCGCAGCAGATAGCTCCACGGGAGACCACCTTCCGCACACAGGCGTATCTGTCCGGTGTGCTGTTGTTCGCTGGCGGCAATGCGGGTGGTCAGCCGCTGCAAGGCGACGTCGGGGAGCACGCGGCGCACGAGTTGGTCGTTCCAGCGGTGCCGCAAGAGACGGTCAACTGCCCCAAAGACAGGAAAAAGCCCTGACATGTTCACCAGTCTCCCGAGGCGCCACCGCCTCCAAAATCGCCGCCGCCACCAGAACTGAATCCACCGCCGCCTGAGGATCCGCTGCCCCAGCCCCCACCTCCAGTGCCGCCACCCCATCCGCCACCACGTCCGCGACTGGACAGGGTGCGTGACGATGCACTGAGCAGCATGTAGACCAATGCGGCCAAGCCTGCCAGCCCTGCCAGCAGGGCGCTGGTGGTTGCCACGTAGGCCAGCACCGCAGCGACGGACCCTGTCAGCACCGAACCCAGGCCTTTACCGAAAATGGAGCGCACCAACGGGCCGACCACCGTGACTCCCAGAAACAGGAAAATGGCCCACTCACCCCAATCTATAGCATCGTCTCTCTCCGACGGGCGAGCATTTGCTTGCGGCTCTGGCAAGGCTTCTTCGGCAATGCGGGCAGATATCTGGGTAATAGCCGCCTGCAGGCCCCCGGCGAAATCGCCTTCACGAAAGCGCGGCTTCATGGCCGTGTCAATGATGCGGGCCGCGGCAATGTCCGGAATAGCGCCTTCCAGCGCCTTGGCCACCTCCATGCGCATCTTGCGGTCATCTTTTGCGACCAGCAGCAGCACACCATCACCCACGGTTCGGCGGCCGATCTTCCAGGTGTTCGCAACGCGGTTGGCGTAGCTGGCAATGTCTTCGGGTGCCGTGGTGGCCACCATCAGCACCACTACCTGGGAGCCACCGGATTGTTCAAGTGCTGCGAGCTGCTGCTCCAGAGACAGAAGCTGGCCGGAACTGAGCGTGCCGGTTTGATCCAGCACGCGTGCTGTCAGCGCAGGAACCGGTTGCGGTGTTTGCGCATAAACGCTACCCCATCCGGTTGCTATTAATAATATAGCTGCTAGCGCAATGTGGATAAGCGCTAAAGGCATATATGAGCAAGAATCAAGGCTTCGATGCCGAAAAATCGACAGCGGGTGGTGCGGTGATCTGGGCTTCGTTTTGCACGCTGAAACTTGGCTTCGGAGCGTAGCTGAACGCCATGGCGGTCAGATTGGTGGGAAAGCTGCGCGCCAGCACGTTGTATTCCTGCACCGTCTGGATGTAACGGTTGCGTGCCACGGTGATGCGGTTCTCGGTGCCTTCCAGCGTCACACGGAGGTCCCGGAAGCCTTGATTTGCCTGCAGGGTGGGATAGCGCTCTGCCACCACCATCAGCCGCGAAAGCGCTCCCGACAACTCCCCCTGCGCCGCCTGGAACTTGGCAAATGCGGTGGGGTCGCTGAGCGTTTCCGGCGTCACCTGGATAGAGGTGGCTTTGGCGCGGGCCTCGATCACCTTGGTCAGCGTGTCCTGCTCGAAACTGGCTTCGCCTTTGACGGTGGCAACAATGTTGGGCACCAGATCGGCGCGGCGCTGGTATTGATTGAGTACCTCACTCCAAGCGGCCTTGGATTGTTCGTCCAGGCGCTGAAAATCGTTGTAGCCGCAGCCTGTAAGCAACAGAGCAGCCGTGAAAAGGGCAAGAAGACGTTTCATGTTGGCGGGCCTGTGTATGGAAAAATGAAATGGGGAATACCGGAAGTGGCAAGGTACCGTTGAATTTTGCCGCAAGGCAGGTTTGGTCCCAAGGCAGTCCCAGCACCCGCACTGGACAGGGCCAAGCACAATACCAGTTCCGCGACATTCTCACCATCCCATGACCCGCGCACGCCCCAGAGCAGCAGTACTGGGCGGATCTGCCGAAGACATCGAGGCGGCGTTTTACGAAGCGCAGCAACACGGTGACATCGAACAGCTGATGTCCTGCTGGGCGCAGGATGAGGACATTGTGTGCGTGGACCCGGATGGTCCGCGCCTCTTGGGCACCGGTGCCATTCGTGCCGCGTTCGAGGCCATTTTCAGCCACGGTGTGGTGCGAGCCACACCTTTGCAGGTGCACAGGGTGCTTGCACTGGCCAGTGCCGTGCACGGTGTGGTCGAACAACTGGAAATAACGCTACCGGATGGAGTGCACCATGCGCTCATCCTGGCGACCAATGTCTATCACAATGCACCCGAAGGGTGGCGCATGGCGTCCACCACGCCAGTCCGGGGGGCGCACAAGATGCCCAGAATCTGAGCGATGGGCGACCCGTGTTGCATTGACATGTGCGCTGACCGAGGATGGAAAAATGATGCCTGTCAGGCCCGCTGAAAGCTCGCAGTGCACACTGAACTACGTGGCACCGCGGTGGTTGCCCGGGGGGCAGTTGCAGACAATATGGCCGGCACTGTATTCGCGGCGGGTGAAGGGGCCACCGTTGCCATATCGGCGCGAGCGGTGGACCACGCCAGACGCAGATTTTTTGGATGTGGATTATCTGCAGGACGGCGCTCCGACGGAGTTTTTGCGTCCGTTGCTGGTGGTTTTTCATGGCCTTGAAGGATCATCGCGCAGCCACTACGGTGAGGCTTTTGCCGATGTGGCCCGGGAGCGAGGCTGGGCCTGTGCATTGCCGCATTTTCGTGGCTGCAGCGGCGAGATCAATCGGGCACCCCGCGCCTACCATTCTGGCGACCATGAAGAGATGGGCTGGATGCTTGAACGCTTGCGCCGCGCCCATCGCGGGCCATTGATGGCGGTGGGTGTCTCTCTAGTGTCCTGAGTTAAAAATTCATTGAATTATTTTCCCTGATGGCAATCATTCGTGTAGGGTGTTACACGACGAGGTGGCCATGAGCGCAAGA
>QLTU01000037.1 GCA_003268905.1 Acidovorax defluvii
CTTACCCACCTGCCGGGCAATCCTCTGCTAAAAGCAAGGGCCTGACCATGGACTCAGTGGGGAATGTTGTACGCCACCCGAAATAGAAGAGAACCCCTTTTTTAGCCTCAAGCGCTTATCGATCAAGCGCATACAGCTATTAATTAAATAGCAGATCATGACCCGATGGTGGCGCCAGCAGGCCGCACGGCGGCCATGCGGCTCACCTGCCTCCCGCCACCAATCACTATCAAAAATAGAGCTACTGGCGCTTGATGCATAAGCGCCAGGGGCATTTTTTGGCCTTATTGATTGGATCCCGTGGCCGGTGCGCTGCGTGTGATGCGGGTAATGCGGTTCGTCGCCGGAGGTGCCACGGGGCTGCTGGCGCGGAAATAGGCCTCCAGTGCGTCCAGGTCCTGGCCACCGCCCAGCATGTCCGGCACTTGGGCAAACACCGTGAAATTATCGCCACCGCCCGCCAGGTAGTTGCTCATAGCGACACGCACACGGGCCTCATCGGTCAGTGGCTGGCCGTGCAGCACCATGTGGCTGATGCGCGCGCCGGCGGGCCGCGAGAGGTCGTAAGAATAGCCAAACCCCGCCGACACCGACAGCACGCGCGGCCGCTCGGGCGTGTTGGTGCCACTGTCAAACTGCTGCTCCAGCGCCGCACGCAGCTGCGCCCCGGTGAAGGTCTTGACGACCAGGTGGTTGCCAAAGGGTTGCACGGCAAACAACTGCCCGTAGCGCACCAGCCCCTGCTCGTCGGGCACCAGGTCGGCGCGCACGCCGCCGGGGTTCATGAAGGATATCTGCGCCCCGCCCTGCCCGGGTAGGCGCGTCGCATGCAGCTGGGCATCGGCAATCAGGTTGCCCAGCGGCGATTCGAGCGACGGGCCGGGTTGCCGCAGGATGGCAGCGGTGACCTGCCCCACGGGCCGCTGGGCCAGCGGCACGGCCGCCGCATGGTAAGTGGCCACCAACTGCTGCACACCGGTGTCGACGGGAAACACGGGTACAACGGCGCTTGTGTTCACACGGCCCTGCGGGCCCGTGAACCCTTCGCCCTGCACGATGACCTGGCGCGCCGTCTTGCGCACCACGCGGCGTGTGCGGGTGTCCACGCGCAGGGCAATGTCGGTCACCAGCGTGCCATACAGGCCCGCGCTGGTCAGCAGAAATGGGCGCTGCGGGTTCACGCTGGCGTAGTCGCACACATAGGCCCGATGGGTGTGGCCCGACACCACTACGTCGATCGCCGGGTCCAGCCGCTCAAGGATGGGCACGATGTCGCCGCTGAGCCCCGCGCAGCTGGTCTCGGTGATGCCGGCCGCGGTGCCTCCGCCCTCGTGGATCACCACCACGATGACATCGGCGCCCTGGGCGCGCAACTGCGGCACCAGCGCGTTGGCAGTGGCGGCCTCGTCCTCGAACCGCAGCCCGACTACGCCGGCGGGCGACACCATGGTGGGGGTGGCCTTAAGCGTGAGACCGATGAACCCCAAGGTAATCGTGGCGCCCCCATCGTGAAACCGCTTGAGCCCCGTGGGTGGCAACAGCGTCTGACCATCCTCGCGCACGGTGTTGGCGGCCAGAAAACCGAAGCGGGCGCCCTCAAACGGACGGGATATCTGGCAGGGCGTGCGCACAGTGAACTGCTCGCAACCGCCATGCTGCAGCCGCAGCAGCTCGCGCCAGCCACGGTCAAACTCGTGGTTGCCCACGGCGTTGAAGTCGATCTGCATGCGGTTGACGGCCTCGATGGTGGGCTCGTCCAGGAACAGGGCCGACGCCAGCGGAGAAGCCCCCACCATGTCGCCGGCGGACACCACCGCGTGGTGCGGATTGCGGGCCTTGAGCGCCGCAATGGCGCTGGCCAGGTAAGCAGCACCCCCTGCCGGCACTGTGACATCGCCATCCGGCCCCGGCACGCGAACCGCCAGGCGCGGTGGCTCCAGGTTGCCATGGAGGTCGTTGAAACCGATCAGCGTAATGTCGATGTGCTGCGGCGCCGGTGCCACGGCGGCACAACCCGCCAGGGCCGCCATGCCCAGGGCAAGCGTGGTGCGCAGGCCCCGGCGCGACAACCACCGGGCCACCACGGGCAACCGGGCCACCGGGGGCCTTAGGGGTGAGAAGCCCGGATGGGCGCCACGCTGGCCACCACATCGGCGCACTGGGCGCGGTGGCGCAGTGCGTGGTCCATCACCACCAGGGCCAGCAGCGCCTCGGCAATGGGCGCAGCGCGAATGCCCACGCAGGGATCGTGGCGCCCTTTGGTGATCACCTCGGCGCTGTGGCCGTGGATGTCGATCGACTCGCGCGGGCTGATGATGGAGCTGGTGGGCTTGATGGCAATGCTCACTTCCAGGTCTTGTCCGGTGCTGATGCCGCCGAGCACGCCACCCGCGTTGTTGCTGCGAAAGCCTTGCGGGCTCATGGAATCGCCGTGCACGGTGCCGCGCTGGGCCACGCTGGCAAAGCCGGCGCCAATCTCCACGCCCTTCACGGCGTTCAGGCCCATCATGGCGTAGGCGATGTCGGCGTCGAGCTTGTCGAACAAGGGCTCGCCCAACCCCACCGGCACGCCCGTGGCCTGCACGCGGATGCGTGCGCCGCACGAGTCGCCGGCCTTGCGCAGCGCATCCATGTAGTCCTCGTACTGCGCGACATCCGCCACTGGCGCAAAAAACGGATTGTTGCGCACATGCTCCCAGCCCTCGAACGGGATGGCCAGCTCGCCGAGCTGCGTCATGCAGGCGCGAAACTGGGCGCCGTATTGCTGGGCCAGCCACTTCTTGGCCACGGCACCCGCGGCCACCGTGGGCGCTGTCAGGCGCGCTGACGAACGGCCGCCACCGCGCGGGTCGCGAATGCCGTATTTGTGCCAGTAGGTGTAATCGGCATGGCCGGGCCGAAAGCTCTCGGCGATGTTGCTGTAGTCCTTGCTGCGCTGGTCGGTGTTGCGAATCAGCAGGGCAATCGGCGTGCCCGTGGTCTTGCCCTCGTACACACCCGAGAGGATCTCGACCGCATCGGGCTCGTTGCGCTGCGTGACGTGCCGGCTGGTGCCGGGGCGGCGCCGGTCCAGGTCGGCCTGGATATCGGCCTCGGCAAGCGGCATGCCGGGCGGGCAGCCGTCAATCACGCAGCCAATGGCCGGGCCGTGGGATTCACCAAAATTGGTGACTGCGAATAGTGTGCCGAAGGTGTTGCCGCTCATGGCGCCGGATTATCCCAGACGACCACCTACGCAAAGACACAGCGCACAAGAAAAACCCCCACCGCCTGCGCCCGCGCGGCCCAGGCCAGAGCCACCGCGCAAGGGCCGCCCCGCCGCGCCGGTGGCGTCCCCCTTTCCGCGTTGCGCAGCAATGCGAGAGAAGGGGGAAAGCGCCGAAGGCGACTGAGGGGTTGTCGCCTCAGGGGGTTGTCTTTTCCTCCGGCCAGTCGCGGATGTAGGCCTTGAGCATCTTGTTCTCGAAATTCTGGCTGTCCACCACGGCCTTGGCCACATCGTAGAAGCTGATCACGCCCATGAGCATTTTCTTGTCCATCACCGGCATGTAGCGCGCGTGGCGATCGAGCATCATGCGGCGCACCTCGTCCATGTCGGTTTCGAGCGTGCAGGTCAGGGGATGGTCGTCCATGGCCGAGCGTACGCGCAGGGCACCCACGCTGCCGCCGTTGCGCACGGTGGCCTGGATCACTTCGCGGAAGGTGAGCATGCCCACCAGGTCGCCCAGCTCCATCACCACCAGCGAGCCGATGTCTTTTTCAGCCATCACGCTCAAGGCAACGGCAAGGGGTTCGTCCGGTGTCACGGTGTAGAGGGTGTTTCCCTTGACGCGAAGGATGTCGCTGACTTTCATGGTGTTGTCTCCGAGGGCGCGCTGGGCGCAACAGGCTGATTCACGGCAAATATAGCCCACAATGCCCGGCTGCACAGACAACCTTGGAGACACAAGATGCCCGGTTACTCCGACCCCGGCTTTGACACGCTGGCGCTGCACGCAGGCGCCTCGCCCGACCCCGCCACCGGCGCGCGTGCCGTGCCCATCCACCTGACCACCTCGTTCGTTTTTGAATCGAGCGACCACGCCGCCTCGCTGTTCAACCTCGAACGTCCGGGCCATGTCTACAGCCGCATCAGCAACCCCACCAATGCCGTGTTGGAGCAGCGTGTGGCGGCACTCGAAGGCGGCGTGGGCTCGGTGGCCACGGCCAGTGGCCAGGCTGCCCTGCACCTGGCCGTTGCCACGCTGATGGGCGCTGGCAGCCACATCGTGGCCAGCACGGCGCTGTATGGTGGCTCGCAGAACCTGCTGCACTACACCCTCAGCCGCTTCGGCATTGAAACCACCTTTGTGAAGCCCGGCGACATTGATGCCTGGCGCGCGGCCGTGCGCCCCAACACCAAGCTGTTCTTTGGCGAAACCGTGGGCAACCCGGGCCTGGAGGTGCTGGACATCCCCACCGTTTCTTCAATAGCCCACGAGGCCGGCGTACCGCTGCTGGTGGACTCCACCCTCACCTCGCCGTGGCTCATCAAGCCGTTCGAGCATGGCGCAGACCTGGTCTACCACTCGGCCACCAAGTTCCTGTCGGGCCACGGCACAGTGGTGGGCGGCATCGTGGTCGACGGCGGCAGCTTTGACTGGGATGGCCCGAAATCCGCCGGCAAGTTTGCCGAGCTGACCCAACCCTACGACGGCTTTCACAACATGGTGTTCACCGAAGAAAGCAGCGTGGGCGCCTTTTTGCTGCGCGCCCGCCGCGAGGGCCTGCGCGACTTTGGCGCCTGCATGAGCCCGCACACCGCCTGGCTCATCCTGCAGGGCATCGAAACCCTGCCCCTGCGTATGCAGCAGCACATGCGCAACACCGAAAAAGTGGTGGAGTTTCTGGCAGCACAACCCTTTGTAGCGCGCGTGGGCCACCCCATGCTGGCATCGCACGGGAGCCACGCGCTGGCGCAAAAGCTGCTGCCACGCGGCGCTGGCTCGGTGTTCAGCTTTGACCTCAAGGGCAACCGCGAGCAGGGCAAGAAGTTCATCGAAACCCTCAAGGTCTTCAGCCACCTGGCCAACGTGGGCGACTGCCGCAGCCTGGTGATCCACCCGGCCAGCACCACGCATTTCCGCATGAGCGACGAGGCCCTGGCCGATGCGGGCATCACCCAGGGCACGATCCGCCTGTCCATTGGCCTGGAAGATGCCGATGACCTGATCGACGATCTCAAGCGCGCGCTGAAAGCCGCCGAGAAAGCGGGGGCCTGACCATGCACATTCAAGTCAACGGCGCTGCCATTTATTGCTACACCGGCGGCAAGGCGTTTGATGCCGCCAAGCCCACGGTGGTGTTCATCCACGGCGTACTCAACGACCACAGCGTGTGGGCCTTGCAAAGCCGCTACATGGCCAACCACGGCTGGAACGTGCTGGCGGTCGATCTGCCAGGCCACTGCCGCAGCGAGGGCGATGCCCCGGCCAGCGTCGAGCAAGGGGCTGCCTTTGTGGCCGCGCTGCTCGACGCCCTGGGGGTTGAACGGGCCGCGCTGGTGGGCCACAGCTGGGGTTCGCTGATTGCGCTGGAGGCGGCAGCGCAGCTGGGCGCGCGCGTGAGCCACCTGGTGCTGGTGGGCACGGCCTACCCGATGAAGGTGTCGCCCGCCCTCATTGAATCGGCCTTGAACGAGCCCGAGAAGGCCTTGCGCATGGTCAACGTGTTCTCGCGCAGCACCCTGGCACCGCCCTCGGGTGCGGGCTTTTGGGTGTATGGCGCGGGCATGGCGCTGGGCCGCAAGGTGCTGCGCAGCAACCGCGAGGTCAACCTGTTCCACCGGGGCTTCGTGGCCTGTGACCGCTATGCCAACGGCGAGCAGGCCATGGCCCAGGTGCAGTGCCCGGTGCTGTTTGTGCTGGGGGCACAAGACCAGATGACGGCACCCAAGGCCGCGCAGGGGCTGATCGCCATTGCCCGCAACGCGGGCCGGGCCGTGCAGGTGGTCAACCTGCCCGTTGGGCACCACCAGATGACCGAGGCCCCCGACGGCACGCTGATGGCCATCCGGGATTTTCTCGCCCGCTGAACACCGGTCATCCCCCTGCCGGCGGCCAATCCGCTGGCAGAGCATGGTGGCGCGGTGCTCACCGTTTTTCCGAATAATACAAGTCAAAAATGCCGCTAGCGCTTATCCAGAAAGCGCTATCAGCTATTCTTTTTGAAGCAAATCCGACAGATGCAGTTGCGCCAACCCGGCGTTGCTCCACAGCGGCTCCAGGGTGTCGGTGCGGTCCAGCAGCAGGCGCTGCAGCAAAGGCGCCAGCAGGGTTCGTTCGGGATCGGCCAGCAGCACATAGCGCGGCTCGGGGTCGTCGGCCGCGCTTTGCGCCGGGTCGCTGGTGCGCCCCGCCCAGTCCAGCGCGGTCAGGGCATCGAGCACCGGCGCCAGTTGCAGCACATCCACGCGCAGCAGGTGCGCGAGCTGGCTGGCACGCAGGCCTTTGCCGATGTGGCGGCGCGCGCGCTGCAGCTCCTGCAACACCTCCACCGCCAGCTGAAAAGTCCAGCCCGGCACCGTGCCGCGCCGCGCCACGCCGGCCAGCAGGCTGGGCAGGTAGGCCGCAACCACCGCCCCCAGCAGCACGATGACCCACGCCACATAGATCCACACCAGCAAAATGGGCAGCGTGGCAAAGGTGCCATACACCACCGAATAGGTGGGCACCTTGCCCAGGTAAATGGCCAGCACCTTCTTGGCCAGCTCGATACACACTGCCACAAACAGGCCGCCCGCCCAGGCGTGGCGCCATTTCACGGGCGTGTTGGGCACATAGTGGTAGAGCGCCGCCATGCCCAATGCCAGCACCAGGAACTCGATGGAGTCGAACAGCAGGCGCAGGCCATCGGGCACGGCCCGCACCAGCCCGCCCGAGGCCGACATCACATACGAAGTCAGCGCCAGGCTGGCACCCAGCACCACGGGCCCCAGCGTGATCGCGGCCCAATAAATCAGTACCCGCTGGCCCAGCGGCCGCAGACGCCGCACGCGCCAGATGTTGTTGAGGGTGCGGTCAATGGTCAAAATCAGCGCCAGCGCCGTCACCAGCAAAATGCTGAACCCCGCCACCCCCAGCCGGCTGGCCTGGGCAGCAAACTGCGTGAGGTAGCCCAGCACCTGGCGCGAGATGCTGTCGGGCACCAGGCTGTCCACCAGCCAGCGCTGCAGCACCACCTGCAGCTCGCCAAAAATGGGAAAGGCCGTGAACAAGGCCAGCGCCACGGTCACAAAAGGAACCAGGGCCAGGATGGTGGTGAAGGTAAGGCTGCTGGCCGTCAGGCCCAGGCGGTCTTCACGAAACCGCTCGCGCAGCGTCTGGGCGGTGGTTGCCCAGGGAAAGCGCGACAACTCGGCCACCAAAGCCTGCAGGCGCTGGACCACGGTCTGTGGGGTCAAGGACATGGCCGATATGATCCTAGGCCCGGCCACGGGCCGTTTGGTTACTGTAAAAACGCTGCATGGACACGGATTATTGATGGATCCGGCCCGTTGAAATCTCCAATACCGCTCAGGCGGTTCAGGCGGTGCTTGTCGAAGCCCTTCGACAAGTTCCGGGTGAGGGGTTCAACGGGCATCGGACCGAATTGCATTGATCGAGCGCGCATTGTGGGCCCAACCACCTGGCTTGTGCGCCACCGGCACCGCCCATTTTTCTCACAACACACGCCATGAACCCTTCCTTATCCCCCCCTGGCAACGCCGTTGCCGCCACCCGCTGGCTGGCCGCAGGCAGCCTGCTGGCGCTGATTGTGCTGTGCCTGGCCTGGGAGCTGGTGCTGGCCCCGCTGCATCCCGGTGGCTCGTGGCTGGCGCTCAAGGCGCTGCCACTGTGCATTCCGCTGGCCGGCATCCTGAAGAACCGCATGTACACCTACCGCTGGGTCAGTCTGGTGATCTGGCTGTATTTCATTGAAGGCGTGGTGCGCGCCTGGGGCGACGCCCGACCGGGCTCGTGGCTGGCAGGGGGCGAGATCGTGCTGTGCCTGGTGCTGTTCACGGCCTGCACCCTGCATGTGCGGCTGCGCCAGCGCAACGCCCGGGCGCAGGCCCAGGCACAGGCCACGGCAGACACCGCCACCGCCGTTGCACCCTGACGAGCCCCTGCGCCGCCGGTACGTGCCACCCCGTTCACTGATTACCTGAAAGACCCGTATGTCCACTTTGATCGACACCCTGCAGCGCATTGTGGGCGCCGCCCATGTCCTGACCGAGGGCGATCTCGGTGCCTGGGAGCAGGACTGGCGCCGCCGCGAGCGCGGCAAAGCGCTGGCCGTGGTGCGCCCCGGCAATACCGACGAAGTGGCAGCCGTGGTGCGTGCCTGCGCCGCCGCGGGCACATCCATCGTGCCCCAAGGCGGCAACACCGGCCTGGCCGTGGGCTCGACACCCGACACCTCGGGCACGCAGGTGGTGCTGAGCCTTGCGCGCATGAACGCCGTGCGCGCCCTCGACAAGGACAACCTCACCATGACGGTGGAGGCCGGCTGCATCCTGCAGAACGTGCAGGACGCGGCCAGCCAGGCGGGGCTTTTGTTCCCCCTGTCGCTGGCGGCCGAGGGCAGCTGCACCATCGGCGGCAACCTGGGCACCAATGCGGGCGGCACGCAGGTGGTGCGCTATGGCAACGCCCGCGACCTGTGCGTGGGCCTCGAAGTGGTCACGCCGCAGGGCGAGGTGTGGAACGGCCTCAAGGGCCTGCGCAAGGACAACACGGGCTACGACCTGCGCGACCTGTTCATTGGCAGCGAAGGCACGCTGGGCGTCATCACCGCCGCCACGCTCAAGCTCTATCCCCGGCCCGCCGCGCAGCTCACCGCCTGGGCCGCTGTGCCCTCGATGGAACATGCCGTGGCACTGCTGGGCCTGGCGCACCAGCACCTGGGCGCGGGGCTCACGGGCTTTGAAGTGATGGGCCGCTTTGCCCTGGGCCTGGTGCACAAGCACATGCCACAGTTGCGCGTGCCTTTTATCGAGCAGGAGGACGTGCCCTACGGCGTGCTGCTCGAAAATTCCGACAGCGAATCCGAAGACCACGCCCGCGCACGCTTTGAGGCGCTGCTCGAAACCGCTTTCGAGGCCGGCTGCGTAACCGACGCCGTCGTGGCAGAAAACCTCTCGCAGGCGCACAACCTGTGGCATATCCGCGAGAACATTCCGCTGGCACAGGCGGAAGAAGGGCTCAACATCAAGCACGACATCTCGGTGCCCATTTCGCGCATTCCGGCGTTTGTCGAATATGCCGACGCCATGATGGTGCGCGAGATCCCGGGCGTGCGCCTGGTCAACTTCGGCCACCTGGGCGACGGCAACCTGCATTACAACGTGCAGGCCCCTGCAGACAGCGACCCCAAGGTGTTCCTGCGCGAGCAGGAGGCACACGTCAACCACTTGGTGTACGAGGCCGTGGCGCAATTTGGCGGCTCGTTCTCGGCCGAGCACGGCATTGGCGCGCTCAAGGTGGAAAAGCTGGAAAAATACCAGTCGCCCACGGCGCTGGCCATGATGCACGCCATCAAGGCCGCGCTCGACCCGCAGGGCACCATGAACCCCGGGCGCGTGCTGAGCAAGACACCGCCCGTGCCGGCTGCCCCGGCGCGCTGACGCCCGGCACAAGGCACAAGGCCAGGGTGGCACGGTGCAAAAAAGGGCGCAGCATTGCCCGCTGCATGCCCAAGCCCCGCCACCCTGTGCAAAATTTATTAATTTGATAGCGCTTAGCGCTTACTCCAAAAGGGCCAGAGCCTTAAAACACCAATAATCTGGCCCACAGACCACGCACCGCATGAGCCTCATCCAAGACCTGCCCCCAGGACCGCTCGACATCGTAGGCGACATCCATGGCGAAATCGACGCGCTGCACTCGCTGCTGGCCCACCTGGGCTACGACGCCCAGGGGCGGCACCCGGATGGCCGCACGCTGGTCTTTGTGGGCGACTTTTGCGACCGGGGCCCCGACAGCCCTGCGGTGCTCGCGCGGGTGGCGCACCTGGTGGCCGGCGGCCGCGCCGTGGCCGTGATCGGCAACCACGAGATCAACCTGCTGCGCAACGACGCCAAAGATGGCGCCGGGTGGTACTTCGATGCCCGCCTGGCGTCCGACCACGACAAATACGCCCCCTTTGCCCGCCCGACAGCCAGTGAGCGCGCCGCCATCGTGGCGTTTCTGGGCACGCTGCCCGTGGCACTGGAGCGGCCAGACCTGCGCATCGTGCACGCCGCATGGCTGCCCGCCCAGATCGCCGCAGTGCGCCAGTTGCCGCCCGGCAGCGTCCGCGCTGAGTACGACCACTGGGAAGCCGAGGTGCGCCGGCAGGCGCAAGACGGCACACTGGCCCGGCGCATGGCCACCGAGCGCCAGCAGTGGCCGCACGACCTGGAAGACCCGCTGCACAAGCCGCCGTTTTTGCAGGCCCATGCCGACAACGAGCTGCTCAAGGCCATGCTGAACCCGCTCAAGGTACTCACCTCGGGGGTCGAACGCCAGGGCACCGACCCTTTTCATGCGGGCGGAAAATGGCGCTTTGTCGAGCGCATGGCCTGGTGGGACAGCTACACCGACGCCACCCCGGTGGTGATGGGCCACTACTGGCGGCGCCCCGTCGTGTCCACACCCGATGCCCTGGCCGCCCTGACACCCGAAGAGGCAGGCCTGTTTGGCCACACGCCGCCCTTTGCCTGGCACGGCCAGCGCCACAACGTCTTTTGCGTGGACTACTCGGTCGGCGGACGCTGGCGGGCGCGCAAGGCCGGCACGCCCCACGACCCGCAATACCAGCTGGCCGCACTGCGCTGGCCCGAACGCACGCTGCTGTTCGAGAACGGAACAACCGTAGCCACCACGGGGTTTGGCTCCTGAGACGTCCCGGGCACACCCCGCAGCCCGGCCGCCCCGCTGCCACGACACCCGCCCAGGCCATCGGTGGCACACTATCGGCCCCGACGGCACAGCCCGCCGCCGCCCTTTGTCAAACGCTTCCAACGCCTGGTTTTTCCCATGACTTTCGCCCCAACCCAGCGCCCCGTACGCACGCAATACGAAGACTTCATGCGCCATGTGTTCACGCACGGCGTAGACAAGGGCGACCGCACGGGCACGGGCACCAAGAGCGTTTTTGGCCACCAGATGCGGTTTGACCTGCGCGAGGGTTTTCCGCTGGTCACCACCAAAAAGGTGCATCTCAAGTCCATCATCGTCGAGTTGCTGTGGTTCCTCACGGGCTCCAGCAGCAACCACTGGCTTAAAGAGCGCGGCGTCACGATCTGGGACGAATGGGCGCGCCCCGATGGCGACCTCGGCCCGGTCTATGGCGTGCAGTGGCGCAGCTGGCCCACGCCCGACGGCGGGCACATTGACCAGATCAGCGAAGTCATCCAGACGCTCAAAACCAACCCCGACTCGCG
The DNA here is from genome assembly GCA_003268905.1 of Acidovorax defluvii. Lineage (GTDB taxonomy): Bacteria > Pseudomonadota > Gammaproteobacteria > Burkholderiales > Burkholderiaceae_C > Acidovorax > Acidovorax defluvii. Next base: position 11,447 of record QLTU01000037.1, read on the forward strand.
CCGCATCATCGTGAGCAGCTGGAACGTGGCCGAGCTGCACAAGATGGCGCTGATGCCGTGCCATGCCTTTTTCCAGTTTTATGTGGCCCCCGCCACCACACCCGGCGGCAAGGGCACCCTGAGCTGCCAGCTTTACCAGCGCAGCGCCGACATCTTTTTGGGCGTGCCCTTCAACATCGCCAGCTACGCGCTGCTCACGCACATGGTGGCGCAGCAGTGCGACCTGGAGGTGGGCGACTTCATCTGGACCGGCGGCGACTGCCACATCTACAGCAACCACACCGAGCAGGTGCAAACGCAGCTGGCGCGCACGCCCTACCCCTACCCCACGCTGCACATCAAGCGCCGGCCCGACAGCATCTTTGACTACCAGTTCGAAGACTTCGAGGTTGTCGGCTACGAGCACCACCCGGCCATCAAGGCCCCCGTGGCGGTGTGAAGTGAAGCACCCCCCTGAGTCGCCTTTGGCGCCTTCCCCCCGCTCTCGCAGCGCTGCGCGCCGCGAGCAGGGGGACGCCGCCAGCGCGGCGGGGCGGCCCTTGCGCGGCGGCACTGGACTGCGGCGCGCCGGTTTCTTACGCAGCCGATACAGCGTTTGATGAATGGACAACCACATGGACATCGCTCTCATCTACGCGCGCGCCGCCAATGGAGTCATCGGCAAGGACGGCACCATGCCCTGGCACTTGCCGGAAGACCTGGCGCACTTCAAACGCCTCACGCTGGGCTGCCCGGTCATCATGGGGCGCAAGACCTGGGACTCGCTGCCCGAGCGCTTTCGCCCCCTGCCGGGGCGCATCAACATCGTCATCACGCGCCAGCCCGATTGGCATCAAGATGGCGTGCAGCGCGCATCCAGCCTGCGCGAGGCGCTACAGTTTTGTGCCTCTTCTGAAACCGTGTGGGTGATGGGCGGCGCGCAAATCTACGCCCAGGCCCTGCCACTGGCCCAGCGCATCGAAGTCACCGAAATTGCGCAAAACGTGGACGGCGATGCTTACGCGCCCGTGCTCGGCCCCGAATGGACCGAAGCCGCGCGCGAGGACCACACCAGCGCCAGCGGGGTGCCGTTCAGCTTTGTACGCTACGTGCGCGCCGCCTGACAGCGCAGCACCTTCAACACCAATCACTCATTTATTGATAGCTAATAGCGCTTAATGGATAAGGGCTAAAGGCCAAAAACCATGCAAATTGCCACCTGGAACGTGAATTCTCTGTCGGTGCGCCTGCCCCAGGTGCTGGCCTGGCTGGCCGCCAACCCGGTGGACGCGCTGTGCCTGCAAGAGCTCAAGCTCACCGACGACAAATTTCCGCACGATGCGCTCCAGGCCGCGGGCTATGAAGCGGCCGCCTTCGGGCAAAAAACCTACAACGGCGTTGCGATTTTGAGCCGCCACCCGCTGCGCGATGTGGTGCGCAACATTCCGGGCTTTGGGGACGAGCAGGCCCGCGTGATCGCTGCCACGCTGGACACCCCCACAGGCCCGCTGCGGTTGATCAATGGCTATTTTGTGAATGGACAGGAGCCGGGCTCCGAAAAGTTTGCCTACAAGATGCGCTGGCTGCAGGCACTGCAGGACATGGTGCGCGCCGAAATGACAGCGCATCCGCGCCTGGTATTGGTGGGTGACTTCAACGTGGCGCCGCAAGACCGCGACTCTTACGACCCCGTGGGTCTGCGCGAAACCATTCACCACACCACTGAAGAGCGGGCGCACTTCCAGGCCCTGCTGGCGCTGGGGCTGACAGATGCCTACCGCATGTTCGAGCAGCCCGAAAAAAGCTATTCGTGGTGGGACTACCGGATGCTGGGCTTTCAGAAAAACCGGGGCCTGCGCATCGACCACATTCTGGTGAGTGAGGCCTTGCGCGGCTCGGTGAGCGCCTGCACCATCGACCGCGCCCCACGCAAAAACCCCCAGCCAAGTGACCACGCTCCGGTAGTGGTGACATTGGGCTGAGGATTGCAGGCAAAGCCGCGCACGACGCCTTGCGATGGCAACGCAGGCCGCCGCAATGTGCACCGATACCCACGGCATCGGCGCTTTGCTCAGTTAGCGCGACACGGCGGCGAAGCGATCGCGCAGCGCCCGGACTTCATCGTGATTGCGCCGGGCTCCCTGGGCCTGGCGCTCGATCAGGGCGCGCACTTCAAAGGGCAGCGTGGCTTTGAGGGCCGCCCGGTAACGCGCCACGGCAGCGTCTTCTCCTCGCTCGCACTCTTCCAGCACGGCCTTGTCGTCCTGCGTGCTCAGCGCTGTCTTGACCGACACCCAGCCCCGATGCAGCGCACCGGCCACTGTGCCACCGCTGGCAGGCTCGCCACCCCGGGTGCGGACTTCACGCTCCAGTTCAGCGGCAGCCACCGCACATTCGCGCGCGTGCCGGTTGAAAATTTCCTTCAGGTCGGCGGCGTCTGTGTTTTCGGCGCAGGCCTTGAAGCCGTATTCGCCGTCGCGGCACGATTCAAGCAAATCGTTCAGCACACTGATCACGCCATCTTGGTCAACCACCTGCGCCGAACGAACCCGCGCTGCGCGGTCCCACGCTGCGCGCGTGGCGGGACGCACATCGGTCCAGGACAGACCAGAATCGGCATGGCGGGCGCGCCAGTCATCGGCTAGGCGCGGCTCGATGGCGTCAAAGTCACCGTCGTAGCGGGTCACCGAGCTCCAGCCCAGCTCATACGCCGGCTGGTATTGCTCATAAGTGCGGCCACTGACGTAATAGGGTTCACGCACATAGGCATCGCGCCAGTACGCGTCTTCATGGGTAGGGTTCAGCGCCTCAGCAGCGGCCTTGCCTGCAAGCCCACCTGCGACGGCGCCGACCACACCGCCCACAGCCGCCCCGGCTGGGCCCGCCATTGCGCCCACGGCAGCACCGGTGGCGGCTCCACCCATGGCAGCGCCCAGCCCGGTTCCGACGGGGTGTGCACCCGGTTCGTTGGTCAGGGGGTCACGGTTGGCCTGGTTGTATTCCGACATGAAAATCTCCGGTTGGTTAACAGTGATTTCATTGTCAGAAGCGAGAGCGGCCCCGCGGGTCGGCCCATGGAGAACATGCCTGTAGGACGATGCCCGCATGGCACGCCCGCCCAGCGCGTTGCCTTTGGGCACCACCCTGCCCCGCTGGCAGAGCGTGTCAACTCACTATCCTATTAATAGCTACAAGCGCTTGCCACACAAGCGCACAAAGGCCATTTACCCCTCATCCGGTGCATCAAGCCCCAATTCCTGAATTTTGCGGGTGATGGTGTTGCGGCCTATGCCCAGCCGCTGCGCAGCTTCCATGCGCCGGCCATGCGTGGCTGCCAGCGCAGTGCGGATCAGGCGCGATTCAAACCGCCGCGTGAGGGCATCCCACACCTCGGGCTGACCGCCCGCCAGCAGCCTTTGCGCTTCGCTTTCCAGCGCGTGCTCCCAGCCACCGTTTGTTGTGCCATTTGCCGTGCCATTGATAGTGACATTGGCCCCGCCATACCCGTTGACCGGCGCCGCCCCATCGTCCCTGGAAAGGTGGGTTGCGCCCGACCCGGCAGTAGCTTGAGGTACCGATTCAGTCGCTGTGCCCGAAGCCACCGTTGCAATGGTCGCAACCTCAGGGGACTCGTGGCGCTCGGCCACCACCGCCGCGGCAGGCCCCGGCACGCCGCGCGTGGTCGGCTGGTAAACGGGCGCTTCCAGCACCTCGGGCGGCAGGTCTTGGAGCGAGATCACCTGGGCTGGCGCCATCACCGTCAGCCAGTGGCAGATGTTCTCCAGCTGGCGCACGTTGCCCGGAAACGCAAACTGTTCCAGCCGCGCGAGGGCCGATTCGGCAATGCGCTTGGGCTCTACACCCAGCTGACGCGCGCTTTGCTGCAAAAAGTGGCGCGTGAGCATGGGTACGTCATCGTGCCGCTCGCGCAGCGCAGGCAGACGAAGGCGGATCACGTTGAGGCGGTGGAACAAGTCTTCGCGAAAGCCGCCTTCCTTGACGCGCTTTTCCAGGTCCTGGTGGGTGGCAGCAATCACGCGCACATGCGCCTTCACGGCCGCGTGGCCGCCCACGCGGTAAAACTGGCCGTCCGACAGCACGCGCAGCAGGCGGGTTTGCAGATCAAACGGCATGTCGCCGATTTCATCAAGAAACAGCGTGCCGCCCTCGGCCTGCTCGAATCGGCCGCGCCGCTGGGTTTGTGCACCCGTGAAGGCGCCGCGCTCGTGGCCAAACAACTCGGATTCGAGCAGATCCTTCGGGATGGCAGCGGTGTTGATGGCCACAAAGGGGCCGTCTGCGCAGGGCGAATGCTTGTGCAGGGCACGGGCCACCAGCTCTTTGCCCGATCCCGATTCACCCGTGATCAGCACCGTGACCTGGCTCTGGCTCAGTCGGCCGATAGCGCGGAACACGTCCTGCATGGCGGGCGCCTGGCCCAGCATTTCCGCGTTGACGGCCTGGCGCTCTTCGGTGACTTCCTCGCGCTGGCTTTCTTCGACTGCACGGCGGATCAACTCCACGGCCTTGGGCAGATCGAACGGCTTGGGCAGGTATTCAAAAGCCCCGCGCTGAAAGGCCGAGACGGCGCTGTCCAGATCGGAATACGCCGTCATGATGATGACGGGCAGCCCTGGCTGCAATTCGCGCACTTTCTCCAGCAGCTGCAACCCCGAGCCACCGGGCATACGGATGTCACTGACCAGAATCTGGGGGCCTTGCCGCGCGGGGTCGCCCGCGGGGATCTGGGTCAGTGCTTCCAGCACCTCGCGGGGGTTCGTGAAACTGCGCGTGGGCAGGTTCTCGCGAGCCAGCGCCTTTTCCAGGACGAAGCGGATCGAGGGGTCGTCATCTACTATCCAGATCGGCTTCATATGTTTTTCTTACCTTCCCTGTGGTTGCGTGTCAGGGACCATCATGCGCTGTCAAGGCAAGGGGATCAGGAATCGGAAGTCGGTGCGCCCCGGTACGCTGTCGCATTCGATCAACCCATGGTGGCGCTGCACGAAGGTTTGCGCCAACGTAAGCCCCAGCCCTGATCCGCCGTCCCGGCCCGACACCAGAGGGTAAAAAATACGCTCCTTGATGGCATCGGGCACGCCCGGTCCGTTGTCAATGACATGCAATTCCAGTGCCAACCGATAGCGCTGGCGACCAAACGTTACCTGTCGGGCCACTCGGGTGCGCAGCGTGATCACCGCATCCCCCGCAGCAATGCGCTCTGTGAGGGCCTGGGCAGCGTTTTGCACCACATTGAGCAGCGCCTGAATGAGCTGCGCGCGGTCGCCACGGAATTCGGGGATGGAGGTGTCGTAGTCGCGCTGCACCTTGAGGCCCTGCGGATACTCGACGAGCACCAGCGAGCGCACGCGCTCACACACCTCATGGATATTGACGTCTCCCACCAGATGCGGATGGCGGTGGGGCGCCAGGAGCCGGTCTACCAGGCTTTGCAGGCGGTCGGCCTCATGGATGATGACCTGGGTGTATTCGGTGAGCTCGCGGCTTTCCAGCTCCATCTCCAGCAGCTGCGCCGCACCGCGGATGCCGCCCAGGGGATTTTTGATTTCGTGGGCCAGGTTGCGAATCAGTTCCTTGTTGGCCTGGGCCTGGTCGCGCAGGCGCTCTTCGCGATCCTGGCGGGCGTGCTGTTCCAGGGGCCATAGCTCCACCAGAATTTCGCCCACCTGCTCGGCATCGGCCACGTTGACATGCACGGGCACAGGCTCCTGGTGCAGGCGCTTGAGGCTGGCTTCATAGCGGAGCGCAGCAAAGTCCCTGCCGCGCGCACCGGCCAATGCCGTCTGCAGCAGCGCCGGGTCGGTAAAGAAAGAAGAAAAATCTGCCCCTTCCAGCGTGCGCCGCGACAAACCCAGCGTGTTCTCCAGCGCCGCATTGGCAAACTGCACGGCACCGTCCGAGCGCAGCACCGCCACCAGTGTGGACATCAGGTCCAGCGAGTGAAAGCGCTCTGTTTCTGCTGCGAGTGAATCAGGCACCGAGCGCTCCACCCTGTTTACTTGGCACCGCTGGAGGGGGCGACGCGTGCCAGTTCACGCCGGATTCCGGCCAGATCACTCTCGCTGCGCGCCACGCTCGCCTTGAGCTCGGCAGTGCGCTCCATGTAAAGCTGGGGATTGCGCAACTCCAGCGCATTGCGCACGGGTGCGCCGTCGTTGTATTCCCTCAACAAATCGGCATGGCGCGCCTCGGCCTTGCGCAGCTCGGACTCCAGAATGGCACGCGCATCGGCATCGCGGGCGCGCTGGTCGTTGTTGTCGATCCGAGGGGCTCCGGCTGGCGAGGCGGTGGCCCCACTCGGCGCCGCAGCGCCCGATGCCTTGGGGCTGGGGCGGACACCCTGTATCACGGTGACGTTTCCGCCCTCGACCAGCTTGCAGCCGCGCTCCTTGGCCTGTGCGGCGTTGTTGGTGTATTCGTTGCCGCAGCGATAAATGCGGTCCTGCGCCCAAGCGGCAGGTGTCATGGCAGCGATGACTATCAGGGTAGTGAGCGTTTTTTTCATTCAGTTTCCTCGCACTTGCTAGGCAGGGGTGTTGTTGAGTATCCCCTAATCACCGCGCATCACCAATTGGGCAGCCGTAGCCGCCACAGGCTATTGTGGAAGGATGCAACAGATGATGGCTTGGTTCCGGATCCAGCCCCCAACCTACCGTGGCACCATGAAAAAAGGCGGCTTGCGCCGCCTTTGGATGCGATGGCCTGCGGGCAGGCGATTACAGCGAGTAGTACATGTCGTATTCGACCGGATGCACGGCCATGCGAAAACGCGTGACTTCGGTCATCTTCAGCTCGATGTAGGCGTCGATCATGCTCTCGGAGAACACACCACCCTTGGTCAGGAAGCCGCGGTCCTTGTCCAACGCTTCCAGCGCCTGGTCAAGGCTATGGCACACGGTGGGAACCAGCTTGTCTTCTTCAGGAGGCAAGTGGTACAGATCCTTCGTGGCGGCTTCGCCCGGATGGATTTTGTTTTCCACACCATCCAGACCCGCCATCAGCAGGGCGGCAAAGCCCAGGTAGGGGTTCATGAGCGGATCGGGGAAGCGGGCTTCCACACGGCGACCCTTGGGGTTGGCCACGTAAGGAATGCGGATCGAGGCAGAACGGTTCTTGGCCGAATAAGCCAGCTTCACTGGTGCTTCGAAGTGGGGCACCAGGCGCTTGTAGCTGTTGGTGCCGGGGTTGGTGATGGCGTTCAGCGCACGGGCGTGCTTGATGATGCCGCCGATGTAGTACAGCGCAAAGTCCGACAGACCTGCATAGCCGTCGCCTGCGAACAGGTTTTTGCCGTCTTTCCAGACCGACTGGTGCACATGCATACCCGAACCGTTGTCACCGTGGTAGGGCTTGGGCATGAAGGTGGCGGTCTTGCCGTAGGCATTGGCAACGTTATGGATCACATACTTTTGCAGCATGGTCCAGTCGGCGCGTTCGACCAAGGTGCTAAAACGCGTGCCGATTTCGTTCTGGCCTGCACCCGCCACTTCGTGGTGGAACACTTCAACCGGAATGCCCAGAGATTCGAGGATCAGCGACATTTCAGCGCGCATGTCTTGCGTGCTGTCGACCGGCGGCACGGGGAAGTAACCACCCTTGACCGTGGGACGGTGCCCCCGGTTGCCACCTTCAAGCTTGGCGCCGGTGTTCCACGGTGCTTCGTACTCTTCGATTTCGTAGAAGGTGTTGTTGGGCTCGGTGCTCCAGCGCACGCCGTCGAAAATGAAGAACTCGGGCTCGGGACCGAAGAATGCCGTGTCACCCAGACCAGAGGCCTTCAGGTACGCTTCGGCCCGCTTGGCGACCGAGCGGGGATCGCGGTCATACGACTTCCCATCGCTGGGCTCGATCACGTCACAGGTCAGGATCAGCGTCGTTTCTTCGAAAAACGGGTCGATATTGGCCGAATTCGGGTCGGGAATCAGCTGCATATCGGAGGCTTCGATCCCCTTCCATCCGGCAATTGAAGAGCCGTCAAAGGCATGGCCCGAAATAAACTTGTCTTCGTCAAAATGCGAGACGGGCACCGTGGTGTGGTGCTGTTTGCCACGGGTATCGGTAAAGCGGAAGTCCACGAATTTGACTTCGTTTTCCTTCACCAGTTTCATCACGTCTGCAACGGTCTTGGCCATCAGGTTCTCCTGGGTAAAGCGCTTGTTAAAAAATCTTCCAAACGAAAAGCAGTTTGCGTGCCAGGTCAGTGCTTTCATGCACAGGGACGGAGCACTCAAGGTGATACAAGAGTACTTAGGCACCCCGCCTCACCAAAACAGTGCACGCAAGCGTGCAAAGACGACTACCGGAGTTTTCGCACCAATTCAGGGCCGCAATTCGCACCAACATCGTGCAACCCCGCCAGCAAATCTGTCCAAGCGGCCGGAACGTCCGCTGCAGGCCCCTTCACGCCCAATTCTATGTGGCGCCCGTATTGTGGATGATCGACGCTGGGCAGACTGAATACCCGGATGTCGGGGTGCTGCTGCTCAATGCGCTCCATCAGGGGTGCGAGCGCCGACTCCATGGCACCAAAGACAATGACAGACTGCTCTGTCTGCGGAGACCGATTGAAAAGGTGTGGGTATTCATGGTCCAGCACCCACTCGATCATGGGCCATGCCATCACCGGGAATCCCGGCACGAAATGCACTGCGCCGCCTCCGGGGCCGTTGCAGCTGAAACCAGGGATTTTGTTGTAAGGATTGGGCACAATGCGTGCGCCCTCCGGGAACACCCCCATATTGAGGCGATGTACGTTGTCCGGCCGATCTGCCTCGTAAGGCACGCCCTGCTCGCGGGCGGTGTCCTGCATGCGCTCGCGGATAAGCACCTCGGCCTGGGGGTGCAACACCAGATCCACACCCAACGCCCTTGCCGCGCACTGGCGCGTGTGGTCGTCGGGGGTGGCGCCAATCCCGCCGCACGAGAAGACGATATCGGCTGACGAGAATGCACGGTGCAGCGTGGCCGTGATGCGCTCGGGGCAGTCGCCCACGTAGTCGGCATACGACAGGGCCAGTCCGCGCGCTGACAGCAACTCGATGACCTTTGGCATGTGCTTGTCAGCACGCTTGCCCGAGAGAATTTCATCCCCCACGATGATCAGGCCAATATGCGAATTCATGGCATTTTGTTTTCTGAAGTGAAGGCGGCAGGGGTGAAGTCAGAACTGGCCGCAATGGCAACAGCGGCTGGATCGCCGACAGGGACAACCGATGCAGACAGCGCACTACCCTCAGAACGCAAACGCTCCAGAGCGGCAAGGCAATAGTGTGCAAACCAGAGGGACGAAAACGCAAAAACCAGGGTGTAAATCCAGATCGCCAGTGGCACCAAAATGAAAAAAGCGGCGGCAAAAATAACCCCCGAGGCCCATACAAGACTTGGCGCAGCCCCCAAATACCCGGTCAATATGCCAATCCCCAATAAACGGGTTCGATGGCGTTGCAAAATCTCACGGCGCTCTTCCTTGCTGGCATGTTCAGCCAGCGCATCAAACGCCATCACACGGTAGGTCAGCCAACCCCAGATCAACGGCGGCAGTACCAGCACCAAAGGCGGCACCAGCCACAATGGCACAGACACTACCAGTGCAAGAACCGCCAAAAAGCTGGAGCCCAGTGACCACACTGCGCTCGCCCAGAATGAGCCACCCTTCTTTCGTTCGAGATGGGGAAAACGGCGTTGCGCTACCAGTGCGACCAACGCAGGTGTCATTAGCAGCGCTACCGCCAGCAGCGAAAACACCACCAATACGGGTGTCACCGCCAGAATAACCATGAGAGGCGCCACGACTGCGGTCACGTCACCCACGCCCCAAGTCTGCAGCCAACCCCAAAAGGTCGTGAGCAGACTAGAAGACTCCAGCAACGAGCGCATGCCCCTTACAGCGCCATCCCAGTAAAAATAGCCCCAGGCACCGCCCAGCACCCCGATCAGCAGCAAGGGCGCCAACGACAGCATGATCACGCGCGGGCGCAAGCAATACACCGCCGCACGCCAGAAAGAATCAACCAAGAGTCCCATGTTCATTAGCATACCCCGAGCTTCAGCGTACTCCGGCAATCTGTCCCATCGTGACCCCCTCAGGAAGTGGGTGTCAGCTTCAGCAGGTCAGCGGAAGAAAGCCATTTCCACTGTCCCGGGGCCAAGTCAGAGGGAAGTTCAAGTGTTCCGATCCGCGAGCGATGCAACGCCTCAACGCGATTCCCCACAGCGGCCAGCATACGCTTAACCTGGTGGTACTTTCCTTCCGTCAGGGTGAGATCCAGACAATCGCTGCCTACAGCAATGCAGGCGGCGGCACGCACGGGTTTGGGGTCATCATCCAGCACAACGCCTGCCAACAGTCTCTCAATTTGCTGATCGTCCACAGGATGTTTGGTCACCACACGGTAGACCTTGGGCACATGCTTTTTCGGTGAGCTCATGCGATGGATGAATTGCCCATCATCGCTGAGTAACAAAAGGCCGGTCGTATCCTGATCAAGACGTCCCACAGCTTGCACACCCTGAATGGCACTCTTGCACGGGCGCTGCCGCAGCGGTGCTGGAAGCAAAGTGTAGATGCTTGGATACGTAGACGGTTTCTGCGAACACTCCGTGCCCGCAGGCTTGTGCAGCATCACATACGCTTTGGCGTGATAGGGCCACTCCACCCCCTGAACACGCAACCGCAGGTCAGCAATGTCGAGATCCAGCGTTGCCTCGGTACAGGGGATGAAGGGAGCGAGAGGATCCAGGCGAGCAGTCTCTACCCACCCATGTTGCACCAAGCCCGCGCATACACGGCGAGTACCAAACCCTTGGGAGTACAAAATATCTTGAAGTTGCATAGCTCTCTGCTGACAGGGTTACCGCTTCGTTTCACTATAAATAAAGTGCATACTGCCAAAGCAGAAACGCCCCCTTCTGATCACAGAGGGGGGCGTTGCTGGGCTGTAAGAGCCTGACGATGACCTACTTTCACACGGGAACCCGCACTA
>QLTU01000038.1 GCA_003268905.1 Acidovorax defluvii
CCAGGTGCGGGGGTAGTCCTGTCCGGGAGTGGGCGCTAATATCTGGGTTTCCATCCAGTTATTCTGGCATTGCTGGAGCTAAATGGATACCCCTTTTATATTTACAGTGTTTTCGTTTTCTGAAGCCCCTGTACCACCATGCCTGCACCACGCCCCCATCTGCGGGTTGCGTTCGACCTGCCGTCTGCCGTGCCCGGTGTCTGGCATGCGGACGCATTGGGTGCGGGCTCGCAGCCAGCGCAGCCCACGGGATACGCGCTGCTCGATGCCCAGCTGCCAGGCGGTGGCTGGCCCGTGGGGGCCTTGAGCGAGGTATTGCAACCCATGGCGGGCCTGCACGAATGGCAGTTGGTGTTGCCCGCACTGGCGCAAGCAGCGGCCCGGCGCGTGGGGTGCGTGGTGGTGGTGGCGCCACCGTGTGAACCTTTTGGCCCGGCACTCAAGGCGCAGGGGCTTTTGGCAGAGCGGTTGTGCGTGGTGCGTGCCGATAACGCCAAGGCTGCGCTCTGGGCGGCCGAGCAGGCGCTGCGCTGCCGTGAAGTGCTGGCTGTCATGGCCTGGTTGCCCCAGGCGCAATCTGCAGCCTTGCGCAGGTTGCAGCTGGCAGCGGCACAACAGCAGCAGTTGCTGTGGGTGTTTCGCCCGGCCAGTGCGGCACCGCAGGCATCGCCCGCCTTGCTGCGGCTTCAGGTGCAGGGGCTGGCCCTGCCGGGGGATGCCGTCATATCGCCCGGCATGCAGGTGCAGATCCTCAAGCGCCGGGGTCCGCCCCTGGTGCAGGGGCTGGATCTGCCGGGCTGCCACCCCCGTCTGGCACAGGTGCTGGCGGCGCAGGCCGAGCGGCGGCGCGCTGCGCAGGTGGTGGCCCGTGCAACGGTGGTGCGCCACAGCCCCGCACAAGCATTGCCGCTGCGCCTGGCACCAGGGACTCTGAGGACCATGCCAGAGAGGAAAGACCATGCACTGGATCGCGCTGCCGTTGCCCTGGTGCGATGAGCCCGCGGCAATTCCGGGCGCTGCCATGCAAGCGGCGGCGGCGGGCTGGTGGGCCTTGCGCTTTACGCCGCGCGTGGCGCTGGTGGATGGCGAAGCGGTGTTGCTGGAGGTGTCCACCACCGAGCGGCTCTGGGGCGGGCGCGATGCGCTGCTGGCGCAGGTGCTGCAGGCCTGGGCAGATACCTCCGGTGGGCTGCCGGATCACGCTGCCACCCTGGACGCAAAGGCGCAACCGCCTGGCGCACATGCGGTGTGGGGTTGCGGGTCCACGGCCCTGGTGGCGCAGGCAGAGCTGCGCATGGCGCAGGCCGGGCGTGCGCCATCAGGGCACAACGTGGAGGGCTTGCCCTTGCACACGCTGACCGCCCTGCGCCCGCATGCAGCCAGCCTGGAGCGCATGGGCTGCCGCACCTGGGGGGCGTTGCGCGCGCTGCCGCGTGCCGGGGTGGCCAGGCGTTTTGGTGCCAGGGTGTTGCGGGTGCTGGATCAGGCCCTGGGCGATGCCCCCGAGGCCCACGCCTGGCTGGAGCTGCCCGAGCAGTTTGCGCTGACCGCCGAGCTGCCTGCACTGGCCGAGTCGGCCGATGCACTGCTGTGGAGTGTCAGCCGCTGCCTCGCAGCCCTGCAGGGCTGGCTGCAGGCGCGCCAGCAGGGCGCACTGGCGCTGGAGCTGGCCTGGCGCCACGACCTGCGGCGCATTGATGGCGTGGCAATTGCCCCCACGCAGGCCCTGCCGGTGCGCACCGCCCAAGCCACGCAAGACATGGCGCACCTGCGGCGCCTGCTGTCTGAAAACCTGGCGCGCACAACACTGGCGGCACCGGTCAACCAGATCACGCTGCGCCTGCTCGAATCCGCCCCGCTGCCGCACCGAAGTGCCAGTTTGCTGCCGTCCGGGGATGGCGTGGGCGGTGGCCGTGACGACCCGGGTGGAGCACCCGGCGAGGCCTTGCACCAGTTGCTTGAGCGCCTGTCGGCCCGCTTGGGGGCCGACCATGTGGTGGCCCCCGTGCTGCAGGCCGACCACCGGCCCGAACGCATGCAGCAGTGGTGCCCTGCGGCCGAGGTGCTGGGCCAGAATCGAGCGCACACCGGCGTCCAAAACACCGGTACAAAAGCCCCCGATGCCACCCTGTGGCCCACCTGGCTGCTGCGCCCACCCCGGCGGCTGGCGGTGCAGGGCAACCGCCCCTGCCACCACGGCGTGCTGCGCCTGCTGGCGGGGCCGCACCGGTTCGAGGCGGGCTGGTGGTCGGCCGAGGACGAGGGCGCTGGCGACCCGGGCAATGCCTGCGCTGGCCTGGCGCTGCGCGACTATTTTGTGGCGCACAACGATGTGGCGGGGTTGGTGTGGGTGTTTCGTGAGCGGTTGGCACCGCAGCCAGGCGGTGCGGTGCAAAAGGACGCGACGCAAAAGGACGCAACGCAAAAGGGCGCGATGACGGCCGCGCAGCCGCACCGCTGGTTCCTGCACGGCATTTTTGGGTGAGACCATGGCGTCTTCCTCCATGCCGTCCGCAATGTCCGCTCCATCCGGGGGCGCCATGCCATCGCCTGCGCCCTTGCCGGGCTATGCCGAGCTGCATTGCCTGTCCAACTTCAGTTTTCAGCGCGGTGCCTCCCATCCCAAGGAACTGGTGGCCCGTGCCGCCCAACTGGGTTACCAGGCCCTGGCGCTGACCGATGAGTGCTCGGTGGCGGGCGTGGTGCGCGCCTGGGAGGCGGCCCAGGAGTGCGACGTGCACCTCATCGTGGGCAGCGAGTTTGTGTGGGGCGACCTGCGGCTGGTGGCCCTGGCGCGGGATGCGCAGGGGTGGGGCAACCTGTGCGAATTCATCACCGCGGCCCGTGCGGCAGCGCCCAAGGGGCAATACCACGTAGGCCCGGGCAGCCCCTTCAGCCTTCTGCAGGGGTGCGAGCTGCTGCTGGCCCCGTGCCGCGAGCGCATGGATGCTTCTGATTTCGTAGCTGTCAGCGCTTGCCTATCAAGCGCTAGAGCCCAATTTTGCTTAAATTTTGACGGCCACCTCTGGCTGGCGGTAGAGCTGCATCTGGCCCCCGACGACAGCCTGTGGCTGGCCACGCTGCAGCGTGCGGGCGCGGCGCTGGGCCTGCCGCTGGTTGCGGCGGGCGACGTGCACATGCACGCCCGCTCGCGCAAGCCGCTGCAGGACGTGATCACGGCCGTGCAGCGAGGGTGCAGCGTGGCCGAATGCGGCTTTGCCCTGCAGCCCAACGCCGAGCGCCACCTGCGCCAGCGCGTGCGCCTGGCAGGCATCTACCCGCCCGAGCTGCTGGCCGCCACGCTCACGGTGGCAGCGCGCTGCACTTTCAGCCTGGGCGAGATCCGCTACCAGTACCCACTGGAGACCGTGCCCCCCGGCATGACGCCGGCCCAGGCCTTGGCCTGGCTGGCACAAGAGGGGGCCATGGGCCGCTATCCGCAAGGGGTGCCCGACTGGATTGCCGCACAGATCCGCAAGGAGCTTGCGCTGATTGCGCACTGCCAGTACGAGATGTACTTCCTCACAGTGCACGACATCGTGCGCTTTGCGCGCAGCCAGGGCATCCTGTGCCAGGGGCGGGGCTCGGCCGCCAACTCGGTCGTCTGCTATGTGCTGGGCATCACGGCGGTGGCCCCCGAAGATTCGCACCTGCTGTTCGAGCGCTTCATAAGCAAAGAGCGCAGCGAGCCGCCCGACATCGACGTGGACTTCGAGCACGACCGGCGCGAGGAGGTCATCCAGTACATCTATGCCAAATACGGCCGCGAGCGCGCCGCCATTACCGCCGTGGTCGCCACCTACCGCACGCGCAGCGCCCTGCGCGATGTGGGCAAGGCGCTGGCCGTGGCGCCCGCCTTGGTGGATGCCTTTGCCAAAGACCACCACTGGTTTGACGAAGGCATTGCTGCCGACCGTCTGCAAGAGCTGGCGAAAGGCCTGGGGGTGCCGCTGCACCGGCACACCGCCGCGCTGTGGCTGGAGCTGGCCGCGCAGCTCAAGGGGTTTCCGCGCCACCTGAGCCAGCATGTGGGTGGCTTCGTGCTCACCCAGGGCAAGCTCACGCGCCTGGTGCCGGTGGAGCCCGCCAGCATGGAGGGCCGCAGCGTCATCCAGTGGGACAAGGACGACCTGGACACCATGGGGCTGCTCAAGGTCGATGTGCTGGCGCTGGGCATGCTCAGCGCGCTGCGCCGCTGCCTCCAGCTGCGTGCCGTGCTGCGCGGCGAGCCATGGGGGCTGGCCGATATCCCCCGCGAAGATGCGGCCACCTACGACATGATCTGTGCCGCCGACACCGTGGGCGTGTTCCAGATCGAAAGCCGCGCGCAGATGAGCATGCTGCCGCGCCTGCAGCCGCGCGTGTTCTACGACCTGGTGGTCCAGGTGGCCATCGTGCGCCCCGGCCCCATCCAGGGCGGCATGGTGCACCCCTACCTGCAGGCGCGCGAGCGGCGGCGGCACGGCCAGCCGCTGGAGCTGGAAAAACCCGAACTCGAAGCCGCCCTGGCGCGCACGCTGGGCGTGCCCATCTTTCAGGAACAGGTGATGCAGATCGCCATGATCGCGGCGGGCTTTGGCCCCGGCATGGCCGACGACCTGCGCCGGTCCATGGCCGCCTGGAAGCGCAAGGGCGGCGTGCACCGGTTCGAGCGCCCGCTGATCGGCGGCATGGAGGCACGCGGCTACCGCACCGAATTCGCACAGGCCATTTTTCAGCAGATGCTGGGCTTTGGCGAATACGGCTTTCCTGAAAGCCACGCCCACAGCTTTGCGCTGCTGTCTTATGCCAGCAGCTGGCTCAAGTGCCACGAACCCGCGTGTTTTCTGGCGGCGCTGCTCAATTCACTGCCCATGGGTTTTTACAGCGCTTCGCAACTGGTGCAAGACGCGCGCCGCCACGGCGTGCGCGTGCTGCCCATTGATGTGCTGGCCAGCCACTGGGATTGCACCCTCGAAGGCCCGTTGGCCGCCGTGCCGGGCGTGGCACTGCCCCAGCCCGCTGTGCGCCTGGGGCTGCGGCTGGTCAGTGGCCTGGCCACCGCTGCGGGCCAGCGGCTGGTGCAGATCCGGCAAGCGCTGCACGACGCGGCCGTGGCGGGCAAGCCAGGCGCTGCACCCGCACCCGCGCTTGCGCCCGAATTCGTGCCTGCCACATGTTTCACCAGCACCGAAGACCTGGCCTTGCGTGCGCAGCTGAGCCAGCAAGACCTGCAGGCCCTGGCCGCAGCCGATGCGCTGGCCAGCCTCTCGGGCCACCGCCGTCAACAAATGTGGGATGCCGCCGCGCAGCACACCGCACCTGCCTTGTGGCGCGATGTGCCCGTGCACGAAGTGCCGCTGGCGCTGCCCGCTGCGCACGAGGGCGAGGAAATCGTCTTCGACTATGCCGCCACCGGCCTCACCCTGCGTCGCCACCCGCTGGCCCTGCTGCGCCCGCGCCTGGCCCGCTGGCGCCTGCAGACCGCACTGCAGCTGCACAGCGCACCCAACGGCCGCAAGGTGCGCGCCTGCGGCATCGTCACCATGCGCCAGCGCCCCGGCACGGCCAAGGGCACGATGTTTGTCACGCTCGAAGACGAGACCGGCCCCGTCAACGTGATCGTGTGGCCCGCACTGGTGGAGCATTGGCGTCAGCCACTACTGGGTGCGCGCCTGCTGGCGGTGGAGGGCGTGTGGCAGTGCAGCCCCCATGGGCCCGACGGCCAGGCCGTGGTGCGCCACCTGGTGGCCCAGCGTTTCAAAGACCTCACGCCCCTGCTGGGGCGCATGGCGCAGGCGTTGCAGGGCAGCCGGGATTTTCATTGAGTGGGCCGGGCCAGCCAAACTTGCAGCTACCTGAGGCGGTCACGCGCCGGTTTCCCATGCACGCTGCCACGCTGAGTAGGAGCGTGAAACCCTTAATACTGGGTTGTTTCAACTGGCTGGTGCGCGGGTGATTTTTGCAGGGGCTAACGTTTTTTTTGTACATCACCAGACAAATTTCGGCGCGAAATGACAACCGAGCTTGATATCTATATCCATGAAAAATGGGTGTCAACTCGATGGTTCGCTGCGCGGCGTTGCGACCCTGCTGCATCGCTTTCGCCCCGCTTGGGATGCGGTCTCGGCTTTCAATGTACAGGTGTAGCCACTGGCGACTGGGGATGCCGATCTTGATTTACACCTGTTCAGCCAACTCGCGTGCTTGGACGTGGGGTAGTGCTATGGCCTTTGTCACTGAACTCGTGCACTCCCATCGCCGTTCTGTCATGCCCCTGTGATCTGGCCATGCGATCTTTTCCTCTTCATTCAAAAGAGAGGAGTCTTCATGCAAAAAATCACAATCGCAACATTGGTGGCTGCCGCCATGCTCAGCGCCTGTGGCGGTGGCGGGGAAGTTGCCGAGCCCGCGGTCCAGGGCGGTAGCACCAAGGCCCTTGGGGCCAGCACCTACTGGAGCGGTATCAGCCGCGCCTTGCCCACGACCCCCTTGGGCCACCAGGTGGCCATGTCGTGCCACAACTGCTACGGCGACAACACTGCGCAGACTGAGGCAAAAGTGTCGAAAGCGCTGGGCCGTGGCTTTGACCTGGTGGAACTGGACCTGACCCTGCATGCAGACGGAAAGGTGTATGTGGAGCACAACGATGGCGAAATCGCGCACGGTACGTTCGATGCCACGTTGGCCAATGCCAGCTTGCAGCAAAGCGACCGCATGCTGTTTCTGGAGGTCAAGGAAACCTATTCATCCCCGGCATTCAGCGATTCGCTGATGCGGAGCGTGCTGCGCACGGTGCGCGACAAGGGCTATGCCGCAGCCGGGCGCCCCGTATTTCTGCGCGCTTTCATGGATGGTCGCCACCAACACCTGGTGCGGGCCCAGGCGCTATTGGCGACCAGCGAATTTGCCGGTATCCGCGACCATATCCGCCTTCATACGCTGATTGAAAGCGATATCCGCAACAACATTCGCGCGACCAAGAGCCTGGGCTTTGACGGCGTGGAACTGCAATACCAGACTTCAGATCTGTTCGGCAAACTCGAGCAAGCCAGGCAACTTGGGCTGGGTGCAGGCATCTACACGGTACCCGCCAGCATGGGGGAGGCCTTTATATCGGCGCTGCGTGAAGATGTGGATTTCATCACCACTGACTACGATCTGGCCGCCACGGCCCTGTCGTCAAATGTGCGTGCGTTGGTGCAGGAGAACACCTCGCTGGTTTATCTGAACGCCGCCCGCCAAAGCGCCTATCCGCTGAGCTACCGCCGCACCAATACGGCGGACTATGCTTTGGCCAGCAGCAACACCATGCCCGGGCTGGAGTGGCTGTCCGTCACCAGTGATGAAGACCGCATTGGCGGCAGCATGGTATTCACGGGCACCCAGAGCGTTACCACCTGGGATGCGGACAACGCCACAGACGGCGGCTTTCTGGTGACGGCCGTGGTGAACTTTGACGACTTGACCTCGGGGGGCACGGCGAGCATCGTGGCCAAGAGCGACGCAGGCGGTTTTGCACTGGAGCAAGCCGGAATGCAGCTGCGGTTTGGGGTGCATGTGAATGGCGGTTATTCCTATGCCACCACCCCGCTCATCGGTTTGAACGGAACCAACTCCTACTTCATCATCGGCGCGTACGACGGCAACGGCGCTGTGCGCCTGTGGGTCAACAACGTTGAGCGCATGGCCTCTGCGTCGATCTCCGGCGGTGTCACACTGAACAACAGCCCGGTGGTGATCGGCGCCGACCCCCAGGGGGCGACGGACCGCCGGTACTTCTTCAAGGGCAAGATTCAGCAGGTGATGGTGCAAAAGTGGCGTAACCACTGAGCGTTGTTGCGTGTCGCCACGCGGCACCGAACAACGCGGGGGTGCCTTAGCCCTGGTGGCGGCAGGCGGTGTGTCTTTGTTTCTGCACGTTCCGCGCTGCCCGCAAGTTTCATCAGGTGGCCGTGCCTGCCTTAGAAATCCATTACCAATGATGCCTTCAGGCTTCGGCCTGGCTGGGTGTAATCAGGTGGCCGTGCCTGCCTTAGAAATCCATTACCAGTGATGCCTTCAGGCTTCGGCCTGGCTGGGTGTAGGCGTCATTCACGGTGCTGGACGCGGCCAGGCCATAGACGTCTGGCCAGAGCCAGTATTTGCGGTTGGTGACGTTGGTTACGGCAACGTTCAGCCGCAGGTCCTTGCGCAGGCGCCACTGGGCCGACAGATCGAGCGTGGTGGCCTGCCCGATGGTGAACTGCGTGTTGGGCGCCTTGACGGCGGAGGCGCTGTCGATGTCGCTGGCCTTTTTGGCGCCGTGGTGGCGCAGGTCGGCACGCAGGCCCCAGGCGGCGGTGTCGTATTGCACCCCCAGGCTGATCTGTTGGGGGTCGATGGAGTTCAGTGGTGCGCCGGTGGCACGGTTCACGCCCTTGGCGCGGCCCCAGCTAAAGGGGGTGCTGACGCGCCCGCCCGCGATGGGGCCCCAGTCGTAGATCCCTTTGACCTCGATGCCGGTGATGCGGGCCCGCTCGGTATTGAGGGTCTGGAAAACGCGGGGGTCGGCGGCTGTACCAGTGCCGCGGATGAGCACGGTGTCCATGATGAGGTTGGAGTACTGGTTGGCGAAGATGGCCGCATCCAGTTTCAGGCGGTCGAACCGGCCGCGCGCACCCAGTTCCAGGCCCCGGCTTTTTTCAGGCTTGAGGTCGGGGTTGGGAATGATGGTGACCTGCTCGGCGGCGTTTTCGTAGTAGCCGTTGATCTGCGCTGCATCGGGTGCGCGAAACCCCGTGGCATATTGTCCAAACACGCTCCACTGTGAAGTGGCGCGGTACAGCACCCCCAGCTTTGGCGACAGCGCCGAGCCCGAGAGCGACTGGCCGGGTTTGGCGGCGGGCGGGTAAAAACCGGCCTGGGTGGTCACGTCCAGCGCAAAGTGGTCCCACCGCAGCCCCGGGGTGATGCTCCATCGGTCAATGACGGATTCCGCCTGAACATACACGGCGCTGCTGGTCTCGCGCGTGTCCGGAAAACGCTTGAGCGGAAACACCTCGGGCGGCAGCGGGGCGACGCCTGTGTAGACATTGCTGATGTCGCTGCGGATATGGTCGATGCCATAGGTGAGCTTGTGAGCCCAGCCGCCGGGTGTGCGCAGCGTTTTTTCGGCCTGCAGGCCTGCCTGCCAGGTGTCTTCGGAATAGGAGTTGTCGCGAACGCGCAAGGGCAGGGTGTTGCGCACGCTGGTGCCTACCTGGCGGGAGCTGGCGTGCTGCACGGCCAGCACCGTCTGCAGGTGGTCGGCCCAACTGGCGCCCAGGGTGTAGCGGCCATCCCAGGTGAAGCGGCTGCGGTCCATGGTGCGGCTGGAGTTTTCATCCCTGACGGCGCCGGCGATGGCGGTTGGACTGCCCGTCAGCGGCAGGGGCGCGCGGCTTGACAGCAGGTCTACGTCGGCCTGCTTTTCCACATGTTCCAGGGTGACCACGTGGCGCTGCGCGGCCGAAGGTCGCAACACCACCTTGGCCAGCACGGCGTTGTCTTCGTTGTGCTGCGGGTTGGGTGTGGTGCGGCTGGTGTCAGAGGTATCGCGTGTGCCCATGTTGTCCATGGCGTGCGAGCGGCGGGCGTTGGCGGTGACCAGCCATTGCACGGTGTCGCTGGCAGTGCCCGCCACCGTGGCCGCCAGCGCACGGCCGTTGTCGTCGCCGCTCCAGCCGGCAGAAATACGCCCGCCCACCTGTTTGGGCGGGGCGCCCTTGGCGCTGGTCAGAAAGTCCGCTGGCTCGTGGGTGATGAAGTTGACCAGCCCCGCCATGCCGTCGGAGCCATACAGCGCAGATGCCGGCCCGCGCACTACCTCGATGCGCTTGAGCAGCTCCATGGACAGGTATTCGCGGTCGAACGTGGTGGTGCGAAAAGCATAGCTGCGGGGCACGCGGATGCCATCGACCAGCATGAGCACGCGGTTGCCACCCAGCCCGCGGATGTTCAGGCCCACATTGCCGTCGCGGCCGGTGCCCACGGTGTTGGCGCCCCCCACCGTGGTGCGCGGCAGAGGATGCTTGACGGAGGTGTTGGGCAGGTCGCGCAGGGCCTCGCGCACGTCGCGGCTTTGCTGGTCACTCAGGGCGCGGGCGTCAATCACATCGATCGACAAGGGCAGCTCGTCGCTCAGCTGCTCGCTGCGCGAGCCGCTCACCACCATTTCGGGCAGTGCCGCATGGGCGTTGCGTGGGGCTGTGCTTTGGGCATGTGCCGGCACCATGTGCAGACAAGCCAGGGATACCAGGGCGGCCAGCGTGCGTGCCTGGGGTCGGGAAGGGGCTGTCGAACGATGGATCTGCATGGTGTTTGTTTTTTGCGTGGGTTGTAGGTGTCTGACAGCTTCGCAGGAAGGGGGATCGCAGGCTGAGCCGCCTGCGCACATCCCCAGACCAGGGTCGGCTATGGCTTCTTGGCCTTGGAGGCTTGGAGGCGTGCGTCTTCCAGGTACTCTTGGGTGACCTTGGCGTCTTCGGAGCCCGGTTCCAAGAGTCCCAGCAGTTTTTCCCAGTCTGCTGCGGCGCGATCGAAGTCGCCCTGTTGATAGGCGGCAACGCCGGACATCATGAGTGCGCTGGGGTGTTCGGGGTCCACACTCAGGGCCTGTCGAACCAGTTCCTGCGGCTGGCCCTCCATGCGATTGCCTGCCCGCAGGGCCAGCAGTTCGGCATAGTCCACCAGGAAGTCGGGGTGGTTCTGAATGGCTTCACTGGCCTTGGCGTAGGCCTGCGCGGCCTCATCCAGTCGGCCCATGACCTTGTAGGACCGCGCCAGCATGGCCCAGCCCTTGGGGTTGTCTGGATTGGCCTGGAGTTTGGCGGCCAGGGACTCCACCATCTGGATCACCTGTTCTTGCGCTGCGGCCTGGGCGAGCGCAGGGCTCAGTGCTGCAGGGTTGCCCAGAAAGTGGTACATGCCTGCGGCGCCCAGGGGCAATACCAAGGCCAGCAATACCGAAGTGCGTCGTGCGCTCCAGAAGGGTGTGGCGGTTGGTGCGGCAGGGGCATCGGGTTCTGCGGTGTCGTCCAACAGGCGCAGTTGCAGCTCGTCGCGGGTGGCCTCATAGTCGGCCGGTGTCATGGCACCATTAGCCAGGTCGCGCTCCAGAGCGTCAAGCTGTTCGCGGTAGATGGCGGCGTTCAGTCGCAGGCTGGAGACGTTGTTGAGCGGCGTAGGACGCAGCAGGGGCCAGACCATCCAAACGATGATCAGCACGGTCAAGGCCGCTGCGAGGGCAATGAAAAGGGTCATGGAAGGCGGTCCGGAGCTTGCAGGATTGACTGCGCCTTGGCGCGTTGGGCTTCGTCAAGCGGTTGAGGTTCGGCGTCACGTTGGTGGGTGCGGACGATGCGCACGAGCCCATACACTGCGCCCGCCAGCAATACAAAGGGGCCAAACCAGAGCAGCCAGGTCACAGGATTGACGGGCGGGCGGTAGCGTACGAAATCGCCATAGCGGCTGACCATGAAGTCCATGATCTCGGCGTCACTTTTTCCGGCCTGGATCTGGGAGCGGATCTCGCGCTTGAGGTCCATGGCCAGATCGGCCCGTGAGCCTGCCAGCGATTCGTTCTGGCAGACCAGGCATCGCAGCTCCGCCGAGATGGCGACCATGCGTTTTTCCACCACCGGGTCTTGCGCCAGCGGAGGGGCTTCATTGGCGTGGGCAGGCAGAGCGAACTGCAACGCCAGCAACAGGGCAAGCCAGAATTTCATTTTTGCAGTTCCTGTGCCAGCGGCAGGATGGTTTTGAGCAGAGCCTCCTCGGTCACGGGGCCGATCTGCTTGAAGCGAATCTTGCCTTCCTTGTCGATCAAAAAGGTCTCGGGCACGCCATAGACGCCAAAGTCAATACCAATGCGCCCTTCAGGGTCCACCACCGACAGGTCATAGGGGTCACCATGGCGGGCCAGCCATTTCAGCCCGTTGGCAGATTGGTCCTTGTAGTTCAGACCGATCAGCGGAATGTTTTTGCTCTTGGCGTATTCCATCAGCACCGGGTGTTCCTGCAGGCAGGCAGTGCACCAGGACGCCCAGACGTTCAGCAACCACACCTTGCCGCGCATGTCCTGGGCCGAGAACTGTTTTTCGGGCGTGTGGAGCAAGGGAGCGACGAAAACGGGCGCAGCCTTGTCAATCAGGGGCGAGGGCACCACGCGGGGGTCGCGGGTCAGGCCGATGGCCAGAAACACCACCAGAACCAGAAATACGCCCAGGGGAATCAGTGCTTTTTTCATGCTGTTGCACCCGAAACCAGCGCATCCGATGCTGTCGCGGCCTTTTTCTTGCGATAGCGGCGGTCCAGTGCCGCCAGGGTGCCACCCAGGGCCATGAGCAACGCACCCCCCCAGATCCAGCTCACGAAGGGCTTGTAGTACACGCGCACAGCCCACGCCGAGTTCGCGCCCCCTTCCAACTGTTCTCCGAGGGAAACATACACGTCACGGGCCAGCCCAGTGTCGATGGCAGCCTCGGTCATGGGCATGGTGGTGGAGAAGTAGGCGCGCTTTTCGGGATGCAGATGCCGCAAGACCTTTCCATCTTGGATCAGCTCGACATCACCCACGTCCGCACGGTAGTTTGGGCCCTGGGTCTGGCGTATGCCAGTCAGCCGCAGGGTATAGCCACCCACGGAGACAGTGTCTCCCACGGTCATGCGCACGTCCTTTTCGGTTTCGTAGTTGGTGACCATGACAACGCCGAGGGTGCTGACCGCCACACCGATGTGGGCGATGTGCATGCCCCAGAACGACCAGGGTGTGGAGCGCCAGCGTGCCGTATCTCGGAGCTGGCGGTAGATGTGCTGTGCCGAAGACAGCACGATCCACAGCGCCAGGCTCATGCCCAAGGCCACTGCAGCCGACCAATGGCCAGCCAGAATCGGCAAAGTGCATCCCAATGCCACGGAAATCAGGGCGGTGGCGCCCAGCTTTTTGCACAGCTCGGCGATGCCGTCACTTTTCCAGCGGGCAAAGGTGCCCACCACCATGAACAGCAGGACAGGCACCATGATTGGCACAAAGACGGCGTTGAAGTAGGGCGGGCCGACCGACAGCTTGCCCAGGTTCAGCGCATCGACGATCAGCGGATACAAGGTTCCCAGCAGCACGGTGGCGGCCGCGGTGGTCATCAGAACGTTGTTGAGCAACAGGAAGGTTTCACGTGAGACCAGCTTGAACGAACCACCAGCGCGCACCTTGCTGGCACGCATGGCAAAAAGGGTCAGGGAGCTGCCGACGACAGCGATCAGGAACACCAGAATGAAAACGCCACGCCGAGGGTCTGTGGCGAAAGCGTGGACCGAAGTCAGCACCCCGGAGCGCACCAGGAAGGTGCCCAGCAAACTGAGTGAGAACGCCGTGATGGCCAGCACGATGGTCCAGTTGCGGAACAGACCGCGCTTTTCGGTCACCGCCAATGAGTGGATCAGCGCCACACTCACGAGCCAGGGAAGAAAGGATGCGTTCTCCACCGGATCCCAGAACCACCAGCCGCCCCAGCCCAACTCGTAGTAGGCCCACCAGGAGCCCAATGCAATGCCCAGGGTGAGAAACATCCAGGCCACCGTGGCCCAAGGGCGCGACCAACGGGCCCATGCGGCGTCCAGGCGTCCGCCCAGCAGTGCGGCAATGGCAAAGGCGAATGGCACGGCCAGGCCAACGTAACCCATGTAGAGCATGGGCGGGTGAAACACCAGACCGGGGTCTTGCAGCAAGGGGTTAAGATCGCGTCCGTCCGCAGGGATATCGGTCAGCCGCAGGAATGGGTTGGACGTCAGCAGCATGAAGAGCAGGAAGCCCACCGCTACCAAGCCGAGGATGCCCAGGACCCTGGCCACCATGGCGTCGGGCAGTTGGCGGGAGAAAAATGCCACCGCCAACATCCACGAGGTGAGCATGAAGTGCCACAGCAGCAAGGAGCCTTCATGTCCGCCCCATACTCCGGCGATCCGATACAGCGCGGGCAGGCTGGAGTTGGAGTGCTGAACCACATAGACGACGGAAAAGTCGTTGGAGTAGAACGCATAGGTCAGGCAGCCATAGGCGATGGCGGTGAGCAGCCATAGCGCGTGCGCGCCGGGGCGGGCCAGAGCGATCCAATCGCTGCGGCCGGTCTGACCACCGATCACGGTCAAAACCCCCAGCGCGAGCGCAACAAAAAGCGACAGGATCAGCGCGAAATGGCCTAGTTCGGGAATCATGTTATTTCAGCGTTTCAATGGTCTTCTGGGCCTGGTCGACGGCATGCTGTGCCTCTGGGGGCATGTAGTTTTCGTCGTGTTTGGCAAGCACTTCCGTGGCTGTGAACAGTCCGTTGTCGCCGAGCTTGCCCTGGGCCACCACCCCTTTGCCTTCGCGGAACAGATCAGGAAGGATGCCGGTGTAGGTCACCGTCATCTCCTTGGCCGTATCGGTGACTATGAACTTCACCGTGAGGTCCTTGCGCTCGACGGAGCCTTCCTTGACCATGCCGCCCACCCGAAAGGTGCGGTTCTTGGGCGCCTCGCCCGCAGCCACCTGGCTGGGACTGAAGAAAAACACCAGGTTGCTTTCAAAGGCGTTCAGCACCAGATAGGCCGCCAGCGACAGGGCGGCCAGACCGCCAGCAATGACGGCAGCGCGTTTGTGACGTGGTTTCATGATTCGTGATGGGAGTCAACACCGTTGTGAAGGTTTCGCACAATCTGTCTGCGCTGGCTGCGAATCAGCAAGGATTCGCACAGCATGACCAGGGCGGTCGCGCCAAAGCTGCCCCACACATAAAGTGCATAGCCGCCCATGGCAAGAAATTCGGAAAGACTATTCCACTGCATTTTTCACCCAG
The DNA here is from genome assembly GCA_003268905.1 of Acidovorax defluvii. GTDB lineage: Bacteria > Pseudomonadota > Gammaproteobacteria > Burkholderiales > Burkholderiaceae_C > Acidovorax > Acidovorax defluvii. Next base: position 14,835 of record QLTU01000038.1, read on the forward strand.
TCTGTATGGCGTTCCCGCTCAAGAATGATGTTGCGCACCCGAGCCAATGCAGCAGCGATGGCGTACATCCAGAACGCCAGCACCATGATCAGCATGCCCCACAGCATGGGTGTTGCCATCGAGGGCGCCCGTGTCAGCGAAACCGATGCTCCCTGGTGCAAGGTATTCCACCAGTTCACGGAAAAATAGATGATGGGGACGTTGACCACCCCTACCAGGGCGAGCACGGCGCAGGCTTTGTCTGCGCGGCGGGGATCGTCAATGCTCGATTGCAATGCCAGAAATCCCAGGTAAAAGAAGAGCAGGATCAGCGTCGAGGTGAGTCTTGCGTCCCATACCCACCAGGTGCCCCACATGGGTTTCCCCCAGAGCGACCCCGTCAGCAGCGAGAGAAATGCAAACAAGGCCCCTGTAGGAGCAAGGGCAGCGGCCATCATCCCAGAGAGGCGCGTATTGAACGCCAGACCGACCCCGGCCCAGGCGGCCATCACGATGTAGATGAACATCGACATTTGCGATGACGGCACGTGCACAAAGATGATGCGGTAGCCCTGCCCCTGCTGGGCATCCACGGGCGCCACAAAGAAGGAGATCCACAAACCCACCACCATCAGCAGGGCGGCCAGTGCTGCGAACCATGGCCACATCTTGCCTGCCAGAAAGTAGAAGTTCTGGGGGGCAGCGTACTTGAACCAGTGAATGCTGTTCGTTTTCATTCCAGGGATATCTTCAGTGCAGCCGTTGTGGCGAAGGGGGCAAAAAACAGGGAAAGAACCAACAGCGCAGCCAGCAGGGACAGATGCCCATGGACACCAAGATCAGAGGTGTAGGCTTCCACAGCTCCTGCGCCAAAAATCAGGACGGGAATGTACAGCGGCAGGATCAGGAGCGACAGCAGAACTCCGGCGCCTCGCACACCGAGTGTCAATGCGGCGCCAATGCTTCCTATCAGGCTCAAGGTCGGTGTGCCCAGGAGCAGTGTCAGCATCAGAATTCCCAGGGATGGCGCATCCAGCCCGAACTGCAGGCCGAGAATGGGTGCCATCAACACCAGAGGAACGCCCGACAGCAAGAAGTGGGACAGGGCTTTCGCGGCCACCAGCAACTGCAGCGGCGCTGGCGACAACACCATTTGCTCCAGGGAGCCGTCGGCGTAGTCGCTGGCAAAAAGGCGCTGAAGAGAAAGCATGGCAGCAAGCAAGGCACTCACCCACAAAACACCGGGAGCCATGCGCAACAAAAGCGCCGACTCCGGCCCGACGCCCAGGGGGAAGAGGCTGGCGACCACGGCAAAAAACACCAATGGCGTCAGCACTTCACCCTTCTGGCGCATTGCCAGCGAAATCTCGCGGCGCAGGACCGCAAGCATGACGCTTCCCAGTCCTATGGGCTTGACATGCGTCAATTTCATGCACGCAACTCCAAAATTTGGACTGGGATGGCGCCGATCTCAACGGCCTGATGACTGGTCAGAACCGTGAGGCCACCATTGGCAAGGTGCTCGGCGATCAGGCCTGTCAGCATCTGTATCCCGGTTTCGTCCATGGCCACGAAGGGCTCGTCCAACACCCACAACGGCGCTTGACTCAGTGCCAGTCGGCACAAGGCCACGCGCCTTTTTTGACCTTGAGACAGATGACGAACGAGGTGTTCTCCCCGTCCTGGAACCCCAAACCTTGCAAGAATGCTGCGAATGGAGCCCTCATCGGTCGAAAAACCACCCAGTGCTGCGGTGAACGCCAGGTTCTCGCGCACGGTCATGGACTCTTGCAGGCCGTTGAGGTGCCCCAGGTAACACAGATCACGCTGAAAGTCGGCCCGTTGCTTCTGGATGGGCACGTCGTTCCACAAGATGGCGCCGGATTCAATGGGCGCCAGGCCGCACAGCATGCGCAAAAGACTGGTTTTCCCAATACCATTGACTCCCACCACATGCAGCCAGCGCCCAGCCTCAAGGGTGCAGTGGATGTTCTGGAACAGCTTGCGGCCGCCTTTGCTGCACCCCAGCGAGTCAAAGCGCAGTGTAGATAGTGGTTTCAATTCGGGGCTTTCGAGTCGCGGGCGCAAATCTTACGCGAGTGGGGCGTGCGGTTTGCGGGCGCATGCCTTCATCAGCAATGGTTGGATTGTGCATACATTTTCTAACCCTTTGATGTATTTAGGATGCTCATTTAACATAGATCAAGTTCCCAAGAGAGACAGTGCGCCCATAATGGTCTTACTCGGATCGACTTGTTGTAGCCGTCACCGGGTTTTGAATGCCGCCTCCAGGCGGATTGGCTGCAAGGTACCTATGGAGTAAGAACGATGACATTTCCCCGCCTTTCGAGCATCGCTGCAGTGGTGATGCTGACGGGCCTTGCAGTTCCTGCAATGGCTCAAGACAAACCTCAGGCGCCCACCATGACGGCCGCTGAAAAAGAGACAGCCAAGAAGATTTACTTCGAGCGTTGCGCTGGTTGCCACGGTGTCTTGCGCAAGGGTGCCACCGGCAAGAACCTTGAGCCGCATTGGAGCATGACCGACAAGGAAGGCAAGACCACTGAAGGTGGTACGCTGGCCCTGGGTCAATCGCGTCTGGAAAAGATCATTGGTTACGGTACCGATGGCGGCATGGTCAACTTTGACGACATCCTGACCAAGGAAGAGCTGACGCTCATGGCCAAGTACATCCAGAATACTCCGGATGTGCCACCAGAGTTCAGCCTCAAGGATCAGATGGACTCCTGGAAGGTCTTGGTCGAGGTGAAGGATCGCCCGACCAAGCAGTTGAACAAGCTGAATCTGAAGAACGTGTTCTCCGTGACCCTGCGCGATACCGGTGAAGTGGCGCTGATCGATGGCGACACCAAGGAAATCGTCAATATCGTCAAGACCGGCTACGCAGTCCATATCTCGCGCCTGTCGGCTTCCGGTCGTTACGTTTACGTGATCGGTCGCGATGGTCGGGTGTCGTTGATCGACTTGTGGATGGAAAAGCCAGCCGTCGTGGCTGAAGTCAAGATCGCTTTCGATGCGCGCTCGATTGATACCTCCAAGTTCAAGGGCTTTGAGGATAAGTACGCGATTGCTGGCGGCTACTGGCCTCCGCAATACACCATCATGGAAGGCGACACGCTGAAGCCGTTGAAGGTGGTTTCCACTCGGGGCGTTACCGTGGACGGCGATTACCATCCCGAGCCGCGTGTGGCGTCCATCGTTTCTTCCTTCATCAAGCCTGAGTGGGTTGTCAACATCAAGGAAACCGGCCAGATTCTGATGGTCGATTATTCCGATATCGAGAACCTGAAGACCACCACCATCGGTTCCGCCAAGTTCCTGCACGACGGCGGCTGGGATGCTTCCAAGCGCTACTTCCTGGTGGCAGCCAACGCCTCCAACAAGATCGCTGCGGTCGACACCAAGACCGGCAAGCTGGCCGCGCTGGTTAATGTTGCCAAGATTCCGCACCCCGGTCGCGGCGCCAACTTTACGCACCCGACCTTTGGCCCCGTTTGGGCAACGGGTCACCTGGGCGCCGATGTGGTGACCTTGATCAGCACGGCTTCGGACGAAGGCAAGAACGCGAAGTACAAGAAGTACAACTGGACCGTGGTGCAAGAAGTCAAGCACGTCCCCGGCAACCTGTTTGTCAAGACGCACCCCAAGTCGAAGAACCTGTGGGCTGACTCGGCACAGAACCCAGACAAGGACATCGCTGAGTCGGTAACGGTCTGGAAGCTGAACGATCTGTCCAAGCCGTTCAAGGTCCTCCATGTGGCCAAGGACTCGGGCCTGCCCGAAACCAAGGCGGTGAAGCGCGCTGTGCATCCAGAGTACTCGGCCGACGGCAAGGAAGTCTGGATCTCCCTGTGGGGCGGAAAGACCGACCAGTCTGCCATCGTGGTGTACGACGATGCAACGCTGACGGTGAAGAAGGTGATCACCGATCCGAAGATGATCACGCCCACCGGCAAGTTCAACGTGTACAACACGCAGCACGACATCTATTGATAGAACAGCCTTGATCTGAGGCATGGATCGAGGGGCGAAAGCCCCTCGATCTGTGCGTCTCCAAAGCGAAAAATGAAGTGGGGAGAGATTTGATGGCTGGAAAACTTGCAACCCTGTGGGCCAAACTGAAAAAACCGAGCGTGAAATACTCGCTGATCGGTCTGCTCTCGACGGGCTTCATCTCTGGCATTCTGTTCTGGGGTGGTTTCAACACCGGGATGGAAGCTACCAATACGATGACGTTCTGTATTTCGTGCCATGAGATGCGCGACAACGTCTATCAGGAATACAAAAAGACCATTCACTACAGCAACCGCACGGGTGTCCGTGCCACTTGCTCAGACTGCCATGTGCCCAAGGACTGGACCCACAAAATCATTCGAAAGATCCAGGCCAGCCGCGAGGTGTGGGGCAAATTGACTGGCACCATCGACACCAAGGAAAAGTTCGAGGCCAAGCGTCTGGTGCTGGCCGAGCGGGAGTGGGCACGCATGAAGTCGGTGGATTCGCGTGAATGCCGCAACTGCCACAGCTTTGACAGTATGGACACTGAGAAGCAGAAAATGCGCGGTGCCAAGATGCACAAGATCGCTCAGGATGAAAAGCAAACCTGTATCGATTGCCACAAGGGGATTGCGCATACCAAGCCCCAGGGCATGAAGGAAGATGCAGACGAAGATCTGTAAGCTTGTAGGGCGTGCCCGCCCGTTTCGGGCGGCCGCCTGTAGAGAGAACACCTACTAGGAGTAATCGATGAAAAAAACCACCCTTTCCATGATGCTTTTGGGTTCGCTGCTGGCTGTGGGAACGCAGGCAGCTTTTGCTGCGCCTGACTGGTCCAAGGTTCCCAAGCGCGACGTCCATGTGTTCCACCCCGGCGTTTCGCCCATGGAGTGGGTTGGCAAGAAGTCGGACCACAGCGGCACGGCCGGCCTCAAGAAGGGCGAAACCTGCGTTGGCTGCCATGAAGAGAAGGGCGCACTGAACTTCGACTTCAAGCGTCTGGCCGGCAAGGACATGGAGCCCAAGGGCGCCCCCAAGACCATGAACTACCCCGTGGCCGTGCAGGCCGCCTACGACGCGAGCAACCTCTACATCCGCCTGACCTTCAAGGCGCCAGCGGGTGGAGCCGACCAGGGCGACAAGGAAAACGAGGTCAAGGCGACCGTGATGTTCCCGGATGCACAGGTGCAACTGGCGAATCAGGCCGGTTGCTGGGCGTCTTGCCACAATGACGCACGGACCATGCCTGGCGCCGATGACAAGAAAACCAAGTACACCAAAGCCGGTTCTTACCAGCTGATGCAGTGGAAGAGCGCCAAGGGCGCCAAGGTAGCGAACGGCTCGGTGACCACGGAGCGCAAGATGGATGGCGGTACCCTGGGTGCACAGGCCGAAGGCTCCAAGTCGGGTGATACCTACACCGTCACGTTCACCAGCAAGAACCCTGGCGAAGGCAAGGCGGTTCCGTTTGGCATCGCCATCCATGGCGATCACTCTACCGGCCGCTTCCACCATGTCTCTCTCGGCTACACGCTGGGCGTGGGTGCCGATGGTGACGTGAAGGCACTTAAGCAGTAACTGGTATGGGATGACAGAGGGCATCATGTTCTCGGTCATGCACTGTGGAAGACGGGTGGCGCTTTGTTCGGCACTCGTCTTCTCTTTCGCTGCGATCCCGCCGGTCTTTGCGCAGCAGACGGTGGAAGTGGTGATCCAGAAATACCGCTTTGAGCCGGCTGAGGTTCAGATCCGTGCGGGAGACACCGTCAAGTGGATCAACCAGGAAAAACGTACCAGCCACTCCGTGCTCTTTGCTCCAGAGCAAGGGGGGGAATCAGAGAGATTTTTTCCGGGCGAATCTTGGCAGCGAAAGTTTGACGCACCCGGCCGCTATGTCTATTCCTGCGGTCCGCACCCCGAAATGAAGGGTGTGGTGGAGGTGGTGGCACCTTAGTTCTTTCAGCGCTAGCTCCTAGCCTTTTTTTGAATTGAAGGCATAGAGCGAAAAAATTATCTGAGTTGTTTACTCGGTTGATGCAGATCAGCCCGCTTTGTGCTGGCCTTTCTATATTCCCGAATGTCTTGCGGCGGGGGAACATCAGCCGGTGAGATGTTGGCTGCGCCAGTGGTCAACCCAACAACTGAGTATTTGGAGCTATCGCATGAAATATTTCCGACCCACGAGCGTCGCGGCTGTTGTGCTCGCGACTTTTGCGCTTGGTGCGTTTGCACAAGAGCAAAAGGGTGTTTCTGAGGTTGAGCGGAACTACTGTCCTGAGTTAAAAATTCATTGAATTATTTTCCCTGATGGCAATCATTCGTGTAGGGTGTTACACGACGAGGTGGCCATGAGCGCAAGACCAAA
>QLTU01000039.1 GCA_003268905.1 Acidovorax defluvii
CTGCCCAATATTTAGGCAAGGCAAGTAAAACACCTGGGTCAGTTTTGAAGCGGCACATGCCCTCTAAGTGGGTCAGTTTTCAGTCGGCGGCAACAGCGGGGCTCAGCGGCACTTGAAGCCCAGGGGTTGTCGAAGAAGCCCGCGCGCTGAGCACACCAGTAGGAGACGCGCTGCAGCAAGCCGAAGCGTTGCGTGAGCAGCGATGCCTTTGCATAGATCGACCGGACTTTTCGTCTGATTCGCATGTTTTCAGCCGCCTGCCCGCGCTCTGACTGCTGAAGACTCTCTGGCATGTTGTCGTAGGCCTCTTGTTCTTCTCCGTGCAAGGTATCGACCCGGCTACGCAGGTCCGCCAACTCATTCAAAACATCTTGGATTTCTTTGCGTCGAGTGTTGTTCATGGAGGGTGGTCAGGATACGAAATGGCCGGGTCCAATGTAAACATCTTGGCGCCCGTTGTCAACCATTTGTTTTGATTGTTTGAGGTTGGTTAAGCGATAAAAGCCGACCATTGCCAGCCGCCCGTCTCATCCCTGATCGTCCAGATACTCGCGCAGTGCATCGACCATCACGTCCTGCAGCGTCCGTCCCCGCAGTTCGGCCAGCAGGTCCATCCGCCGCGCCAGATCCATGGGCAGACTCACCGGCAGCAGCACCTTCGCATCGCCCTCAACGGGAACCTCCGCCGCATCGACCACGGTGCGCAAAAACTTTGACCCGCCCAAGCCTGTGAACTTGGCGCTTTGCGCTTCGGTCATTGTGACGTTGCGCGGCACCGTGCGCGACTGATCTGAAAGCGTCTTTCGGCCACCGCCTGGGGCGCGCTTACGCTCATTGGTTTGTTTCATGCGCAAGATTCTATAGATATATGCGCATTAAATAACCATACAAAACACTGGGGCAAGGGTTGCGCCATTATTTCATGCGCATAGAATAGCGATAAATCTTCTGGAGCCACACGCATGATTCTCAGCCAAGCCATCGCCAAAGCCGTTTACGACGCCATGTGCGCCCTCAACAACGTGGGAGGAACGCTGGATGCCCGCATCGGTGAAATCCATGTCTACGAGCGCGCCAGTGGCCATGTCCACGTCGAAGCCCTCGCTCAAGGCTTGTCCGATGAAATTCATGCCGACCAAGCCGCATTCGCCGCCGCTTACGGCCTTTGATCTTCTCAACCCGCAGCCACCCCTCCACCACACTACAAAGGGCCCGCCATGACCACCCAAACCACCGTCCAAACGCGCAAGATCATCGCCCGCCTGCTGGGCGACAACGACCGTGTCATCGAGCAACACGAGTTGCTGTGCGCGCCCACCCCGACCCTGGAAGACATCCAAAGCGCCCGCGCATTTCTGGAGCGGCGCGTGGCCATTTTGGGCCTGGGCCGCGTGAAGAACCACCAAACCAGCGCAACCGTGGTCACGGTATGGGTGTACGAACAGGAAAGCGCCGAAGAAGATGTGTCGCCATCATCCACCCAGCGCCACGAGACGATGGGGCGCACCTTTGCGGTACTGGCCAAGTTCCCCTATACGGGCGCGGGCATCAAGGCGTCAAACGAATTTATGCTGGCCACACCCAGCGCGGCCGTGCTTCAAGCGGATGAAGCATGTGGCGTGGTTCTCGCAGACAAGGCCGACAAGGGCGAGCCCGTCCTGAGCCAAGAGCCCTGCGACATCAACGCATAAAAACGGGGCGCTACCGGCGCCCACGCCGAATCAGCCAGCGATGCGTGCCTGAGCGGTGGCCTGAGACAGTTTGAACACACTCACAGCCCGCGATAGCTGGCCCGCTTGCCCTTGCAGCGCGTCGGCCGCAGCGGCGGCCTCTTCCACGAGCGCCGCGTTCTGTTGGGTCACCTGGTCCATCTGTGCGATGGCCTGGTTGACCTGTTCGATCCCCGTGGTCTGCTCCTGGCTGGCAGCCGTTATCTCTCCCATGATGTCGGTCACGCGCCGCACGCTGCTGACAATCTCTTCCATGGTCTTGCCCGCCTCACCCACTTGCTGGGTGCCCTGCCCTACCTTGCTCACCGAGTCGTCAATGAGCGCCTTGACTTCCTTGGCTGCAGCTGCTGAGCGCTGGGCCAGTACACGCACCTCGCTGGCCACCACGGCAAAGCCGCGCCCCTGCTCGCCCGCGCGAGCTGCTTCCACCGCCGCATTGAGCGCCAGGATGTTGGTTTGAAATGCAATGCCCTCGATCACCCCAATGATGTCCACGATCTTGCGCGATGAGGTATTGATCGCGTCCATCGTCCCTACCACCTGATTGACCGCATCCCCGCCCTTGACCGCCACACTGGAAGCCGTAAGCGCAAGCTGGTTTGCCTGGCGGGCGTTGTCTGCGTTCTGGCGCACCGTGGAGGTCAGCTCTTCCATGGACGCCGCCGTTTCCTCCAGTGAGCTGGCCTGCTGCTCAGTGCGGGAAGACAGATCCTGGTTGCCCGCCGCGATCTGGCTGGTGGCAGTGGCCATGCTGTCGGCGCCGCTGCGCACTTCGCCCACCACCTTGGCCAGACTTTCATTCATGTTCTTGAGGGCCTGCATCAAATGGCCCGTTTCATCTTTGGCCGCAACCTCAATGTGCGAGCCCAGGTCGCCACTCGCCACGGCTTGAGCAACCAACACAGCCCGGTTGAGCGGTTGCGTAATGGTCCGAGTGATCAGCCACGCAATGGCGGCACCGGCCATGATCGCCAGCAAACCGAGTGCCAGCATCCAGTTGCGAGAGGATTGGTATTCGGCTTCGTTTTCAGCATTCACGCGGATGGCGACGTTGGTCTGATGATCGACCAGGCTGTTCAACTGTACGAGCGCATCGTCAGTCGCGGGCCCTGCCTTGCCAATCATGTGCTCGACCGCCTCTTGCGTCTGGTTTTTCATGGCCAGCTCGAAAAGCTGATTGTTCAGCGGAATGGCCGCCGCCAATGATGCCTCCACCTTTGCCAAAGATGCCTTGCCCGCATCGCCTTTGACCAAGCTACTCAGGGTGTTCTTTGCCGCGCCGTACTTGGCACGCGCGTCGTTCACTCGCTTCATCTGGGCCGTCTTCCCGCTTTCATCGGGAATCAACACCATCATCCCCGCCGCGTTATAGATCTCCCGGATCTGGTCGAGCATCGTGTTGGCCGAGGCCAGCTTCACGTTGTTGTCCGTCACCAGGGCGTGCATGCGTGATTGCAGATGCCCAAGGGAGACAACGCCCATGGAGAGTACGGCGGCCAAGAACAGAAGAATCAATGCGAAACCCAGGCCAAGGCGGGCACCAATTTTCAGATTCAGGAAAAACATGGGAACGATCTTTCAGTGCGTTGGTGTCTTGCCTTAGGCACTGGGGCTGCGAACCGACTTCAAAGAGGCGGGAAGCAGCAATACGCGACGTGCGCGCATCGCCTTCAAAACAAGGGGGGGGAACCCTCGATTATCGGGCAGCGTTACGTTTTGCAATAGATTCACCCATGATTCGCTGGGGATGTGTGCGTTCCTCGCCACCGCCCACAGGCGGGGTGTCAGCGATGCACGATGGACATATGCTGGCGATTGCGCACGATGTTTGCCCAGGAGCTTGCGGGCGTGTATTCCAAACCGGTGCTTTGGTCGCGCAGCTATTGCGTGCTCTCGTGCGGCGGTGCTCCGCTAGAAATCATCAAGCAGTACATCCAGCAGCAGGACAGACCGGACGACTGAAGCCAGCCTGCGGCTGGCGGCGCTTACCCCTCCAGCCAAGTTGGGGCGGCTTTGCCTCCAGGCCGCAAGCGGCCAACCCAAATGGATGGCGCCCCTCGCGCTATTCGGTGGATCACTTTCAAAGGGGGGCGGGCCCCATGCAAAAACAGGCTGCACGCATAGTTCAAGAGGGACATGAGCGGCCAGATCGTGAGCTGGGCCTGGATCCCAAAGTGCAGTTCAACGGGGACGCCCCTTAAAGTTCAAGAGGGACAATCTGCCAAGTGCCATAGCGCAACGGGGACACGGCCATAGTGCGACGGGGACACGCGCATAGTCCAAGAGGGACGGCGACCCTGTTGAACTACAAAGAAGACAAGGGCTTAGGACACTTATCCACAGCCGCTAATCCCACTTTAATCTTAATTTAATCAATAGAAAACCGTCCCTGTTGAACTATGGGAAACGGCAACTCTGTGGATAACTCAACATCCAAGACCGCTAACCGGGCAAACAGGCGCACCGAACTCCTGCGATGTCCCCATTGAACTAGGTGTAGATGTCGCAGGCAACTGCTGGCTCAAAGTGTGCATGTGATTTGCCAAGATCCAAGGCGGATGCGTAGAGCACGATAAAAATCGCATTTTGGTAAAATCAGCGGAAACGATAGATCGCATGAAACAAACACATTCCATGAGACAGGATTTAACCAACGTGCAATTCGTAAAAAAGATTGTTATTATTTGTCATCATCAATCGAACAAGGAAATGTTGTGACCAACGCAACCAGCTATAAAGACCTCCTGGCCCAACGCGAAGCACTCGAAGCACAGATTGCCGAAGCTCGTAAAGTTGAACTGGCGTCTGCAATTCAATCGGCGCGCCAGCTTGTGACTGATTTCGGCCTGACCGTGGAAGATATTTTCTCTGGTCGCCGCAAAGAATCTAAGGCTAAAGGTGGAACCGTCGCCCCAAAATACCGTGACCCTGACACGGGCGCAACATGGACAGGCCGGGGGAAAGCTCCTAAGTGGATTGCCGATCAGGATCGCAACAAGTTTCTGATCGCTTGATCAGCAACCCGCTTCCTCATGAAAAAAGGCCCGCGCATCGCGGGCCTTTTTAATTGCCAACTTCAGTGGTAAGTCGTGGGGTTGTCATGCCCCCTGCCTCATCTGTGCTGCGCTGTCTTTCGCGGCGCTATTGAAGATTTTGGACGTGGCCGCATCGCAGTCCAAAAGAAGCCGATCCAGATCTGCAACGTAAAGGGGCCTATTTTTCGAGGTGGCATGTGCCTGAGCTGGATTACGGCGCAGCAGCCTCTCATACTCATGGCACTTTCCAGCCTCAACGAGCGTCTTGCTCCATTCATAGACCGGCACTTCACACTCTCGCACCAAGGCTACCGCAACACCACCAGTAATGATCGTCATCCAGAAGAAGGCAAAATTATTGGTCAACTTGGCAAGCCAGCTCGCCATGCTGAATGCGAACACCAAGCTAAAAAGCAAGAGCATCATATTTCGACCTTTTTCGCGCTTTTTCCACAGACCCGCTGCTTTTGCGTGGTCTTGGTCGAGAGCCTGAATGAACTCGTCCAACTGCTTTGACATCTTGATTCCTGGGTGATTGTTGAAGTTGTTCAGGCAGACAAAGCCTGCTGAGGGGCCGCGCCATTCACTGGCCTATACAGTCGCTCATCTGCAGCGCTTTGCATGCCCGCATACGCCGAGAGCTTTTCTGCTTCACCTATATTGGATTTGAAGACGTTGCGCACCTTCGCCTCTTGATCGCTTGTGGTCGCGCCATCAACATAAGCATCGATAGCCGCTGACACCGCATCGGATTGCGCAAAAGACCTCACGGTCTCCGCGATCTTGTGCACCCAGCCGGTGGCGAAAGCATCCCCAATAGCCGTCAACTTCGCCTTGGGAATTCGCCCGCCCTGCTCTTTGGCCTGCTCAGACAGCCGCGCAATCCACCGCTGGCGCCCTGTACGGCATTTGCGGATCAGAATCGACGCCGTGTATGCGGCGATTTCCGCCTGGTGCTTGAGCCCGATAAACACAAACGCCCCCTCGTTTAACGGAGTTCCCTTCGATGGCATCTGCCTCTTTTTTATGAGGGTCTTGCATCCAAAGGCTTTTGCTACCTGATTGGCCAAGCGCGCCTCCCAGTCGGCCGGGGCATCGCGGGACATGGTTTGGCTGGGGCTCTCGGCCTGCCCAATGTCGGACATAGCAACGTCGTGAACGCCCAGACCGTGCTTCTCCATGAGCGCGTGCGCTTGGCGAAGCGCTGTCGCCGCCTCGTTAGGATTGTCTGAGCCAGCGAGAGCAAGGCACTTCTTGATCTTGGCCAGAATTTTGGGGTCGATCTTCTGCTCCATGTTCACCCCAAATTACTCTTGAGCTTTCGCCACGCCGTCCGTGACCAAAGAAGGCGCTGGCTGAGAGGCCCCCGCACGATTCGGCAACACTTTGCCCAGCTCGTTGGCGCTCAAGGCCAGAAAATCTTTGTACTTCGAGTCCTGTGCGCCCATTGCTTCCAAGCGGCCCACCACTTGATGGAGCCAGGGCTGAATCTTGTCGGCGGGCGTCTCCATCAGATCGCCCGCAGGGAAGAACATGTGCTTGTCCACTTGGGGGCCACGACTTCCAAAGAGCAACGTGCGCGTGCGCGTCAGCCCAGCACGAAGAATGACTTCGGTTTCCTTGCCTTTGCACTCCTTGCGGTTGATGAGTGCAACGTAGCCCGCGATCTTGCCTGGTTCGGGGGGGATGGTGACGCTCTCGTCGCCTTGCCGCACTTCCTCTGGCCAGGTCCGGTCAAACGGGATGAGCATGCCCTTGTAGGCACATTTGCCGTCGCCGTCTTCACGCCACCACTCACGGACAAAGCTCATCTCCAGAGCCACTCCATCCAGCTTGGGGGGGACCGCAGTTTCTCCCACCGGATACATGGTGATGCTGGAGAACATGATGGCCGCCAAATACAGGGCATTCAAAATATCGAACACAATTCTTGCCTTAAAACAATGGAAGCCATAACGCAGGCGGCAATGCGGCACAAAACATTAGTTCTCACAGGTATCCCCTTCCGGCAGAGACCAAACACTTCCATCCAGGGCGCTCATGTAGTTCATGTAGGCTTTCATGCGTGCCTTGGTATTGAAGGTCATCGCTTCGATCTGTTTGGTCACTACAGACGGGTTTGTTTCGTGTGCCGATTTGTCAAATTTTGCGGAGACACACATAATCGCGCGTGACCCCAACAGAATCACTCGCTTGGCCGCCACCCTGTCGCCTTGCGGCAAATCGAATACAGCCTGTAAGCTGCGCGCCACCTGCATGGCTGCTGCGTTCTGCGCGGCGGCCGTGTATTGCTTATTGAGGATCGCTTCAATGTCGTCGCGCACACCATTGGCGTTGGCGTCCGGTCCCTTGAGATCGGAGCTGCGGTCGAGCTTGGGAAGCTTGCCTGCAGCCTCCAGCGCAGCAATCGGATTCGTATTACCAGATGGCGGCTGAGCATCCGGTGAACTACTACCACCACCGCAGGCGGTCAATGAGGCCGCTGCGGCAAACAAAATAATTAAATTTCTCATGGCTGTGATGCCCTCTCTGTTGATTCTTTGGCGCTTTCGCCCCTAAGCCGCGAATTGGCCCTTGCGACTACATCTTTCACAATGGCAACCTGGGCCGCATTCCGGCGTTCGCAGGGCAACTCCAATGCAGCCACAAGATCCCGGATCAACGGATCGTCCAGCAAGCGCATCTCAGCTTCGATTGCGCGAGCGAAAACGATCAGGGATCCAGGCTTCGGTTTATCAGGAAGTACCTCCAGGCCACGCTGAGCAACGTGTTCTGCTTGCTCATTCGCCACCTTCCAGCTGCGCCACGCGCTTCAGAGCCATGCGGCCAATGAACACCGTCGCCCCACCAATGGCCACACCCAACGCCGCATCGATGTCGCTGATCGCGTTTGCGGGGATGACTCCGTTGATGGCCAGGATGCCCAGCGTCACGGCAACGAGCCCAACAACGTGGGCAAACACCGCCACCGCCTTGTAAGTTTTAAGTTGATCTCCAAACACCTTCACCTCCATTTATGCGGCCAGAAGGGCCATGCGCCGCTGGGCTCGACTGATGCGCGATATGGCCAGCTTCGAGGCTTTGGTGTTCGGGTGAATCACCTCCCCACCAAGAACCGCGACCGAGCCCAAAAGCAATGCGCGTCTTTCTTGTCGCAAAGACCACTCAGCGCCAGACACGCCAGAGTCGGGAATGAGCGCAATGACGCGACCCGTGGGCGTATTGCGCTCGACTTTTCTTGACGTGATATCGACTGATTCGCAACCTTCCGACGTTGTTTCTAGTGTGCAATTCATTGTGTAATTACGTTGCTGGAATGACCCCATAGTAATTGCAAACAAGCGGAATTGCAATAAAATCAATAGTCTGGATTGAACTGTTGCGCAAGCGCCCAATTCTTTGCGAAGTGGTCAGCATAGACAGCCGCCAGCGCTGGGTTATTCCAATTGACAAGCACGTTTTCGCTGTTGCGCGTTGCGGCGGATTCAGAGTAGTTGTAGCTGCCGAGTTGCACATGCAAATCGTCAACTATCAGCACCTTGTCATGATGAATTGCAAACGCAGAAATCACGCGAACTTGGGCACCAGCAAGACTCAAGGCAGAAAACGCTGCCCGTGCCTTTGGTGATGCGCCATTTTTCAAATTGTGTTGTTCGTCGGCAACCAAGCTCACGGTAACTCCGCGCTTCTGGGCGCGAAGCAATGCAGCCGTGACTTTGGAACTTGTAAACGAATAAGCCATGACTTTGATGCTGGATCGCGCAGAGTCAATCGCCTTGAGGACGAGAGCCTCCGCCCCCTGCTTCGGCGAGAACGCCACCTCCAACGTCCCAGCGGACGGCACCTCCCTTGTAGAGATGGACTGCAGCACTTGGCCAGCTGCGCGCCACACCGCCCCATCGAATGGGAACGCGGTTGAGGAATAAACAATTGCAAATGTCGCGATTGCACCCGCTGCAGTACGAATTGCTTTTTTCATTGTCTACCTGTTGTAAGTAAATTGATTGACCAAGCATAGCGCAAAAACATTGCGTTGCAATCACGCGACAATGTTGAAGCATTGTAAGAACAACGTGTATAATTGCACATCATCTTAGGAATTTAATCATGCGAAATTTCATTATTACAATTTTCATTGCAGCTTCTGCTGTTCTTACGGGCTGCGCAACACGGGCTGATCTGAATGTCTTTCGGGATGGCCATCCAGAAGTAATTCGTACTTCGCAAGGTAAATTTGTAAAAGCAGTTCCAATCAAACCAAAACCACACCAAACCGGACTCGTAGGCGGGACGGCAGACATTGTGGGAATGAACGCTGGCGGTGGTGCCCTGGGTGGTGTTGCCCTGGCTATCAGCTTGATCGATGCGTTCGGCTCCAGCGACAGTGATGGGCGCGAAATTCATCTTCAAGACGAGAACACGGGTGAGCCCATCGTCTTTGAGGTTGGACACTTTGCACCACACGCCGGTCTCAAACCAGCTGTTGGCGATGTGATGAAATTCGTATGGCTCAAAGATGACAAATTTACATACACAAACCTGACGCGCTATCCGAAGATGCGCAACTACGCCCCCTAAGCTCCCCATCAAGCCCGCGCCAGTCGCTCTTGGCGGCGCTGGTCCAGGTGGATCTCATTCGCCCTCTCCCATGCATCTGGGTGGGCTCGAAACCATTTGTCTGTCCAGTCTCGGGCGGAAGCAATAGCCTCACCAAACTGGGATGGCTCAAACATCAAAGCCACCTTTCCTTGCTTGGTGGCCGGGATGTCTTTCCCAAGACCACTGGCTGATCCGTATCGATGTGCCGCCTGCTCCTGGCTCACACTTCCTCTCAAGATCATCACTTCCATTGACAGCCCGAAAAGCTGCTCGGAATAGACCCCAAAATAATTATTCGTGAGTTCTTCAGGAACCTCCACCCTCAGTGAGTAGGAGTGCCCACGGGATCCCCCTATGCCGTTGGGGAAACCATAAATCACGCATCCCTTGTACGCCTGGTACTTGCGGGAGCCAGCAGGCACAAATCCTAAACTGACAGCTGCATTGATCGTTTGAAAAGTTAATTTTTGCGACATCACTACCCCCGTTTCGCGCGGAGTGTCGCTGAAAGAATTCAGCCCGTCTCACCACCTATAAGGTATTCGGTGAAACGTTCCTAAATCGCGTGCTTTTCGGGGGGCGTGACCTGCTTGGGAGTCCATTGCTCCATGCGCAGATGGGTAAGGACCCATTAACCAAACTGTTCAGTGGCCCCCCCCCAAAAACCCCTGCCGACCCTACCCTTCAGACGTTTTATGGGGGTCATTTGCCAACACGATTTCGGCGTATCTCGATGTCTGCAGATCAAACAGGGCCTGCGCATCTGAAAGCGCATCCAACGGATCGCGATTTGCGTCCTGCTCAATCCTGGATCGCAGCGCAAATGATGTTGCAGGATCAGCAAGCAATTGCTGTTTGTGCTGCTCATAGTTAGCTGGTGCAGTGGTATTCATAGGGCTCTTTCAAATAATTAGGTAATTCAAATTTATCATGATCTGAGGCACCGGATTTTTGGACTTCAACAGCATCTACCCCAGCCCACAGGTTACGCGCCACATCGATGTGGATTCGTCGTTCAACAAAACGGGGTTGTCTGGCGAAATCGTCGGCACGTCCTCATCCAGGTACCGGCCTGCAGGCCACTTTACCGCGCTGGAAGTAACGCCTTTCTTTCCAGTGCTCTGGCTGATGTCTTACAAAAATTAAGCAATTAGGCTTACGTTGAAATTATGCTTTTCACATTCATTGTGAATATAATTGAGTGCTTCGTAATTGATTCCTGTACAACTGCAATTGCTCTTATAGAATAGCAGCAAATCAAGAGAGTCCTGCCAATGACACACACGATCAATTCAGAATTAACACCTTTTCGAATGCCCCAGCTTGAGCTGCAAGCAGTACGTCGCGTCCTATTCTTTTCAGCGCATGAAGCCGCTGTGATGATCGGTATGGTTGATGAGAAGACCTGGCTTGGCTGGGAAAATGGCGATCAACCCATTCCCGAACAGGTGGCTATGCGTATCGGTGCCTTACTCGACTGGCGAAAAGCCCACCTGGCACAGGCGCGGGAAAGCATGGGCATAAACGCAACTCAGCACGTCCGCGCCCTTTGGTATGAGTCCATGGACGATTGGTGCTCACTTGAAGAGCATGACCCGATTGCCTGGCGGCCAGAACAATCAATCAACGCCACACTGCTGGAAGAATTCCCGTCACGCATTGAATTGATCGCTTTTGACATGCGTAAATACGCGGCCTGGATCAAAGGCCGGAAAGACTCAATGCATTTGCGTGCCCAGTGGCTCACGGAAGTGGCTTGAGCATCAGATCTGATTACTATAACCATCGATGCCATTCCTGACCGAATTTCCGCGCAGCCTCAACTGGCACCAAGCCCAATCCATTCACAACGCGATCTGCGCGCTCCGAGAGGCCTCTGGCCGAATCTCTGTGCAAGGAATGAGCAATCGTCACGGCACGCCGCTGTGTGTGTATGAAGGCCCGACAGGCGAAATCGTAGTCGCCGATGAAAGCTGCCTGACGGTGCTTGAGCATTACGCCGACCTGGACGGCTTCGTCGCACACTACGGCATGAACTAAGGCTGACCATGTTCTTTATCGAAAACAACGCCGCCAACATCCAAAGCACCGACTACTGGGACAGCGAAGCTGGCGCTGCGGGCTACTGCTTCTTGTCATGGAACGGGGGCGCTGGGCGCCTGTTGCTTGCTGATGCTCTGATCAAGCATCTCCCGGAGATGAATTCAGCCCATACCTGCATCGTGAGCTACGGCCCCGTGCCTTCGCAGAAAGGGATCATGGCCTGGGAGCTGCTTTTCGAGGACGATTCCCTCACGCCCTTTGCGATAACCATTAGCGCCGAACAGTGTGACCGGTTGCTGACGGATGAGAGCCAGGGGGGTGGTTTTGCTATCTCTGTATGGACTCGTGCTGGGCTGCAGCTGAGTCTTCCGGGAAAATTCCGCAAGGTGCCGTCGCTGCCCTGCCTTGAGGCTTGGCGCGAGGTCTAAATCGATGCTGGGCAGATTGCCACATCCAACTTTGGTGCGCCGCGTCTGCTGCACATCGATGAGCACCTTGCTTTATCAGCACACATGTGCCCAGGCGTTACTAAATCCTGGATTCAACCTCCGTAGCCACTTGAAGCTCGCTTAACCATCTCGAATTCTGTCCACGCACCTACCGCGAACGCTCTCACGATCTGGCCGCAGTCAGTAATCACCAGAACGCCGCCGCTGACTATTTCACAGGCGGTTCCCTTTACTATTACTTCTTGATTGTCGCGAGATATACGGACTTTCCACTCGTTCATTCGAGTTCCCTTCTTTGATCATGGATGCTGCCAGGAAGGCAAAACGGAAACTGCATCAATGAAACGACCAAAGCAACAATCGCCGCATAGAGATGCAGCTCTTGCCGCCCCAATAATGTCAGATTATTGAATTGGCCTTATCAAAAACCGGGTCTGAAAAGCGTAGAAAAACGGAACATTAAGAACGGTTTTGGTATCGCGGACATGGAACTAGCACTCAATGACCGCAAATGGCCATAGCGGGGTCCGTCGCCCCAGGCTGTAGACGTGGATGGACAGCTAACCTCCAGCCGCCCCTCTTCGCCCGTCCGGTGCCCAGGGAAGGCCTACAAGGGATGCGGAGATGTTGAAAACTCGACCAGTCCCGCGTCCAAGTCGATCCCGTAGTGCCGGTGCATCAACTCGCAAAACAACTGCCAATCCTGCACCGTGGCGGGTGCGTGCGTGCAATGCAGGCACTGACTGGCGCCCCCAAGTTGTTCAGTCACGGTGGTATGGACATCCATCCCAAAGCGCTTGGCGAACCGGCCGACCGTCGAGCCGTCTTCGCCGTGAACCCAGACGGTTCCACCATCCGCAGAGACCTGAACCTGAGGATTAATGTCGCGCATCGTGCACAGGGCCCCGCGCGGCACCAAGCCGCCGATGTTCCGCGAGGCGTACGCGTCCATCCGCAACCAGATGCAGGACCGAGATTTCGGCCAGGGTCGAACATGTCTCTGCCGAGATGTAACGCTCATCCTCGACATGGCCATCCGCGTTCAGCAGATCGGCCATGAAACCACCGATGTCCGAGACTTCTGACACCCGTTGCCACGCCAGATCACGTAAAGCCAATGTCTCGAAAGGAAGGTTCTTGAGGTGCAAGAGTTGCATCCGGGCTTCATCCAGGTACACGAGGCGAATAGAGCCTCCAATGGAAAAAGGATTCGTGTTCAAGCCTGCCCCCCTTCAATTCCCTCGATTTGCTGCTGGGTAGCCTTTTCTTGTTTGACGCGAGTTTCATTCAGCTTCGATTTATGAGCCTCATCAGCAGCGGCCCAAGATTTGTACAGCCCGAGCATTGCCGCCGCATCCACTTCAATGGTCATGCCCTTGAGCTGTTCAGGTGCAAGCTTCTCCAATTCGGCAAGTTCCCGGCGCTTCTTGCTATTGAAAGTGTTCACGACACCGTGCAGTGAATTGAACATTCCGCCCACGATCTTGCGCGGAGGGAGCCATTCCTTTACGTCCTTGCGGGTCACCGTTTTTTTGCCTGTGGATTGGGCCTCATCTACCTTCCCACTCAGAAACTGACCGGCCTTCTCACCGTGGGCGCGTAATGCTTCAATTGCGGCATACGCTGCGACAGCGCCACTGCGCACGAGCTTGTGAACATCGCTGTTGGCATTTGCCAGCAAGAGCATCTGCTCGACATGCGCGACGGTTTTGTTTTGGCGCTTGGCGATGAGGCTATTCGTGTGCCCCATGCGATGCAGCCGCAGGTACCCTTCAGCTATGGCCAATGGTTTGAGCTTGAGACCTTCTGCACTGCGAAGCATGACCTCGACGCGCTCGATGTCGTTGCCCTTGAATGGCAAGCAATCAAGGAACGCGACCTCGGCACCCCGCTCCACTGCCAGAAGCGCCCCACGGCGGCGGCAATGGCCTTCGACAATGGTCACATTTCCACTGTCATCGACGCGCACCACCAACGGAGGCACATACGCACCATTCAGGTACGAATTTGCAAAGGCTTCAATGTGAGAAACAACATCAGGGTCGTTGTAATCACGAAGATTAAAGCCTTCTGTTTCGTGGAGCAGATGTGGTGCGACGCGGTACAGATCGGTTTTCTTGACGCCAGGGGTATCGGCGTCAGCGGCTAGGGCCTTCAATGAGGTTGCCATGGATATTTCCTTTGACTGGAAGTTGCAGCTATTGAACCAATGGTAATTGCAAGTTATGAAAAAGGCAATTCACGAAACGAATCAATTGGCAATTGCGTGCAAACACAACAAACTAATTGCTTTGTTGATCGACAAAACAAACCTGACACGACGTTCAGCATCACTCCGCAGGCCTTACTGTCGCCCTGTAGTCGCCCTGTAGCGGCCGCCGCACCAATATGGGAGCCATCGCCCCGCCATCGTCTTGTAAAACTACCATTGCACGCCCCGCAGTCGCCCTCTAGAGGTACTTCGATATAGCGCATCGGCACAAGCAACTCACGCCTTTGCGGTCGCCCTGTAGTCGCCCTGTGGTCGCCATCGTCAAGTGGCCTTCTTGATGGTTTGCAGAAGCTGCGCATACTGGGCCTGTTGTGCTTCGATCTGACCCCGTAGCCTTGCCGCTTCCTCTATCGACTTCTGGCGGATTTCTGAAGCCAACTTGGTCTCAGCATGGAGTCGGTCCACCTCGGCCCTAAGATCAGTCGCTCGGTGCTCCTTTTCTTCTAGCTGGGCCTGCAGGGTCTGTACCTTAGATTCGGCTGCCTGGCGCAAGCCTGTCTCGCTGTTGAGGTCGTTCTGAAGCTGGCCAACCTGGGCCATCAATTCAGCGTTTGCAGCTCCCAGACCTGTCACTTTGACCGTGAGCTGGTCCGCAACATCGATCACCTCCTTGTGCTCGGCCAGCAGGAGTTCTCGTTCAGCCTTCAGACTTTCCTTCTCCACAGCCAATTGCTTCTGTGCAATTGCGCTGGCAGCCGTCCACAAATCGTGGGCCATGGCGGTGAACTGGTTGACGATCTCATCCGGGGCTGGTTCACGGGCAGCTCGGTCTGCCTCACGTTGAATTCTCCATTCTTGCATCAGTGGAACCAGAGTTGAATAACTCCCACCTGTGATGACCCTGACGGCCTCCAGGGTGGCTTTGTTTCCCTGACTCTCAATTGAATCAGCTGCTGCAAAAACGGCGTCTTTTCGGCTGCTCATTTTACGGTCCTGTGTAGCGTTTGTAGTTCCTGCAAACTGTAATACAAAACGGTCATTTGCTACACCTGTGGATAACTTAGAAAACCCACGCAGGGTTGTTTTCCGAAGGATTGCATCCTTCTTAGATACCGAAGCCGCAGCTTGCCCACATGACCCCCCTTGTACAGCCTATGAGCGCTCGCGATGTGGCACCAGGCGCCCTTCGGCAATGCCGTCGAGGAACGATTGACCCATCATGCGTATGACGCGTGTGCCATTGCGGATTTCCACCAGCACGCCATCGGTGACCGTGAAGACGGCACCAGACTTTTTGCTGGTGAAACTACTCCCGTCGAGATCTTCCAGTTTTCTGGACAAATACTCCGAGTTTTCCTTTTCTTTTTCCTCATTTTGTTTTTCATTGCACAAATGGGAAAAATCTCGGCCAGATCGGATGAGTTTTAGCAAGTACGCATAGATTCCATTTTTCGGAAGATCCTCAAGGTATTTCCTGCAGGATTGGAAAATATCTGAAAGCCTTTGCTTGGCCGACTTGGCTTCACGCATGAGCGCCAAAACACCGAATGCACTCATTCCCTTGGTGCATAGCCAGGCAAGATCGACAGGGATGGCCACGCCAGCGATACGCGTGAACTGGCGTGCGGCACGATCCCCCGCAGGAGCTGAAGCGCCATCGCTCTGTCCTTTGGAGACAGGCTCCTGGGCTTCGCGATGCGCCTGCGTGCCAGTCGGTAGCGGTTTATAGGCAAAGGGTTGTCCTTGGGCGTCCACGATGCCTAAGGACTCCAGAAACGCCTGGGTAGGGTTGAGGGGAGATTTGGATCCACGATACCCGAGCTTGGCTTTGCGCTCGCGTTCGATGAAGCCGTGGTCCTCAAGCCATTTGACTGCGCGGTGAACCGTATCCAATGATTTACCGGACTCTTCGGACAAAGTAATCCGCGTTGCGAATATTTCGGAAAAAGGTCGTGAAAGATTTATTTTCTGAACAATTCGCATAACGATGCGAAGAAAACCATCGGGAAGCGCAGTGAAGGCAGGAAGGTGCGGAAGTGCCGTACAGGCCCGAGTAATGGGATAAGGAAAGTTTTGAGCGAGGAATTCCATCGCAGTCTCCGAAAAAGACACGAAATCCTTGACGAGATGCGCAGCCTTAAATTACCATTCACTCCAGAGCTTCGGAGCTTCTACCGATTGGCGTCGGTGGTAATGCAAGCCGCGCAGCACCGTCAAACGAGTGCTACACAAACCCCAGCAGATTGGCGTCTGCTGGGGTTTTTTATTGCCTGGTTGCTAGGTCATGGCAAAGCTCCAAAAAATGCCATCCCAGAAACACCAAACCCCGCTCGGGGCGGGGTTTGGTGTTGTTGAGAGGGCTGTGTTGATGGCGCCGAGCTTCTGCGCCACCACCTTGTTGGCCGTGGCGAGGCTATTCTGCTTCCAGCGCTGCCAGGGACGATCGGGTGTGTTCTATACGTATAGAGGCGACCCTGAGTGCAGGGTTGGCTTGCGCTGCATGGTGGTGTTCTATACGTATAGAAACCGTCGCGCCCTTTGCTGGAGGCCTCGTCGGTCAATGCTGCGGGTGTTCTATACGTATAGAGGTGACCCTGGGTGCAGGGTTGGCTTGCGCTGCATGGTGGCGTTCTATACGTATAGAAACCGTCGCGCACTTTGCTGGAGGCCTCGTCGGTCAATGCTTCAGAAGTTCTATACGTATAGAACCCATCCTCGATGATGGGCGTTGAAACGGGTTGTGATGTTTCAATTGGTTCAAAGGGCGCAGAGCGCCCTTTGTGCTGATGCCGTCCAGTCGAGCGCATTACGAGTTCTCGTTCGCGTCTGGGGTTTGTGATGGAGACGATTCGGAAGTCCCGAAGTAGGGCTGAAGCAGGCGATCCATAGCGGCGTTAAATTCCTCCAGTCTGTCTTGGGGAATTGTTCCGCTTATCTCAATGCTGCCGTCAGTGCGCTGCCGGAACATGCCGCTCGCATACCGGCGCTGAAACTTGACTGAACTGCTCTTGCGTTCGGGCTTTTTGCGTTCAATCGCCGCTTGAACTCGATCACGAAGCCACCGGATTGTTTCGTCGTTCTCAACGAACGTCTTGCAGAGACTAAGGGCTGCATCGCGATCTTTCGCCTCGGTCATGCGAACGAGTTGAGCAACTACATTCAGGGTGACCTTTTTTGGATAACGTTTTGCAAAATCCAAAATATCTAAGTCAAGTTTTGTGTAATTTGCAAAAACCGACAACGTTCCAACAGGGATGTCCGTCTTTTTGGATATGTCTTCCCATGTCCAGCCCTCGGCCCTCAACTTGTTATAGAAGGTGGCGCGGTCAAAGTCAGTATGCTCGTTGCGTTCTTCGTTCTGCCAATAGCCAAGCCAGGCGACATCCACCTCAGAAAGACCGTGGTGGATGACTGCTTTAACTTTCAGGTCCTGTAAATTTCTGGCACGGATTGCCTGAACACGCGTCCACCCATCTCCGATGATGAAACGACCGGGTTTATTCGGGTTGGGAATGACGTGGACCGCATCGCGCTGGCCTTTTTCAAGAATCGATGTCGCAAGGTCCAAAATGGTCGAATCTGGGTATTGCTGACGGGGTGCGTGTTGATTCTCGTCAATGCTGAACGCGTCAATCCAGACGGCCTGGTATGCCACGTCATCATGCGAACTAGCCCGCGCAACCAGGAGAGGCGGGAGACTCGCGTTTGTGTCTTCCTGCTCTGGTGTCAAGGGGGACTCTGCTGATACCTGCGCATCATCCACGCTCACAGGGTTGGTAGGGCGGCCCCCCCCAATTTGGGGAAGCAACATTGGAGGGGTGAAGGGATGTTTCTTTGCTGCAGCTCTCGTTGAGGCGGCAGGCGAACTAACCTCGGTCGGCGACTCGCTGTCAGCGGGGACCGGACTGAAAGCGCGACGTTTCATGCTTTGGCCCTTTGTTCTTCAATTAGGACAAGGCGCTTGATTAGATAATCTGTAAATTCCTTATATTCACGGCTGGCTTGGCTTAGTGGTTTTTGCAAGCTCAGTGGAATATAATGCTCAAGCGATTTTGGAAAGTCTTCGGATACCGATATTGAAACTGGTGCAAGATTCTTTTGGTAAGCCTGCAGCGCTTGGTGCATTCGTTGAATACGCGACAACTGCGGAGCGAAGTGTGTCGCAAGAATCACAAGTTCGGGATGTACATTGTGCCCGTAAGATTCTTCTAATAGATTGATTTCCCCCACGAGGCGCCCCAATCCCTTTACCCCAAAAGCATCGAGACGTACTGGTGCCACAATGATGTCTGCGGACGCCAGAGCCATGGTGCTGGTCATGGACACATTTGGGGGGCAATCCATCACAATGACATCGTACTTGCTAATATCGAAGCCGGGAATTTTCCCCTGGGCAGCTTCAGCAAGTAACTTCCTGAGCAGTAGTTCCCGCGCTCCCTTGGATGCGGAAACAGCATATTCCATGTCGCCCAAGTTGGCATCTGAGGGAATCAGGTGGGGTCCATGTTCACCAAATGGTTTCTTAATGAGTTCGCCAACAGAATCGGTAGTACCTCGGCCAACGTAAGGGCAGACAACATGGGCAAATGTTTTCCCAACAACTGCCTCTGAAGTGAGATTGAAAGCCTCAGCATCTTTGAGTTCAAGATCTGCCTCATAGCCCATGTATTGCGTTAGGTTCGATTGAACGTCTAAATCAATCGCCAAAACCTTCATTCCAGCAAGTTGAAGGTGAAGAGCTATTTCAGCAGCTGTCGTCGTTTTACCTGTACCACCTTTGACAATATGGACGGCCACCACATATGGACCCTTGAGAGGTGTCTTGATGTAATGCTTTGCACGTCTCCATTGCGCCAGTTTGAACAGCGTGTCAGGATCGAATAGCCGAACGGCAACAGCCTTGGCGTCGTCCTCGTTTGCTCTGCGCACACGGATGCCCGATTCATCCACATACTTCTTCGTGGTGTTGTCAGTGATCCCCAGGAGAGCAGATGCAGCACGCAGGCGGTACTGGAGCCCGGATGTGTCCGAGTAGGTCGAGCGTAGGATCATGGCAAGGCACCATCAAAAAGATGAGAAATTATGGGGATGTCAGGATGGCATGTCAAGAATACTTACACTTGGTGGGCAAAAGAACGGCAAAGCATCAATAAGCCACCAGTACAGAAAAGCGTAAACGTGTATCGCACCCCAGATATCAAGTTGTTCGATAGGGTCTCTACTGGCCTCGCGGGCCACCATCTAGAGCAAAGGACGAATTCTAGTGACTGGCCCCTGCTGGGGTGGGGGTGAAAAACGCTTAAAAAATGCACATCTCGGGCGGGGTCGTTTGGTGGACCTGGCATGATGTTCGTGCAAAAACCAATCCGTATTGCGCGCCGATTGCAACTCCC
Organism: Acidovorax defluvii; assembly: GCA_003268905.1. Classification (GTDB taxonomy): domain Bacteria; phylum Pseudomonadota; class Gammaproteobacteria; order Burkholderiales; family Burkholderiaceae_C; genus Acidovorax; species Acidovorax defluvii. The sequence goes on from QLTU01000039.1 coordinate 19,462, forward strand.
ATATGTTTCGGTGCTAATAAGATGCGTGCTTTTTTGTTTTTCCGACGAATGGGATTGACGTGGCAATTTCCTCATGCGATAGAATGACGGATTGAATCGAACAACTATTCAGGATTGCAGATGACAACCTACACCGAATTGAAAGCGCAGATCGATGCTTTGCAACGCAAAGCCGAGGAAGTGCGCAAGGAAGAAATTGCCGAAATTGTCACCGACATCAAGGCCAAGATTACGGATTACGATCTCAAGCCAAATGATCTATTCCCTGAATTCAGATCAACGATTTCCGCCCCTCGTCCGCGCGGACTTCGCAAGGAGCGCGAGATCAAATACCGGCAGCCAGATACCGGTGAAGTCTGGTCAGGCGGCCCAGGTCGCAAACCGAAATGGGTCCGTGACGTTGAGGAATCCGGCAAAAGCATCGAGCAATTCCTGGTTAAAAAAGATTGAGTAGATGTTGCATCCCGGACGATTGCATAGACTCCAAACGCTATCCACTCTTCATGGCCAGAGCCGTGTTGCAGGAATTGATAGAGTCCTTGCAATCCAGCCAGGAAGTGAAGCCATGTTGATTGCCCTGCACAAGAACGCACGCACCACACCTGCCGTGCGTGCCGAGATCGCCGCCAGCAGCGAGCCCGCCAGCGTGCTGGCCCAACGCTTTGGCATCACCGAGCAGACGGTCTACAAGTGGAAGAAGCGCTCTGTCTTTGGCGACCGCTCGCACACGGCCCACCGCCTGCAGACCGTGCTCACGCCAGCGCAAGAGACCGTAGTGGTTCACCTGCGGCGCACCTTGCTGTTGCCCCTGGATGACCTGCTGGCGGTCACCCGAGAGTTCATTTGTCCCCATGTCTCGCGCTCGGGTCTGGATCGGTGCCTGCGCCGCCATGGAGCGGGCAATCTCAACGCCCTCAAGCCCC
>QLTU01000040.1 GCA_003268905.1 Acidovorax defluvii
TCGACGAGATGAATGCCCAACCCGTTCGCTTCCAATGGAAGAGCTTCGACTTCCAAATGGCTGAAACGTAAAGCTTTTGCGGAAACGATGTACTATGTGCGCACCGTGCTCGGCCTGTATGCCCAGCTCAAGCCGCCAGCGCCTGTGCTGGCGCAGCGTGCGGGCCCCGGCCGTGTGCGCATGGAGCTATCGGGCGGCGCCTTGAACCGGGGCAATCTGCCCGCCACGCGTGTGGCCCCGCCCCAGAACGTGACTGAACCGAACCCGAACGAATGAGCGACCAACCCACTCTCGATTTCACTACCGCCGGCGACGGGGGCGACTCCCTGGATCTGGCCGGTTATGCCCAGCGCGCCTATCTTGAATATGCTTTGTCGGTCGTCAAGGGCCGTGCATTGCCCGACGTGTGCGATGGCCTCAAGCCCGTGCAGCGGCGCATTTTGTATTCGATGGACCGCATGGGCCTGGGCTACAGCGGCCCCACGCGCAGCACGGCGGCCAAGCCCGTCAAGAGTGCCCGCGTGGTGGGCGATGTGCTGGGCCGTTTTCACCCGCACGGCGACCAGTCGGCCTACGACGCGCTGGTGCGCATGGCGCAGGACTTTGCCCAGCGGTACCCGCTGATTGACGGCCAGGGCAACTTCGGCAGCCGTGACGGCGATGGCGCTGCGGCCATGCGCTATACCGAGGCGCGCCTGTCGCGCATCACCAGCCTGCTGCTCGACGAGATCGATGAAGGCACGGTCGATTTCATGCCCAACTACGACGGCAGCACGGAGGAACCCCGCCAGCTGCCCGCACGCCTGCCGTTTGCGCTGCTCAACGGCGCCAGCGGCATTGCCGTAGGCCTGGCCACCGAGATACCCAGCCACAACCTGCGCGAGATTGCCGACGCCTGCATTGCGCTCATCAAGGCGCCCTCGCTCAGCGCCGAAGACCTGCTGGCGTTGGTGCCCGGCCCGGACTACCCCGGTGGCGGCCAGATCATCAGCAGCGCGGGCGATATTGCCGACGCGTACCGCACGGGCCGTGGCAGCCTGAAGGTGCGTGCGCGCTGGAAGATCGAAGAACTGGCCCGTGGCCAGTGGCAGCTGGTGGTCAACGAGCTCCCGCCCGGCGTGAGCACACAGCGCGTGCTCGAAGAAATCGAAGAAATCACCAACCCCAAGGTCAAGGCCGGCAAAAAGGCGCTGAGCCAGGACCAGACACAGCTCAAGGCCAGCATCCTGGCCGTGCTGGACGTGGTGCGCGACGAGTCCAGCAAGGACGCGCCTGTGCGCCTGGTGTTCGAGCCCAAGACCGGCAAGACACCGCAGCAAGAGCTGATCACGGCGCTTTTGGCCCACACCAGCCTCGAAACCTCGGCACCCATCAACCTCACCATGGTGGGGCTGGATGGCAAGCCCGTGCAGAAGTCCATGCGGCTGATGCTGGAAGAGTGGATCGCCTTCCGCCAGGGCACAATCACCCGCCGCACGCAGCACCGGCTGACCAAGGTGCTGGACCGCATTCACATCCTCGAAGGGCGGCAGACCGTGCTGCTCAACATCGACGAGGTGATTGCCATCATCCGACAGGCGGACGACCCCAAGGCCGCACTGATTGCGCGCTTTGCCCTGAGCGACCGCCAGGCCGAAGACATCCTCGAAATCCGGCTGCGCCAGCTGGCGCGGCTGGAAGCCATCAAGATCGAGCAGGAGCTGAAAGAACTGCGCGAAAGCCAGGGCAGGCTCGAAGACATCCTGAACAACCCCGGCTCGCTGCGCCGCACCATGGTCAAGGAGATCGAGGCCGATGCCAAGACCTTTGCCGATCCGCGCCGCACCCTGATCCAGGCCGAGAAAAAAGCCGTGGCCGAAGTCAAGGTGGTGGACGAGCCCGTCACGGTGGTCGTTTCACAAAAAGGCTGGGTGCGTGCGCGCAATGGCCATGGCCACGAGGCGGCCAGTTTTGCCTTCAAGGCGGGCGACGGCCTGTATGCCACGTTTGAATGCCGCACCGTGGACCAGCTCATCGCGTTTGGCAGCAATGGCCGCGTGTATTCGGTGCCGGTGGCCCTGTTGCCCGGTGGGCGTGGCGACGGACAGCCGGTCACCACCCTGATCGAGCTGGAATCGGGCACGCAGCTGCTGCACTACTTTGCCGGTCCGGTCAGTGCCACGTTGCTGCTCTCGAATTCGGGCGGCTACGGCTTTTTGGCCAGCGTGGAAAACCTGGTTTCGCGCCAGAAGGGGGGCAAGTCCTTCCTGACGCTGGGAGATGGCGAGACCGTGTGCCCGCCTTCGCACGCGGCGGGCAGCACCGGCGGTCAGCCGCTACCTGCCGCCACGCATGTGGCCTGTGCCTCGGCGGGGGGGCGCATCCTGACGTTCGAGATCAGCGAACTCAAGACCATGGCCAACGGCGGCCGTGGCCTGATGCTGATCGACCTGGAGCCCAAAGACCAGCTGGCGGGTGCCGTTGCTTACACGCGCAGCATCCGCATCGAGGGCGTAGGCCGGGGCGGCAAGCTGCGGGAAGAAACGCTGGAAATCCGCTCGCTCAACAACGCCCGCGCAGCCCGTGGACGCAAGGGCAAGGCGGCAGATCTGGGGTTCAAACCGGCCTCCGTGACGCGCGTCGAATAGCCGCCGTGTCGGCAGGCGCATTTGTCGCCCGTCGGAAATCCTGGTGAGGTGCGACGCCCGGGGGAATGCCCTGGATTTGTAGGAAAATGAAAAATCACGCACTATCGGTTACGAATTATCGGACTGCAGGAGACAAATCATGCTGAATCAACTTCGCATTGCCCACAAGCTGTGGCTGGCGGTCGTCCTTATCGTGGTCATGCGCTGATCGCTGTAGTGGGTTTTTCGGGGTACCGGTCGGCCAAGGTGCAGGCGCAGGCCGACGCGGTGACCAAAGAGATGGAGGCCCGGGTCTCTTCCGCCATCCGCTGGGCTGGCCTGACCGAGACCAATGCGGCGCGCACGCAGGCGCTCATCGTCAGCAGCGATCCGGCGGTAGAGCTGGAGTTCAAGGACGTCATCGCAGCCACTTCGGCGCAAATCAGCGAAGTGCAGAAATCCATGGAAGGCATGGCCTTGTCCGAGCAGGACAGGGCGCAGATGGCCAAAATTGCCGCTGCGCGCAAAACCATGACCGAGCTGCGGGCGCAAGCCAGGCAGCTCAAGGCCGATGGCCAGGCAGAGCAGGCCGTGGCCCTGGTCAAGCAGTCCTACAACCCTGCGGTGTCTGCTTATCTGCAGACGTTGGGCGACTTTGTGCAGATGCAGCAGCAGACTGCGCAGACGACCCTGGCGGAGATGACGGCTTCACGCATGTTGACCGTGAAAATGGCGGCGGTGGCGGTGGGCGCCTTGCTGCTGGCGATCATTGGCGGGGCCTATTTCCTCATTCGCAGCATTGAGCAGCCCCTGGCCCAGGCCAACGACCTCGCTGCCCGCATTGCAGCGGGCGACCTGAGCATGCAGGCCACCGTCACGCGTGGCGACGAGTTTGGTGATCTGCTGCGATCGCAATACGCGATGAGCGATGCCCTGGGCCGCGTGGTGCACCAGGTGCGCCAGAGCACCGACAGCATTGCCATCGCCAGTGCCGAAATTGCCACCGGCAACCACGATCTTTCCGCGCGCACCGAGCAGACATCGAGCAACCTGCAGCAAACCGCAGCCGCCATGGAGCAGTTCACCAGCACCATCCAGCAAAGCGCTGGCAGTGCCCAGCAGGCCAGCAGCCTGGCGGTCAGTGCCACTGGCGTGGCACGACGCGGCGGTGAGGTGGTAACGCAGGTGGTTGCCACCATGGACGAGATCAATCAAAGCAGCAAAAAGATCTCCGACATCATTGGTGTCATTGATGGCATTGCATTTCAGACCAACATCCTGGCGCTGAACGCGGCCGTCGAGGCAGCCCGTGCCGGTGAGCAGGGACGAGGTTTTGCGGTGGTGGCCAGCGAAGTGCGCAGCCTGGCCCAGCGCAGTGCCGAGGCCGCCAAGGAGATCAAGCAATTGATCAACGCGTCGGTGGAAAAGGTGGACACCGGCTCTCGGCTGGTGGCGGATGCCGGCTCCACCATGGCCGACATCGTGCAATCGGTTCAGCGCGTGACCGACATGATTGGCGAAATCACGGCCGCATCCACCGAGCAGGGTGCAGGCGTTTCCCAGGTCAACCAGGCAGTGGGCAATCTTGACCAGATGACGCAGCAAAACGCGGCACTCGTCGAGGAAAGCGCAGCCGCAGCACAAAGCCTGCGTGAACAGGCTGAGCAACTGGCGCAGATGGTGTCGGTGTTCAAGGTCAACGCAGCCGCCTATGGCGTACAGGCCCCGGTGGCCCGCGCCGTGGCAGCCCCGGCCCCCGGCATGGCTGCAGCCGCTGCCAGGGTGCAACGCCCTGCCGTGGCAAGCAAACCTGCCGCCAAGCGGCTGGCGGGTGCGGGCAGCGCGCCCAGTGCTCCGGCCCCTTCTGCCCAAGAGCCGCGCAAGCCCGCTGCACCGGCGCCCCGAGCCACTGCCGTGGCGCAGGGTGGCGACGACGATTGGGAAACTTTTTGAGTCGCTGACCCCGAAGGGCGCTGAGCGCTCAGTTTTCAGTTCAGTTCAGCGATCAATTCGATCTCAACGCACGCACCCATGGGAATCTGTGCCACGCCAAAAGCGCTGCGCGCGTGCACTCCTTTTTCACCAAATACCTGGCCCAGCAACTCGCTGGCGCCGTTGGTCACCAGGTGCTGCTCGGTGAAGTCGCCGGTGGAGTTGACCAGGCTCATCACCTTGACGATGCGTTGCACCCGGTTCAGGTCGCCCCCGCAGGCGGCTTGCAGTGTGCCCATCAGGTCGATGGCCACGGCGCGGGCAGCGGCCTTGCCTTCTTCGGTGGTGATGTCGCGGCCAAACTGGGCGGCCCAAGGCTTGCCGTCCTTGCGCGCGATGTGGCCGCTCAGAAACACCAGCTTGCCGGTCTGCACATAAGGCACATAGGCAGCCGCCGGCACGGAAACCGGGGGCAGGGTGATCTGGAGTTCTTTCAGCTTGTCGTAAACGCTCATGGTTTTCCTCGGATGGGTGGCGGACATGACCGGTCGGGGCGCAAGCGCAGGCGCAGTGCCCTGATGCCGGTGCAGAGGGCGCCAGTGTTACACATGCGTGTGCGAGAAGTGCCCATTTTTGCGCCGTGGGTTGCGTTTAGCATGTGCCCATGCCGCCCATTTCCTCCAGCGTATTCCGCCCTGCTGCGCCGAAACCGCACGAGGAGAGTTCCGTAGAGGGCGCATGGCGCTTGCCGGCGTGCTTGCTGGGGGCCCTGGTGGGTGCCGCGGTGCAGTTGCAGCAGCCCCAGCTTTGGCCCGGGCCTGTTTATGGCGTGCTGCTGGCCTTGGCTGGTGTGGCCTGGCTGGTCAGCAGCCTGCGCCGCGCATGGTGGGGTCATACACCCTTGGCTGCTGAGCGGCGCTGGCGCAGTGCGCGGGCCATGGGCTTTGCGGCCTGCGCGGGGGCGCTGGCCTTGTTTGCCGTGTGCGGGCTGCGTGCCGGTGCCTATGCCTCCCATGCGCTGGCCCCGGGGCTGGAAGGGCGTGACCTGCGGGTGACCGGCGTGGTCGCTGCCATGCCGCAGGTGAACGAAATGGGCGTGCGCTTGCGCCTGGAAGTTGAGGCTGCGTTTTGGCAAGGCGCTGCGGTGACATTGCCCCCGCTGGTGGATGTGTCGTGGTACGGCGATGCGGCGCTGGAGATGGCGCAGCCTGCCGATGCATTGCGGCAGCCCCCATCGCTGCGGGCGGGCGAGCGCTGGGAAATGACGGTGCGCCTGAAGGCCCCCCATGGGGCACGCAACCCCCACGGTTTCGACTACGAGCTCTGGATGTGGGAGCAGGGCGTGCAGGCCACGGGCTATGTGCGCACCGGTTCCAACGACTTGCCGCCGGTGCGGCTCGGCAGCACCTGGCGGCACCCCGTCGAGCGTGCGCGCCAAGCGGTGCGCGATGCCATCGTGTCCCGCCTTGCCGGCAGTGCTGCAGCAGGGGATGCGGGGCAGGTGCGGGTCGCTGGCGTGGTGGCCGCCCTGGTGACGGGTGACCAGCGTGCGATTGACCGCGCCGACTGGGATGTGTTTCGCGCCACCGGCGTGGCGCATCTGATGAGCATCTCGGGTCTGCATATCACCCTGTTTGCCTGGCTGGCGGCGCTGGTGGTGCGGCGGCTGTGGTGCCGTTCGCCGCGTTTGTGCCTGGCCGTCCCGGCCCCCTCTGCGGCCCTGGTGGCAGGTGTTTTGCTGGCGGGTGCCTATGCGCTCTTCAGTGGCTGGGGCGTGCCCGCGCAGCGCACCGTGCTGATGCTGGCGACCATTGCTGCGCTGCAACTGAGTGGGCGCCGCTGGCCTTGGCCACAGGTATGGCTGCTGGCCTGCGCCGTGGTGGTTGTGGTGGACCCGTGGGCGCTGTGGCAGGCGGGGTTCTGGTTGAGTTTTGTGGCTGTGGCAGTGTTGTTTGCTAGCAATAATATAGCTGCTGGCGCTTATGGAATAAGCGTTAGAGCCCGTTTTTATGCACTTTTACGGGAGCAGTGGGTGGTGACGCTGGCGCTGACACCACTCACGTTGCTGCTGTTTGGCCAGGTGTCTCTGGTGGGTTTTGTGGCCAATCTGTTGGCGATACCGTGGGTGACGCTGGTGGTGACTCCGCTGGCACTGGCCGGGGTGCTGTGGGCACCGTTGTGGAGCCTGGCTGCTATGGCCCTGCAACCCCTTGCCGCGTTCTTGCAGTGGCTTGCGGCCTGGCCCCTGGCCGTGGCGTTTGTTCCGATGGCGCCATTGTGGGCGGGTGTGGCGGCGGTGGTGGGGGGTGCCCTGCTGGCCATGCGTGTGCCGTGGGCGGTGCGCGCGCTGGCGCTGCCCTTGCTGCTGCCCGCGCTGTGGTGGCAGCCAGTGCGGCCTGCGCCGGGGCAATTTGAACTGCTTGCTGCCGACATTGGCCAGGGCAATGCCGTGCTGGTGCGCACCGCCACGCATGCACTGTTGTACGACGCCGGCCCGCGCTTCAGCCGCGAAAGCGACGCGGGCCACCGCGTGTTGGTGCCCCTGCTGCGCGCGTTGGGGGAGCGGCTGGATCTGCTCATGCTGAGCCACCGGGATTCTGACCACACCGGCGGCGCGGCCGCCGTGCTGGCGCAACAACCCCAGGCGGCCTTGACCGGCTCGATCGAAGCCGAGCATGAATTGCAGGCCCTGCGCCCGGCCACGCCCTGTGTGGCGGGGCAGCGTTGGGATTGGGATGGCGTCGCCTTCGAGGTGCTGTACCCGGCGGCGGGCCAGGGCACGACCGCTGCGGCTGGCAAGGCCAGCGCGCCCGCCGTGCGCACCAATGCCGCCAGCTGCGTGCTGCGCATCGTCACCCCGGGGCCTGCACCCGCAGTGGCCTTGCTGGTGGGCGACATCGAGCAGGCCCAGGAGCAGGCCCTGGTGGCCCGTGCCGCACCGCTGGCCGCCGATGTGCTGCTGGTGCCGCACCACGGCAGCAAGACCTCATCGAGCGCGCCGTTTCTGGATGCGGTGCAGCCGCGTACCGCTTTGGTGCAGGCCGGTTACCGCAACCGCTTTGGGCACCCGGCGCCCGAGGTGCTGGGGCGTTATCAAGAGCGAGATATCCGGGTGGTGGAGTCCGCGCGCTGTGGCGCCGCCACCTGGCGCTCGGTGCAGCCATTGCAGGTGCGCTGCGAGCGGGATGCCGGGCGGCGTTACTGGCAGCACACCATGGCGCCATAGTTCGTGCGGGCGCTGTTTTTTGTGGGGCAACACAGGCGGTGGGCGCGCAACTTGCTATCCTGATTGCAGGAGGCCCGCTGATGCAAAAATTCGACGAGATGTACGCCATGCTGCCCTTTGATGGCAGCGATGTGCGCGAGCACTACAAGCGCTATGGGCAGTGGCTCGCGCGCCAGCCCGTGGATGTGATGCAGGCCCGCCGGGCCGAGGCCGAGATGATCTTTCGGCGCGTGGGCATCACGTTTGCGGTGTATGGCGCCAAGGACGAAGGTGGTGCGGGCAGCGAGCGGCTGATTCCGTTCGACCTGATCCCCCGCATCATCCCCGGCCATGAATGGGCGCAGATGCAGCGCGGCCTGGTGCAGCGCGTGACGGCGCTCAACCGCTTCATCCATGACGTCTACCACGGGCAGGACATCCTGCGTGCGGGCATTGTTCCCGCCGACTTGGTGCTGAACAACGCCCAATACCGCCCCGAGATGGCTGGCGTGCAGGTGCCCCGGGACGTCTATGCACACATCGCCGGCATCGACATCGTGCGGGCCGCCGACACTCAGGGCAACGGCGTGTATTACGTGCTGGAAGACAACCTGCGTGTGCCCTCGGGGGTTTCCTACATGCTGGAAAACCGCAAGATGATGATGCGGCTTTTTCCTGAGCTTTTCAGCGCGCATGCGGTGGCCCCCGTGGCGCATTACCCCGACATGCTGCTGGAAACCCTGCGGGCCAGCGCCCCGGCCACCGTGGCAGAGCCGGTGGTGGTGGTGCTGACGCCCGGCATGCACAACAGCGCCTATTTTGAGCACGCCTTTCTTGCGCAGCAGATGGGCGTGGAGCTGGTGGAAGGGCAGGACCTGGTGGTCAAGGACCGGTTCGTTTACATGCGGACCACGCGCGGCTTGCAGCGGGTGGATGTGATCTATCGGCGGGTGGACGATGATTTTCTCGATCCGCAGGTGTTTCGCCGCACGTCCACGCTGGGTTGCGCGGGCCTCATGGAGGCCTATCGCGCGGGCAACGTGGGCATCTGCAACGCTGTGGGAACCGGCGTGGCCGATGACAAATCGGTGTACCCCTATGTGCCCGAGATGATCCGCTTTTACCTGGGTGAAGAGCCAATCCTGAAAAACGTGCCCACCTGGATGTGCCGCAAGCCCGACGATCTGCAGTATGTGCTGGCGCACCTGTCTGAACTGGTGGTGAAAGAGGTGCACGGCGCCGGCGGCTACGGCATGCTCATCGGCCCGGCCGCCACGCAATCAGAAATCGAAGACTTCCGCCGCGCCCTGCTGGCCAATCCGGCGGGCTACATCGCCCAGCCCACGCTTAGCCTGTCCACCTGCCCGACCTATGTGGAAAGCGGAATCGCTCCGCGCCACATCGACCTGCGCCCCTTTGTGCTGAGCGGCCGGGAGGTGCAGATGGTGGCGGGTGGCCTTACACGCGTGGCCTTGCAAGACGGCTCGCTGGTCGTCAACTCGTCGCAAGGCGGCGGCACCAAGGACACGTGGGTATTGGGACAAGAAGGGGGCAAAACATGCTGAGCCGCACTGCCGATCATCTGTTCTGGATGTCACGCTACACCGAGCGGGCAGAGAACACCGCACGCATGCTCAATGTGAGCTACGAGACCTCGCTGCTGCCGCAGTCTGCCGCCATGGCCCAGGAAGGCTGGCTGGGGCTGCTGTCGATCAGCGAGCTGATTCCGGCCTATACCGAAAAGCACGGTGAGGTCGCTCCCGCCAAGGTGCTCGAATTCATGGTGCGCGATGGCGACAATCCGTCGTCCATCTTGTCGTGCCTGCGCGCCGCGCGAGAGAACGCGCGGGCAGTGCGCGGTGCACTCACCACCGAAGTCTGGGAGACGCAGAACCAGACCTGGCTGGAACTGGCCCGCCAGCTGGACGGCGGCGCCTTCGAGCGCGATCCGGCCCAATTTTTTGAGTGGGTCAAATACCGCTCGCACCTGTCGCGCGGTGTGACGCTGGGCACCATGCTGCAGGACGAGGCTTTTCATTTCCTGCGGCTGGGCACGTTTCTGGAGCGCAGCGACAACACGGCGCGCCTGCTGGATGTGAAGTTCCACGCCGTCAACAACGATTTTTTTGGCCGCGCCAGCGAGCGCAACCAGGAGAACGACTTCTACCACTGGAGCGCCATCTTGCGCAGTGTTTCGGCGTTCGAGGTGTACCGCAAGGTCTACCGCGACGTCATCACCCCAGGGCGGGTGGCCGACCTGCTGATCCTGCGCCGCGACATGCCCCGATCGCTGCACGCCAGCCTGCGCGAGGTGGTGGACAACCTGGCTGTGGTGGCCAACGAGCAGTCGGCCGAGACACAGCGCTGCGCCGGGCGGCTGCTGGCCGACCTGCAATATGGCCGCATCGACGAAATCCTGGCCACGGGCCTGCACGCTTACCTGACGCAGTTTCTCGACCGCGTGAACGATCTGGGTGGCGGCATCAGCCGCGACTTCCTGGTGGCAGCGGGCGACTAGCCTGGGCGGGCGTGCGCCGGCAAGCCGGGCGAGGGGTGCCAGCCGGTCGGCACGCGCTGCCCCCACGGCTGTGCGTGTGCGCTGCATGGTGGGGTTGGCGCGCAGGGCACACTGTCGCCTTCACCGACGGAGTTTTTCCTGATGAGCACCCACATCCCACCCCATGAAGCGCCATGCAAACCTTGGGGATTTCGCACCCTGGCCGTTCATGCCGGGCAGTCGCCCGACACCAGCACCGGCGCCATAGCGCCCCCCATCGTGGCCACGTCGGCGTTTGCCTACGACGATTTCGAGGCGGGCGAGCGGCGCTTCAATGGCGAAGCACCAGGCTATGTTTACAGCCGGTTTGCCAACCCCACGGTGGCAGCCTTCGAGCGCAAGATGGCAGCACTGGAGGGCGGCGAGACCGCGGTGGGGTTTGCCAGCGGCATGGCGGCCATCAGCGCCAGCCTGCTGGGCTTGCTCAAGGCGGGCGATGTGGTCGCCTGCGTGGGCACCCTGTATGGCGGCACCGACGGGGTGATGCGTTCTTTGCTGCCGCGGCTGGGTGTCACGGTGCGGCACTTTCGCACGGTGGACGCCTTGCGGGCGGGGCTGGATGCTGGCACCCGCATCGTTTATGTTGAAACGCCCAGCAACCCCACCCTGGAGGTGATGGACCTGGCGCAGGTGGCGCAGATTGCGCGCCAGGCAGGGGCCATCAGCATGGCCGACAACACGTTTTCGACACCCTACCTCACGCGCCCGCTGGCGCTGGGGATGGATGTGGTTGTGCACTCGGCCACCAAGTTTATCAGCGGGCACGGCGACGCCACGGGGGGCGTCGCCGTGGGCCGCGCCGAACTGCTGGGGCCCATCAGGGCGGCTGGCATGGGGCAGTTGGGCGGGTGCCTGAGTCCGCACGAAGCTGTCATGCTGCTGCGCGGGCTCAAGACGCTGCCATTGCGTGTGGAAGCCGCCTGTACCAATGCCGAGGCACTGGCCCGGTGGCTGCAGGCCCAGCCTGCAGTGGCCCGTGTGTACTACCCCGGCTTGGCCACGCACCCGGGCCACGGTGTGGCCGCGCAGCAGATGCGGCGCTTTGGCGCCATCCTGTCGCTGGACCTGCGGGGCGGGCGCCCCGCAGCGCGGCAGTTTCTGGACGGCCTGCGCATCGTGACGCAGGCGGTTTCGGTGGGCGATGTGGATTCGCTGGCATGCCATCCCGCATCCACCACCCACCACAGCGTGCCCGAGCCGGTGCGCCTGGACAACGGCGTGTCTGATGCCCTGGTGCGCATGAGCGTGGGTATCGAAGACGGCGACGATCTGCTGGCCGATGTGGCGCAGGCCCTTGCGCGGGTTTGAAGCCATCGCCTGGCGCTGGCCATGGCCGTGTGTTGCGGTGAGTGGCTAGCCCCCGTCCCGCGCGTTGCGCCGCTGGTCGCGCAGCATGAAAAGATAAAGGCTCTCGACCTTTTCACGCGCCCACGGCGTCTTGCGCAAAAACTTCAGGCTTGACGACACGCTGGGGTCGCTTTGAAAGCAGCGCACCGGAATGCGCTCGCCCAGCTCCTGCCAGCCGAAATAGTCGGCCAGCCCCACCACCATGGCCTCCAGCGTCACACCGTGCAGCGGGTTGTGCGCCTGCTTGGGGCGGGCGTCTGCTGGCGCATCGATGGGTACGTCTATGGGCGCGTTCGCCGGCACAGCGCCCGGGTTGGAAGGTGTCTCGGGGGCGGATTTTGGAAGGCTTGGCTCGTGGGCATTCATGGCCGCAAGCATAAGGCGATTGCGGGGCCGGGATGCGGCATTGGGTGCGGGCGCCGATAATCAGCACCCGCCTTCGCACCCGTCCTGCACTGGCGGTCACCCGGTTCAATTCTTCATGTCCGCCCAGCCTCCACTTCGCGTCCTGTCCGTCATCCCGCCGATGACGCAGCTCAACACCCCTTACCCGTCCACCGCGTACCTCACGGGGTTTCTGCGCTCGCGCGGGGTGGCTGCAGTGCAGGAAGACCTGGCGCTGGCGCTGGTGCTGCAGCTGCTGTCGCCGCAAGGCCTGCGCGCGGTGGCTGCCCAGGTCGAGGCGATACCGCCCCAAAAGCACAGCCCTGCGGTGCAAAGCTTTGCGGCGCAGCAGGGTCGCTACCTGGCCACCATCGCGCCCGCCATTGCCTTTTTGCAGGGGCGCGACTCCACGCTGGCCCACCGCATCGTGGGCCGCAATTTCTTGCCCGAGGGGCCGCGCTTTGAGTCGCTGGATGTGTATGTGGACGACGAGGGCGGCGACCCGCTGGGCTGGGCGTTTGGCGCCCTGGGCCTGCACGACCGGGCCAAGCACCTGGCCACGCTGTACCTGAACGACCTGGCCGATGTGCTGCGCGATGCGGTGGACCCGCGCTTTGAGTTTGTGCGCTACGCCGAGTCGCTGGCAGGTAGCCAGCCCACCTTTGAGCCGCTGGCCCAGGCGCTGGCGGCGGCGCCCAACCTGGTGGACGAAACGCTGCGCGATTTGACCCTGGCTGCCATCGAGCGCCATGCGCCCACCGTGCTGCTGCTGTCGGTGCCGTTTCCTGGGTCGGCCTATGCGGCCTTTCGCATTGCACAGACCGTCAAGGCGCACCACCCGCACATCGTGACGGTGCTGGGCGGTGGTTTTGTCAACACCGAACTGCGCGAGCTGACCGAGCCGCGCGTGTTTGACTACTTTGATTACGTGACGCTGGATGCGGGCGAGCGCCCTTTACTGGCGCTGCTGGAGCACCTGCAGGGCCAGCGCGGCCGCCAGCGGCTGGTGCGCACCTTTGTGCGCGATGCAGATGGCGAAAAGCCTGGCGCCGTGCAGTACGTGAACATGATGGAAGCCGACATCGCCTTTGCCGAAGTGGGCACGCCCACCTGGGATGGCTTGCCGCTTGACCGCTATCTCTCGCTGCTCGACATGCTCAACCCCATGCACCGGCTGTGGAGCGACGGGCGCTGGAACAAGCTCACGGTGGCGCACGGCTGCTACTGGAAGAAGTGCACTTTTTGCGACGTGAGCCTGGACTACATCGGCCGCTACGAGGGCGCATCGGCCACCGTGCTGGCCGACCGCATCGACACCATCGTGCGCGAGACCGGGCAGACCGGGTTTCATTTTGTTGACGAAGCTGCGCCGCCCAAGGCCCTGAAGGCGCTGGCCACCGAGCTGATCGCGCGCAATGCTGGCATCTCGTGGTGGGGCAACATCCGCTTTGAGAAAACCTTCACCCCCGAGCTGTGCAACCTGCTGGCCGACAGCGGCTGCATTGCCATTTCGGGCGGGCTGGAGGTCGCGTCCGACCGGCTGCTCAGCCTGATGAAAAAGGGCGTTTCCGTGGACCAGGTGGCGCGCGTGACGCGGGCCTTCACCGAGGCGGGCATTCTGGTGCACGCCTACCTGATGTACGGCTTTCCCACGCAGACCGTGCAAGACACCGTGGACGCGCTCGAATACGTGCGCCAGCTGTTTGCCAACGGCTGCATTCAAAGCGGGTTTTTTCATCGCTTTGCCTGCACCGTGCACTCACCCGTGGGACAGCACCCCGAAGAATTTGGCGTCACCCTGCAGCCCCTGCCGCCCGTGAGCTTTGCCAAGAACGACATCGGCTTTCACGACCCCACGGGCGTGGACCACGATGCACTGGGCGGCGCGCTCAAGAAGGCCATCTACAACTACATGCACGGCATCGGGCTCGAAGAAGACGTGCGCAGCTGGTTCCCCTTCAAGGTGCCCAAGACCACCGTGCAACGCAACCGCATCGAGCGGGCCCTGCGCGAGCGCGGGTGAAGGGCCTGCGGCGCGGCGCATGGGCCACGCCGATCCGGCCCCATGTGCCGGTGTTGTATCGCTCAATTGCTATTGTTTGTATAGCTGCCAGCGCTTGATGCGCAAGCGCTCAAGCCCTGAAAGCCTTGAAATCCGGTGGGCCGCACCGGCAAAGCAGGCGCAGTTTTATTCCACTTCGCCCATCTGCGACTGCAGGTAGTTGGGCAGGCCCACCTTGGCTATGAGGTCGATCTGGGTTTCGAGGAAGTCGATGTGTTCCTCGGTGTCGTCCAGGATCTTTTGCAGCAGGTCGCGTGAGACGTAGTCGCGCACGGCCTCGCAATGGGCGATGCCGTCCTTGATGGTGGCCTGGGCGCCTTGTTCGGCGCGCAGGTCGCACGCCAGGATTTCGGGCACGTCTTCACCCACCTGGATCTTGGCCAGGTCCTGCAGGTTGGGCAGGCCGTCCAGCATGAAGATGCGGTCCATCAGCCAGTCGGCGTGCTTCATCTCGCCGATGGATTCGGAATATTCCTTCTTGGCCAGCTTGTCAAAGCCCCAGTGCTTGAGCATGCGGTAGTGCAGAAAGTACTGGTTGATGGCCGTGAGTTCGTTCTTGAGCTGGGCCTGCAGATGGCCAATGACTTGTGCGTCACCCTTCATGGTGGATCCTTGGTTTGTTGGTTGGGCAGTGATTGTCGTGACCCAGCACCGCTCGCGCAACCCAAGGCCTTGTGCAGGGGCGGGTCGGCAGTGAAGCAGGTCTGCGGCCTTGTCATAAATAGCAATATTCAATTGATTCAATGAATTCAATTAATTGGATTGATTGGTTTGAAAAGCCTAAACTTCAATCCTGTTCAGTCAACCAACCACAAAGGAAGCAGCAATGTCCCTGATCAACACGCAAGTTCAGCCTTTCAAGACCCAGGCTTTCCACAATGGCAAGTTCATCGAAGTGACCGAAGCCAGCCTGAAGGGCAAGTGGTCGGTCGTGATCTTCATGCCCGCCGCCTTCACCTTCAACTGCCCCACCGAAGTGGAAGACGCTGCCGAGCACTACGCCGAGTTCCAGAAGGCCAACACCGAGGTGTACATCGTCACCACCGACACGCATTTCTCGCACAAGGTGTGGCACGAAACCTCTCCTGCCGTGGGCAAGGCCAAGTTCCCGCTGGTGGGCGACCCCACGCACCAGCTGACCCGCGCCTTTGACGTGCACATCGAAGAAGAAGGCCTGGCACTGCGCGGCACCTTCATCATCAACCCCGATGGCATCATCAAGACCATGGAAGTGCATTCCAACGAAATCGCCCGCGATGTGAAGGAAACCCTGCGCAAGCTCAAGGCAGCCCAGTACACCGCAGCGCATCCTGGCGAAGTGTGCCCCGCCAAGTGGAATGAAGGCGCCAAGACCCTGGCTCCATCGCTGGACCTGGTCGGCAAGATCTAAGCCACCCAACCATTTGACGGCGGAGCGCCCCGGCGCTCCCAAGCCGGACCACGCCGTGGCGCCCGCGCCATGCCGTCCGGCTTTTTTACGCCCGGTATTTCGTGCAAAGGGCGCCAAAAGCGGCCCGAACACATTTCCCCCACAACTCGAATCTATAAGGACACCACCATGCTCGACGACCAACTCAAGACCCAACTCTCTGCATACCTGGAGCGCGTGCAGCAGCCGTTCGAGCTGGTGGCATCCCTGAACGACAGCGACACCTCCCGCGAAATGCTGGAGCTGCTGCAAACCATCCAGTCGCTGCGCAGCGACAAGATCACCCTGCGCACCGACGGCAACGACGCGCGCAAGCCCTCGTTCTCGCTGCAGCGCGTGGGCAGCACCAGCCAGCTGCGCTTTGCCGGCCTGCCGCTCGGCCATGAATTCACGTCCCTCGTGCTGGCGCTGCTGTGGACGGGCGGCCACCCGCCCAAGGCCGAGCAGGAAGTGCTCGACCAGATCGACGCGCTCGAAGGCGACTTCAACTTCGAGGTCTACATGAGCCTGAGCTGCCACAACTGCCCCGACGTGGTGCAGGCGCTGAGCCTCATGGCCATCCGCAACCCGCGCATCAAGACCACCGTAATTGAAGGCGGCGCCTTCCAGGAAGAAGTGAACCGCCGCGAAGTCATGGCCGTGCCCATGGTGTTCCTGAACGGCCAAGTGTTCGGCTCGGGCCGCATGCTGCTCGAAGAAATCGTTGCCAAGATCGACACCGGCGCTGCCGCCAAAGAGGCCGCCAAGCTCAGCGCCAAGGAAGCCTTTGACGTGCTGATCATCGGTGGTGGCCCCGCCGGCGCTGCCGCTGCCGTGTACGCCGCCCGCAAAGGCATCCGCACCGGCGTGGCCGCCGAGCGCTTTGGCGGCCAGGTCAACGACACGCTGGCCATCGAAAACTACATCTCGATCCTCGAAACCGACGGCCCCAAGTTTGCCGCCGCCCTCGAAGCCCACACCCGCGCCTACAACGTGGACATCATGAACCTGCAACTGGCCGAGCGCCTGATCCCCGCCACTGAGCCCGGTGGTCTGATCGAGGTGAAGCTGGCCAACGGCGGCTCGCTCAAGTCCAAGACCGTGATCCTCTCCACCGGCGCGCGCTGGCGCAACGTCAACGTGCCCGGCGAAGCCGAGTACAAGAACAAGGGCGTGGCCTACTGCCCGCACTGCGACGGCCCGCTGTTCAAGGGCAAGCGCGTGTCGGTGATTGGCGGCGGCAACTCGGGTGTCGAGGCCGCCATCGACCTGGCCGGTGTGGTGGCTCACGTCACGCTGGTGGAATTTGCCGACCAGCTCAAGGCCGACGCCGTGCTGGTGAACAAGCTCAAGAGCCTGCCCAACGTCACCATCCACACCAACGCGCAGACCACCGAAATCACCGGCGCCGACGGCAAGGTGAACGGCCTGAAGTTCAAGGACCGCGCTACCGGCCAGGAACACCTGGTGCCGCTGGAAGGCGTGTTCGTGCAGATTGGCCTGGTGCCCAACACCGACTGGCTCAAGGGCACCGTGGCACTGAGCAAGTTTGGCGAGATCGAGATCGACGCCAAGGGCCACACCAACGTGCCCGGCGTGTTTGCGGCCGGGGACTGCACCACCGTGCCCTACAAGCAGATCGTGATTGCCGCCGGCGCTGGCGCCACGGCTGCGCTGAGCGCGTTTGACCACCTGATCCGCAGCGGCGTATCGGCTTGAGTTTTTAGATCAAATATGGCTGTAGCGCTTATCGGGTAAGCGCTAGAAGCTATCAAATTAAAAGCGGCGGGGCTGTGCAAACAGCCCTGCCGATTTTGTTTTGTATGCAGGGAAGGCCAGGTTTCGGCCAAGAGCAGCCGATCAGTGCTTTTTGGGTGGATCGGTTCAAGCTTTTTACAGCCTCTGGTCAATACCGACCCTCGCTGTGTGTTGGTTAGCCGATGCCGTAGTCAGCAGACGTGGAATCCGCATGCAGATCATTCAACCCGCGCTGCCCTTCGTTATTACCGATAGTTACACTAATCGGCAATCGCATCGTTCTTGAGCCGTCTTTACGCAGTGTTGTAGCGCAGGTTTTTGCCCAGACCGTCTGCTCCCACCTCCCCACATCAACATGGTTGCAAACATTCTCGTCGGCATGCTGTGCGCACACCTGCTGTGCTTTTCGGTGATGTTTTGGCTCGTTAGCAAACGCCTGCACGGCAAAAAGATGGGGATGGACTTTTTTGCGATGGGCAACCTTCTTTTGGGTTCTGCCTATGTGCTGCAATTGGCTGAAGGCGGCCCCGCCTGGAGCCTGGTGAGCGTTGTCAACCACACCTTCATGCTTGCCTCCCCGGTGGCTTACTGGCTGGGGGCCATGCGGTTTTTTGGGCACTCCGTCCCTTTGTGGCGTCCACTGCTTGCAGTCGCCGTGACCTACAGCGCCGCGCAGGTGCTGGTGCAATGGAGCCTGGGCCCGGTGGCCCGCTACGCCATGCTCTCAGGCATGTCTGCACTGCTTTTCTTGGCCATGGTCATCACCGTGGTCTATGGCGTGCGCACATTTGCCAAGGATTTGTATGGGGAGATGATATTTTTTGCCGTCTTGATCAGCGGCATTTGCGTACTCAACGCGCTCAAGTTCATGAAGCTTGTGGATGGCGGTTTGAATGCACTGCACATGGACAGCAATTTTCAGCTGGTGTTCTACATTTACATGTCATCCCTGGCAACGGTGTTGCCGCCATCGATCATTTGGCTGGTACTGCGCCGCTTGACCGATGACCTGCGTGACATGGCTGCGCGTGACCCCATGACACAGTTGCTTAACCGCCGCGGACTCACAGAAGCGCTGCAACGGTATTTCACCTCCCGCAAGGCAGTGCCTGCGCACTTGCTGATGGTTGACGTCGACCACTTCAAACGCATCAACGATACCTATGGTCACCAGGTAGGAGACGCCGTTTTGTGCCAGGTGGCGGAGGTACTTGGTGCCACTGTGCGTGGTGGCGACCTGGCAGCCCGTATTGGTGGTGAAGAGTTTGTTGTCATCTGCCTGGACACCGACATTCTGGGCGTCATGCACTTGGCTGAGCGCTTACGCGCAGCCATCGAAAATCAAGCCATCAAGATCACTATAGACCAGGCATGATTTATTCATGAACTTGTATTGATTTCATGACTCCAAAGTTCATGGAAAAAGAAGATGCACGCAAGCAGTCGCGGGAAG
>QLTU01000041.1 GCA_003268905.1 Acidovorax defluvii
GCTCATGGCACTTCTGCTTTCTCGGGCCTTTGGCCCGTGGCTACGAAGCAGAGTGTCCACCTATCGGTCTGCCTGAAATTGCGCGGCCACCTCTGTTGTTGCCGGAGAGCCTGGAAGGGCTCATGGAAGTGTTGCCGACTCTTGACGTGGGCGAGGCGGTAGTGGTTGGAGATGCCACTTTGCTGCCCACACGTATCAAGATGTCCAAGCCTAAACACGAGCCTCGGAGCGCGACGATTCCCTTCTGGACACGCTGGGCGACGCCCAAGGCGGTCGTGGATTTGGTTGCTGCCGTCGAAAACATGCGTCGGCAGTCTCGTAGTTGAAGCTGGGGCTTCTGAGCACATCGCCGCCCTTGACGTCTCGTCTGTAGTCTGCGGGAAGCGCTGCTAAAGCAGCGGAAACCCCGAGCATTCAATCTCGGGGTTTCCTTAATTTTCTACCGACCCCGCACCCCCCGCACCCCCCGCCCCCTCCGCGCACCCCCCGCCACCTGGCAAGCCGTCCGATACGCCCGCAGCGTCACCTCCGCCCGCTGCATCACTGTGTCTTCCACAGCGGTAGCGCGGTCGGCCAGCTCATCCGCCTGGGCCTGCAGCAACTCCGCCGGGCTCATGCCCGATGCTTCGCCCGTCAGCAGCGCAATCCCTTCGCTCACATGCCCCATGGTGTACACATGGAACAGCCCGCGCTGTACCGCGTCCAGCACGCTGCGGTCCAGCATCAGGTGGCGCTGGTTGCGGGCGGGGATCAGCACGCCGTGGGTGCCGTCCAGCCCCGCCGTCGCGCAGGCGCGGAACCAGCCTTCGATCTTTTCGTTGATGCCACCCACGGGCAGCACTTCACCGTGCTGGTTGAGGGCGCCGGTGATGGCAATGCCCTGGCGCAGCGGCAGCCCCGACAGGCTGGACAGCAGTGCGTACAGCTCCGCGCACGAGGCCGAATCGCCTTCCACACCGCTGTACTCCTGCTCGAACACGATGGAGGCGTTGAGGGCCAGTGGCGCCACATGGCTGAACAGCGCGGTCAGGTAGCTGTGCAGTATCAGCACGCCCTTGTCGTGGATGGGGCCCGACATGTCGACTTCGCGCTCGATGTTGAGCAGGCCTTCGTGCCCGGCAAACGTGCGTGCCGTGATGCGCACGGGGAACCCAAAGCGGTAGTCGCCCAGATCGATCTGCGTCATGGCGTTGATCTGGCCGGCCACCGTGCCCTGCAGCGTAATCAGGCGCTCGCCCTCGGTGATGGACTCGTGCAGCTGCTCTTCGGGATAGTTGTGGCGCAGGGCGTGGGCCCGCAGTGCGGCATCGACATCGGGGGCTTC
Source organism: Acidovorax defluvii (assembly GCA_003268905.1). Lineage (GTDB taxonomy): Bacteria > Pseudomonadota > Gammaproteobacteria > Burkholderiales > Burkholderiaceae_C > Acidovorax > Acidovorax defluvii. The sequence continues at coordinate 1,325 of QLTU01000041.1, forward strand.
GACCAGCGCGCCACCGCGTGCGCGGCACAGGGCCGCGCTTTCGATCACCAGGGCGTCGGTGTTGGCAAACAGCGCACTCTGGCGACTCTGGTCGTCGGCTTCGCGGTGGGTCTGCTCCAGCAGGCGTGCCACGGCGCTGGGGGCAAAGTGGGGCAGGCCGCGTTTTTTGCAGCTGTGGGCGACAAAGATGGCAGTGGCGTGGCGCGTGGCGGGGCTGGCCGCAAAACGCTCGGCAAAGTCCACCTTCACGCGAAACCGGCGCGCGGTGTCGGGGTCGGCCTCCTGCAGGGCGTAGTACTCCTCCACCGAGCCGATCAGCACGATCTTCACGTCCACATCCACGGCTTCGGGTTGCAGCGCGACGGGTGCGGTGGGGCCGTGGGCTGCCGCGCTGCCTTCGTCGATCTGCAGGCGGCTGCTGCGCAAAAAGCGGCGCAGCCGTGGCCACAGGCCCTCGTCTTCGACGAGGTCGCGCAGGTGCAGCACGATGAAGCCGCCATGGGCCTTGAGCAGGCTGCCCGCGCGGATGCACGAAAAATCGGCGTGCGGCGGATCGGTGTCGGTTTGCAGGTCGATGGCGCCAAACAGACTGCGCAGCTGCGGGTTGTCTTCCACGATCACGGGTGCGCCGTAGCGTTCGCTGTTGTCCACCGCCAGGTTCACCTGGCAGCGGGCCAGCAGGTCGGCCAGGCGCTGCTTGCGCTCGTCTTCGGCATCGGTGTCATCAGCGGCGGCATCGCCTGCTTCGAACAGTGCCAGGTGCGCCAGCACTTCGCGCTCGACCTGGTCGAGCCACTGGCCCAGCTTGGCGCCATCCTTGATCTGTTTTTTGAGACCCTGGCGGATGTCCTGCACCGCATGTTCGATCAATGGCTTGATGGTCTGGCGGCGCAAATTCACCAAGGCCTCATCGCGGGAGCGCTCCAGCGGGCGCATGGTGTCCAGAAAGCGCGCAATCTCGGTGCGCAGGGCCTGCTCGGCGGCATCGATTTCGGTGCGGCGTTCGCGCGGCAGGGCCAGGGCCTCGTTTTCCGTGAGCGGGTGGCCTTTGTCGCCCGTGAGGGTGAACACCATCTGGCCGCCTTCGCGCGAGAGGCGAAAGTGGCGGGCCTCTGCAAAGGCATCCAGCGCGGCAAAGGCGCTGGCCTCCTGGGTTTGCCAGGCTTTCTGTATGGCCTCGGCTTCGGCTTTGCAATCGGGGCTGGCCAGGCGCTTGGGGATGTCGGTTTGCAGCATCTTGGCCATCTCCAGCATGGCTGTGCGCAACTGGCGCCCCTGCCCGGCGGGCAGGCGCAGTGCGCGGGGACGTTCGGGCGCGTCAAAGTTGTGCAGGTAGCACAGATCGGGTGGCACAGCGCGTTGGGCCGCCGCCGCCTGCGTGGCCTGGCGCAGCAGCGAGGTGCGCCCGCTGCCCACTTCGCCCAGCACGAACAGGTGGTAGTCGGGCTGGTCCATGGCCAGGCCAAACTGCGTGGCGGCCTGGGCGCGCTCCTGACCGATCCAGGGCAGGGGCAGGTCCTGCAATTCGGCGGTGCTGGCAAAGCCCAGGGATTCGGGTGCGATGGTCAGCCGCAGCTGATGGGGTTCAAGGGCAATGGCGGGCATGGGCAATGGCGTTGCGGCAAGCCGCAACGGCCTGCGCACAGCGCAAAGCGGTTGACGGGTTGGTGCATAAAAATATGAGTAAAAATGGCCTCTAGCGCTTTATCAGTAAGCGCTAACAGCTATCAAAATAATAGTTATTTCGACATGGGGCACGCCCCAGCCGGCGCGCCACCTGCCAGCGCCCGGGCGTGCGCATCGGCCAGTGCAGCGGCATCGGGCACCGTGGTGGGCCAGCCGGCCAGGTGCTGTTGGGCCACCTGGCTGAGCGCGGTGATCCAGGCGTTGCTGTCGTTCAGGCAGGGGATGTAATGAAACTCCTGGCCGCCTGCGTGCAGAAACGCCTCGCGCACTTCCATGTTGATTTCTTCCAGCGTCTCCAGGCAGTCGCTGGTGAAGCCGGGGCACACCACGTCCACGCGCCGGGTGCCCGCCTTGCCCAGCGCTTCGATGGTGGGCTGGGTGTAGGGCTCCAGCCACTTGGCCTTGCCAAAGCGCGACTGAAAGGTGATCTGGTAGTGGTCTTTGCGCAGGCCCAGGCGTTCGGCCAGCAGGCGGCCGGTCTTGAGGCTTTCGCAATGGTAGGGGTCGCCCAGGTGCAGCGTGCGCTCGGGCACGCCGTGAAAGCTCATCACCAGCTTGTCGGGTTGGCCATGGTGTTTCCAGTGGGTTTCGATGCTGAGGGCCAGGGCGTCGATGTAGCCGGGATGGTCGTGGTAACGGTTGACAAAGCGCAGCTCTGGCACGTTGCGCGTACGGGCGGCCCAGCTGTATACGGCGTCCAGCACGCTCGCCGTGGTGGTGGCGGAGTATTGCGGGTACAGCGGCAGAATCAGGATGCGGGTGGCGCCCTCGGCCTTGAGGGCGTCAAGCTGGCTGGCGATCGACGGATTGCCGTAGCGCATGGCATGGCGCACCAGCACGTTGTGCCCGGCCTGGCCCAGCCAGCCGCGCAGCAGCGTGGCCTGTTTGGCAGTCCACACCGCCAGGGGAGAGCCCTCGGGGGTCCACACGCTGGCGTATTTTTCGGCGGATTTGGCAGGCCGGGTGCGCAGGATGATGCCGTGCAGGATGGGCCACCAGACCAGCCGCGGAATCTCGACCACCCGGTGGTCGCCCAGAAAGTCGGAAAGATACCGCCGCACGGCAGAAGCCGTGGGCTCGTCGGGGGTTCCCAGGTTGCACAACAGCACGGCAGTGCGCTCGGCTTGGCCGTGGGTATAGGGCGGTTCGGTTTGAAAAGGCATGCCGCATTCTCCCGCAAGGCAGGGCGCGTGCGCCGGCCTGGGCTTTTTATGCCGTTGCGCAGCGCTTCACGCCCGTGCGCTGTGCCGTGGGGTCAAGAGCGCGCCCCGGCGTGGCCCTTGGACTGTTCCCAGCGTGACTTGCAGGCCACGCAGTGCTGCGTCTGCGGCTCGATCTGGAGGCGCTCGAACGGAATGCTGCAGCCGCATTCGCCGCACAGGCCATAGCTGCCGTCTTCCAGGGCCTCCAGGGCGTGGTCGATGCGCGCCAGGTCGGCTGCGTCAATGTTGGTGAGCGCCTGGTCCACCTCGCGGCCCACATTGCCCTGCACGATGCCGTCCTGGTCGGCGGCGGGTGGCGCAAGGTTCTCGCGGTTTTGCTGCATCTGGTCCTGAAGGTCCTTGCGCACTGCCAGCAGCCGGGTCTTGAGCTCCTGGCGTTGGGCGGTGGTCAGTGTTGCGTTCATGGGGTTCTCCTAAGGGGTTGATTTTTGGCAGGCCGGTTGCCGGGGCACCGGTCGCGCGCAATGGTTGGCATGGTACGGGCGTTTGCTCCGGGGGGCGTTCCGGCGGGTTCCTAGAGCGTCATATTTTCGTGCGACAACACGGTCTTTTTCACATGCACCGAGATGATGGCCACGACCTCGTCCGGCTTGGCCGGGCGCAATAGCTGTTCGGATTCGACCGACACCTTGGTGACCAGCGAATCGTCTTCGAGCAGGCAGAAGAAGGGAAGGGGGTCGGGTTCCTGGGGCAGTTCTGCACGGCCCTCCATGGCGCCGCGCGGCACGCGCAGGCCGTCGAGCAGGGTTTTCAGGCGGTTGTCGATATCGCCACCGTCAGTGATCAGCGTGCCACGCGGTTGCTGGCGAAACAGCAGCACCGACAGCTCGGCATACAGGTCCAGCCGCTGGGTGACCAGGGGCGCAAACAGCAGCCCGCCTTTTTCCACGATCACAGAGACCTGGCCCGGCGCGGCCGGGTGGGCCAAAAGCCGAGCGGCGGCGTCCTTGAGCGGACGCTCTTGCCACAGGCGTTGCAGCTGGGGATGCAGGGCGCGGCGGATTTCCCATTTGTGCGAGGACTTGGCGCCCTGTCCGTGCAGGGGACCTTCGTAGATCAGGCGAAATTCCATGGGGGTCCGGGTCTTCTGTGGAGGGTGACGGGGCACTGCCAGTGCAGGAAGCCGTTCATTATGGGCAGAGATGCAGGGCAAAAAAAGCCTCCGGCACCCGTGTTCGGGGTGCTGGAGGCTATGAACGATGGAGTAATGCGGCGGCAGATGTCGGGCCCTGCCGCCCCGGCCTTTCAATGGATCAGAACTTCACGGTCACGCCTGCGCTGACCGAGCGGCCCATGCCGGGCACGCTCACACCCCACGGCACGGCCGTGGCGGCCATGGTGCGGCCCTGGCCCAGGTAGGCGCCGCCCTGTGGGTGGTTGTAGAAGCGGTCGAACAGGTTGTCGATGCCAAAGTCCAGCCGCACCTGCTTCCACTCGTAGCTGGCGCGGAGGTTCAGCAGGCCGTAGCCTGCAGTGGGCAGCTCGTTGCGCACGGCAGAAAGGCGCGATTTTCCGTCCACCATCAGCACCTCGGCCGTGCCTGTCCAGGCGCCCAGGCGCTGGGTCAGGGCCACGCGCGCGTTCAGCGGCATGATGTTGTAGAGGTGGTCGCCCGTGGTGCGGTTCTTGCCGTTGACGAAGTTGAGCATGCCGCTCAGGGTGAACTGGCCCCACTGCGCACTCTTGCCCAGGTCGGCAAAGCCCGAAAGGTCAAAGCCGTGCAGGCGCGCATCCTGGTTGGCAAACTGCAGGTAGACAAAGCCCGTGTTGGCCGTCTGGTTGGCGCTGGTGCAGGCCGACATGGCGCCGCTGCCGCTGCAGCGGCGGGCGTCGATGTAGTCGTTCACATAGGTGAGGTAAGGCGTGAACTTCACGCCCCAGCGCTCACCCGTGGTGTCGTGCCAGTCTGCGGTGGCGCTCAGGGTGCTGGCAGTTTCGGGTTTTAGGTCGGGGTTGCCCACGTAGCCGTTGCCATCGCCCGCCAGGTTGATCATGCGCATGGCCATGCCGCCGGTGGACCAGGTGTAGCGCTCATAGAGGTTGGGCGAGCGCGTCTTGTGCGCAAAGCCGAACTCGTAGGTGGCGTTGGCGTTGGGCGTATAGCGTGCCAGGGCGGTGAAGTCGATGTTGTTGTCGCTGCGCTTGCGGTCACGGGCGTTAAAGGCATTGGCCTCCATGTTGTAGTTGGCGTTGTAGCCCTGCACGGCGCCGCTGTTCATGCGCACATGGCTGCTGCGCAGGCCCACTTGCGAGAGCCACTGCGGGTTCCAGCGTGACTCCCATTCGCCAAACACGTCAAAGCGGTCGCGCTGGCCATCGCGGATGTTCCAGAAGGTGTTGGGCGCCACGCCGCCGCCCGAGGGCAGCCACCAGTCGTCCAGGCTGTATTGCTGCGCCTCGGCACCTGCGCGCAGGGTGTCGCGTTCCGACAGGGTGATGTCGCCCTTGACCCGCACGCCGGTGGTCTTGCCCTCGGTGTCCATGGGCATGCCGGGCACGTTGTTGGCGGGGCCGTACAAGAACTGCTTGTCTTCGCCAAAGTTCATGGCGTGGCGGGTTTTCTCGTGGTAGGCCCGCGCCTGGAGCTGGCCCCAGCTGTACTGGCCCTGGTAGCGCAGGTTGAACTGGTGGCTGTCGTTGCCCGTCATGTCCATGCGCTGGTTGGGGTAGTTCTGGTAGGGAATGTCCTGCAACCCCAGGCGCATTTCGACCAGGTGCTCATCACTGCGCAATGCGTACGTCAACGAATGGTTGCGGGTTTTGTAGCTGGAAGAACCCACCTCGTCGCCCCCCAGCCACTGCGCTGGCTTGTCGCTGGCGGCAGGGCCCGCAGCCTTGAAATCGCGGGCCGACTTGTAGTTGTTGGCCTCGGCAGCGGAGCCGTCGTAGCGCAGGCTCATCTGTTCGGTGGCGTAGCTGGCCGAGAGGTTGAGGCCCATGCCGTCGCCATTGCTGCGATAAAAAGCGCCAGCCTGGCCCTGGACGCGCCGGCCCTCGCCGGCGAGGGCGAATTCGGGCGCGGGCGAGTCGACCTGGATGGTGGCGCCAATGCTGTCACCGCCCACGCTGACCGGGGTAATGCCAGCGAACACACGCACGCTGCCCACGCGCGTGGGGTCGATGTACGACAGGGGCGGATTCATGTGGTTGCCGCAGGCCGAAACCAGATCCATGCCGTCCACCTGGATGCGCAGCCGATCGTCGGCCAGGCCATGCACGCTGGGCAGGCTGGAGACACCGCCCGCGCCAAACAGGCTTACGCCGGGCATGCTGCGCAGCAGGTTGGCGGTGTCGCTGCTGGCCGTGCGGCCAGACTGAAGGGTGCTGGCGTCCAGGTTGCTGGCGCCCACGGGTTCCACAGCGGCCTTGGATGCCTTGATGGTGATGGTCTGGAGTGCAGTCTCTTGTTGTGCGAGGGCCGCAAAGGGCAGGGCAGCCAGCAGGGCGCACAGGGGGCGCAGGGCAGGAAACGGGCGGCCGCGAAGGGCGTGCGAACGGGTGTGGGTGTTCATGTCTGTAATACGGAAAAGGATGGGCGCCGAGCCCATGCAGCAGGGCCGCAGCCAAAGGCGGCGGGCACTGCCGGGGGAAAAACGGGGGGTGTTCAGCTCAGGCGTAAGCCGGAGGGGCCTGCGCAGGGGGGCGCAAGTTGGCGCGCCGTGGTGTCAGGGCAACGCTGGGTGCAATTTTGATGCGGTAGAACGCATCTTCCTAAATAGCCGCCACTGCGGTGGGCAGGCTGGGCGGCGTAAAGCTGGCTGCAGCAGCGCTGCAGACCGGGCAGTTCAGCCAGCCGCCCCCGGTGTGGTTGGCCGGTGATGTGTCCGGCGTTTGCCCCGAATGGGTTGCGATCTGTGCCGAGCAGACATCGCTAAAAAGGGCCTGCTCCGACAGCATCTGCCCCCAATGCACCGTGCTCAACTGCACCATCCACAACTGGGCAAAAAGCGCCAGCATGGCCAGCGCCATGGCCAGGTGGTGGTTGCGTGGGCGGGATGGGCGTGATGTCACGCGGCGGATTCTGGCACCGATGGCAGGTCTGTCACTTGTTATGTATCAAGAATCAAGAGCCACAGAGCAGCGCTGCGGGCGTGTGTCGCAAATCCCTGCAGGCCGCTCCTGTTGGCGGCGTGGGGTATTCTCTGACGGGTCTTTTCCGGGCACTGCCCGCCACCCGCCCTGCATCCATCCACTGTGTCTGCTTCCGTCATCGACATCACCCGCGTCCGCGCCGTCACCCTGGATCTGGACGACACCCTGTGGCCCATTTGGCCCACCATCACCCGTGCCGAGGGGGTCTTGCTGCAGTGGCTGGGCGAGCATGCTCCCGCCACTGCGACCATGTACTCCGACACCGCCGCGCTGCGTGCCATCCGCAACCAGATGGTGAGCCTGCGCCCCGACCTGCGGCACGACCTGAGTGCCCTGCGCCGCGAGTCCATCCGTCTGGCCCTCACACAGGCAGGGGACGATGCTGCGCTGGCCGAGCCCGCATTTGACGTGTTTTTTTCGGAGCGCCAGCGTGTGGAGCTATTTGAGGATGCCCACCCGGCGCTCGCCTTCCTGTCGCAGCGCTACCCCGTGGTAGCGGTGTCCAACGGCAATGCCGATGTGCACCGCGTGGGCATCGGCCACTATTTCAAGGCCAGCATCAGTGCGCAGGAGTTTGGCGTGGCCAAGCCCGATCCGCGCATCTTTCATGCTGCCGCCAGCGCCATGGGCGTTGAGCCCCATGAGGTGCTGCATGTAGGCGACGATGCCACCCTCGATGCGCTGGCGGCCATCACCGCCGGCATGCAGGCGGTGTGGTTGAACCCTGCGCAACAAGCCTGGCCCCACGAAACGCAGCCCCATGCCACCGTGGCCAGCCTTACCGAGCTGTGCCGTCTGCTGGATGCCCCGGCCGCACCCTTTCCACCCGCTTCCTCCCAATAAAACGATGCGCTTTCCCCCGCCCCCATTGCCCGTCGTCCGATCTGTCGGGCTGATGCAACCACTGGCCTGGCTGGCCCTGGGCTGGCGCGACATGGCGCGTGCAGGCTCTATCAGCTTTGCGCATGGCCTGGCTATCACGCTGGTGGGCGCCGCCATCGTGGCCGTGGCCTACAACCGGTTCTGGCTGCTGGCCGGCGCGCTTTCGGGCTTTCTGGTGGTGGCGCCCGTGCTGGCCACCAGCCTGTATGCCCTCAGCCGTGCACTGGAGCAGCGCGAGCCCGCCGATACCGCCGTGGTGCTCAAAACCTGGCTCAACTGGCAACACAGCCATGTCCACAAATGGGGCAACGACTACTGGTGCATGGTGCAGTTTGGTGCCTTGCTGGCGCTGGCCGCCACGGGCTGGGTGGTGACCTCGGCGGCCTTGATCACCCTGCTGGCTCCTGTGCCCATCGAAACACCGCGAGATTTTTTGCTGCATGTGGTGCTGGCCGACGAGGGCTGGTTGTTTGAGTTGTGGCTGGCACTGGGCAGCCTGATGGCCGCGCCCATCTTCCTGTCCAGTGTGGTGGCCATGCCTTTGCTGCTGGACCGGCGCGCCAGTCTGCGCCAGGCCATCCTGACGAGCTGGCTGGCCGTGCTGGCCAATCCCTTGCCCATGGCGCTGTGGGCTGCACTGATCCTGGGGTTCACCTTGCTGGGTCTGGGTTCGCTGTTGCTGGGCATGATTGCCGTCATGCCCATGCTGGGCCATGCCAGTTGGCATGCTTACCGCGATCTGGTGGACGCCTCCAGCCTGCCGCTGCGCGAATCGGTCCACGCCACGCCGACCCAAGGGGGGCGCCCGTGATTTTTGGATACACCGAAGCGCAGATTTCGAGCTTCTTCCTCACCTACGGGGTGGGGGCCTTCATCCTGTACATGGTTTTCATCATCGGGCAGCTGGCCTGGGCCTCCAAGGCCGGCCGGTTTGGCACTTTCGTGCTGTTTTTGGGCCTGGGCGTGGGGTTTCTCGGGTTTCTGGCCAAGGTGGTCATCCAGTGGTGGCTGGAGAAGTAACGCCGCCACCCGGCGGGCTTGCTGCAAGGGCGATGAACATGGGGCTGGCCCGATAAGGCTTCCATGCCATTGAGGCCGTCCAGGCTAAGCGGGGTGGAGCCTTTGCAGTGGTGCAGGCTGCACGGGCCCGTTTTCATCGGGCCGGACGCTGGCGCACCCTGTTGTGTAGCAATGCCGTCGGCGGCAACCATGCCACGCGGCCAGGGCTGTTACGCCGCAACGCCATGTTCAGGGCGTTTTCTCGGGGGCCGCCTCTGCTGGCTGCGCCAATACGACCTTGTTGCGCCCTGTGTTCTTGGCTTCGTACAGCGCGGCATCGGCCTGGGCCAGGGTGGCATGTGCGTCGCCCTGCAGCGGGGCAACCCCAATGCTCATGGTGACCTGGAACGAGGTTCCGTCGCCGGCGCGGATGTGGCTTTGTTCCAGCGCATGGCGCAGGCGCTCGCCAATTGCGGTGGCCTCCTGGGCGGTGGTGCCGGGCAGCAGCACGGCAAACTCTTCTCCGCCCAAGCGCCCCGCCAGGTCGTGCGAGCGCAAAAGATTGCCTTTGAGCATGCGGGCCAGGTGCACCAGCACCACATCGCCCGTGGCGTGACCCCAGGTGTCGTTGACGCGCTTGAAATGGTCCAGGTCGAGCATGAGGACCATGCCACCAGGCCCGCCACTGGCCTGGCGCGCGCACTCTGGCTCCAGCCGCTCCATGAAGGCGCGGCGGTTGGCAAGCCCTGTCAGGGTGTCGGTGCTGGCAAGGCGCTCAAGGGTCTGCTCATGGCGCCGGCGTTCGGTCACATCTTTGGCAAGCCACAGCCGCCCCAGTTGATCGCCGTGGGGGGTGAGGATGGGAATGAACTGGATTTGCACCGTGCGCCCATCCCCCAGCGCAACCTCGTGGGTGGATGCCACCGCATCATCGTGCAAAGGGCTGTCGGGTGGCAGAACCGACCGCGCTTGCGGCGGCACCAGCATTGCCAGTTCTGCACGGCTATAACCCATGACATCGGCCGCGCGCAAAGGCACCTCGAACAGATCGCACAGGGCCTGGTTCACCACCACGGGCGCGCCCTCCGAGTCCTGCACCAGAACGCCTGCCGGAAAATGCCGAATGATTTCCAGCAGGTGCGTGCGTGCGGTGGAGAGGGCCTCTTCGCCCTCGCGCCGCTCGGTGGTGTCCACCAGGGTCCAGATCAGGTTGCCAGCGGGTTGCTCCGGGTCCAGCAGGGTGCCGCGAATCGAGAACCAGCGCAGTCCCTTGGAGGTGGTGGGCAATTGGTGTTCCACGTGCACAGTCCCGGTGCGACGGACTTCTTCCACCGACTGGCAAAAGTCACTGAAGGCTGCGTCTTCACGGCAGATCATGCGCATGCTGCGGCCCTTGAGTGGCAGCCCATCCACGGAAAAATATTCTTCCGCACGCCGGTTGCCCAGTTCAATCGTGTTGTCGGCAGAGGTGACCAGCAGCGCCGCCGCCGCGTTGTCGAGCACGGCGTGGTGCAAAAGGGTGTCCGCGCGGCGCTGGCTGATGTCGGTCTGTGTGCCAATGACCAGCGAGACGGTGCCCGCGGGTGAAGGGGTCGCCTGGCCACGGATTTCGACCCAGCGCCATTGGCCATCTGCCGTGCGCAAACGCACTTCCTGGTTGAACGGCTGGTACAGGGCAATCTGTTGCTGCAACACCGCCAGCAAGGTGCCACGGTCGTCGGGGTGCACCAACCGGCGCCATGCGCAAAATGACAGGGGGCTGGGCTGCCCGTGGTAACCCAGCATCTCATGGCAGCGGGCATCGGGCGTAACCATCTGGCTGACGGTGTCCCACTCCCACAGGCCGTCCTGCACGGCTGCTACCGTCAGGCGCAACCGTTCTTCACTGTGGCTCAGCGCTAGCGTGGCCGCATGTTGCTCGGTCACATCGTGGATGTAGCCATGCCACAGGGTGCTGCCGTCGGCTTCTCGCTGGGGGTTGCCGGATCCCTCCAGCCAGCGCGCCTCACCGTCCTGCCGGATCTGCCGCCATTCGGCGTGCCATGTGGTCAGTGTGCGAGCCGAATCGGCAATGCTGGCCTTGACGCGATCCCGGTCCTCGGGATGAATGCGTGCAAACACATGCGCTGCATCCATGGCGGCCTCTTCGGGTGAAAGACCATAAATACCCAAAATCCCGGAGCTGGAATAAGGAAAATGGCTGCTGCCATCGGGTTTAAGCCGGTATTGAAAGACGGTGCCAGGCACCTGCTGCACAAGCTTGGACAGTCTCAGTTGCAGTTCTTCGCGTGCCGCCTCTGCGGCATATCTCTGCGTCACATCCGCGCAGGTGCCGCTGATCTGCTGGGGCTGATCTGCAGGTGCCCGCTCAATGATGCGCCCCCGCACATGGATCCAGCGCCAGGTTCCATCGGGGTGGCTTATGCGGGACTCGGCCTCAAAAACGTCGGAATCTCCGCGCACATGGGCGTCAAGTGCTGCTTTCCAGGCCGGCCAGTCTTGCGGGTGCGCGCGTGCGCGCAGGCTGTCCAGGCTGGGAGGCCCATCGGACGGGCTGGAGCCCATCAGGGTGTGCCAGCGTTCATCGACATGGAGGTGGGTGGTGTTGGTGGTCCATTCCCAGGTGCCCAGGTTGCCGCCCTCCAGCGCCAGCTGATAGCGCTGCTGGTGCTGCTCCAGGCGCGCCTGAATTCGCCGCTGGTGCATAAAAAGCAACGCAATCCACAGGGCAGCCAGCACTGCCAGCAGCGTGCCTGCGGCGTTCCAGAGGCGGCTTTGCGCAATACTGCTTTTTGTGGTCGCCAGCGCCTTGTCGTGGTCCAGTCCCACGCTCACCACAAGGGGATACTCGCGCAGCCGTTTCCAGGCATGCAGCCGCTCGACACCGTCAATCGGCGACTTGGCCTGGAACTCGCCCTGCATGCGGTCCGGGTGGCGCAGAAATTCGATATCGGGCGGCACGGACAGGCTCAGCACCTCTTCCTGCCGGTCAGAGCGCGCCAGATAGGCGCCATCGTCGCGCACCAGCAGCGTCACGTCGTTGCCACTTGTGGAAACGTCGCTGAAATGGCCAGAAAGGTACTCGGGCGCAACCGACAGCACCACCACGCCATCAAACTGCCCGCCCCGCATCACCGGGTACGAAAACTGCACCGACCATTTGCCCGACAAACGCCCCAGCGAAGGCCGACTGATAGACAGGGCTGGCTGGGTGCGCTCGGCGTGCACCTGGAAGTGCTCTCGATCTGCAATGGAAATCGGTGCGTCCTGGGTCTTGGGGTCCTGGTCCAGGCTCGAAAAAACCACCTGACCCGAAGCGTTGGCCACATAAATATGCCGCAGGCTGCCGTTGGGAAATGTGGCCAGGGCCGTGCGCACGGCGACGGGAAAGTAGTGGTCGGGCTCCGCCTCGCGATTCATGGCCAGGCTGCGTGCCAGATATTCCAGACCGACCACCAGTGTCCCGACGTGCGAGGCCATGGTGGTGGACATCTGCACGGTGCGCAAATGGGCCTGGTTTTCGGCAAAGGCGAGTTGGTTGCGCTGTTGTGCCAGCAGTTGCCACCAAAAGATGCCGCCACACAAAGCCACCAGCACCAGCGCCCCCGCGATGCGCCAGAACCCTACGGGCGATGGCGCCCGGTAGGGGCGCAAACCCAAGTGCTTTGGTGGGAACAGGTGGCCAAAAATCTTCATCTGTCGCTATTTTATCGTTGTGATTGCAAATGGTTACACACGGTTGATTCCCCTTGCGCCAAACCCTGGTTCGGACTACGCCGCGTCCAGCGCAAGAACCATGGCATGGCGAGCTGCCAGAGGCTGCAAGAAGCGGCCAGTGGCTGCCAGTAGCCTGTCACGCCTCCTGGCGCACGAAAGCGTCGGTGAATGCAAGAAGGGCAGTGCCTGCGGTCAGGCCATTGTTGCTGCCACTGGAGTACCGGCTGCTGCGGTGCCGCTCAACACTGCGCCTTCCAGCGTGGCCGGGTAAGGGCCTTCAACGTAGTCGCCGCAGGCGCACAGGCCGTTGGCCACGGTCTGAGGTGGGCGCTGCAACGCGGGCGTGCAGGCAAAGGTGGCACGTTTTTCGACAACCGTCTGGACGATGCGCAGGCCTTGCAGCCCCAACTGGTCCTGCGCCTGCTGCAGCACTTCCCGCTCCAGGGTGGCGCGATCCCCCTCGCTGGCGCTGACCACAAAGGCCAGCAAGCCCGCCGGGCCGCCCAGCTGCATGCGGTCAAACACAAACTGTGCGGGCTTGCCCGCACCGGGGCGCAGCGCCAGCATGGGCTGGCTGAGCACGGTGCCCTGCGGGAGCGCAGACGTCTGGGCATAAACGGTGGCGATGGCGGTGAAACGCAATGCTTGTGCCTTGCGTGCCCAGGCCTGCAAGGCCGCCGCCTCGGGGCCTTGCAGCGTGGGGTGTGCCGTATGTGCCGTCAAAACCAGGCGGGCCGCCTCGGTGCTGGTGGTGGCCAGCACCACGGCGTCAAACGGCGCGTCGTCCACCCGCCAGCCGGTGCTGCCTGCGGGGCCGCGCGCGATGCGCTGCACCCGGTAGCCGGTGTGCAACGTGCCGCCTTGGGCTTGCAGCCATTGGCCGGCGGCCTCGGCAAACAGCGCGCCCAGGTCAGTGCGCGGCAGCAGCAGGTTGGAGCCGCCCCGGCCGCTGAACAGGCTGTCTTGCAGCACGCGCAAAAACACCTGGCCGCTGGCCTCGCACGCCGGGGTGTTGAGGGCCGACACGCACAGCGGGTCAATGAACTCGGCCATCAGGCGTGGTGTGAGCGCGGCGCACAGCTCGGCCACCGAAGTCTGCGGCGCGCAGCGAAAGCCGCGCAGCTGCCAGCCAGTGGCCGTGCGCAGCAGCGCCAGCTTGTCACGCCAATGCCAGCCTTTGGCGCGGGCAATGCCCAGCAGGGCATCCAGCGGCGGCGGCAGATCGGGCAATTGCAGCCCCTGCCCGTCGGGAAACTGCAGTGTGAGCGGCAGGCGCAGCAGGGCAGAATCTGTATCGACCCCCACCAGCCGCATCAGGCGCAGGCTGGTCGCATAGGCGCCAATCAAGATGTGCTGACCGTTGTCGAGGGTCACAGGCGAGCCGTCTGGCAGCGTGCCCGGCACAGCCCGCGCACGGCCGCCCACGGTGCGCGCCGCCTCGAACACCGTGATCTGATGGCCCGCCTGCGTGTGCGCAATGGCGGCAGCCATGCCCGCCCAGCCCGCCCCGATGACGGCCACTTTCATACCTGGATATCCACGAAATCAACGAAAGAGCTGGGCGCGCACCAGGAGCGCGGCCCAAGGCCAGGGCCAATGTGGAACCGGCTTTGCCGGGCCACTGGTTGCGTCCCCCTTCCCGTGCACAGCGAGGGAGAAGGCGGAAGCGGCGCAGCCGCACAGTTGGGGGTACTCACATTCTGCCCAGCGCCTGCACCTTCCACGCCAGCCAGAACTTGCGCAGCGGCGTGAGCCGGATGCGTTGGTGGAGCACCTGGAAGTTCTCATGCTCGATCTCGCGCAGCAGCGTGCGGTAGATGCTGGCCATCATCAGGCCGGGTTTTTGAGCGCGGCGGTCGGCGTCGGGCAGCAGGGCAAAGGCCTCGTCATACAGGCGGTGCGCGCGCTCGGCCTGAAAGCGCATCAGGGCGGTGAAGCGGTCGGAATACTGGCGCTTCAGGATCTCGTGCGCCTTCACGTCAAACTGCTGCAGCTCGCTCACCGGCAGGTAGATGCGGCCCAGCATGGCGTCTTCGCCCACGTCGCGGATGATGTTGGTGAGCTGAAACGCCAGGCCCAGCCGGTGGGCGTATTCGGTGGTGCGCGGGTCGGTCTGGCCAAAGATGCGCGCCGCCACCTCGCCCACGATGCCCGCCACCAGGTGGCAATAGCCTTTGAGGCCGGCAAAGTCGAGGTAGCGCGTCTGCTCCAGGTCCATGTGGCAGCCGTCAATCACTGCCTGCAGGTGGCGCTGCTCTATTTGGTAGTCGGCCGTGTGTGGCATCAGCGCCTGCATCACCGGGTGCGTGGGCTGGCCGGCAAAGGCCTTGGCCACTTCGGCCTGCCACCAGGCCAGCTTGGTGCGGGCCACGCCGGGGTCGCTCACTTCATCGACCACATCGTCCACCTCGCGGCAAAACGCATAAAACGCCGTGATGGCCGCGCGGCGCGGCGCGGGCAGAAAAAGAAAGGCGTAATAAAAGCTGCTGCCCGAGGCCACGGCTTTTTGCTGAACGTACTGCTGCGGTGTCATGGGGCCAGATTGTCCCATGGCGCGCAGCGCCGGCCGGGGCAACGGGGTTTGAGGTGTTTTTGGCCTCTGGTGCTTATGAAATAAGCACTGGTAGCTATTACTTTGATAGTTCATCTGGCGCGGGCTGCGTGGCGCCTACGCCGCGCCTTCTGCCGCCTGCTCGTGCGCCACGCCGCGTGGCTTGGCCGCTTTGGCTGCTTTTGGGGCCTTGGAAGTCTTGGCGGCGGGCAGCAGGCTGGTGAGCTGCTGGTAGCGCTCAAACAAAAAGGCCACCCGCTCGGCGTCGCTGGCATAGCTTTTCTTGCCGCCAGCAAAGCTGGTATGGACACGTCTTTCTCACTTAGACCACCAAAAGCGATGCGCAGACGAAAAAAACCGCACGCGACGGGATGAGGTTCCGGGGATTGGACGGCTATGCAGTCTGACGCTGTACTTTGGCTAGAGCCTTTTCCACTCGCCTGCGTACTTGCTCTGCGGTTTTCAACTCTGCATCCTTGGGAAAGGCCGATAAGTAGTCATCAATCGCTGACTGCGCTTCATCTGCGCGGCCCACCTTGCACATGCACAGCGTGAGCCTGTTGAGGCACTCAATGTCCCCAGACTCAGGGAATAGCGACTGCGTGTTGTCTTTTCGTACAGCTACGTAAATCTGCACCTTCGCGGACTCAATGTGCAGTTTCAGAGCACTTCGGTATCCATAAATAGCTTGTTCAATGTCTGTTGCTTCTGCGGTCTTGGCTTCTTGCTGGAGTAGCTTGGCAGATGAGCGCATGCCGTGGTACTGAGCATTGTTGTTGTGGTCTAGACGGCGACCGTATGGCGTTTCGTCAAATGGAAATTCCTCTTCTGGCTCTTTCCCCGATTGTTGCGCTATGTATAGACGCACAGCCCGCTCTGCATCAAACATCGCACGATGCGGAGATAGACCCTGCTCAAGTGAAGACTCAGCCTCAATGCGAAACGCTGCGCAAACGTCTTGGAGTCTGTACCGGCGCAGATTGGGGTACTTCTTTTTGGTGTACTCCATCAGGCAGTGCGATTTGTTGGGCAGTGGTCGGCCTAATCTGCCGGCCTCGCGGCGCAGAAATGACATATCGAATTCTGCGTTGTAGGCGACGATTGGCCTTTCACCTATCGCATCCATAAGCTCAGCGACGACGATTGCGGTTGAATCTTTTCCGTTGACCATTGCAGCCGTGATGCCGGTTAGTTCAGTGATGCGCTCCGGTATCTCAATCCCCGGATTGGCAAGGGCGCTGTAACCCTTAAAGCGAGATGTTCCCTCCTGATAGAACAGCACTGCGACCTCAATGATCCGGTCTTCGCTTGGGTCTAGTCCGGTTGTTTCAAGGTCAACAAATGCGAACTCTGTAGGCTCTGGCGCTTGCTCTGTAGCCTGCGTTATGGTGTGCGATGGCACGGGCACATCTGTGCTTTTGTCCTGAGACGGTTTGGGGCTGCTTTTTTTGTGAATGGTGAAGTACCACACTGCTGCCGCAACGACTATAAAGATCGCGATTGCTTCCATGCTGCCCAATTCCGGCTGGTTGAGAGAGTGCTTAGGGATAGCATTCTTATTTGTAATGTTTATTGCACAGCTTACAGCTTACAGCTTGCGGCCATTCCAAGCCCAAATTTCGCGGCCCAACACTGCCACTTGATTGTCGCCATTGAGAACGTCCACCTTCTTTACGGTGAGTGCGCGAAATTTGATCTCGTTCCAGCTAAGGGGCATGGGGTGCAGGCAGTGAGTGAAGGGGCCCGCTGGCTGCACGGTGGCATGGCGCGGTGTGCTGGCAAATTATGGGGCTACTACCAAAATAGTAGCTGCTAGCGCTTTCTGGATAAGCGCTGGAGCAGGTTTTGACTCGCGGATTCAAGTACGAAGTGCGCGAGTCTCAAGTCTAAGCGGAGTGATCTCCAGCCCATAGAACACCTCATGCGGAGTACGCCAGCCCAGGCAC
>QLTU01000042.1 GCA_003268905.1 Acidovorax defluvii
CGATGTTGGAGAACACGCCAGAGCGGGTCCGGAAGTACTTTGGCGACAAGCATGTCGCCTATGCGGCCTCATGAATAATTCCCGCCGGATCAATAGCTCCGACCATCCACTGCACTGCACGATCACGATTGGGGTTTCACACCCCTTCGCCAGTGCACATGTCTTGGAGGACGCTATGCGAGAAGCCGACGCCGCCCTTTACCGGGGCAAAGCCGCTGGACGCAACCGGATCGAACCGGCCCCTGCATGAACGGGCACGCAGGTTGCAAAAAAACTCCTTAATTAATAGCTGCTAGCGCTTAATGGGCGCGGCCTAAGGCCGAATTTGTTCTAAATTTTCCCGGATTTGTATAGGGGGCGCAGCACACGCGCACCATGCAGTTTTTCGCATGTCGCCCCGGTCAATGGGCGCCCCTTGCGGGCGCCGCCGCATCAGTAGATCAGCCGGTCCGGCTGTAGCTCTTGCAGGATGGTGGTGGCGATTTCTTCGATGGATTTGGTGGTGGTAGACAGCCAGCGGATGCCGGCGCGGCGCATCATGGCCTCGGCTTCGGCCACCTCGTGGCGGCAGTTTTGCAGGCTGGCATAGCGCGATTCGGGCCGGCGTTCGCTGCGAATCTCGGACAGCCGCTCGGGGCTGATGGTCAGGCCAAAGATCTTTTTGCGAAACTCCATCAGCGCCGGTGGCAGCTGACGGCGGTCAAAGTCTTCGGGGATCAGCGGGTAGTTGGCGGCCTTCAGGCCATGCTGCATGGCCAGGTAGAGACTGGTGGGAGTTTTGCCGCTGCGGCTTACGCCCACCAGGATCACGTCGGCGCCCGCCAGGTCGCGGTGGCTTTGGCCATCGTCGTGCGCCAGGCTGAAATTGATGGCTTCGATGCGGTCGGTGTATTCCTTGCTGCGGCTCACATCCGAGAAGCGCCCCACCCGGTGGTGCGACTTGATTCCCAGCTCTTCCTCCAGTGGGTGCACGAAGGTGCCAAACATGTCCAGCAGCATGCCTTTGCAGCCCTCCTGGATGACTTTGAGCACCTCCATGTTGACCAGCGTGGTGAACACCACCGGTTTCTTGCCTTCCAGTTCGGCGGTGTGGTTGATCTGGCGCACCGCCTGGTGGGCCTTGTCCACGGTGTCCACGAACGGCAGGCGCACGCGGCGCGGCACCAACTCGAACTGGGCCAGGATGGCGTTGCCGAAAGTTTCGGCGGTGATACCGGTGCCGTCAGACACAAAGAATACGGTGCGCGAGTGCATGGAAGAGGGGCCTTTCAGGACGTCAGCCTGTCGCCAGTGCGGCAGGCCTACAATTGTGACAATTATCCAATTCTCACCATGCACCCGGTCGGCCAACAACCACAACGACAAAGCTGCAGCCCGTGCATGGCCGCTCGCCCCTTGCTCCCTTCGGGCGGGCGCGCAGACCCGGTTTTAACTTCTGGAGCTCTCCCATGTCTGCACTTTTCAGCCCGACCGCCCTGGTCGTACCGTTTGAAAACCTGAGAATGACCGACGTCGAGGCGGTAGGCGGAAAAAACGCCTCCCTCGGCGAGATGATCTCGCAGCTGCCGCACGGCGTGCGCGTGCCCACGGGCTTTGCCACCACGGCCCATGCGTTCCGCGAATTTTTAGCCTTTGAAGGCTTGGCCGACCGCATCAGCGCCAAGTTGGCCGCGCTCGACACCGAAGACGTGCGTGCCCTGGCTGCCGTGGGCGCCGAGATCCGCGCCATGGTGGAGGCCCAGCCTTTCCCGGCCGATCTGCAAAAAGCCATTACCGAGGCCTTTGCCACCCTGTCCGAAGGCAACCCCGAGGCCAGCTTTGCCGTGCGCTCGTCCGCCACGGCCGAAGACCTGCCCGACGCATCCTTTGCTGGCCAGCAGGAAACCTTCCTGAACGTGCATGGCATCGACGAGGTGCTGCACAAGATGAAGGAGGTTTTCGCCAGCCTCTACAACGACCGCGCCATCAGCTACCGCGTGCACAAGGGTTTTGCGCACGATGTGGTGGCCCTGTCTGCCGGCGTGCAGCGCATGGTGCGCTCTGACCTGGGCGCGGCCGGTGTGATGTTCACCATCGACACCGAAAGCGGTTTTGAAGACGTGGTGTTCATCACCAGCAGCTACGGCCTGGGTGAGACCGTGGTGCAGGGCGCCGTGAACCCAGACGAGTTCTATGTGCACAAGCCCATGCTCAAGGCGGGCAAAAAGTCGGTGATCCGCCGCAATCTGGGGTCCAAGCTGATCCAGATGGTGTTTGCCACTCCCGACGAAAAGGCCCAGACCGGCAAGCTCATCAAGACCATCGACGTGCCCACCGAGCAGCGCAACCGCTATTCGCTCACCGATGCCGACGTGGAGCTGCTGGCGCACTATGCCGTGGTGATTGAACAGCACTATGGCCGCCCCATGGACATCGAATGGGGCAAGGACGGCACCGACGGCCAGCTTTATATCTTGCAGGCCCGCCCTGAAACGGTGAAGAGCCAGGCCAAAGGCCAGGCCGAACTGCGCTACAAGCTCAAGGGCCATGGCGCCGTGCTGGCCGAAGGCCGTGCCATTGGCCAGAAGATCGGCACCGGCCCCGTGCGCATCGTGCACAACATCAGCGAGATGGACAAGGTGCAGCCCGGCGATGTGCTGGTGACCGACATGACCGACCCCAACTGGGAGCCCGTGATGAAGCGCGCCAGCGCTATCGTCACCAACCGCGGTGGCCGCACTTGCCACGCCGCCATCATTGCCCGCGAGCTGGGCATTCCGGCGGTGGTGGGCTGCGGTGACGCCACCGAGCGCCTGAAAGACGGCACGCTGGTCACGGTGAGCTGCTCGGAAGGCGACACCGGCCGCATCTATGACGGTCTGCTTGAAACCGAGATCACCGAAGTGCAGCGCGGCGAGATGCCAGCCATCAAGACAAAGATCATGATGAACGTGGGCAACCCGCAACTGGCGTTTGACTTTTGCCAGTTGCCCAATGAGGGCGTGGGCCTGGCGCGGCTCGAGTTCATCATCAACAACAACATTGGCGTGCACCCCAAGGCCATTCTTGACTACCCGAACATCGACAACGACCTGAAAAAAGCCGTGGAATCGGTGGCACGTGGCCATGCCAGCCCGCGCGCTTTCTATGTAGACAAGGTGGCCGAAGGTGTGGCCACCATTGCGGCAGCCTTCTGGCCCAAGCCCGTCATCGTGCGGTTATCCGACTTCAAGAGCAATGAATACCGCAAGCTCATCGGCGGCAGCCGTTACGAGCCCGAGGAAGAAAACCCGATGCTGGGTTTTCGCGGTGCAGCGCGCTACATCAGCACCGAGTTCGGCGAAGCCTTTGCGATGGAATGCGAAGCTTTGAAGCGCGTGCGCAACGACATGGGCCTGACCAACGTGCAGGTGATGGTGCCGTTTGTGCGCACACTGGGCCAGGCCGAGCGCGTGACCAAGTTGCTGGCTGCCCACGGGCTTGAGCGCGGCAAGGACGACCTCAAGGTCATCATGATGTGCGAGGTGCCCAGCAATGCCATCCTGGCCGATCGCTTCCTGGAGTTCTTCGACGGCTTCTCCATCGGCTCCAACGACCTGACCCAGCTCACCCTGGGCCTGGACCGTGACTCGGGCCTGGAGTTGCTGGCAAAGGACTTTGACGAACGCGACCCGGCCGTCGAGGCGCTGATCCACCAGGCCATCAAGGCCTGCCTGGCGCAGGGCAAATACATCGGTATCTGCGGCCAGGGCCCGTCAGACCACCCTGACTTTGCGCAGTGGCTGGCCAAAGAGGGCATTTCGTCGATTTCGCTGAACCCTGACAGCGTGATCGTCACCTGGCAGCAACTCGCACGCTGAGCGAGCAGGGGCTGCACTTTGTCAACCCACGGTAGCGAGCACCCTGGATGCGGCCCCTGAAAAAAAACCACGAGCCCGAGCTGGCCGGGCCCTTCCCACCAGATCTGCACGATGTGCGCCACCTGTGGCTCAAGGGGGGGCTGCTCTTGCTGTGGGTGCTGGTCTCATTTGTGGCCACATTCTTTGCCCGCGACCTGCAATTGCTGGTGGCAGGGGGCTGGCCGCTGGGTTACTGGATCGCCGCCCAAGGCGCGGTGTTGATGTTCATTGCCATCGTCGTGGCCTACTGCTGGGCCATGAACCGCTTTGAGCGCCAGGACGCCGCACAGGCGGCTGCGCAGATGGCAGAGCGCGCGCCGGTACCGGCCAGACCCCATGGCTGATCCCGGTGGTGCTAAACAGGGGGGTGACGACAAGGCCTACCTCTGGCGCCTGCACCGCATCTTTGCCCTGTATGTGGTGGGGGTGGTGGCATTTTTGGCCCTGATGGCCTGGGCAGAGCAGCGGGGGCTTTCGAGGCACTGGATCGGCCCGATCTTCCTGTTTCTCACGGTAATGGTCTACGCCGGTATCGGTGTGTACGGCCGCACCACCGATCCCGAAGAGTATTACGTGGCGGGGCGGCGCATTCCGCCCATCTACAACGGCATGGCGGCGGCGGCCGACTGGATGAGCGCCGCCTCGTTCATCAGCCTGTCGGGTGCGCTGTATCTGCAGGGTTTTTCTGGCACGCCGGGCCAGGCGGGCGGGCTGGCCTACCTGCTGGGCTGGACCGGCGGCTTTTGCCTGGTGGCCCTGCTGATCGCCCCGCATCTGCGTGCCATGGGCCTTTACACGGTGCCCGATTTTTTTCATGTGCGTTTTGGCGGGCGCTGGCCGCGCATCATTGCCGCGCTGGCGGCGGTGCTGTGCTCGTTCACCTACGTGGTGGCCCAGATTTATGGCGTGGGCCTGATTGCATCGCGCCTCACGGGGGTGCAATTCGAGATTGGCATCATGCTGGGGCTGGGCGGTGTGCTGCTGTGCTCGTTTCTGGGCGGCATGCGCGCCATCACCTGGACGCAGGTGGCGCAATATGTGGTGGTGCTGCTGGCCTTTTTGATCCCGGTGTCCTGGCTGGCCTACAAGCAGCTGGGCAATCCGATGGCGCCCCTGGTGTATGGCGCGCAGCTGGGCAAGATCGCCGATATGGAAGAGCGGCTGCTCGACTCGCCGGCTGAGCACCAGGTGGTGGTGGCCTATTTGCGCCGGGCGCAGGACTTCGAGGCGCGGCTGCAGGACGTGGAGGGTGCGCTGGAGCGCGAGCGCGAAAAGGCGCGTGAACGCGTTCGTGCCCTGCGTGACCAGAATGCCGATGTGGGCCTGATTGTTTCGGCCAGCCGTGAGCTGGTCTCGCTGCCCCGCGATGCGGCATCGGCGCGCGAGCGCTGGACGCGCGAGATGCGCGAGAACTATGAGCGCGCCCGCCCCCTGGGAGGCCTGCCGCTGCACAGCCAGGCCTTCGCAGGCGACCCCAACGGCTCGCCGCATGAGCGAAAGGAGTATGAACTGGCGCGGCGCAACTTCCTGGCGCTCATGTTCTGCCTGATGGTGGGCACTGCGGGCCTGCCACATTTGCTGACCCGTTACTACACGGCGCCCTCGGTGGCTGCGGCGCGGACGTCGGTGGCGTGGTCGCTGTTTTTCATTGCCTTGCTTTACCTTAGCGCGCCAGCGCTGGCCGTGCTGGTGAAGTTCGAGGTCATGCAGAACCTGGTGGGCAGCAGTTTTGAAACCCTGCCCAACTGGCTGGCGCAATGGGCCCGGGTGGACGCATCGCTGTTGTCGGTGGAAGACGTGAACGGCGATGGCCTGGTGCAGTTTGGCGAAATCCGGCTGGGTGCCGACCTCATCATGCTGGCCACGCCAGAGCTGGGGGGGCTGCCGTATGTCGTGTCGGGCCTGGTGGCTGCGGGCGGGCTGGCGGCGGCATTGTCCACTGCCGACGGGCTGCTGCTGACCATCAGCAACGCGCTGGTGCGCGACCTCTATTACCGCGGGGCTCCCCGGGAGGCATCGCCCGAACAGCGCGTCATCCTGACCAAGTTCACCTTGCTGTCGGTGGCGCTGGCGGCGGCGTTTGTGGCGGCACTCAAGCCGGCCGAAATTCTGCCGCTCGTGTCTGCGTCGTTTTCTCTGGCTGCGTCGGCCTTTGTGCCGGTGATGGTGCTGGGTATCTTCTGGCGCGGAACCACGCGCCAGGGGGCGGTGGCCGGCATGCTCGCCGGGCTGGGCATTGCCGTGTATTACATGCTTTCGCATGTGCCCGTCTTGCGCACCTGGGCGGGCTGGTTGCTGGCGGATGGCCTGTGGTTTGGCATCCAGCCCATTTCTGCGGGGGTGTTTGGCGTGCCCGCAGGGCTGATCGTGGCGGTGGTGGTGAGCCGCATCACCCGACCGGCTCCAGCGCTGCCCCTGGTGCGCTCCGAGATGTAGGCACTGCCAGCCTGCGCAAACGGGCAACAGGAGCCGTTTCGCCGACAGCCAATACCGCGCAGAGTGTGCCAGGTGTGCCGGCCAGCCTGCACAACCCCGCAATCAAAAAAGCGGCCACAGGGGCCGCTTTGGATGACCTGCACAACCCTCGCGCGTCGGTGGTAGTGCGGATCGGGATGGGCCGCAAGGCGTCTTTTTGCAGCCAGTAGCCCCACTATTGGAAAGATAAGCAACGCAGTGGACCGCCCGAGAGCGCGCTATCACAGACCGCAGGGGGTAATGCAGGTCATCCCTTGGTGCTGGGAGAGGGGAGTCGCTGTTTCAGCGCACGCCCAGCAGTTCCACGTCGAACTTCAGCGTGGCGTTGGGGGGAATCACACCGCCGGCGCCGCGTGCGCCATAGCCCAGTGCGGCCGGGATGATCAGGGTGCGCTGGCCACCGATCTTCATGCCTTGCACGCCTTCGTCCCAGCCCTTGATGACCATACCCGCGCCCAGCGAGAACGCGAAGGCGTCGTTGCGGTCGCGGCTAGAGTCGAACTTGGCACCTTGCTCGCCATTGTTGTAAAGCCAGCCGGTGTAGTGCACCGAGACGTTCTGGCCCTTGGTGGCTTCGGCGCCTTCGCCGATGACGGTGTCTTCGTATTGCAGGCCGGATGCGGTGGTGGTCAGTGCCATGGTGAAATTCCTTGAGTGCTATTAAAAATATAGCTGCTAGCGCTTATGGATAGTGCGCTAGCAGCCATTTTGGCCCGTATTTTAGCAAAAGCCCGGCAAGCGGGCAGGGCAGCGCGGGTCAGCGGATGGGCGCTGCTTCAGGCCTTCTTGGCGCGGCCCGCTACCCAGCGGGTGGCAAAGGCTTGCACGTCCGACAGGCGCTTGAGCAGATCGGCGCCCGACGGGGTGACGGTGTAACCGTCGCTGCCGTGGTCGACAAAGCCGGCCTCGCGCAGTTCCTTGATGCGGGTGTTCAAGGTGTTGGGCGTGATGCCGCCCACACTGTCTTGCAGCAGGCGGAAGGTCTGGGGGTGGCCATCGCGCAGGGCCCAGAGCACGCGCAGTGCGTAACGGCATTCGAGCCGTTCAAACAGCTGGTTGATGGCGGCATTTTCTTTGGAGCTCATGGATGTTTCTCCTCGCGCGAGTGTTGGGTCAAATTTCGGGGTGGCGCGAAAGGCACCACGTCCGAGGGAGCGCTGCGACTATAGCGCGGAACCCGTTTTGCTACAAGTTTGGTAGCTCAAAAGGCACAGTGCACATGCACCTGCCCCGTAAATTGCCTCAAACCATTTCAAAGTGTTGCATGCGGGCCACGAACGAGGTGATCGGGCTCGCCGGCACGCGCCAGGTGGTCCACCAGCAGCCGTGCGCAGGGTGGAAGCGTCTGGCTGCTGCGGTAACACACGGCAAAACGGCGGCGTGCCCAGGCATCGCTCAGGGGAACAATGCGCACCGGAGCCGTGCGCGCAAAGGGCTCGGCCACCTCGCGCGGCACCACGCAGATGGCCAGGTTAGCGCTCACTACCCGCAAGGCGGCGTCAAAGTTGGACACCAGCACCCGGTGTGCCAGGGTTTTGCCCTCTACAGCGGCCGCCCGCGCCAGCAGCACCTGGACGGCGCTCAGGGCCGGCATGCTGACGAATTCGTGGCCCAGCACATCGGCAAAACACACGGAGGTAGCCTGTGCCACCGGGTGTGACTCGTGGGCCACGATGGCCAGGTGGTCGCTGCGGTAGGCGCAGGTTTCCAGGCCGGTAAGGTCGGCGGCATCCCAGCAGATACCGATGGATGCGCTGCCCTCGCGAATGCCTTGCACCACGTCAGGGCTGACGCGCTCTTCCATGCTGACCTGGATGTCACGGTGCGCGGGGTGGTGCAAAAAGGCCGCCACGTCGTCGGCCAGCGATTCAGCCATCACCGAGGCAGTGACCAGCATGCGCACATGGCCCCGGATGCCGGTGGCATAGGCCGCCATGTCGCGCTCGATCTGGCCTACGCTGGCCAGCATGGTGCGGGCATGTTCGAGCAAGGTTTCGCCCGCTGGCGTGGGCAACACGCCGCGCCGCTTGCGCACCAGCAGCGGCGTGCTCACGGCATCTTCCAGTTGTGCCAGGCGCTTGCTGATGGCCGAGCCCACGATGGATTCCTGCTCTGCCACGCGGGTGATGCTGCGTTGCTCGCAGACAGCGGCAAACAGCCGCAGGGTCAGCAGGTCCAGATCGCGCATGAGAGTAAGGCCTTCAGTTGTTCCATTCTGGAATCATAGAGATTCCCAAATGTCTTTTCTGATGGTTCTGGGAATTTCTAAAATCTCGCCACCGCACCCCAGGAGACATTTTGTGAGCCACGTTCTGCCATCGCGCCCGCCATCGTCTCCGCCTGTGCTCGGTGGCCCTGCACGGGTCGTCATCCGCGAGGTCGGGTTGCGCGATGGTCTGCAGAGCATTGCCACCGTGCTGCCCACGGCGCGCAAGATCGAATGGATTGACGCGGCCTACGCCGCCGGCCAGCGCGAGATCGAGGTGGGATCGTTCGTGCCCGCGCGCCTGCTGCCGCAACTGGCGGACACCGCCGAGGTGCTGGCCCATGCCAAAACCCTTCCCGGGCTGTTTGCCTCGGTGCTGGTGCCCAATTTCAGGGGGGCCGAACGGGCGCTGGAGTGCGGGGCCGATCTGATGATCGTGCCGCTGTCCGCCAGCTTTGCCCACAGCCTAGCCAACCTGCGCAAGACGCCCGATGAGGTGGTGGCCGAGGTGGCGCGCATCCGCGCCCAGCGCGACGCCGCCGGCAGCAAGACCCTGATCGAGGGCGGCGTGGGCACCGCCTTTGGCTGCACCCTGCAGGGTGAAGTGGCCGAGGGCGAGGTGCTGCGCCTGATGCAGGCCCTGCTCGATGCCGGCGCCGACCGGGTGAGCCTGGCCGACACGGTGGGCTATGCCGATCCGGCCAGCGTGCAGCGTCTGTTTGAAAAAGCCCGCGCCCTGGTGGGTAATCGCCTGTGGTGCGCCCACTTTCATGACACCCGGGGCATGGGGCTGGCCAACGCCTACGCGGCGTGGCAAACGGGCATCGAGCGGTTTGATGCCTGCCTGGCCGGCATTGGCGGCTGCCCGCATGCCCCCGGCGCCAGTGGCAACGTGGCCACCGAAGACCTGGCCTTCATGCTGGAGCGCATGGGCGTCCACACCGGCCTGGATGTGCCCGCGCTGCTGGCCTTGCGCCAGCGCGTGGCCAGGTGGCTGGCGGGCGAAACCCTGCATGGCACGCTGTGGCAAGCCGGATTGCCCAAGGCGCAGGTGGCCGCTGCTGCCAACGCTCTGACGGCCGTGGCTGGGCAGCCCCTCTGAATCCCTTATCGTGAGCCCCATGACTTCTGCACCTTCATCACCTGCTGCCCCTGCTTCTTCTTTCACCCCCGGCACCGCATCGCGCCCCTTGCCCCTGACGGGGCTGCGCGTGGTGGAGTTCACCCACATGGTCATGGGCCCCACCTGCGGCATGGTGCTGGCCGATCTGGGGGCCGAAGTCATCAAGGTCGAGCCCGTGGAGGGCGACCGCACCCGCCACCTGCTGGGCGCGGGCGCGGGTTTTTTCCCCATGTTCAACCGCAACAAGAAGAGCATTGCGCTGGATCTGCGCAGTCCCGAAGGGCTGGAGGTCGCGCGCAAGCTGGTGGCTTCGGCCGACGTGGTGGCCCAGAACTTCAAGCCCGGCGTGATGGGCAAATACGGTCTGGACTACGCGGCGCTGAGCGCGCTCAACCCGCGCCTGATCTATGTGAATCACACCGGTTTTCTGCCCGGTCCCTACGAGCACCGCACCGCGCTGGATGAAGTGGTGCAGATGATGGGTGGCCTGGCCTACATGACGGGCCGCCCCGGCGACCCGCTGCGCGCGGGCACCAGCGTGAACGACATCATGGGTGGCATGTTTGGCGCTATCGGGGCCATGGCGGCGCTGATGCAGCGCGGCATCACCGGGCGCGGGCAAGAGGTGGATTCGGCCCTGTTCGAGAACAACGTGTTCCTCGTGGGCCAGCACATGATGCAGTACGCCGTCACCGGCCAGCCCGCCGCGCCCATGCCCGAGCGCATTTCGTCTTGGGCGTTGTACGACGTGTTCAGCGTGAAGGATGGCGAGCAGATCTTCCTGGCGGCCGTGAGCGATGCGCAGTGGATCACCTTTTGTGACGCCATGGGCTACGCCGACCTCAAGGCCGACCCGCAACTGGCCACCAACAACGACCGTGTGCGCGCCCGCCCCACGCTCTTGCCCGAACTGCGCCAGCGCCTAGTCGCGCACAGCGCTGCCGAGCTGACGGCCATCTTCGAGAAAAACGGACTGCCTTTCGCGCCCATCCTGCGGCCCGAGCAGCTGTTTGACGACCCGCACCTCAACGCCACCGGCGGTCTGGTGGACATCACCCTGCCCGATGGCGAGCGGGCCGGGCAGACGGCGCGCACCACGCTGTTTCCGCTGCGCATGGATGGCCAGCGGCTGGGCGTGCGCCTGCAGCCGCCCGTGCTGGGCCAGCACACGGCCGAACTCATGGAGCAGCTCGGTTACACCACCGCGCAGGTGCAGGCCTTGCAGGCGCAAGGGGCGGTGGCCTGATCGCTTCGGTTCAAAGGCCTCGCAGGGCGCCCATAGAACAATGACCCAATGACAACGATGGAGACAACCCTATGACACATAACCAGGATCGCGGCCTCTTTTCTCAACCGCAGCGCCAGCAAGGCATGGCACGGCGAACCCTTTTGGCGGCTACAGTGGCCGGCGCCATGGCCCCTGCAGTGAGCTGGGCCCAGGGGCCTGACAAACCGCTGCGCCTGGTGCTGCCCGTCAGTGCCGGCTCGGGGGTGGACGGCGTGGCCCGTGTGGTGGGCCCCAGCCTGGGCAAGGCGCTGGCGCGGCCCGTGGTGGTGGAAAATTTTCCGGGTGCGGGCGGCATCACCGGCACGTCGATGATCGTCAAGGCGCCCAAGGATGGCTCGGTGCTGGGCATGGTGTCCAACAACCACGTGGTGAACCCCAGCGTCTTCAAGAACATTCCTTACGACGCGGTGGATGACATCACGCCCATCACCATGATCGGCGCCACGCCCTTCGTGCTGGTGGCCCACCCGTCGGTGGCGGCCAAAAACGTGCGCGAACTCGTCGCACTGGCCAAGGCCCAGCCCGGTGCGCTGAACTACGGTTCGTCGGGCAACGGCACGATCCTGCACCTGGCTGCCGAGATGTTCGTGCACGAAGCCCAGGTGGACATCAAGCACATTCCCTACCGGGGCATGGGTCCACTGACGGCCGATGTGCTGGGCGGGCAGATCCAGATGGCGTTCATTGCCATTGCCGTGGCGGCGCCCCACGTAAAGTCGGGCGCATTGCGGGCCATGGGTTTGTCGTCCACCACCCGTTCGCCCTTGCTGCCCGATTTGCCGACGATCGCCGAGCAGGGCCTGCCGCATTACGCGCTGGACGGCTGGGTGGCGGTCGTGGGGCCTGCAGGCTTGCCCAAACCCGAGGTGGAGCGCGCCTTCCAGGCGGTGCGCAGCGCCGTGGCGGCGCCAGAGGTGCGCGACGCCTTGCTGGCACAGGGCTATCAGCTGCAAAGCCCGCCTCCTGATGCCACGGCCGCCTTCTTTCGCAGCGAGGTCAGCCGCATGGCCAAACTGGTGAAACAGTCAGGGCTTAAGCTGGATTGATTGCTATTATTTGTATAGCTATCAGCGCTTATCTGTAAAGAGCTAGAGGTGTTTTTCACCAGAATTTACGCACAAACCTGGCAGTTCATGCGGGTGCATTGCTGTGAAGCAGATGGACACTGCCCCATCCGAGGCTGCCGCCAAAGTGTCTGCCAGCGGCTGCGCAGTCCCACCCCAAAAGCACGACGCCCCAGCACCGAGTGGGTGGCTGGGGCGTCTGCGCGACCAGACCCTGTTGCCAGGGTGATAGCGGTGCGGTTTACAGCGAGTCGATAAAGCTGCGCAGCTTGTCCGAGCGCGATGGGTGCTTGAGCTTGCGCAGTGCCTTGGCTTCTATTTGGCGGATACGCTCGCGCGTCACGTCAAACTGCTTGCCCACTTCTTCCAGTGTGTGGTCGCTGGTCATTTCGATGCCAAAGCGCATGCGCAGCACTTTGGCTTCGCGTGGGGTCAGGCCATCCAGAATGTCCTTGACCACGTCGCGCAGGCCGGCCTGCATGGCGGCTTCGATGGGAGCGGTGTTGGCACCGTCTTCGATGAAATCGCCCAGGTGGCTGTCGTCGTCGTCGCCGATGGGGGTTTCCATGGAGATCGGCTCTTTGGCGATCTTCATGATCTTGCGGATCTTGTCCTCGGGGATCTCCATCTTGGCTGCCAGGATGGACGCATCGGGCTCAAAACCAAACTCTTGCAAGTGCTGGCGGCTGATGCGGTTCATCTTGTTGATCGTTTCGATCATGTGCACCGGGATGCGGATGGTGCGGGCCTGGTCGGCGATGCTCCTTGTGATGGCCTGGCGGATCCACCACGTCGCATAGGTCGAGAACTTGTAGCCGCGGCGGTATTCGAACTTGTCCACCGCCTTCATCAGGCCGATGTTGCCTTCCTGGATCAGGTCGAGGAACTGCAGGCCACGGTTGGTGTACTTCTTGGCGATCGAAATAACCAGGCGCAGGTTGGCCTCGATCATTTCCTTCTTGGCATCGCGCGAGGTCGATTCACCCTCGTTCATGCGCTTGTTGATGCCTTTGAGTTCAGCCAGCGGCACGACCACGCGCGACTGCAGGTCGGTCAGCTTTTGCTGCAGATCCTGGATGGGCGGGATGTTGCGCGCCATGATGGTCGACCATGGCTTGCCGGCCGCAGCCTGCTTTTCCACCCACTTGAGGTTGAGCAGGTTGGCCGGGAAGTCCTTGATGAAGGTTTCCTGGGGCATGCCGCACTTGTCCACGATGATGCGGCGCAGCTCGCGCTCCTTCTTGCGCACATCATCGACCTGCCCGCGCACCATGTCGCACAGCTTCTCGATGGTCTTGGCCGTGAAGCGGATGGTCATCAGCTCTTCGGACAAGGCGGCCTGGGCCTTCACGTAGGCGGGCGTGCCGTAGCCTTCCTTGTCGTAGATCTTGTGCACTTTTTCGAACAGCTCACGCAGCTTGTCAAAGCGCTCCAGCGCCTGCTTCTTGAGCTCTTCGAGCTTTTTGGTCAGGGCCTTGGAGCCGCCCTTGCCGTCGTCGTCATCGGCTTCGTCGAATTCGTCGAAGTCTTCTTCGGCCACATAGTCGTCGGCCTCGTTGGGGTTGGAGAAACCGTCCACGATGGTGGAGATGACCACCTTGCCTTCGCGGATGTCTTCGCCCATGTTCAGGATTTCGGCAATGGTGGCGGGCGATGCGCTGATCGCCTCCATCATGGCCATCAGGCCGCCTTCGATGCGCTTGGCGATTTCGATTTCGCCTTCGCGCGTGAGCAGCTCCACGGTGCCCATTTCGCGCATGTACATGCGCACGGGGTCGGTGGTGCGGCCGAACTCGCTGTCCACGGTGGACAGTGCGGCCTCGGCGGCTTCTTCGGCTTCTTCTTCGGTGGCGCCCGCGGGGGCGTTGTCGGTGATGATCAGCGCCTCGGCATCGGGCGTCTGCTCGTAAACCGCCACGCCCAGATCGTTCAGCGTGGTGATGACGGCTTCGAGGGTTTCGGCATCGACCAGCTTGTCGGGCAGGTGGTCGGAGATTTCAACGTGCGTGAGGTAGCCGCGCGTCTTGCCCAGCTTGATCAGGGTCTTCAGGCGCGCCCGGCGCTTGGCCATGTCTTCTTCGGACAGGACGGTTTCGTCCAGGCCGAATTCTTTCATCAAGGCGCGCTCTTTCGCCTTGCTGATCTTCATGCGCAGGGGCTTGACCTTCTCGGCCGTGGGGGTGGCTTCTGTCTCGGGCTCGACTTCGCCTTCGAGATCGGATTCGATGTCGGACAGGTCTGCGTCGTCACTGCTGATTTCGCCCGCAGCTGCCTTGGGTTTGCGGCCGCGCTTGGCGGGGGCCTTGGCTTCGGCGGTGGTCCCGGCCTTGGCCGGGCGGCCGGGGCGCTTTTTAGGCGGCTCGTCGCCATCGGACGGGGCCGCTGCGGCGCGGGCAGGCTTCTTCTTCAGCAATTCATCGGCAGCTTTGGTCAGCTCGGCAGAACTTTTCACGGGCACAGTTTTCACTTTCTTGGCAGCCGGGGCAGGGGCGGCAGCGACGGCCTTGCGGGGCGCGGCTTTGGCCGGTGCTTTGGCAGCGGTTTTGGAGACAGCCTTCGCGGCGGTGCCTGGGGCGGACTTGAGCGGCTTCGCGGACTTTTGAGCAGGCATAAAACAACCTCGGAGTCAAAAACGGACACAAAGAAAACGCAAGCGCCTCGGATCCCGGCGCGGGTGACACTGCAAAAGCAGAGCTGCTGCAGGTAGAGGAGTGATCCTCAAGGGCAAGATGTCTGGG
Source organism: Acidovorax defluvii (assembly GCA_003268905.1). Taxonomy (GTDB): domain Bacteria; phylum Pseudomonadota; class Gammaproteobacteria; order Burkholderiales; family Burkholderiaceae_C; genus Acidovorax; species Acidovorax defluvii. The sequence goes on from QLTU01000042.1 coordinate 14,773, forward strand.
CGAACATTTGGTGTGCAGTCCTTGCGATGGGTGGACGGTTGTGCGCGTTTGTCACGGTGGTCCGGCTCGGAGGTGCTGCTGTCGCTCTTGCCGACAAACCCTACATTATACCGGCCGCACTGTATTTCAAGCGCTACGCGGCGCGATGCCCTGCAGAATGTTGCGCCGCTGCTCCAGTGCGCGGTAGCGTTCGAGCGCAGTGGGGTCTTGCGCGGCCTGAAGAATCAGGGCTTTTTGCTGGGCGTTGATGTCTTCGATCAGCATGCGGTTCAAAAGATCGCGCAGTTCCAGCCGCAATTCGTGCAGATCGCCCTCGGTCTGGGCGTGCGAGCCGGTCATCACTTTCACTGCCAGGGCTTCACAGGGATGGCCCCGCAGGCTTTCCCGCAGCAGCGCCCAGGCCAGCGGGCCGTGCTCGTGCAATTGCTCTTCCAGCCAGCTGAACAGCGGGCCGTGCGGAGCGGGCAGGGCGCACAGCGCGGCGTGGTCGTCGTGTGTCAGATCTTCCAGAAACGCCATGTGCGACAAAAGCAGGCGTGCGGCGTGGTCTGCGCGGCTGGCGGCGGGGGTGCGCGGCAGGCGTGGCTGGGGCGGCCAGGGTGCGGCGTCCTTCTTTTTCCAGTTGCCGCCTTTCCAGTCGCTGCCCTTGCGAAAGGGTGGTTTCTGGGGCGAGCCGTAGCCGCCGCCGGGCGATTGCCAGCCGGGTTCGGCCGGCGCGCCCCACGGGGGCTCGTCTGCCGGTGCGGCGGCATGGCGATGTGAGGCGCTGGCGCTGGCGCCGGGGTGGCGCGCTGCCTCCTGGGCGGCGGTCTTGCTCCAGAGGTCGGACAGGTCGTGCGCGTCCAGCTGGGCCAGCTGGGCCAGCTCGGTGAGCACCTGGCGCCGCAGCACGCCCTCGGGCAGTGCGCTCCACAACGGCCGGGCATTGCTGGCCATGTGCGCGCGGCCTTCTGCCGTGCCCAGGTCGCAGCTTTCGCTGGCGGCTTCGATCAGGAAGCGGCTCAGCGGAACGGCATCGCCAATATGGCGGGCAAAGGCGTCGGAGCCATGCGCGCGCACAAAGCTGTCGGGGTCGTGCTCGGGCGGCAGAAACAAAAACTTGATGCTGCGCGTGTCGCTGGCATGGGGCAGGGCGCCATCAAGCGCCTTGCGGGCTGCCCGGCGGCCGGCGGCGTCGCCATCAAAGCTGAACACCACCGATTCGGTAAATCGCAGCAGTTTTTGCACATGTTCGGGCGTGCAGGCCGTTCCCAGCGTGGCCACGGCGTTCGGGAAACCCAGCTGCGCCAGCGCCACTACGTCCATGTAGCCCTCGGTGACCAGCGCAAAGCCCTGCTCGCGGATGGCGGTGCGGGCCTCGAACAGGCCATAGAGCTCGCGGCCCTTGTGGAACACCGGGGTTTCCGGCGAATTGAGGTATTTGGGCTTGTCGTCCCCCAGCACGCGCCCGCCAAAGCCGATGCACTCGCCCTTCACATTGCGGATGGGGAACATCACCCGGTCGCGGAAGCGGTCGTAGCGTTTGCCGCCGTCCTCGTCGTTCACGATGACCAGCCCGCTTTCTTCGAGCAGCGGGTCGTCGTAGTGCGGGAAAACGCTGGCCAGGCTGCGCCAGCCTTCGGGGGCATAGCCCAGGCCATAGCGCTTGGCCACCGCGCCCGACACGCCCCGGCCCTTGAAATACGCCACGGCCCGGGGTGATGTGCGCAGTTGCTGGCGGTAGGCCTCGGCGGCTTTTTCGAGCACGTCGGTCAGCGTGGCCTGCTTTTGCCGGGCGGCGGCTGCACGCTCTTTCTCTTGGGGGGAAATGTCATCGTCCGGCACCTGCAGGCCCACGCTTTGGGCCAGATCGTTCACGGCCTCAATGAAGCCCATGCCCGCATGGTCCATCAAGAAGCTGATGGCGTTGCCGTTCTTGCCGCAGCCAAAGCAGTGGTAGAACTGCTTGGAGGGGCTGACGCTGAAAGAGGGCGACTTTTCCCCGTGGAAGGGGCACAGCCCCATGAAGTTGGCGCCGCCCTTTTTGAGCTGCACGTAGCGGCCCACGATATCGACCACGTCGACGCGCGAGAGCAACTCCTGGATGAACGACTGGGGGATGGACACGGGCGTTTTTTCTCTATGGACGGCCTGCGTCTGCCTCACGGGTAGGTTGGCCTCGTCGTGCGGCCTGTAGGGCTGTACCGCTGCGGTCGATTTCAGCCCACGATTGCCATGTCTGACAGGCGCCTGGCTGCTGTTGCTCAGTCCCAACCCGGATGGGTGCCGAGAATCTCCTGCCAGTTGCCCCAGTGCAAACGCAGGCCGGGGGCCTGTTGATTGTAGGGCTGGTTGTATACCACGTGCTGCCACGTGGGCGTGCGCGCCCCTGTGACGTGGGGCTTGTCATCGATCAGGATGTCGCCGTGCACCAAGGTTTTGTCTTTGGTCACCACCATGCGCGCGACCCACTCAGCGCCCAGGTGGCGATCGACCCATTCATATTTTTCACCGACACAATTTTGGTAGAGGGTCAGTGGCGAGGTGCAGATGCGCACGTCGTGGCCGCGTGCCAGCATGGCCTGCAGCGCGTCCAGCGCCCCGTCGATGGGTGGCAGATTCCGAAAGAAACCGGGCGCTGTGTAGATGCGCTGCACCGCATCGCGCAGGTGCTCGGGGTAGTCGTCCTTGGCGTAGAAATGGCGCCTCTCGTGCGGTGCTACCCCGGGGTGCTCGTGTGTTGGCGTGGCTTGCTGCCAGGTTTGGTAGAGGCGATGCTCGAAGTCTGCCAGTACGCCGTCTTGGTCAACCAGTATCAGCATGCTTTAGTCCTTTGCGTAGGGGATGTGGATTGGGATATGGGCCGCTGCCAGTGCTTGCAGTGTGTCGCTCTGATGGCCGCATGGATGGTCATTGGTGGCCAACGTTCGGTTTGCTAGTGTCCTGAGTTAGAAATTCGCAGACAAAATCTCTCGATACTCGCCAGGATGTCATCGGCAGACTTGACCCACGCGAACGGTTTGGGGTGTG
>QLTU01000043.1 GCA_003268905.1 Acidovorax defluvii
GCTCATGGCACTTCTGCTTTCTCGGGCCTTTGGCCCGTGGCTACGAAGCAGAGTGTCCACCTATCGGTCTGCCTGAAATTGCGCGGCCACCTCTGACCTGCCCACCCGCCCAGGCGTGACGCAGCGCATGCTGGTGATCACGCCCCCTGAACCCAAAGCCGCCGTCGTTCTGCTGGCGGGCGGACACGGGGGGTTGCAGCTATTTCCGAACGGGTCGTTCAAATGGGGCGAAGGCAATTTCCTCGTCAGATCGCGGCAACTGTTCGCCGACAAGGGGTTGATGACGGTGGTGGTGGATGCGCCATCGGATCGGCAACGCGCACCGTTTCTGCATGGTTTTCGCCAAACGGCGGAGCATGTGACCGATTTGCAAGCCACCATTGCATGGCTGAAAACCACCGCCAAAGTGCCCGTGTGGCTGGTGGGCACCAGCCGTGGCACGCAATCGGCCGCCTATGCGGCAACGGTGCTGCAGGGCGCAGACGCCCCCGATGGCCTGGTGTTGACGGCGTCCATCCTGTCGGATGACAAACAGCGCCCGGTGACGGCCATGCCCCTTGAAAAAATCCAGGTGCCCGTGCTGGTGGTGCACCACCAGCAAGACGGATGCGCGCATTGCGCGTACACCGAGATTCCCGCCCTGATGGCCAAGCTGACCCACGCACGCCGCAGCCACCTCATCACGGCCACAGGCGGCAAGAACCAGGGGGATGCCTGCGCGGCCTTTGCCCACCACGGGTTCAACGGCCTGGAGACAAACGTTGTGGGGCAAATCGCCGACTGGATCCTGGCCCCCTGAGCGCATCGAGTTCGCGCCCTGAAACTGCTGCGCCGCACCGCCCCGCTGAATATCCGAGGCTGGCCCGGGCTGCGGCATCGAATGCGACCTCGGTGACAACGATTGCACCCCAGGTTTGCGCCCACCGGCCTACACTGCATCGCATCCCGCTCTGCCAGCCGCTACAGCGCCATGATCACCATCACCCAGACCACCACCATCGGCAACGCCTTCGCGCGCGCCGCCGCAGCCTACGGACCCCACTCCCTGCTGGCCGTGCCCGCCAACCCGGCGCGCAGCTACGACCCGCAAGGTCGCGAAATCAGCTACGCAGAGGCCGCCGCCCAAGTGCACGGCCTGATGCAGCACTACCGTGCCGCCGGCTATGGTCTGGGCCACCGCGTGGGCCTGTTTCTGGAAAGTCGGCCCGAGCACCTGCTGCACAAACTGGCGCTGAACACCCTGGGCGTGTGTGTGGTGCCCATCAACCCCGACTACCGCCCGCGCGAGCTGGCCTACCTGATCGACCATGCGCGCGTGGACCTGGTGGTGGCCCTGCCCACGCGCCTGCCCGCCGTGCGCGCTGCGCTGGCCGAGGCGCGCCACCAGCCACCGGTGGCCACACCCGATGACATGGCTGCGCTGCCGCCACCGGTACAGCCCGCACAGCCCGGCGCGCCGCAGGCCGACACGCCCGCCAGCATCCTTTACACCTCAGGCACCACCGGACAGCCCAAGGGCTGCGTGCTGTCGCACCGCTACGAGCTGGCCGCCGGCGACTGGTATGCGCGCCGGGGTGGCATGGTGGCCATCCGCGAAGGCCAGGAGCGGCTGTACAACCCGCTGCCGCTGTTCCATGTGAACGCGTCCATCCTGTCGTTCTATTGCATGCTGCTGACCGGCGGCTGCCAGGTGCAGACCGACCGGTTTGCGCCCTCGCGCTGGTGGCAGGAGGTGTGCGAGAGCCGGGCCACCATCGTGCATTACCTGGGCGTGGTGGTGCCCATGCTGCTGGCCCAGCCGGCCAGCCCGCTGGAGCGCGCGCACAGCGTGCGCTTTGGCTACGGCGCCGGTGTCGAGCCGCAGTTGCACGCCGTATTCGAAGAGCGCTTTGGCCTGCCCCTGGTGGAGCTGTGGGGCATGACCGAGATCGTGCGCGTCATCTCCGACCACCACGCGCCGCGCCAGATCGGCACGCGCGCCTTTGGCCGCGCCGAGCCGGGCCTGGAGGTGTGCGTGGTGGACGAAGCGGGCACCGAGGTGGCCGACGGCCAGCCCGGCGAGATGTGGGTGCGCCATTCGGCGGCCACGCCGCGCAAGGACTTCTTCAGCGGTTACCTGAACGACCCCGAGGCCACCGAGGCCGCGTGGCGCGGCGGCTGGTTTCACACCGGCGACATCGTCACGCGCGATGCCAGCGGCATGCTGCGCTTCATGGACCGGCGCAAGAACATCATCCGCCGCTCGGGCGAGAACATTGCCGCCGCCGAGGTCGAGGCACTCCTGCTCACCCACCCGCTGGTGCACCAGGCGGCCGTGATGGCTGTGCCCGACGCGGTGCGCGAAGAGGAAGTGCTGGCCTGCGTGGTGCTCGACCCCGCTGCCGCAGCGGGCATGGCACACGCCGACGCGGCGCACACCCTGCAGGCGTTCTGCCTGCGCGAGCTGGCTTACTACAAGGCGCCGGGCTGGTGGTGGTTTGCCGACGAGATCCCGACCACCGGCACCCAGAAGATCCAGAAGCACCGCATCTTCCCGGCGGGCAGCGACCCGCGGGCGCTGGCGGGCATGGTGGATTTGTGCGCGCTCAAAAAGCGGCCGGCGGGGTGAAGGGGCTGGCTGCGCATGCTTTGTTCGGGCAGATGCTATTTAAATAATAGCTGCTGGCGCATACCAGATAAGCGCCAGAGCCCGATTTGGCTCAAACCCTTTTCGCTGCCCTTCTCCCCTTACTTCAGCGCCCCAAACACCTTCTTCAGGATGGCGCTGCCCGCGGCCGCCGGGTTCTGGCGCAGTTGCTGCTCTTGCTCGCCGATCACCAGGAACAGCCCGTCCAGCGTCTTGCCGGTGACGTACTGCTCGATGGTCGCGTCTTCCTTCTTCACCAGGCCAAAACCCGCCGCCTTGCCCGCAAAGGCGTTGTATTGCTGTGCCAGGCCCACTTTCTTGGTGGCCTGGGTGACGACGGGCAGAAACCTCTGGCCCAGCGGGGCGCGGGTTTTTTCGGAAAAGAACTGCGTGACCGACGTGTCGCCGCCCGCCAGGATGTTCTTGGCGTCGGTCACCGTCATGCTGCGCACGGCGCCCACCAGCAAGTCCTTGCCCATGGGCACGGCGGCTTCGGCGGCGCGGTTGATCGAGGTCTCCAGCTCTTCGATGCGCTGGCCCTGGCCAAATCGCTTCATCAGCTTGGCCGCGTCGTTGAGGTAGCCCGGCAGCGGGATGCGCACCTTGGGGTTGTTCAAAAACCCGCCAGATTGGCCCAGCAAGCCCACAGCCGCCAGCGCGCCCTGCTCTAGCGCGGCCTTCACGCCGCTGCTGGCGTCGGCATTGCTGAGCTCACCCAGCGACAGGGCCTGCGCCCGCGTGGTGGCCAGGGCGATCAGTGCGGCAAAACTACAGGCCTGGAATTGGCGTCGTTGCATGGAGTGCTCCTTGAAGAAAAAACGGGAAACTCCCCCGAGTGTGCCGTGTGCGACCGTGGGGTTGTAACGGGCCGCTGACCGGGCGCCACCCGCAGTGTGGCCGCGCCACGGATGGCCCCTCTTCCTGCCCCACGGCGCGACAAAATTGCTCTGTAATAAATAGCTAAGGGCGCTTTCTACATAAGCGCTTGGGGCAGTTTTCATTGAAATTTCTTTTTTTCCAACGGCCTGCACCGCAAGCACTTTGTTTTTGATAGCTGCTTGCGCTTACTCCATAAGGGCTAGAGCCATTTTTGGCCTCAACTCAGCGGCTGTCACCATCCACGTAGTACCAGCGCCCGGCCTCGCGCACAAAGCGGCTGCATTCGTGCAGACGCACGGCGCGCCCGGCCACACGGTAGCGGGCCACAAACTCGACCTCGGCGTGGTCGACATCCAGCACGCGGTGGCTGCGCACCGCAAGGCCCAGCCAGTGCGCGCCGGGCTCGAACTCCAGCGTGGCCGGGCGCTGGCTGGCGTGCCAGGTGGCCAGCAAATAGTCGCGCCGTTGCAACACAAAAGCGCTATAGCGCGAGCGCATCAACCATTCGGCGTCGGGCGCGGGCGTGGCATCGAAATGCTCCACATAGCGGCCGCAGCAGTCGGCGTAGACCAGGGCTTTTTGCCGGGGCGACAAGGCGCCGCAGGGACAGGGAGAGGCGGGCAAAAACTGGGGTGGGTGCGGGGTTTGGGGCATGGCAGACGGGCGGTGGAAGCAATCGGCGGGACAACCCTCTGATTATTGAATGCCGTCTGTGCAGCCCGGGGCCCCACGGACGCACCGAGATGAGCACATACAACCGCGCGCAAGTGTTCGCCTTGATCCAGACCATGCCACGCCGGTAGCCAAACCAAGAGAAAACCCCTAAAATGTAAATTTGAGTAAAAAACTGCACTACTGCAATCTGCGCAGGTGCGGTGTTTTCAATCCTCTAAGGTGAAGTGGCTGACCCGCCTGCGGCGAGCGTCGTCGGATTGCCTTGCAGGTACCTACCCCCTCATCTGGAGTTGCCGTGTTTGATTTTTCTTCCTGGCGCGTGCGCACGCGCCTGACCGTTGGTTTTGGCGTGGTCTGTGTCTTGCTGGTGGTCTCTGTGCTCATGGGCCTGATGGCCATGGGTCGCATTGGCACCAACCTCCAGTCGGTGGTAAGCGACCACTTACCGCGCATCGTAGCGTCTGCCAACGTTTTAACGCGAATCGACGCCATCGCCCTTGCGCTGCGCGACATGATACCGAACCCCGACGCGGCCGACCGCGAGCGCCAAGTGCAGGCCATTGCCAAGGCACGCCAGGAAATCGGCAAGCAAATTGACGCACTGGACAAGTCGGTGACTGACCCAACCGAGCGCGCCAAACTGGAAAAGGTCAAAGAGCAGCGCGCGCGCTATATCGCCGGACAGGACGAATTGATCAAGTTGGTCAAGTCCGATCAGCCTGACCAAAGCCGGGAATTTCTGAACACCAAGCTGCGACCTGAACTGGAGACTTACAGATCGGTTGTCACCGCCTTGGTGGATCATGAAGAGCAAGCCATCACTGAAGCAGGCCAGAACGCACAGACCACCGCCTCGAATGCACGCACTGTACTCATCGCGTTGGGCATTGGAGCATTGCTGTTGGCTATAGGCCTGGGCTGGCTGATCAGCCGCAGCCTGACGCGTGAACTGGGCGGCGAGCCCAGCACCGCCGCCGAGGTGGCACGCGCCGTGGCCGCCGGTGATTTCACCCAGTCGATTGCCGTGAAGGATGGCGACACCACCAGCCTGATGGCCCAGCTTGCCGCCATGAAAGAAGGCCTTGCCCAAGTCGTCGCGCAGGTGCGGCGCAGCTCAGAGAGCGTGGCCATGGCCAGCTCGGAGATCGCACAGGGCAACCAGGACCTCTCGGCCCGCACCGAGAGCCAGGCCAGTGCACTCGAAGAAACCGCCGCCTCCATGGAGCAGCTGGGCGCCACCGTGCGCCAGAACGCCGAAAGTGCCAGCCAGGCCAACGCCTTGGCACGCAGCGCTTCGGACGTGGCCGTGCGCGGCGGCGAGGTTGTGGGCCAGGTGGTGCAGACCATGAAGGGCATCAACGAGAGCTCACAGCGCATTGCCGACATCATTGGCGTGATTGATGGCATTGCTTTTCAGACCAACATCCTGGCGCTGAACGCCGCTGTGGAAGCCGCGCGTGCCGGCGAGCAGGGCCGGGGTTTTGCCGTGGTGGCCAGCGAGGTGCGGTCCCTGGCCGGGCGCAGCGCCGAGGCCGCCAAAGAGATCAAGCAGCTCATCAGCGCCAGTGTGGAGCGCGTGGAGCAAGGCAGCGCCATGGCCGACCAGGCGGGCGAGACCATGACCGAGGTGGTGCAGAGCATTCGCCGCGTGACCGACCTGATGGGCGAGATCAATGCGGCCACCTCCGAGCAGGCCAGCGGCGTGGCCCAGGTGGGCGAAGCCGTGACGCAGATGGACCAGGCCACGCAGCAAAATGCCGCGCTGGTTGAAGAGATGGCTGCCGCCGCAGGCAGCCTGAGCAGCCAGGCGCAAGAACTGGTGCAGGCCGTGGCGGTGTTCAAGCTCGATGCCAGCCAGAGCGGCGCCAGCGCTTACAGCACGCCCACAGCCCGCCCCGCACCCAACGCTGCCCCGGTGCGCATACCCGCACCGGCACGCAAGCCCACGGCCTTCAAGGCAGCGCCCGCCAAACCGGCCGCACTGCACGCCCCCAATCCGCCAAAACCCGTCAAGACCGCCAGTGCAGGCGCAGAGGACGACTGGGAATCGTTTTAAGGCACCGGTTGCAGCCAGGCCCTGCGCGGGCGGGCTGCATTGCATTGCCGCACTGAAAGCCGGGAACCTGCCGCGCCAGCAGCGCCCGCCGCAGACGCGTCAAAGGCCGAGGTTTTTTCGGCCGTGCCCGCACGGCGCGTCAACACCCCTGATCAAGGCGCAAAGCAAGGCCATGGCCCAACAGGCGATGGCGGGGCATTGACGGCACGGGTCCGGCGCGCTGTGGCGTGCAAGGCGGGCAGGGGCCATAGAGCCTCCGCCTCTCAGCCCAGCAGGGCGGGCAGCTCGCTCATGTGGGCAATGACGCGCACCGCCCCGGCGGCAAGCAGGGCCTCGGGTGCGCCGTGCCCCACCAGCGAGGGGCTGAAGCCCACCACCGTGGCGCCGGCGGCCACCCCGGCGGCAACGCCCGTCACCGTGTCTTCCACCACCAGACAGCGCTGCGGCGGCACGCCCAGTGCGGCGGCAGCGGCCAGGTACACATCGGGCGCGGGCTTGGTGCGCGGCATTTCGTGGCCGCTGAACACGTTGGCACCAAAGTACGGCGCCAAGCCCACTTTCTGCAGCTGCATTTCGACCTTGTAGCGGTCGGCCCCCGAGGCGCAGGCAATGCGCCCGCCCAGGCGCGCATGCACGGCGCACACGGCCTCAATGGCGCCTTCGATCGGCTGCAGCTCGGCCTCCAGCAGCGCGTTGCGGCGCGCGTAAAACGCGGCCATCCAGGCGTCGGTCAGCGGCTGGCCGGTGTGCGCCTCGATGCTCGCAGCCTCGCTGCGCACCGTCTTGCCAATGAAGATCCGCATGCACTCGTCAGGCGCCAGCGCCCAGCCGGCCTCGTTCAGCATGGCGCACAGCACGCCATTGGTGATGGCCTCGCTGTCCACCAGCACGCCGTCGCAGTCGAACAAGATTGCTTCAAATTTCATAGCTATGGGCGCTTTCTTGGAAAGCGCTGGATAAGGTTTTGTTTTGGATTGTGAAGGGATCGCCGCCTGCACTGAAGCTTTGCTTTTTATAGCAGCTAGCGCTTTTCAGAAAAGGGCTGCACACCATTTTGGTATACGGCGATTGGCCAGGGTGCCCCCCAACCTCGCGCCTCATCAACCGCGCGGCATCAGGCGCGTGGGGGGTGTGGATGTCGGCCACATTGCGGCCACCGCAGTCGGGATAGTTAAAAACTGCTGCCGAGGCGACAGGGCGCCGCAGGGGATGGCATGGCAGTGAGGGCGAAGGGCTGGGCCGTGCGGGGAAGCGGGGAAAAAAGCAGACCGATTGTTGACCTTAGACTGCAACCTGCGGGGCAGCCGCCGCCCGATGCGAAGGAGCTACCAATGTTCTCGATGAGTGTGCCGTGGTGGGAGTTTGTGCTGCGCGGGGTGGTGGTCTATCTGTTCCTGCTGGTGTTTTTACGCCTTTCGGGCAAGCGCCAGACGGGGCAGTACGAGCCCTTCGACCTGATCCTGCTGCTGATCCTGTCGAACGCCGTGCAGAACTCGATGAACGCGGGCGACAACTCGCTGGTGGGCGGGCTGATCTCGGCCAGCACGCTGATGCTGTGCCATGTGGCACTGGCGCGGCTGGCATTCCACTTCCCGCGCATCGGGCGCTGGGTAGATGGCAAGGCCCAGGTGCTGATCGAGCGGGGCCAGCTCAACGAGGCGCTGATGCGCCAGGAATTGCTGACCAGCAACGACGTGGAGGCCGCCCTGCGCGCTGGCGGCTGCCTGAACGCACACGAGGTGGAGCGCGCCACCATCGAGACCAACGGGCAGATCACGGTGGTGCTGCGGCCCCAGCCCGTGAATTGACGCGCTTGCGGGACGGTGCAGCGACGGCTCAGAGACTGTCGAGAAACACCTTCAGCGCCGCGTTGACGGGCTCGGGGTGCGTCAGGTTGCTGGCGTGCCCGCCGCCGGGCACCACCACCATCTGCGCACGGGGCAAGGCATCGTGCATGGCCTGGGCGCGGGTCAGATCAATGGCATGGTCGAGCGCGCCATGCACCACCAGCGCGGGCACGGTGATGGCGCCAAGGCGGTCGCTGATATCGTCGCGGCTGCCCAGGGTGGTAAAGCACTGCATCAGGTTGGGCACGGTGAACCCACGCCACTTGGCCTGCCACTGCGGCGCACCCGCCCAGCCGTCGCCCAGGATGATGTGGGCCACCACCCCGGCAATCTCGTCCGACAGGCCGTTCTCCAGCCAGTTTTTCATCAGCACCTCGTGGCCCGCCATCTTTTCGGGCTGCTCTGGCAGGGCCTGCGTGTTGAGGAGCACCAGCGCACGCACCAGGTCGGGGTGGGTGAGCGCGCAGCGCAGCGACAGGTAGCCGCCCTGCGACATGCCCGCCAGCACCGCCTGGCGCACGCCCAGGTGCGCCAGCAGCGCAGCCAGATCGTTGGCTGAATCGTAGTAAGTGAAGGGATCGCAGCGCGCGGGGTCGGCCGTCTGCCCATGGCCCCGCTCGTCCCAGGTGATGCAGCGCCATGTGCTGCGAAGGGCCTCGACTTGCGGCGCGAACATGCTGCCATCCATCAGCAACCCGTGCGAAAACACGATGACCGGGCCCTCTCCGCCGGTGTCTTCGTAATACAACTTCTGGCCATTGACGTGCGCGAAAGGCATGCGGAGCTCCTGAAAAAAACAGGCCTCCATCCTTGAACAAGCGCGCGCGCACTGCAACCGGCGCAACCCGGGGAAGGCTGCGCACGAGTCACCCAGGCGTCAGTCGGCAGGTGCCAGGGCGCACCCGGCAGCGCCGGCTAACGCGGCTCAATTGGATTGAAATTGGCGTCTACCGCTTATCCAGAAAGCGCCTATAGCTATCAAAAAAGAAGCAAATTCATGCCAGCGCGCGCTGAATGATGATCTTCTGCACGTCGCTCGTGCCTTCGTAGATCTGGCACACGCGCACGTCGCGGTAGATGCGCTCCACCGGAAAGTCGCTGACCACGCCGTAGCCCCCCAGCGTCTGGATGGCGGCGCTGCACACGCGCTCGGCCATCTCGCTGGCAAACAGCTTGGCCATGGCGGCCTCCTTCAGGCAGGGCTTGCCCGCATCGCGCAAGGCGGCGGCGTGCCAGATGAGCTGGCGCGCGGCCTCGATCTGCGTGGCGCACTCGGCCAGGCGGAAACCCACGGCCTGGTGGTTGAAGATGGGGGTGCCGAAGCTTTCGCGCTCCTTGGAATACGCCAGGGCCGCGTCGAACGCGCTGCGCGCCATGCCCACGCTTTGCGCGGCGATGCCGATGCGCCCGCCCTCCAAAGCGCCCAGCGCGATCTTGTAGCCCTCGCCCTCGGCACCGATGAGGTTCTCGGCCGGGATGCGGCAGTGGTCGAAGTTGATCTGCGCCGTGTCGCTGCTGTGCTGGCCCAGTTTGTCCTCGAGCCGCGCCACCACGTAGCCTGGGTTGCTGGTGGGCACGAGGAAGGCGCTCATGCCTTTTTTGCCCGCGCCCTTGTCGGTGACGGCGATGACGATGGCCACATGGCCGTTTTGGCCGCTGGTGATGAACTGCTTGACGCCGTTGATGACGTATTCGTCGCCCTCTTTCACGCCCGTGGTGCGCAGCGCAGAGGCGTCCGAGCCCACGTGCGGCTCTGTCAGGCAGAAGGCGCCCAGCATCTCGCCACGCGCCAGCGGCGTGAGCCAGTCGCGCTTTTGCTGCGCGTTGCCATAGCGCATGAGGATGGCGTTGACCGGGCAGTTGGTCACGCTGATGGCCGTGCTGGTGCCACCGTCGCCCGCAGCGATTTCTTCGAGCACCAGGGCGAGCGTGACGTAGTCGAGGTGGGCACCGCCCAATTCTTCGGGCACACAGATGCCATAGGCGCCGAGAGCGGCCAGACCCTGATGGGCCTCCTTGGGGAAGTGGTGTTCTTTATCCCAGCGGGCGGCGTGGGGCCACAGCTCGGTTTGGGCAAAGTCGCGCACGGCGTCGCGGATCATTTCCTGGTCTTGGGTCAGCAGCATGTTTGTCTCCGGGTGTATGGGTGTTTTTTGCGTGCCAAGCCCGCAGCCTCACCACGAGGCGAAAGGGGTGCCGTCGCGTTGCAGGAACTGGCCCTTGTGCGCTGGCGTGAGCCGCGCCAGCGTGGCGCGCATGGCGGCCACGCTCTCGGGCGCGGTGAGCGGGGCCTGTTCGCCCCCCATCTCGGTCTGCACCCAGCCGGGGTGAAGCGCCACCAGCGTGGCCCGTGGGTAGTCGTGCTGGGCGCTGGCCACCGCCATGTTGAGGGCCGCCTTGCTGACGCGGTAAAGCCAGGTGTGGCTGCTTGCCACGCCGCCGATGCGGCCCAACTCACTGCTGATGAAGGCAAAGCGCCCTTGCGCGGCCTCGACCAGCGGGGCGACCTGCGGAATGGCCTGCATGGCGCCCAGCACGTTGGTGTGCATGACGCGGTCAAATTGCTCGTGCGTGGGCGGCGAAAGCGCCGTGCCGTGGCCCATGATGCCCGCCACGTAGAGGGCGGTGTCGATTTTTTCGCCGTCCAGCATCCAGGCCAGGCCGCTGATGCTGGCGGGGTTGGCCACGTCCACAGTCAGCACGTTTTCCACACCCAGCGCCTGCAGGCGCTCGCGCCCGGCGGCATCGCGCGCGGTGGCCAGCACGCGGTCACCGTCCGCCACATACTGGCGCGCAAACTCCAGGCCCAGACCGCGCGAAGCACCCAAAATCAGGACATTTGACATCAAATAGACCTCTAACCCTTATGTGATAAGCGCAAGCAGCTATCAAATAAATAGTAAACCGGGCACGACCCAACAGGTGCCCCGGTGCGGGAAAGTGCGTGAAGCGTTTCCGGGGCGCGGCCAGAACCGCTGGCGCCCTGCCCCAGTCGCCCTCAGACCAGCTCGACCGCCACGGCCGTGGCCTCGCCGCCTCCGATGCACAGCGTGGCCAGGCCCTTTTTGAGGCCGCGTGCCTGCAGTGCGTAGATCAGCGTGACCATGATGCGCGCGCCCGAGGCACCGATGGGGTGGCCCAGCGCGCAGGCGCCGCCGTTCACGTTGACCTTGTCGTGCGGCAGGTTCAGCTCTTTCATCAGCGCCATGGGCACCACGGCGAAGGCTTCGTTGATTTCCCACAGATCCACATCCCCCACGGCCCAACCCGCCTTGGCAAGCGCCTTCTGCGTGGCGCCCAGGGGGGCGGTGGCAAACCACTCGGGCTCTTGCGCGTGCGTGGCGTGGCCCACGATGCGCGCCAGCGGCTTGCAGCCGAGCTTGGTGGCTGTGGATGCGCGCATCATCACCAGCGCAGCGGCGCCGTCGTTGATGCTGGAGCTGGAGGCCGCCGTGATGGTGCCGTCCTTCTTGAAGGCGGGCTTGAGGCTGGCGATCTTGTCGAGCTTGACCTTGCCCGGGCCTTCGTCCACGGAGACCACGGTTTCACCAGCGCGGCTCTTGACCGTGACGGGGGTGATCTCGGCGGCAAAGGCGCCCGAGGCAGTGGCGGCCTTGGCGCGCTCGACGCTGGCCGTGGCGAAGGCGTCTTGCTCGGCACGGGTGAAGCCGTACTTAGCGGCGCAGTCTTCACCAAAGGTGCCCATGGAGCGGCCGGGTTCGTAGGCGTCTTCCAGCCCGTCGAGCATCATGTGGTCGAAGATGCGGTCGTGGCCCAGGCGGTAGCCGCCGCGACCTTTTTGCAGCAGGTAGGGGGCGTTGGTCATGCTTTCCATACCGCCCGCAACCATCACATCGTGCGTGCCGGCCAGCAGCATGTCGTGCGCAAACATGGCGGCTTTCATGCCCGAGCCGCACATCTTGCTGAGCGTGACCGCGCCCGCCTCCTTGGGCAAACCGCCCTTGAACGCCGCCTGGCGCGCGGGCGCCTGGCCCTGGCCGGCCATCAGGCAGTTGCCAAACAGCACTTCGCCCACAGCATCGGGTTGGACACCCGCGCGCTCTACGGCGGCGCGGATGGCGGCGCCGCCCAGGTCGTGCGCCGCCAGGGCAGAGAAGTCACCCTGGAAGGCGCCCATGGGGGTGCGCGCCGCGCCGACGATGACGATGGGGTCTTGTTGCAATGCGGACATGAGAAGGCTCCTTGAGATTGAGGGAATGCGCGGTGATCAGTGGGCAGCGTGGTGGAAACGCCGCTCGGGGTCGTAGGGGAAAACGTCGTACACATGGCCCGCCTGGATGCGCTCTTTGTGCTGCTGCCAGAAAGCCACGTCCAGCAGATCGCCGTGGTGCTGCATGAACACGGCGCGCACGGCGTCGTTGCCCAGCAAAAAGGGGCCAAAGGTTTCGGGAAACACGTCGTGCGGGCCCACGGTGTACCAGACCTCGCCGCTCATTTCTTCTTCTTCGTTGCGCGGCGTGGGCACGCGGCGGAAGTTGCAGTCGGTGAGGTATTCGATCTCGTCGTAGTCGTAGAACACCACCTTGCCGTTGCGCGTGATGCCGAAGTTCTTCCAGAGCATGTCGCCGGGGAAGATGTTGGCGGCCACCAGGTCTTTGATGGCATTGCCATATTCGATGACGCTGCGCTCCATCTGCTGGTGCGCGCGCGGGTCGGAAAGGCCGGTATCAAACGCTTCCTGCAGGTAAATGTTGAGCGGAATCATGCGCCGCTCGATGTACAGGTGCTTGATGATGACTTCCTGGTGCCCGTCGCCGTCGCGGTCGCTGATTTCGAGCTGGCTGGGCGCGAATTTCTCGATCTCGGCGATCAGCGCGTCGTCAAAACGCTCGCGCGGAAACGCGACTTCGCTGTATTCGAGCGTGTCGGCCATGCGCCCCACACGGTCGTGCTGCTTGACCAGCAGGTACTTGCCCTTGATCTGCTCGCGCGTGGTTTCCTTGGGAGGCGGGAAGTAGTCCTTGATGAGCTTGAACACGAACGGAAAGCTTGGCAAATCGAACACCAGCATCACCATGCCCTTGATGCCGGGCGCAATGCGGAACTTGTCGGTGGAGTGCTTGAGGTGGTAGAGGAAGTCGCGGTAAAAAAGCGTCTTGCCCTGCTTGGCCAGGCCCAGGGCGTTGTAGATCTCGGCGCGGGGCTTCCTGGGCATGAGGCTGCGCAGAAACTGCACGTAGGCGCTGGGCACCTCCATGTCGACCATGAAATACGCGCGCGCAAAGCTGAAGAGCATTTGCAGGTCGTCTTCACCAAACAGTGCGGCATCAATGAAAAGCCTGCCATCGTCGTCATGCAGGATGGGCAGGGCAAACGGCACTTCGTTGAAGCCGTTGATGATCTTGCCCACCACATACGCGCCCTTGTTGCGGAAAAAAAGGCTGCTGAGCACCTGGATCTGGAAGTTGGCGCGCAGCCTGACCTTGTCGAGCCGGCCGCGCATGGCGCTCACCACGCAACCGGCATCGCGCGGCAGGTCCACAAACTCCCGCTGGAGCTGAAAGGCTTCGACGATGTGGCACAGCGTTTCGTGCAGGTTTTCGCGCGTGGGATAAAAGGCCCGGTAAGTGGGCCGCGCGGCGGGCTCGTCGTTTTCGATGTATTCGGTGCTGACGGCGGGCCGTACAAAGATGAAGTCGTTGTGAAAATGCGTGCGGTGCAGGATCTTGGTGGTGACCGAGTTGAAGAAGGTTTCGGCCAGCTCGGGCTGGTGGTGGTTGACCAGCAACCCGATGTAGTGCAGCTTGACCTGGTGCCACACATCCATGGGTTGCGCGCCCGCGCTGAACTCCTTTTCGAGCCGTCGCACGCACTCCTTAACGCGCAGGTCATAAAACTCGATGCGCTCGCGCTGCGCCCGCTGCTGGCCGTGCCAGTCGGCGGTTTCAAAACGGTGCTTTGCCCGCGACGACTCGGTGCGAAACAGCCGGTAATGGCGGTTGAAACCGTCCATCATGGCCTTGGCAATGCCGTAGGCTTGGGGGGAGTCGAGCCGCTGCGGAAACATGCACCGACCTGCGCAATTACTGCCGACGGGCCGCCGCGACCCCTGCGATGGCGGCCTTGTAGAGCGACTCCAGGCCCTCGGTGCTGTCCACGCTCATGTGCAGGTTGTTGATGAGCCCGTCTTTGAGGCCATAGCACCAGCCATGCAGGGTGACCTTTTGACCACGGCCCCAGGCGTCCAGCATCACAGTGGTCTGCGCAATGTTGACCACCTGTTCGATGGCGTTGAGCTCGCAAAGCACGTCATGGCGCAGCTCGGGGGCCGTCGCGACAATCAGGTCACGGTGGCGGTCGCGCACGTCCTGCACATGACGAATCCAGTTGTCGGCCAGGCCTACGCGCGTGCCTTCCAGCGCTGCGAGCACACCGCCGCAACCATAGTGACCGACCACCATGAGGTGTTCGATGTGCAGCTGATCCACTGCGTACTGGATGGTGGACAGGCAGTTCAGATCAGTGGGCACGACCACGTTGGCCACGTTGCGGTGCACAAATATCTCACCAGGCTCCAGGCCCGTGATCTGGTTGGCTGGCACACGGCTGTCCGAGCACCCGATCCACATGTACTTGGGCTTTTGCTGGGCCAGCAGACCTGTGAAAAAGCCGGGGCGCTCGCGCTCCATCTGGGCTGCCCAGGCACGGTTGTGAACAAACAGGTCGTCGATCGTTGAAGGCATGTTGTCCTTGATTCGTCAGGGGAGAGCGGATACTCAGCAAGTCTCGGCAAACAGCTCGCGGCCAATCAGCATGCGGCGGATTTCGCTGGTGCCCGCGCCAATCTCATACAGCTTGGCATCGCGCCACAGGCGGCCCAGCGGGTATTCGTTGATGTAGCCGTTGCCGCCAAAAATCTGGATGCCGTCACCCGCCATTTTGGTGGCTTGTTCAGCGCACCACAGGATGACGCTGGCGCAGTCCTTGCGCACCTGGCGAACATGCTCGCTGCCCAGCATGTCGAGATTTTTGGCCACAGTGTAGGCAAATGAGCGGCCGGCCTGCAGCAGGGTGTACATGTCTGCCACCTTGCCCTGAATGAGCTGGAACTCGCCAATGCTCTGGCCAAACTGCTTGCGGTCGTGGATGTAGGGGACCACGTTGTCCATCACGGCCTGCATGATGCCCAGCGGACCACCGGTGAGCACCGCGCGCTCATAGTCCAGGCCGCTCATCAGCACCTTGGCGCCCATGTTCAAGCCGCCCAGCACGTTGGCCGCAGGCACTTCGACGTTGTTGAACACCAGTTCGCCGGTATGGCTGCCGCGCATTCCGAGCTTGTCGAGTTTTTGCGCAATGCTGAAACCTGGCATGCCCTTTTCGATCAGAAACGCCGTGACGCCACGTGCTCCCATTTCAGGCTCGGTCTTGGCATATACCACCAGGGTGTCGGCATCCGGGCCGTTGGTGATCCACATCTTGTTGCCGTTGAGCAGGTAATAGCCGCCCTTGTCCTCGGCCTTGAGCTTCATGCTGATCACGTCCGAGCCTGCACCGGGCTCGCTCATGGCCAGGGCACCCACATGTTCACCGCTGATCAACTTAGGCAAGTATTTTTCTTTTTGCTCCTCGCTGCCGTTGCGGTTGATCTGGTTCACGCAAAGATTGCTGTGTGCACCATACGACAGACCCACCGATGCGCTGGCACGCGAGATTTCCTCCATGGCCACCATGTGCGCCAGGTAGCCCATGGCAGCACCACCATATTGCTCGGGCACCGTGATGCCCAGCACGCCGAGATCGCCCATCTTGCGCCACAGATCCATGGGGAACTGATCGGACTGGTCAATTTCTGCCGCACGCGGAGCGATTTCTGCCTGGGCGAAATCGCGCACCGCGTCGCGCAATGCGTCAATATCGTCTCCCAGCTGGAAGTTGAGGCCTGGAATGTTGGCGGGAACGCTCATGAATGTCTCCTCGGATGGATGGAACGGTATGGTTTTTCAATGACGGATGTTTTCGCGGCCAGTGACTGCCATCAGCGTGCAGCCCATGGTGGCCACCAGCTTTTCGTGGTTGCCATCGAGCGCGTAGGCGCGCCCTTCGCAAACAGTGATGGTGCGGCCAGGCTTGAGCACCCGGCCCTCCATGCGAAAGCGCTCGCCACGGGCTGGCGCCAATAGGTTGATCTTGAATTCGATGGTGAGGACAGCAGCGTCCTCTGGCATCAAGGTCAATCCGGCGTAGCCACAGGCTGAATCGAGTGCGGTGGCCACTACGCCCGCATGCAGAAAGCCGTGCTGCTGGGTCAGACCTGCGGCCCAATCCAGTTCAATATTCACAGCACCGGGAGCAACAAGACCGAGGCGTGCACCAAGGGTCTGCATGGCCCCTTGCAGCGCAAAACTGTCGTGAACCCGAGCGACGTAGCCTGGCGCCTTGACCTCGAAAGGGGTTGTGCTCACACTCACTCCTGATTTACGTTTACGTAAACGTCAATTATCAACTATTTTTGGTTTTCCATGGCTCGCAGCAATACCCGCGCTTCCTTTTCGTGCTCTTGAACTTCTTCCAGATTCGCCTGAAGGTCAGCCAGCTGGTCTTCGAGTTGCCGCCGGTGAACGACGAGAACATTCAGAAATTTCTGCAATTGCACACCGGTATCTCGCGGGCTGTCGTAGAGGTCAATGATCTCCTTGGCCTCGCTCAATGACAGGCCAAGACGCTTGGCACGCAACGTCAGGCGCAGGCGCGTGCGGTCCCGCGCGCTGTAAACCCGGCTGCGACCCGCAGGTCCATTGCGCTCGGGCTGCAATAGACCCATATCTTCATAGAAACGAATGGCGCGCGTGGTGAGATCAAACTCTTTGGCAAGATCACTGATGGTGTAGGTGTGAGCCATGGTGGCGCAGCATTGCAGTGCCGCTTTGGGCAGGAAACTTCCTGCTGCAAACGATGGCCACTGTGCAACGCTGTCTGACGTTTACGTTAACGTCAATAGTACCGCAACTTGCACCATAGGCGATTTGACTACCACTGCCGCCTCTTTCAAATACACGCTGGCGTAAACGGCTTGCCAGCATGAACACCACCGCTTGGGCGATCTAGCGTATGCGTCCGGAGAACCCATCTTGAATCGAGGGCAGTAATCGAGGATCGTCCCCACGAAGGAGATCGTGGAGACGATGGAACGATTGATCGATG
>QLTU01000044.1 GCA_003268905.1 Acidovorax defluvii
AGTGCTTTCCTTTGCGACTGGCCGGTCAACAAGAGAGCATCCTATGCACTCTTGGCCCAACCTATTGCTTGGTGCACTTCGTTCTGGAATCCGCCGGTCAAATATGGCTCTAGCGCTTATGGAGAAAGCGCTGGTAGCTATCAAAAATAAAGCATTGAGTGTGATCGTGCCACGCAGGGTGCAGCGCGCCCAAGCTGCCTTTTCGGTGCGCGGGGCGCTGCTAAGTGCCGGTGCCAAGCGCTGCGCCTGTCGGTCGTCAGGCGTGCAGTCGAACCACGCATTCCTCACCCAGCATGTCGATCAACTTCACCGCCACCGTAGCGCCCGTGGGCGGTGCGGGCAGCTCGTAGCGCCCGGCCACCAGGTCTTGCTTGCGCGCGGGCACGTCGGCCAGCGCCACGTTGAACACCTCGCCGTCGTGCTGGGTGTCGATCAGCACGCAGTCCACCACCGCGCGCCAATCGGGGATGCTGGCGCGGAAGATGCCCTCTTGTAAATCGAGCCGCGCAATGATGCTGGGCGACACCACGTCGTCAATCTGCACCACCAGCGTGTTGCCATCGCGCTCCAGATGCGCCTGCACGCTCATCGGCTCGTGCTTGATGAAGCCGCCCGCCTTGCGGTCGGTGCGCAGCTCGATCAGGTGAATCTTGTTGACGGGGCGGTTGTGGTTGTACTGCGCTACCCATTCGCGCGCCTTGTGCTCCTGGCCCAGGCTGACGACCAGCATGTCGCGCTCTTCTTCGGGCCGGTTTTTGAGTTCGGTGCGCAGCGCTTCGAGGTCCAGCGGTGTGAGCGGGTGGTTGAGCGGGATGATCTTGGCCAGCATCGCGCCGCGCGTGCCGTCAAAGAATGGGTCGGTGCGCGTGCGCGTTAGCCCCAAGTGCTGGCAGGCCAGCTCGACCGCCTCGTTGTGCTGGATGTGCAGGTCGTAGTCGTTCACGCGCAAGGTGCTGAAGCTGAGCTGGCAGGGCGCGGTCGGCGCATCGTCGCGCGCCACCAACTCGCCTTGGCTGTTGGCGGCGGCCAGTGCCTGCGCCTGCTCGCGCATCACGCCCTGCAGCCGCTTGGCCGTGGTCTGGATGGCGCCCTTGTTGATGTCGCAGCCGATCCAGCGGCGGCCGAGTTTTTGGGCGACGGCGGCGGTGGTGCCCGAGCCGATAAAGCAGTCGAGGACGAGGTCGCCGGGGTCGGTGGACGTGGCGATCAGCCGTTCCAGCAAGGTTTCGGGCTTCTGTGTCGGGTACTCTGAACGTTCATCCGCCTGGCTGTTGACCGGGTTGATGTCCGTCCAGATGCTGCGAAGGGGGACACCTTTCCCTTCGTCCAAATACCGAATCAATCGGGGACGCTTCTGCTTGTCTTCGGGATACCAAATACGCCCTGCATCGTGCAACTCTTGCATTGACTCCTTCGAGTACCGCCAGCCTTTGTCCGGTGGCGAGTGTCCCATCCACTCGTAGGTCATATTGGGGCGAGGATTGGGACTGGTGAGGTTATCAAGTTGATATTTGCGTCCCGAAGCATCCACGAGGGAATACTTGTCTTCAACGTACTTGTCGCTGTACTCGTGATACTGCTGATTCCAGACGAAATCTGGCCCCCTGGTGCAATACATCACGACATCGTGGATGTGGTTGTAGGTGGTCGAGTCGCTGCGCGCCGCCACCCGCTGCCAGATGATTTCATTGCGAAAACCGTCAGTCCCGAACACTTCTTCGAGCAGGCAGCGTAGATGGTGTGCCTTGTTCCAGTCGCAATGCAGATACAGCGCACCGTCCTCACTCAGCAACTCCTTCAACATCAGCAACCGCTCGTACATGAACTGCAGGTAGTTGTCGTTGCTCCAGATGTCCGTGTACTGCACCTGCTCGCCTAAAGCGTAGTCCTCGCCGTCAATTTTCAGCGTGCCCTTGGGGCCGCGCAGCTGCACCTTGCGCACATAGTCGGCGCCGCTGTCAAACGGCGGGTCGATGTAGATCAGCTTGACCTGGCCGCGAAAGCCGTTGGCCAGCAGGTGGGCCAGCACTTCCTTGTTGTCGCCGTGGTAGAGCAGGCCACCCTGGGGCAAACCTTGCGGCCACTTCGACCAGTCGGCGCTGCCCAAACCTTGCGCGGGCGCGGCGTTGGATGCGTTGCTGGCGCTGAAGCGCTCGATGGCTTGCGCCGGGAAGGCCGTCACGCGGCCCAAGGGTTTTTTGCCCACCCAGCTGAGCATGGGGCGGCCTTTGGCGCGGGTGATGCTCACCTCGGTGGGTTTCTTGGCGGGCGACGGTTTTTCGGTCATAAAAGAAGAGTCTCAATCCACCCAGTTTTCCACCTGCAGGCCAGGTACGCGTGCAAATTCACGGGTGTTGTTGGTCACCAGAATCCAGCCCTGAGAGCGCGCATGCGCCGCCAGCCACAAGTCGTTGTTGCCGATGGGAAGCCCCTGCTGTTGCAAGGCGGCGCGAATCTGGCCGTAATGCTCACCCGCTTCCAGGGGCAGGGCGCAGGCCGGTATCACCTGCATGAGTTGTTCGATGGTGTTCAGGGCGCGCTCGCGGGCTTGGCTTTTTTCCGCCCCAAACCGCAATTCACCCAGCGTGATGGTGGACATGGCCACGTCGTGCAGGGCGTGCTGCTCAAAGCGTGCGCGCACCGCCAGCGGCTGGCCTTTGGCGATGTAGATGCAGATGTTGGTGTCGAGCAGGTAGCGGACGGTGGAACGATCGGTCATCAGAACGCTTCCCGCTCTTGTGGTGGGGTGTCGTGCCGACCGTCACCCATGAAATCGGCGGGCATGCTGGCCAGAAGATCAAAAACCACGGCGGCGCTGAGCGGAACTTCGCGCAACACAATATCGCGGCCCTGGCGAAAAATTTCGACTTGGTCCACGTTGAGCCGAAATTCCTTGGGCAGGCGCACCGCCTGGCTGTTGCCAGACTGAAAAACGCGGGCGTAAGTCATGCGTTTGCTCCTTTTGAGGATGTATATATGTTAAGTATATACATTGTCAGCCCAAAATAAAATCACGCACGGTTTTCTTGCCCTCGTCATGCAGGGCTGTGTCGGCAAACATGACGTGGTAGCGCAGGCGCTCGGGGTTGAGGTCTTCCCAGCGCTTCAGGGCTACAGCCTTTCGGCCTTCCTGGGTTTGCGGGGGCTCGCCTGCCGCGTGGCGGGCCATGTCGGCATGGATGTCGGGGCTGAGCTTGTCGCTCTTGACTTCCACCACCAGGTGTTTGCCGTCGGCGCGGCGCAGCACGAAGTCGGGCGTGTAGGTGTGCCAGCGACCGTCGTCACCCAGGTACTCGGCGCGCAGGTCGGTTTTGCCCGCATCGGTCAGGCCGCCGGTGAACCACAGGCCTTCGATCTGGTGCGGGTGGCTTTGCAGCAGGCCCAGCGTCCAATCCAGAAATTCGGCCTCGGGCGTGGAGTCGAAGTTGTAGCCCTCGTAGTGGAAGCTGGTTTGCAGGGCCAGCGCGGCATGGGCCGTGTCCTTGGCCTGCTTGTAGAGTGGTTCGCGCTCTTTCGCAAAGCTGATGCGGGCGGTGTAGATGCTTTGGCCATCCACCTCGGCATGGTCGAAGCCCTCGGCCTTGACCAGGGCCACGGCCACTTCGATTTCGTCCCAGGTTTCCTCGTACTGGTTGCGCTGGGCTTCGATTTGCAGCGCCAGGGCATCGAGGTGATGCTCTGGTATTTGTAGCTGCTCGCGGTTATCCTGATTGGGCTGCGTGCCATTTTGACTGTAAGCACTGCGCAGGGCGCCCAGCAGCTCGGGTGTGGGCAGGTGGTGGCTGGTGGCCAGCCGGGCGGCGGCGGTGTAGGCATCCAGCATCGGCGTGTAGGGCTGCAGCAGCACGTCGCCGGCATCCAGGCGCTGCAAGCGGGTGTCGCCGCTGGCGGTGAGCACAGGGCTCCAGGTTTGCACAACGGGGCCGCTTGGGGCCGGAGTGTCAGGCACGGCGAAAGTCAGTGGCGTGGCAGCACCGCTGTCGGCCTTGCGCTGAATGCGCAGCACGCGCTTTTTGATGAGGAGCGGCGGCAGGTGGGGCTTGTGCAGGTGGATGGTTTTTTCCACCCGGTCGGCGTGCTGGGCATCCAGCGCTTTGAGGCTGGTGCCGTAGGTTTCGGCGAGCTGGTCTTCCAGCGTTTTCTTGTTGCTGGCGGTCAGGTAAACGCGTGCTGGCGCCTTGTTGCCCGGCACCTGGCGCAGGCAGCGGGTGGCAGCCTGCAGCACGAAGTTGTTGCTGGTGGCGAGCTTGCGCACCAGCGCGCAGGCAAACAGGCTGGGGCAGTTCCAGCCCTCGGTGCCCATGTTGACCAGCAGCAGTACGCGGTGCGGGGCGGCGCTGTCGCGGGCCACGGCCTCGAAGGCGCGGCGCGTTGCGTCGCTGGATTTGTTGTCCACGGCCAGCAGGGTATCGGGGCCAATGCCGTGGGCCAGCAGCGCCGATTCGATGGCGGGGCGCAGTTCGTCGCGTGTGTCGATGTTGGGAAAATACAGCGCCAGCCGGGCCGGGGCGCCGTTTTCCAGCGCCACCGGCCAATAGTCGCGCACAAAGTCGTCGATCACGCTTTGCACCATGGTGCCGGCCTCGCCATCTCCCAGCTCCAGCACCTTGATGCCGCCGGACAGCTCTTTGAGCACGCCATCGCGTATGCCTTCGCCCAGGCCGTACCAGACGACCACGTCGCGCAGCGGCTGGCGCTCGAAATAGGGCGTGCCGGTGGCGTTGATGGTGACGATGAGGTTGGTTTCCTGCGCCAGGTAGTCGATGGTGCGGCGCACTTTTTTGATGCCATCGTCCTTGAATACCGGCTCGCCAGTTTCCTTGTCTTTTTCCCACTTGCCCAGCAGCTTCTGGCCGTAGGTGTGGTGGGCTTCATCCGAGAATACGGCCAGGTGCGGCAGCGAGGCAATGGCCTGCAGACGCAGGTTGGCCAGGGCCGTGGCTTCTTCGTCTTTGGTGCCGGCAAACAGGCGGCTTTGCGCGGTGTTGCGCACGGTGGGTTTCTGGATGCGGATTTTTTCGGTGTTGGTGACGATGACGTTGAAGCTGCTGCCCAGCGTGATGGGAATGGTTTTGTCGCCGTCGCGCGTGAAGGTGAGCTTGAAGCTGGCGGCAAAAGGCTTGTACAGCCGCGCGGGGAGCAGGCGGTCAAACGGAATATCGGCGAGCTCGCGCAGGGCGCTCAGGATGGTTTTGCCGGGTGCGAACACCAAAGCGTTTTCGACAAACGGGCCATCGGGATATTCCAGCGCCATGGCGAACTCGGTGGCGACAATGGAGCCCATCAGGATGGTCTTGCCGGCGCCCATGGCCAGCGCCAGGATGTAGCTGGGGTAGTCGAGCGCGAAGGTTTCGCGCAGGGATTCGAGTCCGTGCTTGCGTACGAAGGCGTTGTCGGTTTGGAGGCGCTCCAAGACGGTATCCAGCCCGTCGTCCGCAATCATGTCCACGATCTCGCGTGCGGTCAGACCCATGGCTTCGCGTCGCTCTTTGGGCTTTGGGAACAGCGTTGCGTAAAGGTCGGGAATACGTGGTGTATTCAGCACCAGCCGCAGGTACCAATAGGTTTCCAGCGCTCGGAACTGCGCGTGGCGCAGGTAGCGCAATTGCCCGGTGGCTGGGTCTTCGATTGCGAAGTCGAGGATTTCGCGGATGGCGGGGAAGTCGGGGCAGTCGTAGCGCGCGGTGCGCCAAGCGTCCACGCGTTCGGCCAGGGCCTGGAAAAGGTGGCTCATGGGGGGCTTGGTTCTCTAATAAAAGTGGCTTAAACGCCCAGGTGTTAAGCGTTGTCAGCTATCAATAGATGAGTTTAGAGTGTCCGCGCCGCACAGGGCTTTGATACTGTTCACACCCCGCGCGCCCGGTCCGCCTTGAATTGCGCGCGGAACTGCGCAAACTGCCCTGCCTCCAGGGCTTCGCGCACTTCGCGCATGAGGTTGAGGTAGTAGTGCAGGTTGTGGATGGTGGTGAGCATGGGGCCCAGCATTTCGCCGCAGCGGTCCAGGTGGTGCAGGTAGGCGCGGCTGAAGCCGCCTCGGCCGCCTTGGCTCCACGGCACGCCCGCGCTGCCGGCGCAGGCGTGGCAGGTGCAGGTGGTGTCCAGCGGCTGGTGGTCGGTCTTGTGGCGGGCGTTGCGGATTTTGAGGTCGCCAAAGCGGGTGAACAGCGTGCCGTTGCGCGCGTTGCGCGTGGGCATCACGCAGTCGAACATGTCCACGCCCTGCGCCACGCCTTCGACCAGGTCTTCGGGTGTGCCCACGCCCATCAGGTAGCGGGGCTTGTGGGCGGGCAGCAGGTGCGGCGTGTGCGCCATGATGCGCAGCATTTCGTCCTTGGGCTCGCCCACGCTCACGCCGCCCACGGCATAGCCGGGGAAGTCCATCTCGACCAGGCGCTCCAGGGATTCGGCGCGCAGATTTTCAAACATGCCGCCCTGCACGATGCCAAACAGGGCGTTGGGGTTTTCGAGCCGCGCAAATTCGTCCTGGCTGCGGCGCGCCCAGCGCAGGCTCATCTCCATGCTCTTGCGGGCCTCGGCTTCGGTGGTCAGATGCCCCTTGGTTTCGTACGGGGTGCACTCGTCGAGCTGCATCACGATGTCGGAGTTGAGCGTGGTCTGGATCTGCATGCTCACCTCGGGCGACATGAAGAGTTTGTCGCCGTTGACGGGAGAAGCAAAGTGCACGCCTTCTTCGGTGATCTTGCGCATGGCGCCCAGGCTCCACACTTGAAAGCCGCCCGAGTCGGTGAGGATGGGTTTGTCCCATTTTTCAAAGCCGTGCAGGCCGCCAAAGCTCTGCATCACGTCCTGGCCAGGGCGCATCCACAGGTGAAAGGTGTTGCCCAGGATGATCTGCGCGCCCATGTCGTGCAGGCTTTGCGGCATCACGCCCTTGACGGTGCCATAGGTGCCCACGGGCATGAAGATGGGGGTTTGCACCACGCCATGGTTGAGCGTGAGCGTGCCGCGCCGGGCGTGGCTGGTGGGGTCGGTGGTGAGAAGGTCAAACTGGAGCATGGGCGCGATTGTCCCAGATGGGGCCACACCGCCATGCCGCGCTGCGCGCTGCCCACGCGCCGCTACACTGGTCCGAACTGTTCAATACAAAGGAGTTGTTGCCATGATCAAGATACTTATCGCTGTGGATGGCTCGGCCCTCTCGCTCGACGCCGTGCACCATGTGCTGCGGCTGGTGCAGGACGGCCTGCGCGCCAGCGTGGTGCTGGCCAATGTGCAAGAGCCCGCGTCGCTGTATGAGCTGGTGGTGTCGCGCGACCCCGACCTGATCGCCGCCGCCAGCTTGGAGGCCGGCGAGCACCTGATGGCCTCCGCGCGCGCGCTGCTGCAGGCGGCCGGCCTTGGCTGCGAAACCGCCGTGGGCGTGGGCGACCCGGCGCATGTGCTGGTGGACATCATCGAAAGCTCGGGTTGCGACATGGTCGTGATTGGCGCGCGCGGCCAGGGTGCCATCAGCAGTGCGTTGCTGGGATCGGTGTCGCAAGAGCTGGCCCATGCCAGCCCGGTGCCGGTGACCATCGTGAAGCACCCCGAGGTGCTGGAGGTGCAAGACGACCTGGAAGGTGCCGCAGACGCAGCATCCTGACTTGCAGATGCGCCAAGGGCCGCTGTTCGCGGCCCTTGTGCAGAATTAATTGAATGCCTGACCGGCTTCAGGCGGCCTTGCGAAACGGCTCGGCCGTGCGCTGCAGCTTGCCGTGCGGCAGGCTGGCCAGGCGCTTGAACATGCGCCGCACGTAGCCGTTGACCCACAGGCATTTGTTGAGCTCGTCCACCGGCAGGGGGCCTGACACCACCACGATGTCGTTGGCCACATCTTGCGCACCTGCTGCGCGCAGGCGTCGGCGCGTATTGTTGGCCCACGACTGGATGCGTGTAGGGCTGCCGTGCTGGTGCACCTCGCCCGTGTGCACATCAAATGCAATGGCCACCGTGTCGGTTTTCAGCTTGAACCGGCGTTCACCCGTGACCGCGCTGGGCGTGTCACGCATGTCGTACAGGTAGTAGCTGCCTGCCTTGAGCTGGTATTGCATGTCCATGGGATTTCCTCTTTAGCGGCATTGTCGAGGGCGCACGGTGCAGGCAATGGCAGGTTAAAGGGTGGGAAAGGGGCTCTTTTTGGGAGCCCTTCGCTAAGGGCCATGCCGGCGTCGGTGCGCGTGCCATTGTGGCGGCACGTCGGCGCGTCAGGGGCAAACTTGAGGACGATGTCGTAACGAGTTGTGAGTTGGCGCGACGCCGCACGGAGCAGGGCATTTTGTGGCGCGAATGTGCCCACCACCCGCAGATACTGGCGTGCACCAGGCGCGGGACGCCAAGCAAGCGCCTCAGGGGGGTGCTATCTACTAAAAATCCACCAGGCTCAGCCCCAGGCTGAGCACCGTGCGCTTGTGGTTGTAGTCGATCATGCTGTCGCCGTAGCCGCTGAACAGCTGGGTGTGCAGGCGCAGGTTGCTTTTGCCACCGCCCAGCCCCGTGCCCAGGGTTTGCAGCCATTCCAGCCGGGCCGAGCCGCGCCCCGTGCCGGACAGCGAGTGGCGCACCGTGGCGCCCAGGGTGTTGTCCTTGTCCACGTTCCAGAACACCTGCACTTCGCCCCGGCCGATGTAGTCGCTGATGCCGGGGTTGTCGTCACTGCGCTGGTTTTCGGGCAGGCGCTTCCAGATGCGTGCCCGCAGGCTCCAGCGGTTGTCCAGTTCCATGCCGGTCATGAGATAGGCGCGGTTCCAGCTGCGCGACAAGGGGTTGCTCTGCCCGTTGGACTGGTGCACCAGCCCCACGCCGCTGTAGCGCCAGCGCCAGCCAAAAGGCAGTTGGGCGTCGGTGGGATACACATAAATCACCTCGGGCTCATGGTCCGTGGTGCGGAAGGGGCGCGAAATGTTGGGGCTGAACAGCTGCCAGTGCGACTGCTGCGTGTAGCCAAACCACAGCGAGTCTTTGAGCGTGGGGTGGCCCCGCGTCAGCATGCCCTGGGCCAGCTTGGTGCGCACCGACAGCTGAATGCGGTTTTCGGTGCGCCGGTAGGGAGTGATGTCGGCAGCGGTGCGGTCCTCGGCATCCGAGCTGGGCTGGCGGTTCACGCTGTCGGAGGCCACCACCGACACGGTGATGGGCCGGTAGCCGCGAAAGCTGAAGGTGCCGCAGTCGGTGCCCGATTCCAGCTCCCAAAAGCGCGAGATGTCACTGTATTGGGTGTCGCGGCACCCTGCGGAGCTTGCGACATCGATGATGCGGGTGGCCGGCAGCCGGGCGTCCACCGGCAGCGCAACCGCCGACGCATCGGCGCCCTGGCCGGTTTCACCCGCGCCCGCTGCACCCGCCTTGGCCGACGCACCTGGCGCCTGCCAGGCCTGCTGGCCGGCCCACTGGTCGAAGCAGGCCAGTCGCGCCTGGTTGTCGTCGCCCAGGGCTGCGCACCGGCGCCATGCAGCGTCGCCGCTGGCGGGTGCGCTGGCGCTGGCGGGCGTGGGTGCGTTTTGGGCCAGGGCGGCCCCGGCCGGTGCCAGCAATGCCAGCGCCAGTGCGGCGCCGTGGCGGGCGCTCATTGCCAGCCCGCCTGCTTGCGCAGCACGAAGGGGAGGGTGGTGGGGGGAGTGGCGTTGTTCCATGTTCCGTGTATTTCCTTGCCGCAACTGCCATCGACCACCTGGCCTGTCCAGGTGGCGCTGATGTTGGTGCCGTTGACCGATTCTTCCAAAGTCAGTTCGCCCGCGTCCACATCGCCGCTGAGCTGTGCACTGGCGCCGCCACGCTGCACGGTTCCGCGCACGCTGTGGGCCAGCTCGGGATGGGGGCCAAGCTGCAACAGGGCGGTGGCATCGAGCGGGTGCGCCGCATCCGGTGCGGCGGCCTGCAGCGTGGCGTGCCAGCGGCCCTGCAGGTGCTGGTGGTTCATGTTGGCAGCAGCCGGGCAAGCCGTCGCGGATTTTGGGTCGTTTTGGCCTGTAGCGCTCGTAGGACAAGCGCTGATAGCTATCAAAATGCAAGTAATCGCAGGCCGGAGCATAGGCCATGCCACCGGCTTCATCGGGCGTGGCGTCATGGGGTGGGCGCCGCGTTGGCGGCATTCGCAGCGCTTGCGGCCTGCGCCTTGGCAGCAAATTCGGCGCGCAGGGCCTTGAGTTTTTCGCGTGGGTCTTCGCGCGCCGTGGTTTTGTCCAGGCCCATCTCGGCAATGAAGCGGCTGGGCCGTGCGGCCACCATCTCGCGGCCCTTCTTGCGCTTTTTGGTCCAGCTCACGGCCAGCGTGCGCTGGGCGCGGGTGATGCCCACATACATCAGGCGGCGCTCTTCCTGCAGGCGTTGCAGGGTGTCATCGGCCACCTTGAGCTGGCGGCCCTCGTCATCGTCCAGCTTGAAGGGCAGCATGCCCTCGGTCACGCCCACCAGAATCACGTGCGGCCACTCCAGCCCCTTGCTGGCGTGCAGCGTGGAGAGCGTGACCATGTCCTGCTCTTGCTCGCGCTCGCTGATGGTGGAGAGCAGCGCAATGGTCTGCGACACCTCCAGCAGGCTTTTGGTCTCCCTGGCCACCACGGCGCCCGCCGTGTCGTCGATCTGGCCGCCCGCGCGCTGGGCCATCCAGTCGCAGAACTCCAGCACATTGCTCCAGCGGGCCGCAGCCACCTTTTCGCTGTCTTCGCCGTCGTACAGGTGCTGCTCGTAGCCTATTTCCTTGAGCCAGTCGGCCAGAAACGCACGCGCATCTTCGGCGCCATGCGTGTGGCGGGCGCGGTGCTCCAGGTCGTTGATGTAGCGGCCGAACTCGTGCAGGCCATCGAGCGCGCGTTTGGGCACGGCCGCGGGCAGCATGCCGTTGAACAGCGCGCCGAACATGCTTTGCTTGTGCTGCGTGGCAAACGCGCCCAAAGCGGCCAGCGTGGTGTGGCCGATGCCGCGTTTGGGGCTGCCGATGGCGCGCAAAAACGCCGGGTCATCGTCGTTGTTGATCCACAGGCGAAACCAGGCGCACAGGTCCTTGATTTCGGCGCGGTCAAAAAAACTGGTGCCGCCCGACACTTTGTAAGGAATGCTCGCGCGGCGCAGCGCTTTTTCAAACGGCTTGGCCTGGTGGTTGGCGCGGTACAGGATGGCGAAGTCCTTCCACGCAGGCGGTGGGTTGCTGGCGGCGCGCAGGCTCTGGATGCGGGCCACGGCGCGGTCGGCTTCGTGCTCTTCGGTGTCGGCATCGACCACGCGCACCGGCTCGCCCTCGCCCAGTTCGCTGAACAAGGTCTTGGGAAACAGCTTGGGGTTGGGCCCGATCACGTTGTTGGCCGCGCGCAGGATGGCGCTGGTGGAGCGGTAGTTCTGCTCGAGCTTGATGACCCTGAGCGCGGGGTAGTCCAGCGGCAGTTTCTTGAGGTTGTCGAGCGTGGCGCCGCGCCAGCCATAGATGGACTGGTCATCGTCGCCCACGGCCGTGAAGTGGCCGCGCTCACCCACCAGCAGCTTCAAGAGCTCGTACTGCGTGGCGTTGGTGTCCTGGTATTCATCCACCAGCACATGGGCCAGCAGCGCCTGCCACTTGGCGCGCACCTCGGGAAAGTCGCGCAGCAATTTCAGCGGCATGCCGATCAGGTCGTCAAAGTCCACGCTCTGGTAGGCCGCCAAGCGCTCTTCGTAGCGCGCCATCACCACGGCAATGCTGCGCTCGTTGTCGTCTGCCGCCTGGGCCAGTGCCTGCTCGGAAGTCAGGCCCATGTTCTTCCACTTGCTGATGGTCCACTGCCACTGGCGCGCGGTGGCCAGGTCGGTGGTGCCGCCAGCGGCGTCTTTCAGGATACCGGCCACGTCATCGGCATCCATGATGCTGAACTGGGGCTTGAGGCCCAGCACGGCGCCGTCTTCGCGCACCATGCGCACACCCAGGGCGTGGAAGGTGCACACCAGCACATCCTTGGCGCGGCGGCCAATCAGGCCCTTGGCGCGCTCGCGCATTTCGGCGGCGGCCTTGTTGGTAAAGGTGATGGCGGCAATGCGCTTGGGCTCCATCCCTTTTTCGATCATGTGCGCGATCTTGTGCGTGATCACCCGCGTCTTGCCCGAGCCGGCCCCCGCCAGCACCAGACAGGCACCGTCGGTGTAATGGACAGCCTGAAGCTGGGCGAGATTGAGACCGGCAGACATGGGGGGAGGGAGAGGGAAGAGTACAGGCAGGGGGCGGACGACGCGAAGCGCGCAATGATACCGGCCGGCCCAGTTTTCGCTTTGCCTGACGCCGCCCTGACACCCCACCTGTGGTCTCGGGAATTCCCGCTAGGGCGTTTGGCGTTGCAGTTTGATACTCTTGACCCATCTCATCACTTTTCTTGCCAGCGGTTGCGCTGCAACGTCTGTACCCATGTCCTCCATCCACCGTTTTCTTTCGTCCCTGTGCGTTGCACGCCGCTCCTCATGGGGCGCATTGGCTGCAGGCAGCCTGCTGCTGGGTGCGGCCTGCCTGCCCGCGCAGGCCCAGATCGGCAGCGCCACGCCGGTGCGCATCGGTGTGGTGGGGCCTTTCACCGGCCCTTCTGCCGACTTTGGTGTGCCCATGCTCAATGGCATCAAGCTGGCGGTGGATGAAATCAACGCAGTGGGTGGCTACCTGGGGCGGCCGCTGGAACTGGTGGTCAAGGACGACGCGGCCGACCCGGACCAGGGGCGCAAGGTGAGCCAGGAGCTGCTCAAGGAAAAAGTGGTTGCCGCCATCGGCTTTTGCAACACCGGCGTGGCGATAAAGGCCATCGACCTGTTCCAGGACACCAAGACCCCGCTGATCGTGCCCTGCGCCACCGGCACGGCCGTCACCGCCAAATACCCCGCCCCCGAGAGCTACATCTTTCGCGTGACGGGGCGCGATGCGCTGCAGGCCCCGTTCATGGTCGAGGACATCGTCAAGCGCGGCTGGGACAAGGTCGCCATCTTTGCCGACACCACCGGCTATGGCGAAGGCGGCTACAACGACGTGGTGGCCGCCCTGGCCGCCAAGAACCTCAAGCCCGTGCATGTGTCGCGCTTCGCGCTGGGCGTGAAAGACCTCTCGGCCGAACTCGCCGCCGCGCGCACCGCCGGCGCCGAAGTGATCTACAGCTACACCGTGGGCCAGGAAAACGCCGTCATCGCCAATGGCAAGAAGGCCCTGGGCTGGAAGGTGCCGCAGGTGGGCCCCTGGACGCTGTCGTTCCCGTTCTTCCTGGATGGCGCCAAGGATGCCGCCGAAGGCGCGCTGATGGTGCAGACCTTCATTGCCGAGCCCAGCAACGAGCGCCGTGCGTCCTTTTTGTCGAGCTACACCCGCAAATTCCAGCGCAAGGTGGCCGTGCCCATGGCAGCCGCCAACGCCTACGACGCCACCTACCTGCTGATGTATTCGTTTCTGGGCATCCGCGACGGCAACCTGGCCGGCAAGGCCATCAAGGAATCGCTCGAAGGCAAGATGAAAACCTACTACGGCGTCGTGTCCACCTACGAAAAACCGTTCAGCGTGGAAGACAAGGACGCCATCACGCGCAACATGCTGGTCATCGGCATGGTCAAAAACGGCGGCATCACCTTTGCCTACCCCGAAGACGCCAAGCGCAACCTCATCATCCAGCGCAAGCAGTGACCGGCTTCACCCGGGGGCGGGCAGCATGCCGCCCATCGCTGTTTGCGGCGGCGCCCGCCTGACTTTGCGCTGACTGCGCCTCTGGCTGCGCGGCACGGCCATGCGGCGCAGCACCGACAATTCCCCCGT
Source organism: Acidovorax defluvii (assembly GCA_003268905.1). Classification (GTDB taxonomy): domain Bacteria; phylum Pseudomonadota; class Gammaproteobacteria; order Burkholderiales; family Burkholderiaceae_C; genus Acidovorax; species Acidovorax defluvii. The sequence goes on from QLTU01000044.1 coordinate 13,742, forward strand.
GCTCTCTGTCCTTCTCGTCACCTTCCCCTTCTTCGCGCTGGTGCTCTGCGGTTACCTGGCCGCGCGGCGCGGTGTGCTGCCGCAGCCCGCCATTCCGGGGCTCAACGCTTTCGTTCTGTACTTTGCGCTGCCCTGCATGTTGTACCGCTTTGGCGCCAGCACCCCCATCGCACAGCTGCTCGACCCGGCCGTGGCCGGCGTCTACCTGCTGTGCGCGCTGGTCATGGTGGGCGCCGCGGTGGCCCTCACGCGCAATGCGCGCATCGGCTGGAACGACGCCGCCTTTGGCGCCCTGGTCGCGGCCTTTCCCAACACCGGCTTCATGGGCGTGCCGCTCTTGGTGGCGCTGCTGGGCGCGCAAAGCGCGGGCCCGGCCATCGTCACCATCGTGGTGGACATGGTCATCACCAGCTCGCTGTGCATTGCGTTGTCGCGCCTTGACGGCGCGGGCACCCACGGCGTGGGCGTGGCGCTCAAGAGCGCCTTCAAGGGCATGGCCACCAACCCCATGCCCTGGTCCATTGCGCTGGGGGCGCTGGCCTCGGCGTTGCAGTTCACCCTGCCCGGCCCGGTGGAAAAAACCGTGGCCATGCTGGCCGACGCCGCCTCGCCCGTGGCGCTGTTCACCATCGGTGCCGTGCTGGCGCGCTCGCAAATGAACCAGCATGAACAGGTGCTGGTGCGCGACTACGTGCCCATTGCCTTGGCCAAACTGCTGGTGCACCCGCTGCTGGTGTGGTCGGTGGGTACGGCGGCCATCGCCGTGGGTGTGCCGCTCACGCCCTTTGCGCTGACGGTGCTGGTGCTGCTGGCCGCCCTGCCCAGCGCCAGCAATGTCTCGCTGCTGGCCGAACGCTTCGGCGCCCACAACGGCCGCATCGCACGCATCATTCTGGTGTCCACGGCCCTGGCGTTTCTGAGCTTTTCGGGGGCGGTGGCGTTGCTGACCTGAGTGCTTTCATTTTGATAGCTGTTGGCGCTTATTGCATAAGCGCTAGAGGCCAAAAACACTTCAATTCAATCCTGTGCCAACCTCGCATTGGGGTTCTTGCCGAAGGCCATGCCCATCCGGTTCGATCGGGGGGGGCGGGAGTTCGAGAGGTGTCGAATAATCCGGATGTGATGGAAGGGTTGGCCGAGCAGTTCAAGGCACCAAAGAATGCGCATGCCTGTGGTGTTGGCTGCTCTTGCCAACTCATGCGGTGCGATGGACCATGACAACGGTTGCCCGTCAGAAACTTTCAGGAGAGTGGCATGAAACCAATGCAGATTGTGTGGAGGCGCCTTGTGATGGGCGGTGAGACTTGCACCCGTTGCGGGGATACGGGTCGCGAACTCGAGGCGGCCACGGCCCAACTCGCTGCGGCACTGCGACCGCTGGGGATCGAGCCCGTGCTCGAAATGCAGCAAATCGACGAAGCTGCGTTCAAGTCCAATCCCTCCGAGTCCAACCGCGTGTGGATCGCGGGCAAACCCATCGAGGAGTGGCTGGGCGCCGAGGTGGGCATGAGCCGTTGCTGCTCTGTGTGCGGCGACTCGGATTGCCGCACGATTGAAGTGGGCGGCCGCACTTATGAGGCGATCCCGCAGGAGCAGTTCATCCAGGCAGGGTTGATGGCAGCCAGCCAGATGCTTGCGCCGGCATCGCCATCGAACCGTAGCGCAGCATCGTGCTGCAGCGGTGCCGCAGGAGCCCCACCGAGCGCGCCAACTCCCAACCGAGCCAGCGGCGACTGCTGCGGTTAGCCCGACAGAACGGGAACCGGCGCGGCCACTTGCGCAAGATTTGATTTGCTTTTGATGGCTTGTCTTGCATGCCCAATAAGGGCGGTTGCAAGTTCAAATGCCATAAGAGCTCAATGCGCTGATGCAGGTTGCTGGCTCAAGCGGCTGTAAATCCGCACTTTTTCCGCCGTGGTGTCCGACCAGCTGAACCTTTCTGCATAAGCCCGCGTTGAGGTGTGCAGAGGGTAGTTGCTGCGCAGGTGCGCCACCGCCTGGGCAATGCCAGCCGGCGTGTTGCTGGGCATTAAGACAATGCTGATCAAGTAGCGTCAACTCCAACGCACAGCCAATTGAATGCCAAATGGCCCGCAAAGATGCCGAACTTTGCCCCACAGAGCCTGTTTCGGGAGCCTTTGAGCCCCCTTCAAGCCCCTACAGGCGCACCTGTCCCGGCAATTGCCCCCGGGCAAGGTAAATGTTGGCCAGCGCCAAGGCCGTGAACGCCCGCGTGGCGTTCTTCTGAAGCCCGCGGTAGCGCACCTTGGTGAATCCCCACAGGCGCTT
>QLTU01000045.1 GCA_003268905.1 Acidovorax defluvii
CTTACCCACCTGCCGGGCAATCCTCTGCTAAAAGCAAGGGCCTGACCATGGACTCAGTGGGGAATGTTGTACGCCACCCGAAATAGAAGAGAACCCAAAAATAGCTGCTAGCGCTTATGGATAAAGCGCAAGCAGCTATTTTTTTAATAGCAACTATCCATCGCACTCACCCTTCTGTGCGCATGCGGTACACCGGGCTCAGGCGCACGCCCCCTGAGGTTGCGACAGCGCCTGCAGGTCATCTGCCTCGGTGGTAGTAATGCGGTGGCCGCTCAGGCCCAGTTTGGCCAGCAGTTGCACATCGGCTTGCACATCAGGGTTGCCGGTCACCAGCAATTTATCGCCATAAAAAATCGAGTTGGCCCCGGCCATGAAGCACAGCGCCTGCACCGCATCACCCAACTGCTGGCGGCCTGCCGACAGGCGCACGCGCGCCTTGGGCATGGTGATGCGGGCCACCGCGATCACGCGCACAAAGTCCAGCGGATCGACCGGTTCGCTGTCGGCCAGCGGGGTGCCGGGCACGCGCACCAGGCTGTTGATGGGCACCGATTCCGGGTAGGGCTGCAGGTTGGCCAGCTGGGCGATCAGGCCCGCGCGGTGCACGGGCGCCTCGCCCATGCCAACAATGCCTCCGCAGCACACGCTGATGCCTGCGCTGCGCACATGCTGCAGGGTGTCCAGTCGGTCCTGGTAGGCGCGGGTGCTGACCACGTCGGTGTAGTACTCGGGGGCGGTATCGAGGTTGTGGTTGTAATAGTCGAGGCCCGCATCCTTGAGCGCCTGCGCCTGGTGCGATTCGAGCATGCCCAGCGTGGCGCAGGTCTGCAGGCCCAGGCCTTTCACGGCGCCAATGAGGGCACTGACTTTTTCGATGTCACGGTCCTTGGGGGCGCGCCAGGCGGCGCCCATGCAAAAGCGGGTGGCGCCGGCGTCTTTGGCGGCTTGCGCAGCGCGCACCACTTCGTCCACTTCCATCAGCTTTTCGGCCTTCACGCCGGTGTCGAACTCGGCAGACTGCGGGCAGTAGCCACAATTTTCGGGGCAGCCGCCGGTTTTGACCGACAGCAGCGTGGCCAGCTCGATATCGCCCGCGGGCCAGTGCTGGCGGTGCACGGTCTGCGCCTCGAACAGCAAGTCCAGCAAGGGCTTGTCGAGCAGCGCCTGAATGGCATCAACCGTCCACGGGCCCTGGGCCGCAGAGGGCGCCACGCGGCGATGCATTTGCAGGGGCTGGCTGGAGGATGGGGTGGCGGTAGAGGACATGAAGGGCCTTTGAGGTGGGGGGCAGCGAGTGCGTAACGGGGAAAAAATCGCCCCATTGCGAGCATTCGATGCGGTTTATATCAGGTGAAACAGACCAATTCCCGACCGCACCGCACGAAGGCGATGCGCAGGAGCGGTGTTTTCATGGTGGTTAAAAAGGCTGCGGATCGCGCCTTACAAGTGCCACCGCATCATTTTGACGGGGGTAAACGGTGCTACGTGGGTTGGATGGGTTGGGTGGGTGGAGTGAATCCCAACGCCTTCAACTCTTCATCACTCAGTTCCAGCTCCGTCAATTCGGGCTGGCGGGCCTCAATGGTGCGGCGCTGCTCAAAACTCGCCGGCGGGCCTTGCTCTTGCTGCCTTCTGTCTTGACCGCTGCGCCGGTCTGTTTCGTGTCGTCGTTCCATTTTTCCTGTCCGTCCAAAGGGATTTCACAGAGCCAGCTTTGATGTGCCGAAAGGTTTGCTTCAGCCGCGTGATTTGTGGGCACCACAATGCGACCTGGCGCCGTGTTCAGCAGGGCCAACGCCTCAGCCGAGCGCGGCGATCACATCCGGGGGCGCTTGCACCAGCTCGATCAGCACGCCCTCGCCCGCAATCGGGAACTCGTCGTTGCTCTTGGGGTGCAGAAAGCAGATGTCAAAACCCGCCGCGCCCTTGCGGATGCCACCGGGCGCAAAGCGCACGCCCTGCGCGGTGAGCCACTCGACGGCGGCGGCCAGGTCGTCGATCCACAGGCCGATGTGGTTGAGTGGCGTGGTGTGCACCGCAGGCTTTTTATCGATGTCCAGTGGCTGCATGATGTCCACCTCGACCTTGAAGGCGCCCTGCCCCATGGCCAGGATGTCTTCATCGACGTTCTCGCGTTCGCTTTTGAAAGTGCCGGTCTGTTCCAGGCCCAGCATGTCCACCCACAGGGCTTTCATGCGCTGTTTGTCGGTGCCGCCAATGGCCACCTGCTGGATACCCAGCACCCTGAAAGGGCGTTGCACGGTGTTGTTTATCATGGAAATTCTCCAGTGGCTGAAGCGTTTTTTACTTCTATTTCAATAGCTACTCGCGCTTACTGCATAAGCGCTAGAGGCCAAAAACACTCATAAAAAAGGGGGCAAGCCCCCTCGGGTTGGATTTCGGCAGGGATCACTGGAATTCCAGGATCACCTGATCCACCGCCAGCGATTCGCCCTTGCCCGCCACGATCTTGCCCACCACGCCGTCTTGCGCAGCAAAGAGGATGTTTTCCATCTTCATGGCCTCGATCACGGCCAGCTTTTCACCCGCCTGCACCTTCTGGCCGGGCTGCACCGCCACATCGACCAGCAGGCCGGGCATGGGCGACAGCAAAAACCTGGAAAGGTCTGGTGGTGCCTTGAACGGCATCAGCTTGTGCAGCCGTGCGCCCAGCGGCGACAGCACCAGCGCGTCGATCTGCGTGCCGTTGTGCGCAATGCGCAGCGCCAGCGGGTTCTTGCCCACACCGCGCTCGACCTGGGCCGTGAAGCCCTGGCCATTGCAAGCGCCCTGCACGCGAATCTGGCCCAGGGTGGCGGTGCTACTGATCTGATAGCGCTTACCGCCCACAGATACAGCGCTGGAGCCCGATTTGTCTTCAAAGTCGGACACCGTCACGTCATGGTGCTGGTTCTGTCCTTCGGCGCCCAGCGTGACCACGACAAACTCTTCGCCCACCCGCACCTCATGCCCGGCCAGCTGACCGCTGATGCCCGACGCACGCGCACGGTAGCGGCGGTGCATGTAGGCGGCCAGCGCCACCAAGAACAGCGGATCGTCGTGCGGCACGTCTTCGGCCGCAAAACCCTTGCTGTAGTTTTCGGCAATAAAACCGGTATTGAAATCGCCCGTCACAAAACGGGGGTGCGCCAGCAAAGCGGCCTGGAACGGAATGTTGCTGCTGATACCGCGAATCACGAAGCCATTGAGCGCGGCGCGCATCTTGGCAATGGCGTCGTTGCGGTCGGTGCCGTGCACGATGAGCTTGGCGATCATCGAGTCGTAATACATGGGGATCTCGCCGCCCTCGTACACACCCGTGTCCACCCGCACGCCCAATTTCTTGGCCGTGTCCGACTGGAACATCGACTCTTCCGGCGGCTGAAAGCGCACCAGGCGGCCGGTGGACGGTAGGAAGTTGCGGAACGGGTCTTCGGCGTTGATGCGGCACTCGATGGCCCAGCCGTCGCGCTTCACATCGGCTTGCGTAAGCGGCAGCGCCTCGCCCGCCGCCACGCGGATCATCAGCTCCACCAGGTCCAGGCCGGTGATGCATTCGGTCACCGGATGCTCCACCTGCAGGCGGGTGTTCATCTCCAGAAAGTAGAAGTCTTGGTCCTTGCCAACCACAAACTCCACCGTACCAGCGGATTGGTACTTCACGGCCTTGGCCAGCTGCACGGCCTGCTCGCCCATCGCCTTGCGGGTGGCGTCGCTGATGAAGGGCGATGGAGCCTCTTCGATCACCTTCTGGTGGCGGCGCTGGATGGAGCACTCGCGCTCGTTCAGATAGATCACATTGCCATGGCTGTCGCCCAGCACCTGGATCTCGATGTGGCGCGGCTCCTGCACAAACTTCTCGATGAAGATGCGGTCGTCGCCAAAGCTGTTGCGGGCTTCGTTCTGGCAGCTGGCAAAGCCTTCAAATGCTTCCTTGTCGTTGAACGCCACGCGCAGGCCTTTGCCGCCGCCGCCAGCCGAGGCCTTGATCATCACGGGATAGCCAATGCCCTTGGCAATCTCTACCGCCTGCTCAGGGCCGCTGATGGCGTCGTTGTAGCCAGGGATGGTGTTGACCTTCGCTTCGTTGGCCAGCTTCTTGGACGCAATCTTGTCGCCCATGGCTGCAATCGAATGCGCCTTGGGGCCGATGAAGGCAATGCCCTCGTCTTCGCAGCGCTTGGCAAAGGCTTCGTTCTCGGAGAGGAAACCATAGCCCGGGTGCACGGCCTGTGCGCCGGTCTGCTTGCAGGCTTCGATGATCTTGTCGGCCAGCAGGTACGACTCGCGCGAGGGCGCTGCGCCAATGCGCACGGCCTCGTCGGCCAGTTTGACGTGGCGGGCTTCCTTGTCGGCATCAGAGTAGACGGCGACGGTGGCGATGCCCATTTTCTTGGCCGTTGCAATCACTCGGCACGCGATCTCGCCACGGTTGGCGATCAGGATTTTGGTGAACATGACAAGTTCCTCAAACGAAATTTCAAAAACCGGTAACCAGAACAGAGGGGCAGCGCTGGCGTAGACAGTCCACAAACTGCTGCTTCTCACGCGGCGACACGAGCACACTGCGCGCGGCACCAAACTGCACCCGCACGCGGTCCAGCGACAGTGCGGGTGACGACAACCAGCTGCGGGAGGGCGATATCTGCTTCACCTCGCTCAGCTTGATTTGCCAGCGAAACGGGCCGCTGCGAACCTGCAATTCGTCAGCGGTGACCGTGTAACGGGTATCCAGCAGCAGCCAGACGGGCAGTCCGAGCGTCAGCAGACCCACGCCGCTCAACACAGCAGCCTCTGCCGCAGATGCAGAGGACCAGACCATGGGGCCTGCGGTTGCCAAGCAAGTACCGCCTGCACCCAAGGCAGTGGCAGCAATCCAGCCGTCCACCTTGGATGAAAAAGTGACGTCGTGCGGGCGTGCAGTGGCAGTCATGGCGCTTGTTGCTGTGCGATCAGAGCGGAATGTTCCCGTGCTTGCGCCAAGGGTTCTCGATCTTCTTGTTCTGCAGCATGACCAGCGAGCGGCAGATGCGCTTGCGGGTTTCGTGCGGCAAGATCACGTCGTCGATAAAGCCACGTGCACCCGCCACAAACGGATTGGCAAAACGCTGCTTGTATTCGGCCTCGCGGGCGGCGAGCTTGACGGGGTCGTTCTTGTCCTCACGGAAGATGATTTCCACCGCGCCCTTGGCGCCCATCACCGCAATTTCGGCATTGGGCCAGGCCAGGTTCACGTCGCCGCGCAGGTGTTTGCTGCTCATCACGTCGTACGCGCCGCCATAGGCCTTGCGGGTGATGACGGTGATCTTGGGCACCGTGCACTCGGCGTATGCGTACAGCAGCTTGGCACCGTGCTTGATGATGCCGCCGTACTCTTGGCTGGTGCCGGGCATGAAGCCGGGCACGTCCACAAAGGTGACGACCGGGATGTTGAACGCATCGCAGAAGCGCACAAAGCGCGCGGCCTTGATGCTCGACTTGATGTCCAGGCAACCGGCCAGCACCAGCGGCTGGTTGGCCACGATGCCCACGGTCTGGCCTTCCATGCGGGCAAAGCCGATGAGGATGTTCTTGGCGTACTCGGGCTGCAGCTCGAAAAAGTCGCCATCGTCCACGGTCTTGAGGATCAGCTCCTTCATGTCGTAGGGCTTGTTGGCGTTGTCGGGCACCAGGGTGTCGAGCGACAGGTCGGCGCGGTCGGCCGGGTCGTTGCTTGGGCGCACGGGCGCTTTTTCGCGGTTGTTCAGCGGCAGGTAGTTGTACAGGCGGCGCAGCATCATCAGCGCCTCCACGTCGTTTTCGAACGCCAGGTCCGCCACGCCGCTCTTGGTGGTGTGGGTCACGGCGCCGCCCAGTTCTTCGGCCGTGACTTCCTCGTGCGTCACGGTTTTGACCACATCGGGCCCGGTGACGAACATGTAGCTCGAATCCTTGACCATGAAGATGAAGTCGGTCATGGCGGGCGAATACACGGCGCCGCCGGCGCTGGGGCCCATGATCATGCTGATCTGCGGAATCACGCCGCTGGCCAGCACGTTTTTCTGGAACACGTCGGCATAGCCACCCAGGCTGGCCACGCCCTCCTGGATGCGGGCGCCGCCCGAGTCGTTGAGGCCAATGACTGGTGCGCCGACCTTCATGGCCTGGTCCATCACCTTGCAGATCTTTTCGGCGTGCGTTTCACTCAAGGCGCCGCCAAACACGGTGAAGTCCTGGCTGAACACAAACACCAGGCGGCCGTTGATCATGCCGTAGCCCGTGACCACGCCGTCGCCGGGGATCTTGTTGTCTTCCATGCCGAAGTCGGTGCAGCGGTGCTCGACGAACATGTCCCATTCCTCGAACGTGCCGTCGTCCAACAGCAGCTCAATGCGCTCGCGCGCCGTGAGCTTGCCCTTGGCGTGCTGCGCGTCAATGCGCTTTTGCCCGCCGCCCAGTCGTGCCAGCGCACGCTTTTTCTCCAGTTGATCCAGGATGTCTTGCATGGTCGTCCTTTGGTGAATTCGGTGGCTACTGTTTGATAAAAGGTTGCTGGCCTCGCACCGATTGTCGGACCAGCCCAAAAATGGCCCATTCGATGTGTGCCAGGGAATGAGAGATAGCGTATTTTTCTTGGAAGCGCTTCAGTTCGTGCATGAACAGTGCATATCCAGCCGGGTTTAATGCAAAGCCCAGTCCTTGGGACAAGACGTCATCCAAAACCGCGTACCGATTTGGATCCAGCAGGCGCAAGTGTTTGCTGGCGAATGAAACGCCCAGGCCCTTGATGTTCAGTCCCCCCTCAATAGCCGCGATGTCATTGCCAGCCATTCCAGAAAACCAGCAGCGAAGTTCGTTTTGGAGCGCATCCGCTGTGTAGTGGCGATTCAGGTTGCCCCACACTCTTTCTCCCCCTCCCCAATCACAAACTTGGCGTGAAAACTCATAGCACTTACTCCAAGCGCCAGCGAGTAACTCACGCCCTAGAGCTTCTACCGCTTCCGTTGCAGTGTCGTCTTGCTTTATCCAATGCAAGGAACTTTCAAACGCGGAAGCTGTGCACTTAAAAAGCCCAAACTCATAAATCTGCGTGACTGCATCCACATCCAGGATGGTCGCCATAACCCCATTGCCCGTGCAAAAAGGAAAGGGCTTTTGAAATTCAGCGCCTAACAAATATGCATCCCTGTAGGGGTCGATAGCCACCCTCTCGGTAGCCTGAAAGACCGGCAGACTGTGATTGGCCTTTGTGTAATTCAGTGCCTTTCGCAGCGTTCGGCCGTTGATCCAGCAACTGCCTAGATCGAGACTAGTGTGCATAGCTATTTGAGAGTGATATTTGCTACTTATTTGATAGCTGCTTGCGCTTTATGAGATTGCGCTAGCAGCAGATTTCGTGCTGCAGTCGATGCCGCAATGCGCCCCGCGGCCACATCGGCCTGCATCTGGGGCAGCAGCTCTTTGACCTGCGGATGCTGGCGAAATGCGAGCTTGAGGCCCGCGTCGATTCGCTCCCACATCCAGGCCAGCGCCTGCTTTTCGCGCCGCGTGGCCAGGCGGCCGTTAGCGGTTTGCAGCTGGCGGAACTGCGTGACGGCGGCCCAGAAGCTGTCTACGCCCTGCCCCAGCAGCGCGCTGATCTGCACGACCTTGGGGTGCCACAGCGTTTCGTCGTGGTGCGCGTTCTCGGGGTTGCCGTGCTGGCTCAAGAGGCGCAGGCTCGACGTGATCTGCGCCTCGGCGCGCGTGGCAGCGTTCTTGTCGATGTCGGCCTTGTTGATGACCACCAGGTCGGCAATCTCCATCACGCCCTTCTTGATGGCCTGCAGGTCGTCGCCCGCGTTGGGCAGCTGCATCAGCACAAACATGTCCGTCATGCCCGCCACCGCAATCTCGCTCTGGCCCACGCCCACGGTCTCGACGATGACCACGTCATAGCCTGCCGCCTCGCAGACCAGCATGGCCTCGCGCGTCTTCTCGGCCACGCCGCCCAGCGTGCCGCTGGAGGGGCTGGGGCGGATGTAGGCTTTTTCGTGCACCGACAGGTGTTCCATGCGCGTCTTGTCGCCCAGGATGGAGCCGCCCGAGACGGTGCTCGACGGGTCAATGGTGAGCACGGCCACGCGGTGGCCCTGAGCGATGAGATACAGGCCCAGCGCCTCGATAAAGGTGGACTTGCCCACGCCGGGCACGCCGCTGATGCCCAGACGAAACGATTTGCCGGCGTGGGGCAACAGCGCTGTGAGCAGTTCGTCGCCCTGCGCGCGGTGATCGGCGCGGGTCGATTCGAGCAGCGTGATGGCTTTGGACATTGCGCGGCGCTGCACGGCAGCATTGCCATGCAACATGCCCTCCAGCAACGCGCCTGGGTTCACGCCACTGCCTTGCGAATCTGCTCCAGCACGTCCTTGGCGCTGGCGGGAATGGGGGTGCCGGGGCCGTAGATGCCCTTCACGCCTGCTTCGTACAGGTGCTCGTAGTCCTGCGCGGGGATCACGCCGCCGACGAACACAATGATGTCGTCGGCGCCCTGGTCCTTGAGCGACTGGATGATGGCGGGCACCAGCGTCTTGTGGCCGGCGGCCAGCGTGCTTACGCCCACCGCGTGCACGTCGTTTTCAATCGCCTGGCGGGCGCATTCTTCGGGGGTCTGGAACAGCGGACCCATGTCCACGTCAAAGCCCAGGTCGGCAAATGCCGTGGCCACCACCTTGGCGCCACGGTCGTGGCCGTCCTGGCCCAGTTTGGCAATCATCACGCGCGGGCGGCGGCCCTGGGTTTCGGCGAATTCGTTGATTTCAGCCTTGAGTTTGTCCCAGCCTTCGGCAGAGTCGTAAGCAGCAGCGTACACACCGGTCACCTTTTGCGTATCGGCGCGATGGCGCCCGTAAACCTTTTCCAGCGCATCCGACACCTCGCCCACGGTGGCGCGCAGGCGCATGGCTTGGATGGAGAGATGAAGCAGGTTCCCGCTGCCGTCTTCTGCTGCAGAAGTGAGAGCATCCAGCGCTTGCTGTACCTTGGCTGGGTCGCGTTTTGCCCTGATATTTTTCAGGCGCTCAATCTGGCCGTCGCGCACCTTGACGTTGTCGATCTGCAGGATGTCGACCGGGTCTTCCTTGGCCAGCTTGTACTTGTTGACGCCCACGATGACGTCCTTGCCCGAGTCGATGCGCGCCTGCTTTTCAGCGGCGGCGGCTTCGATCTTGAGTTTGGCCCAGCCGCTGTCCACGGCCTGGGTCATGCCGCCCATGGCTTCGACTTCTTCGATGATCTTCCAGGCGGCATCCATCATGTCTTGCGTCAGCTTTTCCATCATGTAGCTGCCGGCCCAGGGGTCCACCACATTGGTGATGTGGGTTTCTTCCTGAATGATGAGCTGCGTGTTGCGCGCAATGCGCGATGAAAATTCGGTGGGCAGCGCAATGGCTTCGTCGAGCGCGTTGGTGTGCAGGCTCTGGGTGCCGCCAAACACCGCCGCCATGGCTTCGATGGTGGTGCGCACGATGTTGTTGTAGGGGTCCTGCTCGGTCAGGCTCCAGCCCGAGGTCTGGCAGTGCGTGCGCAGCATCAGGCTCTTGGGGTTCTTGGCGCCGGTTTCCTTCATGATGCGGCACCACAGCAGGCGCGCGGCGCGCATCTTGGCCACTTCGAGGTAGAAGTTCATGCCGATCGCCCAGAAGAAAGAGAGGCGCCCGGCGAAATCGTCCACGTCCAGGCCAGAAGCCATGGCGGTCTTCACGTATTCCTTGCCGTCGGCCAGCGTGAAAGCGAGTTCCAGCGCCTGGTTGGCCCCGGCTTCCTGCATGTGGTAACCCGAGATCGAGATCGAGTTGAACTTGGGCATGTTGCGTGCCGTGTAGCCAATGATGTCGCCAATGATGCGCATGCTCGGCTTGGGCGGGTAGATGTAGGTGTTGCGCACCATGAACTCTTTCAGAATGTCGTTCTGAATGGTTCCGGAGAGCTTGTCCTGGCTCACGCCCTGCTCTTCTGCCGCCACCACGTAGCCTGCCAGCACGGGCAGCACGGCTCCGTTCATGGTCATCGACACGCTCACCTTGTCGAGAGGAATCTGGTCGAACAGGATCTTCATGTCCTCGACCGAGTCGATCGCCACGCCGGCCTTGCCCACATCGCCCGTCACGCGCGGGTGGTCGCTGTCGTAGCCGCGGTGCGTGGCCAGGTCGAACGCCACCGACACGCCCTGCCCGCCGGCGGCCAGCGCCTTGCGGTAGAAGGCGTTGGATTCTTCAGCGGTGGAAAAACCGGCGTACTGGCGAATGGTCCAGGGCCGCACCGCGTACATGGTGGCCTGCGGGCCGCGCAGATAGGGCTCGAAGCCCGGCAGCGTGTTGGCATAGGGCAGGCTGGCGGTGTCTTCGGCGGTGTACAGCGGTTTGACGGTAATGCCATCGGGCGTGACCCAGTTCAGGGCGCTTACATCACCACCGGGGGCCGATTTGGCGGCGGCCTTGGCCCAGGCTTCCAGCGAAGAAGCGGCGAACTCGGGCGCGTTGCTGTGGGGTTTGTCACTCATGGCGAAGGCTTCTCCGAAGATGGCGTTGGACGGTCTCAGGGCATGCCCCGATGTGGCGGCGAGTTTACATCATTCATAATTATTCATTCAAAATATTCTTGCCAGCTTACAATCCACCCCATGTCTGCCCTCACCCTCACGCCCCGCGCCCTGTATGTTGAAGTGGCTGAGCAATTGCGTCAGCGCATTTTTCGGCGCGAGCTGGAGCCTGGCAGCTGGATTGACGAACTCAAGATTGCGGAAGACTTTGGCATCAGCCGCACGCCGCTGCGCGAAGCGTTGAAGGTGCTGGCCGCCGAGGGTCTGGTCACGATGAAGGTGCGTCGAGGCGCCTACGTGACCGAGATGAGCGAGAAAGACCTGCGCGACGTGTACCACCTGCTCAGCCTGCTGGAGAGCGATGCCGCCGGCGTGGTGGCCACCACCGCCACCCCGGCACAACTGAAAGAGTTGCAGGATCTGCATGCCGAGCTGGAGGCCGCTGCAGAAGAGCGCGACCGCTTTTTTGCCGTGAACGAGCGCTTTCACATGCTGCTTTTGGAGCTGGCCAACAACCGCTGGCGCAGCCAGATGGTGGCTGACCTGCGCAAGGTGATGAAGCTCAACCGCCACAACTCGCTGCTCAAGCAGGGGCGCATCGAGGATTCACTGAACGAGCACCGCGCCATTTTGGCCGCCATGGTGGCGCGCGATGCGCAAAAGGCTGTCAAGGCCATGCAGGCGCACTTTGCGCAGGGGCTGGAAGCGGCAACCTGACCAAGACCGCCAGGCGGGCGCGGCCGCAGCCACGCCCGCCAAGGCGGACTACCGCATCTGAAACAACTCTTGATGGAAGCGGGACTCTGGCAGTCCCAGGGCCCCAAGGTCCTTCTTCAGCGACTGGCCGAAGGGCGCGGGACCGCAAAACCAGATATCCGCATCCCGCCAGCCGGGCACCAGTTCGGTCAGGCGCGCCGCGTTGAGCTGGCCGTCGCGCTGGCTCCACAGCACATGCAGATGCACTCCCGCGGCCTCGGCATCGCGGGCCATCAGGCCGATTGCGTGCTCGTCATACACCGCCGTAGGGTGGAACAGGTCGATGGCCTTGCCATCGGACTGAGCAGCCAGCGCCTTCATGCGCGAGATGAACGGCGTGATGCCAATCCCGGCGCCCACCCAGATCTGCCGCTTTTGCGCGCCCTGGAAAGTGAACCGGCCGTACGGCCCCTCCAGCTTGACGACGTCGCCGACATGCACGCGCTCGCTCAGCGTGCGGGTGTAGTCGCCCAGCGCCTTGATGATGAAGGTGATGTGGCCGTCGCCCGTCCACGCCGACGAGATGGTGTAAGGGTGCGGCCCCTCGTCCTCGTGCAGGGTGACAAAGGCGAACTGGCCCGACTCGTGCCCCGCCCAGCGGCCCTTGCACAAGATGTCCACCGCCACGACATTCAGCGATTCATGGCGCCGTATGGCGGCCACCTCGCCCACCACCTGGCGGCCCACCGCCACGCGCCGCAACAGCACCATCAGGGCCGCCACCGTGCCCGCGCCCATCAGCACCGCCATCAGCGGGCCGAGCACGCCAGTCCAGTAATCGAACTTCAGCAACACCACCGAGTGCCACACCAGCGCCAGATACGCCACGGCCAGCAGATGGTGCGTCTTGAAGAAATACCGGTAGGGAAACCGCTTCACCAGCGCCAGCACCATCAGCAGCACGGCGGCATAGAAGGCCCACTCGCCAATGCTCTCGGCCAGGCCGCGCTGGTTCAGAAAGAACTGCTGGATGGGCGCATCCAGCAATTCGGCGCGCGGGCCCCGTTGGGGGCGCTGCAGCCAGCCCCAGCCCACGGCCCACTTGGTGCCCTGGGCCAGCAGCCAGTGGGAGACCGAAATCACCAGGCCCGAGATGCCCAGCCATTTGTGCAGGCGGTACATCTTGTCCAGGCCGCCGAGATAGGGCTCGAACACCACCGGGCGCACCGCCAGCACCATGGCCACGCTCATGACACCGATGCCCAGCACCCCGCTGTATTGCATCAGCACTGCCCGCCAGGCAAAGAAATTGGCGGGTGAAGACCAGACCGCCAGGTCGGCCACCAGCCACAACCCCGTCAGAATGAAAAGATAGAACCAGAAAAATCGTTGGATGTTGCGCATAAAGCTCCCCCCTGAATGTGCCCTGCACTGTATGCGCTGCGTGTGAAGCGGTATTGATACAAACGTGTCTGTCACGTAAATGCCGGCGCTGAACGGGGCCGTGCCTCGCGCGGTTGCAGCAACGGTCATTGACCGTCGTCATGCGCGTCTGCATGGTTGCGCGGTGTCCGCAGATGTGTCGGTATGATCCTCCGGGTTTTCCCGCAGAACCGGCCCCCATGCGGCATGTTCTCGATTCAGCACACCTCTCGATGACCTCCTTCGCACCCGACCTTGCCCGCGTCGAAACGCTGCCCCAGCTCCTCGCCTACCGTGTTGCCCACACCCCCGACGCACAGGCCTACCGTGCTTTTGATCCCACCACGCATGACTGGGTCCACCTGACCTGGAAGCAAGCCGCACAGCGTGTGGCGCAATGGGCGCAAGCCATGGTTGCCACGCAGCTGCCCACTGCCGCCCGCGTGGCCATCCTGCTGCCCAACGGCCTGAACGCCATGTGTGCAGACCAGTCCACGCTGGCCACAGGCTGCGTGCCGGTGCCCCTGCACGCCATCGACAACCCAGGCAGCATTGCCTACATCCTGGCCGACTGCGAAGCATCCATGCTCATCGTGGGCCAGGCCGAGCACTGGGAGAACATCCGGGCCGTAGGCACGGCGTTTCCGGCATTGCGCGCGGTGGTCATCATGGACGACGATGGCGAGGTCCACACCTGTGCCGCCACCGCCGACGGCCCGGCCGTTGGCACGCTGGCGCAATGGCTGGCCAGCGCGCCCCGCGCCGCTGAGCTGCCTGCACCCACGCCACCCGGCCCCGAGGACCTGGCCGCCCTCGTCTATACCTCGGGCACCACCGGCAAGCCCAAGGGCGTGATGCTCACGCACCGCAACGTGGTCAGCGACGTGAAAGCGGTGCTCCAACGCATCGTTCCCACAGTGGACGACGTGTTCCTGTCGTTCCTGCCGCTGTCGCACACGTTTGAGCGCACGGGCGGCTATTACCTGCCGATTGCAGCGGGCAGTTGCGTGGCCTATGCACGCTCGGTGCCGCTGCTGGCCGAAGACCTGAAAACGGTGCGGCCCACGGTACTGGTGTCGGTGCCCCGCATTTACGAACGGGTCCACGCCAAGCTGCTCGAAAAGCTCTCGCCCACGCCCTGGAAGATGCAGCTGTACGAAGCGGCGCAAAACAAAGGCTGGGCGCGCTTTTGTGTCGCCCAGGGCCTGCCAGCGCCCCAGGCCGACGACAACAAGGCCGCCGGCTGGATGGCCGCCCTGCCCTGGCCCCTGCTGCAAGCGCTGGTGGCCAAGCCGCTGCTAGCGCAGTTTGGCGGCCGCGTGCGCGTGGCCGTGAGCGGTGGCGCCCCGCTGTCACCCACTATTGCCAAGTGCTTTCTGGGGCTGGGCCTGCATCTGGTGCAGGGCTACGGCATGACCGAAACCGCACCCGTGGTGTCGGCCAATTCCCCGGACGACAACGACCCCGCCTGCGTGGGCCGCGCCCTGCCCGGTGTGGAGGTGCGCATTGGCGACAACCGCGAGCTGCAGGTGCGTGGCCCCATCGTGATGAAGGGCTACTGGAATCGTCCCGAAGACACCGCCAAAATCCTGAGCGCCGACGGCTGGCTGGGCACGGGCGACCAGGCAGAAATCATCAACGGGCGCATCTACATCCGGGGCCGCATCAAGGAAATCATCGTCACCTCCACCGGCGAAAAGGTGCCTCCGGGTGATCTGGAACTGGCCGTGCTGGCCGACCCGGCGCTGGAGCAGGCGTTTGTGGTGGGCGAAAACCGGCCCTTCATTGCCTGCGTGGCGGTGATCAAGCACGACGAATGGCAGCGCCTTGCCGCCGACCTGGGCCTGAACCCGCAAGAGGCCACCAGCCTGCACCACCCCAGCGTGCAACGCGCCGTGCTGGCGCGCATCGAAAAGAACACCGCCAGTTTCCCCCGCTACGCCGTGCCGCGCGCCGTGCACCTGACGCTGGAGCCCTGGACCATCGAAAACACCTTCATGACGCCCACGCTCAAGCTCAAGCGCAACAACCTGATGCTGCACTTTGCACAGGCCATCGAGGGCATGTACCAGAAGCCGGCGCCTTCAGCACGCTGATAAAGCGATTTAAATTTGATAGCTGCTTGCGCTTATTGGCAAAGGGCCAGAGGCCAATTTGATGCAAAAATCAGGAACATCCCGCTCCTGCATCAGGTCTCGAACTGATCGGCATTCTTGCCTTTGATGGGCGCATAAAACGCCTTGATGTCGGCCATGTCGCGCTCCAGGTCTCCCGTGGGCTCGAACACCGGGCCCAGGCCTCCCACCTTGCGGCCATAGTCAACAAACGCCAGCACGATGGGCACGCCGGCTTCTTGGGCGATGAAGTAAAAGCCGGTTTTCCAGTGCCGCGTCTTGCCGCGCGTACCCTCGGGCGGCACGATCAATTGCATGGGCCCTTTGGCGGCGCGCATGGCCTGCGCCGAGCTGGCCACCAGGTTGCTCGACTGCTCCCGGTTCACCGGAATCCCGCCCAGCCAGCGCATCACCCCGCCAAAAGGCGCCCGAAACAGACTTTGCTTGCCCATCCAGTACACCCGCAGGTGCAGCGAGAAAGCCAGCATCAGCGTATAGGGCAGATCCCAGTTGCTGGTGTGGGGCGCGGCAATCAGCACGCTCTTGGCGGCATGGGCTGGCAGGCTGCCTTCGATGGTCCAGCCGGTCAGGCGAAGGGTGGCTTGCGAAACCACGCGCAGCAGCGTGTTGACCACCGGCGTGTCAAAAATGGTGTGGTGCATGAAAAAGCAAACGCAAGGGCACGAACAAAAACGGCGTAGCGAGTATCACCGAAACATTTGGCAACGCTTCTTGTGCTGCGGCAAGAAGTTTCCCTTGGCGGGCGCCTCTTGCGCAGGACTTGGAAGCGGAACTAGTACATCGTTTCCGCAAAAGCTTTACGTTTCAGCCATTTGGAAGTCGAAGCTCTTCCATTGGAAGCGAACGGGTTGGGCATTCATCTCGTCGA
>QLTU01000046.1 GCA_003268905.1 Acidovorax defluvii
GCCGACAGCACCGTGGCGATGGCCGCCGTCAGTGTGGTCTTGCCATGGTCCACGTGACCGATGGTGCCCACGTTGACGTGGGGCTTGGTGCGTTCAAACTTACCTTTTGCCATTTTTAATTCTCCAAAGAGCGATGCCTGTGTATTGGTTTAACGTCTGCATCCGGTTGCTGATTCGCCCTGCACAGGCAACGGGGCGGCACCGGATCGCAGATTGCAAAAATAATTTGCTACTAAGTTTATAGCCACTAACGCTTACTGGATAAGCGCCCACGGCCTTTTCAGCAAAGTCGATGGGGACACAACAGCGAAGCTGGCATTGCCCCCAGGACTTATTTGGAGCGCGCAGCCATGATGGCTTCCGACACATTGCGCGGTGCTTCGCTGTAGTGCTTGAATTCCATCGAGTAGGTGGCGCGACCTTGCGTTGCGGAACGCAGCGTGGTCGAGTAGCCGAACATTTCCGACAGTGGCACTTCGGCCTTGATGGCCTTGCCGCCGCCAGGAATGTCTTCCATGCCTTGCACCATGCCGCGACGCGAGGACAGATCGCCCATCACGTTACCGGCGTAGTCTTCAGGCGTTTCCACTTCCACGGCCATCATGGGCTCCAGAATCACGGGGTTGGCCTTGCGGCAACCTTCCTTGAAACCGAAGATGGCAGCCATCTTGAACGCGAGTTCGTTCGAGTCCACATCGTGGTACGAACCGAAGTGCAGCGTGACCTTGACGTCGACCACCGGGTAGCCGGCCAGTACGCCTTGCGTGACGGCTTCGTTGATACCCTTTTCCACGGCCGGGATGAATTCGCGAGGAACCACACCGCCCTTGATGGCGTCGACGAACTCGATGCCCTTGCCGGCTTCGTTGGGTTCGATCTTGAGCACAACATGGCCATACTGGCCCTTGCCGCCCGACTGGCGCACGAACTTGCCTTCGGCTTCGTCCACCGTCTTGCGGATGGTTTCGCGGTAAGCCACCTGAGGTTTGCCCACGTTGGCTTCCACGCCGAACTCGCGCTTCATGCGGTCCACGATGATTTCCAGGTGCAGCTCGCCCATACCGGCGATCAGCGTCTGGCCCGATTCTTCGTCGGTCTTCACGCGGAAGGATGGATCTTCGGCAGCAAGGCGTTGCAGCGCGATGCCCATCTTTTCCTGGTCGGCCTTGGTCTTGGGTTCGACAGCCTGCGTGATCACAGGCTCGGGGAACACCATGCGCTCCAGAATGATCGGTGAGTCGATGTCGCTCAGCGTTTCACCGGTAGTCACGTCTTTCAGACCCACACAGGCAGCGATGTCGCCGGCGCGGATTTCATCGACTTCGACGCGGTCGTTGGCCATCATCTGCACGATACGGCCAATACGCTCTTTCTTGCCCTTGACCGAGTTGAAGACGGTGTCGCCCTTGGTCAGAACGCCCGAATAGACGCGCACGAAGGTCAGCTGACCGACAAACGGGTCGGTCATCAGCTTGAACGCCAGTGCCGAGAACTTTTCGCCGTCGTCAGCCTTGCGGGTGACTGGGTTTTCATCTTCGTCGGTACCCGCCACGTCCGGAATGTCCGTCGGTGCCGGCAGATAGTCGATGACGGCGTCCAGCATGCGTTGCACGCCCTTGTTCTTGAAGGCGGTGCCGCACAGCATCGGGTGGATTTCGGTGGCAATGGTGCGCTGGCGCAGACCCGCCTTGATTTCCTCTTCGCTCAAGTCACCTTCTTCCAGGTACTTGTTCATCAGCTCTTCAGTGGCTTCGGCTGCCGCTTCCACCATCTTCTCGCGCCACTCCTTGGCGGTTTCCACCAGGTCGGCGGGGATCTCCTGGTACTCGAACTTCATGCCTTGCGAGGCTTCGTCCCAGATGATGGCCTTCATCTTGAGCAGATCAACCACGCCCTGGAACTTGTCTTCGGCACCGATCGGGATCACGACGGGCACAGGGTTGGCCTTCAGGCGCAGCTTCATCTGCTCGACGACCTTGAAGAAGTTGGCGCCTGTGCGGTCCATCTTGTTCACAAAGGCCAGACGGGGCACCTTGTACTTGTTGGCCTGGCGCCACACGGTTTCCGACTGGGGCTGCACGCCGCCCACAGCGCAGTACACCATGCAGGCGCCATCGAGCACGCGCATGGAACGCTCGACTTCAATCGTGAAGTCCACGTGACCCGGGGTGTCGATGATGTTGAAGCGGTGCTCAGGGTAGGACAGGTCCATGCCCCTCCAGAAGCAGGTCACGGCAGCGGAAGTGATCGTGATGCCACGCTCTTGCTCTTGCTCCATCCAGTCCGTGGTGGCAGCACCGTCATGCACTTCACCCAGCTTGTGGGTCACGCCGGTGTAGAAAAGAATACGTTCGGTGGTCGTGGTCTTGCCAGCGTCAATGTGGGCCGAGATACCGATATTGCGGTAGCGCTCGATGGGAGTCTTGCGAGCCATGGTGGATCCTTGGATGGTTCGTGTTATTCGGGGGCGGGCCCAGCATTCTGACGCTGCAACCCGTCAATTTTGTGACCGCCTCAATCGCCACAAGGCTGCAGGCAAAAATGCCGGCAGCCTTGCGAAGGACGACGAGAGCGGTTCGTCGACTTAGAAGCGGAAGTGGCTGAATGCTTTGTTGGCTTCGGCCATGCGGTGCACTTCGTCACGCTTCTTCATGGCGCCGCCACGGCCTTCAGTGGCCTCGAGCAGTTCGTTGGCCAGGCGTTGGGCCATGGACTTTTCGCCACGCTTGCGGGCGGCTTCCTTGATCCAGCGCATCGACAGAGCCAGGCGACGCACGGGACGCACTTCGACAGGCACCTGGTAGTTGGCACCACCGACGCGGCGGGATTTGACTTCGACCATGGGCTTGACGTTGTTGATGGCAACAGTGAAAGCTTCCAGAGGGTCTTTATCAGGGTGCTTCTTCTCGATCAGTTCCAGGGCACCATAAATGATGCGCTCTGCAACAGCCTTCTTGCCGCCTTCCATGATCACGTTCATGAATTTGGACAGCTCTACATTGCCGAACTTTGGATCCGGCAGGATTTCACGTTTGGGGACTTCGCGACGACGTGGCATTTTTTCACCTCATTCTTGCTTCAGTTGGCATCTTTTCAGACACCGCGAGAGCCATTCAGGACTCCCACTTACTCGACCCACGCAGACATTTGCGCTTGGGGTCACTACGCTGCATCACCGCGCCACGCGGGAAACAGCACCTTTTATATCGATCAACCGCAGGCTTATTTGGCCTTTGGCTTCTTCGCACCGTACTTGGAGCGCGACTGCTTGCGGTCTTTCACGCCTTGCAAGTCGAGCGAACCGCGCACGATGTGGTAACGCACACCGGGCAAGTCCTTGACACGACCGCCGCGAACCAGCACGACGCTGTGTTCCTGCAGGTTGTGGCCTTCGCCGCCGATGTAGGAAATGACTTCAAAGCCATTGGTCAGGCGAACCTTGGCGACCTTCCGCAGAGCGGAGTTAGGCTTCTTAGGCGTCGTGGTGTACACACGGGTGCACACGCCACGGCGCTGTGGAGAGTTTTGCATCGCAGGGCTTTTGGAGTTGGTCGTTTCGACCTGACGCCCCTGACGCACGAGCTGGTTAATGGTTGGCATGAATACGTCCCTAAACGTGAAATGCTTCGTGAAAGCGAAAACGTGAATCCCTTCGGAAATTCCGAAAAGCCTTCTAATGTAGCAGGGCAGACCTCAACGGGCAAGCCCCGTAGAGCTCGGCCCTGCCACTGCTACATCCATCTGATTGACAGAAACTACCGTCAAATTGATGCTTGGCGCTTATGGGTTAAGCGCTGACAGCTATCTTTTTTGATGACCGACAGCACAATGCGGTTACTTGATCCACAACCGGATCGCATCCCAGGCCCGGCCCAGAACACCCGCCTGCTCGACGCCATCCAGCGCCACCAGCGGCACTTCGGTCAGCGGCTGGTCGCCCAGCACGACCTTGAGCGAGCCAATCGCCTGGCCCTTGGTGAAGGGCGCCACCAATGGGTCCTGGCGCACGATCTGGGTGGTGACCTTGCCGGCGCTGCCCGAAGGCACAGCCACCACGATGGCCTCAGCGCGGCCGATCCGGATGGTGCTTTCTGTACCCTTCCACACTGCGGGCGTGGCCACGGGCTGGCCCGCATCGAACAGCTTGACGGCATCAAAGGCGGTGTAGCCCCAGTTCAGGAGCTTCTGGCTTTCGTTGGCGCGGGCGTTCTCACTGGCGGCGCCCAGCACGATGGACAGCAGGCGGCGCTGCCCCACGTTGGGGAAATCGCGCTTGGAGGTGGCTACCAGACAGTAACCGGCAGCAGCGGTGTGACCGGTCTTGAGGCCGTCCACCGTGGGATCGCGGAACAGCAGCATGTTGCGGTTGTTGCCGTTGGATGCGGGCGTGCCGGGGTAGCTGTATTGTTTGGTGGCGTAGTAATGCATGAACTCCGGGAAGTCCTGCATGAGCCGGGTCGCCAGGGTGGCCAGGTCACGCGCCGTGGTGGTGTGACCGGGTTCCGTCAACCCCTCGGGGTTCTTGTAGACCGTGCCCTTCATGCCCAGGGCCTGCGCCTGGTCGTTCATGAGCTTGACGAAATTCTCGACCGTGCCGCCCACGCCTTCGGCCAGCGCCATGGTGGCGTCGTTGCCCGACTGTACGATCATGCCCTTGAGCAGATCGTCCACCGGCACCTGCATCTTGGGGTCGATGAACATGCGCGAGCCGGGCATCTTCCAGGCGCGCACGCTCACGGGGAGCTTCTGGTCCAGCGTGACCTTCTTGGCGCGCAGCGCATCAAACACCAGATAGCCCGTCATGAGCTTGGTGAGCGAGGCCTGCTCAACCGGCGCATCAATGTCTTTGGCCGCCAACACCTGGTTGGCCGTCACATCGACCAGCATGTAGGTGCGTGCGGCAATCTCGGGGGGCTGGGGCGCCTGGGCGTGGGCCCAGAAAGCGGCGGGCGCGACCGCAGCAAAAAGGGCCAGGGATCGCAGTGCGGGCAGGATTCGTTTCATGGGGCAGAAAAATGGGGCGCAAGGCCCGGGGATAAAAAAACACAAAAGGTGAAGCCTGAAAACGCCGCCTGGCGCGCGCAGCACCCGCAACGGCCCAGGCTTCACCGCCCAGACTGGAGGTGGCGCACCACCAGATTCTTCAGCAGGGTCAATTGTCCGTGAAAGAAATGGCCGCCACCGGGGACGACTGTGACAGGCAGTATCTGGGGCCGTGCCCAGTCGAGCACTGCCGACAGCGGCACGGTGTCGTCGAGCTCGCCATGCAGCACCAGCGTGCGCAGATGGGCTTCGGGCGGCACGGGGGCCACGGTGAAGCGGCTTGCTGCGGTGCCAACCAGCACCGCCTGCGCCACCTCGCGCTCGCCCCACAAGGCGGCCAGTGCGTGGCTGGTGACAAAAGCGCCAAACGAGAAACCTGCCAGCGCTATCGGGCCCTGGGGCGCCACCTGCTGCACCACGGCCAGCAGATCCTGCAGCTCGCCGCGCCCCTCGTCGTGTACGCCGGCGCTGGCGCCCACACCCCGGAAGTTGAACCGCACCGTCGTCCAGCCGCATTGGGTGAAGGCGCGCGCCAGGGTCTGCACCACCTTGTTGTCCATGGTGCCGCCAAACAGTGGATGGGGATGGGCCAGGATGGCCACGCCACGGGGGGCCGCGCCGTCGGGCAGGGACGCTGCATCGCGGGCTGCCTCGATGGCTCCTGCGGCGCCGCTCAGCGTCAGGCGTTCGGTTTGTACATTCAAGGTTTACTACTTATTTAATAGCAAATAGCGCTTATCACATAAGCGCCAGACGCCAAAAACACTCAAAACACACAGAGCAGCGCTCAGCGCCCCAGTTCTGCCGGCGTGACCAGGCGATGGACGATCTTGCCGTTCTTGAGGTGCGATTCCACGATTTCATCCACATCGTTGGCATCTACATAGGAATACCAGGTTCCCTCGGGGTACACCACAGCCACGGGGCCGGCTGCGCAGCGGTCCAGGCAGCCCGCCTTGTTCACCCGCACCTTGCCGGGGCCCGCCAGCCCAGCGGCCTTGACCTGATCTTTGCACCGATCAAACGCCTCCTGGGCGCCGTGGTGGGCACAACTGTTTTCGCCGTTGGCACGGTCGTTCAGGCAAAAAAAGATGTGGCGGGCGAAATAGCCAGGCGCTGCGGCGGGTGTGGAGGGGGTGTCGCTCATGGGGACATTCTAGTTTTTCGGCTCCCGGCGCGACACCCGAAAGAACACATACGCCAGTGCGGCATAAGGCCACAGCCAGCCGACCCACTGGCCCAGGCCAAAAAATCGGATGAACCGCCCCTGCTCCCAGATTTGTAGCGTCTGGGCAAAATAGGCACTGGTGGGCGCCTGGTTGAGCAGCCCCAGGTGCCACGCCAATGCCAGCAGCAGCACCGCCGCACTGGCGCGCCGCGGCAAAGCCAGCAGCATCGCCGCCAGCGCCAGCGCAGCCCACACCCCCACACGCGTGGGCAAACCCAGCCAGCCCCAGGCGTGCAAAGGCCCCCAGCTCAAAGCCGCCGACAGGGCCGTCACCCCGATGCCCACCACCACCACGGCAAGGGCAAAAAGGGCCCGGCGCCCCACATGGCGAATGACGCAATACCCAAGCAGGCAGGGGATCAGCAGCCCCAGCGTCACGCACAGCAGCTCGCCGCCCGGGGACAAGGGCTCCAGTGGCACGTCGCGCACCGGCAACCAGCCAAGAAAGGGCGTGTCGGCCAGCATGTCTTCAAGGCCCAGCTCCAGCCGCTCCAGCACCTGGCCCAGGCCAAAAGGCACGGCCGCCGGAAACAACAGCGCCATGGGCCACAGCGCCAGCAGCACCAGTGCTCCGCGCGCATCCTGCACAAACCAGCGGGCGCGGAAATCGCTCCAGCGGTCGATGGCTCCCCAGCGCTCCAGCAGCGCTGCCGCGCACGCCCCCGCGAGCGCGCCGATGGCGTTGAGCAGAACGTCCAGATTGGAGGGCACACGCCGGGGCAGATAGATCTGCAGGTATTCCATCAGCAGCGACAGCAAAGCGCCCGCCAGCGCTGCCAGCAGCACCGCCCAGCGCTCGTGCCCCCAGCGCAGCAGCGCCAGCGCCAGCAAAAAACCCAGGGGAACGTAACCCGCCACGTTGACGGCGACATCAAACCCCGTCCAGTACGGCGGCGGCAATGGGGCCGACAAAAAAATCCAGGGATCGATGCCCTGATCGCGCCAGCCGTCAAAGGGGAACAGGCTGGCAAAAACAATCAGCGCTGCATGGATCAGCGCAAGCGGCCAGGCAGAGGTCTTGTACACCGGCGCGGCCCCAGGGTGTCAGAACGGCTTGACCACCACCAGCACCACAGCCACCAACAGCATCAGCACGGGCGCTTCGTTGAACCAGCGAAACCACACATGGCTCTTTCGGCTGCTGCCGGCGATGAGCTTGCGCAGCAGCACGGCGCAGGCGTGGTGGTAGCCAATCACCAGCACCACCACGGCCAGCTTGGCGTGCATCCAGCCATTGCCCGGCCCCCAGCCGATGCCATAGCCCAGCCACAGCCACAGGCCGAGCGCCACGGCCGGCACTGCCAGCAGCGTGGTGAAGCGCAACAGCTTGCGTGCCATCAGCACCAGTCGGTCGCGCTCGGCCACCGAGCCGGGCGCCACCATCGCCAGATTGACGAAGATGCGCGGCAGATAGAAAAGGCCGGCAAACCAGCTGGCCACGAAAACGATGTGAAGGGCTTTGATCCAGAGCATGCCCGCAGTTTAAGGGCCTGCGCGCACGGCCACGGCCAACCCGCACCAGCCCGGCACGTCCGCCGGGCCACGGCCGCCTTTTTTTGCAGCGCCACTCACCACAGCGCCGCCCCGGCCGCCGTCCCGTGGGGCGGGACGAAGCGACGCAGGGGGCTTCATAATTCCGCCATGCACCTCTCCAGCCCCACCCCCTTTCCGCAAAGCCGCCCACGCCGCCTGCGCCGTGACAGCTTTACCCGCAACCTGGTGCGCGAGCACGCCGTCACGCCCCACGACCTGATCTATCCCGTGTTCGTGCACGAGGGCCAGAACCAGCGCGAGGCCGTGGCGTCCATGCCCGGCGTGGACCGCCTGAGCCTGGATCTGCTGCTGCCGGTGGCCGAAGACTGCGTGAAGCTCGGCATTCCGGTGCTGGCGCTGTTCCCGGCCATCGACCCCGCCCTCAAAACACCCGACGGCAAGGAGGCGCTCAACCCCGACGGCCTGATCCCGCGCGTGGTGCGGGCGCTGAAAAAAGAGTTTCCTGACCTGGGCGTGATGACCGACGTGGCGCTCGACCCCTACACCAGCCACGGCCAGGATGGCGTGCTCGACGACACCGGCTACATCATCAATGACGAAACGGTGGAGATCCTCACCGGCCAGGCCCTCACCCACGCCGAAGCGGGCGTGGACATCGTGGCGCCCAGCGACATGATGGACGGGCGCATCGGCGCGATCCGCGAGGCGTTTGAGGTGCAGGGCCACATCCACACCCGCATCATGGCCTACAGCGCCAAATACGCCAGCGCGTTTTACGGCCCCTTCCGCGACGCCGTGGGTACGCGCGGCGCGCTGGGCAAGAGCAACAAGTTCGTCTACCAGATGGACCCGGGCAACAGCGACGAGGCCTTGCGCGAAGTGGCGCTGGACATCGCCGAAGGCGCCGACATGGTGATGGTCAAGCCCGGCATGCCCTACCTGGACATCGTGCGCCGCGTGAAAGACGAGTTCCGCGTGCCCACGTTCGCCTACCAGGTGAGCGGCGAATACGCCATGATCAAGGCCGCCGCCGCCAACGGCTGGCTCGACCACGATGCCGTGATGATGGAAAGCCTGCTGGCCTTCAAACGTGCAGGGGCCGACGGCGTGCTGACCTATTTTGCCCGAGACGCCGCGCGTTTGCTCCTAAAATAATAGCTATTGACGCTTATCCAATAAGCGCCAGTGGCCATTTTCATCATAAATTGAGCGGCATGCGCATCTTCCACATCCACGCCGGCGGCGCGATCGAGCTGAACGCGCTGCCGAGCCAGCCACCCAGCCAGGGCTTTTTCTGGGTGTCTTGCGCACGCACCGTCTTCAGCACACAGCTGGGGCAGATCCAGGCCTCACTACAAGGCATCACCGGTCTGCAACTGGTGGACCTGCATGTCTCAGACCTGCTGAATGCGCAGCTGCCCTCGCACTACGACTACACCTCGCAGTACGACCTCCTGGTGTTTCGCCGCCTGGCCGCCATGCCGGCCCGGGCCGCCCCAACGGACCCGCCACAGGATGCGACGGCGGCAGCGCCCGTGCGGCAAAGCGGGCCACCGGTGCTGCGCCGCATCGACACCAGCCCGGTGGGGTTTGCCATGTTTGACCATGTGCTGCTGTCGGTGCACCCCACCGACTGCACCGTGCGCGATGCCTACGCCGCGCGCCTGCTGGCCACCGCCTCCACCGATCTGCACGAGGGCCGCGCCAGCCCGGCACCCGGTGTACGGCAGCCGTCCAGCACCGCCGACCTGATGCTGCGCGTCGTCAACCTGATGGTGGATGGCTACCTGGACCTGCGCCGCGACCTCACGCGCCAGCTCGATCACTGGCAAAACGAGCTGCTCAAGCCCCGGGCGCGCTTTGTGAACTGGAACTCGCTGCTGGAAGCACGCCTGTCGCTGCACCAGCTCGACGAGATCTGCGAAGACCAGCGCACCGCCGTGCAAAACTGGATCGACGAACTGGAAACCTGGGCCGTACCCGACAGCAGCGCCGGCCAGCGTGACCTGGACCTGCTCAAGGTGCGCAGCCGCGACGTGCTCGAACACATCGAGCGCGTGGTGCACCATGTGCGGCGCCTCGAGCAAAGCACCGAAACGGCCGTGCAGATGCACTTTTCGGTGCAGAGCAACCGCACCAACGACATCATGCGCACACTCACCGCACTGACCGCGGTGTTTTTGCCGCTGAACCTGATCGCGGGCATCTTCGGCATGAATTTCGAGTTCGTTCCGCTGATCCACAAACAAGACGGATTCTGGTGGGCGCTGGGCACCATGACGGCGATTGCCACAGGGCTGGTGGCGCTGTTCTGGCGCAAGCGCTACCTGGCGCGCACCAGCGGGCAGTGAGCCGACGCAGGCGGCCCACCACACCGGCATCGCCCACCCGCAACGCACGGCCTGACGCGCACCAGCGGCCCGGCGACCCGGCAATGCCGGTCTACCCCACGTGCTTTGCAAAGAAGGCCAGGGTGCGGTCGCGCGCCACCAGTGCCGAGGCTTCGTCATACGACCCGCGCTGGTCGCAGTTGAAGCCATGGTCGGCGTCGTACACATGCACCTGCACATCGGGGTGCGCGCGCGCAAAAGCCTGCACGCTGTCCACCGAAATCCAGTGGTCGTGCTGGCCAAAATGTGCCAGCACCGGCACCTGGGGCTGGCGCGCCACTTCGTCTGCCGTGGTCATGCCGCCGCCGTAGTAGCACGCCGCCGCCGACAGGCCCTTGAGGCTGCAGGCCGAGCGCCAGGCCAGCAGGCCTCCCCAGCAAAAACCCACAATGCCCACCTTGCCGCCACCGTGCTGCGCGGCGTAATCGATGGCAGCCTGGATGTCGGGCATGGCACCGGCGCCGGGCAGTGCCTCCACCGCCGTCTTGAAGCCAAAGCCCACGCCCATGTCAGCCTCGCTGTAGCCCAGGTCCACATCGGGCTGCACGCGCGCAAAGGTGGCGGGGGCCACTGCCAGATAGCCACGCGCCGCGAAACGGTCGGCCACCGCACGGATGTGCGAATTGACACCGAAGATCTCCTGCAGCACCACCACGGCGCCACGCGGCGCTCCGTCGGGCTGGGCGACCCAGGCGGGCACCACAAAACCGTCCTGCGACGTCAGATTGACAAACTGGCCCATGCAATTGCTCCTTGAGAAGAAAACCTGTGGTGCAAAGACACCACCGCCACCCTCGAATGCACTCCGGCCCGGTGCCGGGATGCTGTAATGCACCCCATTCTTGCAGGAGACCGGTTGTGCTCAAAGTGGTTGTTGTCACCCGCGCAGGCCGCCGCATCCGGGCGGCCATGGCCCGCGCGTGGCGGCTGCCAGATGCCACCCGTACCACCCGCACCACCCCCACGCGCATTTTCGAAGGCCACCGATGGATCTGAAACCCCTCATCACCTTGCTGGCCATCGTGAACCCGCTGGCTATCGTGCCGTTTTTCATCCACTACACCCAGGGGTTTTCCAGCGATCAGCGTCGGCGCACCATCCGCACCGCGGCCCTGGCGTCGTTTTGCGTGATTGCAGCGTGTGCCCTGCTGGGTCTGCAGATTCTGGAGTTCTTCAACATCTCACTGCAAAGCTTTCAGGTGGGCGGAGGCATGTTGCTGCTGATCAGCGCCATGAACATGCTCAACGCACAGCCGGCTGAGGCCAAGCCCCACACACACGAGTTCGAAGAAGGCGCCGAGAAAGCCGCCGCAGGCAGCAGCATTGCCGTGGTGCCCCTCACCATTCCCCTGCTCACCGGGCCTGCCAGCATGTCCACCGTGGTGATTTACGCCGACCGGGCGCAAACTTTCTGGCAGCACGCGGCGCTGGTGGGCTACGGCGTGGTGATTGCGCTCGCCACGGCCCTGTGTTTTTCGCTCGCCGATCCCATTGCCCGCGTGCTGGGCAAAACAGGCATCAACGTGATGACGCGGCTGATGGGCCTGATCCTGGCGGCACTTGCCGTAGAGGTGATGGCCGAGGGCCTGGGCAAGCTGTTTCCCATTCTCGGAGCGAGGTAAGCACCCTTGACTGCGCGATTGCTGTTGCTGGAAGACGACCCGGCCATCGCCCGCACGGTGGTGTACACACTCGAACGCGATGGCCTGGCCGTGACGCACAGCCTGCTCCTGCGGGACGCCCGCCAGCAAGTGCAGGCCCGGGCGTTCGACCTGCTGGTGCTCGATGTGGGGTTGCCCGATGGCAGTGGGCTGGACCTGCTGCAGCAGGTGCGCAACACCCCGGCCGCGCCCGGAACACCCGGCACGCCGCGTGCCACGCCGGTGCTGATGCTCAGCGCGCGTGGCGAAGAGCTCGACCGCGTGCTGGGACTGGAACTGGGCGCCGACGACTACCTGACCAAACCGTTCAGCCCGCGCGAACTGGCAGCCCGCGTCAAGGCGCTGCTGCGCCGTGCCGGTGCGCCCGCAGCCGCGATGGCCGCAACCCCGCCCCTGTTTCACGACGACACGGTGGGCCAGCGCATCAGCCTGCACGGCCAGCCACTGGCACTGACCCGGCGCGAATACCGCCTGCTGGCCTGCCTGCTGGCGGGCGCAGGACGCATCCACGCGCGCGAAACCCTGCTGGCCGCTGCCTGGGGCGACGAGAGCGACAGCCACGACCGCACGGTGGACACTCACATCAAGACCTTGCGCGCCAAGCTGCGCGAGGCCGACCCGTCGCGCGAGTACATCCAGACGCACCGGGGCATGGGCTACTGCCTGAACCTGTGAAATATGATTCAAATCGGCCTCTAGCGCTTACGCATCAAGCGCTGACAGCTATGATTTTTGAAAACACACTGACCCCGCATTGGTGACCCATGCGCCTTGGCATCCGCCTGCTTTTCGCGTTCTTCCTGATCAACGGCATCGCAGCCTTCTTCGTGCTGCGCGTGTTCACCGCCGAGATCAAACCCAGCGTGCGCGAAGTGATGGAAGACATGATGGTGGACACCGCCAACCTCCTGGCCGAGCTGGCCAGCGATGACCTGGCGGCCGGGCGCCTGGCGCAGGGCGACACCGACAGCGCCTTTGCCCGCCATGTGCGCAACTACGTCCGCCGCCCCATCGACGCAGGCATCTGGGGCTTTGCCAAGCAGTCGCTGGATTACCGCATTTACGTCACCGACGCCACCGGGCGCGTGCTGTTCGACTCGCAGGGCCAGGCGGTGGGCCAGGACTTCTCGCAGTGGCGCGACGTGGCCCGCACTCTGCGCGGCGAATACGGCGCGCGCATGACCCGCGAAGTGCCCAGCGACGACACCAGCGGTGTGATGCACGTCGCCGCCCCGGTGCTGGTGCAAGGGCGCATCCTCGGCGTGCTCACCGTGGCCAAGCCCGTGCGCACCGTGCAGCGCTCCATCGACCGGGCCGAACGCAAGGTGCTGATGGGCGGCCTGGTGTTGTTGCTGCTGTCGGCCGCCGTGGGCGTGGCCGTGACGCTGTGGATGGTGTGGAACGTGCGCCGCCTGCGCGACTATGCCCTGAGCGTGCAGGGCCCCGCCGATGGCGAGCACGACACCCTCCCGGCCACCGCACTGGCCGTGCCCCGGGTGCCCGGCGAGCTGGGCGACCTGGCGCGCGCCATGGACCGCATGCGCACGCGGCTACAAGGGCACGACTACATCGAAGGCTATGTGCGCGCACTCACCCATGAGCTCAAAAGCCCCGTGGCCGCGATCCGTGGCGCGGGCGAGCTGCTGCAGGAAGACTTGCCCGCCGCCGACCGGGCGCAATTTGCGACCCAGGTCGTGCAGCAAAGCGAGCGGCTGCAGCGGCTCATCGACCGCCTGCTGGAGCTGAGCAAGCTGGAGCAGCGCCAGCACACCGAGGTTCGCAGCCCCGTGTCGCTGCACGACTGCGCCAGTGCCGCCCTGGCCAGCAGCCAGGCCCGGGCGGTGCAGCGGGGCCTGCAACTCACGCTCAGCGGTGCGGGTGCCAGCGGGCCCTGGGAGGCCGAGCTGGTGACCATGGCCCTGACCAACCTGCTCGACAACGCCATGGATTTTTCCCCGGCTGGCAGCATCATTCGCATCGAACTCGACGGCACCAACGTGGCCGTACAGGACAGCGGGCCCGGCGTGCCCGACTACGCCTTGCCGCGCCTGGGTGAACGCTTTTTCACCACCGCACGGCCGGGTGGCGAACGCAGCGGATCTGGCCTGGGGCTGGCCATTGTGCGGCGCGTGATGACCCTGCATGGCGGGCACATGGCCGTGCGCAACACCCAGCCGGGGCTGCGGGTGGTGCTGGAGTTTCCGCCTGCACAGACGGACAGCGCGCACCCTGCGGCGCGCCCCTTCTCCAGAAGCGCATGACGGCCGCGGGGCTGCTGCGTACTGGCAACCCCTCAACCCAGCACCGCCCGGGTGTGGCAAGCCGTTCCCGCCGCCACAAACCCATGCCATACCGCGTGGGCATGCCGAATGCGGGCGTCCAGCACAAAAAAGACCACCCCCAAGGTATACAGGCAGCCCCCGGCCACCAGCCATTGCGCGCCCGCCGCAGACGCACGCTCCAGGATGGGCACCACTGCCAGCAACACCAGCCACCCCATGGCGAGATACCCGCCCGTGGACCACCACGGCGACGACAGACGGCCCATGGCCTTGAGCACCATGCCTGCAGCGGCCACCAGCCACACCACCACCAGCATGGCGCCAGCCCCTGGGCCGCCGAGGTGCCCCGACGCAAAGACCGTGTAACTGCCCGCAATGAACAGATACACCGCGCCGTGGTCAAGCTTCAGAAAAATACGCTTGGCGCGACCCTCCAGCAACGCGTGGTAAACGGTGGACGCCAGGTACAGCCACACCATCGTTGCCACGAACACGCAGACGCCGGCAAAGCCCTCTGCACTCCGGCTTCGCCCCCAGGCCACCAGCCAGTAACCGGCGACAAGGGCTGCGGCGAGCGCAGCCCCGTGGCTGGCCGCGTTGGCGACTTCCTCGCCGCGGCTTTGCGGGCGCCCGGCACCGCCCGGAGGGGCGTACCCATTCATCGCCCCCCCTGGTGCGGGAGCGCCGTCTGCTGGCGATCGCGCCACGCGTGAAAACGCGCCCGCTGCAGGGCAAAGAACTCCACCATGCCCCACGCCATGCCGCATCCCACCAGGCCGCACAGCATCAACCAGCGCAGGGCGTCAATCTTGCGCCGGCGAAGGGGTCGTGAATTCTTCATGAGAGAAGCAGTCGTTGCCCGGCAAATCCAGCCAGCGCCAGGTTTCATCGAACAGTTCGTCGAAGAGTCTCTGCAATCCGAGCAGTTTCCAGAGCATGCGAGGCCTTTGGAGAAGGTTGTGGGCCACTGCAAGTTAAGGCAATGCTGATCAAGTAGCGTCAACTCCAACGCACAGCCATTTGAATGCCAAATGGCCCGCAAAGATGCCGAACTTTGCCCCACAGAGCCTGTTTCGGGAGCCTTTGAGCCCCCTTCAAGCCCCTACAGGCGCACC
>QLTU01000047.1 GCA_003268905.1 Acidovorax defluvii
AACCCGAAGGTTTTTGCACTTTCTTCATCAGCCACCGTCTTCGGCAACTCGCTACTCTCAGCGCAGCCTTGAATTATATACCGGGTTTTTACCCAATCAAACCCAAAATCACACCTTTTTGCAAACCTTCTTCTCCACCACCCAGATCTTCCCAACAGGGACGCCTCTGAACAGCGAAGCCTATGACTATAGCATGGAACAATGAGGAAAACCGGGGGCGCGTCGTGCAGCTGGTAACAGCCGCCAGCCCGTCCACAATCGACTGTTCAGCACAGGCACTACAGCAGCACAATGTCATACTGCTCTTGCCCCATGGCGCTTTCGGCCTGAAGAGAAATTGGCTTGCCGATGAAATCACTGAGACCTGCCAGATGTTGGCTTTCCTCATCCAGAAACAATTCCACCACACGGGGTGAAGCCACCACGCGAAACTCGCGGGGGTTGAACTGCCGAGCCTCACGCAGGATCTCGCGCAGTATGTCGTAACACACGCTGCGCGCAGTTTTCAACTGTCCGGCCCCTTTGCAAGCACTGCAAGGCTCGCACAGCATGTGCGCGAGTGATTCGCGGGTGCGCTTGCGCGTCATCTCCACCAAGCCCAACTGGGAAAAGCCGCCCGCCATGGTTTTGACCCGATCGCGCGCGAGTTGTTTCGTGAACTCTGTGAGAACGGCCTGCTGGTGGTCGTCGCGAACCATGTCAATGAAATCCACAATGATGATTCCACCCAGGTTGCGCAGGCGCAGCTGACGTGCAATAGCTTGTGCGGCCTCTAGGTTGGTCTTGAAGATGGTGTCATCGAAATTGCGCGCACCCACAAAACCGCCGGTATTCACGTCCATCGTGGTCAGCGCCTCTGTCTGGTCAACGATGAGGTAACCGCCCGATTTCAGGTCCACCCTTCGCCCAAGCGCCTTGGTGACTTCCTCATCGATCGAATACAGATCAAAAATGGGCCGCTCACCTTTGTAATGCTGGAGCTTGCCGACTGCCGCTGGCATGAACTCCTGCCCGAAAGCGCGCAGGCGATGAAACTGCTCCATGGAATCAATACGGATGGTCTGGGTGTGCTCACCCACCAGATCCCGCAGCACACGCTGCAGCAGGTCCAGATCCTGGTGCAGCAGTGACATGACCGGTAACTTGAGGGATGCCTCCTTTGTACGCGCCCAGGTTTTGCGCAGATAGGCGATGTCTTCCGCCAACTCGGCATCGGAAGAGTCCTCGCCATTGGTGCGCAAGATGAAGCCACCGCCACCGCCCGTGGATTTATCCCCCACCAGATCCTGCAGACGAGCGCGCAAAGCCTCGCGCTCAGCCACCGGGATTTTCTGCGACACGCCCACATGATCGTCCTGCGGCAAAAACACCAACAGGCGCCCGGCAAGGCTGATCTGGGTAGACAAGCGTGCGCCCTTGGTGCCAATCGGGTCCTTGATGACCTGCACCATCAGCGACTGTCCCTCAAATACCTGTTTTTCAATCGGCACCTGCGGCTCGCCTTTTCGGGCGAACATGGGGGCCTCGCCGCCATCCTGGCGTTGCCACACATCGGCCACATGCAGGAACGCCGCGCGCTCCAGACCGATGTCGATGAAGGCCGACTGCATGCCCGGCAACACGCGCGAAACCTTCCCCAGATACACATTGCCCACCAAGCCGCGCTCGAGGGTACGTTCGAGGTGCAACTCCTGCACGGCGCCATGCTCCACCACGGCAACGCGGGTTTCCTGGGGCGACCAGTTGATCAGGATGTCTTGTTGCATGAGGGGGTAAATCTTGTGTTGGGGGTTAAACGCCGAAGCCGACTGCGCGCAGCAATTGTGCGGTCTCGTACAGGGGCAGACCCATGATGCCCGAATAGCTGCCGCTCAACTGCGGGATGAACGCAGCCGCCCTGCCCTGAATGCCATACGCCCCCGCCTTGCCCAGAGGCTCGCCAGTGGCAACATAAGCAGCGATCTGCTCAGGCGTGAGCTTGGAAAATGTCACGCGCGACACCGACAATGCAGTAAGTCGTTTGGAGCCCCACTGCAACGCCACCGCGGTGAGCACACGGTGCTTGTGCCCCGCCAATTCGCCCAACATGCGCTCAGCGTGGGCCGCATCGTCGGGTTTGCCATAGATGGTTCGACCC
The DNA here is from genome assembly GCA_003268905.1 of Acidovorax defluvii. Taxonomy (GTDB): domain Bacteria; phylum Pseudomonadota; class Gammaproteobacteria; order Burkholderiales; family Burkholderiaceae_C; genus Acidovorax; species Acidovorax defluvii. The sequence continues at coordinate 2,138 of QLTU01000047.1, forward strand.
AGGGCCACAGTGGTGTCAGAGCAAAGAATGGGCGCATCTGGCAAACCACGGCGCGCGCGCCGTGCTACAGCGGCATCGAGCTTGAGGCCCGTCACGCGCTCCACGTAGGCTGGGGGCGCTTCGCTGGCCAACACCGCTTCAATGGCCTCCGCGTCTTCGGTCTCGTCGCCATGCGCATTGGGCAGCAACAGTTTGTGATGCACGCCCAGCTGTTCGAGCAATTGGCTGCGGCGTGGGCTTTGGGATGCGAGGTAGATGAAGTCGGGCATAAACAGATTATTGGGGCGGCCGACACAACGCTTCCGGCGTCGTCGCCACATGTTGTCGTGCTACTCGCACGGGTTGTGACGCAACACCTGGCCAGAACCGCTTTGGTTTGATGGTCGATTCTGGTAAAAACGGCTCTAACTCTTATCCATCAAGCGCTAGCAGCTATTAATATTATAGCAACCAACGCAAGGTCAACGCAGGCCTTTCCCCTCATTCGCGGTGGTAAGGGTGCCCTGCATTCACCGACCAAGCGCGGTACAGCTGCTCAATGAGCAGCACCCGCACCATCGCGTGGGGCAACGTCAAGTCCGAAAGACGGATGCGTTCGTGGGCAGCCTGACGAAAAGCCGGGTCGAGGCCGTCGGGGCCGCCGATGACCAGCGCCACATCGTCGCCGCCCAGCTGCCAGCCCTTGAGCCGTTCGGCCAATGCCTTGGTGGTGAGATTGGTGCCGCGCTCATCCAGTGCCACCACACGGGTGCCACGCGGAATGGCGGCTTCGATCCGCTCGCGCTCGGCCGCGTAAAGCGTCTCCAGGGTCTTCGAGCCGCGCGGCTCGGTCTTGACTGCCTTGAGCTCGACCTTCAGCTCCGGTGGAAAACGCTTGGCGTAATCTTCGTACGCCGTCTGCGACCAGTCGGGCACGCGCTGACCCACAGCCACGATCAGCAGCTTCATGGCAGCTCAGGCGCTATGCGCGGGCAGGGTTTGTCGAGGGGCCAAGGCACCCATCACTTGCGGCCCGGAGCCCTCTTGGCTGCGGGCTTGGCGGCAGCGCCACCGCGTGCTGCGGTGGGCTTTGCACCGGTCTTGGCAGCAGCAGCGGTCTTGCTGCGAGGGGCCGATGGCTTGACCACCACGGTCTTGACCGGTGCCTTGGTGGCTGCGGGCTTTTTGGCTGCAGCCGTTGGCTTTGCGGAGGCCTTGGCCGGTACAACCTTGGCAGTGCTGCTGCTCTTTGCGGGAGCCCTGGTGGAAGCTTTGGCAGGTGCTTTTGCGGTCGTCTTGGCTACAGGTTTGGCAGAAGTGGCTGCGGGCTTGGCGGCTGTTTTGGCGACGGCCTTGACAGTGGCCTTGCCCGACCGGGCGGCCACCGCAGGTGCCGCTGCCTTCTTGGCGGGCGCCTTGCCAGCAGCCTTCGCGTCCGACTTGGCAACTTTCTGGGCCGACTTCTTTTCTGCCAGCTCCGTGGCGGCGCTGGAGACAGGCTTGGCTGCGCCCAGCTTCAGGCGCACAGGAGTGTCGCCCCACAGCTCTTCCAGACGGTAGTACTGACGGATGGCGGGCTGCATGATGTGCGCCACGGCGGCGCCGCAGTCCACGATGATCCACTCGCCGTTTTCTTCGCCTTCGATGCGCGGCTTCACAAAACCCGCTTCACGCACGGCATCGCGCACGCTGGCAGCGAGCGCCTTGGTCTGTCGGTTGGAGGTGCCCGATGCCACGATCACCCGCTCAAACAGCGGCGAAAGATGCTCGGTGTTGAAGACCTGGATGTCTTGCGCCTTGACGTCCTCCAGACCATCGACGATGGCGCGCTGGAGCTTGGTTACGTCTTTTTTGGCGGCGGTTTCCGATTTGGTGGAGGTGGTCATCAGGCGGTGAATAGAGAAGAAATGGAATCAATATAGCGTGCAACGCAGCGCACAGCCAGCGGGCTGCGCCTTGGGTGTTGCACGTTGGCGCTGCGGCAGTTTGAGGTGTTTTTGGCCTCTTGCGCTTGTGTGAAAAGCGCTGACAGCTATTGAAATTATAGCTTTTGCGCTTTTCATGGCGTTCAGGCGGTAGCGCCGGCCCCGCCGGTCAGCCAGTCGCGCCGCACCAGAAAGCGCTGGGTGAGCTCGGCTTCTGCGGAATCTGCGGCATCGGGACGCTGGTACGACCACGACACCAGCGGCGGCATGGACAGCAAGATCGACTCGGTACGCCCGCCGGACTGCAGGCCAAAGTGCGTGCCCCGGTCCCATACCAGGTTGAACTCGACATAGCGGCCCCGGCGGTAGAGCTGGAAGTCACGCTCGCGCTCGCCAAACGGCAGATTCTGGCGCTTCTCCACGATGGGCAGGTAGGCCTTGAGGAAGGCATCGCCCACCGACTGCGTCATGGCCAAACTCTGGTCAAAACCCAGCTCCGAGAAGTCGTCATAAAACACCCCGCCCACACCACGCTGCTCGCCGCGGTGCTTGAGGTAAAAGTATTCATCGCACCACTGCTTGAAGCGCGGATACTTGTCGTCGCCAAAGGCGCTCAGGGCATCGCGGCAGGTGCGGTGAAAGTGCACCGCATCTTCCTCGAAGCCGTAGTAGGGCGTGAGGTCCATGCCACCGCCAAACCAGCAGGTGGGCGTTTGCCCAGGATGGCCAGCAGCGATCATGCGCACGTTCATGTGCACCGTGGGCACATAGGGATTGCGCGGATGGAACACCAGCGACACGCCCATGGCCTCAAACGGCGCGCCCGCCAACTCGGGGCGGTGCTGCGTGGCCGAGGGCGGCAGCTGCGGCCCACGCACATGGCTGAAGCCACAGCCTGCGCGCTCGAACACCCGGCCGCCTTCCATGATCTTGGTAATGCCATTGCCCTGAAGGGGCTCGCCGGGCGGCTTGCTCCAGGCATCGGCCAGAAACCGAGCGCCGCCCTCGCCCTCCACGGATTCCAGCGCATCGGTGATACGGGCCTGCAGGCCCTGCAGGTAGCTGCGCACAGTTGCCACGGTCGCGGCCGGATTCAGTTCAATTGATTGCATTGCAGTAGTCCATTGCACCAGGGATGACCTGCATAACCCTCGTGCGTCGGTGGTAGTGTGGATCGGGATGGGCCGCAAGGCGTCTTTTTGCAGCCAATAGCCGGGCTATTGGCAAGAAAAGCAACGCAGCGGATCGCCCGAGACCGCGCTGCCGTAGACCGCAGGGAGTTGTGCAGGTCATCCCTGGGCACCGCGCACGACCCGTGAGACTGGCGCGGCGCAGAGCAAGGCCGCCGCGCAAGGGCCGCGCCGCGGCGCTGGTGGCGCCCCCCTCAGGGGTAAGGCGCCAAAGGCGGCACAGGAGGGAATCACTTCACAGCCCGAAAACCGATGTCACGGCGGTATTGCGCACCGTCGAAGTGAATGCCACGCGCCACGTCATAGGCGCGCTGCTGGGCCAGCTTGACGCTGTCGGCCAACACCGTCACGCACAGAACACGGCCTCCGGTGACACTGACCACACCATCATGGAGCGCCGTTCCTGCATGGAATACCACGGCATCGTCGGCCTCCGCAGGCAAGCCGGTGATCGTGTCGCCCTTGCGTGGCGACTCGGGGTAGCCGTGCGCGGCCATGACCACGCCCAAAGCGGTGCGGCGGTCCCACTGCAACTCGATCTGGTCGAGCTTGCCGTCCACACCAGCTCCCAGCACGTCGAACAGGTCACTCTTCAGGCGCATCAGGATGGGCTGCGTCTCGGGGTCGCCCATGCGGCAGTTGAATTCGAGCGTCTTGGGATGGCCCTTGGCGTCGATCATCAGGCCCGCATACAAAAAGCCTGTGTAGGGGATGCCGTCCTTTTCCATGCCACGGATGGTGGGCAGGATGATCTCGCGCATGGCGCGGGCGTGCACATCGGCCGTAACCACGGGCGCGGGCGAGTAGGCGCCCATGCCACCGGTGTTGGGGCCTTCGTCGCCGTCCTTCAGGCGCTTGTGGTCCTGGCTGGTGGCCAACGCCAGCACGTTTTTGCCATCGCACAGCACGATGAAGGAGGCTTCTTCGCCTTCGAGAAATTCTTCGATCACCACACGTGCGCCGCCCTCGTTGTGGGTCACGCCGTATTTGTTGTCCACCAGCATGAAGTCGACGGCATCGTGCGCCTCTTGCAGCGTCATGGCCACCACCACGCCCTTGCCTGCGGCCAGGCCGTCGGCCTTGATGACGATGGGCGCACCCAGGCGGTCCACAAAGGCGTGGGCGGCAGCGGGGTCGGTAAAGGTGTCGTAGTCGGCCGTGGGGATGCCGTGGCGGCGCATGAAGGCCTTGGAGAAGGCCTTGGAGCTTTCCAGCTGCGCGGCGGCCTTGGTGGGCCCGAAGATGCGCAGGCCGTGGGCGCGGAACTCATCCACCACGCCCGCAGCGAGCGGCGCCTCGGGGCCCACCACCGTCAGGCCGATTTTCTCGGCCTGGGCCCAGGTGCGCAACTCGCGCACATCGGCAATAGCAACGTTCTCGAACTGGTTCGAAAGCGCCGTGCCACCGTTGCCCGGCGCCACGAATACCTTGGTCACCTTAGGTGACAGGCTGAGCTTCCAGGCCATTGCGTGTTCACGGCCGCCGCCTCCAATGACAAGAACTTTCATAGCGCAGCGTTGTGATAGACCTCTTGAGCGTCGTCCAGATCTTCCAGAACGTCCAGTAGTTTTTGCATCCGGGCAGCGTCTTCGCCTTCCAGTTCGATGGTATTCTCGGCGCGCATGGTCACTTCGGCCACTTCAGGCGTCAAACCCGCGGCTTCCAGCGCATTTTTCACCGTCTCGAAATCGGCAGGTGCAGTCAGCACCTCGATGGCGCCGTCGTCGCCCGTGATGACATCTTCGGCGCCCGCCTCCAGGGCCACTTCCATCACCGTGTCTTCTCCCGTGCCCGGCGCAAAAATCAGCTGGCCACAGTGCTTGAACTGGAATACCACCGAGCCTTCGGTGCCCATGCTGCCGCCATGCTTGCTGAACGCATGGCGCACTTCGGCCACGGTGCGAACGCGGTTGTCGGTCATGGTGTCAATGATGATGGCCGCGCCACCAATGCCGTAGCCCTCGTAGCGGATTTCCTCATAGGTCAGGCCTTCGGCGTTGCCTGTGGCCTTGTCGATGTTGTATTTGATGCGGTCCGCCGGCATGTTGGCTGCCTTGGCCTTGTCCACCGCCAGGCGCAAACGGGGGTTAGCCGACAGATCGCCACCACCAGAGCGCGCGGCCACGGTGATTTCGCGAATGATGCGGGTCCAGATCTTGCCGCGTTTTTCATCCTGCCGTCCCTTTCGGTGCTGGATATTCGCCCATTTACTGTGTCCTGCCACGGGAAATCCTTTTGTATTGATTTAATCTACTGAGTTGATTTTACTTTTTGCCCGACCCGACCCCCGAGGAAATCCGAAATGGCCGAACCCCTGCTGATTGCGAAGCACGACACCATCGAATGCCACCTGCTGCCAGGCCTGGCCAACCGCCACGGCCTCATTACCGGGGCCACCGGCACCGGCAAGACTGTGACCCTGCAGACCCTGGCCGAGAATTTCTCGCGCATTGGCGTGCCGGTGTTCATGGCCGACGTGAAGGGCGACCTTACGGGCGCCAGCCAACCGGGCGAGATCGGCGAAAAACTGGCCGCCGTGCTCAAGGAACGCGGCCTCCCCAAGCCCACTCCCCTGGCCTGCCCCACCACGCTATGGGACGTGTTTGGCGAGCAGGGCCACCCGGTGCGCGCAACGGTGTCTGACATGGGCCCGCTGCTGCTGGGCCGCATGCTCAACCTGAACGAAACACAGCTCGGTGTGCTCAACCTCGTGTTCAAGATCGCCGACGACAACGGCATGCTGCTGCTGGACCTGAAAGACCTGCGCGCCATGCTGCAATACGTGGGCGACAACGCCAAGGAGTTCACCACCGAATACGGCAATGTCAGCGCCGCCAGCGTGGGCGCCATCCAACGCGGGCTGCTGCAGATCGAGAGCCAGGGCGGCGAGCAGTTCTTTGGCGAGCCCATGCTCGACATCCAGGACTTCATGCAGACAGTGGACGGCCACGGCGTGGTCAACATCCTGGCGGCCGACAAACTCATGAATTCGCCGCGCCTGTACGCCACGTTTTTGCTGTGGATGCTGTCCGAGCTGTTTGAGCAACTGCCCGAAATCGGCGACCCCGAAAAGCCCAAGCTAGTTTTCTTCTTCGACGAAGCCCACCTGCTGTTCAACGAGGCGCCCAAGGTGTTGGTCGAGCGCATTGAGCTGGTGGTGCGCCTGGTGCGCTCCAAGGGCGTGGGTGTGTATTTCGTCACGCAGAACCCGCTCGACATCCCCGACAGTGTGCTGGCCCAGCTGGGCAACCGCGTGCAGCATGCGCTGCGTGCCTTCACGCCGCGCGACCAGAAGGCCGTGAAGGCCACCGCCACCACGATGCGGCAAAAGCCGGGCCTCGATATCGAGACCGCCATCACCGAGCTGGCCGTGGGCGAGGCATTGGTGAGTTTTCTAGACGCCAAGGGCCGCCCCAGCGTGACAGAGCGCGTATTTGTGCTGCCGCCCGGCAGCCAGCTTGGCCCCATCACACCCGAGCAGCGCAAGGCGCTGATGGCTGGCTCGCTGGTGACAGGCGTCTATGAAAAATTGGTGGACCGTGAGTCTGCCTACGAAAAACTCAGGGGCCGGGCAGCCGAAGCGAGCGAACAGGCCAGCGCCCCGGCGGGCAACGGCAAGGGCGCCAAGGGTGAAGCGGCCGACGAAGGCGGTGGCCTGCTGGGCGGGCTCAACGACGTACTGTTTGGCAGCACCGGGCCGCGCGGTGGCAAACGAGAAGGCCTGGCGCAGACCATGGCCAAGTCGGCTGTGCGCACGATGGGCACCACCATTGGTCGCGAGATCCTGCGCGGCGTCCTGGGCAGCGTGTTCGGCGGACGCAAACGCTGAACGAACGCCGATGACCGGGTTCGAAAAGCTGCTGATACGGTTCTCCCGCCAACTTGTCCAAGGGATCATCGCCCTGTGGCTGCTGGCGCTGCTGGGCGCCCTGGCGGGGTGGTGGCCCGTGCGCTGGCAGTGGGGGGTGTACGTTGCGTTCACCCTGCTGGCCACGGTGAGCATGGTGCGCTGGACCCGGGTGGTGCGCGAGCGCTTTGTTCGCGAGGCCGCACTGCCCCAGTTTCTGCAACGCAAGCTGCGCGAAACCTACCCTACCCTGAGCGCCAAGGATTGCGAGCTGGTCGAGCGCGGCCTGCGCCAGTTCTTCCTGGCTTGCCTGCGCAGCGACAAAAATTTTGTGGCCATGCCGTCGCAAGCGGTCGATGCCATGTGGCACGCGTTCATCCTGCACACCCGGGCCTACAAGAGCTGGTGCGACAACGCATTGGGGTTCTTTCTGGACCACACCCCTGCTGAAGTGCTGGGCAAGAAAGCACGCCACAACGACGGCCTTCGGCGCGCCTGGTACTGGGCCTGCAAAGACGAGGCCATCAACCCGCGCACACCCAGCCGCCTGCCGCTGCTGTTTGCACTGGATGCCAAACTGGACATTCCGGGCGGTTTTCACTACGCCCCTGACTGCGCCAACCTCGGCCCCGGCAAGCACCCCCACCACGATGGGGGCCGAACCTATTTCGGCACCAGCTTCTCGGATGGCAGCTTCACTGGCAGCGCGGATGATTTCGGCGGCATGGACAGCGCGGACGCAAGTGCCGGCGATGGCGGTGCGGGCGACGGTGGCGGCAACGGATGTGGTGGCGGAGGTAGCGGCGGCGATTGATGCAGGCACACCGCCCATTCAGCGCAGAGTCGGATAAAAGACAATAAATTAATAGCAATCAACGCAATACCAACTTGCGCTGGGGGCATTTTTCACCCAAAGTCGCCCGCGCGACGAGTTAGAGCAACACCACCGACCTACATTCCACAGCCATGAACACACTCACCTGCCTTTCCCTCAGCATCACCCACCATGTGGCCCATCTGGTGATGAACCGGCCCGAGGCCATGAACACCATGCATCCCACCTTCTGGCGCGAGCTGGACGAAGTGCTGGCCCACCTGCACCAGGCAGGCGAAGCGCGGGCACTGGTCATCAGCAGCACGGGCAAGCATTTCAGCGCAGGCATGGCACTCGAAACCTTTGGCGGCGCCATCACCATGGACGACCAGAGCCCCGAGGGCCGCGCCGCCATTTTTGACCTGCTCACCGACATGCAGGCCACTTTTACCCGCATCGAAAACCTGCGCATTCCGGTCATCATGGCCATCCAGGGCGGCTGCATTGGCGGTGCGGTGGACATGGTCACTGCGGCCTGCATTCGGTATGCCACGCAGGACGCCTTCTTCTGCATCCAGGAGATCAACATCGGCATGGTGGCCGACGTGGGCACCTTGCAGCGCCTGCCCAAGCTCATTCCGATGGGCGTGGTGAAAGAGCTGGCCTACACCGGCCGCCGTATGCCCGCGCAAAAGGCCCTCGGCTACGGCCTGGTCAATGAGGTTTTCGAGACACCAGAGGCCATGCTGGCCGCAGCCCTGCAATGTGCGCAAGAAATCGCCAGCAAGCCGCCTGTGGCCATCTGGGGCACCAAGCAGGCCGTGAACTACGCCCGCGACCACAGCGTGGACGACAGCCTGCGCCAGATGGGCTGGCTGCAGGGCGCTATCTGGAGCAACCAGCATGTGCGCGAATCGGTCACGGCCATGAAGCAAAAACGCGCGGGCGACTTCCCGGCGCTGGCAGCGTTGACGCGCTTCAGCGAACTGGGCTGAAGCGTCGGCCGCGCCAAGCACCACGGCCTGGCGGCACCCGCAGGGGGCGCGCCGCACAGCCCGCACCCGCGCTTAGAACCAGTTCAAGATTTTTTCATGGGGTACGTTGCCCCGCAAAGGCTGTGGCCGCAAGGCGCAAACCACAGCCGGGCTGGTGGCCCGGCGAGGATTTGCAACGCTGCGGACGCAGCCTTTGCGGGGCAACCCGAAGGGCATGGCTCCAAAACCGCCACGCTCGTCGTTGCCCACCTTGCCCATACATGGGTGCGGGCTGCGGCGTGCGCCTAGAGCGTGGCGGTTTTGAAGCCATGCGGACCCCCATGAAAAAATCTTGAACAGGTTCTTACATCAAAATTCATAGCTACTCGCGCTTATGGAATAAGCGCTAGAGGGCATTTATGCTTGAAATCGTGCTGCAACGGGCTATGATGCGACGGCGTGGTTGCCGCTTCCCGGCGTCCCGCCTGCCAAGGATGCCGCCATGACACAGACACCCTTTTCCGTGCCCGCCTTCGCGCCCACCTACGCCGATGTGGCCGACGCGGCCCATCGCCTGCACGGCATGGCGCACCACACCCCAGTGCTGCGCTCCACCACGGCCGACGAAAGGCTGGGTGCGCAGCTGTTCTTCAAGTGCGAAAACCTGCAGCGCACCGGCGCATTCAAGTTCCGCGGGGCCTTCAATACCCTGGCCCAGTTCACCGACGAACAGCGCAAGGGCGGCGTGCTGGCGTTCTCGGCCGGCAACCATGCCCAGGCCATTGCCATGTCGGCCCGGCTGCTGGATATGCCCGCCGTCATCGTCATGCCCGAAGACGCCCCTGCAGCCAAGATGGCGGCCACGCGTGGCTATGGTGCGCAGGTCGTCACCTACAACCGCTACACCGAAGACCGCGAGGCCATCAGCCGGCGCCTGGCGCAAGAGCGCGGCATGACGCTGGTGCCGCCGTTTGACCACCCGCACGTCATTGCAGGGCAAGGCACCGCGGCCAAAGAGCTGCTGGAAGAAGTGCCCAACCTCGACTACCTTTTTGTCTGTGTGGGCGGAGGCGGCCTGCTGGCGGGCAGCCTGCTGGCCGCCGAGGCACTGGCCCCACACTGCCGCGTGGTTGGCGTAGAACCCGAGGCGGGCAACGATGGGCAACAGTCTTTCCGCGCGGGTCATATCGTGCAGATTCCCACGCCCCACACCATTGCCGATGGCGCACAAACCCAGGCGCTGGGCCAGATCACCTTCCCCATCATCCAGCGCCTGGCGGACGACATGGTCACCGCCACCGACGAACAACTGGTGCAAGCCCTGCGGTTTTTTGCCGAACGCATGAAGATCGTGGTGGAACCCACGGGGGCACTGGCCTTTGCCGGCGCAGAGCACGGCAGTGTGGATGTGCATGGTGCCCGGGTGGGCATTGTCATCAGCGGCGGCAATGTCGACATGGCGCGCTACGCCCGTTTTCTTGCAGATTAACCCCACCGCCCCGCAGCGCCTGCGACACCTTGCGGCGCAACCGGGCGATGCCGGTGCCACGGAAAAACCGGTTCAGCGGCATCACTGGTATTGGGCCGCATCCATTTTCAACGCCCCGGCGGGTGAAAATACAGGCCCGCCTCTTCCCATCAGACAAATACAGGCCCCAGCCATGAGCAACGTTACCGTCATCACCCATCCCCTCGTCCAGCACAAGCTCACGCTGATGCGCAAGAAAGACGCCAGCACCAACAGCTTTCGCCGCCTGCTGGGCGAGCTCTCCACGCTGATGGCCTATGAAGTCACGCGCGACATGCCGCTGCAGGACGTGCAGATCGAAACACCGCTCGAAACCATGACCGGCAAGGTCATTGACGGCAAAAAGCTGGTGCTGGTCTCCATCCTGCGTGCGGGCAACGGCTTTCTGGACGGCATGCTCAACGTGGTGCCCGGCGCCCGGGTGGGCCATATCGGCCTGTACCGCGACCCTGAAACGCTGCAACCCGTGGAGTACTACTTCAAGATGCCCGCAGAAATGGAAGCGCGCGACATCGTCGTGGTCGATCCCATGCTGGCCACAGGCAACTCGGCTGCAGCCGCCGTGGAGCGACTGAAGAAGCTCAAGCCCCGCTCGATCAAGTTTGTCTGCCTTCTGGCCGCCCCCGAAGGCGTGGCCACGCTGCAAAAAGCCCACCCCGACGTGCCCATCTTCACCGCCGCCATTGACCGCGAGCTCAACGACCACGGCTACATCCTGCCCGGCCTGGGCGATGCGGGCGACCGCATCTTTGGCACCAAATAAATCACCCACTGGAAGCAGCGGTCCACCACTGCTTCCAGGATAAAAAAAGCCGCCGGCGGGATTGCTCCTGCCGGCGGCTTTTGCTTTGGGCACCGCCACAAAGCCCGGGGGCTTGGTGGCAGTGCTTCTGACATCAATACACGTCGTGCTGCGTGTTGTAGACGTTGAAGTGGCCCGTGGGGGTAATCAGGCGTGGATCCTTGATGACCTTCTTGAGCTTGAGGGTCTTGTCGTCCACCACCACGATCGCGCTTTCCTTGTTCTTGGCGGACCAGACAGAGAACCAGACCTCGTCACCAGCCTTGTTGTACTCAGGCTGCACCACGCGCTTGGCACCGTCGTCCTTCAGGTCAGCCCACTCAGCGATAGGAAGCGTCTTGTAGCCCTTGTCCAGGTTGTTGATGTCATACACCACAATGGACTGGGACACGGCGGGATCCGGATTCAGCGGGGCATCAGACCACAGGTTCTTGGACTTGGGATGGCTCTTGACAAACAGCGCACCACCGCCAGGGCCCTTGAGCTTGGCCACTTCCTTCCAGGCGTACTGCTTGTGCTTCTTGGGGTCGGTGCCGATCAGGGAGATCGTCTCGTCACCCAGGTGGCCTGTGGCCCAAACGGGACCAAACTTTGGATGGTCGAAGTTGGCACCACGCCCAGGGTGGGGAATCTTGCCCACTTCGACCAAGCCCGCCAGTTTGCCATCCTTGGTGTCAATGGCAGCAATCTTGTTGCTCTGGTTGGCAGCCACCATGAAGTAACGCTTGGACGAATCCAGGCCGCCATCGTGCAGGAACGGGGCAGAGCCGATTTCGGCGATGCGGAGCACGTCGATGTTGGAGTAGTCCACCAACAGGGTCTTGCCCGTCTCCTTCACGTTCACGACAAATTCGGGCTTGTAGTGGGATCCCAGGATCGAGGCCACACGGGGCTCAGGATGGTATTCCTGCGTGCCCACCACCATGCCGCGGGTGGACACGATCCGCAGCGGCTCCAACGTGTCGCCTTTCATGATGGTGAACTGGGGCGGCTAGTAGGTACCGGCGATGGCCAGCTTGTCCTTGTAACCCTTGGCCTTGGAGGTTTCCACGGAGCGGGCCTCCAGACCGACACGGATTTCGGCCACGTTGTCGGGCTTCTCCATCCACAGGTCGATCATGTTGATCTTGGCGTCACGACCAATCACGAACAGGTAGCGGCCCGATGCCGACATGCGCGAGATGTGCACCGCGTAGCCGGTCTTGATGACGTTGATGATTTCCTTGGTGTCGCCATCGATCAGCGCAATCTCACCCGCGTCACGCAGCGTGGTCGAGAAGATGTTCTCGATGTTGTAGTTGTTCATCTTCTTCGTGGGACGCTTTTCAGGCGGCACGATGACTTTCCACGATTTCTTGGCGTCGGCCAGGCCCCACTCGGGTGGCTGGGGCGGCTCGTGCTGGATGTAGCGCGCCATCAGATCCACCTGCTCCTCGGACAATTCACCCGAGGTTTGCCAGTTGGGCATGCCTGCGGGCGAACCGTAGGCAATGAATACCTTCAGGTAGTCGGTGCCCTTGGCAACCGTCAGATCAGGGGTCAAAGGTTTACCAGTGGCGCCTTTGCGCAGCACTCCGTGGCAACCTGCGCAGCGCTCAAAGTAAATTTTGCGCGCAGCCTCAAACTCCACCAGCGACATGGGCGGCGCCTTGGGATTGGTGCTTTGCACCATGGGGGTGGTGGTCAGCGGGGACGTACCTGCCTGGTAGTGTCCTGAGTTAGAAATTCGCAGACAAAATCTCTCGATACTCGCCAGGATGTCATCGGCAGACTTGACCCACGCGAACGGTTTGGGGTGTGA
>QLTU01000048.1 GCA_003268905.1 Acidovorax defluvii
CGCGCATCGCCTGGTGCCCGTGGGCGACGCGCGGCGTGGCGCGGTGGAACAGGTGCGCGCCATGGCCGATTCGGTTCCCCTGCCCTGACCCTGCACGCCATGCCGCCCGCCGCTGCCCCCGCATCCGTCACAACGCCTGGACCAAGGATGCGGATACGGCTCAGGCCACGCACCTGTCGCGCCTGGCACTGCAGCGCGCCCAGATCGCGCAGAACGTCGCACAGACCCGCCAACTGGATACCGACATCAAGCAAGCCGGTGTCGACGCCGAACGCCAACGCCTGCAGGGCAATGTGTCGCAAGCGCAAATGCAGGCCGAGCGTGCTCGCGCCGCAGCCGCTGCCAACGCCACGGCGGCGCAGCAGGCTCAGGCCCAGGCGCAGAGTGCCGAGCAGCGCGCCGCTGCCAGCGCCGCGCAGGTCAAGGATCTGCAGTCGAAGCTCAATGATCTGCAAGCGCAGCAAACCGAACGCGGCCTGCTGGTGACGCTGGGTGATGTGCTGTTCGAGTTCGGCAAGTCCGACCTGACATCGCAAGCCGCTCCGCGTCTGGACAAGCTCGCGCAGTTCCTGGCCGAGTTCCCGAACCGCAAGCTGTTGATCGAAGGCTATACCGACAGCGTCGGCACCGACTCCGCCAACCAGGCGCTGTCGCAGCGCCGTGCCGAATCCGTGCAGCAGGCCCTGGTCACACGTGGCGTCGCCGCCGATCGCATCACCTCCAAGGGCTATGGCGAGTCGTTCCCGGTGGCTGACAACAACTCGCCCGAAGGCCGTGCGATGAACCGCCGCGTGGAAATTGTGATTGCCGACGAAAACGGCAATCTGCGTTCGCGCCGCTGATTACTGATGATTGGTTGTTGGATTCAGGGAACAACCATGGACGGACTGGTCACGCGCTGTGAGTGAGTGACGAAGAAGAGTCCGAATGACCATCACCTTGGGCACCACAGGTTTACCTGCGGTGCCCTTTTTCATGGGGCCGACCAGAACACCGCATTGATGAGCCGCAGAAAGCCTGCGGCAGTCAATCTACAGCGCTATGTATCGCTATCAATTTCGATAGCTTTCAACAGCTTGATTTTCAACTCAAATACCGAAGGGCTATTTCTGGACGGGCGAATCGAATTCAACTAAAGTACATAAGCCTTTGTTTTCACGACTTTTCTAGGGAAAACGAGGCCTCTGGCAACGCTGTTGACCGTTTGACAATCTTTTTCCATTCATTGATTTTTTATATTAACTACATCAATGCCATGCGGTAATTTAATGCATATCAAGTATTGATTTGTAATTCACATCAATGTCACCCATCAATAGATCTACGTTAACGCGATCCGAGCCTCTTTGTGCTCTGGATGCCAAAGGACTGAACATGCGTTCGGGAAGATGTGCGCGCGCCGTTCGCAAGACTCAAATCGGCTTCACTCTGATCGAGCTGATGGTCGTGGTTGGGCTGGTCGCCATCCTGACCGCCATCGCCATGCCCAGCTACACCGACTACATCAAGCGCGGCCAGATCGTCGACGGCATCGTGCCTCTGGCCGACATGGGCGGCAAGATGGAACAATTCTTTCAGGACCACCGCACCTATGTGGGCGCCTGCACTGCCGGTACGGTGGCCCCTCAACCGCCCGAATCGACTCGGTTCACATACGCTTGCGGCAACCTGGGCAAGTCCACCTTCACCGTGACGGCGGAAGGCAAGGGGTCCATGAGGGACTTCAAATTCACGCTCGATCAGTCCGGCGCCCGCCAGACCACGGGCACGCCCAACGGCTGGACGGCTGGCAACAATTGCTGGTCGGCACGCAAGGACGGGAGCTGCTGATGTCCCGCAACGCCATGACGGTGCCCCAGCGCACACGCGGATTCACCCTCATCGAAATCATGGTGGGGTTGGCGATCATGGCGTTTCTGTTGCTGATGGCCATGCCGAGCTTCAAGGTCCATCTGCTCGATACCAAGATCCGCGTCGCCGCGCAGTCGTACTACGACGGCGCGCAGTTGGCGCGTTCGGAGGCCTTGCGTCGCAACCAGGACGTGACGCTCACGTTATCTGGCTTGAATCGCGCCTGGGACGTGGCCCAGGGTGGCAATACGATTTACAACAAGTCCGAAGAGGCCGCCGCGAATTTGACTGTGCAGGCCAACGTGACGAGCGTCACTTTCAACGGCACGGGTGAGGCATCGGTCGCCAATACCGTGCAATTTCAGCCGGGCAATACCGCCGAATGCATCGCTGGCAACGGATCTCAGCGCTGCCTGAACGTCATTATTTCCACGGGCGGACAAGTTCGCATGTGCGACCCCACCGTCACGGAAGCTGGAGACAACCGCAAATGCTGAAGACTTCTCCACTCCGCCGCCGCAGCGCCCGCACCGCCGCCACGCAGGCTCGCCGTGGGCAGCAGCGCGGCATGATGATTCTCGAATCGCTGGTCTCGATCATGATCGTGATGCTGGGCATCGTGGGCATCGCCAGCCTGCTGGCCAAGTCCACCGCACTGTCGGGGCAGGCCCAGTACCGTACCGAGGCCGGCATGTTTGCCGAGCAGATCATCCAGATGATTTCGTTGAGCGTCGACCGCAGCACGCCCGATACGCTGGCCGCATCACTCAAGACCTTCGAACACCAGGGCAGCGGCGGAAACGACTGCGATTTCAGTGGCGGCACGGTCAGTGACTCCACGCCCATGGGCGAATTGCTGAAGGCCGCACGCGGCGATCTGAACAACGTCGCGGGATTGCCTGGCGCGAAGGCCGCCTGGCAGCAAGTGCAAATCGATACGACCAATAACATCAACAAAGTCAGCGTCAAGCTGTGCTGGCAAGGGTCCACCGACCTTGCCAAGCGCAATTACGAAATCCATGCCTTTGTGCACTAGGACGCGACAAGAGAGAGAGCAACCATTTCATGAGGACGCACCTACTCCCTCCCAGAACTTCGCCCCGGCGTAGTGTCCAAGGCTTCACCATCATCGAAATCATGGTGGGCTTGGTCATTGGTCTGCTGACACTGCTGGCGATCTACCAGCTGTTCGCCGTGTCCGAAGGCCGACGCCGCACCGTGGTTGCGGTCACCCAGGCGCAGAGCGCGGGTGCGATGGCGCTGTTCAGCATCGATCGCGAAATCCGCTCGGCGGGTCTCGGCTTTGCCAGCCTCGACCCGAGCTTTCTCGGTTGCAAGGTCCGGGCGACCAATACCGCCCGCTCCACCCCTGAATTTGACTTTCCCTTCCAGCCCGTAGTGATCAAGGATGGCAAGGAAATCTGGGTGCTTTCGGGCTCGTCCAGCAATATGTTTGTCGGTGCGCGTTTCAGCGGCAGCCAGAACGGCGAGTTCAAGATGGGCATCTCGAACGCAGGCATGCAGGCCGGTGACATCCTCGTTGGCACCAATGATGCCAACACGGACGAGTGCCTGATGATGGAAGTGACCAAGGGCGCCGGAGACACCATCGCCATGCCGGGTGGTACGACGGAGTCCTATCAAGGCGTGGAGCACCGCGCCACAAGCTACACCAGCTTTTACACCGGGGCGAATGTCGGGGCTACCCACAATGGTTCGTACAACAACATGTTGGACGTCGGCGCCACCAGTCTCGGCGAGGGCTGGCTCTTCAACCTCGGCCCCAAGCCCACGCTCTCGGTCTGGAAGGTGACGAACCAACAGCTCACGCGCTATGACTACCTGGAAGGAACGGACACCGCCAGCAAGTTGGTGGCTCAGGACGTTCTCCAGATGGTCGCGGAATACGGCTATGACGCCGATGGCAGCGGCAAGATCGACCAGAGCGGCGAATGGACGGCCAGCACACCCAGCGCTCCCCATCTGGACAAGCTGATTGCCATGCGGGTGGCCGTGCTGGTGCGCTCCTCCCAATACGAAAAAGACGAAGTTACCCCGCTGAACCCACGCTGGGCCAGTGGTTCCAAGGAATTCGACATGTCGGCGATCGATCCCACCGGCGACTGGAAGCATTTCCGCTACCGCGTCTACGAAAGCGTCATTCCACTGCGCAACACGATCTGGGGGCAAATGAAATGACGAAACTGTATTTGCCAACCCCCCATCGCCGTACCTCGATGGGACGGCGTTCCTCGTTGCAGCGCGGCGTGACCCTGCTGGTGGCGATGATGGTCTTGCTCGTGCTGACGATCACTGGTCTCGCGCTCGTGCGCACCACCACGTTGGGCGCAGGTCTGTCCGGCAGCCTGGCGCTCAAGCAATCGGCCACCTCCGGGGGCGACCTGGGGCTCGAGACTGGCGTCGCCAAACTCAATGACCTCTATGCGACCGGCCCGGCCCAGCTGGGTGTCGATAACCCAGCCTACGGCTATTACGCGAGCGTCGATCCCAGGGTCGCGTCCAAGGACCTGTCATGGTCGACCGCTGCGGTGGCCACCCTTGACGATGGCTTGGGCAATGAGGTGCGCTACATCGTCCACCGTCTGTGCTCCCAGTCGGGAGCGGTGAACGTCACCGGTCAGAACTGCGTCATGCCGCAGGGCGCGGCGTGCCCCGGTTCATCGGAGTCGGCAGGCAGCGTGCAGATGTGCAATGAAATCCCGATGTACCGCGTCACGGCGCAGGTCAAGGGACCGCGCGACACCCTGAGCTACGTGCAGATGAGCGTCTACTGACGCGCTGCCGAACACAACAATTGGAAAATCACAGGATAAGAGGGCCCATATGCGAAACCTAAAAGACTCTCACGAGCCAGGCCAGCACCCCACGCCGGTGCGCGCATGGAGAACCGGACTGCTGGGAACCCTGGGGATCGTCGCGGCCATTGCCGGCGTGATCGGCGGCGGTTTCGCAGTGGCCGACGCGCTGCCGACGGATGCCGTGGACATCACGGACGTTCCGGTGGCCACGTTCGCCGACCAGAACAAGCCCAATGTGATGTTGCTGCTCGACACGTCGGACTCGATGAAGTGGTCGCACATGCCCGACGATTGGGAAGTGAACGCCACGACCTACTTCCCGATGGGCTACAAGAGCGCGCTCTGCAACACGCTCTACTACAACCCGTTGACCGAATACAGCCTCCCGACGACGACCAACGGCATCGACACCATGCCATTGCCCTCGTTCACGTCTGCATGGAAAGACGGCTACGACCAGAGCCTGGGCGCGGTCAATCTCGCCACCAGCTTTCAGGCTTATGACGGCGACACCCGCCGCCGCAATTTCTACAACGACCTGGCACAGCCTGCTTATTACTTCGACTGGGTAGCCAACGCCGTCGCCGGCCGACCCGCGCCGCATTTCGAAGACCCCACCGAAGTTGCCGGCGCCTGCAACAAAACCGGTATTGCCTCGGTCCAGGCGGACGATGGCACTCTAGCGCAAAGTCCCAACATCCCCGGGGTGGCCGCAAATGGCAGCATCCTGGCCTCGCCATCGGGCAAGTGGGTACGCACGCCCATTCCCGCCGCGCAACAGCAGAACTTTGCGATCTGGTACAGCTACTACCGCACCCGCATCAACATGGCCAAGTCGTCGGTCAGCCTGGCGTTTGGACCGCTGAACGATAACTTCCGCGTGGGCTTCCTCACCGTCGCCAATCCCGACGCATCCAACAACTACAGCAAGTTCGTGCCGGTGAAGGACTTTGGCGGAACCAACAAGATCGACTGGTTCTCGGCGATTCAGTCCATCAAGACCGGTGGAACCTCTCCGGCGCGTGAAGCGCTGGCGCGCGTCGGGCGTTACTACGCCGGCAAGAACGACAGCATCAACTCGTCGATGACTCCGTACGCCGACCCCGTGGTGTCCGCCTGCCAACGTCACTACACCATTGTCACGACCGACGGTTACTGGAATATCGGTCAGGAAAGTGCAAGCGGCGGCCCGCTGCAGATCGACGGCACCACCTTGGTGGGCCAGCAAGATGGCCCACCAAGGTCCCTCACCGGCGCCGATGGCCTGATCCCCCGTCCGATCTACGACGGCTCGACCAGTGGCTACAAAGTGGTGCGCGATGCCAGCGTCACCTATAGCACGGCCCCGTGCAATCTGGGTTGGAAGATCACCACGCCAGGCGGCGGTACCAAGACCGAGACGATCTACAAGAAGATCATCGAAAAAGACGTGATGACGCAGAATCAGCTCATCGCCGACTTCACCTGGTGGAACAAGCGCACCCGCCAGCAGACCCGCAACTACGCCAAGATCACCGACTGGAACTTCCCCAAGAGCGAGCGTCCGTATTGGACCGCGCAGGGCACTGGCACGGTCACCAGAACCCAATACCAGCAGAAGATTCTGTACACGCAGATCAACCTTTCCAAGTATCGCTACAAAGCCACAACGACCTGGAACACTCAGACGCAGACGCCCTACTCCAAGGCCACCGCGCAAAAAGTGGAGCAAAAGAAATACTTCTATTGGTATCGCAATCCCGCTCAAGGCGAGACCGATCTGAAGACCACCAACCAGAACGTGTGCAAGAACTTCCCCAGCGGTTGTAACCTGCAGGGCAATGACACATGGGCTGTGGTGCAGTCCTGCTCGCCGACCAATCAAGACGCTCAGGGCTTCAAGATCGAATGCCAGACTTCGAGCGTGGCTGTGAACTACGTCAACAACTGCCCGGCCAACAATGGCCAATTCATCGCCGGTGTGGGCACCATCACCTGTGAAGGCAGTTCGGTTCCCCCATACACGGGTCCGGTTCCATCGTGCAACGTCATCCATCCAACACTGGCTGCAGCCATCACCGCTGCCGGCGGGGATCTCACCAAGGTGACCTATTCCGCCTGCCCAGCCACAACGACAACCGCCTACGTCACTGAGGCTCAGTGCGTCAACACGGCACCCACGCAGGCCAACGGCTACCAGAAAACCACCTGCGCCAAGGAGACCGCAGTCGCCACCGTGGTGAACAACGCTTGCACGATCACCACACCCCAATACGACGCTGCCACCGGCATCTACACGGCGTGTGACAAGGTCAACGGCAGTGCTCTCGTGGCGCAATGTGTTGCGGGACCGTTGGCGGATACCCCGACTCAGATGGAAAGACAGTGTCTGGCGCGCACAGTGTCAGGAACCCCCACGCAAGTGACCTCCTGCACGCCTGGCGTGAGCGGTGCCTACGTGATCGAATGCTCTGGCTCATCCATCTCCTGGGTCGAACCCATCAACCCTGCCACCTGCGTGACCAATGCCGCGCAGGGCAAGTCCTGCGCCACCCGATATGGTGGCTACACGGCTTCGCCGAACTGCACTCCAGAGGCCCCTTCTGCCGCCAACGGTTGGGTCGGACGTGAATGCGCCAACGCCAGCCAAGGCACTTGCACCCCGGCTGCAGGTACCGAGAACATCCCGATTCCTGCGAACGGCGCAACGCCAATCGGCAGTTGCCTGGCACAGGGCGCCGATGCCTCCAACGGGTGTATCCAGATCTCCTGCAACACCAACACCTCGGGTCCCACCAAGGTTGCTACCTGCACGCCCACCAGCGGTACGGTAGCTCCCTACCTGGAAACCGCCTGCGCAGCGGCCAACGAGCCAAACACGCCGGTGCAAACCTGCTCGGGCGGCGCTGCCAACATGAGCAACTGCCGGCCCTTCGTTGTCAACAAGGATATGGCCTACGGCTCCTGTGAAAACGCGTTGACCAGCCTGCCGGGGGGAGGTGCGACGCCCTCTGCGTCCAACTACTGGACCACCAGCTCTTGCAGCAAGGTGGATGCGAGCACCGCAGGTGGTTTGACCTATCTGCAGACGGCCGACGCTTTTGCGCAATGTCAGGCTGGCGCAGGCACCAATGCAGACGGTGTCAAGACCACCTGTACTCAGGACACCGTGACCGTCAACGTGCCACAAGGTCAGCTGTGCATCAACGGTTACGACCCGTTGACGAACAAGGTGACCAACTGCGCCGGCATCGGTCAGGGCACGTCGGTGATCGTGCCGACCAAGCCCGCCAACTGCCCCGCAGCCACCTGCGAGGAATACAAGGGCAACAAGAAGATCTTCACCGGTACGGCATGGTCCAACCGAATCAACCTGTTGGGCACCGCCGAGAGTGGTGTGCCTGTGCTCGTGAACCCTCCGGGTGTGGTGCCGCTCAATGGTGATCTCGAATCGCCATCGGTCTGCTATCCGCCAGAACAACTGAGCTCCGGCGCGACACTGCAGCAACCACCGAACGGCAAACCACAACCAGGCACGACCGTGTGGGCGGCACTGCCAGCGACGCATCAATCGTGCACCAGCTTCCCATGCGAACAGGTCATGGAAAGCAACGTGGCGGGCGGCAGCAGCAACTCGCTGGCCGACGTGGCGCAGTATTACTACGCCACCGACCTGCGCCCCGGCGCCAACACGGGCACGCCGCGCGGCTGGGACAATCTGGTCAAGCCTGCCGGCACCGGCGCCGAGGATGACAAGGCCACCTGGCAACACATGGCGACCTATGTGATCGGCATGGGCGTCTCGGGTACCTTGAAGTATGACAAGGACTACAAGAACGGCGCTGGCGACTTTGCAGCGCTGCGCACCGGTGCCAAGACATGGCCCGTGTGGCCACCGACCGGCGGTGCGGCGAACTACGAGCAGCCACAGTCGATCGATGACTTCTGGCATACCGCAGTGAACGGTCGCGGTCGCTACTTCAGCGCCAACGATCCACGCTCCATCGAGTCCGGTCTGGGCCAGGTGTTTGCGGACATCCGTGCGGCCGTCGGTTCCGGCGCTGGTGTCGCGGTGACCTCCGCGGTGGTCGAAGCTGGCAACAACTTCGCCTACGGCGCGATGTACCGCAGCGGCAGCTGGACGGGTGATGTACTGGCTTACACGATCGATGTGAATGCGGGCAATCGCTCCCAGATCACGGACTGGTCGGCCAAGGCCAGGCTGGATGCACGCGATCTCACCAACGACGATCGCACCATCTACTTCATGACGCCGAGCAAGGCACTGATGCCATTCAAGTGGGGCAATCTGGGCGCGCTGCAAAGCAACTTCGACGGAGCGACACCGATGTCCAAGCTGGTGCAGTACAGCCAGATGTCGGCCGCTCAGAAGACCGCAGCGACCGGTCCAAAGCTGGTGGACTTCCTGCGCGGCGACCGTTCGGCAGAGGCCTACACGAAGAACGACGTGAACAAGCTCTACCGCACCCGCGACAGCCGTCTGGGCGACATCATCGGTTCGCAGCCGCTGTATGTGAGCAAGCCGTCGCGCAAGTACAAGGACACGGGCTATGCGAGCTTCCGCATTGCACAGAGCAGTCGCAAGCCCATGGTCTACGCAGGTGCCAACGACGGCATGCTGCATGCGTTCTATGCCGAGACCGATCTGACCAAGACGATGACCGTCGGCGTCTCTTCCGTCCCTGTGGCGGCGCGTGAGGCATGGGCCTTCGTGCCCACCGCCGTGATGCCCGAGATGCCGCGTCTGGCCAGCACCGACTACGAGAGCACCCACCGCTACTTCGTGGATGGCTCGGCCGTGTCTGCGGACATCAAGGTCGGAACCACCTGGAAGACCATTCTGGTGGGCGGTTTCAACAAGGGTGGCAAGGGCTATTACGCGCTCGACATCACCAACCCCGAAGCTCCCGTGGCGCTGTGGGAGTCCAACATCTCGACCATGGGCCAGAGCTTCGGCAAACCCATGATCTCGAAGTTGGCCGATGGCACCTGGGCGGTGTTCGTGACCTCCGGCTACAACAATGCCGACGGCGTGGGCCGCGCCTACGTGCTGAACGCGAATACCGGAGCCGTGATCCAGACCATGACCACCACCGGTTCGGGCCTCAAGGAGCTGAACAATTACGTGGCCGATCCGGCTGGCGACAACACCACCACCCTGTTCTATGGCGGCGACCTCGAAGGCAATGTGTGGCGCTTCCAGTGGGACTTCAACAGCAGCAGCTTCACCACCAAGAAAGTGGTCCAGCTCCAATCCAGTGGCGGCACCGTTCAGCCGATCACCAATCGGATAGAACTGGTTCAAGGTCAGGCGGGCGGTTCGCTGCCGCGGATTCTGGTGGCCACCGGCAAGCTGCTGGGCGTGGGTGACCTGTCCTCCACCGCGCAGCAGAGCATCTACGGCTTCGACGACACGGCCGATGGCTACAGCAACGCGGCTTCCCTGCGCGCCTCGCTCAAGCAAACCTTGATGGAGGACGTTGCCGCAGCGGATGGCACTCGCTCGCGGCGCGTCAAGTGCAACGCCTCGAATGCGCTCTGCGCCGATAACTCCAAGGGCTGGTATGTGGACCTGCCGACCACCGGCGAACGCGTCAACATCGATCTGCGTCTGGCAGGTGCGACCCTGGTCGTGGCCAGCAACATCCCGTCGAACGAGCCCTGCGTGTCCGGCGGTACCGGTTGGATCAACTACCTGAACTTCCAGACCGGCGGTGCCGTCGGCGGCAATACGGGTGAATGGGGTCCTTCCGGTGTGCCGGTTGATGCGGGCCTGATCATGGGTAACGACCTGAGCGCCACGCGGGACGGCAACGTCACCAGCCACGTGTCGCCAAGCCAGTCCCCGAACCTGCCGATCGACGTGAAGATCCCGACCTCGAACCCCAAGCCCAAGGGCAAGCGCATGAGCTGGCGCGAAGTGGTCAAGTGATGTGATCGACCCCCCGGCCAGCCCCGCGCTGGCCGGGGGTCAACCAAAGGCTCACCTTGGGCACCACAGGTCTTCCTGCGGTGCCCTTTTCATTTGCGGAATCACCGCGTTATATTCAACTCCATGACCTCTCACGCACAAGACGCCACCGCCCAATCCGTCATTCAATTCTGGTTCGACGAATCCAGCCCCAAGCAATGGTTCACCAAGGATGCGGCCTTCGATGCAGCCATCCAAACCCGCTTCGGAAAGCTGCTGGAACAAGCCGCGCTTGGCGAGTTCTGGGGTTGGCGCAGCGATGCGCTGGGCCGGCTCGCCGAGATCATCGTGCTCGACCAGTTCTCGCGCAACGTCTGGCGCGACACGCCCAAGTC
Source organism: Acidovorax defluvii (assembly GCA_003268905.1). Classification (GTDB taxonomy): domain Bacteria; phylum Pseudomonadota; class Gammaproteobacteria; order Burkholderiales; family Burkholderiaceae_C; genus Acidovorax; species Acidovorax defluvii. The sequence goes on from QLTU01000048.1 coordinate 10,977, forward strand.
CTTTGCGCAAGATCCCATGTCGCTGGTGCTCACCCAGGAACTGATCGCGCTCGGCCTCGACCAGGGCCTCACCGAATCACAACGCGCCTTCGCCTACATGCCGCTGATGCACAGCGAATCGCGCGTCGTGCAAGGCGAGTCGCTGCGCCAGTTCACGGCCCTGGGAAATCCCAACAACCTGGACACGGATAGGCGTTTTAACCGCATGAGGCCAAGTATCGCACCGCGGAAGCGCCATCAAGCCGGCTGAGACACTCGATTTTCCCGCCCAGGTGTCAG
>QLTU01000049.1 GCA_003268905.1 Acidovorax defluvii
CGACTGCTCGAATCCGTTGTTTTGATCTGCGGCCATTGCCAGGGTCTGCTGCTTCATCTGCGGATAACGTTTGAGAAGCGACAACGGTGGACCTTAATCAGCATTGCCTTAGATCCTTTGGCGAGGCTGGCTCAGCAGGGGGGTGACTGCCATGATGGTGGTGTGCATGCGCGTCCATTGCTTATTCCTTGTCGTTGTTGATGCGCCGGGGCGTCTGCGCATGGTTGCCGTGCCCACCATGGCCGCCGTGGCCGTGCATCAGGTGCATTAGCGGGCAGGCGAGCAGCAGCAGGTAGGGCCAATAACCCAGAACATGGCCCCAGTGCTCTCGCAGCAGGTAAAAACCGGCGATCAAGGCAGCCGTTGCCAGCGCCATACCGGCTGGGCGGCGCCAAAACGAGAGTGAATAGGAGTCGTTGTCAGGCTGATCCATGGCGTTGCTCCTTTAGAGTTGCCTGCAAAAGGTACGGGCTCGGACGCACCCGGCCGGTCGATCGGGAATCAAATGCAGGGGGCCGTTATCGGCAACCACAGCCCCCCGCACCGCCGCTGTGGCAGCCCGAGGCTTTAGGCTGCGAGGTTGCAGCGGGAATGGACGCATCTGTGGCCAGCTTCGCGGGGTAGCCCGCATCCCTCAAGGCCATCACCAAAGGAGCGCTGCTCTGCGCCAGCTCCCCGCTCACCCGGACATGCCCAGACTGGAGATCGACCTCCACCCCACTGACACCCGGCAGCGGTTGCAATGCGTGCGTGACGTGCTTGACGCATGAGCCGCAGCTCATGCCCTCGACTTGCAGATCAATCGTTTTCATATATCAAACTCCTAAAAATTGAAACGTATACCGCCGGGGAAATATTCCAGATCATCTTTTTGACACCGAGTCAGTCGTCGACTGGGCCTTGCCCATGCGAGGGATAAACCGGGGTGTGCGCTGGGCGTATGTGTCGTACGTTGCACCGAACTGTTTGTGCATTTCGTTCTCTTCGGTGATTGCCAGACGTCCGTACATCAGGAGCAAGACAGGGAACATGGCCAAGGTCAGCAAGGTGGGCCACTGCAGCAGGAAGCCCAGCAGAATCATCACAAAGGCCACGTACTGCGGATGGCGGATGCGCGCGTAGGGGCCTGCTGTAGCGAGCGACTGGCGACGCTGAGCGTGGTAGAGCACATTCCACGCGGTGGACAACAGGTAAAAACCAAAGCCCAGAAAAACGTAGCTAGCGATGTGCAACACGCCAAAATGCGGGTCGCCCTTTTCGCCTAACAGGGTGGACCACAAGTGACCCGAGGTGTGGGAGAGCAGATCCAGGTTCGGAAACTTGGTTTGCAGCCAGCCCGACAGCAGATAAATCGTCAGCGGAAAACCATACATCTCTACGAACAAGGCAACTATGAAGGCTGCGAATGCGCCAAACGTCCTCCAGTCACGGGCCGTTGCAGGCTTGAAAAAGCTGAACGCAAACATGATGAAGATCGCTGAATTGATGATGACCAACGACCACAGGCCATAAGCAGATTCGGTGTGGTTCACTGGGGATCTCCTTCTTTGCGCGATTCGGCAGTCTTCGACACATCAGGCTTGCTCTGGCCATGGTGACCATGCCCACCGTGGCTGCCGTGCATGAAAACATGCATCAGCGGGCAGGCGAGGAGCAGGAGAAAAGGTAGCGCCCCGACGACATGCGCGAGGTGTTCTGTCAACAAAAAATACGCCGCCACGGCACCAATCGCCACGTAGCCGATGGCGTATCGAGAACTCCAGAAACTGGGGGGCGACTCGTGTCCGTCGTGTTGATGGCTCATGGTGACTCGCAATCAGGTGGGTGCGTTACTTGGTCGGCGTGGCAGGCAGGCGGTCCATCATCATTTGCATCATGGACTGCATCATTTCCATGCGCTTTTCCATCATCTGATGACGCTCGGCCATGTTGGAGGACATGCCCTTTCCACCTTGCATGCCACCCATGCCCTGCATGCCTGCGCCCATCTGCTGCATCATCCCCATGCCGTCCTGCATGAGCTTCATGTGCTCGTCCATGAGTGCCTGCCGCTCCTCCGGCGTTTTGGCCGCCATCATCTTTTCGTGCATCGCTTGCATGGACTTCATATGCTCGTCCATCTTGGCCATTCCAGCCATCGGCCCCGTACCCATTGGCTTTGCGGAAGTCTTCATTTGGGTGGACGCGGGCTGCGTGCTACCTGCAGGGTGATGGGCCTTGTGCTCATCGGCGGCTTGCGCCATCACGCTCAGTGAGGCCGCAGCGACACAGACCCCGATCAGGGTATGGTGAATTTTTGACATAGTGCTCTCCTTCTCCAGATTACAAAACCGTCGCAGTCAGCAATCAATAAATCCATCCGCGACGACACAGCACGCTAAAGCAGCGTGTTCTCACTGAGCGGGCTGAATGTCTGTGACAACCATCTTCCCGCCCTCGTTGACGACCATGAACTTGACCTTGTCGCCAGGCTTCACGTTGGACAACAGGCTCTTGTCCTTCGCGGTGAATACCATGGTCATACCGGGCATGTCCATGTGCTTGATTTCACCGTGCTTGATGGTGACCTTGCCGTTGTCCAGATCAACTTTCTTGATCTCGCCATCGGTCAGGGATGCCGACTGTGCCGCTTCTGTCTTGCCAGGCTCCATGCTTGCCTGGGCAAAGCTGCTCATGGGCAGCGCTATGCCCACGGCCACGGCGGAAATGGCAAGAATTTGTTTGATGGTGTTCATGATGACCTTACGAATACATGTTGAAAATTTCTGCTAATCCATCTTTCTGAATCAGCAGCGCTTGAAGGGGGTGCGCCGACCGCTGTAAGCCGGCCCATTCGTGCCCGGTAAGCCCATCGGCATGGCGGGCACTGCCAGTCCCAGCGCTCGGGGCTTTTTCTTGGACATGACGCGGACTTCTTGTTCCAGGCTCTACGGTGGCGTATTACTTCTTGCTGACCTGAACGAGGCCCTTCATGCCAGCTTCGTAGTGGCCGGGAATCAGGCAGGCGAAGTTCACACCGCCAGCTTTGGTGAACTGCCAGACGATCTCGCCTTGCTTGCCAGGCTGCAGCGTGACCTTGCCGGGCTCGTCGTGCTCCATGTCCGGGAATTTCCGCATCTGCTCCAGATGCTCAAGCAGTTCCTTCTCGGTGCCCAAGCTGAGTTCATGCTTGACCTTGCCGGCGTTCTTGACGATGAAGCGAACGGTCTCGCCCTGCTTGACCTGAATGTTCGAGGGAGTGAAACGCATGGTGTCGCTCATCTCGATGGTGATCGTGCGGCTGGCCTTGGCGGCGACACCGGGCTTTCCGATGGCGGTTTCCTCTCCATCACCGTGGCCGTGGCCACCGGCATGGTTGCCTGCGGCCATGGCGGCCCCCGAAGCGGTCAGCGCGGCGGCAGCCAGCAGGCGGTAGAAGGTGGATCGCGTGAACTTCATGGATGATCTCCAGTTAAAAACGAAGGGAAGAAATCAGTGCGCACCATGTGACGTCGGCTTGCGCACCTTGACTTCGGTCGGCGTTGCAGGCTTGCGAACGCGCGGCATGGACTGGCCGCCCTCTGCGCTGAATCGCGCGGGCTCCGCCATCGGACCGGTGTACTCATACGCCACCGTGCCCTCCGGGTTTTTGTACCAACCCGGGTTCTTGTAGTCGCCTGGCTTCTGGTCGCGGCGCACCTTCAGGACACTGAACATGCCACCCATCTCCACCGAGCCGAAGGGGCCTTCCCCGGTCATCATGGGGACGGTGTTGTCCGGAATGGGCATCTCCATCTCGGTCATGTCCGCCATGCCCCGTTCGCCCATGACCATGTAGTCGGGAATCAGGTTGTTGATCTTCTTGGCCACGCCCCGGTGGTCTACGCCAATCATGGTGGGAATGTCGTGACCCATTGCGTTCATGGTGTGGTGGCTTTTGTGGCAGTGGAATGCCCAGTCACCTTCTTCGTCCGCGAGGAACTCGATCTGGCGCATCTGGCCCACGGCCACGTCGGTGGTCACTTCATAGAGACGGGTGCTCTTGGGTGTAGGACCACCATCCGTGCCGGTGACCAAAAACTCGTGACCGTGCAAGTGCATCGGGTGGTTGGTCATGGTGAGGTTGCCGATGCGAATACGCACCTTGTCGTTGAGCCGGACGTTCAAGGAGTCGATGCCAGGAAAGACACGGCTGTTCCATGTCCACAGATTGAAGTTCGTCATCTCTGCAACCTTGGGGGTCGCAGCGCCAGGCTCGATGTCGTAGGCGCTCAGCAGGAAGCAGAAGTCTCTCTGCACCACGTCGATCAAGGGATGCTTGTCCTTCGGGTGCGTGACCCAGAAGCCCATCATGCCCATGGCCATCTGCACCATCTCGTCCGCATGCGGGTGGTACATGAACGTGCCTGGCCGGCGTGCGACGAACTCGTAGACGAAGGTCTTGCCCGACTGGATTGCGGGCTGGTTCAATCCCGCCACACCGTCCATGCCATTGGGCAAACGCTGTCCATGCCAGTGGATGCTGGTGTGCTCGGGCAGCTTGTTGGTCACAAAAATGCGAACGCGATCGCCTTCCACCACTTCGATGGTGGGCCCGGGACTCTGGCCGTTGTAGCCCCACAAATGGGCCTTGAAGCCAGGCGCCATCTCGCGCACCACAGGCTCGGCGACCAGGTGAAACTCCTTGACGCCCTGATTCATCCGCCACGGCAGTGTCCAGCCGTTAAGTGTGACCACCGGGTTGTAGGGCCGCCCCGAGTTGGGCACCAGCGGCGCCATGGTGTTCGGGCTGGTCTGGATCACCGGCTCGGGCAATGCCGCCATGGCCACACGGCTGACCGAGCTCGCCGCAACAGCGCCACCTGCGATGCCGGCAAACTTAAAAAAATCTCGTCTGGATGTCATGATGATGTTCTTTGCTTCAATGGCCGGCGTCGCCGCCGCCGGGTGCACTGGATGCGACGGACAGGCTGGTGCTCGTGGGGCGTCCGATCACGGACGCCTGCATGGCGGCGTCGGCCAGCCAGAACTGCTGCTGTGCGTCGATGGCAGCGGAGACGGCGCTGACCTGATCGCGCGCATCGGCCAGCAGCTCGAAAACGCTGATCAGCATGCCGTTGTAGCGAAGCTGGTTTTCCTCCGAGATCACCTTGCGCAGCGGCACGACTTCATCGCGGTGGTGACGGGCCACGTCGTAGGCCGTGCGGTAGGCCGAGTAGCTTTCCCGCAGGCTGGAGCCTGCTGCGCGCACGGTGGCTTCGAGCTGGTTGGCTGCGGCCAAGGTCCGTGCGTTCATCGCATCACGCTGTATCCCGCCCCAATCGAAGATCGGAAGGCGTACGGCGATTTCCCAGCCGCGCGCAGTAGAACGAGTGCCCTCAGCGTTGTCAAAGGTCGTGTTGCGACGCCCAGTGAGTTCGATATCGGTGAAGCTGGTCACCAGGTTCAGACCCTGGGCCTTGGCCGCGCTATCCAACGAGGCCTGCGCCAGCCGAATGTCCAGGCGCGCTCTGGAGGCCTGCGTGGCAACAGCCTGCGGCTGCAGCGGCTCTTTGGGAAGGTCGGGGAGTCGCTCGGGCAGGCGAAGCGCTTGCGCCTGGGCCTCATCGAGCCCAAGCAGGCGCACGAGTTCTTCCCGGCTGGCCGTCGCCTGGTGCCCTGCGGTGCTGAGCCGGGTGGCGGCGTCAGCGTAGAAGGCCTGCTCGCGAGCACGTGTGATCCGGTTGAAGTTGCCAACGCCTTGCATGCGCTTGGCCAACTCGGCTCCGGCCTCCGCGCTTTCATAGACCTGCTTGGCATACTTGAGTGCTTGCTGGGCGGCCACGGCCCGCACCCATGCCTGACGTACCTGGGTGACCTGATCCACCACGTCGCTGCTCAAGCGCAACTGCGACTGCTCGATGCGCCGGGTCGCCACGTTGTACCGGGCTGGAAGCGTCAGCACGTCCAGCAGGCCGAATGCCAAGGCACGGCCCAGCTCCAGTTCGTCGCCCGCGACCATGCGCTCAAAGCTGAAGATCGGGTTGGCGATCCGGCCTCCTTGGGCCGCGTCGGCCGACTCCGCCCAACCCTGCGCCAGCAGAGCTTGCAAGGAGGGGCTGTTCACCAAGGCCAACTGAACGGCCTCTTTCTGCTCCAAAGGCTGCGCCAGCAAGGCTTGAGCGGCCTGCGCACGCTGGTCGCGTTCATCCAGGGTACGAGCCAACGCGAGCTTGCCCCCGGTAAAACTGCCAGCTTCGTCGTTGACGCGATTGATGTTCTGATCCAGGCTGACGCTGGCACATCCCGTCAGCACTGCCAATCCGAGTGCGGACAGAGCCAATTTGGCATGAGTGGCACGCAAAGGCATCATGGTTTTCCTCCCCCGTGATGGCCCGTGTGGGGATCGCTAGCAGGAGCAGCATCCTTGGCGGACGCGGGCTCGCCCGACTTGATTTCCTTAGCATAGGCGCGCCAGCCGCCAATCTGGCCCACACGATCATTGGCTTCGCGCCAGGATTGCACCGGTTGATCCGCATAGCCCTGATAAGCCCCGATAGGGGAAGCGTATTGCAACGTTGCCAGCGGTGCAGGCTTGGGAGCCTCGGTATCTGCTGGAGCTTGTGCGAAAGCTGCCCCCGCAAACAACACCAGTGTCGTAGGCAACAGAGCCCTGAAGGGCGGCAGGTAACTGGAAGTGAGCATGGTCTCCTCTAAAAGAATCTTTGATCTCATGATGTGGAGATTCTAAAGAGACCACCCTTTCATTCAGATGCCCTGAAAATTACATTGTTGTTATCTACCTGTCAGAACGCCTCAAACTTGGCAAACTCTCGCCAAAGCATTGAACGGAAGCGCACACGTGAAAATATTGATCGTCGAAGACGAGCCCAAAACGGGTGAGTACCTGCGTCAGGGTTTGACAGAAGCTGGATACATTTCCGACCTCGTGCCCAACGGCGCGGATGGCCTGCATATGGCCCTGCAGGGCGAATATGACCTGCTGATCCTGGATGTCATGCTGCCTGGCCTGAATGGCTGGCAAGTGCTGCAAGCCCTGCGTGACCGGGGGATCGGAATGCCCGTCCTGTTCCTGACTGCCCGCGATCAAGTGGAAGATCGTGTCAAAGGACTGGAACTCGGGGCCGACGACTACCTTGTCAAGCCGTTCTCGTTTGCCGAGTTACTGGCCCGGGTACGCATCATCCTGCGGCGCGGCCATGCAGGCAACGAGAGCACCACGCTGCGAGTGGCCGACCTGGAACTGGATTTGCTGCGCCGCAGGGTATCCCGCAACGGCAAGCGTATCGATCTGACGGCCAAGGAATTCGGCCTGCTGGAGCTACTGATGCGCCGACACGGTGAAGTGCTGCCACGGTCTCTGATCGCCTCGCAGGTGTGGGACATGAACTTTGACAGCGACACCAACGTCATCGAAGTGGCGATGCGCCGCCTGCGCATGAAGATCGATGAAGGCCAACCCCTCAAGCTCATCCAGACCGTGCGCGGCATGGGCTACGTGCTGGACGTACCAGAGGAGGAATAAAGGTGCAGCGACAACAGCGCCTGGGCAGGCTTTCGTTGACCCGCCGTTTAACCCTGTTTTTTACAGTGGTGGCGGCTATCGTCGTGCTCGGGCTGGGATTGTTGTTCCTGGCAGAGACTCAGCGTCATTTTGTCGTGCTCGATCAGATGGCTTTAGAGGACAAGAGGCATTTGATCGAGGAAATTCTTGGCAATGCCAACTCAGTGGACGACGCAAGCTTGCGCTTGAGCAAAGCTTTGAACTATCACCATGATCTCTATGTCCTGGTGCAGAACCCCCAGGGAGAGCGCATTTTTCAATCGTCAACATCCAACCTCAATGTGCAAAGCGGCGATGCCCTGAGTACCGAGGAGACGAGTGTTTTCGGGGTTTGGCGTCACCACGATACCGAGTTCCACACCTTGAGCTTTGGAACTGCCCCGGCTTACTCCGCATCAGCGTTGCAGGTGTTGATCGCAGCGGATACAAAACACCACACCCAATTCCTCACTGAGCTGCGCAGCAGTCTGGCGTTCTACGTGATCGCGGCCATCATCGTGTGTGGGCTACTGTCGTGGCTCGCGGCGCGTCAAGGACTGGCGCCTCTGCGTGAAATGAAGTCACGCGCAGCCGTGGTCACAGGTCAGAAATTGTCCGAGCGCATGCCAGTTGAGGCCGTGCCGGTGGAAATGGCCGATCTGGCGCAAGAGCTGAACCGCATGCTGGACCGCCTGCAGGAGGACTTCCAGCGCCTTACCGATTTCGCGTCGGACCTCGCGCACGAGCTGCGCACCCCCATCAGCAACCTGCTGACGCAGACGCAGGTGGCGCTGACGACCAAGCGCGATGCCGCGACGTACCGCGACATCCTGGCCTCCAATGCCGAGGAATTTCAGCGTTTGGCACGCATGGTGTCCGACATGCTGTTCCTAGCCAAGACCGAGCGCGGCGTGGATCTGCCGCACAAGGAGCGGTTTTCCGCCCGCCAGGACGCGCTGGCGCTGCTGGAGTTCTACGAGGCCGTGGCCGAGGAAAAACGCATCCGGCTCCAGTTGAAAGGAGACGGCGAGGTCGAAGGCGATCGCCTGATGTTCCGCCGTGCGGTGAGCAACCTGCTGTCCAATGCCCTGCGTTACACGCCCGAGGCCGGCGACATCACCATCCGTATCACCAGCACGGCACAAACCACGACAGTGGCCGTGGAGAACACTGGAACCGACATCGATGCCAAGATCCTGCCCCGGCTGTTCGACCGCTTCTACCGAGCCGATGCTTCCAGGGCCCATCCGGACTCCGATGGCTCCGGGCTGGGCCTGGCCATCACACGTGCCATCGCTGAGGCCCACGGCGGTAGCGTCACGGCGACGTCGGGCGACGGGCGAACCTGCTTCACCTTGATGTTTCCTCACCGTGGCTCACAGCCATCAAGCTGACAACAATCTCATCTGGCTGTCCGGATTCTGTTGGGGTGCGCTCCCTACGATGAACACATCTCCTCAACGCCCGACCAAGGCATGAGAGATGCAAGTTTCGTCCACCTTCTTCCTTAGGAGCTTCAACCATGATCCAACAACGCCTCTCCCTTTCTTCCATGATCGCAGCCGCAACCGCAGTAGTTGCTCTGGGCCTTCCAGGGATGGCTTCGGCAGCATATGAGCATCCTGCCAACAATGAAAAGGGCGTAATCGTTCACCCGGAACACTTCAAGAGCGAGAAAACGCGAGAGCAGGTCATCGCGGAAGCCAAGGCTGCCATGCAGCAAGGACTTCTTTCTTATGGCGAGAGCAACTACCCAATGCCTGTGCCTAAGGCAATGCTGATCAAGTAGCGTCAACTCCAACGCACAGCCATTTGAATGCCAAATGGCCCGCAAAGATGCCGAACTTTGCCCCACAGAGCCTGTTTCGGGAGCCTTTGAGCCCCCTTCAAGCCCCTACAGGCGCACC
>QLTU01000050.1 GCA_003268905.1 Acidovorax defluvii
CTGACACCTGGGCGGGAAAATCGAGTGTCTCAGCCGGCTTGATGGCGCTTCCGCGGTGCGATACTTGGCCTCATGCGGTTAAAACGCCTATCCGTTCTATCAAGCGATTGGTTTTCAGGGGCAGCATCTCGACTCGGAATCTGGTTTATATTATAACCGGCACAGATATTACCACGCTCAAGTGGGGCGTTATATTAGTCAAGACCCTATTGGTTTAAATGGTGGGGTGAATAATTTTGCTTATGTCGAGGGAAATCCAATCAGATACGTTGACCCAATGGGTCTTGAGAAGTGGGATTGGAATGGTAAAGGCGACACATCAATTTGTGGATACTATGACACGATGTCGTCATCACATCCAAAGTGCAGTTATTACAAGGCGGCTTCCGATATCTGCAGAGGGAATAATGGCCTTGTCAATACAGCGGTAAACTCAGGTATCACCGCTGCTTGGACAGCTGGATCTACAAGTGATTCACAAGCAACGATTCTAGAAAAAATAAGAAAATCCCTAGTGGCTAGTGATAAAAAGGCCAGAAGCGAGGGGCGTGTGGATTGCAATACAGATTGCGTATATGGGGATGATATTGATGAATATCACAATGAGGCATTCAATAATGCGGGCTTGAGTAAAAATTTTTACGGAGGGAACCTTTGGCCTCAAGGTGTCTGGCCAAACCCTGTACCTTATGATAAAAGAAGATTAATGGACTCATTGCCCAAAGGACCAGTGGAAATGCCCACTTGGGAATAATCGATTTTGGAGAATGAAATGTATTTCAAGACCTTCTACCGAATTGCCCTGCTCTTGCCAATTTTAATGCCATTAATTTTAATGTTAGTTGGCAAAGGGAGCGTTGCTGCAGCGTTAATTATTTCTTTTTGGACTATGGGTGTGGAATATATATTATTCACAGTGTTCTCATTTTTTTATATCGGATACTTAGACTCTGCTGAAAGTGTGAGAAAATTTATATGGATGACACCTTTATTATTTGTCGTTATTTCGATCATTGGCTGGTATCTACATCAATTCTGGAATAAACGTTCCAATCCAGATCTTATAATATCAGTAGATGCTATTTTTCCAATTATTATCTTTGGTCTTGTTATTGGATATGGATATTGGTTAATTGCTGAGATTTTTTATCGCATCCTGAAAGGATGGGGTTTAATCTCATTTAATTTGACTTGAGTTAATGCGAAAACTAATGAAGCCATGGATTGTGATGATATGGATGCGTTGATAGCACAAGTTAATTAGATTTATACAAAAAATGGATGGCTCTGCGGAAGCTCCTGCAGCAAGTCCATCCCCAGGGTCGCTCATCAACTTCTGACCAAGCCTGGTAGGACAGAGGCGCAGAAGTGCAGAAGTGCCAAACCTTAAAACATTCCAATAACAAGTATCCGGAGAACTCTTTATGACAGGCCTGCCCGCAGCGCGCCAGACAGACATGACCAAGCACGGTGGGCCAATCACCCAAGGCTCGCGTACCGTGTATATCGGCACCTCTGGGGGGGTAGCTTGCTCGACCTGCCCAGGCGGCGTATCCGTAGGCAACCCGGTCAACCCCATGCTGGGCGCCAAGGTGCAAAGCGGCGAAGTCGATCTGGCGCTCCCCGGCCCCATGCCCTTTGTGCTCTCGCGCGACTACTCCAGCTACCAGACCGACACCCCGGCGCCGGTTGGGCTGCTGGGCCCGGGCTGGTGGCTGCCCACAGAAGTCACACTGCGACAAACGGCAGACACCCTCACCCTCAACGACAGCAAAGGCCGCAGCATCCGGTTTGACCCGCTTGCGCCAGGGCAGGCCGCCTACAGTCGTAGCGAAAACCTCTGGATCGTGCGTGGTGGGCTGGATCGGCTCGATCTCAACAAAGGGCTGCCTGTTTCTCGCCTGAATCTCGCGTGGATGGGGCTGCATGAAGGCGACCGTCGCAATCCATCCCTCTTCTTTGTCACCAACAACCTGCTAGGGCCCTGGTGGGTATTGGGCACGACTGCCCCAGCAGATCAGGTGACAGGCAAGCGTCTGCATCTATTCGGAATCAACGACCGCTTTGGCCGCTCGTTGCGGCTAAAGCGCAGCGCAGAAGGACATGTCGTTGCCGTGCAAGATGGCGTGGGGCGTCAGTATCGGCTGGAGCTCAAAACATTGGCGGGCTTGGCAACAGAGGCCTCCGGGGGCTGGGGAGATGATTGTGGCGTGCGTTTGATGGCGGTATATCTGACCCATGATCCGCATGAGCCAGACCTGCCCCACCATCCACTGGTTCGTTACGAATACAGTCCGCGGGGCGAGCTCATCGCTGTTTATGGCCGAGACGGCAGTAGAAATCGAGCCTTTCAATACCATCCCCAACTGCCAGGCCGCATGACGGCGCATGCCTATGAAGGCAGGCCCCCCGTGCTTTATGTCTACAACGAAGCAGGCAAGGTGGTCGAGCAGCAGCGGCAAGGAGCACTGTCCTACCGCTTTGACTACGCAGAGGACAGCACCACCGTCACCGACAGCCTTGGCAGAAAAACTATCTACCACTTTAAAGGTGAAGCAGGCCTGCGCCGTGTGGTCAAACTAGAACATCCGGATGGCAGCACAACGCAAAGCCGATTCGACGCCAGCGGGCGCCTTACCGCCAGCATCGACGCGCTGGGACGAGAGACCCGCTACGACCTCGATGTTGCCACCGGCAACCTCCTGGGCATCACCTCACCCGACGGGCTGCAAACCCGTTGGGATTACAACGCCCATGGCCAAGTCGTTCATGTTGCGAACCCGGGAGGGGCAAGCGAACACATCGAATACGACGCAATGGGGCGGCCCAGTGCCAGTGTTGACGCCCTGGGCCACACAACCCGCTATCGCTATGCCGAGCCGCAAAGCGAAACGCCCAATGCCATTGAAGATGCCAGGGGCGGTCAAAAGCACCTCACCTGGAACGCAGCAGGCCTGCTCACCAGCTATACCGACTGCTCGGGCAGCACCACCCGCTACCGCTACAACCGCTGGGGCCAGCGCACCGAAACCGCTGGCGAAGAAGGCGCGCGCAGCAGCAGCCGGTACGACGACCTGGGCCGCCTCGTGGCCCACACCAATGCGCTGAACCAAACCACCACCTATGCCTACAACGCTGCCGCAGACCTGATCGGCGTCACCGCAGCCGATGGCACCAGCGTGGAATTCGAGCGCGATGCGCAGGGCCAACTGATCACCTACCAGTACGCAGATCGTGCCCAGCCACTGGTCCAACGCTTCCAATACGATACAGCGGGGCGCCTAACCCAACTCACCAACGAAAACGGTGCCCACACCACCTTCGCGTACGACGCCATGGACCGGCTCGTCAACCAGATCAACTTCGACGGCCGCACGCAAGGCTGGCACTACAACGCGGCCGGAGAGGTAACGCAAAGCATTGATGAAAACCTGATCAGCCGCCACCAATATGACAAGATGGGCCGCTTGCTACAGCGCCAGACCTTCCTGCAGGATCAGCCACAGGATATTCAGCACGAACACTTTAGCTACAACGAAGCAGGCGCACTGGCCAAAGCCTGGCACACCACCGAATTGGGTGGCAACACCATCGCGGTGGAATTTATCCGTGACCTCGTAGGCCGCAGCATTGAAGAAATCCAGTGCATTAACGGGCCGGATGGAAACCAATCCTGGAGCCATACCGTCAAGCGCGCCTTCAACGCACTGGGCATCGAATCGCAAACCCACTACGAAGGCTTGGCCGCCATCGAATGGCAGACCTACGGCGCGGGCCACCTGCATGGAGTGGTACTGGATGGCCGAAGCGTGATCGACTTCGAACGCGACAAACGCCACCGCGAAACGAAACGCCAGTTCGGCCCCACGCAAACCCAAAGCAGCTACGACGCGCTATCGCGCCTGACCTCTGTGCATACGCACAGCCCGCTCATCGGCGAGCAAGACTCCCTTGGGCGGCAGCACCACTACGACGCCGCTGGCCAGCTCACCCGCATAGAGACCGCCCAGGGCCTGCACCAGTATGGCTACGACAAAGCGGGGCGCCTGGTAGGCGCAATCCAGCCGGGTCTACCTGCGCAGCACTACCGGTTTGACCCCGCCGGTAATCGCCTGTTCGAAGAACGGCAGGTTCAGACGCTGCAATCAGATTGGGATGAAACCGTGCGCCAGCACATGCAGGATAAAAACTTCAACCTCCTGGGCAAGGGTAGCGTGCAGGACACCCATGGCGGCGAGCCCAAATGGATGGACAACCGCGTCAAGGACGACGGCGAGTACTACTACGAATACGACGCCTGGGGCAACCTCAGGCGCAAATACAAGGCAGAAGGCAACGAAGAGCACCGCTACCACTACGACAGCCACCACCGCCTCATCCGCTATACGCTCGAATCAGACACCCGGGTGCAAGGGGCGAACTACCACTATGACCCGTTTGGGCGCAGAGTGGCAAAACAGGTACAGCACGCAGACCAGGATGGAAACCTCATAGGCGATGCCAAAACCACCTACTACGGCTGGGACGGAGACCGCCTCGTGCTCACCGAGCACAACCAGCGGCAAATCCACACCCTCTACGAGCCAGGCAGCTTTGTGCCCCTCATCCGTGTTGAGGGAGACAAGACGCAGCCAGAACAACGCACCCTCGCGCAAAAGCTGCAAGGCAATGGCAACACGATAGACAGCAAAACCCAGATCGCACTCGATGGGCTGGAGCAGGAACTGCGCGAAAACAGACTGAGCCCAGCCTCGCGGCAGTGGATACAACAGGCGCAACTGCAACCCGAAACCCTCAAGGCCATGCTGGATGAAAAGCCCAACTCGGATGACAGGCAGATACACCTGTACCAATGCGACCACCTGGGCACGCCATTGGCGTTGATCGACCAGCAGGGCAAGATCGCCTGGGCGGCCCGGGTGGGGCCATGGGGAGGTGTGATTGCGGAGTACAACCCCGAGAACCTGGAGCAGCCCATCCGGCTGCCTGGGCAGCATGAGGACAGCGAAAGTGGGCTGTACTACAACCGGCATCGGTATTACGATCCAATATCTGGTCGATATGTGACTCAAGACCCAATTGGATGGAGGGGTGATATTAATTATTATATCTATCCTATAGATCCAATTTTATGGTTAGATCCTTTGGGGTTAATAAAGATATTTACTGAAGGTAGTATCCGAGTCGAATCATTTCCTGGCCCGCAGGCGGGAGGTGAAGAGCATGCACGCATGGGGCCTGGAGGGCAATATCATGTGCATGTCTATGATAAAGAAGGAAACTATGTGCGAATGGGTACTGAAAATTGGCAGCCTTTAACAAAAGAGGATGAGCAGAAATTAGCAAAAAATAAAAAAATACGCGATTTTTGTAACTCTCTATCGCCGGGGGAGAAGAAAATGCTAGATCGAGCAAATAGAGAAGTATTTCACCGTGGTCGTCCCAATTTGAATCAAATAATGCGTCTAGGAGTAATGCAAGGTGCTAGGGCTGCAGGACGGTTAGGTGTTGGCATTCCTCCAATTCGAGGGGGAGGTCAAGAATGATTGAAAAAAAAATAAGAGAACTAGATAAAGCATATAAAGCATATAATGAAAATAATATCAATCTTGCTATAAAATATTATGAGTTAGCTGCGAGAAAGAAAAGTATTGCAGCAATTGCTGAATTGGTTTATATTTTTTCTCAGAGAGAAAATTTTGATGAGATGCAGCTCAATTTCTGGGTGAGAAAAATGGTCGATGCTGCTTCGTACAATAGCGAAGCTCAATTGAATTTATCTGATTTTTATTTTCAAGGTGTATTGGGTTGTATCGATAACGAAAAAGGGATGCTATTTTTATTGGAATCTGCCAGCAATGGTAACGCTGAGGCGCAATATCAGGCGGCCAGCCTTTATTGTTCAGGACTTCAGGGTGTTGAGATTTCCATTTCAAATGCCAGCTACTGGTTAAGGCGCGCCTATAGAAATAGGCATCCTGCGGCATTTTATGAACTGGCTTGTTTTTATAAAAATAAGAATAAAGATACTAAGAAGGGGCTTGCTTTGCTTAAAAAATCAGCAGAAATGGGATTTGATCAGGCTCGTGATGCTTTAAACATGATTGCCATTAAGTAAAAACGTACAGTGGTGGATGCAGCAGATGCAACTGCGGCCAGAGGCTTTGCGAGCCATGCCGGGTGACAAGGCCAACACGGATGGCAGGCAGATACACCTGTACCAATGCGACCACCTGGGCACGCCATTGGCGTTGATCGACCAGCAGGGCAAGATCGCCTGGGCGGCCCGCGTGGGGCCATGGGGAGGGGTCATTGCGGAGTACAACCCCGAGAACCTGGAGCAGCCCATCCGGCTGCCCGGGCAGCATGAGGACAGTGAAAGTGGGCTGTACTACAACCGGCATCGGTATTACGATTCGGTTAGGGGAAGCTATATCAATCAAGACCCCATTGGGTTGAGTGGAGGTGATAATTTTTATCTCTATCCTGGTGATCCATTACTGGAATTTGACGCGATGGGATTGCAGAAGGTTTCTACGGGAAGGAGTAGAACAGGCATGAGGCAGCCAGCAGTATTTGATTCAAAAATGCCTCAAAAAGACCTCGATAAAGAAACAGCTGATTCCATTGCATTACCAGAGGTATATAACCCTGGTAATTTAGCAAATGGGAAGAAGCCTTGGCAGGAATTTAGCCCCTATGATTACACGCAATTTTGTAAAAAATGGAGCAAGGCGAATCTCACATGCACACCAAAGGATAGAGAGCCAGGGAGAGATGTAAAATATCCAGCTGATTATATTCCCAGTAAACCTTGGAAAACCTCAGAACTTCCTTCAGGCTATACATGTGACACTCCAGCGTATTTTCCCGAGCTTGAGGGTGCAGGCTCTGCGGCAACAGCTGATGCTGCAGACTATGCAGATGCTATGGCAAAAATTTTGAGAAACCGAAGAGGAGCAAGAAAGTGAAGTATTGGAGTTTTCTTTTTACTATATTTTTAACTATCACTGCAAATGCGACGACAAAGAAAAGCGGAATCGATAATGATTGTGTTGCTTTATTTTACAAAGATGGGATTTCGGCAGGATTTCCCTTATTAAAAAAAAGGGAAAGCTGGGAGTGGTACAAGAAAGAATATCCTGAGTATTCTTGGATTGCAGAAACAGGATTCTATAAAAAAGGAAAATTTGTAGGAAACGGGTTTGGCTTCTCAATATCCATTGGATCTTTAAATCTTGAAAAAACACCTCCACAAAAAGGAACTATTCAAGATCTTATTAGTTTTTCGACAAAAAATGGATTTCTTACAAAAAACTCGAAATACTATTCAGATGAAAACAAAAAGGATCAAGTTATGTATTATTCAAATATCTTTGCAAAGATGGTCGATGATGACCTAATTATGATATGGACTATAAACCCTAATGCGGTGAATATGGCACGAAGCAACAAACCGACTCATATGAAATTACAAGCTATTCTTCCCGAGAAAGGTGAGTCGTACACCTGCTTTCCTCGTATTGATTTAGTTAATTAAAGTGATTTATAGATAATAAAGGCGTTGTTGCATAAATCCAGGCTCCAGCTGGGGTAATCTCGAGCGATGGAAGAGACGAGCTGGGGTCGGGGCAAATACCGCACAACGAACTGGAAGGCGTACAACGCAGCGTTGAAGGCGCGAGGGGACCTGACCATCTGGCTGGACAAGAATATGCAGTGGCTAGCCCCGCCCACTGGCAAGCGTGGGCGCAGTCCAACCTTCTCAGATGCGGCCATTCAGTTTTGCCTGACCATCAAGTGCTTGTTTGGTCAGCCCTTGCGCCAGACGTTGGGCCTGGTGCAGTCGCTATTACGTATGGCGGGCCTGCCTTGGAGCGCTCCCGACTACAGCACGGTGTGCCGCAGGCAAAAGAGCTTGGAGGTGCAGGTGCACTACAAGGCAAGCACCAAGGGTTTGCACATGCTGGCTGACTCCACTGGCATCAAGTTCTTGGGCGAAGGTGAGTGGAAGACCAAGAAGCACGGCGCAGAGCGCCGCCGCCAGTGGCGCAAGGTGCACCTTGGTATCGATGCCCAGACGCTGCAGATTAGGGCCATTGCAGTGACCACCAATGAAGTGGGCGACTCGCCCATGGCCGCTGACCTGCTCGGTCAAATCCCCAGCCACGAACAGGTAGTCAGCTTTACCGGTGATGGGGCCTACGACACCAAGGATGTACATGAGGCCTGCTACCTGAGGGGAGCCATTCCAATCATCCCGCCGCGCAAAGGCGCGAAGCTACGCAAAGGCCTAGCATTTGCTCACCGCAATGAAGCGGTCAAAGCGTGCAGGCAGCTGGGCCGAGCTATCTGGAAACGCTGGAGCGGCTACCACCGAAGGTCACTGGTGGAGACCGAGATGAATTGCTTCAAGCGCCTGGGCGAGAAGGTGATGGCCAGGACGTTTGAGCGGCAGGTGGCCGAGCTCCACATCCGAGCTTCAATCCTCAATCAATTTACTGCTCTGGGCACCCCCCAGACGGTCGCTGCTGCGTAAATCTATTTGGGATTGGGGATGTCTCGGCCTATGGCCGATTTATGCAACAAAGCCCATCCAGGGCACAAAGGAAGAAAGCCACACCTATTGGTACCAGTGCGACCAGATCGGCGCACCGCAGGAGCTGACCGACGCAAGGGGCGAGATAGTCTGGGCGGCGGACTACAAAGTATGGGGTGAGGCCAAGATACGAGAGATCACACGGCGCACGGGAACGAATGATGGAGTTGCGAAGCCATATGGCGGGCATGTAGATTGGTACAGTGCCCGCAGCACGTCAAAGTCAGATGCAGATAGCGGATCACACTTCAGCGTAGAACAACCATGGCGGTTTCAGGGACAGCAACTGGACGAAGAGACGGGCTGCACTACAACCGGTTCCGGTACTACGATCCTGGGGTTGGCCGGTTTGTCAGTCAGGACCCTATTGGATTGATGGGTGGAGGAAATTTCTATCAGTATGCACCCAATACGAGCAATTGGATTGATCCTGCTGGTCTAAGTGTTTGGCAGGTTAATTGGGAAAAAGCTGCTGGAATGGCATTACCTAATGGATTTGAAGTTCATCACATAATCCCGAAGGATCAGATAACAGTGAAGGCGGTGCAGAAAATTTGTCCTGCTTTTGACGTTAATGATGCAAAGACATGCTGGGCTACAAACACAGCGGCTTCTCGGTGGACGCCGGTGTCTGCATCGAAGCCCACGACCGCGCTGCGCTGGAGCGGCTGCTGC
>QLTU01000051.1 GCA_003268905.1 Acidovorax defluvii
GTGCCTGGGCTGGCGTACTCCGCATGAGGTGTTCTATGGGCTGGAGATCACTCCGCTTAGACTTGAGACTCGCGCACTTCGTACTTGAATCCGCGACCCAAAAAACTATAACCGCCCAAAGCAAAGGCCCCTGCCATGCAAGACGACAGGGGCCTTCTGGGGCGGCGCGACGGCGCCGCAGATCAGTCGCGCAGATCGGCCGGCAGCGTGCCGCCGTTGGCGGCAATGCTGCGCATCACCTGCTTGTGCAGACCGATGCTCCAGGCGGCCGAGCCGGGTTCGTCGTTGCCGCTGTAAAGCAGTTCGGCGGCCAGCTCCTTGCGCGCCGACAGGCTGCTGTCCAGGCCCAGCAGCTTGAGCAGATCAACGATGGAGGTGCGCCAGTTCAGCGCGCTGGCGCCGGGCATGGCGTCCAGGATGGGCGCCACGTCTCCCAGCGCGATGGATGCCGGTGCTGGAGGGGCTGAAGGTACGCCCGCGGCGGCGGGTGCCGGTGGCGCGGCCACCACGACTTCAGCGGCGTTGGCCGACGGAAAAATCTTGGAGAAGATGTTGGCAAAGAAACCCATGATGGCTCCCGAAGTGGTTGGGGTGGAAAGGATACGCGGCACCCAGGGTGAGACCCTGAACTGCGCCTGCCTTTGTATCACGCTGGGGTGACGGGCGAATGCCCGCGCTCCGTTGACTGGCTGGCCTGTGCCCCCGTGCCGCACGCATGGCAAAACCGGGCAAATGAGCTCTTGCGCGTGCTGCAGTGGCCGCAGTGGTCAAACAGGCCGATGCCGCAGTGGGGGCAAAAATCGATCTTGTCGTTCTTCAGGTCGACCGGGCGTTCGCAGCCGGGGCACACGCTTTTGGCCAGGCGCGCCAGGGCCACGTCGTAGCCCAGCTCTTTGCGGCGCTGCTGGTCGGGCAAGGACTCGGCCTGCTTTTGCCGCTCCAGGTAGCGGTTGAGCGCCAGGATGGCATAGCGCCCCACCAGCGCCGTGATGGCGATGCCCACCACATAGCGCACATAGCCGCCGTAGCTGGGCAGGTAGGGCACGAGTTCGACAAAGAATGCAAACAAGGCGAAAAAGATGAAGCCCCACACAAACGGCCAGTAAGTGCTTTTGCGCTTTTTTACAAACAGCCAGCCCGCCACCACCAGCAGCGGCAGCGTAAGCGCCAGGCGGTACAGGAACACGCGCAGCTCGACCCTGCGGCGCTCGGCGTTGAGCTTTTCGTAGCCTGCGGCTTCGAGCGTGCTCAGGCGCGCCTGGGCGGCGGCGGCGGCCTGGCGGGCATCCAGCGCGGCCTGCTGCTGTGCCTCTACGGCCTGCTGGGTGGTGCGCTCGGCCTGTTTGAGGGCATCGAGCGCCTGGGTGCGGGCCAGCACATCGGGGTCGTGCTCGGCGCGCTGGGTGACGCTGCGCGTGGCCAGCCAGTTGTTGAAGGTTTCGCGCGCGGACTGGCTTTCGCTGCGGGTCTTGCTGCGCTGCAGCTGCGCCTGCTCCAGCGCGGTCTGCGCCTCTTGCTCGGCCTGGCGGGCGGCCTGCACCTGGCTGCGCAGGGCCTGGGCCGCCGGTTTGTCGAGAAAGTCGTCAACCCGCAGTGGGGCCTCGACCTTGGGCAGGTCGCCCACGATGGTGCCGCCCAGGCCGATGAGGAAGCCGGCAAACACCAGGGCCACCAGCCACAGGCCGCGGCGAAACCATTTTTCAGACAGTCGCAATGATTTGCTCATGGTTTTTTTCCTTTTAAAACACTATTAATTCAATAGCTGTTTGCGCTTTACCAGCAAGCGCTAGAGCCTGTTTTCACCATATTTTTAGCAGCAGATGACACGTGCGCCGTGCAACGCATCCGAGGTGCTTCAACCGCTGCTGGCGCTGGCCCGGCTGCACTGGCCACGTCGGCCACCCTGCGGCATGGTGCAGCACAGCGGGGCCGGAACTTTTCGTGGGCGCCGCGCCCCGAACCTCGTTGCGACGTACCACCGAGGTGAAATCATGATGTGGCAAAAACTGCGGCCTCTCGCATGGACCGGGATGGCCGCTGCGGCGCTTGCCGCCAGCGGCGTTGCGTGGGCCGATCGCGGCGGGCACAGCCATGGGCACCGGGGTGCGCGGGTGGGCATTGGCGTTTACCTGGGCCCGGGTATTGGTTATCCCGTGTACCGCCCGGCCTACCCTTACTACCAACCCTATCCGTATGGCTGGTCGCCGCCGGTGATGGCAGTGCCCGCCGAACCGCCCGTCTACATCGAGCGCGGCAACGACGCCCCGGCCTACAGCGGCGGCACCAACGGGCAGCTGCCACAGGGCTACTGGTACCGCTGCAACGAACCCGATGGCTACTATCCCTACATCACCCACTGCCCTGGCGGCTGGCTGCAGGTGCCGGCGCAGCCGCCGGCCAACTGATGGACAGCCCTGCCCCCCGCTGCAATGACCCTGGCGCCGGGCAGGCGCCTTATCTTCACCTTGAGGAATCATGATGAAACCCCTTTCCCTCGCAAGCGTGTCGCTGCTGGTGCTGGCCTTGACCGGTTGCACGGTGATGCCCACCGGCCCCAGCGTGACGGTGCTGCCCGGCAGCACCAAGAGTTTTGAGCAGTTCCGGTACGACGACGTCAACTGCCGGCAATACGCACACATGCAGGTGGGCGGCGCCAACGAAGCCGTCAACCAGAGCGCCGTGGGCAGCGCGGTGGTGGGCACGGCCATCGGCGCCTTGGCGGGTGCCGCCCTGGGCGGCAACCACGAGGGCGCGGCGGTGGGCGCTGGCATGGGCCTGCTGATGGGCTCCAGCGTGGGCGCTGGCAATGCGCAATCTGCGGGCTACGGCAGCCAGCGCGGCTATGACAGCGCCTATGTGCAGTGCATGTATGCCCGCGGCCACCAGGTGCCGGTGTATGGCCGCATGCTCACCAGCCCGGGGGCACCCGGGCCGGGCTACGCCGCCCCCATGGCGCCACCGCCGCCCCCGCCTGGCTACTGGCGGCGTTATTGATCTGGCGCCGGGATATTTCGAACGCCGCGCGGGCTTGTCAAAGACCTTCGGCCAATTCGGCGTGAATGGCTCAAACGCCATGGTGCGGGGGCCCACAGGCCGCTCATGAAGGCTGTGCATTGATGACAGGTGGCGACAAGCCGTCAGGCCGCCAGCAGGCGCGCCACGCGCTCACGCAATAGCTCGGGCTGCGCTTCGGCGGCCGCCACGGGGGTGCCCACGTTCAGCCCCACGCGGTTGAACAGGCCACGCCGGAACGGCCGCACCATGGCGCCGCCCTGCTCGATGCGGCTGAAGTACGAGCCCCACAGGTTGGTCAGTGCCATCGGAACCACGGGCACGTCCAGCCCGTCGGCGCGGGCGCGGTCCAGAATTTTCACAATGCCGCCCTTGAACGGCTGCAACTGCCCGTCGCGCGTGATGCCGCCCTCGGGGAAGATGGCCAGCAAATCGCCGCCCTGCAGCACCTGCGCCGCGCGCTCGAAGGCAGCCTCGTAGGTGGCGGCGTCTTCCTTGTAGGGGGCGATGGGAATGGCTTTGGCCAGGCGGAACAATGCGCCCAGCACCGGCACCCGAAAAATGCGGTGGTCCATCACAAAATAGATGGGCCGGGGGCTGGCGGCCATCAGCAGCACCGCATCGACAAAGCTCACGTGGTTGCACGCCAGGACGGCGGCGCCGGTGGTGGGCAGGTGTTCGTCGCCCTGCACCTTGAAGCGGTAAATACAGCGCGAGAGCACCCAGGCCACAAAACGCAGCAAATATTCAGGCACCAGCATGAAGATGTAAAACGCCACCACCGCGTTGGCAATGCCGGTGAACAGGAAGATCTGCGGCACCGTGAACCCCGCGCCCAGCAAGGCGCCGGCAATCAGCGAGCTGCCGATCATGAACAGCGCGTTCAGGATGTTGTTGGCCGCGATGATGCGCGCGCGGTGCGTGGGCTGGCTGCGCATCTGGATGAGCGCATACATGGGCACGCTGTACAGCCCGGCAAACAGGCTGAGCAACGCCAGGTCGGCCATCACGCGCCAGTGGGCGGGCTGCACCACAAAGGCGGCCAGGCCCATCACATCCGAAGGCGGCAGGCCACGCGCGGCGAAATACAGGTCAATGGCAAACACGCTCATGCCGATGGCGCCCAGCGGCACCAGGCCGATCTCGACATGGCGGCGCGACAGCACCTCGCACAGCAGCGAGCCGGTGCCAATGCCGATGGAAAACACCACCAGCAGCAGCGAGGCCACCTGCTCGTTGCCATGCAGCACCTCTTTGGCAAAGCTGGGGAACTGGCTCAAAAACACCGCGCCAAAAAACCACATCCAGCTGATACCCAGCAGCGAGCGGAACACCACGATGTTTTCGTGCGCCAGCTGGAGGTTGCGCCAGGTCTCGGTGAAGGGGTTCCAGTTGATGGTGAGGTGCGGGTCGGTGGCGGGCACCGGGGGGATGAACTGCGCCACGGCCCGCCCCATCAGCGCCAGCAGCACACAGGCCAGGGCCACCGTGGTGTGGCCAATGCCCGGAATGGCCACCAGCAGGCCTCCCGCCACGTTGCCCAGCAAAATGGCCACAAACGTGCCCATCTCGACCATGCCGTTGCCACCCGTGAGCTCGCGCTCGGTCAGCACCTGGGGCATGTAGGCAAACTTCACCGGCCCGAACAGCGTGGAATGCACGCCCATCAAAAACGTGCACAGCAGCAGCACCGGCACGTTGCCCGCAATAAACCCGCCAGCGGCCACCAGCATGATGGCAATCTCCAGGTTCTTCACGAGGCGGATCATGCGTGTTTTGTCGTATTTGTCGGTCAATTGCCCCGAGGTGGCCGAGAACAACAAAAACGGCAGGATGAACAGCGCCCCGATCACCAGCCCCGCCATCGCGGGCGGCAGCCACGACACGCTGAGCTGGTAGGTCACCATCACGGTGAACGCAAACTTGAACAGGTTGTCGTTGGCCGCGCCAGAGAACTGCGTCCAGAAGAACGGCGCAAAGCGGCGCTGGCGCAGCAGGGCGAACTGGTTGGGGTCCTCGTGCGTTGGCGCAACGCTGGTGGAGGCGGTGTCGGGGTGCATGGGTTTTTTCCTCTTTTTCGGCGGGTGTGTTGTGTGTTGGTATGCCCCGCACATCAGGCGCGCGGCCCGCGTGCGGCACCCACGGCGTGGGCGCCATTCTGCCCAAACGCCGTGACATGCCGCAGGTGCTTCGCCCCGCTGTGGCGCAGCGCTGCCAATGCCGCCAACACCGGCCACGCCGCAGCGGCCGCCAGCACATGTTTGAGGCTGTGGCCCGACACCGCCTGCCCCGTGGCCTCGAACACCGCGTGGTCCGCCGCTTCGAAGAGCTTGGCCAGGGCGTACAGCGCCATCACGGCGCCCAGGTGCAGCGCCAGTGCGCCATCGCGGCGGGGCAGGCAGGCCAGCGCCAGCACCACCAGCATGCCGCCCAGTTGCACCACGGCCCAGGGCAGCAGGTTGCCGCTGTGCGACCACCACAGCACGGCCAGCGGCCCGGCCAGCAGCACGGTGCCTGCGGCCGCCGCACCGGCCCGTGCGCTCACCCGGCTGGCGCCAGCCAGCCCGAGCAGGCCGGCAAAAGGCAGCACCATGCCCAGGCGGTCCCACAGCAGGCCCGCATCCTGCGGCTGCCAGTGGTACAGCGCAGAACCCGCGGCCGTGCACACCAGTCCCGCAAAGAACAGGCTGGCGAGCGCGCGCGAGGGGGCGTCCAGCATGCCCGGCGCCACGCGCCGCAGCGCCACCAGCCCCCACAGGCCCGCGATGGCGAACGGCAGGTTGCTCAGCACATCCAGCGCGCAGGGAATGCCCCAGAGCGCCCGCTGGTCGGCCAACGTGTGCTGGTGCGCACTGGCAGGCAGCACGGGCCCGAACAACGCCAGCGCCAGCAGCGCGGCCATGCCGAGCAGCAGGCCGGCTTCAGCGCGGGACAGGTTCTGGCGCAGCGGGTGGCACCGGGCGCGCGGGTCAGAGGGGGGTACAGAGAGGGTCATGGGCGTTGCATCCGTGGGTGATCGATGCCGCGCAGTGTGTTCAGTGCGCCCTCTTTTTCGGCCAAAAAGCTGCTTAAAGTGCTACTTGATCCACCGCAAGTATCAATAATCGATACCCATGAGCACCACCGCCGATCTCGTTGCCGCCCTCAAGAAGGAACTCAAAACCGCCCAGATGACCTACGCCGACCTGGCGCAGGCCCTGGGCATGGCCGAATCGAGCGTGAAGCGCATGCTGGCCAGGGGCGACATGCCGCTGTCACGCATCGACGCCATCTGCCGCGCGCTGGCGCTGGACTTTGCCGACCTGGCCCGGCATGTGGCCGACAACCAGCCGCTGCTCAGGGAGCTGACCCCCGAGCAGGAGCGGGCCGTGGTGGCCGACAAGAAACTGCTGCTGATGGCCATTTGCGTGCTGAGCCAGTGGACGCTGGAGCAGGTGACCACCACCTACCGCCTGACCGAGGCCGAGGGCATCAAATACCTTGCGCAACTTGACCGCATCGGCATCATCGAGCTGCGCCCGGCCAACCGCTACCGCCTCAAGCTCGCCAAGACCTTCCGGTGGCGCCCGCACGGTGCGGTGATGAACTACTTTCGGGAGCACGCACTGCTCGACTACTTTGCGGGCGGCTTCGATGGCCCCGGCGAAGGCGTGCTGCTGGTGCACGGCGCCATCAGCCGCAGCCTGGCACCAGCCTTCATGGAACGCATGCAGCGCGTGGCGCACGACTTTGCCCAGCAGCACCTGGCCGACCAGAAACTGCCCGAGAGTGAGCGCGAGGGCTACACGCTGCTGCTGGCGCTGCGCAGCTGGGAGTTCGAGGCGTTTGCAGGCATGCGCCGATAGCGCATGTTTTTCATAGCACGCAGCGCTTGCCAGTCGGGCGTTACAGGCCAAAAACACTCTGAATACTGCACGCCAGTCGGCGCGCTGAAACACAACTTCACAACACTTCGCACAGCGCCTACACGCGCTTGACGCAGCGCCCCCACGATCAAGACTCCCGGTTCCGCACGGAATCCTTTCTGAGGAGAACACCATGGCACGCATAGCCCTCGCCGCCGCTTCCATCGCCCTGCTGTCGCTGAGCGCCTTGACGGCGGCGCATGCACAGGTTGGCGCCACCATCGTCATCCAGTCGGGCAGCCCCCACTACCAGCGCCCCGCCCCGGCGCTGGTGCAATACCAGGCCCCACCGCCCCCGCGCTACGAAGCAGTGCCCCGCCACCGGCGCGGCATGGCATGGGTGCCCGGCCACTGGGAATGGCGCGGCCACCGCCATGTGTGGATGCAAGGCCACTGGGTGAAGGCCCGCCCCGGCTACCACTACCGCGAGCCGCGCTGGATGGAGCACGACGGCCGCTGGGCCATGCAGCGCGGCGGCTGGGACCGTGACCGCGACGGCGTGGCCAACCGCTACGACCGGGACCGCGACGGTGACGGCGTACCCAACCGCCGCGACCGCCAGCCCGACAACCCCCGCCGCAACTGATTGCAACCGGGCACAACTGAGCGCCAATGAGCGCTATGTATCGCGCATCGGCACAACCGGGTGCAGGCGTGGCGGGTTTTCAGCCCAGCTGAAGCTCGGCGCGGCCCAGGCCCGGGAAGTCGGCCACCACCACCGTGCCCGGCGCCACCAGCACGGTGCCGGTGCATGAACCAGTGGTCACCCACTGGCCGGCGCACAGCCCGCCCAGGCTGCGCGCACCTTCGTTGGCCAGCCAGGTCAGCAACCGCAGGGGGTCGCCCGCCGGGTTGCTCCAGGTGGCGTGCTGCACGGCCACTGATCCATTCACCGACAGGCTCACTCCTTGTGCCAGGGGCTGCACTGCAGCCACATCGGCCGTGCCCGAACCCACGATAAGTGCCCCGTGACAGGCCTGGTCGGCCAGCCGGCTCCATTCGCCCTGCTGCGCCCAGGCGGCAAAGCGCGTGTCGCACACCTCGATGGCGGCACGCACGGATGCCATGGCCGCCAGCACCTCGGCCGCACTGTAAGGCGTTGGGCGCTCGGGTAGATCGATGCCCAGCTCGTACACCAGTTCCGCCTCGACTCCCATCACGGCAAAGCCTGCGGCAGGCAGATGCAGTGCCTGCCCGGCTGGCGCGACAAACACCGAATCGCGGGTGAGCGCTGCGCGCGCGGGCAGCGCCTGGGGGGATGCGGCGCCCACCTTCCAGCCCGCGATCTCGCCGCGCTCGCGCACCACGGCGTCCTGCACGGCATACGCCTGGTCCGCATCGCACGGGCGCAGCGCAACGGGCAAATCCAGTGGCCGGGGCATGCGCCCCTGGCGGGCCATGGTGATAACGGCGGCGCTGGCGAAGGGGTCAAAAGCGGTAACAGGCATGGCGTGCGTCCTTGGGGTAAAGCTGGGCGGATTATGGCGAGGCGCAGGCCCGTCCTGCCCCGCCAGCATCAGCAACGATTGCTGCCCATTAGCCAGCAAAACCACCCCGCCGCCGCCAGCGCGCTCCTAGAATGGCCCCCGCAGGAGAGCATGGCGGGCCGCAAGCCCGCCGCTGCACCGAAGGCGCAAACTCCCATACACGCTCAGGTCCCGTACTGCACCATTCATCAAAGCCGTCTGGAGAGCCGCCCCAACCCGTTACCGGCGTTGTGGCGCACCGAAGGAGCAAACCGCACGCCATGTGGGCTGGGCGGTGAATCTCTCAGGTACCAAGGACAGGGGGAGCGGCAGCTTGGGCAGTCATGCGCCAGCTGCACGCTATTGAATTTATAGCTGCCAGCGCACGTCTTTCAAGCGCCAGAGCCCAGAAAGGCTTCGCGGATTCAAGTACGAAGTGCGCGAGTCTCAAGTCTAAGCGGAGTGATCTCCAGCCCATAGAACACCTCATGCGGAGTACGCCAGCCCAGGCAC
>QLTU01000052.1 GCA_003268905.1 Acidovorax defluvii
TCTTGCGCTCATGGCCACCTCGTCGTGTAACACCCTACACGAATGATTGCCATCAGGGAAAATAATTCAATGAATTTTTAACTCAGGACACTAGAATGTAATTTGATAACACCTCCGGATCAAGCAATGCCCTTGCAAGCACTCCCGTTGCCACCCTCTGAACTGGGTGAGTCACCGTTCTGGCATCCACTGGAGAAGCGGCTGTATTGGTGCGACATCGCGGGCTTCACGGTGAATGCATGGGAGCCCGGCACCGGTCGCACCTGGCAATGGAAGACGCCGTCCGAGCCCGGATGCTGCGCCCCGTCGGAGGATGGAAAAATAGTAATCGGGTTACGCGATGGTTTTTACAGCCTGACCACCTCCACAGGTGCATTGGCTTGCCTGGCCACCTTGCCGGCCGATGCGCACAACACCCGGTTGCTGCGCCTGAACGACGGTAAATGCGACACCGCCGGGCGGTTCTGGGCCGGCTCCATGATCACCCCGCGTACGCAACCCGATGCCGCCTTGTGGCGCCTGGACTGCACCACAGGCCGCTGCGCCATCGACCGCATGGCGGGCGACAACTTCACGGCCAATGGCCTCGCCTTCAGCCCCGACAACCGCTGGATGTATTGGTCCAACACCCCCGAACACCGAATTGACCGCTTTGCGTTCAACGCCGCTACAGGCAGCCTCAGCGATCGGCAACCCTGGGCCCGCTTCGCCCCCAAGGTGGTCGGTGAGCCCTATGGTGGCCGCCCCGACGGCGCCAGCGTGGACGTAGACGGCAACTATTGGGTGGCCATGTACGAAGGGGCCGGCATTGTGCAGCTGTCGCCTTCGGGCGATGTGCTGCAGCGCATCCCCACGCCCGTGCAATGCCCCACCATGGTGTGCTTTGGCGACGATGACCTGCGCACGCTCTATGTCACCTCGGCGCGTGCCGGGCGGCCCGTCAGCGAATGCGAGGCGGCGATTCCGGCGGGCTCGCTGCTGCGCATGCGGGTAGACACTCCGGGTCTGCCGGTGAACTTTTTTCGACCCTGCTGAGGGGTCACCGGGCTCAGCCCCGCAGGCGGTTCAGCAAGCCTGCCGTGGAGGCATCGAGCCCCTCGGCATCCCCGCTGGCCAGGCGCTGGAGCAAGTCGCGCGCCAGCACCTTGCCCAGTTCCACGCCCCACTGATCGAAGCTGTCGATACCCCACAGCGCGCCGCTGACGAACACCCGATGCTCCTGCAGGGCGATGAGGGCCCCCAGCGACTCGGGCGTGAGGGACTCCAGCAGCAAAAAGGTGCTGGGCCGGTTGCCCGGAAAATGCCGGTGCCCATCGTCGCTGGCCTTGCCCACCATCAGCGCTTGCGCTTGCGCCAGGGCGTTGGCCAGCACCTGCCCATGGTGACCCGCCAGAGCGTGCGATGGTTTGCGCACGGCTACGATTTCCAGCGGCAGCACATCCGAGCCCTGGTGCAGCATCTGAAAAAACGCATGCTGCCCGTTGGTTCCCGGCTCGCCCCAGACAACCGGCGAGGTGGCATAAACCAGGGCCTCGCCACTGGTGGCCACGCGCTTGCCGTTGCTTTCCATTTCGAGCTGCTGCAAGTAGGCCGCCCAGCGCCGCAGCCCGGCGTGATACGGCGCGACACAACGGCTGGTGAAGCCATGGAAATTGCGGTACCAGACATCCAGCACGCCCAACCGTACGGGCAGGTTCACCTCCAGCGGCGCCGTGCGAAAGTGCTCGTCCATGGCATGCCCGCCGGCCAGCAACCCCCGAAAACCAGCAGCGCCAATTGATATGGCCAGCGGCAGGCCAATGGACGACCACAAGGAATAGCGCCCGCCCACCCACTCCCAAAAACCAAACGTGGTGGTGATACCCAGGGCTTTCGCCGCGTCGACCTGCGTGGTGAGTGCCACAAAATGGCGCGCCACATCCGTGCCACCCCGCTGGGCAAACCAGTCCAGGCACGAACGTGCGTTGGTCATGGTTTCTGCCGTGGTGAATGTTTTGGAGGCCACCAGAAACAAGGTGCTTTGCGGCCGCAGCAACCGCAGCACGCCCGCCAGCTCATGGCCATCGGCATTGGAAACGAAGTGAAACCGCTTACCCGGCGCGCGGTAGGCATCCAGCGCCAGCACGGCCATGTGCGGCCCCAGGTCCGAGCCGCCGATGCCGATGTTCACCACGTCGGTGATGCCCTCGTCAGCGCGCATGCGGTCGGCAAAAGACAGCATGGCGTCCAGCGTGGAGTGCACGTCGACCAGGCTCTCGGCCACGCCGGGCAGGTCACCCGGCAACACCTGCCCTGGCGGACGCCGCAGCAGGGGGTGCAACACCGCGCGGCCCTCGGTGGTGTTGATGGGCTCGCCGTGCAGCATGGCGTCGCGGTGCTGTTCCAGCCCGCACGAGCGCCCCATGTCTAGCAGCAGTGCCTCGGTGGTCGGGTCCCAGAGGTTCTTGGAAAGATCGGCAAACAGGTGGGGCGCCACCTGGCTGAAATGTTCAAAACGCCCGGTGTCCTCGGCAAAAGCCTGGCGCAGATCAAGACGCGCACCCTGCGCTGAAAAATGGGCCTTCAACAAGGGCCACTGGGGCGTCTGATCACAACGAAGAAACTCGGACATGTCGATGGTGCGCAAACAAAAAAGGTAATCAGATTACAAAAATCTCAAACGGCAAAAAACTGCAAACCCCAAGAAAATCAGGCCCAGACGACGAACGCCAAGCACCAATGTAACGAGATTACAATTTGCAACCTGATGCAGCCTCGCCCCATCGCCGGAGACCCCCATGAGTTTTGACCTCGTCCTGTTTGGCGGCACCGGCGACCTCGCCTGGCGCAAGCTCCTGCCCGCGTTGTTCCAGGCCTTTCGGCACGGCACGCTGCCCGAAGGTGGCCGCATTATCAGCGTGGCGCGCGATGATCTTACCGACGATCAATACCGCAGCCGAATCCAGATGCGCTTTGACGATGTCGAGTTGGCCAAACGCCCGACACCTCAGGAGTTTTCGCGCTTCGCGGCGCTGCTGCACCACCTTCGCATGGACCTGTCGCAACCGCAGGATTATGGGCGGCTGGCCGACATGATCAAGGCCCGCAACGCCGACTCGCTGGTGATGTATGTCGCCACGGCGCCCAGTCTTTTCACGACCGTCTGCGAGCAGATCGCGGCCGTGGGCCTGAACGGCCCCGCTACCCGCGTGGTGCTTGAAAAACCCCTGGGACATGACCTGCAATCGAACCGCGCCATCAACGAGGCGCTGCGACACGTGCTGCGGGAAGACCAGGTGTTTCGCATTGACCACTACCTGGGCAAGCCGTCGGTGCAGAACCTGTTTGCCATGCGCTTTGGCAATGCACTGTTCGAGCCCCTGTGGCGGCGCGAAACCATTGCCAACATCCAGATCACCATCGCCGAAGAACTGGGCGCGGAAACCCGCGGCGCCTTCTACGACCAGACGGGCGCCCTGCGCGACATGGTGCAAAACCATGCCCTGCAGTTGCTGTGCGCCATCGGCATGGAGCCGCCCATCAACGCCAGCGCCAACGCCATTCGGGACGAAAAGCTCAAGGTGCTGCAATCGCTCAAGCCCTGGAGCCCCGACACCATCGGCCAGCATGTGGTGCGGGGGCAATATGCCGCCGGCACGCGCCAGGGCCAGGCCGTTGCGGGTTATTTGCAGGAAAGCGGCGTTGCCCCGGGCAGCACCACCGAGACCTTTGTGGCCCTGCGCGCCGAAATTTCCAACTGGCGCTGGGCGGGCGTGCCATTTTTCATCCGCACCGGCAAACGCCTGGCCAGCCGCGATGCCCATATCGTGGTCAACTTCCGGCCCGTGCCCCACCCGATTTTCAAGACCCCGGCGGGCGCTGCCAACCGCCTGGTGATTCACCTGCAGCCCAAGGACGGGCTGGAATTGCACCTGCTGGCCCAGGGCGCCGCGCAGCACCAGACCGAACCCGCCCTGGCGCCGGTGCACCTGAACCTCGACTTTGACCAGCGCTTTGGCACCGAGCGCGTGGGCGCCTACGAGCGCCTGCTGCTGGACGTGATCGCAGGGCGGCTGAACCTGTTTGTGCGCAGTGACGAGCAGGAAGAAGCCTGGCGCTGGGTGGAGCCCATTCTGGAGCACTGGCGCACCGACCCGCACGGCCCCCGGCCCTATGCAGCAGGAAGCTGGGGGCCCAGCGCCGCCAGCGCCATGATCGCGCGCGACGGATTTTGCTGGAGCGAAGAAGTCTGAAATTTCCCGCGCCGGTGGCTCACGCAGCCACGGCGACGCCATGGCGGCAAAGGGAAAGGGTCAGCGCTTGCGAACCACCACGCTGCCGATGGAATAGCCCGCGCCAAAGGAGCAGATCACGCCCAGATCACCGGCAGCCAGGTCGTCCCGGTGCTTGTGAAACGCAATGATGGAGCCCGCCGATGCGGTGTTGGCGAACTCGTCCAGGATCAGGGGGGCCACGTCAGCACCCGCATCCGCGCCCACCAATTTCTTGATGACCAGCTGGTTCATTCCATGATTGGCCTGGTGCAGCCAATAGCGGCGCACGGCCTTCGGTGCCTGCTCCAGCGCGGCCAGATGGGCCTCGATGTGGGCGGCAGCCAGCGGCACCACTTCCTTGAACACTTTGCGGCCTTCCTGGCGGAAGGTCTTGTCGCGCGCGTTCGGGTCGCTGTCCTCGCAGCGGTTGAGAAAGCCGAAGTTGTTGCGGATGCTGTTGGAGAACTGGGTGGCCAACTTGGTGCCCAGCACTTCCCACTGGTCGGCCGAGGTGGCGCAGTCGGCCCGCTCGACAATCACCGCCGTGCAGACATCGCCAAAGATGAAATGGCAATCACGGTCGCGCCATTCGTGGTGGCCCGAGGTGATCTCGGGGTTGACCACCAGCACGCACTTGGCGCTGCCGGTACGCACGGCGTTGACGGCCTGCTCGATGGCAAAGGTGGCCGATGAGCAGGCCACATTCATGTCAAACCCATAGCCGCTCGCCCCCAGCGCCTGCTGGATCTCGATGGCCATGGCCGGGTAGGCGCGCTGCATGTTGGCCGCCGAGCACAGCACGGCATCAATCTGGTCGCCGGTCTTGCCGGCGGCATCCAGCGCCTTGCGCGCGGCATCCACGGCAATCTCGGCCATCAGCGAGAGCTGGTCGTCGGGCCGCTCGGTAAAGCGCGGGTACATGCGTGAAGGGTCCAGCACGCCGGATTTTTCGAGCACATAGCGCTGCTTGATGCCGGAGGCCTTTTCGATGAATTCGACGCTGGAATAGGTCAACGGCTCGCGCACGCCTGCGGCGATTTCGTCGGCAAGGCGCGCGTTTTCCTGGTCCACATAGCGGTTGAAGGCTTCAACCAGCTCGGCATTGGTAATGGTGTACGGGGGCTGGTAAATGCCGGTTCCGCTGATGACAACTGAGTGCATGAATCAATTCCTGTTGCCTGAACTCCAGGCAGGGTGCGCAAGTGTAACGAGCCAGGGCAAGGGCTGCGCGAGTGCCGGGTGCGCGCCAGCGCAGCCCTACGCGCTCAGGCCGCCTGGATGAGTTTTTCCAGCTTTACGGCATCTGCCGCGAAGCTGCGAATGCCCTCGGCCAGCTTTTCGGTGGCCATGGCGTCTTCATTCAGCGCAAAGCGGAAACCCGATTCGTCGAACTGGACCGCAGGCAGCGGCATGGTGCGGGCTGCCTCGGCATTGAGCGCCGGTTGCAAGGGAGCCTCCGAGGCCGCGAGCTGTGCCAGCAGCTCGGGGGCGATGGTCAGCAGGTCGCAGCCGGCCAGCGCGGTGATCTGGCCAATGTTGCGAAAGCTCGCGCCCATCACCTCGGTGGCAATGCCGAAATGCTTGTAGTGGTTGTAGATCTGGGTGACCGATTGCACGCCCGGGTCGTTGGCGCCGCTGCGCGCGGCCTCGTCCCAGCTGGCACCGGCCTGTTTTTTGTACCAGTCGTAGATGCGCCCGACAAACGGCGAAATCAATTGCACCTTGGCCTGCCCGCAGGCAACCGCCTGGCAAAACGAGAACAGCAGCGTGAGGTTGGTGTGAATGCCGCGCTGCTCCAGTTTTTCTGCGGCCTTGATGCCCTCCCAGGTGGCCGCCACCTTGATGAGCACCCGGTCGATGTGAATGCCCTGCGCCTGGTACAGCTCGATGATCCGCTCCGCCCGCGTGACGGTGGCGCTGGTGTCAAAGCTCAGGCGCGCATCCACTTCGGTGGACACCCGCCCCGGAATGGTGGCCAGGATCTCGCATCCAAAACGCACCAGCAGTCGGTCGATCACCTCATCCATGGGGCGATCTTTCCATTGGGCCACGGTGGACTGCAGCAAAGGCGCGTATTCGGGCTTTTGCACGGCCTTGAGGATCAGCGACGGGTTGGTGGTCGCATCCTGGGGCTGGAATTGCGCCAGCTGCTTGAAGTCGCCGGTATCGGCGACCACGGTGGTGAACTGTTTGAGGGCGTCAAGCTGATTCATGGCAAAAGTCTCATGGGGTGGACAGTGGACAAGCAGGCCCGGAAGCATTTTTGCGAGGGCGACGGCAACCCCCAAGTGTAGACGGCCCGTTACCTAGACGGCCCCGGGCATGAAACCGCGTTACATTGGCGCACCCTCGTTTCTGACTTTTCCGTGGATTTGACATGCTGGACCGCATCACCGCCTCCCTGCCTTCCCTGGCCCCCGCCGAGCAGCGCGTGGGCCGTCTGGTGCTGGAGGACGCACGCGCATTTGCCCGCCTTCCGGTGCGCGAGCTGGCCGCGCGCGCGCTGGTCAGCAAGCCCACCGTGGTGCGCTTTTGCCGCAGCATGGGCTACGACGGCCTGGCCGATTTCAAGCTCAAGCTCGCCGGCAGCGTGAGCGAAGGCGTGCCCTTCATTCACCGCAGCGTGGACGCCGACGACAAGACCGGCGATGTGCTGGTCAAGGTGGTGGACAACGCGGTGGCCGCCTTTTTGCAATACCGCAACGCCGCCAGCACGGTGGCCATCGAACGCGCCGCCGAGGCCATCACCAGCACCTGGAAAGCGGGCAAGCGCATCGAGTTTTATGGCGCGGGCAATTCCGGCTTCGTGGCGCAGGATGCGCAGCACAAGTTCTTTCGCCTGGGCGTGACATCCATCGCCACCAGCGACGGCCATATCCAGGTAATGAGCGCCACCCTGCTCGGCCCGGGCGACTGCGCGGTGATCATCTCCAACTCGGGCCGCACGCGCGACCTGATGGACGCTGCCGACATCGCGCGCAAGAACGGTGCCACCACCATTGCCATCACCGCCAGCGGCTCGCCCCTGGCAACCGCCTGCGCCATCCACCTGGCCGCCGACCACCCCGAGGGCTACGACCGCTACAGCCCCATGGTGTCGCGCCTGCTGCACCTGCTGGTGATTGACGTGCTGGCCACGTGCGTGGCGCTGCGCATCGGACCATCGCTGCAACCGGTGCTGCAGCAGATAAAGGACAACCTGCGCGCCAAGCGGTATACATGAAGCCCCCTGAGGCTCTGCGCGCCATCCCCCTCAGGGGGACGCCACCGGTGGCCCGGCAAAGCCGGTTCCACGGTGGCACTGGTGTGGGGCGCGCACTGGTCAGGGGGTTTAGGGATGCCCAGCCGCTGTCCGGGCCTTAGTCCAGCGTCACCCCGGCGTCCCGAATCACCTTGCCCCACTTGGTCGTCTCCGACGCGAGAAACGCGTCGCAGGCCTCGGGCGTGGTGCCTTCGGCAAACGTGCCCATGGTTTCCAGCTTGGCGCGGGTTTCTTCGCTGTGGATGATCTGGTTCACTGCCTCCGACATGCGCTTGACGATGTCGCGCGGTGTGCCTGCCGGGGCAATCATGCTGGCCCAGGTGCTGCCCAGCATGCCGGGAATGCCCTGCTCCACGAAGGTCGGCACATCGGGCAGGATGGGCAGGCGCTTTTCGCTGGCCACACCGATGAGGTGGATGCGACCGGCCTTGGCGGGCTGGATCAGGTTGGGTGGCGGGTCGAGGAACAGAGGCACCTGGCCGCCCAGCAGATCGGCCAGCGCGGGCGACGCACCCCGGTACGGTATGTGGACCATGTAGGTCTTGGTCAGCGTCTTGAGCAACTCGCTGGTCAGGTGCGCCGCCGAGCCGCTGCCCGACGAGGCAAAGCTCACCTTGCCGGGGTTGGCCCTGGCGTAGGCCACCAGCTCCTTGGTGTTCTTGAACGGCGCATTGCCAGACACCGCCGCCACCAGGGGCGACACGCCCATCAATGAAACCCCCACCAGATCCTTGCGCGCGTTGTAGGGCAGCTTGGGGTAGAGCGTGGTGTTGGCCGTGAAGGCCGGAATCACGACACCAAAGGTGTGCCCGTCGGGCGCCGATTTGGCCACCGCATCGACACCGATGATGCTGTTGGCACCGGGCTTGTTGTCGATCACCACGGGCTGACCCAGCTGCTTTTGCAGGCCCACCTGCAGCAGGCGCGCCATCTGGTCGGTAAAGCCACCGGCCGTGTAGGGCACGATGATCTTGATAGGCTTGCTCGGCCAGGCCGATTGCGCCAGCGATGGCAGGGCCACGCTGGCCAGTGCGGCGGTGCCGGCCTGCACCAGGGTGCGGCGGGAAAGTTTCACGCTCATGGGTTTTGTCTCCGTTATGTTTCTAGATAAATACTGACGCTAGCGCTTATGGGATAAGCGCCAACAGCTATAATAATAATAGCATCTGCAGGCGTTACAGCGCCTTGACCAGTTCCGGCACGGCCGCAAACAGGTCCGCCTCCAGCCCATAGTCGGCCACGCTGAAGATCGGCGCCTCGGGGTCCTTGTTGAT
>QLTU01000053.1 GCA_003268905.1 Acidovorax defluvii
TGCAATTGCTGGCCTACCTTGGCAAACAGGGCTTCACCCAGTTTTTGCTCATTGAGCAGTTTGCGAAACTTCAGCAGCGTGGTGGCGTCGGGCACCCGTTCACGACCCAGGTCAATGCCCGCAAAGCGGCGCAGACTGGCGCTGTCATACAGAGCCTCCTCGCACGCCAGATCGGCCAGGTTGAACCAGTGCTGAAGAAAATGGATGCGCAGCATGCGCTCAAGGCCAATGGGCGGGCGGCCGTTGCCTGCTTTGGGGTAGTGCGGCTCTATCACCTGGCACAGAGCGGCCCATGGCACTATTGTCTCCATGGTCCGCAAGAACTCTTCGCGTCGGGTGGGTTTGCGCGAATGCTCGAATCCGTTGTCTTGATCTGCGGCCATTGCCAGGGTCTGCTGCTTCATCTGCGGATAACGTTGGAGAAGCGACAACGGTGGACCTTGATCAGCATTGCCTTAAAATGAAACGTTAACCGAAAGAACCGTCACGGCCGTGGCCCTGAAAGGCTTTCATTCTTGAAACCAAAGGTGGTGAAGATGAACAAGCCTTTTATTGCTCTGAGTCCCGAGATCACCCGGGCCAACGCGCTGACCCTGATGGACTGGCTGGAAGACGAGGACGTCACCCGCTACCTGAGCGATTCGCGCCATGTCTCCCGGTTCATCGAGCAGGTCATCGGGCGCGTCCAGTTGCCGATTCTGACCCATCTGTTCAACCAGGGCGGCCGGTTCTTCATGGCCTACGACGGGCAGGACGTGCCGGTGGGCTTTGTGCGCCTCGTCAAGGTGGGACGGGACTGCGAAATGGTACTGGTCATCGGCAACCGCGACAACTGGGGCCGCAAGCTCGGCGCCAGCGCCATCCGCGAAGGCATGAAGCTCGCCTTCTTCGACATGCGGGCCGAGAAGCTCATCGCCAAGATCCATCCGGACAATGCGCGCTCGCTGAAGGCCTTCCTGCACAGCGGCTTTTTGCTGGAAAGCGAAACGCCTGCGATGAAGTCGCTTTCCATGAGCTCGGAGCGCTATCTCCGGCTCTTGCGCGAAAGCCCTGCGGTGCACGCCGCCGACATCTACATCACCGAGATTGACAAGGCCCGGCTCAGGAGTCTGGTCGAGCTTGACCGCGGCTCGGAGGTTTTTGAGCTGGAGCACGAGATCGAGCGGGCCATCGTCGTTGATCCCTGGAACGTGGCCGAGGATGTTGTCACGATGAACTCCCGGGCCTTGCTGCAGGTGGACGACGAGGAACTGGAAGTGGCGCTGGTGTACCCGGAGGACGCGGACGACCGTGCCGGGAAACTGTCGGTTTGCTCCGGCATCGGCACCGCGATCCTGGGCTACAAGGCGGGCGATGCCTTCAGCTGGCGGATTCCGGACCGGACCTGCCACATCCGGATTGAAAAAGTGCTTTACCAGCCGGAAGCCGCGGGCGACTTCCACTTGTAGGTTGGCACGCTGCGCTGCAGCGGCAGATCGTGCATGCGCACCCACGGCGTACCGAGGTGCCGCTTCGGCTCTGTGATTTACATCCATTTCGATAGCTTCGAGGGATGATCTGCATAACTCCCTGCGGTCTGTGGCAGCGCGGTCTCGGGCGGTCCGCTGCGTTGCTTTTCTTGCCAATAGCGGGGCTATTGGCTGCAAAAAGACGCCTTGCGGCCCATCCCGATCCGCACTACCACCGACGCGCGAGGGTTATGCAGGTCATCCCTTGCGCTTGTAAAGCAAGCGCAAGGGCCAAAAAACACCTCAAATCGCCAGCGGGTCCACATCCACCAGCCAGCGGATCAGGCCCTTGTGCTCGGGCTGGCTGCGGGTGGTTTGCAGCACGGGCTGCCAGGCGGCCAGAAAGCGCTGCAGCGCAGCGCGGCTGGGACTTTCCATGAGCATCTGGGCGCGTTCTACATTGGCCACGCGCTGGATGGTGAGGGGCACGGGCGGGAACAGGGTCACCAGGTCGAGCCCCGGCAGGCCCGTCGCATGGGCTGCGGCGGTGGCGGCCGACAGGAATCCCTGGGCCACCTCCTGCGTGCGGGCGTCGGCCCGTACCAGCGCCTGGTATGAGAACGGGGGCATGGCGGCCTCTTCGCGTTCCTTCAATTGCTGGGTGGCAAAGGCGGGGTAGTCGTGCGTGCGCAGCGCCTCAAACACGGCGTGCTGGGGGTGAAAGCTCTGCACCCACATTTCGCACTGCGTGCCCTGCGCGGCCATGTAGGCGGCGTCGCGCCCGGCGCGGCCCGCAGCCTGCATGAGCAACGCAAACAGCCGCTCAGGCGCACGAAAGTCGCTGCTGAACAGGGCGCCGTCGGGCTGCACGGCGGCCACCAGCGTGATGCGCCGAAAGTCGTGGCCCTTGGCAATCATCTGCGTGCCCACCAGCACGTCCACTTCGCCCGCGTGCACCTGGGCCAGTTGCGCCTCCAGTGCGCCTTTGGCCTTGGTAGTGTCGGCATCAATGCGCGCCACGCGGGCGGCATTGCCATCGGGGCGTTGCACGTTGCGCAGCAGGGCGGCCAGTTGTTCTTCGAGCTGCTCGGTGCCCCGGCCCATGGGGTGGATGTCGGGGCTGCCGCAGCTGGGGCAGTGGTGGGGCACGCGCACCGCGAACCCGCAGTGGTGGCAGCGCAGGGTGCGGTCGGTCTTGTGAAAGACCTGGTGCGCGCTGCAGTGGGGGCAGTCGCTTTTCCAGCCGCAGTCCACGCAGTGCAGCACGGGGGCATAGCCGCGGCGGTTCAGCAAGATCATGCTTTGCTCGCCACGCGCCACGCGCTCGGTGATGGCCTGCAGCAGCGGCGCGCTGAACACGGTGCGACGGGGCTGCTGGTTCATGTCCACGCGGCGCACGCGGGCCAGGGCGCCGGCACCGATTCGGCTGGGCATGTGCAGGCGCACGTAGCGCCCGCCCTCGGGGTCTTCGGGCGTGGGCGGGCGGCTGGCGTGCCAGCTCTCCAGCGACGGCGTGGCCGAGCCCAGCAGCACCTTGGCGCCCTGCTCGCGCCCGCGCCAGATGGCCAGGTCGCGCGCCGAGTAGCGGGCGCCTTCCTGCTGCTTGTAGCTGGGGTCGTGCTCCTCATCGACCACGATGAGTTTCAGCCCCGGCAGGCTGGCAAACACCGCCATGCGCGTGCCCAGCACAATGCGCGCGCTGCCGCTGTGGGCGGCCAGCCAGCTTTTCAGGCGCTGCGGGTTGGTCATGCCGCTGTGCAGCGACACCACGGCGCCCGCACCAAAGCGGGGGGCAAAGCGGCCCACAAAGCGCTCTTCGAGCTGCGGCGTGAGGTTGATCTCGGGCACCATCACCAGCGCCTGGGCCGGAAATCCATCGCCCTTGTCGGCCTCCAGCATTTCCTGCACGCAGCGCAGGTACACCTCGGTCTTGCCGCTGCCGGTGCTGCCAAACAGCAGGAAGGGGCCTTTTTCTGCAGCAATTCGGGCTCTGGCGCTCTCCTGCTCTGCGGTAAGTGCTATGTTTTCAATAGTGTCTGACGTGTCGCCTGCCGGCGTGGCCGGGCGGCGCAGGCGCCGGGCCAGCTGCTCGGGTTTCAGGTCGCGCAGCTGCGGGGGCAGGGCGGCCAGGGCCACCTCGCCCAGCGCGCGCTGGTAGTAGCGCGCCGCAAACGCCACCAGGCGGCGCCAGTGCGCATCGAGCGGCGCCACGCCTTCCAGCATCCCGGCAATGGCGCGCAGGGTGGCGCCGTCGGGCAACTCGCCGGTGGCCTGGTCGGCATCCCACACCACGCCCAGCACCTCGCGGCTGCCCAGCGGCACGCGCACCAGCGTGCCGGGCGCAAGCGGGCGCTCACTGGCGTAGCTCAGCAGGTCGCCCACGCCGCTGTGCGACGGGGTGTGCAGGGCCACATGGACGATGGAGGGATGAACAGGCAAGGGTTACAACCGCTTGTTGATGTGGTGCGGGGATGTGGCGGCTAAGTGCTTGATCTGGCAGGTATTGGGGAGTAATCCCGGATTTCTGTGGATAACTTTGTTGACATCTTGCCGGGATGCGCTGCCAGGCCGCATGAATACTGGCTTGCAACAGATTGCCCGGAAAAATGGCACCTGCAAAAAATCCTTATGAATCAATCATCTGAAGAAATTTTTGCGAAATTTTTGTGGTAGCGCGCTCACCCGTCATTTTGCTGCGCCGCACCACCATTTGTGTGCACAAGTCGTACAGCCGGGGTACGTCAAGAGGGGAAAACGCCCCCGTTTTGTGCTAGTGGTGGGCGGAGCTCTTCAAAAATGCGTTCACTTTGGGCTCCAAGTCCTTGATTTCACAAGGTATTTGCAGGAAATTCAGAATTTCTGTGGATAACTTTGTTGATATCCCCTGGATTTGGCTTGCAAGCCCTTGAAATTACGTGCTCTGGCTAGATTGCCCAGAAAATAGGCAATGCAATTAACTCGTTTGGAATCAATCACTTAGATAAAACTTTGCGAGCTGTCAAAGATTGTTTCGACGGGGCGCACGGGGCAGGGCGTGGTGGCGGCCGCTGCGCCCGGTTTGTGCATAACCAGGGCCGGGACGCCCCCGGCTGGTGCACGGGGCGGTTGCCCCTGTGTTCACCGCTGGCGCTGCGCCCGTGAGTAGCCATGCACTGCCTCGACCAGCGCCGCCACATGCTCGGGTGGCGTGAACTGGCTGATGCCGTGGCCCAGGTTGAAGATGTGCGTGGGGCCGGTGGTGGTCTTGTCGGTGTGCGGCTTGCCGAAGCTGTCGAGCACGGCATGCACCTGGGTCACGATCTGCGCGGGCGGGGCAAACAGCACATTGGGATCGATGTTGCCTTGCAGCGCCTTGCCGGGGCCGCCCACCTGGCCGCCGACAATGGCGCGCGCCTTGCCCAGGTTGGCCGTCCAGTCCAGGCCCAGCACCTCGCAGTCGATGTCCTTCATGTCGTCGAGCCAGATGCCGCCGCCCTTGGTGAAGACGATGCGCGGCACGTCGGTGCCGTCCACGCCGGTGCGCTTGAGTTGCGCCAGCACGCGGCGGGTGTAGGCCAGGCTGAACTCCTGAAACGCGCCGTCGGCCAGCACGCCGCCCCAGCTGTCAAAAATCATCACGGCCTGGGCGCCCGCGTCGATCTGGGCGTTCAGGTACTGCGCCACGGCGTCGGCGTTCACGGCCAGAATGCGGTGCATCAGGTCGGGGCGGCTGTACATCAGCGTCTTGACAAGGCGGTAGTCGTCAGAGCCCTTGCCCTCGACCATGTAGCAGGCCAGCGTCCAGGGGCTGCCCGAGAAACCGATGAGCGGCACGCGGCCATTCAAGGCCTTGCGGATGCTGGTGACGGCGTCAAACACGTAGCGCAGCTTGTCCATGTCGGGCACGGCCAGTTGGGCCACGTCGGCCTCGGTGCGGATCGATTGGGCAAAGCGTGGGCCCTCGCCCTCGGCAAACGTCAGGCCCAGGCCCATGGCGTCGGGCACGGTGAGGATGTCGCTGAACAAAATGGCCGCGTCGAGCGGGAAACGCTCCAGCGGCTGCAGGGTCACTTCGGTGGCGTAGTCCACATTGGTGGCCAGGCCCATGAAGCTGCCCGCCTGGGCGCGCGTGGCCTTGTATTCAGGCAAATAGCGGCCCGCCTGGCGCATCAGCCACAGGGGGGTGTAGTCGGTGGCTTGGCGGCGGCAGGCGCGCAAAAAGGTGTCGTTGGTGAGGGGGGCGAAGGTGGTGCTCATGCCCGCAATTGTCGCAGGGCGCGCTGGCGCAGGCCACTGGCCCGGGTTTCGGTCTGGAAGAAGCGGTCCTCCTGTTGCGTCGGCCTGCTCGCGGGGATGGGCCGCAAACGCTGTACATCCAGCGGGTTGTGGTTCGAAGTTTGGGTGTTTTTGGCTTCTAGCCATTGATGGATAAGCGCTATAAGCTATTAATTTAATAGCGTTCCGATCTTGCCTGCCTCCAGCAGCCTTGTCAGCAGCGGGTGCATGACCTTGCGTGCGCTGTAGATCAGGTGAAACTGCTCCTGCACCTCGGGCGTGCTGCCCACCTGCACCAGTCCGTGGGTTTGCGCCAGGTGCTCGCCCAGCGATACCGGCGCGGGCATCACGCCCATGCCGGTGGCGGCAAAGGTGCTCAAGAGGGCGCTGTCTTCAAACTCGCCGGCAATCCGCGGGCGGATGCGCTCGCGCTCCAGCCAGTGGTCGATGCGCGCGCGCATGGCGGCGTGGTCGGTGGGCAGCAGCACCGGCACCACGGCCAGGCTGTGCGGAAAGCCGTTGGCCGCTGCCTCGGCCCAAAGCGGCGGGGCATACCAGGCAATGGCGCTGCTTCCCAGCAGCTGGCTGGTGGTGCGCAGGGCGGGGTTGGGGGGCGCCGCGCGGTCGGCCAGCACGGCGTCGAGCTTGTGCAGTGCCAGCTCGCCCAAAAGCGGCTGAAATTCGCCCTCATGGCACAGCAGCCGCAGGTGGGGCTCGTCCAGCACGGGCGTCAGCAGCCGGTGCACGGCCAGCTTGGCAATGCCGTCGGAGATGCCCAGGTTCAGCCGCAGCGTCTGGCCGCTGGCGGCCTCGCGCACGCGCACGGGCAGCAGCTCACCCAGCGCAAAGATGTGGTCGGCCTCGTGCAGCGCCGCCACGCCGGCGTCGGTCAGCACCAGGTTGCGCCCCTCACTGCGCAGCAGGCTTACGCCCAGCGACTTTTCCAGCTCGCGCACCTGGGCGCTGATGGTCTGCACGGCCATGTCCAGCCGCTCGGCGGCGCGGGCAATGCCGCCCTCCTTGGCCACCACCCAGAAATAGAACAGATGGCGGTAGTTGAAGCTCTGGCTCATGGGTGTCCTTGCCGATACAAAGAATTTGGTTCGTAAAAACCGCACCCATCATATCGATAAGACAGGTTTTTAATGTCCCATGCCGCCCCTACAGTGCAGCTCTTCGGCCGGCAGCAATGTCCGGCAAGACAAATTTCCCTTCCGGAGCAACGACGCATGGAAACGATAGGAACCTGGTGGATGTGGGCGGGCTTTGCCGTCTTTGTGGTGGTGGCCATTGCCGTCGACCTGCTGGTGATGGAGCGCCAGGGCGCGCACAAGGTCACGATGGGCGAGGCCGTGCGCTGGAGTCTTTTGTGGTTCTCGCTGGCCTTTGTGTTTGTGGCCATCCTGTGGTGGTATCTGGACGGTAGCCAGGGCCGTGAGGTGGCCAACACGGTGTCAATGCAGTTCATCACCGGCTATCTGGTGGAAAAAAGCCTGTCGATCGACAACATCTTCGTGTTTCTGATGCTGTTCAGCTACTTTGCCGTGCCGCCGCAATACCAGAAGCGCGCGCTCATCATCGGCATCATCGGCGCCATCGTGCTGCGCACGCTGCTGATTCTGGTGGGCGCCTGGCTTTTGGCCACCTTCCACTGGCTTTTGTATGTATTTGGCGCGTTTTTGGTG
This sequence comes from Acidovorax defluvii, assembly GCA_003268905.1. GTDB lineage: Bacteria > Pseudomonadota > Gammaproteobacteria > Burkholderiales > Burkholderiaceae_C > Acidovorax > Acidovorax defluvii. Next base: position 7,388 of record QLTU01000053.1, read on the forward strand.
TTTACCGGCGCGAAAATGTGGTTTGCCGCAGGGCAGGAGCCCGACATTGCCATCAATCCGGTGCTCACCCTGCTGAAAAAGCGCATGCGCATCACTGACCTGTTTGACGGCGAGAAGCTCAGCACCATGATCGACGGCGTCAAGCACTACACCCCGCTGTTCGTGGTGCTGGTGCTGATCGGCACCAGCGACATCATCTTTGCGGTGGACAGCATTCCCGCCATCTTTGCCATCACCAGCGACCCGTTCATCGTGCTCACGGCCAACATCTTCGCCATCCTGGGCCTGCGCGCGCTGTACTTCTTGCTGGCCGACCTGGCCAACCGCTTTCACCTGCTGGCCTATGGCCTGGCCCTGGTGCTGGTCTTCATCGGCGGCAAGATGCTGCTCATCGACCTGGTGAAGATCCCGATTGGCTATGCCCTGCTGGTCACGGCCTCGCTGATTGCCGGCTCCATCGTGCTGTCGCTGCGGGCGTCGAGCCAAGGCTCGCCGGCCCTGCCCCCCAAGGGTTGAGAAGGCGTGAACGAACCCACCATGCCCGCTCATCCCGCCAAAACGCACCCCCTCGTCGTCGCAAATGCTCGCCATAGCCCGAGCTATGGCTGCGCTTTGCGCCTCGACAGGCCGCGTTTTGGCGGCCTGCTCGGCCACGCCGGATTCATTCACACCTTCTAAGTGTTCGCCGCCATGCAGATGCTGTGCCGCTTGCGCCGCTGGTTGCGGGGGCTGGAGCCCCGCGTGCGGGGCCACATGGACCGGCCCTGGCTGCTAAGCCTGCAGCCCTGGCTGGAGCAGCGCGCGCTGTTCCGTTTTCAGCGCCAGCCGCTGGCCCGGGGTGTAGCGGCGGGCATGTTCTGCGGGCTCATTCCCGGCCCGCTGCAGTTGCCTGGCACCCTGCTGGCCTGCGCCTGGCTGCGCGGCAATGTGGTGGCGGGCGGCATGACCACGTTCTATACCAACCCCCTGACGATCGTGCCGCTGTATGCGCTGGCCTTTTACCTGGGCGCGCTGGTGATGCCCGGAGAACAGGTCATGCCCGCCTGGGGCAGCGTGGCACCCGACGGCGCGTTTTCAGTGCAGGCGCTGGCCGCATGGATGCAGGCCCTGGGCACCCCGCTGCTGGTGGGGTTGCCCACGCTGGGGCTGCTGCTGGCAGCGCTGGGATATGTGGCCGTGCACATCCTGTGGCTGGCGCCAGCCGTGCAGCGCGGGCGCCGCTGGCAGCGGTGCCGCGTGGCAGCCCAGCGCATGCCGCCGCAGGAGTATTGACAGCCCACAGGCTCCTAGTACATCGTTCCGTTAAAACATTTACGTAAATGTGATCATGTGCGATCATGCCAACCCAGCGATTCCTTTTGGAGGCTGGCATGGCAAGACGGACG
>QLTU01000054.1 GCA_003268905.1 Acidovorax defluvii
GCACCTTTGATGGCTACAAGCCGATTGCTATTGTCGATACCACCCAAGAGGTTTCTCGCTGGGTGACGGAGGCGTTGGCCTACGCGCGCCAGGAGTGCATGACTGTGGGGTGCACCAACTATCTACGCATTGCTGGCCACCTCGCTTTACAGGAGGGGTTTGCAGCCGATCTTCAAACATTGCAGTCCATTTTTGTCAAAGCACCCGGTTTCAGGCTGCTGGATGAGTCGTCGGGTTGGTTCACGCTGGCCGACAGTGAGGTGAGTGCAGCAGGCGATCGGTTGCGCAAGCTGATGAGCGTGGTTGTCGGAAGCACGGATCTGGACACCATCGTGGGCTGCATGGCGACGGATGATCGTTGGCTTTCTCGTGAGACGGGGAGGGCGCTATCGATTCCCCCGCTTCATGTCATGTCCGCTCTTTTTGTCGAGTGGAATTGGCTGATGTCCGACAAGCACAACAAATACTGGGTGGGGGAGGCCTTGGATCCGTCGATAGAGCTGTCCCGCACTGAGTATGCAATTTTCCAGGTCATTGAAGGTTTGGGTGTGGCGACCAAAGCGGATGTGATGAACAAGGTGGTAGGCCCCGGCATTTCTCCTATGGCCGTCAACTTCGCCATTGCCAGTTCCCCAGCATTCTTCAAGATCGAGCGCGCCATATATACCCTTCATGGCAGACCCATCAATGCTGACGCCCTAGTCAATGCGCGACTTCGCCGTGCGGCAGAAACGTCCAGGCAGTCCCTGGAAAAGCTCACCTTGGATTTGACGCGGCCGATCCGAGCGACGGTGGTTCAGTCGGGCTCTGATGTTTCTATTGATCGCAGAGTGGTGTATTTGCCAAAGTATTTGCAAGGGCACGTTCATGGCGATTTTCTGCATTCGGCGGGCAAATACGGCGCTATTTCCGTGGCGCTGAATCAGCAGATACGCCATGTCGCCGTTGTGGCGCAAACGTTAGGCGTTCTCCCCAAAGAGTCATTCGAGCTGATTTTTAACCTCGCCGATATGACATATGAGATCGCGGTATTACCCAGCCCAACAAAAACAGAGGATTTTTCACCTGTGGACAATAAACAATCATAACTTTCGGTTGAAACGGCTGCTTATGGTGTTTGCCAGCCCGTGGGGGCGCTCCATCCGGCTGGTTTTTATTGCCCAGTCTTCAATAGGTTAAAACGCAAAGAAAACAGCCTCGATAATTGAAAAGTAATTGCAACAAGCACAAGGCCCGCGTCAAACCGGGCCTTTTTTGCTTTTCAGGACGCTTTTCAGGATGGGGGAGGGCGTTAAAAGACGTGCGGCAGGAAGGGTTGGAAGACAGGTTTTCATACCGAGGGCTGGATGCGGCATCAAAACGGGCTCCACGGGCGTTCTGGCGGGCTTGTCGGGGCCTCAAAAACAGAAGGGCGCCACGGTTAGGCAAGGAATGAGCAGCCAGGAGGCCAGGGTGAGCCTTTTCGGGGACTTGACGAGGGTGAGCTTTTACGGGGAGCGGCAGGGCTTGTTTTTTCGCGGAACACAGCAGCCGGGGGGGAAGAACGACATCGCGGCCAGCAGCTCGGGGAGAACGGCGTTGCCATCAAGCCAGGCTCATCGGGATTCCGCCAGGATTTCACCCAGCAGCAGGGCTAAACGTGCCCACGAGGGATGCGAAAGGACTTTGCTTCGTTCGAGCATCACCCCAGCCATTCAAGGCGCCAGGAAGCGTTGTGTAGAGGCGGGTCAAATTCAAGGCGACAGGCCGGGTTTCGAGCGTAACGGGGGAATTGGTTGATTGGGATTCGCTGGTCGGCGTGGAATCGGAATGCGCGCCGGTTTCGAGTGGAATTCCAAACAGGGGAGCAGGGTGTTTTCGAGACCAGAAACGGCAAGGCGGGGGGAAGAGGCTTTTTTGCAATTCACGGAACGCAGAGGTGCCGCACAAGCAAATGGCGGCGCAAGTCGCTTTTTCTCAAATATCGCGGGGAATGGCTTGCAGGCCGCCCATTGCGAATAAATGTCGTGGCCGAGGGAAAACTAAAGAAACAGGTTGATTCAAGGGGCCAAGGAAGTAGCACGATCCAGCAAGCGTGTGCAACTCAGCAGTAACGAGAGCGAGTATGAGAAAGCGACCTTGAATTTTGAGAAGGATTGCATTCAAGCTCACTTGCATTTAAGGTTTCTACTCATAGCGAAAAGATCACAAATAGAGCGTGTTTCGATAAAAACATAACAAATGCCTTTGCAGATGCTAGGCCTAGATTTAAAATAAAGACCATTATCCAAGCGGAGGGTTTATGGAGTCTTATTTGGAATGGGCCGGATGTGCCCTCGGCCTGATCGGTTCGATTCTTCTGGCGTCAAACACCCGATATTCACGCTACGGGTGGTTCGCGTTTTTCTTCGCCAATATCGCCATGGTCGGCCTTGCGATGATCATAGAAAGAAACGGCCTTCTGCTGCAGCAGTTGGGCTTTATCGCCACGAGTGTGCTGGGTTTGTACCGAGCAGGGTTTTTAACGCGCGAGACTGTGTAATTGCTTCTCATAGTCCTGTGTCATAGGACAGGGCGCGGGTTGTGGAATTTACCCACGAGAAGAACCGCCAGGAAGCGCAATGGGTCCGCCGCGCAATTGGCCACGATAGCCAGTCACATATCACGAGGGCAGGCGGCAAACCCCAGGGTATGCAATCAAGGACGCTGACGGGGGTCGCGCAATCCATAACGGCCGAATTGGTGTGCCTGCGCCCATGTTCAAGCACAATCCAACAGGAAAGCAAAAAGCCGCTTGGCCCGCAATCAGTGCAGGGCTCAAGCGGCCAGCATCAACACCAAAACGAGATAGCGGCTTAGGCGGGCTGCAATCAGGCATCAGCAAAAGCGGAAACACCCAACAACCCGCTCATAGGTGCAATGCGACGCATAGACGATAAAGGCCGTTCGAATTGCACCAAGAACGAATCAATCGTTGCCGTCACTTTCAGGCTCATCGGAGAGTGAGCCATCAATTGGAGTGACTCGGTTCACTTGCTTTGCATTCCGCAGAGACATGATTCCACGCACCACATGGTGAGCCTGGCGACGAATTGATTGCATCTTCAATTCGGTTTCCTTCACCATATCGAATTCCCAATCCTTTGCATGAACTTTGAGCTTTGTTTCATGATAGGCAAAGGTGTCAGGATTCTTGGTAATTGGGGTGCGCAGGCTTGTTCTCTTGCCCTTGGCTCCGTACCACTTTATAGAGGTCCATTTGATCTCTATGTGATTGCCGCGCCTATACACAGACAGCTGTAAGGCGCTCTTTGAGTCCCATCCCTTCCCCTTGTCCTCATGGGCGTTGACGAAGTCCCAGTACCGGTCGGCGACATTCATTGAGATGTTGTGTAGCTCCTGCACGCACTTTTCAAGCTCAACGATACCCTGATCATAAACTTCAACAAGTGACACCACATCAGTCTCCTTACTTAGAATGGATCTGGCCCCCACATTCCCCCCTAAAGACAACCTGCATTGAATCAAGGTTGCTCAGGTGAGGTTCTCAGGATGGATATGGGGGCCAGATTCGCACTACTATTGACGAATTGATAATTAAAAAAAGCACCCATCCTTAATAGGATGAATCTGGGGCGCTAGAGTGGTCCGATTACGGATGGAGCAAATTATACCAGCAGCTATCTGATGATTCTTGGCGATGAGCGAAAAGCACCCATCCTTAATAGGATGAATCTGGGGCGGTAGGGACATCCTATTAAGGATGGGTGACATTTTGGTGTCCTGTGCTTCTGCCGAACCAGGGTGAGGGCGCCAAGGAAGGAAACAATGCGGAACGAGAATTTCGCCTGTATTCTTCAGGATGAATCTGGAGGGCGAATCCATCCTATTAAGGATGGATTGGGTTTGTCTCGTTGCGTCCATCCTTAATAGGATGAATCTGGGGTGGTAGGAACATCCTATTAAGGATGGATGATATTTTGTCTGGCAATCTCTCGGCGCGTGATCCCTGCGCGGGTGGATGAGGGAGAAGGCGTGCGCAGCCCGCCTGGAGGGGTGTTTGTATAGGTTGGCAGTGCGCTCGCCCGTACATCACCGAGCCTCTGGGGGGGCTGTACAGGACGACTGTGGAGCGACAAACGGAACGGATTCGCTTTTTGGCGGGTTCTTATGAATTACAATTGCCATCTCATTAATTAGCCATGGAATTTGCAATGAACGTCGTAGGAATTGACATCGGGTACTCAAACCTCAAACTTGCTTATGGCAACACAGACAAGGGGATGCTCACAACGCTGCGACCAGCGGGGGCGGCTCCCGCTGATCGTTTTGGAGGTCGTTTCGATGGCAAAGCACAAGACGACTTCCTGCATGTAACGGTCGATGGAAAACCATTCATTGCAGGCGTTTCCTCGGATCGCGCTGAGATGTGGGAAAGATCATTGCACGCTGACTATTCCAAGACCGAATCCTACAAGGCGCTTTTTCATGCAGGATTGCTCCTTTCTGAGATGTCTGAAATTGATGTGCTCGTAACTGGATTGCCCGTGTCTCAATACCAGGATGAAGCGCGCCGAAAGTTGCTTGAGCAGCAATTCATTGGCAAGCACCAGATCACGCAAAAACGCTCTGTCAATGTTGCTCAGGTGAAAGTGATTGCGCAGCCAATTGGCGGATTGTTCGACTACGTGAACCAGCAAGGCGATGATGACAATGGCGATCTGCAGATCGATGACGAAGCCCGTGTTTTGGTGGTTGACCCTGGCTTTTTCTCTCTCGATTGGGTCTTGGTGAGCAACGGTCAATTGCAGCGTCAATCCAGCGGAACCAGCGTCAAGGCGTCTTCTGTTTTGCTGGAGCAGGCTGGCGTCATGATTGCAGAAGAACATGGTGCAAAGCCTACGATTGAGAGTATCGAGAACGCCATTCGCAATGGGAAAAGCTCCATTCTTTTGATGGGCCAGCGTGTTGAACTTGCGCCTTACCTTGAGCGCGCCAGTGAATCTTTATCCTCTGTGACTTCCACATCGATTCAAAAGTCACTTCGCATCGAAAGCATGTCGCCGGATATTGTTGTGCTGGTCGGTGGCGGTGCCGGGTTCTTCAAGAAAACCATTCAGGAAGCCTTCCCCAGGTTGAAAGTCGTCTCTCCTGAACAATCAGTTCTTTCCAACGCTCGCGGCTTCTGGCTCATGGGATCTGTTGGATGAAAGAAACAAGCCTCAAAGTAGTGGTGGCGCTAAATGAGGCCTTCCCCGACCTTGTGTCCGATCTCGCGCAGGTGACTCCCAAGCTCCGGGCGGAAAGAATGAGAGCCCTCGCGTCTCTGGGTCTATATGCCGAATCGGGGATGATGGGTGGGACAACAAATCTCATTTTGTCGTCTTCGCCTTTGTCTCGCCGGGTGGAAGGCCCCCCCGTAGTCAATCAGTTCGCCCCAGGTTCAATTAAGTTTGCGGTGGTACTGAATGAGGCGGTTCCAGTTCTTTACAAGGCTCTTCAATCAACTCCCGTACGCATGAGGGCCGAGCGTTTGAAAGCACTGGCGTCACTTGGGTTTCATGTGCAAACGAGTTCTGGCGACTCTTCGATTCCCCAGAGCGTTACTCAGGGCGTGAGTCCTGTTGTGGAAGATGTTGGTAGTACGGTTGAAAAAGTGGCTGGCATCACCATAAGTGAAACCGCAAAACAAACGCTGCCGAAGGTAGAAACGCCGTTGCCGCCGCTCACGGATTTATCAGATGCGAAACCGGTCAAAGTGAACGAGGGCTTAGTGCCAACACCAGTCAAGGCCAGCAAGAAAATTGCCTGGCTTGCAAAATCCCTCGGTTCATGAGTCTTTGTCACTGCTGGGAGTTGCCAATGGCGTTATCTTTGCGGATAATGCCATTTCTTTTTTCAGCAATTCTTGTCAAATTCAATTTGAATTTGATGTGACCATAAATACCCATGGCCAAAGACGAACGCAAGATTGGCAGGCACCACCTTGCGTTCTACCGTGGGTGGCTCCAAGGCATTGAGTTGGCCGTTTTGGCTGAGCAATACCTTGAAGACGGTCTGGATTTACGACTTGCAAAATCCACTCACCGCTGGCTGCAAGATGCCCTGAGTCAGGCCGCTTTGCGTCACGGCCGCCGTGGAGAAGCGCGGCTATTGCGCACATCACTTCGGCATATTGTTGGCGCAAGCAATGCGGCCGACGAAAAAGCGCAGCCTCAGGCTCCAAGCATCGAAGATTTTCGTGAAGAAGAAGACCCAGACGGGTTCTACAGCGAATCAGAACTGCTTCGAATGTACGTCGAGGCATTCCCGCAGGTAATAGACAGGCGGGCTCAGCGCAGGCGAAATCTAATTCAGAGGCAGCTCGCCGCTCTGAAGTGGGTTGAATCCCTTGTCGCCACCGAACCCGTTCTTGATGATTGGGTAACCGCCTGGTTCAGTAAAACCATTGCAGATCGATTCCTGGTGGCTCGCATTTACACGCTTGCCGACTTGCATGAGCGCATGCGGGTCAAAGGGTTCCGCTGGTGGAAGGATGTGCCTCGCCTGGGGGTTAAAGGCGCAGAACGTATTACTGCATGGCTTCAAGGATATGAGGCCACCTTGGGCCCGGTCCCATTGAAGGCTAGAAAGCCCCTTCGCCAACAGAACGCGGTGGAGCTGTTCAGGCACAGGGAGAATTCTCTGGCCATTGTCCCGATGGAGTTGCTGGAGCTGAGCACCGAGCTATCCGGCGCGGTTGGCAAGAACAGAGACCCAGCTGGCGCCCAGATCAGCGCACGCAACGACATCGAGGCCATTGCGGCATGGATTGAAGCGCGTTCTGGAAGCCCTCATACCGCACGTTCTTACCGCAAGGAAGGCGAGCGCATGCTGCATTGGGCGGTGAAAGAGCGCGGCAAGGCCCTTGCCGATATATCCGTGGACGATTGCATGGCCTATCGCAATTGGCTGGGCATGCTCGGGCGCACCGACCCCGCTCAGTGGCCATTCAACATTCCGCAAGACCAGTGGATCGGTAAGCGCAACACGCCCAGAACAGATGAGGCATGGCGCCCTTTCGACGGGCCGCTTTCCCTCGCGAGTGTGAAGCAAAGCATGGTGATCCTTCGGGGCATGTTCCTGTGGCTCGTCCAGGCGCGGTACTTTGTGAACAACCCTTGGGATGTGGTCAACAAAAAGCCAGCCAGAGGGATCGAAGATACCCGCGATATCGAATTGACGCGTGTGCTGTCTGAGTCGCAATGGAAGTTTCTGATGGAGCATATTGCCTCCATGGATGGCGGCCCAGAAAAGGCGCGACTGGTCTTTGTGCTCTTGTTGGCCTATTCGACTGGCATGCGGCTGGCCGAACTGGTGGATGCCAAGCTAAAGCACCTCTACAGCATGCCTCTCAGTGGCAGGCTTGGACAGCGCTGGATGCTCAGGGTGCAGGGCAAGGGTGACAAACTCAGGGCGGTGCCGATGGGCGCAGACGTTCATGCGGCGCTGCAGGTGTATCTGGCCAGCCGTGGCCTTGCGCCGTCGCCTGCGGAGAACGACCCTGGGACTCCCCTGATTGCCCACATTCAGGAGAACAAGGCCTTGTCAGCGAGCGCGCTGTACAAGCTGCTTCGAGATGCGTTCAAAGCTGCGGCCGAAGTGATGCGCATGAGGGGGCACGCGGAGGACGCCAAGCAGATCGTCAAGGCTTCAACGCATTGGATTCGACATTCGCGCGGCAGTCATCTGGCGCTGGCCGGGATGCCGCTCCCGCTGATTCAGCATTTGCTCGGTCATGCCAGCCTGAATACGACCAGCATTTACCTACGCAATAACGAAGAAACCCTGTACCTGGCCCTCGAAGAACTTGAAAGGAGGCCCGCCAATGAAAATTGAATTTGTCACCGACAAGCGCGGGTACTCCGTGGAGCTGGAGCGGGACCTCTTCGATGATGTGGTGCTCCGGCGCCGCTGGTACAGCCTTCGGTCGAGGCGACACGGCGGCAAGCAGCAGGTGTTCCCTGATGAGATGTCCGCCCTCAAGGTTGTCGAAGAGGTGGAGCGCACGCGCCTGCGGCGAGGCTATCGCCGGGTGGGCGCCCAATAAAAAAGCCGCCCGGAGGCGGCTTGGTTGGTGTGCCTGGGTGGCTCAGCGAGTCGGCCCCATCATGCACTTGGCCAGCAGCTCGTAGGTGTGCGCGAGGCTGGGCGCAATTGCGCGTGCCATCGAGTTGCAAGCAACCTGTTTGAGGTCGAGCATCATGGCGCCAGCAACATTGATGGCTGTCAGTTCACCGTTGTCAATCATGCTGTCCACATGCGACGAGGGGACGCCGAGGCGATCAGATGCCAATTCCCTGGTCATTAAGACTTGCATTAGATTCCCTTTCTTTTGGGTTTTTTTGGAATTGCGTATTTCGGCACTATAGCCAACTTTGGCAATTACGGTGTTGCAAATTCGCTCTGTTTCTAATCCCGCGTGGAGGAAACCGCTGGAGACCCGACTTTGATCCGCTGCAGTTCCGTGCGTAATGCATCCAGGCTCGCATCCATCCTGCAGTCATCTTTCATCGAAACGCACAGGAACAGGAAGAACCGTTCACGGGTTTCAAGCGGCATTCGATTGCCGGAA
>QLTU01000055.1 GCA_003268905.1 Acidovorax defluvii
GAAAGTCAATGAAATCAACGGTCTACCCAGACCACCCCCGCGCCAGTGCTAGCTTTGCGTACCGTCACTTATTGCACTGAAAACGAGGAGACCCCGGCGATGGTCTTTGTGTGATGTATTTCACTCCACTGTAAAAGATTGCGCGAGATATAGTTTCCTATTTGTTACGATCGGTTCCGGTTGCAACGGATGCAGCCACAGAGAGGGACGGCCTTGCCACAGGCCGCTCGACACAACTAACCATTGCAAGAAGGGAATCCCGTGAATACAGCAACCACCCTGCCGACCAGTGAGCAGGCCGCCAAGCAATTGACCACCATCATTTACGCCCTGTATGCCGCAGGCGTCTTGACGGGCGGGCTGACCGCCATCGTGGCGGTCATCTTGAATTACGTGAAAAAGGCCGAGGTGGCAGGTACCTGGCTCGAAAGCCATTTTTCTTATCAGAAAAAGACATTCTGGTATTCATTCATAGCCCTTACTGTTGGTTCAGTGGTGGCAGTGGTAGGTGGGTTTGTGGCCGCTGGTATTGGCGCCTGGCTGGATAATTTCCTGGGAACGATTCTTTTGTTCGTTGCTGGGTGTTTGTGGCTTGTGCCTTTTGCAGCATTTATCTGGTCGTTTTATCGGATTATCAATGGCTATTTGACTCTTGCAAAAAACAAGTCCATTTGAATGAATCGGAAAATATCCTCCTGGTTAAATTAAAAATTGAGTGAATTATGCAATTCTCCAAATCCATTTCCATCATTGCCCTGTCTTTCGCCCTGGCCGCATGCTCGGGCAGTCCGTCGGACTCCGATGTTCAGGCCGTTTTCAAGGATGCAGTGAAGCAGCTTGAGCAAGTTTATGCGCCTCTGGGGATCAATTTCTCCGACACATTCGACGTGGAGACCAAGATCAAGAACAAAAGTAAGCAGGATGACGGTCGCTGGCTCGTCCAGGTTGAGATGACCATGCGAGCCAAGAAGGACTGGGCGCAAGGTAAAAAAGGCGAAATCGTTGGCGCACCGCAGGTGAGCACCGTCCACATGCAAAAAGGCGATAACGGTTGGATTGCTGAGTAGTAATCAAGCGCCCCGTCCGCTGCGCCTATGTGTGCTGCCTCGTGGGCGCGGCGTTTTCTCTGTCCTTCACCCCCTCGCGGCATCATGCGTATCTATGAATTCGTCCGTGAGCACGTCATTCCCTTCAACTCGGTGATTGCCATGTCGGTCACCGTGGCCGTCGTGCTCGACTTCCTGGCGCCGCAAGCGCCGTACCTCGCATGGGTCAGCTATGTGTTGGCAGCCCTGGTGCTGCTGGCAATGGTGCTGGAAGTACGTGCCCTGCGCCAGGGTACAGCGGACAAGGCTTGGTACGGGCGGCTGCTGGCCCGGCTGCGGCCACCGCCCGGTCCGCTGTGGAAGTCTCCGGCATGGCAGGTCATCGGCATCATTGCCGTCATTGCTCTGGCGCTGGGGCAGGCGTCCAAGGCCAAGGCCGACAGTGGCGGGCTGATTGCCAGCGCCGCACCCAACCTGCGCAACGTGCAGGTGCTGCTGCTGGGCTTGCAGGAGGACACGCGGCGCATCCGGGACACGTTGAACAGCGTGGACGTCAAGGTGGATGACATTCACGCATCCGTTCAGGAGTCAAACCAAAAGATCAGTGCGCTGGATGCCCATGTTGGACTGTTGAAGAAAGAAGTCAGCGACGACCCGCGCAAGGAACTGGTTGCGCGGGGCTACACCGTGGATGCGGATGGCCTGATTGCCGCGATCCGGCAAAAGGACGGTATTGCCATTGGGAGTTTCAATGCATCCGGTTATTCATACAGGGCGCCTTCGGTTCTGGATATGAACAACCACCACGTCAAGGAGCAATACCTGGACCTGATGCGGATGTTGTTCGATGACGTTGATTTTTCCAGGAAGGTCGATCCGAAAATCCTGGGCATCCCTCTGGATGACGGGAGGTTCTGCAAGGCTGCCGTGGAGTATCTGGATGATTGGGCGTATGGCGTGATGTCATACAACGAAGGATCCCTTCCCGCAAGAAGCCAGGCATTGGTGAATATGCTGGGGTTGACTGCTCACTACTGCACAAGGGACAAGGTGCTTTTCTATATCGAGGGGCAGAAGAAAGAGGCAAGGAAGAAACGGGCTGACTTCAAGGAATTGAAGGAATTAACCGGCATTGAAAATGATGGTGAGAAGATATTCGCAACGCAAACCAAGGCGTTGGAGTGGATGCTGAAAAATATTCCATGATACACAGGAGCGATCAGATGAATGAAACAATGAGCCTGCAGCTTGACGATGCGCTGCGATACCAGAATTTTGCGGATGGAACGGTAGAGTATCAGCTGGTAGAAGGTGTGGTGCATGGCACCAAGGCTATATCTCTTGTGCGCCAGGATTTCGATGATGACACGCCCGATGAAAAGTTTGGCCAAGTCATCACCACGGTTCTCCGCGAGGCATGGGTTCAATGGAATGACCCTGAATTGCCGGATACCAAATTCATCTACGATGCGGTAGATGGTCAGAGAATTGTCTTGTGCTATGCCACCGCCAAGAACCATGATGGAAAAGAAGTTTCTGAAAAACTGTGGGTGTTCAACAAGAGCACCAAGAAAAATTTATTTATTCACGGAGCAGAGCATGGCGGGCTTGTGCTGGAGCCCAGGGATAACGTGAAAAAATATGAATTCAAAAGTCCAATTTCCAGATTGAGCATGATTCTCCACACCGAGGAGGATCTCAGGCTTTCCGGCAGGGTGAAGCTCTTCCAGAAATACGGATTGAACGTATCTGCGTTGTTGATGGCGATCGCTGGATACCTTATGGGGGGAGTCTGGTGGGCTGCCGCAGGCGCGGTTGCAGGGGTCTTGCTGGGGCTGCTCCTGTATTTTTTGGTGGGGTACACCACCAATATCTTTCATCCTGATGAGTCGCAAATGTCGGGGGCAGGGGTGCTCCAGCGTGTGGAAGACATCAGAAAACACTTCGGAAATTCGTGATTCCCAGGGCGCGCGGACGGTGGATGCGTGCGCAGAAGTTTTGAGTCAAATTGGCTCCCAGCGCTTATGCAGCAAGCGCTGGCAGCTATCAATTCAATAGTTGCAGGTCAGGACATGAGCGAAAATCCCTCCACCTCCACCTCCACCTCCACCCCTATCACTATTCCTCGCCCGTCGCTCGCCTGGACGTGCCTGATTTTGGCCTATCTGGGGGTGGAATGGATATACAACCAGCACCTGCTCATTCTGTTGACGCTGAGCTCGATCACCAGCGAGCAGTTTCATTGGTCCGAGGTATTTGGCAAGGGAATCGCAGCGTTCGGATTCAGCCTGGTGCTGATGAAGATGTTCAAGCGCTCTTCCGTCATCCTGTTTGCCATATCCTGCGCCATTGTCTATTCAGCGCTGACGTGGGTGTTCAATCATGCCATTCAATCAGTTCCCAGTGGCTTCCGGTATGTCAGTTATTACACCATTTTGCATCGGGACAAGGTGGTTTCCCTGGATGATAAAGATAAAGTCCTTGCCTTTGCGCAGAATGAATCCTGGTATGTTGCGCCTTTGATCCTTTCGCAGTTCTACGTGACGCTGCAGGAAAACCAGTGGAAGGGCATGGAGGAGTCCGCGCGGTCCGTGATTGCCAGGGAGCTGGCGAATCTGGAGAAGAACAAGAAAAAATACTGGCAGCAATACCTGAAGGCAAGAGTCATCCGTGACAAGGTGGAGGCTGGCTGGTATCAGTACAGCGAAGGGATGAAGAAGTATCGCCGCTATGAAAGAACGAGATATGAGGACCGCGCGCGCAAGGAGTTTGAAAGGCGGGCCAATCTGCCGGTGGGGTTGACCCGTGACGAGTTTCTGGAAAAGGTTGCGCCTGGTTATAAAGAGGAGATGAACAAGGTGCTGGTGCCCGGCAATGAGAGGGCGGGTTTGAAGCCGATTTATTTCAAGGACTTGCCATTTCCAAGTACCCCTCCAATCACATGGGAGGGTTTGCTTTATTCCTATATCAAAGAGAAAACCAAGGAGATCACTGCGGCCGTGGCTCCTGATGTTGAAAATATACGCGAAAATGCCAGATCGGATGATGTGGTGTCTGTCCTGGTTATTCCGCCCATTTCCATAGGGTTGAGCCTGCTGTCCATGGGAATGAATGCCGTCTCTCTGGTCATGGCCTGGGGTGCCTGGGTTGCAGGAAGGCGCTGGGTGGGCTACGCCTTGGGGGCGGGGTGTGTTGGTGCCGCTGTTTTGGGTTTTTCTCTGGCGCAACATGTGGGCCATCGAGATCCGTACTGGGCCAGACTTCACCAGGGTTTCGCCGTGGATTATCCTGCGGTGGCTGCTATCTCGTCACTGCCCATGAAAGTCCAGCCTTGGGTATCCTTCCATGAGGAGCCTCGATGGATTCGCTGGGGTATGGAATGGGTTTATCACTATGATTTCAAGAAAAAAGAAATGCCCGAAGACCCGCCAAAGAAAACCACCCAAAAGCAGGGATGTGGAGTTATCGAAACGGTGGTGGCAATGATTTCGCCCAATCCATTCAATCGATGCAAGGGTTAGTTGTTCGGAGGCAGTCCATGTCCATGAATCAGATGAAAACGCTTTTGTCCTGCAATATTGCGCCCAGAGCGTCGGTGCTCGCACGCATGGTGATGGGGTTGATTGGGATTGCCGCTGCCAGCGCCTGGGCGCAGCAGTCCCCTTCGGTCAAGACCGGCTGCAATGGCCAGTTGAGCGCCGAAATGACCAAGATAGCGGCCCCCTACCAGAAGGTGGCGGAGGCATTCAAGAGCACGGAAAAAGGCTGGTGCGCGCTGGCCGTCGAGGTGCAGAAGGACGACTACATCTCCGAGCCCGCAGCCCTGCCGATGGCGTGGGAGTTCGTCTCCGCCGCCTATGTGCTCCATCCCGCATGGAATCGCAAGTCCTGGACTGCCGCGCAGCAGAACGCCATGCGCGAACTGGCACAGCAGATCAGCGGCGCTGACATTCCCCTGCGCAAGGGGATGAAGCCTGCTGCCATTCGCCGGAAATACTTCGATGCGCTGTACTGGCACATGCGCGTCGTTTCTGCAACGATCCATGAAATCCCCAGATGGAACGTGTATGCCGTTCAGAGCGCCGTCAATGAGCATGCCCCCGAAGTGGGCAAGACGCTGGGGTTGTCAACGGCCTGGGGCGATCTGGATTAACCCAGGCGCTGATTGATGCCTTGCAGGCCCCTGGGCCGTGCATACGGCGCAAGGCCTGTTTTACATTCTGGACAAGGCCGTATGGCGGATCTCTTCCGCCGCTGCCCGCAGGCCGGGGGCCACGGTATCGGCATGGCGTAGCCACGCCAGACGCAGCCGATCATCCAGCCAGACTGCGGCCAACGCCTTGTCCCAGGCCATCCACGCAATCCTGCTGCTGCCTGAAACCAGGCGCTCTGCGATGGTGGTTGTCGCTTCTTCCCAGCCGTGGGCAAGGATCAGGCCGTCCGGCGTCATGAAGAATGGTTCTTCCAGAGTTTCGACCTCGACAGTAGCACTGGCTACCCATGGCATGTCGGAGGGCTTGACCCGTTTGCCGTTCACCACCTTGTGGGTTTTCTCCGGATCACCAGCTTTCTTCGGTTCAGGCCGAGTCTGTGATTGCTGGATGAAGGCCAGCAACTCCCCCACACGGTAAAGCACCTGAACGCCTGATTTGTCCTTGGCATTCATTGCCACAGGGTGCGGTGGACGCCTTTCGGTGCGCCATCGTTCCAGCTTTTTACAGTGAACGCCCAGGAAGAAGGCGGCTGTGCGCGGGTCTAGAACCACATCCGGCGCCTTGGATAACTGCGCATGCAGTTGCGCACGCGCTAAGACCTCTTCCAGATCGGGGATGGATGGCTTTTGGGCGGCTGCCATGGTACGGTGTTTTTTCAAAAAATTTGCGAAATTTTCCGCTCCAGCACATGGGGCTGTTGAGGGCTCATGAGGGCTGGTGAGGGGGGCTGCTGAAGGCCCATGGGGTGTGGTGCGGTGTCCTGCGGCATGCTGTCGTTTCTACCGCATTTTTCCTCCGCGCGAGACCATGGAGGTGTTCATTTCATAAAGGAGCAAACATATGAACACCCAACCTCAAGCCGCTGTTGCAATCCCTGCCGCAGCACAAACCATCCCCTCCGCCAGCGGGGCAGCAGCCAAGGCCATTCCCACGGAGCAGCCAGCGCCCGGCGAGACACGCCCAGCGGACCTGACCACTATCGACGAGATGGTTTTCGCCATTGATCAGGTTGCGGCCAACGGAGCGCAGTCCCCATCGCAACCACCCACGGTGGCAGCGGCTCAGCCGCCCGACTATTCGCCTGCCGATGTTGGCAATGCCGAACGCTTTTTCGACCTGTGGGGTGAAGTAACACGCTACGACGTGGGCCGTGGCTGCTGGATGCTGTGGAGCGGCACGCATTGGGAGCCGGACGCCAAGGGCGATGCGCGCAATCGCATGGTGAAGGTGGCAAAGCACATCCTGAACGTGGATGCGGAAGTCCACCGCCTCGCCAGTAGCGACCCTGACGACTGGCATGCCATCCAATCTCGGAAGTTGAAAAAGGAGGGAGAGCGGTTGCACACAGTCCCGGCATTGGAAGCCGCGCTCAAACTCGCCAGTTACCGCCCGGAATTGGCGACCTTGACCAGCCAGTTCGACAGCAGTCCGATGGAATTCAATTGTCTGTCTGGCGTGATTGACCTTTCCACCGGGGTGCTGGTGCCCCATACGCCACGGGCCTTGCACACGCACATTGCGCCAGTGGAGTTGGCGGCGTCAGGCACCCCTTGCCCGCGTTGGATGCAGTTTCTCGATGAAATTACTTGTGGCGATCAGGAGTTGTTGGAGTATTTCCAGCGGGTTGTCGGCTACATCCTCACGGGGCAGATGAAAGAGCAATGCTTCTTTGTTTTCTACGGTGGTGGCTCCAATGGCAAATCCACTTTCATGAACACCATCCGCGAAATGATGGGCTCGTATGCAAAGCTGGTGGATGTCTCCACCTTTATGGACACGAACCGAAACGATGGCTTGCGAAACGACTTGGCTGCACTGGCGGGGCGACGGTTTGTGGTCAGCCCGGAAGGCAAGAAGGGCGCGGCGCTGGATGAACCGATGGTGAAAGCGTTCACAGGTGGTGATGCAATTTCCGTGCGGTTTCTCCATAAGGAATATTTTGAGCTTCAGCCAGTCGGCAAGATTGTGCTTGTGACCAACCACAAGCCTGTTGTCCGGGGCACGGACAACGGCATTTGGCGGCGTATGCGCCTGGTGCCGTTTCTGGCATCGTTTGACGCTTCAAAGGATGACAAAGACCTGCCCAATAAACTGCACGCTGAGTTGCCCGCTATCCTGCGGTGGGCAGTCGAGGGAACCCAGTTGTGGCAAAAGCATGGACTGGGGATTCCGCAAGTCGTGCGAAAGGCCACTGCGGAATACCGTTCCGACATGGACACTTTCCAGCCCTTCATTGACGAGCGCTGCGAAAAATCTCCCAATGCCAAGGAGGGTTCGCAAGCGATGTACAACGCTTACACCGATTGGTGTACCTCGGCTGGCATTCGCAATCCTTACAAGCAGGCCGTGTTCAATCTGATGTTGGAGGAGCGCGGCTTTGTGCGCAAGAAGACGAATAGCCTGAACGTCTGGGTCGGCGTTCGCCTCCAATCTTTCGCGTCCGTCGCCGCCCCACCCAGCGCTGACGGTGATTTGAACTTTGCCGTTTGATGGCCGACAGTGGTGGGGGTGGAGGCAATGGAGGGCTTTGGAACTTGGTCTCTTGGAGTTTTTTCTACGGCGACTACCTTACCAAGCCTCCATACCTTCCACTTCCTCCACTCATTCCATCTTTTCCATTGGCTCCATGGTTTGAATTGAAGAAAACAGAACCATTGGAAAGAGAAAAGGGGCAGCGCTGCTGCCCCTTTTTGCGTCCAGTGTCAGTGTGGCCGGGATTGCGGTGAAGGCGGCGCAACGGGCGTGTCCAGCGCCTGTCGCCCATCGTCGCGCAATCGTTGTCGTTCTGGCACCGTTACGACAGCGTGATCTGGTTGCTTCAGCACCGACGCCAGCCACACCAAGGCCCCCAGGATGAGTTCACGGTCGTAGGCCGTCGATTGGGCGGCAATGGGGTCTCCTCGTTTTCAGTGCAATAAGTGACGGTACGAAAAGCTAGCACTGGCGCGGAGGTGGTGTTGGTAGATCGTTGATTTCATTGACTTTC
>QLTU01000056.1 GCA_003268905.1 Acidovorax defluvii
ACACCCCAAACCGTTCGCGTGGGTCAAGTCTGCCGATGACATCCTGGCGAGTATCGAGAGATTTTGTCTGCGAATTTCTAACTCAGGACACTAGGTCGATATCCGGATGGAGCATCCCATGCATTCAGTTGTAGCGCGCGTGACGGCTCGCATCACCCAGCGCAGCGCAGGCACCCGCGCCGCCTATCTTGTGGGCGTGGATTCCATGATCCACCGCGAACCCTCCCAAGACCGCATGGGCTGCGCCAATCTGGCCCATGCCTACGCGGCGCTGCCGGGCTCGGACAAGTTCAAGGTCACCGTCGAGAAGGCCCCCAACATCGGCATCGTCACGGCCTACAACGACATGCTCTCGGCCCACCAGCCGTACCAAAGCTACCCCGCTGTTTTGCGCGATGAGGCTGCCAAACAGGGCGCCACGGTGCAGGTCGCGGGCGGTGTGCCTGCGATGTGCGATGGCGTGACGCAAGGCACGCCCGGCATGGAGCTGTCCCTGTTCTCCCGCGATGCCATTGCCATGGCCACTGCGGTAGCGCTGTCCCATGATGTTTTTGATGGCGCACTGCTGCTGGGTGTGTGCGACAAGATCGTGCCGGGCCTTTTGATTGGCGCGTTGCACTACGGACATTTGCCCTGCGTGTTTGTGCCTGCCGGGCCCATGGGTACCGGGCTGCCCAACAAGGACAAGGCCAAGGTGCGTGAGCAGTACGCCCAGGGCTTGGTGGGGCGCGAAGATTTGCTCCAGGCCGAAACGGCCTCGTACCACAGCCCCGGCACCTGCACGTTTTACGGCACGGCCAACAGCAACCAGATGCTGCTCGAAGCCATGGGCCTGCATGTGCCCGGCGCGGCCTTTGCGCCACCGGGCACCGAAGAGCGCGAAGCCTTCACGCGCCAGGCCGTGCGCACGGTGCTCGACATCGGCCAACGCGGTCAACGCTTCACGCCCATCGGGCGGCTGGTGGACGAGCGCTGCATCGTCAATGCCATGGTGGCGCTGCTGGCCACGGGCGGTTCCACCAACCACCTCATCCACTGGGTGGCCGTTGCGCGCAGTGCGGGCATTCTGATTGACTGGTCCGACTTTGATGAGCTGTCGTCTGCTGTGCCGCTGCTGGCCCGCGTGTACCCCAATGGCGATGCCGATGTGAACCAGTTCCAGGCGGCAGGCGGCCCTGCGTGGGTTCTGCGCGAGCTGTTGTCTGGCGGCCTCATGCACCCCGATGTGATGAGCGTGAACGCGGGTGGCATTGCCGCAGGCGGGCAGGGGGCCCCGGCGGTTTCGGGCGACGAAACCGTGCTGCGCCCCGTGACTCTGCCGTTCTCGCCCACCGGCGGGCTGCGCTTGCTGCAAGGGCGCCTGGGCCGTGCGGTGATCAAGGTCTCAGCCGTGCCCGAAGACCGCCACATCATCGAGGCGCCTGCGCGTGTGTTTGATTCGCAAGAGGCCTTGCTCGTCGCCTTCAGCGCGGGCGAGGTGCAGCAGGACATGGTGGCCGTGGTGCGCTTTCAGGGCCCGCAGGCCAATGGCATGCCCGAGCTGCACAAGCTCACCCCGCCGTTGGCCGTGCTGCAAAACCAGGGCTTTCAGGTGGCGCTGGTGACCGACGGGCGCATGAGCGGGGCCTCGGGCAGGGTGCCCGCTGCCATCCATGTCACGCCCGAGGCGCTGGCCGGTGGCCCGCTGGCCAAGGTGCGCGACGGTGACATCGTGCGCGTGGATGCCGTGGCCGGCACGCTGGATGTGCTGGTGGATGAAGCCGAGTGGGCCGCCCGCACGCCCGCGCCGTACAACGCCCCCGCTGCCACCGGCTTTGGCCGCGAGCTATTCGCCAACTTTCGCCGCCATGCAGGCGGTGCAGAACAAGGAGCCTGCACATGGATGTAAAGGCTGGCCCCCTGAGCCGCTTCGCGTCATCCCCCCGGGGGGACGCCACCACTGGCCTGGCAAAGCCAGTTCCACGGTGGCCCTGGCTTTGCATCGCGACCGTTTCAACCGCCGTGCGCGGCACCCAGTCCTCAGGAACACAACACTTATGAACCCGCTTGATATCGCCAGCCATGGCCCCGTCATCCCGGTGATCGTGATCGACCGCGTGGCCGACGCGCTGCCCCTGGCCGAGGCGCTGCTGGCCGGTGGTGTGAAAGTGCTGGAGGTGACCTTGCGCACGCCGGTGGCTCTGCCGGCCATCGAAGCCATTGCCCGCCAGTTGCCCGAGGCTGTGGTGGGCGTGGGCACGGTGCTCCATGCCGACGATGCCCGCCGTGCCAGCGAGGCGGGTGCCCGCTTTGCCGTGAGCCCGGGTTACACGTCCGAAGTGGGCCGAGCCTGCCAGGGCCTGAACCTGCCCCTGCTGCCCGGCGTGGCCACGGCCAGCGAGATCATGGCGGCGCTGGCCGACGGGTTCTCGTTCCTCAAGCTGTTTCCGGCCGAGGCGATGGGCGGCATCCCGCTGCTCAAGGCCTGGGCCAGCCCGTTTGGCCAGGTGAGCTTTTGCCCCACGGGGGGTATCACCCCGATCACCGCCCCCAACTACCTGGCGCTGCCCAACGTGCGCTGCGTGGGCGGTTCGTGGCTCACGCCCGCCGATGCGGTACGTACTGGCGACTGGGCGCGCATCACCCAGCTGGCACGGGCCGCGCAGGCCTTGGGGCGTGGTGGCGACTGAAATATTGATGGAAAGTGGCTCTAGCGCTTATTTAACAAGCGCTGGCAGCTATTAAAAATGGAGTAATTTTGGTGCGGTGTGGCTGCGGAGAATGCCGGGCTAAGGCTTCCAGCGCACCGTGACGCGCAGCCCACCCAGCCCCGGGCTGGTGTCGGTGCCGACCTGCAAATGGTGCAGGCGCGCAATGCGCTGGATGATGGACCAGCCCAGTCCGCTGCCGCTCTGGCCGGTGCCCAGCACGCGAAAAAACCGTTCTCCCAGGCGCGCTTGTTCTTCGGGTGTGAGGCCGGGGCCGCTGTCTTCCACGCTCAATTGCGCGTGGCCATCGCCCAGCTCGTTTATCTGCAGCTGCACCTCGGCACCCTCCGGGCTGTAGCGCAAGGCGTTGTCCAGCAGGTTGCGCAGCAGTACGCGCGCCAGGGGCTCGGGCAACGGGATGTGCACGTCGGGCGCCATGGGCTCGCGCAGCACGATGCGCTGCTGCCGGCGCTCTGCCGTGGCCTGCAGATCGGCGGCCACCTGGCGCGCCACGTCGGCCAGCGGCGCGCTGCTCCCGCTGTCGGGGGTGGCTTCGGCGTCGAGCCGGGCCAGTTGCAGCAGTTGTTCCACCAGCCGGGTGGCACGGTCGCAGCCTTGCACCGTGGCCTGCAGTGCCGTGGCGCGCTCTTGCGTATTGGTGGCGCCTTGCGCCACCTGGGCCTGCATGCGGATGCCGGCAATGGGGGTGCGCAACTCGTGCGCCGCGTCGGCGGTGAATTGCTGCTCTGTGGCCAGCAGCCGGGCCATGCGCTCGAACAGCTCGTTCAGCGCCGTGACCAGCGGCAGCACCTCGGGCGGCACACCTTCAGGGGATAACGGCGCCAGCGACTGCGGCTGGCGCGCGGCCACGGCGTGCCCCAGTCGGCCCAGCGGCTGCACCGACCCACGCACCGCCCACCAGATGCCCAGTGCCAGCAATGGTATGGCCCACAGCATCGGCTTGAGGATGCTGGTCAGGCTGGCCTGCACGATCTCGCGGCGCACCGATTGCAGCTCGCCCACCACAATGCGCACATCGCGCTCACGCCCCTGCGTGACGAACACGCGCCAGGCCTTGCCATCCACCTGGCTGTCCGCAAAGCCCCGCTTGCGCCGCTGCGTCAGGGGCTCCTGCGGCGCGCTGGCCGAGCGGGCCAGCAGCTGGTCTTCGTGCCACAGCTGGAACACCACGCGCGGCTGGTGCTTATCCAGCTCGGGCGCTTCGTTCAGGCGGTCTTCGTCCAGTTCATCGAGGGGTTGCAGGCGCAGCAGGGCGGCGGTCTGCGCCAGATGGGCGTCGAGCAGGTCGCTGACTTCCTCGTCGGTTTCGTGCCAGGCCAGCGCTGCGGCCACGCCCCAGGCCACCAGCACCAGCGCCAGCACCGTGGTCAGCAGCCGGGTCTGCAGCGAGCGTGGCGTGCGGGGGGCGGCAGCGCTGCTCATGCCGGCTCCCGTGCGATGCGGTAGCCCACGCCGCGCACGGTCTCGATCAGGGCCGCGCCCAGCTTGCGCCGCAGGTGGTAGATGTGCACTTCGACCGCATTGCTGTTGATCTCGCTGCCCCATTGGTACAGGCGTTGCTCCAGCTGCTCTCGGCTCAGGACACGCCCGGCGTTGAGCAGCAGCGCGTGCAGCAGGTCGTATTCGCGGTTGGACAATTCCACGGCCTTGCCGTGGCACCACACCTGGTGCGCCGCCGGGTCCAGCTCCACCGGGCCCGCAGTCAACCGAGTTTCGCTTTGGCCGTGCGCGCGCCGCACCAGGGCGCGCAGGCGGGCGGCCAGCTCGTGCAGGTCGATGGGTTTGATCAGGTAGTCGTCAGCGCCCGCATCCAGCCCGGCGATGCGCGCGGGCACGGCGTCGCGGGCCGTCAGCACCAGCACGGGCGTGGTGTTGCGACGTGCGCGCACCTGGCGCAACACCTCCATGCCGTCCTGCCTCGGCAGGCCCAGGTCCAGCACGGCCGCCTGGTAGGCTCCGGTGGCCAGCTCACGCTCGGCCGCCACGCCATCGCGCACCCAGTCCACCTGGAAGCCGTTTTGCGCCAGGCCGGCGCGGATGCCCGAGCCCAGCAGTTCGTCGTCTTCGGCCAGCAGGATGCGCATGGAGGGTGCTTTCAGTCAGTCGTCGTCATCATCATGGTGATTCTCGCTCCAGCGTGCTGCATCGCCAGCGGGCAGCTCGGGCGCAGTGTTCCACTGCCACGTCCAGAATGCGAGCACGCAGGCCAGTACGGCAGCGGCGAGCCAGCCATGGTTGCGCTGGGCCAGATTGGGCCCGGGGCCCTGCACGCGGCCCGTCAGCATGGGCAGTGCCTGGTTTTTGCGGCGCAGAACGCTCAACAGGGCGATCAGCCCGATGTGCGCCAGCACCACGAACAAGAGGGTGTTGCCAAAGAACTCGTGCACTTCCTCCAGCCATTCACCGCCCCATTCGACCCACACCGCGTAGCCGCTGAGGGTGAGCGGCACCACCAGCGCCAGGATCAGCGCCACGACCAGTGCCATCAGCAGGTTTTGCCCCGGTCGCCAGGTGGCCTGCAGAGCGGAGGGTGAACGCACCGCGGCCAGGGACTTCAACCATGCCGGCAGCCCCTGCAGCTTGCGCCACAGCACCGACATGCGCACTTGGCGCGGTCCGAACACGCCCCACAGCAGGCGTGCCACGACCAGCCCCGCCAGCGTGTAGCCCAGCGTGACGTGCACCAGTCTCCAGCGCTCGCCATCGGCGGTGATATAGGCCGCCGTGAAGCTCAGCGCCATCAGCCAGTGCAGCATGCGCGTGGTGGCATCGACCACGCGGCGGGTGGCAGGCCGGGGCGTTTGCGTTTGCGCTTGCGCTGAGGACGGTGCGGAAGCTGAAGAGGGCGAGGCGGTAGAAAGGGTGTCAGAAGTCATGGCGGTTCTCACTTCGGAATGCGGACGCGGTCGTCGTCAAAGTCACCTTGGTCGGCGCGGGTGTGGCAGGCCATGCAGTTGGCGCGGCTGCCCACGGCGGCGCGCTTCCACACCCCCGGCTCCACGTCGCGGTGCTTGCGCTCAAACCAGGCGGATTGGGTGATGCGGTCTTGGGGCGGCGCCTCGCGCACGCGCTTGTAGGTGCCGGCATGGGCCGCGAGCCAGGTGCTGATCTGGCGCACCATGGCCGCATCCAGCGAGGCGTCGGTGCCGTAATGCTGGTCCAGCCCCTGCATCATGCGGCTCCACGAGCTGGCGGGCAGCATGCCGGGCGGGTAGGCCATGTGGCAGCCGGCGCACTCCTGCCTGTAGGCGGGCAGCATGGCGCTGGCGGGAATCTCGCGGCTGTCGACCCAGGCAACGGGCAGTGCGCAGGCCAGCGCCAGCAGCGTGGCAAAACGGCCAGCGGTGCGCCCCCGCAGGGCGGTGGGAATCATCAAGGCGTTGCGGGTCATGGCTTGTCCTTGGCGGGGGCGGGTGGGGGTGGGTTTTTGGCGTCGAACTGCAGCAGCCAGGCCAGTACATCGGCCTTTTCGACGGCGGTGCATTCGCGGCTCAACACATCGTTGCAGTTGCGGCGAAACCATTTGTCCACCTTGGCCTGGTCGGTAAAGCGCTCGGGGTTGAACGCCGGCGCCAGCGGGGTGATCGTCTTGCCCGTGCTGGCGTGGCGCGTGGGCGTGGTGGGCGGATTGCCGTGACACGAGGCACACGACCATTCGCCGCCATGGCGACTGGTGAAGAAGACGCGGCCGCGCTCGGCGTTGACCGACTGGCCGGAAACATCGCTCCAGCGCTGCATCTGCGAGGCGGCGGTGGTGTCGCCGGCGTGGGCGGGCGCCAGGGCAAGGGTCAGCGCCAGCAGCGCAACCATGCGTGCAAGAGAGGTGGGGTGTTGTTTTTGCATGCCGCCATGGTGCAAGGCGGGCATGAAGAATGGCTTAAGGAGCGCTAAGGCCGCCGCAGGTCATTTCGTCAAAATGATGTGGCGGATTCCAGAACGAAGTGCACCAAGCAATAGGTTGGGCCAAGAGTGCATAGGATGCTCTCTTGTTGACCGGCCAGTCGCAAAGGAAAGCACT
>QLTU01000057.1 GCA_003268905.1 Acidovorax defluvii
GAAAGTCAATGAAATCAACGATCTACCAACACCACCTCCGCGCCAGTGCTAGCTTTTCGTACCGTCACTTATTGCACTGAAAACGAGGAGACCCCGGAGAGGATCGAACGGCGGGGCATGCGGTTTCCTTCTTCTTGAAAACGTAGGTTTGTGACAAGCCCGCCAAGGCAACCGGCGCGGCACGGGAATCAAGGCATTGCGATTCTCGAAAATAGTTCTTGAAATTCTATTCTTGATTGCATATCATCTCAACGAGTTTCGATAAGAAAGGATGCGCATGCGACCGTCTGTTGTGCTTGACATGAAGCGAAGCGCAGTGCGTGAAGCGGTAGGCCGCTTTCGCGCCGCGAACCCGCGCGTCTTCGGCTCGGTGCTGCATGGCACCGACCGGGATGGCAGCGACCTCGACCTGTTGGTCGATGCGCTGCCCGGTGCCACGTTGTTGGACTTGGGCGATTTGGAAGAAGAACTGAAATCGCTGCTCGGCGTTGACGTCGATCTGCTGACTCCCGGCGACCTGCCGCCGAAGTTCCGGGCCAAGGTGCTCGCGGAGGCGCAACCGATATGAGCGAGAACCGCCTGCCCGATTACCTCGACCACATTCAGCAGGCCGCAACCGATGCGCGCAGCTTCGTGGAAGGGATGGCCAAGGACGACTTCTTGGCCGACAAGCGCACCCAGCAGGCCGTCATCATGAGCCTGATCGTCATCGGCGAGGCGGCCACAAAGGTGATGGATGGCTACGTCGAGTTCACCCAGGCGCATGCCGACGTGCCGTGGCGCAGCATGCGCAATATGCGTAATCGCATGGCTCACGGCTATTTCGACATCAACCTCGATGTGGTGTGGGAGACGGTACAGGAATGGCTGCCGGCGTTGCTCCAGCAATTGCCCGCCGTGCGTCAGGATGCCGACGATGAAGACCGTAACGACAAAGGCATGGAGCCATGACCAATCAAGCCGCCGATGTTCGGCCCCTCTGGCGTGTTCGATCCCGCGACCTATGAGCCGCGCTCGGGCAAGACCTTCTGGATGGCCGCAACGGACGTGAGTTCGCTGGTGGGCAAGGAGGCAGCAGCCGACACGCTCATCGGCAACTGCACGACCGCACGACCAGCCTCCCGTTCAAATTCGAGTTAGAACTCATATCCAGCCTGTCTGGGGGCACTGTGAAAGAGGGATCTCCGATGACTGTTGAATCGAGAATATTTTCTGTAGCCGAGTATGTTCAGCCGTCCGAAGGCGAGCCTATTCGTTCCGTTGTGCTTGAAACCCGAGACTCAATTATCGTGGTTTGGCATGTCCATCCCGGGCAGGAAATTGCGGCTCACATTCATCCTCACGGCCAAGACACGTGGACTGTTTTGTCGGGAATGGCTGATTACTTTCAGGGCAATGGGATTGTTCGTGCCCTCAGGGAAGGTGAGATAGCCGTGGCAAGACCGGGCCAAGTGCACGGGGCGCGAAATACAGGTACCGAGCCATTTGTGTTCGTCTCGGTTGTGGCATCAGCCAATGCCGGTTTCGTATTGGCTGAGCGATAGAGCCCAATCTCTGGAGTTGGTCCAATGAGCGGTCGGGGAGATAGGTAACAGACATGCAGCGGACACGGCTGCTAAACCAGGTCGCAAACCTCCTTGCGTCGCAGCGTGCCGCAAGCGACGCGATCAATCGAATGGGGTCGGCATGAGACTGAACACCATCCAGTTCCCGACCGCGTAGCCGCCTGTCCTGCCGATCAGGTCTTGACCATCGACGCCTGGGATCAGTCCTGAATGTTCTTGGAGACCACTACGTTATGAGCCGCAGCCGCCGCAAAACACCCATCGTCGGGCACACGACCTGCGGCAGCGAGCGCGAGGACAAGAAGCTCTGGCATCAGCGCTGGCGCACCCGTGAGCGCACGGCGCTGACCAGCGCGTCGCCCGAAGCCCTGAGCGCCCATCTGCCCCTGCTGGAAAACCAGGCCAGCAGCGTCTGGTCGATGGGCAAGGATGGCCGCTCCTACTGGCCCGTCAAGCGCCAGGCCGCCACGGCGGATCGCATCGCCAATCACAAGGGACGCAACCCGCAAGAACGCGCCTCCCTGAAAAAGCGCCTGCTGCGCAAGTGGATGAGCAAATGAAGCTCTCCTTCCATCAGCACATTGCGCTGTTCTGGATGATCGGTGCTCCGGGCGTCTTCGCGCCCGTGATCGAGAACGCCAAGCGGCCCGATGCCGGCGCCGTCATGGCGTGGGGTGTCGCGATCGTGGCGGTGATGATCCTCTTCACCCCTTTGCTGCTGCGCTGTCCACCATTCCGGCGCTGGTATGGCCGGACGGATGCGCTGTCGGAGCGGCAGCGCCAGGCGCTTGCCGAGCGCGGCCTGCGCCGCTACTACCAGACCGCTTTCGATGACGGCTACGTGCCCCGCGTGATGCCCTACGTGTGGCGCATCATCTGGACGGTCGGCGGGTTGATGGCTGTGACCGCCGTACTGCCTACCAACACCGGACGGCCAGCCTTCGATGCCTTGGTGGTCTTCTCGACCTGGTATCCGATAGGCGTGATGCTGCTGGTTTTCGCGTCGAGGCCCCTTGGCCGGTTGATTCGCCAAAGAGCACAGGAGCGGCGGAAATGAGCACGTCAACCATCGAGGCGCTGGCCAGCGCCTGGGCAAGGATTGCCGAGGAAGCGGAATTCCCCGCTGACTACGAGGGGACTGCCACACCACAAGCGCATCGGGCTAGCGAAGCTATTCAGGAGCAGATTCGGGAGCGCATCGTCGCCACCAACGACATGCGGCTGTTCAGCCTGCTGCACCTGCTGGGTCAGGCGTCGCTGCGCATGGAGCAAGCGCTGTGGCCGGAGGATTACGAGCGGATGACGCGCGAGGTTGAGGAAGCCCTGCGGCAAGCCACCGACGCCAACGCCAGATCGTACACCCACGAAGAAGTGATGCAGGCGATGCAGGAACGCATCGACCGGGCGCGAGACAAGCCATGTTGATTGGCTATGC
This sequence comes from Acidovorax defluvii, assembly GCA_003268905.1. GTDB lineage: Bacteria > Pseudomonadota > Gammaproteobacteria > Burkholderiales > Burkholderiaceae_C > Acidovorax > Acidovorax defluvii. The sequence goes on from QLTU01000057.1 coordinate 3,001, forward strand.
GCGCGTCTCGACGCAGGATCAGAACCTGGAGCTGCAACGCGAAGCCTTGAGCAAGGCCGGATGTAAAAAGGTCTTCGAGGACAAGGTGAGTGGCACGCGGGCAGACCGGCCTGGCTTGGCCAAGACGCTCGAAATGCTGCGCGAAGGCGATACTTTGGTCGTCTGGAAGCTCGACCGGCTGGGCCGGTCGGTCAAGCAACTGGTCGATCTGGTCGGCGATCTGCACAAGCACGGTGTCCAGTTCAGGAGCCTCACCGACTCCATCGACACCGGCACACCATCCGGGCGGTTCTTCTTCCACGTCATGGCGAGCCTTGCCGAAATGGAGCGCGAGCTGACCGTCGAGCGCACCCGCGCCGGGCTGGAAGTCGCCAAGCAGCTCGGCCGCAAAGGCGGCCGCAAGCCGAAGATGACCGACAGCAAGATCGAGTCGGCCAAGAAGCTGCTGGCCAGCGGGGTGCCGCCCAAGGACGTGGCCAAGAACCTCGGCGTGTCCATTCCGACGCTGTACCGCTGGGTGCCAGCCTCCACGCACGCTTAGCGTGCTTTATTTTCCGTTTTCTGAGACGACCCCCAAGCTGGAAGCCACGGTCGTTGGCGCCCGACTTTGATCCCGCAGCCAATTGGCCCGGTCGTACACAAAGCCTGGGAATTCTTGGTCCAGTGTGGTTTTCCGCAAGACGAGGTCACGTGCCAAGTGCGCCACGGTCGCGACTTCCTTTTCGTTTCGCACGTCCAGCGGTGCCACAAGGCTCACGCCCATCGCCCAGCTGAGACGCTCCCAACTCCATGACGGGCGGACCTCCAGGTCAATCCCCTCCGTGGTTAACCGTTGCTTAATCTGCAGCAGTTTGTCGTAGTACTGTCTCTGGGCGTCTGAGGGCTCACGACTGGTGAAACTGCCCGGCTTTTTCCGCCGCCCTGACTTGCCAACCTTCTTGTAGTTTTGGATACCCCCTTCGCAGAGCCAGGTATCCCGGGGGCTGTCACCTGCCTCGCTCCAGGCCTGGGATTCGATGGCATCCCGGTGGAGATCCCGAGGGTGTCGCCACCAGACGATGACACGCCGCCCATTGAGGATGAAGCCCACATCGTCCCAGTACGAAAGACTGACCTTGCCCCTGTATCGTGTAGCTCTTAACCCACGGTTCACGCGGCCTTTTTACGCTGTGCCTCGTACCAGCGCTGCTCGTACTGCATCGGGCTGAGGTAGCCCAGCGACGAATGCAGCCTTCGGTGATTGTAGAAAGCCATCCAGTCCATCACCGCCTGCCTGGCCTGCTCACGGGTAGCAAACTTGCACCCATGTACGCTGGCTGTTTTCAGCCGCCCCCAGAAGCTCTCGGTCGGTGCGTTGTCCCAGCAGTTGCCTTTCCGGCTCATCGATGAACGCATGCCCCAGTCCTTCAAGGCATCCTGGAACTCATGGCTGCAATACTGGCTGCCCCGGTCGCTGTGGAATATCACCCCAGGAGGCGGCCTGCGGCGCCACCACGCCATGGCCAGCGCGTCCTTGACCAGGCCGGCCTGCATGTGCGGCTGCAGGCTCCAACCCACCACCTGGCGGTTGAACAGGTCGATCACCGCAGCCAGGTACAGCCAGCCCTCGTCGGTTTGGATGTAGGTGATGTCGCCACTCCAGAGCTGGTTGGGCGCCTCGGGGTTGAAGCGCCGCTGTACCAAGTCGGGCGCCACCGGCAGGCTGTGGCGGCTATCGGTGGTCACCACGAACTTGCGTTTGGTCTTGGCCCTGATGCCGTGCTGCTGCATGAGTTTGCGCACCCGGTCTTTGCCCACCCGGATGCCCCGGGCCAGCAGTTCCTTGTGCATGCGTGGCCAGCCGTATTCCCCCTTCACCTCGGCGTGGATGGCGCGCATGTACGCCAGCAGGGCTTCGTCGCTGTGACGCCGGGCAGCTCCACCGTGGCCAGACTCACGCCGACGCAGCCAGTTGAAGTACCCGCTCGCGCTGACCTCCAGCACCCCACAGGACACACTCACCGGGTACAGCTTTCTCATTTGGTGAATCCAGGCGTACCTCGCAGCGTGTCCTGCGCGAAGTACGCCGCGGCTTTTTTTGCGATGTCGCGCTCCATGCGAAGGCGAGCATTCTCTGCACGCAACCGGGCGATCTCCATCTGCTCTGGCGAGACTTGGGTGCTCTTGTCACCACCGCCCGCACCGTCCAATTCTCCCTTGGCTGACAGCCGCACCCAGTTGCCCAGGCTCGCTTTGGGGATGCCCAGTACCTTGGCCACCACCGCAATCGCCTGACCCGAGCGGACCTGCCGAACGGCCTCCTGCTTGAACTCTCGCGTGTACTGCGCACGCACCTGCTTGTCACTCATCTCTGAACTCCTGGTCGATATTTTCAACAAGGGTTAAGAACTCCACTTTTCAGGGGCAACCTCACTTTTGAAACCCCGATCAACAGCATTCCGCTTGTAATCCTCGTGAGCAACAATGGCGTTTCGTGCAGTGCGCCACTCTACTTTCGTCATGAGTATTCCGCGCCACTGATCTTTAGTTTGTCGGAGAGACGGGAGGGGGAGTGGTATCTCACGAGTAATTGCCCCTGCGCACGCTGCGCAACCCCTCGGTCAGAAATAGACGAAAGAGCCCGGCTAATGATCAGTGGTGTTCTGCAGTTGTGGGGCTGAGCACAATCAGACCGGTGAGGAAGATCTTGAAAAGTGCAAGGGGGAACCTCCATTGGGTGCCATGCTCATTCACTACGCTTGCCGACACCGATCAGTCTGCGTGGGCTACCAAAGACGATTTGCTAGGTTTATCTTGACGCGGATTTCATGCGTCAACATGTTCCCAGCGGAACAGAAATTTTGATAGTTAGGATATTTGTCTCGCTCCACAGCCAATCGGAGGGGGTGTAAGTTGTCGGACTGCTCCTGTGCAGAAACGATCATAAAACGCAAACCTGAAAATTCACATGCGGCACTGTTGATATTCATCATAATCATGAATGCTACTTTTCATCGCTAAATGTGGCGTTCTGGGTGTCCATGGATTTTTCTCGTTGCCTGACAAGGACTTAGCGGTCATTACGCAGTTGTGGTGGCTGTGGAGGCGCTGCGAGTCTTGTACTTTTCTCACTGGGTTTTGTATTCCTGGCTCCCCGCTTGTAGCCAGCACGGCGCGGTCAAGCGCTGGCTGACCATTTGCAGCTACCATGCGCCGATGGATGAGAACGACGTAAAAACAGGCCACGAGGACATAGATTCAGAACGACCCGAAGCCACCGTGGATCGGTGCACGTTTGGAGGGCGCCTGAAAGAAGAGCGGCTGCGTTTGAATCTGAGCCAACTCGACCTGGCCAAGGTCGGTTGCGTTGGTAGGACTACTCAGCACATCTATGAAACGGACCAGCGCGGACCGGATGTGGCCTACCTCTACAGGGTGCGCGAGGTGGGAATTGACATTGCTTACCTATTGCTGGGTGTTCGGACTGCACCCACGAATCCAAACTCCCTGCATACGACACCCACGACCCTAGCGAATGCCTATCGCATCGTGGATGAGTTTTGCGTGGACAGTTCCGGCAATCGAATGCCGCTTGAAACCCGTGAACGGTTCTTCCTGTTCCTGTGCGTTTCGATGAAAGATGACTGCAGGATGGATGCGAGCCTGG
>QLTU01000058.1 GCA_003268905.1 Acidovorax defluvii
CGGCAAGCGAGCGCTCAACCTTCCTTGGCCGAACGTGTTTCGAGGCCCAAAACTCGTGCCATACTTGGCCTCATGCGGTTGAATTTCCTATCCGTATCCGTTTTTGCATTCCAATTTGTATGCCGCGGCCACTTGGCGAAGCGGGCTACCACCGACAAAGGAAGAAATTATGCGTACTGACATGTTCCAGCAGGTGCTGGAAGAGCTCAAAGGTTCGTCTGCCGACGTTGAGGCATCGGCCCTGATTTCCACCGACGGTCTGATGATCGCTTCGGCCCTGCCGGCCGGCATGGACGAAGACCGCGTGGGCGCCATGTCCGCCGCGCTGCTGTCGCTGGGCGACCGCGCAGTGCGCGAACTGGCCCGCGGCACGCTGGAGCGCGTGCTGCTGCAGGGCGAGCGCGGCTACGTGATCATGAGTTCGTCGGGCACCGAGGCCGTGCTGACGGTGCTGGCCAAGCAGAACGCCAAGCTGGGCCTGCTGTTCCTGGACATCAAGCGCGCCGCCGAGGCGCTGTCCAAGCTGATCTGAGGAGGGTTTCGCCATGGCTTTCCCCCCGATGCAGCCCGCCGCGGATGCGGACCAGGCGCGCCAGCACACCTACCACGACGGCACCAGCCGCACGGTGCAGGTGAGCGAGCGCGAGATTCCCTACCCCGAAGGTCGCCTGATCATCTCGCGCACCGACCTCAACGGCGTCATCACGCACGCCAACGACGCCTTTATCGAACTCTCGGGCTACACCCGTGAGGAACTGATCGGCCAGCCGCACGCCATCCTGCGCCACCCCGACATGCCGCGCGCCGCCTTCAAGGACCTGTGGGACACCATGAAGGCCGGCAAGAAGTGGCACGGCTACGTGAAGAACCTGCGCAAGGACGGCTCGCACTACTGGGTGTACGCCACCGCCGTGCCCAACATCCGCAACGGCCAGACCGTGGGCTACACCTCGGTGCGCCGCAAGCCGTCACGCAAGAAGATCGAAGAACTGTCGGCCGTCTACAAAGAGTGGAAAGCCGCCGAAGGGAGCACCTGATGACCTTGAATTTGCTGATTGCCCCCGACTTCGCGCCCGAGCGCTTTGCCGGCTGGCACATGCTGAACACGCTGCTGCAGAAGCGCTCCGGCCTGCAACTGCACCTGCTGACGCCCGCATCGGCGGCCGAACAGGCGCAGCTGATCGCCGAGGGCAAGGTGGATGCGGTGTATGCCAACCCGTTCGACGCGGCGTCGATGATCCGCGACGCCGGCTACCAGGCCATCGCACGGCCGATGGGCAAGTCGGACGAGATGGTGATTGCCACGGCCGCCGGCTCGGCCGCCAGCACGGTGGAAGACCTGCAGCCCGGCTGCAAGATCGCGCTGACCGACAACAAGGACGTCAAGCTGATCGGCCTGCGCCTGCTGGAGCCGGCCGACCTGACCGAGGCCGACATCCAGTGGCAGATGGTTGACACCCACCAGGCCGCCGCGCGCATGGCCATCAAGGGCGAGGTCGACGCCAGCTTCTTCCTGGCCGAGGCCTACCACTCGCTGTCCAAGCTGACCAAGTCGCAACTGAAGGCGCTGATGGAAAGCAAGCTGGCCGACATCACGCACGTGCTGCTCACCAGCGCGAAGGTCGGCGCCGACGCCGAGCGCGTGAAAGAGGCGCTGGTCGGCCTGACGGGCACGCCCGACGGCCAGCCGGTTCTGGACGAGCTGGGCATCGCCGGCGGCTTCGAGCCGATGACGCAGGAAGACGCCGAGTTCATGATCGACCTGATGGACACGCTGCTCGATTGATGCGCAACGCCCAGCACGGCCTGTCCGCCAGGCAGCAGTTCCGCCAGGCAGGTCGCCGGGTGCTGAATGCGCCCGCCGACCTGGCGCTGCACGAGCAGCGGGTGAACGCCGCACTGGGCCTGGAGGGCGCCGAGCCGCTGCAGGGCGCCCTGGCCGACTGGCTGCATGGCTGCGCGCCCGATGCCTCGCGCTTTCAGGCCCTGCTAGCGCGTGCCGACATTCAGCCGCGGCTGGCGCCGTTCGTGCTGCAGGGCCTGCAGGCGCAGGCTGCCAGCGGCCGCAAGCTGCCCGCCGCCAGTGCCTGGGCCACGCGCTGGAGCGTGCTGGTCGCGCCCTCGCTGGACGTGCCGCGGCGGGCGCTGCTGTGCAGCGTCGACGATTCGCGCCGCATCGCCGCCGAGGCGCTGCCGGCGCTGCTGGCGGGCGACGCGCAGGCCGAGCAGGACTTTCTCGCGCACTGCGAGGGCGCCGGCGATTCGCTGGGCTTCATGCTGGTGCGCCGCGCGCTCACACGCGAAGGCCGGGCACTGTCGCCACAATGGGAAGCCGTGTCGCTGGCTTTGCAGAACGGAGTGATTCAAGCATGAAGAACATCCTCCTGATGGGCCTGACCGATCATGAGGCCGCTGCCGTCGAGATCATGATCGGCATGAACTGGCGCGACCACCGTTGCATCACGCTCAAGCGCGAGCTGTCGCTGGCCATCCCCGAGCAGCACGCCGCCGCCCGCAGCTGCGAAGCCTGCGTGCTGGATCTGTTCGGCCTGGGCATGCGCAAGTATTCGCCGGCCAACGCCACGCGCCTGATGGAAGTGATGGCCGGCCGGCCGGCCGTGCTGCTGACCTGGGGCGACGGCGGGGGCTGGCTGGAGGCCAAGCTGCCGCTGGCCAAGGGCCAGCACATCGGCTGGGTCGGCATGCCCTACACCAGTGCCGGCCTGCGTGACGCGATCAAGAAAGTCAACGAAGCTGCCGAACGCATGGTGCCGCCGGCGGCCGCCGCCGTGGCCACTGCGCCCGCCGCCATGCCGGGCAGGGCGCGGCCGGTGGTGTCGCTCGACGTCGAGCCCGCGCTGCCCGCGGCGGTGGCCGAAGCCGAGCCCGCGGCCGCGCCGGCCTGGCGCCGCGCCATGGAACTGGCCGACCAGCTCAAGCGCAAGGCGGCGCCGGTTGTCAGCGCGCGGCCGGCGGCCCGCGCTGCCGTGACCGAGGCGGTGCTGGCCAACCCGCCGGCACGCCGCCCGGCAGCGCCCGTCGCGCCGCCACCCACGCCGGCTCCCGAGCCGGCACCCATGCGTGCACGTGCCTCGGCGCCGATGCCGCTGCCGAAGGCGCAAGCATCTTCCGTCTCCCTGGCGCCGCCGGCCACGCGCATGGCCACCGACGCGGTCGGCCTGGGCAAGGGTGCGCTGGCGGCGCTGCTGCAGGTGTTTCCGCTGCTGCGCGACCAGCCGCTGATCGGCTTGACCGAAAAAATCATTGGTCACGACGGCCCGATGCTGCTGCGCATCGGCACCGATGCGGCCTTCGTCACCCACACGCGCGCCGGCTGGCTGGCCTCCGGGCTGCCGGTGTCGGCCCTGCTGAAGCTGCTGCGCACGCCCAGGCTGGTGGAGAGCGCCCGCGCCGAACCGCTCGACCCCGACCACGTCGAGGAGACGGTGCGCCAGCGCTTCGACGGCAAGTTCCACCGCGCGCAGAAGCCGCTGGACGTGATCACCTGGGAGCTGGTGAGCGACGTGATGCGCGACATGAAGCTGCAGCGCCAGGGCGACCTGACGTTCCAGCTGCGGCGCTTTCCCAACTTTCCGATGCTGGCCGGCGTCGGCCCGCTGGACGTGCAGCTGGCCGCCATCTGTGCCCGCATGCCGCAGTCGATCTCGGAGCTGCTGCGCGCGTTTCCGAAGCACGAGCAGGACGTGCTGCGCTTCGTGGTGCTGTGCGTGGTGTCGGGCCTGGCCAAGGTGATTCCGGGCGGGCCGGTGGCGGCCGGCGCCGTGGCGTCGCCGCGCGCGGCGCAGGCCCCGGTGGCCGCGGCGGCGCGCAAGCCCGAGGTGGCGGCGCGGCGCGGCTTCTTCAAATCGCTGATGGACAAGCTGTTCTAATTTTTCGACGCCATGACCAATATCTACAAGCTCGTGTTCGCCGGCCCCGTGGGGGCGGGCAAGACCACGGCCATCCAATCCCTGTCGGACATCGAGGTGGTGCGCACCGAGGCCAACGCCTCGGACGACGTGAAGACCCTCAAGAAGACCACCACGGTGGCGATGGACTACGGCCTCATGAAGCTCGCCAGCGGCGACCAGGTGCGGCTGTACGGCACACCGGGGCAGAAGCGCTTCGACTTCATGTGGGACATCCTTACCGAGAACGCGCTCGGCCTGGTGCTGATGCTGCGCGGCAACTCGCCCGACCCGGTGGCCGACCTGCGCACCTACGTGACCGAGTTCCGCGACTTCATCGACCGCACCTCGCTGGTGGTCGGCATCACGCATTCCGACCAGGGCGGCTGGCAGACGCGGCAGATGGTGTCGCGCGAGCTGGTGGCCATGGGCTTGCCGCCGACGGCCATGGACACCGACGCGCGCAGCCGCGCCCACATGGCCACGCTGGTCAAGGCGCTGATCTACGGCATCGATCCGTTCAACAACGCGGAAGAGTGATGAACGAAACCCCTGTCAGCGCCGACGCCCCCGCGGACGACCCGTACCTGGTGCTCACCCCCGTCGGCGCGCTGCACGCCTACGGCGAGCGCGTGCCGGACGAAACCAGCGCCATCCTGCAGACCCTGATGCCGCGCGGCGCCTCGCTGCGCCGCAGCGCCTGGCTGGAACTGGCGCCCGAGCACCGCACCGTGCTGGCGCGCGCGCTGTACGAAGGCTGGGTGCACGAGGTGCAGCGCGAACTGCGCGCGCCCGACGTGCGGCTCGACAACTACCTGCCGCATGCCATTGCCGGGCTGTCGGGCACGCGCACGGCGGCGTTGGCCTCGGACGAAGGCTTCTGCCTGGCGCGCGTGGGCTATTCCGAGGAAGAGGCCGAAACCCTGTGCGTGGTGGCAGCCGATTTCTTCGACTTCGCCAAGCGGCAGAAGCAGCGCGGCTGGACGGGCACCGGCCGCGCCGTGTCGTTCCACGAAGGCATCGACATGCTGCTGCCCACCACCACGCTGATGCTGTTCTGGGTGGACGGCACCGGCTACTGGCTGATCCTGGGCGGTGAGCCGCTGCTCAACAACCGCGCCCTGGTCGAGCTGATCTGGGGCATCCGCACCGCGGGCACCAAGTTTGCGGTGCGCGAGACCACGTCGATCGCCAGCCAGATTCTGTCGATGTAAGCGCCGCTGCCGTGGGCGGTGCGCGGCCTATCTCACTCTGATGATGGGGGAGTATCGGTCGCCAGCACCCGTCTGTCGGGCGCTATCGGCGGCCTATACGGGGAGTATAGGAGTGGGCCGCGTGCGGCAAGCCGGCGAGGCGGCGCCCATCGCGGGCCAGCCCGCTCCCACAATCACCGTGTCAGGCCAGCCGGCCCAGCAGCAGGTACTCCATGAGTGCCTTCTGCACGTGCATTCGATTTTCTGCCTCGTCCCACACCACGGACTGCGGGCCGTCGATGACGTCGGCCGTCACTTCCTCGCCCCGGTGGGTCGGCAGGCAGTGCATGAACAGCGCATCGGGCTTGGCGGCGGCCATCATCTCGGCGTCGACACACCAGTCGGCAAAGGCCTGCTTGCGCGCCTCGTTCTCGGCCTCGTAGCCCATCGAGGTCCACACGTCGGTGGTCACCAGGTCGGCGCCTTCGCAGGCCTGCATCGGGTCGGCAAAGTTGTGCCAGTCCTTGTTGCCGCCGTTGCCGTCCAGCGCGGCCAGGTCTGCACCTCACACCGCTGGAACTGATCGACCGCATCGCCGCGCTGGTGCCACCGCCACGCACCCACCGGCACCGCTACTTTGGTGTGCTGGCACCAAACTCGCCGCTGAGAGCGGCGGTAACGGCGCTGGCTCAGCCTGCTGCGTCGCAACCAGCCACGGTGGAGACTGCACAACCTGGCGCGGGCGTACCTGGGGTGGCGGCGCCGGGCAACGCGGCCACACCCACACCCGAACCTGAAGCACGCCCGAAGCGAGCGGCGCATTACTTGTGGGCGGTGCTGATTGCCCGCATCTACGAGGCATTTCCGCTGCTGTGCCTCATGTGCGGTGGGCAGATGCGCATCATTGCCTTCATCACCCACAGCGCCGAAATCCGCCACATCCTGAACCACATCGGGGTGGAGTCTGCCCCCC
>QLTU01000059.1 GCA_003268905.1 Acidovorax defluvii
GGCGATTGCAAGGACTCTATCAACTCCTTCAAAACAGATCGGGCTATGAAGAGTGGATAGCGTTTAGAGTCTATGCAATCGTCCGGGATGCGACAAATAAGCGTGGGTTCTGGCTGTAGGCTTCTGTTCAGCTGAAGTTCTTTCAGCGCAAACATTTCTCAAGCTCCCTTGTAGGCCCGCAGGACGGAGTGAGCTGTCTGAGCAGCATAAGTTTTCAATGCTGGAAGCAAGTTATTCACAATCGCTGGGCCGCGAATAGTTATCCACAATAAGTTACTGAAAATTCACTCAGAGAGAGATGCGACCAGTGGTCAGGACCAGTGGTCATACTGTGGGCGGTACTGGACTACCTGGTCGAAAGAACTGGATTACGCAGCACTTGTCGCCGAGAATTCAGAAGCTGAAGTGCGCACCCGCTAGCTATTTTTTCAAGGAATACTGCTCGATGTTCTCGCCGGATTCCTCAACGTTGCGTACCCATTTCGGTTTGCGCCCAGGGCCACCCGACCAGACCTCGCCGGTTTGTGGGTGACGGTACTTTATCTCGCGTTCCTTTCGAAAGCCACGCGAGCGAGATCCGAAACTCGTAGATCGCAATTCTGGAAATATATCATTTGGCTCCAGATCGTACTCGGCGATCTTTGCTTTGATGTCGGCGACAAGCTCAGCAATCTCACCTTTGCGCACCTCTTCCGCTTTGCGCTGCAAAACGTCGATTTGCGCCTTCAATTCTCTGTAGGTTGTCATCTGCAATCCTGAATAGTTGTCAGATCCAAATAGTTATTTTATCGTATTCGAAATTCGTGCGTCAATCAACCAGCAGTCTTGGGAAAGACATCCCGGCCACCAAGCAAGGAAAGGTGGCTTTGATGTTCGAGCCATCCCAGTTTCGTGAGGCTATTGCTTCCGCCCGAGACTGAACAGACAAATGGTTTCGAGCCCACCCAGATGCATGGGAGAGGGCGAATGAGATCCACCTGGATCAGCGCCGCCAAGAGCGGCTGGCGCGGGCTTGATAGGGATCTTAGGGGGCGTAGTTGCGCATCTTCGGATGGCGCGTCAGGTTTGTGTATGTGAGGCCGCCATCTTTGAGCCACACGAATTTCATCACATCGCCAGCCGCTGGTTTGACGCCGGGGGATGGAACAAATTCTCTAACCTCAAAGACGATGGGCTCACCCGTGTTCTCGTCTTGAAGATGAATTTCACGTCCATCTTTGTTGCTAGAGCCGAACGCATCGATCAAGCTGATGGCAAGAGCCGCACCACCCAGGGCACCACCGCCAGCGTTCATTCCCACAACGTCTGCCGTCCCGCCGACGAGTTCGGTTTTGTGTGGTTTTGGCTTGATTGGAACTGCTTTTACAAATTTACCTTGCGAGGTACGAATTACACCCGGATGGCCTTCCCTGAAGACATCAAGATCAACCGGTGTTGCGCAGCCAGAAAGAACAGCAGAAGCCGCAATGAAAATTGTAATAATGAAATTTCGCATGATTAAATCCCTAAGATGATGTGCAATTATACATGCTGTACACGCAATAGTTCAGCATTATCGCTAGATTGCAACGCAATGCTTTTGCGCTATGCTTCGCCAATCCATTTACGTCCAACAGGAAGACAATGAAAACATCAATTCGTGCTGCAATTGGCGCAATCGCGGCCTTTGCAATTGTCTATTCCTCTGCCGCGTTAGCATTCGACGGGACGGTGTGGCGGGCAGCTGGTCAGGTGCTGCAGTCCATATCCTCAAAAGAAGTTACCGCCGCTGGGACATTAGAAGTGGCTTTCTCGCCGAAGCAGGGGGCGGAGGCTCTCGTCCTCAAGGCGATTGACTCAGCGCGATCCAGCATCAAAGTCATGGCCTATTCTTTTACAAGTTCCAAAGTCACAGCAGCTTTGCTTCGTGCTCAGAAGCGCGGAGTTGCCGTGAGTTTGGTTGCTGATGAAGAACACAATTTGAAAAATGGCGCATCTCCAAAGGCGCGGGCAGCGTTTTCTGCGTTGAGCCTTGCAGGCGCCCAGGTGCGCTTGATCTCCGCATACGCAATTCATCATGACAAGGTTTTGATAATTGACGATTTGCATGTTCAGCTCGGTAGCTACAACTGCTCAGAGTCTGCTGCAACTCGCAACAGCGAGAATGTTCTCGTAAACTGGAACAATCCTGCATTGGCAGCCGTTCATGCAAGTTACATTCCAAAAAATATTGGGTGCATGCAAATAAAGTACAGCCCGAACTGTTGACATTGATTGCAATTAAGTTAATATGCATTAAAATGAGTAATTTTAACAATTGAATTGCATAAATGGTGGCGCAAATAACACAAGGTCAGACGATTTTTGATCTACGAGTGGCATCCGAAAGCGATGAAAGATATTTAATTTTGGTAATTTTATCTGCAATTATAAATTGCAAAAATTAGCTCTAAGTGATAATTAAGATACCTCGCAGAAAATTGAGGATGGTCCTCAAGTGGGATGCTAAGGTTTTGCCCAACACGGGCCAAGGAGAAGCATGTCCGATATTCAATCCGAAGTTGAGGCGGGCGGGGGAGTCCTGCGGAAAATCCTCACTGATGCCCAGGTGCGGCGATTTGAACGAACGCGCCGCATTGGTCGCTGCCAGGAAATCGCCATCTTGCTCAAGACACGGCAGCCTTACATGGAGGACGCCGAACTGGATCAACTGGCCTCAGAACTCCTTGCTTTGCTGAGCCAGGAGAAGGTGGCATCCAAGATGGCTCACTTTCACGCGATTGATGAAGAAGAGGCGCTGGCCATTCTCAAGAACGCGAGCGTGGGTAACGAGAGCATTGCCACCCCCGGCCTCCCGGTGGAGCCGCCTCGCAAAATGGGGTTGATGGGGCTCTTTTGTGCCAGCCACAAGGGCGCACAATGAACACGCTCTCCCTCAAAACCACGGCGCAGGAAGATGGCACATTTCTTACGCAATGGAAATGGCGTTATGGCCAGGCCCGCCAGCCCATCGTTGGCTCTATGTCTGTAGTGGTTGACGCGTCGCACGCTGAGGATCGATCAGCATTGGCCGAGCTGCGGGCGATCTACTACCTTCTGGAAGAGCGGGAAATCCAAGGGGAAAACCGCCTCGGAAACAACCTGACAATCGAAGTTTCAACCGGTGCCATCCGTAAAGCGCTACTCAAAGGCGCACTGAAAACTACAGGAATTGGCAAGACGCAAAAGGAGCATGTCGCTTCTGCCGCAGGCTTTTTAGCAACCAAATTCTTCGAAAGTGTCATTGAGGTTGGCCGGTGGAAAGACGAGGAACCAAAATCCGTCGAACCAATGGTTCACCTGGCACAAGGTCCTGTGTTTATGCAGCCACGATTGCCTTGTCTGCTGCTGGGTGCTGATGTAGGTGTCACCCGTCATGCCATGCACCGATACATTGCCCGCATCGACCAAAAGCGCGACAAGTTCACGGAGAACGATCTGAGTGATGTGGCTGACTCCCGGTGGTCTGCGGCCTGGAAGTGGTTTGCGCGCGTGCTTGGCGGGGAGAACCTCAAGAAAGCAACGCTGCTACCCAAAGTCAGCCAGCACTTCCTGCGCAAGTTTGGCAGCCAATGCGAGTACCTGCACTTCCCAGACAGCGAGACGTTTATCGTGGTCCGCAAAGAGGGTAGCGCGCTGAACATCGTTTCTGTAATGCGCATCACGCCATTCAATCCCATTGTGAAGATGGATGACTACATGATGGGACAGAAGCTCGTGAGCGGCCACAAGCGGATGGTACGCAAGCTCACCAGCGACATGGGCAAAGGTGTGCCAGATGGCAATTAACACGCTCAAGTTCTGGCAGACCATTGAAGCGCTGACACCCCAGGAGTCCGTGCGCGTCAACGCCAATGACATGTCGAAATCCACTGCGGGGACCCGCAACTTCCTCAACAATTCCAGCCACACGAGTAGCGAGGCCATTGCAGCCCGTGCGCTGCAGCTTCTGGATGGCCTGCCGCTGCAGTGTGACGGACTCAAGCGATGGAGACCAAGCTCTACAGGCAGCTGATGTCAGTGAGCAGCGATTTGGTTACCCACGTCGTCGCCGGAGGTCATTCCAATTCACCATTTGGGGCGAGCCTTTGTGCTCGCCCTTTTTTGCGCCGCTGCGCAGGAGCCAGTGCGTCAGACGCTGAACGGACCACGCTTGACCGGCTTTGCCCGCTTGCCACCCGCATTCGCAAATCGGCTGGCCTCAAACCCCATGCGCTGGGCCAGCAATTCGTCGCCGTCAATGAATTGCCCCAGATACTCGATGTCTGCTGCTGAAACGCCTACTTGCGCTAAGTGAGTCCTCCAGCCGTCGACCACCTCGATGACCCGGGCGACCTCTTGCGCCGCCTCGTTCGGCAGCAGACCAAAGGCTTCGCACTCGGACATGGCGTTGTCCAGGGTGGATTCATGGCCCAAGGCTCCACAAATGAACTCCTGGTGACCCTGGCCCGAGTGTGTCGGCAATATGTCATAGGCTGGCGCCAGTTTCAGGCGGCCATTGCCGTAGGGGTTGACCACCAGCAAGGCGTGGTTCTTCTCGTGGTCGTCGGTGTTGTCCATCAGGATGTTGAACACCATCCGACGAAACAGCTCTCGCGCATCGCTCTGATGGACCCCGGCCTCGGCCACCCCCACCCGGCGCAGCACCCGGGCCAGCGCTGGGTAACCCATCTGGGGTTCCTGCCCAGAGGCCGTGGCCGCGCGGATGGCGGTGCCGGCCGAGATGCTGTGGATGCGATGGCCACGCTCCCGGTCAAAGCGACGGATGGCCACTGCGTTGAAAACTACCAGAGGGACCATTTGGGTCTCGGCCACCGTGATGCCGGCCTGTTTCGCCAAGGTCATCGTGGCGTGCTCGACCAACGGCGTGTCCACCGGCTCGTTGTTGAAAAACTTGATGACCCAGGGCTCGCCATCGATGTCGATGAGCGCCTTGGGTTTGGCGCCCCCCAAGGGGCTGCCGCCACCCGCGATGATGCGGGCCTCCAGCGCGGTCAGCGGCTCGGCGGCTTCAATCTTGGCCACCACCTCGCTCAAGGATTGAGCGTCTTCCAGCCTGGGCAGCGGCCCACCTGAGCGGGGCAGGTACGCCTCTTTCGATGTGGACACGCCCAAAGCACCAAACCGGTCGTCACCAGCGTAATACAGGTACTCCATCAACGACAGGCGCTTGGGTCTGTCCACAAAGCGGATGACCTTCTCGCCCCAGCGGTCGGGCCGGGCATCGTCAACGGCCCCGACGGCGCGCTGGGCATCGGCCGACAAACGGCCCGGTGGCAAGAACTCGGTATCCACCAAGGGCAGGTCTTCGCTCAAGGGGAAGCCGTGGGCCAGCCAATCGGCGCCGTAGTGCAGTGAGACCCCCTTGCCGGCCGAGACCAGCTTCAAGGCCCCGACGTAACGCGGGTTGGCCGGGTCGGCGAGGTACCAGAGGTGCAAGTCATCCAGCCGCACATCAATCCTTCTGGCGCTCGGCGCTCAATCGGCTGGCTGCGGCCGCGCGGGCACGCGCTTGACCCAGCTCCATCGCCTGGCGCACATCCATTTCGATGGCACCCCTGTCGTGCTCCGGGGCCGCCAAGGCGCCCAACTCACCGTCGCGCTGAATAAGCCACAACGCGGTGGCCACGATGCCGATGCCCACGCCTGGGTCGCCGGCTTCCAGCCGCTGCAGCGTCGGCACCGACACGCCCATGCGCTGCGCCCAGGTTTTGAGGGACTCCTTGCGTCGCAATCGAGCCACTGCCAGGTCGGCACCGAGCTTTTCGATGGCGGCCAGTGTGCCCGGCGGCAGCTGAAGGAGGGCACGAGCGGTCTTTGGCATAGATATAGATTGTACTGATGTTGGTTTTTTTGTATATATCTATGTTTATTTCATTAGATTACAAAAAAAATTAGCAGGCGTATAAAACCCCGCACTACACGTCCCGTCATGGTCACTACCGACCGATGACGGGCACCTTTGATGGCTACAAGCCGATTGCTATTGTCGATACCACCCAAGAGGTTTCTCGCTGGGTGACGGAGGCGTTGGCCTACGCGCGCCAGGAG
>QLTU01000060.1:0-3098 GCA_003268905.1 Acidovorax defluvii
CCAAAGCAGAAACGCCCCCTTCTGATCACAGAGGGGGGCGTTGCTGGGCTGTAAGAGCCTGACGATGACCTACTTTCACACGGGAACCCGCACTATCATCGGCGCAAAGTCGTTTCACTGTCCTGTTCGGGATGGGAAGGAGTGGTACCAACTTGCTATGGTCATCAGGCATAACTGAGTGCTGAGCTGTTACTGGAACAGCTCGGCGAATTCATAGAGTTTGGAATCAGATTGTGTGTTTTTTGAATGCGTCAACTTGGCATAACAATCTTTGAAGAGAATGTCTGACACATCTTTGGGGGATGTGAAGACAGGCTGTCAAAGTTATAGGGTCAAGCCGCACGAGCAATTAGTATCAGTTAGCTTAACGCATTACTGCGCTTCCACACCTGACCTATCAACGTCCTGGTCTTGAACGACTCTTTAGGGGGCTCAAGGCCCCGGCAGATCTCATCTTGAAACGAGTTTCCCGCTTAGATGCTTTCAGCGGTTATCTCTTCCACACTTAGCTACTCGGCAATGCCACTGGCGTGACAACCGATACACCAGAGGTGTGTCCACTCCGGTCCTCTCGTACTAGGAGCAGGCTTCCTCAAATCTGCAGCGCCCACGGAAGATAGGGACCAAACTGTCTCACGACGTTTTAAACCCAGCTCACGTACCTCTTTAAATGGCGAACAGCCATACCCTTGGGACCGGCTACAGCCCCAGGATGAGATGAGCCGACATCGAGGTGCCAAACACCGCCGTCGATATGAACTCTTGGGCGGTATCAGCCTGTTATCCCCAGAGTACCTTTTATCCGTTGAGCGATGGCCCTTCCATACAGAACCACCGGATCACTATGTCCTGCTTTCGCATCTGCTCGACTTGTCAGTCTCGCAGTTAAGCACGCTTATGCCATTGCACTATCGTCACGATGTCCGACCGTAACTAGCGTACCTTCGAACTCCTCCGTTACGCTTTGGGAGGAGACCGCCCCAGTCAAACTGCCTACCATGCACTGTCCCCGATCCAGATAATGGACCTAGGTTAGAACCTCAAACACACCAGGGTGGTATTTCAACGTTGGCTCCATGAGATCTAGCGACCTCACTTCAAAGCCTCCCACCTATCCTACACAGATCTGTTCAAAGTCCAATACAAAGCTACAGTAAAGGTTCATGGGGTCTTTCCGTCTTTCCGCGGGGAGATTGCATCATCACAAACATTTCAACTTCGCTGAGTCTCAGGAGGAGACAGTGTGGCCATCGTTACGCCATTCGTGCAGGTCGGAACTTACCCGACAAGGAATTTCGCTACCTTAGGACCGTTATAGTTACGGCCGCCGTTTACTGGGACTTCAGTCAAGAGCTTGCACCCCATCATTTAATCTTCCAGCACCGGGCAGGCGTCACACCCTATACGTCCACTTTCGTGTTTGCAGAGTGCTGTGTTTTTATTAAACAGTCGCAGCCACCGATTTTTTGCAACCCCTTTGGGCTCGCCTTGTACAGGTTCACCTACTTGGGGCATACCTTCTCCCGAAGTTACGGTATCAATTTGCCGAGTTCCTTCTCCTGAGTTCTCTCAAGCGCCTTAGAATACTCATCTCGCGCACCAGTGTCGGTTTGCGGTACGGTCGTGTGTAGCTGAAGCTTAGTGGCTTTTCCTGGAAGCAGGGTATCACTCACTTCGGCTGCAAGCAGCCTCGTTATCACCCCTCATCTAAGCCCGGCGGATTTGCCTACCGGGCACGACTACAGGCTTGAACCAACATATCCAACAGTTGGCTGAGCTAACCTTCTCCGTCCCCACATCGCACTACACATCGGTACAGGAATATTGACCTGTTTCCCATCAGCTACGCATCTCTGCCTCGCCTTAGGGGCCGACTCACTCTACGCCGATGAACGTTGCGTAGAAAACCTTGCGCTTACGGCGAGGGGGCTTTTCACCCCCTTTAACGCTACTCATGTCAGCATTCGCACTTCTGATACCTCCAGCATCCGTTACCAGACACCTTCACAGGCCTACAGAACGCTCTCCTACCACGTGCAATAAATTGCACATCCGCAGCTTCGGTAACTGGCTTAGCCCCGTTACATCTTCCGCGCAGGACGACTCGATCAGTGAGCTATTACGCTTTCTTTAAATGATGGCTGCTTCTAAGCCAACATCCTGACTGTTTTAGCCTTCCCACTTCGTTTCCCACTTAGCCAATTTTAGGGACCTTAGCTGGCGGTCTGGGTTGTTTCCCTCTTGAGTCCGGACGTTAGCACCCGGTGCTCTGTCTCCCAAGCTGTACTCGTCGGTATTCGGAGTTTGCATAGGTTTGGTAAGTCGCCATGACCCCCTAGCCTAAACAGTGCTCTACCCCCGACGGTAATACTTGAGGCACTACCTAAATAGTTTTCGGAGAGAACCAGCTATTTCCAAGTTTGTTTAGCCTTTCACCCCTATCCACAGCTCATCCCCTAGTTTTGCAACACTAGTGGGTTCGGACCTCCAGTACCTGTTACGGCACCTTCATCCTGGCCATGGATAGATCACTTGGTTTCGGGTCTACACCCAGCGACTGATTCGCCCTATTCGGACTCGATTTCTCTACGGCTTCCCTATTCGGTTAACCTTGCCACTGAATGTAAGTCGCTGACCCATTATACAAAAGGTACGCAGTCACCCCTAAGGGCTCCTACTTTTTGTAAGCATGCGGTTTCAGGATCTATTTCACTCCCCTCCCGGGGTTCTTTTCGCCTTTCCCTCACGGTACTGGTTCACTATCGGTCGATTACGAGTATTTAGCCTTGGAGGATGGTCCCCCCATATTCAGACAGGATTTCTCGTGTCCCGCCCTACTTGTCTCTACCTTAGTACCACACGTCTGTTTTCGCATACAGGGCTATCACCTGCTATGGCCGGACTTTCCATTCCGTTTTGCTAACAGTCGTGCTATCAATAGAAGGCTCTTCCGATTTCGCTCGCCACTACTTTCGGAATCTCGGTTGATGTCTTTTCCTCGAGCTACTGAGATGTTTCAGTTCACCCGGTTCGCCTCGCATGACTATGTATTCATCATGCGATACCTCTTGCGAGGTGGGTTTCCCCATTCAGATATC
>QLTU01000061.1 GCA_003268905.1 Acidovorax defluvii
TCCGCGTCCTGGCTCAATCAGGTGGAGCGTTGGTTTGCAACCCTGACCGAGAAGTGCATCCGTCGCGGCACACACCGATCGACAAGACAGCTTGAACAGGCGATTCGCCAATACTTGGAGCTGAACAACTCAGATCCCAAACCGTTCGTGTGGATCAAATCCGCCGATGACATCCTGGCGAGTATCGAGAGATTTTGTCTGCGAATTTCTAACTCAGGACACTAGCAGCCATCCATCTCTCGGTGGCGTCGTAGCACGGTCCAGCGGGCGCTGAATACTTGGGCCATTTGCTCTACAAGATAAACCGATCGGTGCTGCCCGCCTGTGCACCCGATGGCAACCGTCACATAACTTCGGTGGTTTCGGTCCAGCATATCCAGCCAATGGGAGAGAAACTGCTCAATGTGCTGGCCCATCAGCGCCACTTCTGGCTGCTGGCGTAGAAAGTCGGCAACGGGAGCGTCCAGGCCCGTCAGGTCGCGCAGAGCCGGCTCGTAATGCGGGTTGGGCAGCATTCGGACGTCAAACACATAGTCGGCGTCCACTGGAATTCCGCGCTTGAAGGCGAACGACTGGAAAACCAGCGTGAGCTGCCCCGGCGCTGCTGGCATCAGGTCCTTGACATAGCTTTGAAGCTGGGACGCCCTTATCGTGCTGGTGTCTATGACATGCGCTTGCTCACGCAGGTCGGCTAGTAACTCGCGCTCCAGCTCAATCACCTGCGTGAGTGCCCGCCGTCCGTCTGTAATGTCGTCATGCGACAAGGGGTGGCGTCGACGTGTTTCGGAAAAACGTCGGACCAATGTTTCCGTAGTGGCATCCAGAAAAATGGACTGAATGATCACGCCCTGGTTGCGCAGGCGTTCCAGTTCCTGCGGCACTTGCGGCAGTGACGTGGCGCTGCGCACATCCATGGCGATTGCCACGCGGTTTCCGTGGTGTTTGTGTTCGAGTGCAACAAAGGCCGGGAGCAGTTCGGGGGGGAGGTTGTCTACGCAGTAATAGCCTGCATCTTCCATGGCGTGCAGTGCCACGGATTTTCCGGAACCAGACATCCCGGTGATCAGCACAATTTCCAGGGGCATTGATGTCAGCCTTTCTGCGGGGTGTTGGCCAAGCTCAGCATTTCGCTGGCATGGGCAAGGCTGGTGCCAGTTGGGCGTTCGCCGCCCAGCATGCGGGCCACCTCTGTAACCCGGAGGTCGCCCAGAACGGGCGTCACTGTGCTGGTGGTTCCCTTTGTATTTCGGCGCTTGGACACCATGAGGTGGTGATCGGCGTAAGCAGCCACCTGCGGCAAATGGGTGACTGCCAGCACTTGGCGGTCGCGCCCTAGTTGCCGCATCAATCGACCCACTGTTTCTGCCACGGCCCCGCCGACGCCCGAATCTACTTCGTCAAAAACCAAGGTGGGCGCCGTGCCGAGTTGGCTGGTAGTCACGGAAATGGCCAGGGAAATTCGTGACAATTCTCCACCAGAGGCGACCTTGCCGATGGGGCGGGGGGTCATGCCGGGGTGACCTGCCACGAGAAACGCAATCTCGTCCAATCCATGAAGAGCAGGCTCAGCGGTTTTTGTTACTGACACCTCAAACACCCCCCCCGTCATGCCCAGTCCCTGCATGGCCTGTGTGATGGCCGCTGACAGTTTGGGCGCTGCCCTTGTCCGCCTGAGAGAAATGGCTCGTGCAACCGTTTGGTAGGCTTTGGCACTGCTCGCTTGCGCGGTTTCCAGGCCGACGAGGTCGGCTGCGGCGTCCAGTTGCTGCAGCTCTCTTTTCCACGCTTGCAGCAAGGCGGGCAGTTCAGTTGGTTGCCGTTTGTAACGCCTCGCCAGAGTCATCCACTGTGAAAGTCGCAGATCGAGATCTGCGAGGCGGTCGGGGTCCAGGTCGGTGTGTCGTAGATAGGCTTGCAACGAGCGAATGACGTCGTTGGTCTGCGCCAGGCTGGACGAGAGGATATCGGCCATCTCGCTGAATGCGGGCTCAAGCAGTTCCTGGCTCTGCAAAAGCGACGTCGCTCGCGCCAGACTGGACTGAGCGCCGGATGCCTCTTCCTCGAGGGTTGCAAGCGCGCCTTGGGCGACCTCCAGCAACGTTTGGGCGTGCGAAAGGCGCTTGTGCTGTGCCTCAAGGTGTGCCCATTCATCCTCTGCGGGTGCTAGCTTGCTGACTTCCGCAATTTGCCACTGAAGCCTCTCGCGCTCCTGCTGGAGTGATGACTGTGCCGCACGTGCTTCCTCCAGAATCTTCTGGTCGGCACGCCATTTAGTCCACAACGCGGCAAGTTCTTGAACCGAGATACCTGCATAGGCGTCAAGCAACCCCCGCACGGAGTCGGGGCGGGTCAGACTTTGCCAGGCATGCTGACCATGAATATCCAATAGCTGATCTCCGAGGAAACGCAGTTGTGTCGCGGTGGCAGGGGTTCCATTGATCCACCCACGGCTTTTCCCTTGGGTGCCGATGGTTCGGCGAAGAAGCAGGGTTTCGTTGGCTTCAATTCCTGCATCGCCAAACCATGGTTGCAGTTGGCAGGGGTAGTCGAATTCTGCGCATACATCTGCGTGGGAAGCTCCTTCGCGCACGTATCCAGCATCCGCGCGGGAGCCCAGAGCCAGCTGCAGTGCATCGACCAGAATCGATTTGCCGGCTCCCGTCTCCCCTGTCAGCACGGTGAAGCCAGTTTGCAGATCGAACGTCAGCTCTTGAACGATCACGAAGTCTCGCAGTGTGATCCGCTTGAGCGCCATGGTCAGGAGCCCCCCTCGTTCCAGCGCAGCTTTTTGCGCAGGGTGGCAAAGTAGTTCCAGCCGAGCGGGTGCAAAAACCGAACGCTATGCTCGGAGCGCTGAACGAGTATTCGATCGCCATGCAGCAGTGATGCCAGCGACTGCATATCGAAATTCGCGCTCACATCCCTGCCGCTCACGATCTCGACGGCCACCTCGGTGGCATCGGACAAAACGATCGGACGGTTTGACAGGGTATGGGGTGCAATAGGAACCAGCACCCACCCCGGGATAGAAGGATGGAGCATGGGACCGCCGGCAGAAAGGGCGTAGGCCGTAGACCCGGTGGGTGAGGCGATGATGAGCCCGTCAGCCCTCTGGTTGGCCACGAATCGCCCCCCCACTTCCACGCGCAGCTCCACCATGCCGGATGTGGCTCCGCGATTCACCACGACATCGTTCATGGCCAGGGCCTCGAAAACCGTGGTCTGCTCACGAACCACGCGGGCTCGCATCAAGGGGCGCAAGTCCTCTTCATACTCTCCGCAAAGCATGGGAGTGAGCGCCGCCTGATAGCTGTCGAAGGGGATGTCAGTAATGAAACCCAGGCGCCCTTGGTTGATCCCGATCAGTGGGGTGCCATAGCGCGCCAACCGACGTCCGATGCCCAGCATGGTGCCGTCTCCTCCAACTACCAAGCCCAGGTCGCAATGAGTGCCAATGGTGTCTACGTCCATTGAGGGATAGGCGGTCAGGTTGGTGTTGATCGCTGTTTCTTGTTCAAGCACCACCTGGCATCCCTGGCGGACAAGAAACTGCGCTATTTCTTCGAGGGCGCGGCGAGAACTGTCGGTCATGGCGCCTGCAGCAGTTGCCTGATACTTGCCGATAAGCGCAACATGGCGGAAATTGGACGTCATCGCGAAATTACATCACTAAAATCCCCCCATGCTCGATGACCGTGCCAAGTTGTTGCTTAAAGCGCTGGTCGAGCGCTACATCGCCGATGGGCAACCTGTGGGTTCGCGCACCCTTTCGCGTGCGTCCGGTCTGGAACTATCTCCTGCGACGATACGAAACGTCATGGCGGACCTCGAGGAGTTGGGGCTGATTGCCAGCCCACATACCTCCGCTGGAAGGATCCCCACGGCGCGTGGCTACCGCCTGTTTGTAGACACCATGCTGACGGTGCAGCGGGATCCCCTGACAACACCGCAACTGGTACCAGAGCAGCCGCAAAAAGTGATTGCCAATGCGGCACATCTTTTGTCCAACCTCTCTCAGTTTGTGGGTGTCGTGATGGCGCCGCGGCGCACCTCCGTGTTTCGCCACATCGAATTCCTTCGGCTTTCAGAGCGCCGATTCCTGGTGATCATCGTTTCGCCCGAAGGAGACGTGCAAAACCGCGTCATCTTCACTGACGTGGACTACTCCCAGTCGCAGCTGATCGAGGCCGCCAACTTTCTGAATGCCCATTATGCCGGCTTGGCCATAGAGCAGGTGCGCGAAAAGCTCAAGTCGGAGGTCGACATGCTGCGCGGGGAAGTCGCTTCACTGATGCAGGCTGCAGTCAATGTCAGCTCGGAGGCGCTTTCTGAATCCCAGGATGAGGTTGTCATTTCTGGCGAGAGAAACCTGTTGGCCGTGAGCGACTTCTCCAGCGATATGGGCAACCTTCGCAGAGCCTTTGATCTGTTTGAACAGAAGACCCAGATACTGCGTCTTCTGGACATATCCAGCCAGGCTGAGGGAGTTCGTATTTACATCGGCGGCGAAAGCCAAGTGGTGCCGTTCGAAGAACTTTCGATCGTCAGCGCACCGTACGAGGTAGATGGCCGAGTGGTTGGGACATTGGGGGTGATCGGCCCCACCCGCATGCCCTACGACAAGATGATCCAGATTGTGGACATCACCTCCAAGTTGGTGTCCAACGCGCTGAGTTACCGCAAGTAAACGCCCTACAATACTTGCGGTGCCCCGTTTGATTCATCGTAGGCGCAAGGGGCGTTAGCTCAGTTGGTTAGAGCAGAGGACTCATAATCCTTTGGTCGTTGGTTCAAGTCCAACACGCCCTACCAGTGATCGTTGGTACGATCATCATTTGCTTTGAATTTTCTTTCGTTAGAAATTGATGAATTTGGATCAGGGGCCGCTACGGGTGCATTACAATTGCATCCGTGATTTGAATGGATGGGTGCTAACGCAGACGATGCAAGCATCAATCAAAAAATAGTGAGAATTTTGGATCGCTCTGATTTTCGTGCTATAATTCAAAGCTTAGCGGCTGTAGCTCAGCTGGATAGAGTACTTGGCTACGAACCAAGGGGTCGTGGGTTCGATTCCTGCCAGCCGCACCAATGTTTAAAGCCTGCAACTGAAAAGTTGCAGGCTTTTTCATTTGTGGATTGCTTTTCGTTTTGCGGGTAACACTTCGCCATGAACAAAGCTTTTACCAAGGAAACCGACGCCGATACCGACGACGATCTTGTGTCGCAGCCGCTTCCAGTTGGTGGGAAGAACTACATCACCCCCCAAGGTTATGCTCGGTTGCGCTCGGAGCTGTTGGAGTTGATCGATACGAAGCGTCCGAAGATCGTGGAGATCGTCCATTGGGCGGCCAGCAATGGGGATCGCTCCGAGAATGGGGACTACCTCTACGGCAAAAAAAGGTTGCGCGAAATTGACCGGCGCATCAGATTTCTGACCAAGCGACTAGAGATTGCAGAGATCGTCGAGCCAGCGTATGCGTCCGGAGAACCCATCTTGAATCGAGGGCAGTAATCGAGGATCGTCCCCACGAAGGAGATCGTGGAGACGATGGAACGATTGATCGATG
>QLTU01000062.1 GCA_003268905.1 Acidovorax defluvii
TGGTGAGCAAGAAGACAGACGAGCGGGAGTCAGATATTATTGCTGGATAAAAACACAGCATCCGGGGTGCCACTGGAGCTAAGTGGATACCCCTTATAAATATACAGTTTTTCGGGCGTTTGCGTGCAAGCATCGCCCACCGCTTTGACCACGCGGCGCAGTGCGAGATTCACGATCCACTACAGTCCCGGCCTTTACAACTAGCTTTCGAGGTACACGCCATGGCGCGCAAACCCCAGATCACCCTGTCCTCCCTGGACCTGGACCGCATTGAAGCACTGCTGGCGGCGATTCCCGCCAGCGTCTTTCCGGGCAAGGCCGACCTGCAGGCAGAACTGGACCGCGCCGACGTGGTGGCTCCTGAGGAGATCCCGCCCAATGTGGTGACCATGAATTCCACCGTGCAGTTCACGATCGAGGAAACCGGCAAGGAGTTCTGCCTGACGCTGGTGTACCCGCGCGACATGGACGGCAGCGCCGACCGCATCTCGATTTTTGCACCCGTGGGCAGCGCCTTGCTGGGCCTGGCGGTGGGCGATGAACTGGCATGGCCTGGCCCGGGCGGCAAGTCGATGACGGTGCGGGTGAAAAGCATCGTCTACCAACCCGAAAGCGCGGGCGAGCTGCACCGCTGACCGGCACGGGCCACCGCACTTGTGTGAGGCATGGCCATCGACAAGTTGTGCGGGCCTCGTGACCAGTACCCGCCTTCGCTCACAGCGCCTGCCAGCCAGGCTGCACCGCACTCCCAAGAAGAATCGACAGGAAGGCACGAGCGATCAAGTGATCAAGTGATCAGGCTGGTCGTCACCGCCACCAGCATGCCGGTGCCCACCAGCCCGGCCTGCCAGCGCAGCGCCGTGGTCCAGGTCGGTACGTGGCGTTCCACACGCGCATACAGTTGCTGCCCTGCCACCAGCGACAGGGCAAATGCGGCCAGCATGCCCAGCGCATTCCATTCGGGCGCTTGCGGCCAGATATGGCTGACCACCGCATTGACCAGCAGGCACACCGGAAAGTGCACCAGAAACACCGAATACGACATCTGACCGAGCCGCACCAGGGGAGCGAACCCCTGCCACTGCTGCCAGCGGGGTGACCGCAGCGCCCAGGCCAGGGCCAGGGCCGTCACCAGCGCCACGGCAATGCGTGCCCGGAAATCCAGCGCCAGGGCAGCGGTGCCCAGCACGGCGATGGCGGCCATCCACCCGCCGGCACGCGGGGCCTGCACGGCCCAGCAGGCCATCATGCCGAGCCCATAGGCGCCAAAGAAATACAGGGCCCACATGTCCAGCTGCGGCTCGCGGTTGAACACCAGCAAGGACATGGCCGTACCCACCACCACCAGCGCACGCCCCAGCCAGCCAGCGTGCCGCGCGCCCCCATCGCCACACAGGGCCCGCACCAGCGCGAGCAGCAGCACAGAGCCGGCAAAAAGCTGGAAGTCGATGGCGACATACCACACGCCCGCCGACAAGGCCTCTTCGCCCACGATGTCCTGCAGCAGCAGCGCATTGGCCACCAGCTGGCCCAGGTCGGGCGCACCGGGCACCGAGGGGTGATCCATCCAGTTGCCCACCAGCGCGGCCACCAACACGGCCAGCAGCAGGGCCACGGAATACGGCACCACCAGCCGCACAAAGCGCCGTGTGATCTGCTGCCTGGCGCTGTCAAAACGGGCAAGCCCCTGCGGTGCCAGACTGGCCGCCGCCAGATAGCCGCCCAGCACCAGGAACACCGGCACGGCCATGCGCCCGTAGTCGTAAAGCCAGGCCATCAACCCCGGCGCCAGCGGCTGCGCGATGTCCGACATGGGGCCGTAAAAAGCCAGGTGGTGCCACACGATGGTGGCGCACGCAACGCCCTTGATCATGTCGATCAGCGGGGTGCGGGAGTGGGGAGAAGTCATGCGAACCAATGAAACGATGGCGTGATGCCGACCCGCAGGCGGGGCCATCCAACTTTTGGTGTCTGGGGGCTGGACAACAAAACGGGTGTGTTCTGTGGCATGAGAGGCCCTCGCGCTGCGCAGGGGCACCTGATTCAGCACGCTTGCGAAGCTATT
The DNA here is from genome assembly GCA_003268905.1 of Acidovorax defluvii. Classification (GTDB taxonomy): domain Bacteria; phylum Pseudomonadota; class Gammaproteobacteria; order Burkholderiales; family Burkholderiaceae_C; genus Acidovorax; species Acidovorax defluvii. The sequence continues at coordinate 2,066 of QLTU01000062.1, forward strand.
AATTCAATAGCTATCAGCGCAATGCTGTCAAGCGCTAGAGCCCCAAAAGATCCAGAATTACAGCTTCAACCGCGCTCGCGCGGCTTGGTATTCGCCGCGCAGCTTGTCCACCAGCTCTGCCGTGCTGGTCACCGCATTGATCGCACCGATGCCCTGGCCGCAGCCCCAGATGTCCTTCCAGGCCTTTTTCGCGTCACCACCAAAATTCATCTTGCTGGGGTCGGACTCGGGCAGATTGTCCGGGTCCATGCCGGCTGCGCGGATCGACGGCGCCAGGTAGTTGCCGTGCACGCCGGTGAAAAGGTTGCTGTAGACGATGTCGTCCGAATTGCCGTCCACGATGGCCTGCTTGTAGGCGTCCGAGGCGCGCGCCTCGTGCGTGGCAATGAAGGCCGAGCCGATGTAGCCAAAGTCCGCGCCCATGGCCTGGGCCGCCAGCACGGCATCGCCGCTGGCGATGGAGCCGCTCAGCGCCACCGGGCCGTCGAACCACTGGCGAATCTCCTGAATCAGCGCAAACGGGCTCTTCACGCCCGCATGGCCGCCTGCGCCCGCGGCCACGGCGATCAGGCCATCGGCGCCCTTTTCGATGGCCTTGTGCGCAAACTTGTTGTTGATGATGTCGTGCAGCACGATGCCGCCCCAGGCGTGCACGGCCTGGTTCACGTCTTCGCGGGCGCCCAGGGACGTGATGATGATCGGCACCTTGTATTTGGCGCAGACCTGCATGTCGTGCTCCAGCCGGTCGTTGCTCTTGTGCACGATCTGGTTGATGGCAAAGGGCGCAGCGGGCTTGTCTGGGTTGGCTTTGTTGTAGGCCGCCAGGGTTTCGGTGATTTCAGCCAGCCATTCGTCCAGCAGCTCGGCGGGGCGGGCGTTGAGCGCGGGCATCGAACCCACCACGCCCGCCTTGCACTGCTCGATCACGAGCTTGGGGTTGCTGATGATGAATAGCGGCGATGCGATCACAGGCAGTGACAGGTTCTGCAACACGGGAGGCAGTTTGGACATGGCAACAACTTTCCGAAAAATATGAATCAAATGTGCCTCTAGCGCTTATTGAATAAGCGCTGGCAGCTATCATTTTTATACCAAACAGCCCCCCGTGTATCCGGGGTGCGTCACATGGCAGGCAAGCTTCAGAAGGCTTCCAGCGCCAGATCGGTCACGCTGTCGGCGCCTTCAACGATGCTGTCGCGCAGGCCTGGCGCCTTGACCAGGATGTGCTCGGCATAGAACTGCGCCGTGGTGATTTTTGCGCGCAGGAAGGCTGCGTCCTGTCCCTTGGGCAACAGTGCCTCGGCCACCAGCAGGCTGCGCGCCAGCTGCCAGCCCGCCACCAGGTTGCCGGCGAGCATGAGGTAAGGCACGCTGCCCGCAAAAACGGCGTTGGGGCTGGACTTGGCGCCACCGGCAACGAAGTCCACCACATCCAGGAAGGCCTGGCGCGCCGCCGCCAGCCGGCGTGCCACCGCCTTGGCTGCGGGGGTGCCGCTGGCCAGCAGTTCGCCTTCGGTCTTTTCAATCTGCGCGGCGATGGCGCGGGCCGACTGGCCGCCGTCGCGCGCCGTCTTGCGGCCCACCAGGTCATTGGCCTGGATGGCGGTGGTGCCTTCGTAGATGGTCAAAATCTTGGCATCGCGGTAGTACTGCGCCGCACCCGTTTCTTCAATAAAGCCCATGCCGCCGTGCACCTGCACGCCCAGGCTGGTGACCTCCAGGCTCATCTCGGTGCTGTAGCCCTTGACCAGCGGCACCATGAATTCATAGAACGTGGCGTTATCCTTGCGCACCTGGGCATCGGGGTGGTGGTGCGCGGCGTCGTAGGCGGCAGCGGCCGTGCTGGCCATGGCGCGGCAACCCTCGGTGTAGGCGCGCATGGTCATGAGCATGCGGCGCACATCCGGGTGGTGAATGATGGCGGCGCTGGCGTTCATGCTGCCGTCTACGGGGCGGCTCTGCACGCGGTCCTTGGCGTAGCCCACGGCCTTCTGGTAGGCGCGTTCGGCAATCGCAATGCCCTGGACTCCCACGCCAAAGCGCGCGGCGTTCATCATGATGAACATGTACTCCAGGCCACGGTTTTCCTGGCCCACAAGGTAGCCCACGGCGCCGCCGTGGTCGCCAAACTGCAGCACCGCCGTGGGGCTGGCCTTGATGCCCATCTTGTGCTCTATGGAGACGCAGTGCGCATCGTTGCGCGCGCCCAGGCTGCCGTCCTTGTTGACGAGGAACTTGGGCACGACAAACAGGCTGATGCCCTTCACGCCCTCGGGCGCACCGGCAACGCGCGCCAGCACGAGGTGGACGATGTTCTCGGCCATGTCGTGCTCACCCCAGGTGATGTAGATCTTGGTGCCGAAAATCTTGTACGTGCCATCGGGCTGCGGGTCGGCCTTGGTGCGCACCAGCGCCAGGTCCGACCCAGCCTGGGGCTCGGTCAGGTTCATGGTGCCGGTCCACTGGCCGGAGATGAGCTTTTCGAGGTAGATCGCCTTGAGCTCGTCGCTGCCTGCGGTCAGCAGCGCCTCGATGGCACCATCGGTCAGCAGCGGGCACAGGGCAAAGCTCATGTTGGCGCTGTTGAGCATCTCCGTGCAGGCCGCGCCAATGGTCTTGGGTAGACCCTGGCCGCCAAAGTCGGCAGGGTGCTGCAGGCCCTGCCAGCCACCCTCGGTGAGCTGGCGGAAGGCGTCCTTGAAGCCCGGGGTGGCCGTGACCACGCCGTCCTTCCACGAAGACGGGTTCTTGTCGCCCTCGAAGTTCAGTGGAGCCAGCACGCCCTCGGTGAACTTGGCGCACTCTTCCAGCACGGCAGCTGCCGTGTCCAGGCCAGCATCCTCGAAGCCGGGGATTTGTGCGATTTGTTCAATATTGGCAAGGTGCTGCATGTTGAACAGCATGTCCTTGACGGGGGCGGTGTAGCTCATGGGGTTCTCCGGGGGATGTGAATGTCAAAAAAAAGGCACCGCAAGCGATGCCTTTTTTGCGGTCGACCTGGCGTTAAAGCGCCTTGACCAGTTCCGGCACGGCCGCAAACAGGTCCGCCTCCAGCCCATAGTCGGCCACGCTGAAGATCGGCGCCTCGGGGTCCTTGTTGAT
>QLTU01000063.1 GCA_003268905.1 Acidovorax defluvii
TCAAGATACTTGGCAAACGCTTTGCGCACGAAGGGCTTGGGGGTGTGGTGGTCGCCCTGGCCGTCGAACTGACCCGCGCTGGCCAACTCTAGCCAGGTCTCGTAGTGCTCGGCTACCGTTTGGTAGAGCAGCGTGCGTTCGGGGTGGCGTGGGTTGTAGAGCTTGGGCTTGGAAGTGGCTGACATGAATACTGTACAAATGCACAGTATTCTGCGGCGATTGTTTGGGTACGCAAAGCACAAGGCCCGAACCGTCGCCAGTTCGGGCCTTGTCAGGGTAGCTTTCGGACTGCCGGGCACGCCGTCGAGCCCGACTGATGCGCATCAGTGAACCTGGGACCACTTCCGTACAGCGCCATATCGCCCGCTCGACCCATGTGGCGTCGACAGCAGGCAGCTGGTCGATGGGTGTTTGCGCGCCGAATCGGTACAGCAGGCAGGGCAGCGCAAAGAAAAGCACGAAGGCATTCAGCCCAGGAATGGCGGGCAGCGGGAGCAAACCGGCTCGCACCGCCAAGTAGCCGCCCAGCACCAGGGCGAAGAAGGGGAAGGTGATGGTGAGAACGTCGAGCACGGGCGTATTGTCGCGCCTGACACATGGCGGCGCAGCCGAAGTTACAGATGGGACAACTAGCGCTGCCAGTCAATATGTAACGCAAACACACACAAACACGCACGCGATGTAAACTTGCCGTGCTGACGCAATTTGGCCCCATTTTTTATGGCTATGAGTCACGGTCCAACTGCTTGCGTTGGGCTCAATTGAACCAACACCTGCTTTGCTCTTGCGTGCTCAGCACTCCTTAGGAAATAAACCATGATCCAGCGCCAGCGATTTACCCAGATCCACTACTTGTTTCCCAGCTCCGAACGTAACAAAAACCTTACATCTACTTCAACTCAGCAGCGCCGATTCAGCTGTCAATCTCGTCGATAATTTCAAATGTGATTTGATATTCAGTTTCCATTGAATATCTTAAACCTCGTTAACTCTCACTTCCACAAGGTCTCATTACATGAAATTAGCATTAAACATCATCGCTCTAGGTCTAGCCATCAGCTTGACAGCTTGTAAGAAAGCGCCAGAGCCAGTGGCTGCCCCAGCTTCCGCACCTGTCGCCGCTCCTGCTGCTGCCGCACCCCCAGCAGCTGCAGCTAATCCAGCAGCGCCAGCTACTTTGATGGCGGAATTGGATTGGAGTACTGTGCCTGAAGCGACTGGTGATATTGGCACATATCCCTACTTTAAAGCGCCTGATTTGTTAATGGTTCAGACGGAATCAGGTCGTCTTTCTACGACGGGTTTCACAAAAGAGGAAGATTTTGGCAAGTTGATTTCGTATACAGGAACTAATTTTTACCCTGCGGAAGGGCGAGTAACGACGCTGTGGTTTGCAATGGCGGAAAGCGGTAAGAATTTTAACCAATACGTTTTCGATAAAAGTATGGATGCCTACATCCTAGGTCTCGGAGCTAAGCTTTTATTTAAAGGCACTGTGCCACGAGAACTGCGCGATGAATTGAAGAAAACTGACAAAGATGCAGAGTACAGATACATGGTCTCGGGCGTAGGGAGCGACGACCCAGTACGGTTTTACGCATTCAAACAAAAAGAAAAGAAGCTCATGATTCAAGTTTCTTCAAACAGCGCTGCAAGTTACGTCAAGTTCGTAGAACTTAAAGAATTCAAACAAACCATCCAAAAATATTCCGCTGAAGGCATGAAAAAAGACATTGATGCCACTGGCAAAGCCATCGTCAACATCAATTTCGATACTGACAAATCAACCCTCAAAGCCGACGGACAAGACGTGGTTAACCAAATTGTGGCACTACTCAAAGGCGCACCCGCTTTGAAATTGTCCATTGAAGGCCATACCGACAACACCGGCTCGGCAGAGCGAAACAAAGCGCTGTCAGCCGAGCGCTCTAACGCCGTCATGCTGGCCTTGGTCAGCACTGGCATTGACAAAGGCAACCTAAAGTCTGCCGGTTTTGGCGCAGACAAACCGCTGGTCGCTAACGATAGCGAAGAAAACAAGGCAAAGAACCGTCGGGTTGAGTTGGTGAAGTTTTAATTCTGCACGGCTAGACGAGATTCAAATGGCACTTTTCAAACTGTTTTCGCTTTGCAAATTTGTACTTTTCTTTTTGGTGATTTGCATTACCTTGCCGTCGCAGGCGCAAATGAGCGGCTTGTACATCGGGGCTTATCACGAAGATGTTGTTGCCAACCCCGAAGACCCAACGTTTGGCGTCGTGTATTTGAACTTACCCGATGGAGACGCTTCGTTTGAAGGCTTGATGGATTTCACATTTGTTGGATGCCAGTCTAAAAGTGTGGCTGAGATCAAGGGCGATAAAACAAAACTATCGCTAAAAGGCGAGTGGGCTGGTCAGATTGACAATACGTTGCAGAGTGGCACTTATAAAGGCAGATATATCCCCAAAGGTAAATATTACGAAGGCACTTACAGCGTTCGTAAAGGAAAACAACTAGTTGTAGTGCCCAATTGCATTAAGTACTTTATTTCACCATACGGAACGTGGAAGATTTTTAAATTAAACACTGCCTTTAGCGATAGTGAGCAAGTTGAATCCGTCAGTTTGAGTAATGGCGTTGCGAGTTGGCCTGTGCCAGCACGCAGTGTGGCAACCAGCATCAGCATCATTGACAAAGATTTGGCGGTTCGTGGTGCTAAGACAGCTGTTTTGCATCAACAAATACTGCCGCCAGGGCAAGTGGAGTTTCGCATTCCAGATTACCTGCCAAAGACTGGAAAAACTTTTGTATTTGCAGTTGTTGCGTCTGACGGCGAAAAGATTACCTACATATCGAGTCAAGAATTTTCTGATAAGTGATTTGATTAGCTAGTATTTCACTATAAATAATATAGCTGTTTAGGCATTGAATACGCCAACTACAGCCATATTTATAGGTGAAATCATATACAACACTTTTCGTTGTATTTGTTAGCTAAGAAGCTGTCAAATTTAAGCATTTACATAGCCCCATTCGCCTTCAACCAAGCCAGCGCCCGCTTAAACCCGTCTTCTGCGGCGTCTTTGCGGTAGCTGGGGCGGTAGTCGGCGTGGAAACGGATAGGCGTTTTAACCGCATGAGGCCAAGTATCGCACCGCGGAAGCGCCATCAAGCCGGCTGAGACACTCGATTTTCCCGCCCAGGTGTCAG
>QLTU01000064.1 GCA_003268905.1 Acidovorax defluvii
ACCCCAAACCGTTCGCGTGGGTCAAGTCTGCCGATGACATCCTGGCGAGTATCGAGAGATTTTGTCTGCGAATTTCTAACTCAGGACACTAGGGGGTAACGCCCTGTTGCGGTGGGCGGCCGAGGCCGGGGCGCAGGCCGGCCGTAGCGTGGATGCCGTGGCTGCGGTGTGCTCACCGCTGGATCTGGCGGCTGGGGGGAGGGCGATCGGTCAGGGCTTCAATCGGCAGGTCTACACACGCATGTTCATGCGCACGCTCATACCCAAAGCACTGAAGAAACTGGAGCAGCATCCGGGCCTGTTTGATCGCGATACCTTGTTGAAGGCGCGTGATCTGTATGCGTTTGACAACGTATTCACAGCGCCCCTGCACGGGTTCAGAGACACAGAAGATTACTGGCGCCGCGCGTCAGCAAAACCGTTGCTGCGCAACCTTCACATACCTGCCCTGGTGGTCAATGCCCGCAATGATCCCTTTGTTCCCGCATCCAGCCTGCCTGCAGCCAACGAGGTGGGATCCTCTGTGCGGCTGTGGCAACCGATGCATGGCGGGCATGTGGGGTTTGTGCAGGGTCGGGTTCCTGGCCATGTGCGGGCCATGCCGGAAATCGTGGTGGGATCGCTGTCGCAGCAAGCCGCAGCCCACGCAGTTGCTCCGGGCGGGGCACAATGCGCGCATGGATGACATCGTCAAACAGGCCCTCGTCAAGTGGCCCAATGTGCCCGATTGCTACGGATGGCTCGGCTTGGATGCGCGTGGGCGGTGGTACCTGCGTGACGACGCTGCTCAGGCGGCAGGTCCGTTCCCCCACAGTAAGGGTTCCCTCCTGCAGCACGAAAAACTCATTGAATTCATCCAGCGCAATTACGAGGCAGACGTAGAGGGGCGGTGGTTCTTTCAGAACGGCCCACAGCGGGTGTACGTAGAGTTGGAGTACACGCCATGGGTATGGCGCATCGAATCAGATTTTTCGCTGGTGGCACACACAGGGGTCAAAGCTGCCGCACTGGGCTGCCTTGAGGATGAGTGCGGCCGTGTTTATCTCAGCTCCGCAATCGGTGTGGGACTGGTCCACACGCTGGATATGGAAGCTGTCGCGGATGCCGTTGAAAAAGGGATCTGGTCGCCGCAACCTGTGCGCAGCGCCGAGCTACCTCTGCAATTCGGCTACGTCTTGAGCCCCAAGGCGCATAGCATGTCGCGCTGAATCGTTCAGTACCGTTGGTCTTTCAACACACACCAGGCAGAAAAAAGCCGACCACTCGGGTCGGCTCGGAAACAAGTTACGCGATTGTGCGGTGCTGTGCCTATTTGGCCGCCTCGGCCATGTACTCCACTGCCGCACGCAAATCTTCATCCGAAGCTTGTGCGCCACCACGGGCAGGCATACCACCCTTGCCCTGAACAGCGCTGGCATACACCGCGTCAATGCCTGCGGCCAAGCGCGGGGCCCAGGCAGTCTTGTCGCCAAACTTGGGCGCGCCAGCTATGCCGGCACCATGGCACACCTGACAAGCCTGCTTGTACAAAGCTTCGCCATTGGCCGAAACTGCCGATGCAGGAGCGGCCGCCGCTACAGGCGCAGCAGTACTGGCCGGCGAAGCGTCTGCGGAGGGCGCGCCAGCAGCAGCGGGTTCTGCGAACTTGGCGCCACCAGCATTCGCCATGTAAGCGACCGCACGTGCAATCTCAGTGTCATTGAACTCGCCGCCACCTTGCGGCGCCATGGCATTTTTGCCCTTGAGCGCAGACTGAACCAGCGTGTCGAATCCGGTCTTGATGCGCGGGCCCCATTCGGCGGCGTCTCCGAGCTTGGGTGCGCCTGCAGCCCCCGTGGCGTGGCAAGCCGCGCATTGCCCTTTGTAAACTTCTTCGCCACCGCGCAAGGGGCGGTTTGAATCGCGAATCTCCACCATGCCGATCTTCTGGATGCGCTCGGCGATCGCTTTTTCGGGATTCGCAGAGCCTGCGGCGGGTTTGTTGTCAGCGGTCACATACAAAACCAAGCCGATGATTGCGAAGATCGGTACCACAAACGAAAGAATCACCGCAACCAGCAACTGCTTGGGGTTTTTGATTGGGCCGGTATGTGCTTCTTCGTGATGGTTGTTGTCGCTCATGACGTCCTCAGTTATGTCGGGGCTTGATGTGATCAATTTTTAATTATAGGTGTGATGACCCGGATGCGACACGGAAGCAGGCTGGCGCCAGCACTGACGAGGTGTTCGTCGCTGACGCATCGCAGACGTCTGTGTGATGCCGCGCGAAAGTGAGGTGCATACGTAAGTGGTCTGCGTGTGGGGTGAACAGCAGGCAATCCATCGTGGCGATCTCGGCGTTCGCAGGGCTTGCTCATGCAATAATCTACGGGTTGGTTCAAAGCACAAAGTGCGGCTGTAGCTCAGTGGATAGAGTATTGGCCTCCGAAGCCAAGGGTCGTGGGTTCGATCCCCGCCAGCCGCACCAATTGCCTATGCCGTAGACGTTTCTTCGTCAGTTGGCCTTGCGAGAGTCTTTGTACGCTGCATATCTTGTGGGGCAGAACGCTGAAGTCGTAAAAAATAGTGCTATAATTCGAAATTCTTCGGAGGGGTGCCCGAGTGGCTAAAGGGGGCAGACTGTAAATCTGTTGGCTTACGCCTACACTGGTTCGAATCCAGTCCCCTCCACCAGTTATGGATGAGTCAAAAGTTGCTCGGCATTTGTCGGGTTGCGCTGATGTGGTAAACGCCACTGATGCGGGAGTAGTTCAATGGTAGAACCCTAGCCTTCCAAGCTAATGACGCGGGTTCGATTCCCGTCTCCCGCTCCATCGTCTGCAGGCTGGTTTTGAAGTTTAGAAAGTCTTTGGTATCGTTTTTGCGGTTCCAAAAGGCCCATGTGGCTCAGTGGTAGAGCACTCCCTTGGTAAGGGAGAGGTCGCGGGTCCGATTCCCGCCATGGGCACCAATTCTGGTGCGTCCGAATTCGGCTGCGCCGTGGTCCTGTTTTGTTGGCATAGATTTTTTTCGGAGTCGGAAAAATGGCAAAAGGCAAATTCGAACGCACCAAGCCCCACGTCAACGTGGGCACCATCGGTCACGTGGACCATGGCAAGACCACACTGACGGCGGCCATCGCCACGGTGCTGTCGGC
>QLTU01000065.1 GCA_003268905.1 Acidovorax defluvii
CGCGCTGCGCTGGAGCGGCTGCTGCGCTATTGCGCGCGTCCACCGTTTTCCATGGAGCGCCTACGCAAAGAGGGAAGCAAACTGGTGTACCGCTGCGGCAAGCAGCGCAGCGAACCCACCAGCGACAAGCGCGGTGCCAAGGTTGATGAGCTGCACCTCACACCGCTGGAGCTGATCGACCGCATTGCCGCGCTGGTTCCCCCGCCACGCACCCACCGGCACCGCTATTTTGGCGTGTTGGCACCCAACTCGCCGCTCAGGGCTGCGGTGACGGCGCTGGCGACACCGGCGCAAGCCGCTCCCGTGCTGGGCGCGTCGATCAGCACGGGGGAGTGCGCGCCTGGTGTGGTACCGATGAGCAGCGCGCTGCCATCCCAGAGCGAGCCGGTGCTGCCCAAGCGTGCAGCGCACTACCTGTGGGCGGTGCTGATCGCCCGCATCTACGAGGTGTTCCCCCTCTTGTGTCCGCTGTGTGGCGGGCAGATGCGCATCATCGCGTTCATTACGCACAGCGCTGACATCCGGCACATCCTGGACCACATCGGGGCAGATTCAGAGCCACCCCGCATCTCCCCGGCGCGCGGGCCACCGCTGTGGGATGACTGTAGTGATGCGCAGATGGATGACGGGGCGCAAACCGAGCCAGCAGACTGGGACCTGGCGGCGCAACCGGCACCGGACTTTGAGGTCGATCAGCGCATCAGTTGGTGAATGAACAAAGCGGCGATTTTGACTTGCCGCGAACTGGCTCTGCGCCCGGTACACGCCGAGCGCCGCAAATCACTCTCCTGAACGCCAAACCCTGGTGGTGAACCTGACACCTGGGCGGGAAAATCGAGTGTCTCAGCCGGCTTGATGGCGCTTCCGCGGTGCGATACTTGGCCTCATGCGGTTAAAACGCCTATCCGTTCTGATTAATCCGTATGCGCAATACAATGCGATGATTGATGCGGGATTTGTATTTACAAAAGTGCCCCCAATGGGCGTTATTCAAACTGGAGATGCCAGTCCGGTGGCCGTGTCGCCAAAAAAATAGTTCGCACCCTACTGGATTAGGGACCTATATTGTTTTAATTGTTGCACCAATCATTATGGAAATTTTATCTAAGCCTTCATATGCGCTAATTGCGTTAGCGCTTGTTTTTTTGTTGGGGATGAGTTCTGGCTTGCTTTGGGCGAAAAGTGGGCAGGACGAGGAAAAAGGAGAAATTATCCCCTCAGTCAAGGCTAGCATCTTGCCACTTTCAAATGGCGTATTTTTGGGCGTCGCGAAAGATGAAGAAAAGCTCTGGTACAAGTCAGGAAATAGGAATGCAGTCGTTGACTTGTCAAAAAAGGTGAATGCGTTTTATGTTGTTGATTTATCAAGCCATAAAGTCACCCATATGGATCTGGGTGAGAGTATGGATTCTGAAAAGTCGCTATTCTTGTTATCGACACCGGATCACATCTATGTATTTGACAAGGAGGGGAGCAGAAAGGCGTCAATAGAGCGGCGTTGAAAGTTGCTATTCTCCCTCGTCTGACTCGTTTTTGAAATTGGGGTTCACGCTGAACTGCATCGAATCACTGTTCTTGAGGTGTCTGCGCAGCTTTGTACAACCGCTAGCCGCCCCGATCCGTTTTTGGCAGGGAGATTCCAATGCAGCCATTGAAGTTTTCTGGTGCGCGTTTTACCCGGATTTGTTTCTCTATCGTCCTCCCTATCCCCAGGGATGTCGTTTCGCAACTTGCGAATATCTCAATGACCAGATCGTTACCCGAAGTCTTCCGTGTGAGTAGCCTTTGTGGGAGGTTGCAGCAAGCCGATTTGGGTCTGAACCTGACGACCAAGCGCACGCGCAAGCAGGCGTTTCTCGCGGAGATGGAGCGCGTCGTGCCGTGGCAGGCGCTGGTCGATCTGATCACGCCCTACGCGCCCGATGGCAAACGCGGGCGCCCGCCCTTCGCTGTGGAAACAATGCTGCGCATCCACTTCATGCAGCAGTGGTTCACGTTGAGCGATCCAGCCATGGAAGAGGCCTTGCACGACGTGCCGCTGTTTCGCGAGTTTGCGGGCTTGAATTGGGATACGCCAGTGCCCGACGAGACCACGATCCTGCGGTTTCGCCGGCTGCTCGAAGAACACAAGCTCAGCGCCGAGATTCTTGCGCTCATCAACGAACTGCTCAGCGCCAAGGGCTTGCTGCTGCGCGCCGGCACCGTGGTGGATGCCACACTGATTGCCGCGCGCTTCCGTTTGCAATTGCAGGCACCTGTGAAACAGGAGTCATACGAGCCGTTGCGATGATGTCGGGTGCGTCCAGTAAATACGGGTTGATGTGCGACGCCGACACGGCCAGCGGCTCACCCTTGATGTCGTCGTACTGGTAGATGGTCTTGCCGGGCAGGTCTTCCAGACCAAAGCCGACGATGACGCAGTGCACCGCGGCCACGCCCTTGGCGTCGTTGCTCCACTGAAAAGTGCGGTGCGCAAACTGGATGTGCACGCCCTGCGCCAGCATCCAGCTCCAGAGCACACCCACCTGTTCGCCCTGGGTGATGCTGTTGGTGGACACGAAGGCGGCGCGGCAGGCCGGGTTCGCTTTCAGGTAGGGCACGGCCTTCACGTACCACGCGGCCACAAAGTCCAGCAGGCCGGCGTCGGAAGTGGCGCATGGCAGCTGCACGGATGTGCCGCCTGCGCGCAAGTAAGTCCGCAGCCAAGCTACCCTGACAAGGCCCGAACTGGCGACGGTTCGGGCCTTGTGCTTTGCGTACCCAAACAATCGCCGCAGAATACTGTGCATTTGCACAGTATTCATGTCAGCCACTTCCAAGCCCAAGCTCTACAACCCACGCCACCCCGAACGCACGCTGCTCTACCAAACGGTAGCCGAGCACTACGAGACCTGGCTAGAGTTGGCCAGCGCGGGTCAGTTCGACGGCCAGGGCGGCCACCACACCCCCAAGCCCTTCGTGCGCAAAGCGTTTGCCAAGTATCTTGA
>QLTU01000066.1 GCA_003268905.1 Acidovorax defluvii
GCCTTTCACAAGGGAGCGCAAGGCTCTCGCAACCGTTGATTCAGAAACCCCGAGCAGCTCCTGCAAGCTCTTGTTGCTGGCAACGACGATCCCGCCACTTCCCGGCTCCATCAGCCGAATCAAGCTCATCACCAGACGGGCGGCCTGCATGTCCTCTTGCATGAGCTTGTCCAGGTTGTGCAGGGCAACCTTTTCGATCATGGCGAAGTTGGCCCGCCCCGGTTGCACCACCTGGGAAATCGGGCTCCCTTCAAATGCCTTTAATTTCTTCATGGTTGACTGGATTCCTGTCACAAATGAACTACGGTGCACTGTAATTCATGACTGGAATGCAGTCAACAAAGACAAGAATCTTGTCACAGCCTGTCATAGCTGGTGACAGCCTAACCTGTCATAGCTGGTGACAGGCAGCCCTACGCCAGTAAAGGCTCTCCGGGCGATTCACTCTAATGATCTAAGGCTCTGCCCTGTGGCCCGGTCGCCCGTGGACAACCTCGCCCAGTCCGTGGACGGCGGGCACAGCCTGCGGCTGCACCCTGGCCGCCCACCGCCTGGGCCGGGTTGCCCACCGCCGCCCTACAACGGGGGGCACGCCCCCCGAACCCCCCGCAGCGCTTTGCGCCGCCCAACTTTTTGAAACTTCCCAGAAGCCCGAAAACCGCCAGGGGCTAGGCGTCGGGCATGGACAACCGCAAGCGGTTGCCCACCCCCGCCACCGTCGCACCCGTGCCCGGAACCCCTCCGGCTGGGTGACCGAGGCAGCAGGGGCCCGGTGCGCGAAGGCGCGCCAGGGGGCGCAGCCCTGGGGGTCTGGGGGTGCAAGCCCCCTGCCTGGGAGCGCCCTAGGCGCGGCGGGGACCGCGCAAGCGAAGCGCGCAGGGGGGCCATGGACGCCCCCTCCGGGGGGCTATTTATGCCGGTCGCAGGGGCGCAGCCCCCGCACACGAGACCTTCAGGTCTCTAGTGTGTTAGTGTCTATGCTTGCATAGGCACTCCGCCGGGGGCAAAATGGCGGCCATGGGCTACGCCATTCTTCGCATGGAACCAAGGACGATTCAGGGCACCGCTGCCATGCTCAGGCATGCGCTGCGGGAAGCTCCTGTGCCCAATGCCGAGCCTGGGGCAGAGCCGCCCCAGGTGCTGGCAGGGCATGGCACGGCCCAGGCAGGCATGGCCGTGCTGCGAGGCATGGTCGAGGACTGCAAAGCAGCCAAGCGCTGGCAGAAGTCCATCAAACCCGTGGTGGACGTGCTCGTCACGTTCAGCCGCGACGATGGCACGCGCCTGGACAAGCGCCAGCAGGACAGCTACTTCAGGGATGCCCTGGACTTTCTGAATGCCCGCTACGGGGCTGAAAACGTGCTTTGCGCGGCCATCCATCGGGATGAGACCACCAGCCACCTACAGGTGCTGATTGCGGCACGGCACGAGGGCGGCAGGCTGTCCAGCTCGAAGCTGATGGGCAACCGCACCGCGCTGTCTGCCCTGCAAGACGACTTCCATGAGGCCGTGGCCAAGCCCTTCGGCCTGCTGCGCGGCGAGAAGCGCACGAACGCCAAGCACGTGCCCGTGCGGGCGCTGTACGCGGCCATGAATGCCGGGGCTGAGCCGCCCGATTTCCGGCCTGTGCCACCTGAGCTGACGATGGGCGAGCGCCTGCGCCTCAATGGCTATCAAAAAGAAGAGCGGGAAAAGCAGCGGCAGCAAGCGATTGACCACAACAACGCACAGCGGGAGCTTTTGACCAGGCAGGCGGCAGACGGGCGCAAGCTGCACCCGTCCTTGATCGCAAAGCAGGCCACGCGCTACCGGGCAGCAGTCCAGCAGGCCGAGAACGCCGCCCAAGCCGCTACCAGGGCCGAAAAACGGGCCGCAGAGGCCGGGAAAAGGGCCGAGGCAAGGGCAGGGCAGGCCCAGGCTCTGGACAAGCTCCTGGACGCCAAAAAGGCCGAGCTTGAGCGCCTGGATCGAACGATCGAGCAGCGCCGGGGCCACGGCAGGGACGGGCCGAGTTTTGGCCCGCGCTGACGGTCATCACTGCGCCGTCACTTTTGAAAACCGGTCTGCAAGCCGCGCCAGTGCTGGGTTTGGGCGGTGCGTCACTACTCGGTAGTGACGCACTCGGGGCACTTCAAAAAGCGCGATCACGCTTTTTTGTCGCTCTCGTCGATGACCTTGAACGCATCGAAGAGATTGGGGCCTGACGTGGAGCGCGGCGGGTGGTCGATGTGCTCGAAGAACCGTTCGAGCTGGGCGCGGCGCTCTGCCCTGTCGCCCTGGTGTTGGTAGCCCGGTTTGAGCAGCAGGGCGTACTCCTGGTAAAGCGCATCGAGGCCCTTCTGGCCCAGCGGCTGCACCTCGGTTTCGGTAGCGCAGCGCGGGCAGATGTTCAGCGGCTCAAGGTGGGCCAGCGGCTGGTAGGCCTCGGCATCGTGGATGGTGCCCAGCCACCCACAGCGGGGGCAGCGGCAAGGCTTGTCGGCGTCCATGGCTACACCTCCAGGCGCTGCTGGCCGCGCCGCTCCAGTTCGTCCCGGTAGCCGTGGATCTCGCCAGTATCCGGGTCGGCCATCCTGGCGACCTGTTCCGTTCCGGGGATCAGCTCCTGTGCAGGTGGCTCTGTCTGGCCCACTGGCAACACAACCTCCCCAGGCAGCGCCATCGGAAGCTGCTTGAGTTCACCGGGATTGATTCCGGCTGCATCCTGCTCAGAGCGGGATGCAATGACTGTGGCATTGAACACCGCGTGTTCCATCTGACCTCGCGGGCCAACCCAAGCCACTGTTTTATTGATAGCAAGAGCATGAGCACCAGCAATCCTTATGCGCTGAACCCAGTTGCCTTTCACAAGGGAGCGCAAGGCTCTCGCAACCGTTGATTCAGAAACCCCGAGCAGCTCCTGCAAGCTCTTGTTGCTGGCAACGACGATCCCGC
>QLTU01000067.1 GCA_003268905.1 Acidovorax defluvii
GGGGTCTCCTCGTTTTCAGTGCAATAAGTGACGGTACGCAAAGCTAGCACTGGCGCGGGGGTGGTCTGGGTAGACCGTTGATTTCATTGACTTTCCTGTTCGCTTTGTAAACGGGTATGGTGGCCTCCCACTTTTGAGGTTCACGATGCAGGGTTGGCACACAACGTTTTTGGGGATGCGTGGGCTCCCCCGCGATATCAGCGACTTCGAGATGAAGGCATTTTTCACCTTCGATGGTGCCGAGCGCGACGCAATCAATGCACGCCGAGGTGATTCCCACAAGCTTGGTCTGGCGCTCCATATTGGTTTCCTGCGCATGAGTGGGCGTTTGCTCGGTGCCTTTCGGGTAATTCCAGTAGCCTTGTGGCGCCACCTTGGCAACGAGCTTGGCATTGCAGCACCAGAAGTCGCCTCGCTGAGAGCCATGTATGAACGCGGGCGCACGCTATTCGATCACCAACAAGTAGCCTGCACGGTCCTTGGATTCCAGTGGATGAGCGAGCACCAGCGCCGCTCACTGGTACGTGAACTGCGCGACGAAGTGGCGCGCTGCGCCGACCGCGATCAGCTACTCGTGCGGGCGCGTCAATGGCTGTACAAGAACAAGCTGGTGATCGTGCACGAGCGGGCAATTCGGACACTGATTGCGGCGGCACTTGCCCAGCTTGAAGTTGAAACAGGCACCGCCATCGCCGCCAGCGTTGATCCAGCAACACTTGATCGCTGGCGAGCCTCAGTTTCAGAGCTGCGCCCAGATGGACAAACCCAGCAGAGTTGGCTATGGGCTGCACCGGCGAAACACTCAACCCGCCAAATCAGCGAGGTACTGGAGCGCATCGACCTGCTTTACACGCTGGACGTTCATAAGCACCTGGCAGACATCCCCGATCTCATCTTGCGCCGCTACGCGCGCCGACTTGTCTCCAGGCCGCCCTCAGCCGGAGCCAAGATCAAAGAGCCAGCGCGCACCGTGGAGGTCGCATGCTTTCTTCGGTATTGCCTGTTCACCACCACAGACCAGTTGATCCTTATGGTGCAGCGCCGGATCGCCGATCTGTGGCGTCAGGCTGCCGCCGATGTCCCCGCTACCGTCAATTGGGCCGCAATGTACAAAACGCTGCTCGGCGAACTTGTTGCCTTGAGCGCGCAAGGTGCGGTGCCAGATGCTGAGTTGCGTGCCCGTCTTGAAGCCTTGACCAGCAAGGCTGCCACTTTCTTGAAGCCTTTGCTGGCCAGAGTAACTGCCGGTGTCGATGCGGTGGCCGCTGCAGCCCGCAGTGGCGTACTGCGCGTGGATGATGAACTCCATTTGTCGCCATTGCCCGCAGAGGACGAAGACCCAGAAGTGACCAAGCTGCGCGCGGCTTTGGATCACCGCATCGGTGAGGTTCAATTGCCGGAAGTGATTCTGGCCGTTGACGCCCAGGTGCGCTTTAGCTGGATCATGCTCGGACGTGAGCCGCGCTCTACCGACGAGCTGCTGATGGTCTATGCCGGCATCATGGCCCACGGCACCAGTCTGACTGCGGTCGAATGCGCGCGCATGATTCCGCAATTGTCTGCCACCAGCATTCGCCAGGCCATGCGCTGGGCGCGGGACGAACGGCGTCTGAGCCAGGCCTGCCAGGCTGTGCTGGAATTCATGCAGCGACACCCGATTGCCGCCACCTGGGGGCGGTCCGATTTGGCATCTTCTGACATGATGAGCATGGAGACCACCAAACGGGTGTGGCAAGCCCGGCTTGATCCTCGGCGCAACACACCTTCCATTGGAATCTACTCCCATGTAAAAGACCGGTGGGGCATCTTCCATGCGCAGCCCTTTGTGCTCAATGAGCGCCAGGCGGGCGTGGCCATTGAAGGTGTCATCCGCCAAGAAAAGCTGGAGACCAGCCAGCTTGCTGTGGATACCCATGGCTACACCGACTTTGCCATGTCACATGCCCGTTTGCTTGGTTTTGATCTTTGCCCGCGGTTGAAGGAACTCAAACAGCGCCACCTCTTTGTGCCACGCGGCACCAAAGTGCCCGCAGAAATCGCTGCGGTGTGCGAAGCCAATGTCGACGTCGCTTTGATCGAAAAGCATTGGGATAGTCTGGTGCACCTGGCAGCCTCGGTCATGAGCGGACATGCCAGTGCGGTGGCAGCTCTTGCGCGGTTCGGTTCTGCCGCCCAGGGCGATCCAATCTATGAGGCTGGCGTGCAATTGGGGCGGTTGCTGCGTACGGCGTTTTTGGCTGACTACTTTGTCAAGGACGCTTTCAGGAACGAGTTGCGCCGGGTGCTCAATCGGGGCGAGGCTGTTAACGCCCTCAAGCGCGCCATTTATACCGGCCGGATCAGCCCGGCGCAGGCCAAACGTGTCGATGAAATGCAGGCTGTGGCCGATGCGTTGAGCCTGATGGCCAACATCGTGATGGCGTGGAATACCTCACAGATGCAGGCGGTCCTGGATCGCTGGTCGAACCGCCGCCAGGTCATTCCACCGGAACTGATCGGGAAGATTGCGCCCACCAGGCTGGAGAGCATCAACTTGCGGGGTGTGTTTCGCTTCCCGGTTGACCGCTATGCTGACCAAATCCTGCCTTCGCGGCCAAATGCATCGATAACTGGCACCAATGGATGAAACCGACCACGGTTTGACGCCACGAATCGCAGATTTGAAAGTGAACAGGAAAGTCAATGAAATCAACGATCTACCAACACCACCTCCGCGCCAGTGCTAGCTTTTCGTACCGTCACTTATTGCACTGAAAACGAGGAGACCCC
>QLTU01000068.1 GCA_003268905.1 Acidovorax defluvii
TGATAGCTGGTAGCGCTTGCTGCACAAGGGCTAGAGGCCAAAAACGCTTGAAACTGGCGCAGCACCCCAAGGCGAAGCCCGGCACACGGCAAAAAACCAGCGGATAACCGCTTGAGAAACTAAATGCCGGTGAATAAACCATTGGCTTAAATAATGCGGTTTTTGAACAGGCTAACGCCCTGAGTTCAGCCGCCGCCGTAGGCGGTCGGCTGCGACGAACAGTTAGACCCAGACGCCAAAACGGGAAACCCCAGCTTGACGACGGGCGCGAACTGCGGAAAAGCGCTGCGCCACCGAGGCGGCACAATGCTTGCAAAATGATAGCTATTGGCGCGCACCCAATAAGCGTTAGCGGCCAAAAATGCTTGAAACTGACGCAGCGCCCAAAGGCGAAGCCCGGTACACAGCAAAACACCCAGCGGATAAACGCTTGAGAAGGTGAATGCCGGTTTGAAAAACATGGCCTGGATATAGCGGGTTTCTAGCGGGACTAACGAACGAAAGTAAGCCGCCCGCCGAAGGCGGGTCGGCTTGACTGCACAGTTAGACCCAGAAGCCAGCACGGGAAACCCCAGCTTGACGACGGGCGCAAACTGCGAAAAAGCACGGCGCCACGGAGGCGGCGCAATGCTTGCAAAATGATAGCTTGTAGCGCTTGCTGCACAAGGGCTAGAGGCCAAAAACGCTTGAAACTGGCGCAGCACCCCAAGGCGAAGCCCGGCACACGGCAAAAACCCAGCGGATAAATGCTTGAGAAGGTGAATGCCGGTGAATAAAACATGGGCCTGAATAAAGCGGGTTTCTAAGCGGCTAACGGACAAAGTAAGCCGCCCGCCGTAGGCGGGTCAGCTTGACTGCCGGGTTAGACCCGACGGTCGATGAAGGGGTACAGCGCCCGCACGAAACGCTACCAAAGGCGTAGCTGCTTGCGCCCGCTGGACGGGCGCTGAAGGCCAAAAAGGCTTGAAACTTTCGACCGATTTGCAGGCGAAGCCCGGCGTACGGCCCAAACCCCAGCAGAAAACCGTTTGCGAAGGTGAATGCCGGTGAATAAACCATGAGCTTGGGCGGTGCGGATTATGCGGGCCTAACGCCCTGAGTTCAGCCGCCGCCGTAGGCGGTCGGCTGCGACGAACAGTTAGACCCGAAGGCCAAAAGGGGGCGCCCAACCCTGAAGACGGACGCGGCCCATGAAAAAGCGCTGCGCCACGGAAGCGGCGCAGCGCTGCAAGAATGATAGCTGGTGGCGCTTACTGCACAAGCGCTGGAGGCCAAAAAGGCTTGAAACTTGCGCAGTGCAGACAGGCGAAGCCCGGCGCAGCGCCAAAACCCCAAAGGAGAAACCTTTGAGATTGGCGAAGCGCTGGAATGAATGTAGGCCTGCATAAAGCGGAATATGAAGGGACTAACGCCCTGAGTTCAGCCGCCGCCGTAGGCGGTCGGCTGCGACGAATAGTTAGACCCGAAGGCCAGAAGGGAGCGCCCAAACTTAAAGACGGGTGCGGCCCAGGAAAAAGCGCTGGGCCTCGGGAGCGGCGCAACGCTGCAAGAATGATAGCTGGCAGCGCTTGCTGAACAAGGGCTAGAGGCCAAAAAGGCTTGAAACTTGCGCGGCGAATGCAGGCGAAGCCCGGCAGAGCGCCAAAACCTCAAAGGAGAAACCTTTGAGAAAGGCGAAACCCTGGAATAAATGCTGGCCTGCATAAAGCGGAATATGAAGGGACTAACGGACAAAGTAAGCTGCCCGCCTTTGGCGGGTCAGCTTGACTGCCGGGTTAGCGGCAGGGTGGAAGACAACGCAGCCCCGAGGAGAGACTGCACAAGCAAGGTGTGACCATAGCCGGCGGGCTGTAACCAGGCAAGAACTATGTGACCCGGAACCCAACAGGCGCAGCCCCGCAGAGCGACTGAGCACCAGCGGCAAAACCTGCGAGTGGGTGACGGCGATGGACAGCGACATGACCTGTGCGGTGGGCATGTGAATGCGCAAAAGGCTAACGGCCAAGGTAAGCGGCCCGCAGAATGCGGGTCCGCTTGACCGCAGAGTTAGACCCGAAGGCCAAAAGGGAACGCCCTGCCTTGAAGAAGGGCGCAGCCCACCAAAAAGCGCTGGGCCACGAAAGCGGCGCAGCACTGCAAGAATGATAGCTGGTAGCGCTTGATACACAAGCGCTGGAGGCCCAAAAGGCCTGAAACCGACCAAGCGAACGCAGGCGAAGCCCGGCAAAGCGCCAAAAACCCAAAGGAGAAACCTTGGATAAAGGCGAAGCGCTGGAATGAATGTAGGCCTGCATAAAGAGGAATATGAGAGGACTAACGAACGAAAGTAAGCCGCCCGCCGAAGGCGGGTCGGCTTGACTGCACAGTTAGACCCAGAAGCCAGCACGGGAAACCCCAGCTTGACGACGGGCGCAAACTACGAAAAAGCACGGCGCCACGGAGGCGGCGCAATGCTTGCAAAATGATAGCTGGTAGCGCTTGCTGCACAAGGGCTAGAGGCCAAAAACGCTTGAAACTGGCGCAGCACCCCAAGGCGAAGCCCGGCACACGGCAAAAACCCAGCGGATAAATGCTTGAGAAGGTGAATGCCGGTGAATAAAACATGGGCCTGAATAAAGCGGGTTTCTAAGCGGCTAACGAACGAAAGTAAGCCGCCCGCCGAAGGCGGGTCGGCTTGACTGC
>QLTU01000069.1 GCA_003268905.1 Acidovorax defluvii
CTGCTCTACCTCAACCGGATGGTGGTCGAGCGTTTGAACCTGCTGGCCCAGGCCAGGAGCACGGTGGAGCTGGCACAGTTCGCCGAGGGTGACCTGGTCCACTTCACGGCCACCGATGGCAGCGTCAAGCACGGCGTTGTGCTGCGCCTGAACAAGAAGACCGCCAGCGTGCGCACCGACGAAGGCCAGAACTGGAAGGTCTCCCCGGGCCTGCTGCGCAAGACGGCCACCCGATGAACAAGCGCCAAGCGCGCAGTGTCTGGGTCAGACAGCCGGCTGCCAGCGGTGCGGCAAGAGCTCCTCGATGCGGCTGGCCTTGTGCGTGGGCAGCCGGATGAGCACGTCCTTGAGGTAGGCATACGGGTCGTGCCCGTTCATGCGCGCTGACTGGATCAGGCTCATGACGGCCGCCGCTCGCTGACCCGCGCGCAGGCTGCCGGCGAACAACCAGTTCGAGCGCCCCAGGGCAATGGGCCTGATTCGATTCTCGATCCAGTTGTTGTCAGGCGGCAATTGCGGGTCATCGACGAAGCGCGTGAGCGCGGTCCATCTCTTGAGACTGTAGTCCAGGGCCTTGGCCGTGGCCGAGTTGCCCGCCACCTGCTGGCGTTGCAGCACCATCCACTGGTGCAAGGCGTCCAGTATCGGGCGGCTGTGCTGCTGGCGCACCTGCAGCCGTTGCGGTGCCGTCAGGGCTTGGACTTCCCGTTCGATCTCATAGACCCGGGCGAACTGTGCCAGGGCGAACTCGGCGATCTGGCTCTTGTTGGCCGCGTGCAGGTCGAAGAACTTGCGCCGGGCGTGTGCCAGGCAGCCGGCTTCTGTCACGCCCTGGCTGAAGCTGGCTTTGTACCCGGCGTAGTCGTCGCAAATCAGACTGCCGCGCCAGTCGCCCAGGAAGGCGCGGGCGTGCTCGCCGGCGCGGGACTCGCAGAAGTCGTACACCACGGCGCGCGTGGCTTCAAATGCCCCTGGGGCATAAGCCCACAGATAGGCCCGGTGCGTCTTGCCGTTGCCCGGCTTGAGCATGGCCACCGGCGTCTCATCACCGTGCAACACCCGGTGCCTGAGGATCTCGGTCTTGAGGGCATCGACCAGCGGCTGCAAACGCGCGCCGCAGGTACCCACCCATTGCGCCAGGGTCGAGCGAGGGATCGCCAGACCGGCGCGACCAAAGATGTTCTCCTGGCAGTACAAGGGCTGGTGATCGGCGTACTTGGCCACCAGCACCTGTGCCAGCAGGCCCGCTGTCGGGATGCCTTTGTCGATGACGTGGGCGGCCACCGGTGCTTGTGTGAGGGTCTGGCACTTCGCGCAGGCCCACTTGCCCCGGATGTGGCGCTCCACTGTGAAGACGCCGGGCACGTAGTCCAGCTTCTCGGCCACATCCTCGCCAATGCGCTTGAGTTGGCAACCGCACTGGCATGTCGTGGACGTGGGTTCGTGGCGGATCTCGTGTCGTGGCAGATTGGCCGGCAGCGGCGTGCGCTTGGGCTGCTGCTTGTCGGTGACCGGTTGCGTCGGGCGCAGTTGCTCAATCTCGTGCTCAACGGCCGCCAGATCGCTGTCGAGTTCTTCTTCCAGCAGGTTGCGCTGCTCGGCGCTGTGGCGCTCGGATTTGGCCGCGAACTTCAGCCGCTTGAGCAGTGCGCATTCATAGGCGAGCTTCTCGTTCAGAGCCCGCTGGTGACGCAGTTCGGCCAGCAGGCGCTGGCTGACCTGGCGCAGTTGCTCTGCATCCAGTTCGCTCAGGGCTTGCTCGTCGATCACCATGGACAGCAGTGTGCCCGCGCGTGCCGTGCAAGGCCATTGGCACATCTCCCAATTGCAGCGACGACTCCCTCACAGGGAAGATTCAGATCACGGTGATGGCGCCTTGCGAGCCCATGCGCTGCCAGGGCAGACCCAGCACCAGCGCGTTGAGCTGGGTGTGTTCCAACGCCACGTTCGGACTGCCCGGCGGCGCCCAGACGAACTTGCCCTGGTGCAACCGGCGCGCAGCCAGCCACAGACCCACGCCGTCGTGCACCAGGATCTTCAGACGGTTGGCGCGCTGGTTGGCAAAGACGTAGGCATGGTGCGGGTGGGCAGCGCCAAAGGTGGCGATCACCCGGGCCAGGGCGGTGTCGGTACCCGCGCGCATGTCCAGCGGAGCGGTGGCCAGCCAGGCCGCATCGATACGGATCACCGCAACAGCTCGCGCAGCATCTGGGCGCACTGCGCCGCGGCCGACACTGGCCATTGCATCGTGACGGTCGCTCCAGCGCGCTGGATCTCCACCCGGATGAGGTCCTGGCTGGGGCTGGCCTGCGTGGGCGCGGGTGTGACCGGGGATGCGACCGGCCCCGGTGCCACGGTAGGCGCCAATGGCAACGCCACGAAGGCTGGTGTTCTCAGCGAATCCTGTTCACGACTCAGGCTCTGCTCCCGCAGCCAGCGATGCACCATGTTCGGATGCAGGCCATGGCTCAAGGCCACGCCAGCCACTGAGGCCCCTGGCTCACGGGTTCGTGCCAGAACCGACGCCTTGAAAGCGGCGCTGTACTCGCGCCGCAGCCGGCGCTCTCCATCGATCAATCGTTCCATCGTCTCCACGATCTCCTTCGTGGGGACGATCCTCGATTACTGCCCTCGATTCAAGATGGGTTCTCCGGACGCATAC
>QLTU01000070.1 GCA_003268905.1 Acidovorax defluvii
TGTTGCCGCCGACTGAAAACTGACCCACTTAGAGGGCATGTGCCGCTTCAAAACTGACCCAGGTGTTTTACTTGCCTTGCCTAAATATTGGGCAGGGAAAATGCAAGGTGATCACCATGGAAATGTTGGGAAGAATTCGACGGATGTACATGCGCGACAAGGTGTCGTTGCATGAGATAGCCAAGCGCACGGGCCTATCGCGCAACACGGTGCGAAGCTGGCTGAGGAAGCCAGAGGAGGTGAAGGAGCCCGTCTACAGCCGCACGGCGGGCTTCAACAAGCTCAATGCGTATGTGGCCGAACTGGAGCAGTCGCTCAAGGCCGATGCGCATCGACCCAAGCAGAACCGTCGCACGGCACGCGCCTTGTTTGCGCAAATCAAGACCAGCGGATATGAGGGTGGGTACACCCGCGTCACGGACTTTATCCGGGCCTGGCGCGTCGACGCTGGCAAGGACGCCCGGGCGTTCGTGCCACTGAAGTTCGAGATGGGCGAGGCGTTCCAGTTCGACTGGAGCGAAGAGGGCTTGGTGGTGGGCGGTATCTACCACCGCATGCAGGTGTCGCACATGAAGCTGTGCGCCAGCCGCGCATTCTGGCTGGTGGCCTACCCCAGCCAGGGTCACGAGATGCTGTTTGACGCCCACACCCGTTCCTTTGCGGCGCTCGGTGGCGTGGCTCGCCGGGGTATTTACGACAACATGAAGACGGCCGTGGACAAGGTCCCGCGCGGCAAAGGCGGACAAGGTGGCAAGGGCCGCATCGTCAACGCACGCTTTGCCGTGATGTGCGCACATTACCTATTCGATGCCGACTTCTGCAACGTAGCCAGCGGCTGGGAGAAAGGCGTGGTGGAGAAGAACGTGCAGGACAGCCGCAGGCGCATCTGGCTGGAGGCGCAGCAGCAGAAGTTTGGCAGCTTTGCCGAGCTCAATGTTTGGCTGGGCGCACGCTGCCGCAGTCTGTGGGAGGAGGTGCGCCACCCAGAGTACAAGGCGTTCAGCGTGGCCGAGATGCTGGAGCAGGAGCGCGCGGAACTGATGCCCATGCCGACAGCCTTTGATGGCTATGTGGAGCGCTCAGCCAAGGTGTCGAGCACTTGCCTGGTGGCGGTGGCGCGCAACCGCTACTCGGTGCCGTGCGAATTGGCAGGCCAGCGCGTGAGCACCCGGCTGTACCCCGGCCGGGTGGAGATCGCCAGCGACGAAATGATCGTGGCACGGCACGAGAGGCTGCCCAACCGGGGCCACATCTGCTACGACTGGCAGCACTACATTGCGCTGATTCAGCGCAAGTCTGGTGCCCTGAGAAATGGCGCGCCCTTTGCAGACATGCCGACGCCTTTGCAGCGATTGCGACAAGGCTTGATGCGCCATGAGGGCGGTGAAAAGACCATGGCGCAGGTGCTCAACTGCGTGTCCAGCCACGGACTGGAAGCGGTGCTGGTGGCGGTGGAGTTGGTGATCGAATCGGGCGCGCTCAGCACCGAGCACGTTCTCAACGTATTGGCTCGGCTTGATGCGCCAGAGCCTCCTCCCAACATAGAGAGCACCCTGGATCTCAAGGAGGCACCACTGGCCGACACCGGGCGCTACGACAGCCTGCGTGGCGACGCCATGGAGGGCGTGAGCCATGCGTGATATTGCTGCTCAATTCAAGGAACTCCGCCTGAACGGCATGGCCGGCGCCTGGGTCGAGTTGACCACTGCAGAGGGACAAAGCAGTGATGTGGGCATACAGACCTCGCGCTGGTTGATTGAGCACCTGCTGCAGGCAGAGCACGCACAGCGGGCCTTTGCCTCGGTGCGCCACCAGATGAAGGCGGCCAAGTTCCCGCTACACCGGGACCTGGCAGGCTTTGACTTCGAGGCCTCCAAGATAGACCACAAGTTGGTCAAGCAACTGAGTACGCTGGAGTTCACCGAGACGGCACAGAACGTGGTGCTCATTGGTGGGCCGGGCACGGGCAAGACGCACCTGGCCACAGCCATCGGAGTGGCGGGCATTGCAGCCAAGGGCAAGCGGGTGCGCTTCTATTCCACGGTGGATCTGGTCAACGAACTGGAGAAGGAGAAGCGCGAGGGCAAGGCTGGGCGCATCGCACTGGCGCTGTCGCGCCTGGACCTGGTGATTCTGGATGAGCTGGGGTACCTGCCCTTCAGCCAGGCCGGTGGCGCCCTGCTGTTCCATCTGCTCTCCAAGCTGTACGAGCACACCAGCGTGGTGATCACGACCAACCTGAGCTTCTCGGAATGGTCGGCGGTGTTCGGGGACGCCAAGATGACCACAGCGCTCCTGGACCGTTTGACCCATCACTGCCATATCGTGGAGACCGGAAATGAGTCCCACCGCTTCCGCCACAGCACCCTGGCGGCGAAGTCACGCATCAAGGCCAGAGAGAGTGCACGCAAAGGCAGCATAACTGCACCGGCATCAGCAGAGCCAGACGAACCGTTCTAAACGGGCTACTGGCTACACTTATCCACAGTTGCTGATTCCAAATTCAGCAATCCGCCCTGGGTCAATATTGGATCGGCAGGGTGGGTCAGAATTCAAGTGGCGCCAACA
>QLTU01000071.1 GCA_003268905.1 Acidovorax defluvii
CCAGGTGCGGGGGTAGTCCTGTCCGGGAGTGGGCGCTAATATCTGGGTTTCCATCCAGTTATTCTGGCATTGCTGGAGCTAAATGGATACCCCTTACAAATGCACAGTATTCTGCGGCGATTGTTTGGGTACGCAAAGCACAAGGCCCGAACCGTCGCCAGTTCGGGCCTTGGCAGGGTAGCTTGGCTGCGGACTTACTTGCGCGCAGGCGGCACATCCGTGCAACTGCCATGCGCCACCTCCGCCGCCATGCCGATGCTCTCGCCCAGCGTGGGATGCGGGTGGATGGTCTTGCCGATGTCGACAGCGTCCGCACCCATCTCGATGGCCAGGGCGATCTCGCCGATCATGTCGCCCGCGTGGGTACCGACCATGCCACCGCCCAGAATCTTGCCGTGGCCATGGGCCTCGGGCGAATCATCAAACAGGAGCTTGGTGAAGCCTTCGTCACGCCCGTTGGCAATGGCGCGGCCCGAGGCGGCCCAGGGGAACAGGCCCTTCTTGACCCTGATGACGGCCCGCAGTCGGTGGTGTGGGAAAAGACACACTTCGACACTTGGTCGATAGAATCAGTCACATTCATCACTTTTCGTTCAGGGAGCTCTTTTTATGCAGCGGGTTTCAACTCTCGTCGCAACATTTTCAGCGCTGGCACTGTCAAGCGCCGCCGCACATGCCCAGCACCAGCAGGCAGTGGTGACATGCGGCACACCACTGAATGCGCTAGCCACAGGCTCAGGCGCTTGGTCCATCGCCAAAGTTGGGCCACAGCCCGACCGCACCACGCCACCGATGACCACGCCACCGGCCACGGGGTATGTCCAGGCCGTTTCTGCCGGTCCGCTGGATAACCCGCCCGAGCCGCCCACCGACCCCGAGGGCTACCGCTGGGATGGGAACATGAGCTGGATTTCGATGACACCCAGCGGCGCCTCATCCACAAACCCCCACCACTACTACGTGCGCCAGCAAATCACGCTTGATGCCACGGTGGATCTGGCCCGCTTCGCGCTGAAATACGAGGTGGCTGCCGACGACCAGCTGTGGGCCATCTACATCAACGGCACCCGGGTGCAGGCAGGCAGCCCGCTGCTGGTGGGCTTTGGCCCGGCCGACCCAGCCACAAACTACCGCACTACACAGCGTTTGCCCGTAACCCTGAACTCAGACTGGCGACCAGGCCTTAACGAAATCGTGTTTGCCGTGTACGACTTTGGCGGCTCCACCGGCTTTGCATCACAAGCCACCGGCATGACCTGCCAGCCCGTCACCCCAGCAACAGTCAGGGCCGTGCCGGCCAACGACTGGTATGGCCTGACACTGATGGGCCTGCTCATGGCAGGTCTGGGCGCTTGGCGTATGCGCCGCCGGGGCTGACACCAAGGC
Organism: Acidovorax defluvii; assembly: GCA_003268905.1. Taxonomy (GTDB): domain Bacteria; phylum Pseudomonadota; class Gammaproteobacteria; order Burkholderiales; family Burkholderiaceae_C; genus Acidovorax; species Acidovorax defluvii. The sequence continues at coordinate 1,387 of QLTU01000071.1, forward strand.
TTTGGTGCGAAAGAACATCGGGTACACAGCATGCGCGCACCGCTGGATGGCTGCGCGCATTCCGCTATCCTTGCACGCTTGACAACCACCGCACGTCCTGCACCCCACCACCGTGGCTGACCCCCACCCCGCCCGCTCAGGCGAACGCGCGCCCGAACGCGAAGACACGGATAGGAAATTCAACCGCATGAGGCCAAGTATGGCACGAGTTTTGGGCCTCGAAACACGTTCGGCCAAGGAAGGTTGAGCGCTCGCTTGCCG
>QLTU01000072.1 GCA_003268905.1 Acidovorax defluvii
GAAAGTCAATGAAATCAACGATCTACCAACACCACCTCCGCGCCAGTGCTAGCTTTTCGTACCGTCACTTATTGCACTGAAAACGAGGAGACCCCGTCAAGGACATCGTCAATCCACGGGGGGTCAAGACTCACATTCGGGCCGGGGCCGCGGCTTGAAGTGGAGGTTCCCATCAATTTCCTGCCTTGGAGGATTTGAGGTAAGTCTTGACCTGCTCCGCAGACTCAGGGTCGTCACGCCAATCTGCGAGCAACAAGGCTGCCCACGGCTTGCTCTTCAGCTTGGGCAGGATTGCGTAGGGCCTGCTACCCGGCGGAATCTCTTCAAGCGCTTGAACAAACTGCTCTCCCAGCTCAGGATGCGCTTCGGTGCAATTGAGGCACCGAAGGAGGTCGACAGAGTTCCATTGGCCGTCCCGGGCCTTACGAATCACTCGGGTGAGGATGCGAGATACGTCTGCCTGGCCGAGGGCCATGAGCTGTGGCACTAGGACCCTGGAGACTTCCTTGGCTTCCATCGTTGCCTCAAGCAGGCGCTTGCCCTCCTCGGACAGTTCGTCGTACGCTGCCAGGCCCAGCGAACGGTCCCTGCTGAGATGCAGAAGTGCACGCAAGTCAGAGCCGCTGAGGCGCGGGCTTAGACGCACCCACTGTTTATAGAAGGGCGTGGACCAGGACGGGTGCGGAGTGATGTACTCTTCGTCAGCCTGAGCTGCGCGCTCCAGCGCTTCCAGGAACTCCGCCTTGCCATCAGGGTTTGAGGCGACAGCCTTCACGAAGAACTCGAAGGCCGCTGGCGATGCAACGCGTTCGAGCAACTGGACCTTCACAAGCTGCTCAATCGCGATAGGCATTTCCATGGCCTTTGCGATGGTCAACCGAATCATCAAGTTGTTCATGAATCGCTTGATGAGTCTAGGGTTGCCCGCTATGTCGCTTGCGCTGACCAGCAAAGGAGCAAGTTGGTCGGCTATGTCGAGCGCAGTGGCGATGCTCTTCGCTCCATCCCCGTACGCCTTGGTCAGATCCTCTCGCGTAATGCCCTTGCCCCAGGCCGTTTTCAACAGAGCGAGCAGTGCCGTTTGCCCTTGGGGTTGAAACTTCGGGGTCAGTTGCTGCTGCCTTACGGCGAGGTCGGCCATCATCAGCGCGAGGTAGACCTTTACCTCGTTGACGCCCAGCCGAGGAACCTTCAGCGGAATCTGTATGAGCTTGTCGAAGTAGCTCGTCACCAGGCCGCTTTCGATGTCCATGCCTGCAAAGTGCGCACGGACAGCGCCTCGAATCATGGCCTCGTCTGCAGCGATGACGAACGCAGTGTTCTTCACGTGCAGCAGCAGTCGCATCGCCTCCAGGGTCGCGATGGCCGTATGAGGAAGGCAACGGTCAAGGTCATCAACGAACACAACTAGAGTCACGCCCATGTCTGCGAGCAACTCCTCGAACGCCTTCCGGAGAGCTTGAATCTCCTTCGGCAACGAGTCGTCTTCCCGCTCCCCGACCAGCTCTTTTATTGATCCGGCGGGAATTATTCATGAGGCCGCATAGGCGACATGCTTGTCGCCAAAGTACTTCCGGACCCGCTCTGGCGTGTTCTCCAACATCG
>QLTU01000073.1 GCA_003268905.1 Acidovorax defluvii
CTGACACCTGGGCGGGAAAATCGAGTGTCTCAGCCGGCTTGATGGCGCTTCCGCGGTGCGATACTTGGCCTCATGCGGTTAAAACGCCTATCCGTATATTTCGACAAATTGATTGATGATGTGCTTGACGGAAAAAATACGATTGATCCATGGAAAGGAATTATGAAATGACCATTAAATACCCTACGCCAGAACAATTCATGGCGGCGCTTGGAAAATCGCATGACAGTCCGGAAGTAAAATTAATTTTTGACGTACTCGGTATCGTTTGGGGTGAGGTGCAAAAATATGACAGAGACCTTGAAACCAGAATTTACCAATCCAATGAGTTAGGCGTAGGATTTACGTTTGAGGATGAAGGAGAGGTCTATGAAAAACCATATCATGACAGCGGTGATGGACCATTCATCATGACTGATTGCGCGTTCTGGGGTTTCAATGATGAAACAAAGCCCTATGTCGGCCCACTTTTCAAGAATATCAAATTTTCCGAATCATTGAATCAAGCGATAAAAAAAATAGGCCCAGCCACACAGGTGAGAGAAGGATCGATGCGACCTTTTTCTTGGAAAATAAGCAATTCAGTGGAACTCACCATTGAATGGCCTGAGCCCAATAAAGCCCGCGTCATTACCTATTGGTTTATCGCTTCCAAAATGTGAGCATGGAATTCAGCCAACTATCGAGCCTGCTCGGCGTACATGCGGATGACGAGCGCCTCATTGACCTTCTGGACTCGAACGGGATTCAACGCCGCCCAGAAACGCCAGAGTTTTTCAAAAGCCCTTATGAAGTCTCTTTTTTCATCAGCAAGCTGGGATTAATGCTGTATTTTCAGGATGACGCCTATGTCCGCAACCTGAGCCCACGTCGCTGGGGAAAATCGCACCTTGTGCTGCGTTCGGTTGTTGCCTGCTCGGGAATTGAAAACAAGGTCAAGCGCTACGAGGGCGCACTTCCCTACGGCCTCGACTGGGAAGACACCCGAACCCAAGCTCGCGACAAGCTTCGGACTGGCGAAGCCGGTGTATTGCACGCCGGTTGGCGTGACTGCTGGTGGCAAGCTGACCGCTATACCATTGTCAATTACCAACCAGGCGAATTTGGCCAGCCAGAAACGCCGGGCATATTTGAAGTTATTCAAGGCCTTTTTTTACCGTCGTGCCCCAAGCCTTTAAATGAAGACTCCTATCCCGATGCGGCTGCCTTATTGGGCCTGCTCGGCAAGCCTATCCATTCAGCTAACTTTTTGAATGCTTTTACAGATTTTGGAGTTAGTGAATGGGAGCTTGATGAACACATCGATCTTCGCCGTGAATATGGAGTCGAGATTTACCTTTACGCCGAGCAACCATTGAACAGTGATGGCTAGAGTTGGCCAGCGCGGGTCAGTTCGACGGCCAGGGCGACCACCACACCCCCAAGCCCTTCGTGCGCAAAGCGTTTGCCAAGTATCTTGA
>QLTU01000074.1 GCA_003268905.1 Acidovorax defluvii
CCAGGCTCGCATCCATCCTGCAGTCATCTTTCATCGAAACGCACAGGAACAGGAAGAACCGTTCACGGGTTTCAAGCGGCATTCGATTGCCGGAAGAGGGTCGGCAGGGATTCATGTAAAACCCAGCAGAAACAGGCTTAAGTGCCTGTCCCCGTTGACTTTTTCGACTCTCTCTTCCCTGGACGACCGGCCTCTTCAACCGGGTTCGCAACCAAATTAGGGCCAGTCGCCGGCGTACTGAAGCGCTCAAGCATGCTGGCCACGACCTGCTCCTGGGCCGTGACGGATGACCTGGCCGTCGCCAGCGCCAGTTCCAGCTGTTGTTTGGCGGAAAGCAGCTCGTCGACCTTGGCCTGCAACTGCTCTTTGGAAGTGCTGAGCTGCTGGACGGCCGCGTCCTGCTCAACCAGGCGCCGGCCCAATTCCTCGGAGCGCCTTTGCGCAAACCCCAGTTCATCCTTGAGCGGCCGCAGGCCTCGCACCTCTTCCTGAGCCTGGTGCAGATCGCCCTGGGCGCGCGACAAATCGCCCAGGAGGCGTGCGTTTTCCTGAAGGGTATGGACGGCTTCCTGCTGCTTGGTGGCCAAGGTCTCGTTCACGGTGCGCAACTCGGCCTGCAGGTACTGCACCTGCTGTTCGTGCTTGCGCTGGTCCTGGTCGCGCTGCTCCTTTGTGGATTCCCGGAAATGCTCCAGCGCCTGGCGCGCGTGCTTGTGCTTTTCTTCCAGGGATTGGCGATGGCGCTCTTCGGCCGCGAGGCGCTCCTGCAGGTCGGCCACCTGCTGGACGAGCTGAGTGTTTTCCAGGGTCTTGCGGCTCAGAGCTTCGCTGGTTTTGCCGTGAGCGTTTTTTTCGTCGGCCAGGGCCCGCTGGGTTTGCTCCAGCTGCTGGCGCGTGGCCAGCGCCTCGGATTTCAGGGCCGCGACGGCTTGCTGCTGTTGGCTCAGCTGCTCGGCGTGCTTGGCCTGCGCCGTGGTGACCCGCTCTTCCGCTTCTTCATTGACGCGGGCGGCTAGGCGACCCACCAGGTCCTGGATTGCCTCGCTGACGGCTACGCGGCTGCCGGTGGCTGGCCCTTCCTCTTCCTCGATCTCCTTCAGGTAGCGATGGATCGTGGTTTTGGAGCCGCTGCCCAGCTCTTCGCGCACCGCATCGATGGACGGATTGCGCCCTGCGGCCAGCAATTTATCGCGGGCACGCAGCACTTCAGACTTGTAGATTCCGGCTCGGGCCATGGTTCACCTCGTTATTTCGTACTGTAGTATGTACCATGATATTACATACTATTTAAGAGGTCAATAAATCATAGATCTTAGTAGGGGTCTCCTCGTTTTCAGTGCAATAAGTGACGGTACGAAAAGCTAGCACTGGCGCGGAGGTGGTGTTGGTAGATCGTTGATTTCATTGACTTTC
>QLTU01000075.1 GCA_003268905.1 Acidovorax defluvii
GGCTCTCTTCCGTTTCGGGTGGAGCGCTACAGTTCAAAAAAATCTGTTGACACCCCCTGAACAGGAGCCGTTCCGATGCAAGAAGCATTGTTTTGCCAAGCGTTAGGCCTTGCAGCCCCCTGGGCGGTAGAGCGTGTTGCGCTGGACGTGGAGCGCAGTCGCATCGACCTGTACGTTGTCTGGCGCTCAGGCAGTGCAGCATGCCCGGCGTGCTCAGCCGCTGATCAAAAGCTCCATGACCACCGCCAGCGCAGCTGGCGGCATCTGGACTTCTTTCAGTTCGAGGCCTACGTGCACTGCTCGCTGCCCCGCGTGGCCTGCAGCGTCTGCGGTGCCACCACCCAACTGAGCGTGCCCTGGGCACGCGAGGGTAGCCGCTTCACGCTCATGTTCGAGGCGCTGGCACTGACGCTGGCCCGGGAGATGCCGGTGTCGGCGTGCGCACGCATCCTGCGCTGTGCGGACAACACCGTGTGGCGCCAGATCGACGCCCATGTCTGTTTGGCCCGGGCCCAGGAGAGCTACGCGAATGTCAAGGTCATCGGTATTGATGAGACCAGCTGCGCCAAAGGCCACAGCTACATCACGCTGGTGCACGATCTGGACAAAGCACGGCTGATCCATGCCACGCCTGGCAAGGATGCCAGCACCGTGCAGCGATTTACCGAAGACCTCAAGAGCCACCAAGGCCAGCCACAGGCCATCGAGGTGGTGTGCATGGACATGTCCAAAGCCTTCATCGCAGGGGCCGCCCAGCACCTGCCGACGGCGGCCATCGCCTTTGACGGATTCCATGTGGTGCAACTGGCCAACCGGGCGGTCGATGCCGTGCGCCGCGAGGAAGCCCGGGGCGAGCGCTGGCTCAAGAAGACCCGCTGGTGCTGGCTCAAAGACAAGGCCAGGTGGACGCTCAAGGAGCAGGACAAGATGGATTGGCTGCCCCACACCCGATTGAAGACCGCCAGAGCGTGGCGACTGAAGGAGGCGCTGCGTGACATCTACAGAAGTGCACGCTCTGATGCAGCAGAGCAAAGTGCGCAGGCCCTCACAAAGTGGCTGCACTGGGCGCAGCGCAGCCGCTTGGCACCCTTCAAGGATCTGGCCAAGACCATCAAGCAGCACTGGGCCGGGATCCTCAAGGCGTTTGACGCAGCCCACTTGCACACCGGCTATGTGGAAGCAGTCAACTCGTTGCTTCAAGCGGCCAAGGCCAAGGCGCGGGGATACGGCACGACCGATCACTTCATCGCCATGGCGTTCCTGATCGCCGGCAAACTTACCCACCTGCCGGGCAATCCTCTGCTAAAAGCAAGGGCCTGACCATGGACTCAGTGGGGAATGTTGTACGCCACCCGAAATAGAAGAGAACC
>QLTU01000076.1 GCA_003268905.1 Acidovorax defluvii
GGCGGCCTGGAAACCCTGGCATTGAGCCTGCCTGCCGTCATCACCACCGACCTGCGCCTGAACGAGCCCCGCTACGTCACCTTGCCCAACATCATGAAGGCCAAGAAAAAGCAGCTGGACACCATGAAGCCCGAAGACCTTGGCGTGGACGTGGCCCCGCGCCTGAAGACCCTGAAGGTCAGCGAGCCTGCCAAACGTGGTGCCGGCATCAAGGTGGCCGACGTCGCTGCCCTGGTCGACAAGCTCAAGAACGAAGCAAAAGTGATTTGACCCCCCTGAGTCGCTTCGCGCCTTCCCCCAAGTGGGACGACACCCTCGGTGCGGGGCGGCCCTTCCTCGGTGTCCCGCGCATCGGCCCCGGTTGATCGAAGACCGCGGTTGATGCCGACACCCTCCAAGATTCAAGAGAAAGACGACTGTCATGACAACTCTCGTTATTGCTGAACACGACAACGCCACCATCAAGGGCGCCACCCTCAACACCGTCACCGCCGCTGTGGCTTGCGGCGGCGACGTGCATGTGCTGATCGCCGGCCACAACGCAGCCGCCGCCGCACAGGCAGCCGCCCAGATCACCGGCGTTGCCAAAGTCATCCACGCCGACGCACCCGGCCTGGAACACGGCCTGGCAGAAAACGTTGCCGCGCAGGTGCTGGCACTCCAGGGTAATGCGGCCAGCAACTACAGCCACATCCTGTTCCCGGCCACCGCCAGCGGCAAGAACGTGGCCCCCCGCGTGGCCGCCAAGCTCGACGTGGCCCAGATCAGCGACATCACCAAAGTGGTGAGCCAAGACACCTTCGAGCGCCCCATTTACGCCGGCAACGCCATTGCCACCGTGCAAAGCGCAGACAGCGTCAAGATCATCACCGTGCGCACCACCGGCTTTGACGCCGCCGCCGCCACGGGAGGCACCGCACCAGTGGAAACCGCCGCTGCCACAGCAGACGACGGCAAGAGCAAGTTCATGGGCAGCGAAATCGCCAAGAGCGACCGGCCCGAACTCACCGCCGCCAAGATCATCGTCTCCGGCGGCCGCGCCCTGGGCAGCAAGGAAAAGTTCGACGAAGTCATGACCCCGCTGGCCGACAAGCTCGGTGCAGCTCTGGGCGCCAGCCGCGCTGCGGTGGATGCGGGCTACGCGCCCAACGACTGGCAAGTGGGCCAGACCGGCAAGATCGTGGCGCCGCAGCTGTACATCGCAGCGGGCATCTCGGGTGCGATCCAGCACCTGGCGGGCATGAAGGACTCCAAGGTGATCGTGGCGATCAACAAGGACCCCGAGGCGCCGATCTTCAGCGTGGCCGACTATGGGCTGGAGGCGGACCTGTTTGCGGCCGTGCCGGAACTGGTCAAGGCGCT
>QLTU01000077.1 GCA_003268905.1 Acidovorax defluvii
CCTGGCCCGGGCGGCAAGTCGATGACGGTGCGGGTGAAAAGCATCGTCTACCAACCCGAAAGCGCGGGCGAGCTGCACCGCTGACCGGCACGGGCAACCGCACTTGTGTGAGGCATGGCCATCGACAAGTTGTGTGGGCCTCGTGACCAGTGCTCGCCTTCTCACAGCGCCTGTCAGCCAGGCGGCACCGCACCCCCAAGAAAAATCGACATGAAGGCGCGAGTGATCAAATGATCAGGCGATCAGGCTGGTCGTCACGGCCACCAGCATGCCGGTGCCCACCAGCCCGGCCTGCCAGCGCAGCGCCGTGGTCCAGGTCGGTACGTGGCGTTCCACACGCGCGTACAGCTGCTTCCCTGCCAACAGCGACAGGGCAAACGCGGCCAGCATGCCCAGCGCATTCCATTCGGGCGATTGCGGCCAGACATGGCTGACCACCGCATTGACCAGCAGGCACACCGGAAAATGCACCAGAAAAACCGAATACGACATCTGACCGAGCCGCACAACGGGCGCAAACCCCTGCCACTGCCGCCAGCGGGGTGAACGCAGCGCCCACGCCAGGGCCAGTGCCGTCACCAGCGCCACGGCAATGCGCGCCCTGAAGTCCAGCACCAGGGCAGCGATGCCCAGCAGGGTGATGGTGGCCATCCACCCGCCCGCACGCGGGGCCTGCACGGCCCAGCAAGCCATCATGCCGAGCCCATAGGCCCCAAAGAAATACAGGGCCCACATGTCAAGCTGCGGCTCGCGGTTGAACACCAGCAAGGACATGGCCGCGCCCACCACCACCAGCGCACGCCCCAGCCAGCCAGCGTGCCGCGCGCCCCCATCGCCACACAGGGACCGCACCAGCGCAAGCAGCAGCACAGAGCCGGCAAAAAGCTGGAAGTCGATGGCGACATACCAAACCCCCGCCGACAAGGCCTCTTCGCCCACGATGTCCTGCAGCAGCAGCGCATTGGCCACCAGCTGGCCCAGGTCGGGCGCACCGGGTACCGAGGGATGATCCATCCAGCTGCCCACCAGCGCAGCCACCAACACGGCCAGCAGCAGGGCCACGGAATACGGCACCACCAGCCGCACAAAGCGCCGTGTAATCTGCTGGCTGGCGCTGTCAAAACGGGCAAGTCCCTGCGGTGCCAGACTGGCCGCCGCCAGATAGCCGCCCAGCACCAGAAACACCTGCACGGCCATGCGCCCGTAGTCGTAAAGCCAGGCCATCAAATCCGGCGCCAGCGGCTGCGCGATGTCCGACATGGGGCCGTAAAAAGCCAGGTGGTGCCACACGATGGTGGCGCACGCAACGCCCTTGATCATGTCG
>QLTU01000078.1 GCA_003268905.1 Acidovorax defluvii
AGAGGTGGCCCCGGTTGTTCAGACAGTTTCCCGGGTTTGCTAAGTGGGACTCTGCGGGGTTGATGTCGGTGTAGGCAACGTTGGGGTTGCCGGTCAAGCTGCTTTCTGGAGCGTGGGCAGCGACCTGAAGTAGAACTCGTCGGGCGTCTTCTTGTCCAGTGCCGAGTGCGGCCGACGCATGTTGTAGAACTCAATGTAGCGGCCGATGCTGGCCTTGGCCTGGCTTACCGACTCGTAGGCGTGGAGGTAGACCTCCTCGTACTTGATCGAGCGCCACAGACGTTCGACGAAGACGTTGTCGCGCCAGCTGCCGCGTCCGTCCATGCTGATCTTGATGCCGCGCTCCGCGAGCGCGCTCGTGAAGTCGAGGCTCGTGAACTGGCTGCCCTGGTCCGTGTTGAAGATCTCGGGCTGCCCGTGCTTCGCGAAGGCCTCGTGCAGCGCTTCGAGGCAGAAGTCCGTCTCCATCGTGATCGAGATCCGATGGGCCAGAACGCGCCGACTCGCCCAGTCGACGATGGCGCACAGATAGACCCAGCCTTGAGCCATCGGGATGTATGTGATGTCGGTGGCCCAGACGTGGTTGGCACGCTCAATCTTGAGACCGCGCAGCAGGTACGGATGCACCTTGTTGTGCGGGTGCTTCTTGCTGGTGTTGGGCTTGCGGTATAGCGCCTCGATGCCCATCTTGGCCATCAGCGTTCCCACGTGTCGTCGGCCGATGTTCAATCCCTCTCGCGCGAGCAGATCGCGCAGCATCCGGGCGCCAGCGAAAGGGTGTTCGAGATGGATGGCGTCAATGCGTTTCATCAACTGCTGGTCCGCGTCGGACGTCGCTCGCGGCAGGTAATAGACGCTGGCCCTGCTCAGGCCTGCCAGTTGGGCCTGGCGCACGACGGGCAAGGCGTGCGAGCGGTCGATCATCGCTTTGCGCTCAGCAGGCCGACCCTGGTGAGCGCGCCGGACAAAAAATCAATCTCCAATGACTGCTGGCCGATCTTGGCGTGCAGCTCCTTGAGGTCGATCGTCGGCTCGGCCGTCTCGGCGCCGAACACGTTGGCCGCGCCCTTGAGCAACTGGTTCTTCCAGTCGGTGATCTGATTCGGATGCACATCGTGCAGTTTCGCGAGCTCGGCCAGCGTCTTGTCGCCGCGCACGGCGTCGAGCGCCACCTTTGCTTTGAATACGGCTGAGTGGTTGCGGCGGGGTCTTCTGCTCATGGCACTTCTGCTTTCTCGGGCCTTTGGCCCGTGGCTACGAAGCAGAGTGTCCACCTATCGGTCTGCCTGAAATTGCGCGGCCACCTCTG
>QLTU01000079.1 GCA_003268905.1 Acidovorax defluvii
TACATCGTTCCGTTAAAACATTTACGTAAATGTGATCATGTGCGATCATGCCAACCCAGCGATTCCTTTTGGAGGCTGGCATGGCAAGACGGACGGGGCGAGCGGCGTTGGTGTTGAGCGGGGAGCACAAGGCAATACTCGACGAACTTGCGGGCTCGCGCACGGCGCCGACGCGCGAAGTCGAACGAGCCCGGGTGCTGCTGGCGTACGCCGATGGGCAATCGCCCACGCAGATACAGCGCGCACTGGGTACATCCCGCCCGACGATCTACAAATGCATCGACAAGGCCTTGGCGACGGGTGTGGCGACGGGGTTGCAGGATCGCTACCACCGGCCGCACCCACCGCAAATCACCGATGACGCTCGTGCGTGGGTCGTGGACTTGGCTTGTCGCAAGCCCAAGGACTTGGGCTACGCCGCAGAGCTGTGGACGCTGTCGGCGTTGGCCGCGCACGTCAGCGCGAACGCACACAGCGCGGGCTTCGCGCGACTGGCTCGGGCGGGCAAGACCACGGTCTGGCGCATCCTCGACGCCCACGAACTCAAGCCACACCGCGTGCGCTACTACCTTGAGCGGCGCGACGCGCAGTTCGAGCGCAAGATGGCCGAAGTGCTGATGGTCTATCGCGACGTGAACCTGTACCGCGCCGATGCGGTCCACGACGCGCGTCCCGCGTCGATCTATACCGTCAGCGTCGATGAGAAGCCGGGCGTGCAGGCACTCGGCGTGACAGCCCCCGATCTGCCGCCGGTGGCCGGCGTACACCCCGGCGTGGGGCGTGATCACGAATACGTGCGCCACGGCACCTTGTCGATCATTGCAGCGCTGGACCTGCACAGCGGCGAGATCATCGCCAACGTCGAGCCGCGCCATCGCAGTCGCGAGTTCATCGCACTGCTCGAACGCCTGCATGCGCACTACCCGAGCGAGGCCGTTATCCGCGTCGTGCTGGACAACCACAGCGCCCACATCTCCAAGGAGACGATGGCCTACTTGGCGAGTCGCCCCGGACGTTTCGAGTACGTGCATACCCCAAAGCACGGCTCCTGGCTCAATCTCGTCGAGTCGGCCTTCTCGAAGATGGCTCGCTCGTTCCTGCGGCACATCCGGGTCGCTTCGCTCGACGAACTCAAGCTGCGCATCCTCAAAGGCATCGACGAGATGAATGCCCAACCCGTTCGCTTCCAATGGAAGAGCTTCGACTTCCAAATGGCTGAAACGTAAAGCTTTTGCGGAAACGATGTACTA
>QLTU01000080.1 GCA_003268905.1 Acidovorax defluvii
CTATAGACCAGGCATGATTTATTCATGAACTTGTATTGATTTCATGACTCCAAAGTTCATGGAAAAAGAAGATGCACGCAAGCAGTCGCGGGAAGTACTGCATGAGCGTCGCAAGCAGGTCATCCGCTTGCATCGAAAAGGTGTTGGCGTGATGCAGATCGTTGAGCAAACTGGGCTCAGTTGGTCTGGGGTCAACACTGCACTGCGCCTGTTCGAGCAAGGCGGGGCGGCTGCACTCAAGCCTAACGCCAGGGGAAAGAAGCTGGGCAGTGGACGCAGCCTGAGCGCTGAGCAAGAGCGCGTCATTCGAATGACCATCATCGACAAGCGCCCAGAGCAGATCAAGATGGAGTTCGCCCTTTGGAGTCGGCCCGCAGTGCGCGAACTCATCGAACGCGACCTGGGGCTCAAGCTATCCGTGCGGGCGGTGGGCGACTATCTGGCGCGCTGGGGTTTTACGCCGCAAAAGCCGATCAAAAAAGCCTACGAGCAGAGGCCTGAGGCCGTCCAGGCCTGGCTCGAAGATGAATACCCCGCCATCGAGGCCAGGGCCAAGCGTGAAGGCGCAGAGATCCATTGGGGTGATGAAACGGCCTTGGTCAACACAGATGTGCGTGGCAGAAGTTATGCACCAGCAGGCCAGACGCCGGTGACGCGGGCAGTGGGTGGCACACGGCAAAAACTCTCCATGATTGCCACCGTCACAAACCAGGGCAAAACGCGCTGGATGATCATTGACGAGGCGTTCAATTCAGACAAACTGATCGAGTTCATGCAGGCCTTGATCAAGGAGTCACAGGGCAAGAAGATATTCCTGATTCTGGACAACCTGAGGGTGCACCACAGCAAGCCTGTCAAGGAGTGGTCGGCCCAGCGCAAAGAGGACATTGAGTTGTTCTACCTGCCCAGCTATAGCCCCGAACTCAACCCAGAGGAGCGGCTCAATGCCGATTTGAAGCATGCGATTGGCAGCAAGGTTCCGGTGCGAACCAAGGCCAAGCTGCGCGCGGCGGCGACAGAACACATGACGATGTTGGAGAACACGCCAGAGCGGGTCCGGAAGTACTTTGGCGACAAGCATGTCGCCTATGCGGCCTCATGAATAATTCCCGCCGGATCAATA
>QLTU01000081.1 GCA_003268905.1 Acidovorax defluvii
AAGGGGTATCCATTTAGCTCCAGCAATGCCAGAATAACTGGATGGAAACCCAGATATTAGCGCCCACTCCCGGACAGGACTACCCCCGCACCTGGAACGAATTTCTTGACTGGTTTGCCACCGAAGAAGCCTGCCTGACCTTTCTGGAGAAGCTGCGCTGGCCCCATGGCTTCATCTGTCCGCGCTGTGGCAATACGGGGGATGTGTACCGAGCCAGCCGCACCCGCTTGATGTGTCGGGCTTGCCAGTACCAGGGAACAGTGACCTCCGGGACCATCTTTGACAAGACCCGAACGCCACTGCGGGTGTGGTTGGCAGCTGCCTGGTATCTGACCAATCAGAAGCAAGGCGTGAGCGCTTTGGGGCTGCAGCGCGTTCTGGGCTTGGGCAGTTACCAGACAGCCTGGACCATGCTGCACCGGTTTCGACGCGCCATGGTTCGACCAGGCAGGGACAAGCTCAAGGGGCTTGTCGAGGTGGATGAAACCTACCTGTCCATCACGGACCGCAAAAAACCCATCACCCCTGTAGGGCGCAAGAGCAGCACCACCAAAGTGTTGGTGGCCATGGCAGTGGAGGTCGTGGAGCCCAAGGGGTTTGGACGCATCCGGCTGCGTCGCATAGCCCGAGACTCCGCCTCCTACGTCGTTCCCTTTGTTCAGGAGGTGGTCGAGCCCGGGACCCATGTACGCACGGACGGCTCAGCAGCCTACCGCGCGCTGGAAGAGCTGGGATACACCCACCAGCGCACCGTCATGCTGGGTTCAGGTGTGCCAGCCCATGTGTCGATGGCGGGAGTGCATCGGGTGGCCTCGTTGGTGCAGCGCTGGGTGCTGGGGACGCATCACGGGTCCGTGCAGCCCGAGCACCTGGACGCCTATCTCGATGAATTCGTGTTCCGCTTTAACCGGCGAACCTCGAACTCGCGGGGGATGCTGTTTTATCGCTTGCTGCAGCAAGCGGTGGTCACGCCGCCGGTGACTTATGCGGATGTGGTGAGCAAGAAGACAGACGAGCGGGAGTCAGATATTATTGCTGGATAAAAACACAGCATCCGGGGTGCCACTGGAGCTAAGTGGATACCCCTT
>QLTU01000082.1 GCA_003268905.1 Acidovorax defluvii
TGTCGCATCCCGGACGATTGCATAGACTCTAAACGCTATCCACTCTTCATAGCCCGATCTGTTTTGAAGGAGTTGATAGAGTCCTTGCAATCGCCCCTGGGAGTGAAGCCATGTTGATAGCCCTGCACAAGAACGCCCGCACCACACCTGCAGTGCGGGCCGAGATCGCGGCCAGCGACGAGACAGCCGGTGTCCTGGCCCAACGCTATGGGATTACCGAGCAGACGGTCTACAAGTGGAAGAAGCGCTCTGTCTTTGGGGACCGTTCCCACACGGCCCATCGCCTGCAGACCGTGCTCACACCTGCGCAAGAGGTCGTGGTGGTTCACCTGCGGCGCACCTTGCTGCTGCCCCTGGATGATCTGCTGGCGGTCACGCGCGAGTTCATTTGCCCCCATGTCTCACGCTCGGGCCTGGACCGGTGCCTGCGCCGCCATGGGGCGGGCAACCTCAACGCCCTGAAGCCCCAAGAGCCACAGCCTGTGCACAAGGCGTTCAAGAGCTACGAGCCAGGCTACGTGCACATGGACGTGAAGTACCTGCCCCAGATGCAGGACGAATCGCAACGGCGCTACCTGTTCGTGGCTATCGATAGGGCCACGCGTTGGGTGTTTGTGCAGCTCAAGGCCAACAAGACAGCCGCCAGTGCACAGGCCTTCCTCAAGGCGCTGCACAAGGCCTGTCCGATCAGGATCACCAAGTTGTTGACCGACAACGGCAAGGAGTTCACGGACCGCCTGTTTGCCAGCAGGGAGCGCGAGCCCAGCGGCAACCATGAGTTCGACCGGTTGTGCCAAGAACTGAGAATCGAACACCGGTTGACCAAGCCCAGAACACCGCGAACCAATGGCATGGTCGAACGATTCAATGGCCGCATTGCCGATGTGCTCAAGACCCACCGGTTCAACAGCCGCGAGCACATGGAGCAGACCTTGCTGCGCTATGTGGCCTTGTACAACCACCAGCTGCCGCAGTCAGCACTCAAGAGCAATACGCCGATGCAGGCGATGAAAGAGTGGTATCAGACACACCCGCATCTGTTTCACAAGCGACCCTATGATCGTCCGGGATGCGACA
>QLTU01000083.1 GCA_003268905.1 Acidovorax defluvii
CTTCACAGTGATCGACACGTTGTCGCCAGGCATGACCATTTCCTTGTCGGCTGGCAGCTCGATGGCGCCAGTCACGTCGGTCGTGCGGAAGTAGAACTGAGGGCGGTAGTTGTTGAAGAAAGGCGTGTGACGGCCGCCTTCGTCCTTGCTCAGCACATACACCTCAGCGGTGAAGTGGGTGTGGGGCTTGATCGAGCCGGGCTTGCACAGCACTTGGCCGCGCTCCACGTCTTCACGCTTGGTGCCGCGCAGCAGCAGACCGACGTTGTCGCCAGCCTGGCCCTGGTCCAGCAGCTTGCGGAACATTTCCACGCCGGTGCAGGTGGTCTTGACGGTGTCCTTGATACCGACGATTTCGATTTCTTCGCCGACCTTGATGATGCCGCGCTCGATACGGCCGGTCACCACGGTGCCGCGGCCGGAGATGGAGAACACGTCTTCCACGGGCATCAGGAAGGCGCCGTCCACAGCGCGCTCGGGCGTGGGGATGTAGGTGTCCAGCGCTTCGGCCAGCTTCATGATGGCTTCTTCGCCGAGCTTGCCCTTGTCGCCTTCGAGGGCGAGCTTGGCGGAACCACGAATGATCGGGGTGTCGTCGCCAGGGAAGTTGTATTTGTCGAGGAGTTCGCGCACTTCCATTTCGACGAGTTCGAGCAGCTCTTCGTCGTCCACCATGTCGCACTTGTTCAGGAACACGATGATGTAAGGCACGCCCACCTGGCGGGCCAGCAGGATGTGTTCACGGGTCTGGGGCATGGGGCCATCAGCGGCCGAGCACACCAGGATGGCGCCGTCCATCTGGGCAGCGCCGGTGATCATGTTCTTCACATAGTCGGCGTGACCGGGGCAGTCGACGTGAGCGTAGTGGCGGGCAGCCGTTTCGTATTCCACGTGGGCGGTGTTGATCGTGATGCCGCGGGCCTTTTCTTCAGGCGCTGCGTCGATCTGATCGTAGGCCTTGGCTTCGCCGCCAAACTTGGCCGACAGCACCGTGGCGATGGCCGCCGTCAGTGTGGTCTTGCCATGGTCCACGTGACCGATGGTGCCCACGTTGACGTGGGGCTTGGTGCGTTC